>NZ_JACJGM010000013.1 GCF_015024225.1 Nocardioides lijunqiniae
CGGCGAGGTCGCCGAGCAGCAGCAGGCCGGCGACCAGCGCGCCCAGCGGCAGCACGGCGAGCGGGGCGAGCAGCATGGCGTGCCCGGCGGTCCGGCGGTCCACCCGCGACGGCGCCGCGACCGGCAGCGCCGTCAGCGTGCCGACGGCCAGCCGCCAGGCGTCCACGGGCTCAGAGCTCCGCGAGCAGCGCCACGTCGCGCAGCAGGGCCACGGCCGAGCGGAGCACCGGCACGGCCGCGACCGCGCCCGAGCCCTCGCCGAGCCGGAGCCCGAGGTCGAGCACCGGCTCGAGGCCGAGCTTGTCGAGCGCGAGCGACTGGGCCGGCTCGGTCGAGCGGTGCCCGGCGGCGTACCAGGCGGCGGCGCCCGGCTCGATCCGGTCGGCGGTCAGCGCGCAGGCCACGGCCATGAGGCCGTCGAGCAGCACCGGCACGCCGAGGCGCGCGGCCTCCAGCAGGAAGCCGGTGGACGCCGCGAGGTCGGCGCTGCCCAGCGCGGTGAGGGTGGCGACCGGGTCGTCGGTGCGGGCTCCGGCGCGGCGCAGGGCGGCCTCGACGACCTCGGTCTTGCGCCGCAGCCCGGCGTCGTCGACGCCCGTGCCGCGGCCGACGACCTCGGCCGCCGGGAGGCCGAGCCCGGCGGCCACCAGCGCGGCCGCGGGAGTGGTGTTGCCGATGCCCATGTCGCCACTCAGCAGCAGGTCCGCGCCGGCCGCGACCTCCTCGCGGGCGACCGCGGCGCCGGCCTCGAGCGCCTGCCGGGTCTCGTCGGGGGTGAGGGCGTCCTCGAGGTGGATGGCGCCGGAGCCGCGCCGCACCTTGTGCGCGAGCACGTCGGCCGGCACCCCCTCGAGGTCGTCGTCCACGCTCAGGTCCAGCACCCGCACGGCGACGCCGTGCGCGCGGGCGAGCGCGGAGACGCCGGCCCGGCCCGCGAGGAAGGTGCGGACCATGGCGGGCGTGACCGCCGGCGGGTAGGCCGAGACGCCGTGCGCCGCGACGCCGTGGTCGCCCGCGAAGATCACCAGGCGTACGTCGGTCAGCTCGCGGGGCGGCACGCTGCCCTGCGCGCCGGAGACCCACACCGCGAGGTCGCCGAGCCGGCCGAGCGCGCCGGCAGGGGTCGCCAGGGCGGCCAGCCGCACCTCGGCCGCGGCGCGGGCCACGGCCGAGGGGGCGACGATGGCGGAGGTGCTCACAGGCTGGCCGCGAGCTCGCGGCGGGCCTGCACGGCCACCGAGCGCTCGTGCAGCCGGCCGACGACGCCGGTGAGCCCCACGCCGATGACGGTCCAGAGGGTGGCGAGCGTCAGCAGCGAGGAGAGCCGGAAGTACCAGAGCGTGTCGGCAGGGAAGCTGCCCACCTCGTTGACCGTGGGCAGGAGCAGCACGGTGACAGCCATCGCGGCGACGTACAGCCCGGCGCCGCCGACCACGCCGGTGAACGCGCCGTACGTCTCGGCCAGGCGCACGGCGACCAGCGTCGCGAGCACCGCGACGACGACGGAGAGCAGCACCAGGCCGAAGTACCACGCGGTGCGGTCGCCGATCGTGTCGCCGCTGCCGACGGCGGGCGGGGTGGAGGGGTACTTCAGGAACGGCACCAGCGCGAACGACGTGAAGCCGATGGCGCTGACCGTCGCCGTCGACTGGCGCGGGGTCAGCCGGCCGAGCCGGCCGACCGTCGCGGCGGCGAGCAGGCCGACGATGCCGCCGAGCGCGACGCCGACGGCCAGCGTCCCGGTGAGCAGGCCCCAGGTGCGCTGGGTGCCGCGGCTGACCTCGGTCACGCCCTCCTCGGCCTCGCCGTCGTCGGCGTGGGAGTGGGTGTGGCCGTCATCGGCCTCGGCGGCGCCGGCGGGGGCCGACTCCTCGAGCGAGATGGCGGTGTCGACGTGCGGCTCGCCGACGGTGTAGGCGACGAGGAAGGAGGCGAGGCCGGCCAGGAGGCCGACCAGCAGCCCCCGGACGAGGAACGAGCGTGCGGTCATGTGGGGTCCGTCCGACGACCGACCGCCCGGGGGGCGGTCGGGTAGGGGTGAAGGTGCTGCCTGGGGCTACTGCTGCTGCGGAGAGCGGAGGCTCAGTGGCAGGGGTAGCCGAGCAGGTGGCGCCCGTCGTGGACCCACTCGTGGATCGCGGTGCCGGCCGGGATGGAGACCGCGCCCTGGTCGGCGCTGATGAAGAAGAGCACCAGCGTGCCCAGGAGTCCGAAGAAGAGCGCCCACGGGGCGATCTCGGCGAGGGGGATCGAGGGGATCTCGACCTCGGGTGCGGGGGTGGCGACGGCCGATGACATGTGTGTCCTCCTCAGGGATGAGTGCGTCCCTGTTTCGATGGGGTGTAGGCGGACCTTCGGGTCTGACTCCACCGCATCCGATGCTCTCGGAGGCGATGTCACAGTAGCGCGACTGTGCCGGATTCCCACCGGCTTCCTCGTGCCCGCGCGAGCAGCCTAGGGCATCGGGTCGTCGGCCGCTAGCGGCCGTCCGGCCGGTGACGTTTCCCCAAGGTATGCAGGGGAAACGTCACTTCCCTCGGTCTGCAGCGCACGGGAAGTGACATCTCCGCTGCATACCTTGGGGAAACGTCACCACGGCGCCAGCGCCGCCACCAGCCGGTCCGTGACGGCGGGAGGGCGGACGGCGATGCGGACCCAGTCGGGGCCGAGGCCGGGGAAGGTGTCGGCGCGGCGGACGGCGATGCCTGCGGCGCGCAGCCGGGCGTGGACGCCGTCGCCGGCGCGAGCCAGCACGAACGGCGCGGACGAGGCGACGTGGTGGATCCCCAGCTCCCGCAGGCGATCCTCGAGGTGCGCCCGCCACTCGCCGATCTCGACCGCTCGGCGCTCGGACTCCACCAGCGCCTCGGTCGAGGAGCAGGCGAGCATCGCCGCGGACGCCTGCGCCGACACCGACCACGGCACCTGACCCCGGCGCAGCTCGGCGACGAGGCCGGGGTCGCCGACGGCGTACCCGGCGCGGACGCCGGGGATGCTCCAGTGCTTGGTCAGGCTGCGGACCACCAGCACCCCCGAGGTCCCGGCGGACACCAGCGACCCCGGCTCGCCCGGTACGGCGTCGAGGAACGCCTCGTCGACCACCACGAGCCGCCCGGGCCGGACCAGTGCCAGGAGCGAGGCGGACGGGTGCAGGACGCCGGTGGGGTTGGTCGGGTTGCCCACCACCACCAGGTCGGCGTCGTCGGGCACCAGCGAGGCGTCCAGGACGAACGGCTCGGGCAGCACCACCTCGGTGACCGTGCGGCCGGCCTGCAGCAGCGCGGCGTGCGGCTCGGTGAACTGCGGATGCACGACCACCGGCCGCGCCCACGGGCGCAGCCGCGCCACGAGCGAGAACGCCTCCGCGGCGCCGGCGGTCGCGAGCACCCGGTCGGGGGCGACGCCGTGGCGACCGGCCAGCGCCGTCTCGGCCGCGGTCGGGGAGGGGTAGGCGCCGACGTCGTCCAGCGAGCGGCTCAGGGCCGCCTGCAGCCAGTCGGGGCGGGCGCCGGCGTAGACGTTGACGGCCAGGTCGAGCAGGTCGCCGACCTCGACGTCGCCGTGGTGGCGCAGGGGATCCTCGAGGGGCTCACGCATGCGCGTGCACGGCGTCGGCGAACCGCTGCGCCATCCGCGGGTGGCCGGCCCAGTGCGTGTGCAGGTAGGAGGCGTGCAGGCTCGCCGTGCCGAAGCCGACCGCCGTGCCGTCGACGGTCCAGGTGGCGGTGTCGCCGCGCACGGGCTCGACGTGCGTGCGGTGGAACTCGTGCCCGGTCACCTCCTCGCCGGTGCGGGTCAGCAGCGAGTCGCCGGCCGCCGTGGCCGTCGGGTAGCGCAGCGTCAGCCGCGAGGTCATCTCCGCGTGCGCCGGCAGGGCCCCGACCATCGGGGCGCCGTCGAGGGTGTCGCAGAGGTAGAGCAGCCCGGCGCACTCCGCGACGGTCGGTACGCCGGCCGCGACGGCCGCGGCCAGCTCGCGGCGCAGCGGCTCGTTGCCGGTGAGGTCGGCCGCGTGCACCTCCGGGAACCCGCCGCCGAGGTAGATCCCGGCGGTGCCCGGCGGGAGCGCGGGGTCGGCGAGCGGGTCGAACGTGACGACCTCGCAGCCGGCCGCGCGCAGCAGCTCCTCGGTCTCGGCGTAGCGGAAGGTGAAGGCGCGCCCGCCGGCCATCGCCACCACGGGGCGCCCGTCCCCGGACGGGCGCACCTCGTGCGCCGGGTCCCACGGCTCGACGTCGAGGTCCGGCGCGGAGCGGGCGACGTCGAGGACCGCGTCGAGGTCGACGGTCTCGGCGATCCGCTCGGCGAGCCGGTCCAGCGCGTGGGCGGCCTCGTCGCGCTCGGCGGCCGGGACCAGCCCGAGGTGGCGCGACGGCGCGGACACCGTCTCGTCGCGCGGGACCGTGCCCAGCACGGGCAGGTCGATCGAGGAGGCGACCTCCGCGGCGTGGCGGGGGGAGCCGGCCTGGTTGAGGATCACGCCGGCGATCCGGGGCGCGCCGCGCCAGGTCGCCATGCCGTGCACGACCGCCCCGATGGAGCGCGACGAGCGCGCGATGTCGACGACGAGCACGACGGGCGAGTCGGTGAGGTGGGCGACGTGGGCGGTCGAGGAGAACCCGTCGTGGCCGACGCGGCCGTCGTAGAGGCCCATCACGCCCTCCACCACGGCGATGTCGGCCGGCGCCGGCGTCCGTGCCCCGTGCAGCAGCAGCGGGGCGACCCGGTGCTCGCCGACGAGGTGCGGGTCGAGGTTGCGGCCCGGGCGCCCGCAGGCGAGCGCGTGGTAGCCGGGGTCGATGTAGTCGGGACCGACCTTGTGACCGCTCACCGAGTGACCGGCGCGCGTCAGCGCCGCCATCAGCCCTGTGGACACCGTGGTCTTGCCCTGGCCGGTGGCCGGAGCGGCGACGACGATGCGCGGGAGCGCCGTGCTGGGGGCGGTCACCACTCGATTCCCTTCTGGCCCTTCTGGCCCCGGTCCATCTGGTGCTTGACCTTGGTCATCTCGGTGACCAGGTCGGCGACCTCGATCAGCCGGGGGTGGGCGCGGCGCCCGGTCACGACGACGTACTGACGCCCCGGCCGCTGCGACAGCGTCTGGATGACGTCGTCGAGGTCGACCCAGCCCCACTCCATGACGTAGGTGAACTCGTCGAGCACGTAGAGGTCGTGGGTCTCCTCGGCCAGGCGGCGCTTGATCTCGGCCCATCCGGCCGCGGCGCCCGCGGCGTGGTCGGTCTCGTCGCCGGCCTTGCGCGACCACGACCAGCCGGCGCCCATCTTGTGCCACTCGACGGGTCCGCCCTCGCCGGTCTGCTGGTGCAGCTCACCGAGCCGCTCGAGCACGGTCTGCTCGCCGATGCGCCACTTGGCGGACTTCACGAACTGGAAGACCCCGACGTCCCACCCCTGGTTCCACGCCCGGATCGCCAGGCCGAACGCCGCCGTCGACTTCCCCTTGCCGTCGCCGGTGTGGACCATCAGCAGCGGCTGCTGGCGGCGCTCGCGGGTGGTCAGGCCGTCGTGGGGCACCGCGTCCGGCTGTCCCTGCGGCATCAGGCCGCGCCCACGGAGTGGTGGACGATCGCGGCGAGGCCGGGGGCGCTCACCTCGGCGACCGGGACGTGCTCGGCGCCCAGCGACTCGGCCAGGCGTGCGGCGAGTCCCATCCGGAAGGACCCGGTCTCGCAGTCGACGACCACCGAGTCGACCGTGGTCGCGAGGTGGGCGGCCACCTGCCGCGAGCGGGCCACGGCATCGGCGCCCTGGGTGGCGCGGCCGTCGGTGACGACCACCAGCAGCGGGCGCAGGTGCGGGTCGCGCACGCGCTCGACGCGCAGCACCCGGTCGGCCTCGAGCAGCCCCTCGGCGAGCGGGGTGCGGCCGCCGGCGCCGAGGTCCTGGAGGCGCGTGGCGGCGATGTCGACGGAGCGGGTGGGCGGGAGCGCCAGCTCCGCGCCGGCGCCGCGGAAGGTCACCAGCCCCACCTTGTCGCGGCGGCGGTAGGCGTCGAGCAGCAGCGACAGGATCGCGGTCTTGACCTGCTCCATGCGCTTGCGCGCGGCCATGGAGCCCGACGCATCGACGCAGAACAGCACGAGGTTGGCCTCCCGACCCTCGCGCACGGCCACCCGCAGGTCGGCGCCGCGGAACCGCAGCGGCCCGTCGACCCGTCCCCGCGCGACCTGGTGCGGCGCCGCGGCCCGCACGGTCTCGCTGAGGTGGATCGAGCCGCCGGCGCCGTCGGAGCGCCGGGCGCCCACCCGCCGACCGGACTCGGTGATCGCCCGGCTCCGCTTGCCGGCCGCACCCGCCCCCGTGCCGGAGACGGTGAAGAGCCGCGGCCGGTACGGCGTGCCCGCGGCCACCGGCGTCCCCGGCGCCGCACCTCCGGCGCCGGACGCGTCCTCGTGCGTGGAGGAAGGCGCCTCGTCGTGGGTTGAGGAAGGCGCGCCGGCGTCTGTCTCGAAACCCTCGTCGCCGTCGCCGTCCCCACCATCGGGGTCCTCGGCGCGCCCGTCGTCCCCGGCGCCGTCGCCGGTGTCGCCGGTGTCGTCGTCACCGCCCCCGCCGCCCTCCGGCGGCTCCGGCGGCAGCTCGTCGTCGCCGAGCACCCGGTCGAGCAGCTCCTCGTCGAGCCCGGGCGCGTCGAACGGGTTGCGCCGGCGCCGGTGGGGCAGCGACAGCCGGGCCGCGGCGCGGATGTCCTCGCGGGTCACCGAGGTGCGCTCGTGCCAGGCCGCGTGCGCGATCGCCGTGCGGGCGGTGACCAGGTCGCCGCGCATGCCGTCGACCTCGAACGCCGCGCAGACCTCGGCGATCTTGAGCAGCGCCGCGTCCGAGAGCACGACCCGGCCGACCAGCTCCTGGGCGCGCTGGATCCGTGCGGTGAGCGCGGCCTCGCGCTCGGCGTACGCCGCCACGAACGCGTCGGGGTCGGCGTCGTAGGCCATCCTGCGGCGCACGACCTCGACCCGGGTCTGCGGGTCGCGCGGTGCGGCCACCTCGACGGTGAGGCCGAAGCGGTCGAGGAGCTGAGGGCGGAGCTCGCCCTCCTCCGGGTTCATGGTGCCGACGAGCACGAACCGGGCGGCGTGCTCGACCGAGACGCCGTCGCGCTCGACGGTGGAGCGGCCCATCGCGGCGGCGTCGAGCAGCAGGTCGACGAGGTGGTCGTGGAGGAGGTTGACCTCGTCGACGTAGAGGATGCCGCGGTGCGCGCGGGCGAGCAGGCCGGGCTCGTACTCCGCCTTGCCCTCCGACAGCGCCCGCTCGAGGTGCAGCGAGCCGAGCACGCGGTCCTCGGTCGCGCCGACCGGCAGCTCGACGAGCCGCACCGGCCGCGTCTCGGTGGCGGCGTCGGGGCCGAAGGGGCCGTCCGGCGAGGCGACGTGACGCTCGCGCGGGTCGGTCGAGAAGCGGTCGCCGGCCACGACGTCGATCGGCGGCAGGACGGCGGCCAGCGCGCGGACGATCGTCGACTTGGCCGTGCCCTTCTCACCGCGCACGAGCACGCCGCCGACCTCGGGCGAGATCGTGGTGAGGACCAGGGCGAGCGCCATGCCATCGAGGCCGTCGGTGCCGCCGGGGCCGTCGGGTCCGTCTGATCCGACGACGGCAGAGAAGGGGTACTGCTGTGGCATGGAGGCTCCCGCTCGTTCGCCAGCTTTCAGGGGGCGCGAGGCCGGTCTTCGGACTTCCTGGATCGGCGTCGTCGACGCCGTCCAGATCACCGCAGCGGGCCTGTGCCGGACTCTCACCGGCTTCCCAGATTCTCCCGTCGCTCCCGCGTCGCAGCGGGGGGTCGGGGCACCTCGTGCCTGTCGGTCGTCACGATAGCGTTCGTCCCCGTGCCCTCCTCCACGCGTCCTCGCCTGACGGTCGTCGGCCTCGGCGCGGACGGTTGGCCCGGCGTCCCCGAGGACACCCGGCGCCTCGTGCTGGAGGCGCCCGTGGTGCTCGGCGGCGCGCGGCACCTGGCGCTGCTGCCCGCCGTACCCGGGCAGGAGCGCACGCCGTGGCCCTCGCCGCTGAGGGACGGCCTGCCGGCCCTGCTCGAGCGGTACGCCGGCCGCGAGGTCGTCGCGCTCGCCTCGGGCGACCCGCTGGTCTCAGGCATCGGCTCGACGCTGGTCGGGCTGCTCGGCGCGGACGTCGTGCGGGTGCTGCCGGCGGTGTCGTCGGTGGCGCTCGCCCGTGCCCGGATGGGCTGGCCGGCCGAGACGGCCGAGGTGGTCTCGGTCGTCGGCCGCGACGCCCACGCGGTCCTGCGCGCGCTCTCGCCCGGTCACCGGGTGCTGGTGCTGTCGTCGGACGCCTCCACGCCCGCGGAGGTCGCCGGCCTGCTCGACGCCGCCGGCTACGGCGAGAGCGCGCTGACCGTGCTCGGGGACCTCGGCTCCGCCGCCGAGTCCCGTCGCGACGGGCTGGCCCGGTCCTGGAGCGGGGACGCGCCGGCGCTCAACGTCGTCGCGCTGACCCTGATCGGCCCGGTCGTCGGGCCGCGGAGCGGTGGCCTGCCGGACGAGGCGTTCGAGCACGACGGCCAGCTCACCAAGCGCGACCTGCGCGCCTCGGCCCTCGCCCGGCTGGCCGCCCAGCCCGGCCAGCTGCTCTGGGACGTCGGCGCCGGCGCGGGGTCCGTCGGCATCGAGTGGCTGCGGGCCCACCCCACCTGCGCGGCGGTCGCCGTGGAGGGTGACGCGGCGCGGGCCGAGCGGATCCGCGGCAACGCCGCACGCCTCGGCGTGCCGGGGCTGCGGGTGGTGCACGGCCGGGCGCCCGAGGCGCTCGTGGGGCTGCCGCTGCCGGACGCGGTGTTCGTCGGCGGCGGTGCCACCGTGACGGGCGTCGTAGCGTCCTGCCTCGACTCGCTGCGGCCCGGCGGTCGGCTGGTCGTGCACGGCGTGACGCTGGAGACCGAGGCGCTGCTCGGCCGGCTGCACGCCGAGCGCGGGGGCGAGCTGAGCCGGCTGCACGTGGAGCACGCCGGCGCGATCGGCTCCTTCACGGGCTGGACGCCGACGCGGGCCGTGACCCAGTGGGCCTGGACCAAGGAGAAGACCGCATGACCGTCCACTTCGTCGGCGCCGGACCGGGGGCGGCCGACCTGATCACGCTGCGCGCGGCGACGATGCTCGCCGCCGCCGACGTGTGCCTCTACCCCGGCACCTACCTCGACCACGCGGTCCTCGCCCACTGTCGCCCGGACGCGCGGCTCGTCGACACCCAGGACCTCGACCTGGACCGGATCGTCGCCGAGCTCGTGGACGCCCACCGCGCCGGCCTCGACGTCGTCAGGCTCGCCTCGGGCGACCCGTCGGTCTACTCCGCCCTGCACGAGCAGACCCGCCGCCTCGACGAGGCCGGGGTGCCCTGGGACGTCACGCCGGGCGTCCCGGCGTACGCCGCCGCGGCCGCGCTCGTCGGTCGCGAGCTGACGGTGCCGCTGGTGACCCAGTCGGTGGTCCTCACCCGCGCCCAGGCCCGCTCCACCGCGATGCCGGAGACCGAGGAGCTGGCCCGCTTCGCGGCCACCCGCGCCACCCTCGTCCTGCACCTGGCCATCACCCGCACCCGCGAGCTGATGGACGAGCTCGCCGGGCACTACGGCCCGGACTGCCCGGTGGTCGTGGTCCACAAGGCCAGCCAGCCCGACGAGCTGGTCCTGCGCGGCACCGTCTCCTCGATCGCCGACGGGGTGGAGCACGCGGGCCTGCGCCAGGCCGCCGTCATCCTGGTGGGCCCGGCTCTCGACCCGTCCTCCGCCGCCGGCGAGTCCTACCTCTACGCCCCCTCCCGCGACCGCTCCACCAAGCGCCTCCTCGGTGGTTGAGGAGGGACGAAGTCCCGTCTCGAAACCACGTCGACACGTGCGTCCGGGACCACCTCGACGGTCAGCGGGTCCAGAGGCCGTGGGGGCGCAGCAGGAGCTCGACCTGGTCGGCCAGGAGCTTGGCGTCGGCGCGCTCGGGACGGACGGCCCAGGAGACCTCGGGGGCGGCGTGGGCGACGGCCGCGGCGGCCCACTGACGGGTGCGGCGAGGGCCGTGGCTGCGGAGGTCGTCGAGCCGTCTCGCCACCCAGTCGGGGTCGGCGAGCGCGCGGTCGAGGGCGGCCTCGACGAACCCGCCCACGGCGTCCTGGCCGGTGCGGTAGGTCGCGAGCCGGCCGCGCAGCCCTCGCGGCCGTCCCGACGCCGCCCGCTCGCCGGCCATCCCGACGTGCACGACCACCTGGCTGGCGGGGTCCCTCAACAGGTAGACGCCCGGCTCCCGCGGCGCCCACGGGACCGCCTCGTCGAAGGCCAGCCACTCCGACCACGACGCCGCGTCCTCGACCGCGAGGTAGGCGTCGAGCATCCGCGCGTCCCGCACCCGCTCCCCGACCCAACCCATGGGCGGCACCCTGCCGGTCACCACCGACACCGACACCCGGCCCCGCAGCGGGGTCACTCCTCGGGGACGCTGCGGGGGCTCCAGACGGCGCCCGACGGCGTACGGCGGGTGCCGGTCGCGCCGACGATGAGGAGGCACTTCATGTCGATGGTGTCGGCGTCGAGGGCGCCGAGGGTGGTGACGACGAGGGACTCCTCGGCGCGGCCGACGTCGCGACCCACGACGACGACGGTGTCGGGGGAGCGGTGCTCGAGCAGCACCTTCTGGGCGCGCACCACCTGCTCGGTCCGCGAGCGCGACGCGGGGTTGTAGATCGCGAGCACCAGGTCGGCCTCGGCCACGTGGCGCAGCCGGCGCTCGATGACCGGCCACGGCTTGAGCCGGTCCGAGAGGCTCATCACCGCGAAGTCCGCGCCGATCGGCGCCCCCGCCCGCGCCGCCACGGCCTGCACCGCGCTGACGCCCGGGAGCACGCGCACCGGCACGGCGGCGTACGCCGGGTCCTCGGCCGCCTCGAAGACCGCCGAGGCCATCCCGAAGACGCCCGCGTCGCCGCCCGACACGACCGCCACCCGCTCGCCGGCGAGGGCGAGGTCGAGCGCCAGGCGGGCGCGGTCGACCTCGACGGTGTTGCCCGACGCGTGCCGGGTGAGGCCGGCGCGCTGCGGCACCCGGTTGACGTACGGCGCGTAGCCGACCACGTGGTCGACCTCGGCCAGCGCCGCCGTGACCTCGGGCGTGACCCACGCGTCGGGGCCCGGCCCGAGCCCGACCACGAGCAGCTCGGCCGGCCCGCCCACGACGTCCGAGGACGTGTCGGCAGCCGGCGCGACCCGCCGTCCCGTGGGCTCCTCGTGCCGCGAGTCGCCGGGCACGACGACCAGCGAGAAGTACGGCACCGTGGCCGGGTCGACGTCCGCCACCGGCAGCCGCCGCTCGGTCTCCATCGACGCGCGCTCGACGTAGACGGCGTGCTCCAGGCGGCCGGCCTGCGCCAGCGCGGAGCGTACGGCGGGGAAGGTGCGGCCGAGCTTCATGATGATCGCGCCGTCGGTGTCGGCGAGCCGGCGCGCGAGCTCGGGCTCGGGCAGCGTGCCGGGCAGGATCGTCAGCACGTCGGTCTGGCGCACCAGCGGGGTCGCCGCGGCGGCGGTCGCGGCCGCGAAGGCCGGGACTCCGGGCACGATCTCGGTGGGGAAGCGCGGCGCCAGCAGGTCGTGCATGTACATGAACGAGCCGTAGAACAGCGGGTCCCCCTCGGCCAGCAGGACCACGTCGCGCCCGGCCTCGAGGTGGACCGCCAGCCGCGTGGCCGACTCGGCGTAGAACTCCGCCATGGCGCCGGCGTAGCCGCCCGGGTGGGCCGTGGGTCCGGTCGTCACGGGATAGCGCAGCTCCTCCTCGACGGCCGTCGCGGGGATCAGCGAGGCCGCGATGCGGCGGGCGTTGGACTGCTTGCCGACGCCGGCGTGGAACGCGACGACGTCGGCGGCGCCGATCAGCCGCGCGGCCTTGAGCGTCACGAGCTCGGGGTCGCCGGGGCCGAGCCCGACGCCGTAGAAGCGGCCGGTCACTCGGCCTCCTGAGCCAGGGCGTTGAGCGCGGACGACGCCATCGCCGAGCCGCCGCGACGGCCGCGGACGGTGACGTAGGGGACGTCGATCCCGTGGTCGTCGGCGAGCGCGACCAGCGCCTCCTTGGACTCCGCGGCGCCGATGAAGCCGACCGGGCAGCCGATGATCGCCGCCGGTCGCGGGGCGCCCTCGATCAGCATCTCCATCAGGTGGAACAGCGCGGTCGGCGCGTTGCCGATGACGACCACGGCGCCGTCGAGGTAGGGCTCCCACAGGGATACGGCGGCAGCCGTGCGCGTCGTGGACCACGCGGCGGCCAGGCCGGGGACCCGCTCGTCGGTGAGGAAGCAGCGCACGTCGTTGCCGGCCGGGAGCCGCGAGGCCGTGATGCCCATCGCGACCATCCGCGCGTCGGTGAGGACCGGCGCGCCCAGCATCAGGGCGGTCCGCGCCGCGCCGACGAGCCGCGGGTGGACCACCAGGTCGCGGACCAGGTCGACCTGGCCGCTGCCGTGGACCATCCGCACCGCGACCTTCTCGGCGTCGGCGGGCAGCCCGGCGAACGACGCCTCGCGCCGGATCGTCGCGAACGACTCGACGTAGATCGCCGGGCCGTCGTCGACGTAGTCGTAGTGCCGCCCGGGCCGCGCCAGCGTGCTCATCGCGCACCTCCGTCCAGGGCCGCGACGACCAAGCCTCGCCACGGCGTCACGACCAGCTCGGGCCCGCGCGCGGCGAGCGCCAGCGCCAGCTCCGGCACGAGCACCCCGTCGGGCACCTCCACGTGCTCGACCCCGCCGTGCCTCCCGTACGCCGCCGGCTCGCCGGCCACCAGCGCGCGCGGGTCGGCGGGCCCGGCGGCCACCAGCGGCTCGGCCAGCTCGTCGACGTGCCACGCCGCCGTGGGCCCGTCGCCCCGGCGCTCCTGGAACAGCGCGGCCAGGGCGACCAGCGCCGCGGGGGCGTCGGCCAGCGGCACGACCGGACCCCAGCCCGCGCCGACCCGCAGCTGCGCGGTGCTCCGGTCGAGGGCGACCAGGCCCAGGTCCGACGTCCGGGTGACGAGGTCGCCGCGGCCGTCGTCGAGCACGAAGAGGAAGCGCCCCGGCAGGCCCGCCAGGGCGGGGTCCGCGCAGAGCAGGCGGTCGAGCTCCGCGACGACCGGCCGGAGGTCGGCGCGCCCGCCGACCAGCCCGGTCAGGGGGGAGGTCATGAGGTTGCGGACCAGCTCGTGGCTGCGCGAGGGCAGCAGCCCCGTCGCCTCGATCGCGGCCAGCACCTCGGGCTCGAGGACCCCGTCGGTCGCGGGCAGCGCGCGCAGCTGCAGGTTGGCACGCCCGGTCAGGTGCACCGCGTGGTCGCCGTACGTCGTGGCCACGGAGACCAGCGCACGCAGGGAGGTGGTCGCCACCAGACCCCCGGGCGGCCGCAGCCGCACGAGCGCGCCGTCATCGGCGGGCCAGGGGCGCAGGGCCCCGGGGCACAGGTCGGGACGGGACCGGTTCACGGAGGTGGCGGGCACGTGGGTCCTTCGAGGTCTGGGGCTCGTGCGCGGAGCCCCTGGCTGACCTCACGGTGGTCACCGCAAGGGCCAGCAGGTCTTCGGACTCGGGGTCAGCCGGGGCGAGACACCTTCCCGGACCCGGAGGTCCAGTGGCCTGTCCGAAGACAGCGTCTCGTCCGTCACCCATACCGCTGCGCGTCAGTCCCGGAGTCGCACCGGGTTCCCTTCACTGGCGCCACGAGGCTACTAGACGCGCCGCCCCGTTGCCGCCCCGCAGGCCGCTCCGAGCGACCCTGCGGGAACCTCGCACTTCGGGCGAGCAGGCGACCGGTTCCGGCGACGTTCTTCCAACTTTTGGTTGACAGCCGTCAGAAGTGCTGCCTAGGTTGCGGACGCGGTGTGATCCCCGTCACCCCCACCCCCTCCCCCAGGAGCCCCCATGTCGCCAGCCCGCGCCTCCCTCGCCCGGTCCGCCAGCCGGTCCGCCAGCCGGTTCGCCAGCATCCTGCTGGCCTTCGTCGTGGGAGTCGGGGTGATGGCCCTGACGGCACCGCCGGTCCAGGCGCATCCGGGCCACGGGCACGTGCTGATCTTCAGCAAGACCACGCAGTTCCGGCACACCGAGGCGATCGCCCAGGGGACCCCGGTGCTCAAGGCCGCCCTCGAGGCGGAGGGGATGCAGGTCACGGTCTCCGAGGACTCCGCGCTCTTCACCGACGCGAACCTCGCGCAGTACGACGCGATCATGATGTTCCAGGCGTCGGGCGACCCGTGGGACGCCGACCAGAAGGCGGCCCTGCAGCGCTACGTCCAGGCGGGCGGCGGGATCGTGGGCGTCCACAACGCGACCGACATGCGCGGCAACTGGGCGTGGTGGGACGCGATGGTCGGCACCGTGATGCCCGGCCACGCCGCCACCGGCACCACGCCCGGGCTGCCGGGCACGGTGCGCGTCGAGGACCACGACCACCCCTCGACCGAGCACCTCGAGCAGCGCTGGAACCGCGCCGACGAGTGGTACAACTACTCGACCAACGTCCGCGGCGACGCGCACGTCCTCGCCACCATGGACGAGTCGACGTACGACGCCGGCGGCAACAAGATGGGCTACGACCACCCGATCTCGTGGTGCAAGCCCTACGACGGCGGTCGCACCTGGATGACCGGCATGGGCCACTTCGGCTCGCACTACACCGCGGAGCCGGCGTTCGTGCAGCACATCGTGGGCGGCACGAAGTACGCCGCCGGGCTGGAGCCGGGCGACTGCGGCGGCACCGTCTGGGACAACTACGAGAAGGTGGCGCTCGACGAGAACACCTCGGCGCCGTTCGCGATGGACGTCGCCCCCGACGGCAAGGTCTTCTACACCGAGCTCGTCCGCGGCGAGATCCGCGTCTACGACCCGACCACCCAGGTCACCAGCACCGCCGTCAGCATCCCCGTCTACTCCGGCGGCGAGGACGGCCTGCTCGGCATCACGCTGGCCAACGACTTCGCGGAGTCCGGTCACCTCTACGTCTACTACGCACCCGCGGCGACGAACGGCAACGAGTCCGACCCCGTCAACTTCTTCAGCAACCTCTCGCGGCTCACCTACGACCACACCACCGGCACCATCGACCGGGCCACCGAGAAGATCCTGCTGAAGGTCCCGGCGCGGCGCCTGCCCGACGAGCCCGGCCACACCGGCGGCGGGCTGGACATGGACGCCCAGGGCAACCTCTACCTCGGCGTCGGCGACGACGTGAACCCGCACTCCGAGCCCAGCGGCGGCTACGCGCCGCTGTCGACCCGCAACGGCACCTTCCACGACGCCCGGGAGACCTCCGCCAACACCAACGACCTGCGGGGCAAGCTGCTCCGCATCACGCCGAAGGCCGACGGCACCTACGCGATCCCCGAGGGCAACCTCTTCGCCGAGGCCGACGACGCCACCGGTAAGACGCGCCCCGAGATCTACGCCATGGGCTTCCGCAACCCGTTCCGCTTCTCCGTCGACCAGCGGACCGGCTGGGTGGGCCTGGCCGACTACTCCCCGGACAACAACACCGACGCCCCGGCCACCCGTGGCCCCGCGGGCATCGCCGAGTACAACGTCATCAAGTCGCCCGGCAACTACGGCTGGCCGCTGTGCATGGGCGCCAACGAGCCCTTCCGCAAGGTCGACTACGGCACCACGTCGGCGGGCCCGGTCGTGGTCGGCGCCTACTTCGACTGCGCCGCCCCCGTCAACGACTCGCCCCGCAACACGGGTCTGACCCAGCTGCCCCCGGCGCGTGCGGCCGACATGTTCTACGGCTACAACCGCACCTCGGCGCCCGGCGTGATCAACGCCGGCGGCGGCCTCGCCCCCATGGGCGGCCCGTTCTACGAGTACGACGCCGACCTCGACTCCGACACCAAGTTCCCCGCGTACTACGACGGCAAGCCCTTCTTCTTCGAGTGGGCGCGCAACAAGATGTACTCGGTCGACCTCAGTAAGACGGCCACCGACCCGGGCAAGGCCGTGGAGAAGGTCAACACCTTCCTGCCACAGGAGCAGTTCCTGGCCCCGATCGACTCCCGCTTCGGCCCGGACGGCTCGCTCTACGTCCTCGACTGGGGCGGCGGCTACGGTCGCGACAACCCCAGCTCGGGCCTGCACCGCATCGACTACATCTCTGGCTCGCGCTCGCCGGTCGCGGTGATCGAGACGTCCGTGACCTCGGGTCCGGCGCCGCTGACCGTCGAGTTCGACGGCGCCTCCTCCAGCGACCCCGAGGGCGAGGACCTCACCTACGCCTGGGACTTCGACGGTGACGGCGCCACGGACGCGACCGGCGCCACCGCCAGCCACACCTACGGAGTCGTCGGCGTGTTCTCCGCACGGCTCACCGTGACCGACCCCGCGGGCAAGGACGGCACGACGACCGTGCCGATCACGGTCGGCAACACCGAGCCCACGGTCGCCTTCGACCTGCCGCCCGACGGGTCGTTCTTCGACTTCGGGGACGACCTCAGCTGGGACGTCACCGTGACCGACCCCGAGGACGGGACGATCGAGGAGGACGAGGTCGTCATCCAGCCGGCCCTCGGCCACGACTACCACGCCCACCCGACGCAGCCGTTCTCCGGCCTGACCGGCACCACGCCGACCAGCCTCGGCGGGCACGCCCCGGACGAGAACATCTTCTTCGCCATCGACGCTCGCTACACCGACCACGGCGGCGAGGGCGGGGCGAACCCGCTCACGGGATCGGCCACCACCCTGGTGCTCCCCAAGACCAAGCAGGCGGAGTTCTTCACCGCCAAGTCGCCGTCGATGACGGTCGGCGTCGGTCGCGACATCGCCGGCGGCGACCGGGTCCTCTCGGGCCAGGACGGCGCCTGGGCGTCGTACAGCCCGGTGAACCTGTACCGCATCGACCAGCTCGCCCTGCGGGTCTCGGCGGCCAGGGCCGGCACCATCGAGCTGCGCCGCGACACCGCCGACGGTGAGCTCCTGAGCACCGTCGAGGTGCCGGCCACCGGCCCGCGCTACGTCGACGTGCTGGTCGACGCCCCCGAGGTCGAGGAGACCTTCGACCTGGTCGTCGTCATGCCGGGTGCCGGCGAGCGCCGGCTGAACTTCATCGAGGCCGTGGGCCAGGGCTCCTCGCCCGACACCCGCCCGGTCGTGCGCATCACCGCCCCCGCGGAGGGCACGGCCCTCCCGCCGGGCACCGACGTCGAGGTGGCCGCGAGCGCGACCGACTCCGCGCACGACATCACCCAGGTCGAGTTCTTCGCCGGTGACCAGTCGCTCGGCACCGACACCCAGGCGCCGTACACCGCGACCTGGACGACCCCGACCGAGGAGGGAGTCCACGAGCTGACCGCCGTGGCGACCAGCTCCTCGGGCGCCACCACCACCTCCCGCGTCGTCGGGGCGCAGGTGGGCGAGCTCTTCGGCGCCCTCGTGCCGTTCTCCAACGCCGGCGGCGAGTTCGAGAAGACCGGTCCCGGTGCCTTCCGCATCACCGGCGCGGGTGCCAACGTCTGGCAGGGCGTCGACCAGTACAGCTCGCTCTACCTGCCCGGTGGCGTCGACGACGACACCTGGGAGGCCGTGGTCAGGGTCGACGGCCAGAGCCACGCCAACGGCGGCGCCAAGAGCGGGCTGATCGTCCGCAACGACATCGCCGCGCCCGGCTCGTCCGCGGGCTACGCCTACCTCGGCATCCGCCCGACCGGCGGCGTCGAGTGGCTGCGCGACCCCGACGGCAACGGCCAGCTCAACGCCTCCGACGCCGGCGGCAGCACCGCCTACCCGACATGGCTGAAGATCAAGCGCAACGGGACGTCGTACACGGCGCACTACTCGCGCAACGGCACGACGTGGACCCAGGTCGGTCCGGCGGCCACCCTGACCGGTGCGGCGACCCCGCAGGACATCGGCATGACCACCACCGCCCACTCCGCCACCCCCGGCACCGCGGACTTCTCGCAGTTCTCCGTCGACACCGACCCGGTGCAGGAGTCCCCGGAGCAGACCTACGAGCCGCTCACGTGCCTGAGCCCGCTGAGCGATGAGTTCGGCACCGGCCTCAACGGCAAGTGGAGCGTGCGCCAGCAGACCGGCAAGGCGGTCCGCACCACCGCCGGTGCGCTGCTGATGCCGGTCACCACGAGCGACATCAACGAGGCCACACCGGGTCCGGTCAGCTTCGTCGGCCAGCCGGCGCCCTCCGGGTCGTGGGAGGCCAGCACCAAGCTGACCCTCGCGCACGCGACGCACTGGCAGTACGCCGGGCTGATGCTGCACAGGTCGGACGACGAGTACACCAAGCTCGCGTTCGTCAAGAACCAGAACGGCAACCGGTTCCTGGAGTTCCAGACCGAGACCGCGGGCGCTCGCACCACCCACGCCTCGTTCACGGTCCCGGCCGGCTTCCCGACCACCGCCTACCTCAAGCTGGTCAGCGACGGCACCGGCCTGCGCGCCCACTACTCCACCGACGGGGTGGCCTGGACGCAGATGACCGGCAACGCCGCGCCGATCAAGGCGGACGCGGAGCTGGGGCTCGTCGCCGCCGGCGACACCGGCGTCGGCGACACCGTCGCCTCCGTCGACTGGTTCCGGGTCACCCCGGACCGGACGGCCCCGGCGTTCACCCCCGACGACGAGTTCGACGGCGACGCGCTGGACGGGTGCCGGTGGGCCCAGACGGTCCGCTACGACGCCGACCACGTCTCCGTGGCCGACGGTCACCTGGACGTCGAGACCCAGGTCGGTGACATCAACGGCGCCAACCCGATCAACCCGCGCAACTTCGTGCTCCAGGACGCCCCCGAGGGCGACTGGGTGGCGACGACGCGGTTCAAGGCGCCGCTGAAGGTCCGCTACCAGCTGGCCGGGCTGCTGATGTACACCGACGACGACAACTACGTGAAGGCCGACGTCGTCGCCTACAACGCACCGGGCGCGGCGGTGGACCTGCGGGCCGAGATGGCCGGGGAGAGCAACGGCACGGGCTTCGGCAGCCGCAACGTCAACATCGCCGACACCAGCGAGAGCGGCTACTGGTACGTCCGGGTCACCAAGACCGGCAGCTCCTACACGTCCGAGGTCAGCGACGGTGGGGTCACCTGGACCCCGATCGGCGCCGCGCTCACCTACGACAAGCCGCTCACCGGGCTGGGCCTGATGGCGATCGGTCCGGAGCAGGACGAGCCGGTCACGGTGTCGTTCGACTACGTCCGCCTCGGCGGGGAGGAGGAGCCGGTCGAGGACACGACCGCGCCCACGACGACGGCGACCCTGGACCCGGCACAGGCCGACGGTGCCAACGGCTGGTTCGTCACCGAGCCGGAGCTCACGCTCAGCGCCGACGACGGTGAGGGATCGGGAGTCGAGACGACCGAGTACCGCATCGACGAGGGCGGGTGGACGGCTTACGACGGGCCGGTGACGGTCACCGGCGACGGCGAGCACACCGTGGAGTACCGCTCGACCGACGTCGAGGGCAACGTCGAGGAGGTCGGCTCGACCGAGGTCCGCGTGGACCGGGTCGCTCCGGTGACCACGGCCACCCAGGCCGTGGCGGGCGACGGCGTGCGCGTCACGCTCACGGCGGTGGACGCCACGTCCGGGGTCGCGTCGACGCAGTACGCGCTCGACGGTGGCGACTGGACCGACTACTCCGCACCGGTCCTGGTCGAGGGGGAGGGCGACCACACGATGCTGGTCCGCTCCACCGACGCCGCGGGCCTGGTGGAGGCCACCCGGACGGTGACGGTCACCGTGGCGGGCGGCCCGCCCGACACGACCGGTCCCACGGTGCAGGTCACCGGGCTGCGGCCGGGCTTCGTCTACGGGCACGCGCAGCAGCCCGTGCTCCGCTGGACGACGAGGCCCACCGGGGACGCCGTCCGCAGCGTGACCGCGACCCTCGACGGCAAGGCCGTCCGGGCCGGTCGGGTGGACCTGTCCCGGCTGCGGCTGGGCAGCCAGACGCTCGTGGTGCGCGCGGTCGACGTCCGGGGCAACACCACGACCGTGCGGGTGGCGTTCCGGGTGCGGACCTCGATCGCCGACGTGAAGGGTCTGGTCAATCGGGCCGCCAAGGCCGGGGCCATGGGCAAGGCGCTGCGCAACGAGCTGGTGGCCGGCCTCAACCGCGCCCGGCAGCTCGAGCGGCGACGTCCTGCGCTGGCGGCCGCGCAGCTCCGGGAGGTGCGTCGTGACGCGGGCCGGATCAAGTCGGCGACCGTCCGGGCACTCGTCCGGCAGGACCTGGCGGTGCTGATCAGGGGTCTGCGCTAGCAAGGATCATCCGGCCGGGGGGGCGGGGCGGGCGCGGCGGGGGGGGCCGGGGGGGGGGGGGGGGGGGGGGGCCGCCCCCCCGCGTCCGGGTCCGCGCCGAGCACCTCTAGCGGCGGCCGTCGCCCTCCAGGGCGCGCGTCCGGACGGGGATCTGCAGGACGCCCATCGCGGCCTCGATGTCGGGTCTCTTCGGCACCCAGCCGCGGGCGATCTCGTCGCCCAGCAGGTCGAGGACCGCGGCCCACTCGCTTGGGCTCAGCGAGCGCACCAGGCGCTGCGTCTCGTACGCCGCCAGGGAACCACGCGGCGTCGGTCGGTCCCGGGCGCGGGGCGGGCGCGGGTGGTCCGGGCGGCGCCTCGTCGGGCGGCCGAGAATGCTCCTCATGCTGAGAAGACGCCCCGCGTCGCCGGTCCTTACGGCGGCGCGCCCGCGGTCCTATGACGGAGCAGGCGTGGACGACACGAGGTGCCCGAAGGCCACCAGCCGCTGGTCGGTGTGGAAGAGCTCCGCGCAGGTGACGAGCGTGAGCAGGCGGGGGCCCGCGTCCGCGGGCGGCTCGACGCCCCCGTCGGGGTTCCGGGGCCGGGACCCGAGCACCCAGTCGGCCGTGAACGGCACCGAGAGGTCGTCGCCGGCGGTGTCGAGGACGTAGGTGTGCGTGGCGGTCCGGGTCTCGATCACGACCCGGTCGCCCGCCTCGAGGTCGGGCATGTCCCGCAGTGGCTCGCCGTGCGTCACCCGGTGGCCCGAGACCACCACGTTGCCGGCGGCACCGGGTGCCGCGGTGCCCGTCACGTGCCCGAAGCCGGCCGCGAGCGCCTCCGGCGAGCTGCCCTCGACGAGCGGCACCTCGTCGTCGCCGAGGCGAGGCACCCGCACGACCGCCGTCACGCGACGGTCGTCGACGTCGGCGTGGTCGCGCCCCTGCTCCCACTGCTCGTGCAGGGCCTCGACGCCCGACGCGTGCGCGCGCCGTGACACCCAGTTGGTGCCGACGAGCTGCCAGCCGACGTAGCCCAGCAGGACCAGGCCCACGAGCAGCAGCGCCACGCCGGCGGCGAGGCGTCCGCGGTGACGGGGCAGGGAGGGCACGCCGCACATGGTGCCCGGAGCCCCCAGCCGCAGCGCCGCCCGGGACGGGCGCGGCGACCACTGGTCTGGACCGGACCTACGTCACACCGGCCGCGCGTAAGGGACCGGCCGGGTGGACGTCTCTGTCAGGTGCGGCTGGGGCGATCTGCCCTGCCGCGGAGCAGACGGACTCGCGTGAACCGCGAGCAGGGATCGGGAGTAGCAGTGGGGGCAGTGGGGATGAGCTGGTCGGGTCGTGCGCTGATGTGGGCGCTGGTGACCGTGGTGGTGTCGATGACCGGGCTGGCGCCCGGCGCCGCGGTCGCGGCGCCGGACGAGCAGCCGGCGGTGAGCCAGGAAGGGGGCCCGACCCAGGGTCCGACTCAGGGCCCCACGAGCGAGGAGCAGGCGACGGACGTCGCGCCCGACGAGGGCGACGGTGGTGACGGGGACGACGCTCCCTCATCGCCGACCGGCGCTCAGGACGCGCCGCAGGACGACCCGTCGGACGCCCCGCGGGCGCCCGAGGACGGTGACGACGAGACCCGCGACGGCGGCGCCGCCGAGGGCCGCGCCGGACCGGCGGCCGCGGCCGCCAGGGCCGAGTCGGTGGTCGGCATCGCCAAGGAGACCAGCCTGGACGGCGCTCCCGCCGTGCCCGGCAGCGAGTTCACCTACATCCTCACCGCGCGGTGCTCCGGCCTGACGGCCGGCTGCATCAACCAGACCGTCACCGACGTGCTGCCGGCCGGGCTGGACATGACGTCGCTGCCGTCGTCCACCTCGACGCGCGAGGTCACCTACGTGGCCGCCACCCGCACCCTGACCGTGCGGTTCATCGAGCCGCTGCAGGAGCCGGTCGGCGCCCTCGGCCTCAACGACGGGGCGACCCGGGTGCTCGAGATCGGGATGCGCGTCCCGGCCAACACCCCGGCGCCCGACGGCACCACGATCACCAACACCGCCACCACGGTCGCCGACAACGCCGACCAGGCCTCCGCCGAGGCCGACATCACGGTGAGCGTGCCGCGCGACGTGAAGCCCGTCGCCACCAAGACGTGGAACGACGGCTCGGCCGTCGCCGGGTCCGGCGAGGCCTCGCAGGTCGTCCTCGGCATCCGCAACGCCTCCTCCAGCTCGGTCACCGTCGACGAGCTGCGGGTCAGCGACGTCACGCCGGCGACGTACGAGCGCTTCGACCTGACGGGGGTACAGGTCGAGCGCTTCCCCGCCGGCACCGACACCGCACGGCTCCTGGTCTGCACCGCCGCGACGACGACGTGCGCCGCGGCCGACCAGGTCGCCGGTCCCGCCGCCGGCGGGCCCGCGCCCGTCTCGCTGGGCCTGCCGGCCGGCGTCGACCTCGACGACGTCACCGGCTTCGTCGTGGTCTTCACCGACGCGAACGGCGACGCCCTCCCGTACGACGCCACCGGCGGCTCCGTGCGCGCCGGGCTCGTCCTGCGCGACACCGTGCGCTCCACCGGGGCGCCGCTCGAGCCGACCCAGAAGCTCGTCACGACCAACTGCGCGGTCCCCGCGGCCGTCGACGAGCTCGACGCGCTCACCTCGGGCCCCGCGGTCTGCGACACCTACGACGTGCTGCCCAGCACGGTGCTCATCGACGCGTCCAAGGACTACGTCGCCGACACCGACGGTGACTTCTCCCGCGAGAACGGCGAGTACGCCGTCGTCGGCGAGAGCTCGCCCGTGAGCGCGACCGTGCGCGTGCAGAACAAGTCGGCCTTCCCGCTGCAGGAGATCCGCGTGGTCGAGCCCGACGCCGGAGCCCCGATGGGCGAGTTCGCCAAGCTCGACGTGACCAAGGTCCGGCTGCGGTTCCCCACGGGCGCGACCGCCGCGCACCTGGTGGTGTCCTACGCCGACGGCAGCGCCGACCTGGTCGTCGACCGCACGGCCGGCGCCACGATAGACGTGGCCCGCGCCGGGACCCGTCCCTCGCGGATCGAGGTCGTCTACACGGGCGTGACCGGCGACGGCGCGCCGTCCATCGCGATCGACGCGACGGCGTACCTCGACGTGCACGGGACCCTGAACTCCTCGGTGACGGCGCAGGACCTGGCCAACGGCACGTCCCCGGGCGTCGTCAACTGCGCGCAGTACACCGCGAAGGCGACGACCTCCAACAGCACCGGCACCACGTCGGGCAGCGCCTGCAAGTCGCTGCCGGTCGAGAGCCCGCGCTCGTCGGGCACCGGTGTGAAGACCGTGAGCCAGACCCAGCTGCCGCCCGGGCAGCCCGTCGACTTCGGGATCACGCTGCGCAACAACGGCAACGTGCCGCTCGTCGACGCCGTGCTCTCCGACCCGGTCACCGAGGCCGACGGCACGCCGCGCGCGGCGGGCAACCCGTTCGCGATCGTGCGCATCGTCTCGGCCGCCGTCCGCAAGGACACCGGCGTGCCGGCCGTGGCGCTGGAGCTCTTCGACCCCGCGGCCGCCGGCGGCGCCGGCGCCTGGCTCGCCTACGCCGGCGCCGACACCGCCCTGCTCACCCGGTCGACCGGCGTGCGCGCGGTCGTGGACGGTGAGCTGGCTCCGACCAAGGCCGTGTTCCTCGACCTGGTGACGATGCGTCGCGACGGGGTGCCCGACGGCGTCACGCTGTCGAACTGCTTCGCCGCGGGAGCCGCCGGCTGGAGCGGGGACCCCGTCTGCTCGCCGGGCATGGAGTCCGCCCCGGCCTCGTCCGCCGCCGCGATCAACAAGAGCATCGCGCCCGGCCGGCTGGTCGCCCCGATCCCGGGGGTCCCGCGCCAGACCGCGCAGGTGCGCCTCACGATCGCCAACACCGGCAACATGAGCGCCCGCCAGCTGCAGCTGACCGACGAGGACCGCGACTTCTTCGACGCGGCCGACTTCGGGAAGGTGGCCTCGGTGCAGTTCCCGCTGGCCGCCGACCGGGTGCGCATCGACGCCTTCGACGGCACCGGCTGGGTCACCGGCACGGCCGTGGCCAAGGGCGCCTCGTCCTTCCCGCTCCCGGCCGGCATCGCCGCCGCCGACGTGCAGGGCATCCGGGCGACGTTCACCTCCGCGAGCGGTGGCTACGACATCCGTCCGTGCGAGGGCGTGCCCACCCCGGCGAGCTGCACCGCGGTCGTCGTGTTCGACGTGCACCCGCGCGCCGCACTGCGCTCCGACCCGGGCACGCCGGTCCCCGACGACCTCGAGAACACCCTCGTCGGCGGCTACGAGACGCGGCTGCAGACCCCGGGCGTCATGAACCCGGTGGCCCCGGTCACCGCCGACCTGGTGCTCGCCGAGGGCGAGCCCGAGCTCGACGTGGACAAGACGCCCAACAGCGCGATCGTCCCGGGGGAGACCGCGCCGTTCCGGCTGACCGTCACCAACTCCGGCACGGCGGACCTGCCCGACGTGGTCGTGCGCGACCTGCTGCCGCCGGGCCTGTCCTTCGACGAGACCTTCGCCGGCAACGTGGGCTACCGCGTGGTCGACGTGCAGGTGCCCGCGGGGACGGCCCAGCCGCCCGCGCCGACCTTCACCACCACCACCGCGCCCGGCGGCCGGGTCACTGGCCTGCGCTGGGGCTTCGGCGACTGGCTGATGCGTCCTGGCGCGACGTTCACGATCGAGATCCAGGTCAAGCTGGCCCCCGGCGTGACGGAGGGCCAGGTCAACACCAACCTCATGGGCGCCATCTCGTCCGCGGACGACCTGGCCTGCGCGCCGGGCACCGGCACCCAGACCGACGGCGACCTCGGGGCCGGCACGTGGTGCACCGACACCGCGGCCGTGACCACCAAGGCCGGCGCCGCGTTCGAGGCCCGCAAGTGGGTCGCCGGCAACGACGCGCTGGGCTGGTTCGACAACCGGACCGGCAAGGCCGTGCCCGTCGGTGCCGCCGGCTGCCCGTCGCTGAGCGAGGCCGGGCGCACCTACACGGCGTTCCCGTGCATCGCGCTGGTCAACCCGGGCGACCGCTACGACTACCTGCTCCGCATGGTCAACTCCGGCACCGAGCCGGCCACGAACATGCGGATCATCGACCGGTTCCCGGTGCAGGGCGACAAGGGCGTCGTGCTCACCGGCACCGACCGTGGCACCCAGTGGGACCACCGCCCGACGCTCGCCACCGCCCCGGTGCTGATCGGCAGCGGCGCGCTCACGACGTCGTACGCCCACGCCGAGGCGGGGGTCTGCACGACCGACCTCTCGATGACCTCGTCCTGCGGGGCCGGCTCCTGGGCGGACCCGTTCGGCCCGGAGGCCGTCGCGGCCCAGATGCGCGTCGCGTGGGCGACCCCGCTGGCGCCGGGGCAGGGCGTCAGCATCGCGTTCTCGATGAACACCCCGCTGCACGTCGAGCGCGTCGCCGACCCCACCATCGCGTGGAACTCCTTCGGCCACGCCGAGACGACGCTGCGCGGCGGCGGCGCCACCCGGGTGCTGCCTCCGACGGAGCCGATCCAGGTGGGCGTCGCGCTGGCCTACGGCACGCTGCGCGTCGAGAAGGAGCTGCTGGCCAACCCCGGCGGCCTCCCGGTCGGCGACCGCGAGTTCGAGATGGCCTACGCCTGCTCGATCGACCCGATCGGCAACCCGGCGCAGACCGTCGCCGAGGGCACCCTGTCGGTGAAGCCGGGTGAGTCCGCGGACGTCACCGGGATCCCGGCCGGCGCCGAGTGCGAGGTGTGGGAGACCGACGCCTTCGGGGGAGTCACCAACCACCCCGAGGACGACCCCGCGGTCGTCACCATCACGCCCCAGCTGGGCGCGGCGGTCGACGCGACCGTCGTCACCGTGACCAACAGCTACCCGCTGGCGGCCCTGTCGGTGACCAAGTCCGTCGAGGGCGACGCCGCCGCGTACGGCGACGCCACGACGTACCCGGTCGAGGTGCTGTGCGCCATGGACGGCGTGACGGCGACCGGCTTCCCGGTCACCGTCGACCTGGTCGGCGACGACACGGAGAGCATCGACGCCCCGGTGGGCTCGACCTGCACGGCCACCGAGCTCGACGACGGCGGCGCGACCACCACGACGGTGGCCCCCGCGGCCGGCGTCCTGATCACCCCCGGTGCGCCGGCGGCGCTCAGCCTCACCGTGACCAACACGTTCGAGGCGGGCAGCCTGCAGATCCTCAAGAAGCTCAGCGGGTCCGGTGCGTCGCTGCCGGACGGCCCGTTCGAGTACGACGTGGCCTGCACGTTCGAGGGCACGGCCATCGACCCCGTCACGGTGACGGTGGCCCGCAACGGTGACGACCGGGAGCTCGTGGCCGACGTCCCGCTGGTGCTGCCGATCGGCGCCGAGTGCACGGTGACCGAGACCGACGACGGCGGGGCCGACGCCACGCCGCCGCCGGTGACCGTGACGATCGTGGAGAACGCCGACGACAACACGGTGCAGGCGACCTTCACCAACGAGTTCTCGGCCGGCACGGTCGCGCTCTCGAAGGTGCTGGCCGGTGCGGGCGCCGCGGCGCCGTACGCGACCGACGCGGTCTTCACCGTCGACGTCACCTGCGCCCTGGACGACGCCACGAACGTGCTGTTCTCCGACGCGGTGCAGATCCGCGGCGGCGAGCGGCTCGAGCTGGAGGACGCGCTCGGCGACCCGGTCCTGCTGCCGCTCGGCACGCACTGCTGGGGCACCGAGAGCGACACCGGCGGCGCCACGTCGCACGCGGTGAACGCCGACTCCTTCGCCGACGCGCTGGTGGTCGTGGGCGGTGCTCCCGACGACCTGCAGACGATGGAGCTGGAGGCGACCAACACCTTCGACCTGTCGTCGCTGGTGCTGGACAAGGTCGTCGACGGCGCTGCCGCCGGCTACGCCGCCGGCCGGGAGTTCGCCGTCGAGGTGACGTGCGTGCTGCCGCAGGGGGCCGCGGTCACCCCGCTGCTCACTCGCGAGCCGCACACGATCACCGCCGGCACGCCGCTGGTGATCGAGGAGCTGCCGGTGGGCGCGGAGTGCTGGGCCGAGGAGACCGACGCGGGCGGGGCCACCTCGACCGTGGTCGAGTTCGCCGGGCCGGCGCAGCCGGCGGTCGTCACCGACCAACCGCGTCACCTGACGGTCACCAACACCTTCGCGGCCGGCGAGCTGCGCGTGACCAAGAAGGTGGTCGGCGGTGGAGCCGGTCCCTACTCGTTCACGCTCGCCTGCGTGACCGACCAGGGTGATGTGGCGCTGGCTCCGGCGGACGCCGGCTTCCGCCTCCGGGCGGGGGAGACCCGCACCGTCAGCGTGCCGCTCGGCGCGACCTGCACGGTCGAGGAGACCGACGTCCCCGACGACGCGACGGTGACCTTCGAGGACTCCGACCGCACCGACGACGGCACGGTCCGCGTCGACCCGGACGCCTCAGTCACGGTGGTCAACTCCTTCCCCGACGGTGCGGGCGAGACCGAGGAGACCGACGAAGGCGGCGAGGGCGGTGGGGGCCTGCTCCCCTCGGCCGGCGGCCCGCAGCTGTGGCTGCTCCTCGCAGGCGTCCTCCTGGCCACCGCCGGCGGCTCGCTCGTCGTGACGTCGCGCCGCCGCCGCGACCCGTCGCAGGCCTGACGGACGTGGGGGCCGCCTCCCGGCGGCCCCCACGTCTCCGGGTGGTCGAGCAGTGAGGAGCGCCAGCGACGAGCGCCCGTCGAGACCCCGGTGGTCGAGCAGTGAGGAGCGCCAGCGACGAGCGCCCGTCGAGACCCAGTGAGCCGAACGCCGACCGACCCCACGGTGGTTGAGGTGCGAGCGCAGCGAGCCTCGAAACCACACCCTCGATGCGGGGCTGGAGTCGGCCCGCGCGCGTAGCAGCCCGGGTCTCGGCGTCAAGGATCGCCTTCGGCGCCCGCTTCGCGGCGGCCTACGGCCGTCCTTGACTCCGAGCCTCTCCCGGGCTGCTGGGCGGCGCACGGGCGGCGGCGGCTTCGCCGCGCCGCCCGCAAACAGCGCGGGCCCTGCCTATCGGTCGCCTATGTCGGCAGTTCGAGCCTGACCTCGGCCTCTCCACGCTTGGCCGGGCCCGGGTGGCGCCCAACTGCCGACGCTGAGTGTCGGTTGCCGCACCACCAGTCACACCAGCCCCACCAGAGGGGTGCCGCGGCACCCAGCTCGAGCCGAGCAACGAGCCAGAGGCGCGACGGATCAGCCCGAGGCGCCGACGGCGAGCAGCGAGCGCAGCTCGGCGATGACCTCGCGGCACGCCTCGCAGTCGAGCAGGTGCGCGCCGATGGTGGCGGTCAGTGCCGGGTCCAGCCGGTCGCGGGCGAACGCCGGGAAGTCGTCGCGCAGGGCGTCGCAGTCGGCGTCGGCGCTGCGGGCGACGTGGAGGGCGAGGTAGGCGTCGCGCAGGCCCTGCCGCGCGCGGAAGCTCAGGGCCGCGACCGCGTTGGCGTTGAGTCCCAGCTCGTCGCCGACCTCGGCGAGCGGCCGCCCCTCGACGGTGGTCCACCACAGGGCGAGCTGCCAGCGCGCGGGCAGGCTGGACAGCGCCTGGGCGAGCATCTCGGAGTCGGTGCGCAGGCCGCTGGCCGGCTGGTCGTCGGGAGCTCCCGGCTCGTCGGGCTGCAGGTCCTCGACGGTGTCGGTGGGCAGCAGCCGCGACTGGCCGCGCCCGACGTCGGCCGCGGAGCTCCGCACGGCGGTGATCAGGTAGGCACGGAACGACACCCGGGGGCCGGCCCCGCGCGAGAGCTGGTCGAGCACCTTGGTGAACGCCTCGGACACGACGTCGTCGACGTCGGAGGGGCGGCACAGGCGCCGGGCGATGCCGAGCGCGACCGGCTGGTGGGCGTCGTACAGCTCGGCGACGGCGTCGAGGTCGCCGGCGCGAGCGCGCTCGATGAGACGGCGCTCGTGGAGACGCGCGTCGTCCTCGGCCGGAGCCGCCGCGACGGCGGGGGACGGCACGTCGGCAGCGAGTGGAGCCCCCCGGCCCTTCGCCGCCCGTCGGATCGACGGCAGGTGGCTCAACACGTGGCTATGCTACCGAGCAATCGGGTACCGCACCGCCGAAGGGGCGAGACCGAGACAGCGGCATGCCGCAGGACACGAGGCGGTGGAGCATGGGCTGGACGTGGGTGACCGACCGTCTTGCGCGCTCCCGGCCGGCCGGTGCGTCGTCCGCGGCCGGAGCGACGCCGCCGGACCTGCGTGCGCAGCTGCCCCGACTCTGGCCGGACGGCCCCGGTGGCCGGGTCGACGAGGAGGCGCTCGCGGTCCTGAGCCGCGGCTACGCGCGCGCGGGACGCACCCTGCAGGACCTGCTCGCCGACCTCGACGTCCTGTGCTCCGTGGTGGGCATCGGCGCCTCCAGTCGGATGATCGAGGCCTCGTCGGTGGCCTGGTCGGACGCCTTCCTGGACGGAGTGGCCGCGCAGGCCTCCGGGTCGCCGGCGCCGGGCCGGGACGTCGAGGAGCTGCGCGAGGTCGAGCGGCTCCTGCACCAGGACGGGAACGGCGCGTCCTGGGGTCCGCTGGTCCCCGTCGGTCGCCTGCTGCTCGTGACCTGGCCGGGCCCGAACGCCGGGCGTCCCCGTCCGTCCGCGGAGGAGCTCGACCGCGTGGTGCGGGAGACCCGGCAGGTCTTCCCGCGCTCGGCCGTGGCCCCACAGCCCGCCTACGACCGTGTGGTCGCGGCCGTCGCCGACTCGCCCTCGCTGCCGGGGCGCGTGTCCACCCTGGCGGCGCGCTGCGCGGAGCTGGCCGCCGACGTACCCCCAGCCGTCAGCCTCGCGGACGTGCCTGCCGACGCCGGCGGCGTCGACCGTCTGCTGCGCCCCGCGGGCTGAGCCCATGAGTCCCGACGGCCGGCGGTCCCGGTGGAGCCGGTGGGCGGGTGCTCGCGACGAGGTCGCCGGGTCCACCGCGCAGCCCGTGGAGCCACCGCTCGACGACGACCTCGTGCAGGACGTCGTCACCATGACCGGGCAGGCCGCGGTCGACGGGCTGCCGCTGTCCGCCGTGCTCGAGGACCTGCGCCTGGTGCTGGACCTCGCGCCGGGCGCGGACCTTCCGGCGCCGGTCCTGCGCGCGTGCGCACTCGCCTGGGCCTCGGTGCAGCAGGAGCTCGCCGCCGGGTCGGCCGACGACGTGGCGGTGCGGACCTGGCACGAGCTGGAGAGCCACCTGTGGGGGTCGGTGGGACTGGGCGAGGGGCCCGACCCCACGTGGCTCGTCGAGGTCCGCGCCGGTACGCCGCGCCCGGCCGAGGCCGGCGGGTCGGCCCTGGCCTCGGTGCTGGGCCCGGTCGACCACCTGCGCGGCGCCGCGCAGGTGCTGGCCTCCTACCTGGTCCGGCCGGGCGAGCAGGTGAGCCTGCTGCGCCCGCCCACCGGCCAGGAGCCGGACCGGGTGCTCGCGCTCGTGGTCTCCGGACCCGACGAGGGGCGGCCCGAGCTGGCGCGCGCGCGGCTGCAGGCGCAGCCCATCGGTGGCGAAGGGGCCCTCGACGTCCGGGTGGTCGCCCTGACCGGCCATCCCGACGGGATGCTGGCCGCGCTCCGCGAGGCCGTCGAGCGCCGGGACTGAGTGGGCGCGCGGCGCCACCGACTCAGGAGGTGGGGCGGCGACGCCAGTCGCGGGTGAGCTCGGCGAGGGCGTCGTCCACCAGGTCCGAGGCGGACTCGATGGTCCCGCTGCGTGTCGCCAGGCGCACGTGCGCGCCGTCCAGCACCTGCTCGGACCAGGACCGCAGGCTGCTCTCGGGCACGTCCCGGGCCACGAGCCCGAGCCGCAGCTCCCCGCACCTGCCCACCGCGATCGTCTCGAGCCGGTCCTCCCAGGCGTCGGCGACGGTGCGCGCCACGCGGCTGAGCGTGCCGGCGTCCGCGGCCTCCACGACCAGCGCCGATGCCGGGACCGAGCGCCCGCGGTCGAACGACGAGGCACTCGTGAGCGCCTGGTCGAACGCGCGGGCCGACAGCACCCGCGTCGAGGGGTCGTACGCCGGCAGCCGGTTCATGACGGCCAGCCGGGCGCTGCGCGTCTGCTCCTCGGTGGCGTCGCCGGCCGAGCGGCGCAGCAGGCACACCCACCCGCGGGAGGGCGACCCGTGCGAGGGGAGCCGCTGCACGTAGCCGCTGAACCGGACGCTGTCCTCGCCCGCGTCCAGGACGACCGTCACGGTGTCGATGCCCGCGAGGTCGGAGCCCAGCAGCTCCTCGCCGCTGCTGCCGGCGTCCGGCGGGCTCGCGCCGCGCAGCGTGTAGAAGAGCCGCGCCGGCGCGTTGAGGTCCACCAGGCGCTGGTCCTGGTCGAAGACGAAGAGCAGCGCGCCCAGGTCGTCGATGAGGACGTCGGGGCTGGGACGCACGCGCAGCTCGTCGGCCGCGCGGACGGTCGCGAGGGCCAGCACCAGCAGCAGCACGGCGGCCACGACGTCGGTGACGTTCAGCAGGAACGCCTCCGCGACCAGGATCCCCACCGCGGAGGCGAGCACGCCCCGGGCGATGTGGCGCACGGCGGGAGCGGGGTCGTTGGCGCGCTGCGCCACCCACACCGTGGCGACGACCAGCACCCCGAAGGAGTAGACGGTGTTGAAGACGAACAACGGGTCGCGTGAGTCCAGCCCCCACCCGACCCGGAGCGCCAGCATCGCGGCCGGCACGCCCAGCCACATGGCCACGAGCGCCCGTGGCGGCTGCCAGCCGTAGCGCGAGAAGGTGCCCGCCCAGATCAGGAAGGCCCCGCCGCAGAAGGCGATCACGGGCAGCCAGAGCACCTGGTGCCAGGGGTGCAGGCCCTCCGCCTTCACCGACGCCACGGAGAGGGTCCAGACCACCGTGCCGGCCGAGGCCCACAGCAGGTAGCGGGTGGCGCCGAACGGTCGTTCCGTGCGCAGCCACAGGTAGCCGGTCGTCGCGGCCGCGATCACGGCCGCGATGAGGTGCACCCCCGTCACCACGGACACGGCGTCATCGTTCCACAGCGCGTGCCGGGAGCCGGACGTGGTCCGTCCTGCGTGCTCCGCGTAAGGGATCCGCTCGACGCGCGTCCCTGAGGGACACGAAGGACCCCCGGCTCGGGCCGAGGCGACGCTGCGGCGCACGCGCCGAGGAACGAGGTAGCGATGCCCCCCGAGCACGGGCTCCCCGACGAGGACGCGAGATCGGCGCGCGAGGCGCTGGCGGCGCTGCTCCTGGACCGGATCGTCGACGGCGCCGTGGCCGAGCTGGACGTGCCCCACGTCGTGATCTGCACCGAGCTCCCCGGAGGGGCGACGACCTGCCGGGGTCCCTACCCGGACGCCCTCGCGGCCGCGACGGCCGCCGAGCGGCAGCGTGCCTCCCTGGCGGGGTGGGCCGGCGAGGGAGCGCGGCGGTTCGGCGTAGCTCCCCTCCACCCACCCGGACGGGACACGTGGCCCGAGCTCGATGCGGCCGGCGACGCGTAAGCAAGCCCGCGGCGGTGCGTCCGACTGGCATGACGGGGGCGATGCACGGCACGAGGACCGAGCCGGCCGGGGGCGGCCCGGCACCCAGGAGCGCGGACGACACGGCGCTGCTCGCCGGCCTGCGCCGCGGTGACGGCCAGGCCTGGGAGGAGCTCTGGCGGCGGCACTACCCGTGGGTGCGCGGCTGGGCGGCGTCCGCGCTGCGCAGCGACGAGGAGGGCGAGGACGTCGCCTCGGAGACGTTGCTGCGCACGCTGGTGCGCTTCAGCGTCCACCCGGCGCCGGACTCGCTGCGCGCCTACCTGCGCACCGCGGCGGGCAACCTCGTGGTCGACACCGTCCGCGCCCGCGTGCAGCGGCGCGAGATCGCGGAGCGCCAGGCCGGCGACGCCCGGATCGGTGGCGACGAGGCCTCCGACCTGCTCCCCGAGGAGCGCCGCGCGGTGGCGCGCGCGCTGCGGGAGATGCCGGAGCGGCAGCGCTACGTCCTGGTGCGTCTCGTCGTCGACGGGCTGAGCGTCGCGGAGGTCGCCGAGGAGATCGCGGTCAGCCCGAACGCCGCCAGCCAGCTGGCCTTCCGCGCGCGCGCCACGATGCGCCGGCTCCTCGGGAGCCTGATGGCGGCCTGACCCGACCCCCGTGTCCCGACGTCCGCGAATCAGCTGGGGCGTCGGGCGTAAGGACGTGCCCACATCTCCGTCTCTGTCCGGGGGGCACGTCCCCGCCCGGGGTCCAGCTGCCTCGGACGGGGGCGTCTCCGTGCCCCCGCCGTGGACGAGCAGCGAGGTGACGCACGATGCAGGAGGACGGGCACCCCCGGGGCGCCGGCGGGCCGGAGGACCCGGCTGACGGGCCGCCGACCCCGCACGACGGCGACCTCGGCCTCATCGAGCGGGTGCGGGCCGACGCCGACGACGCCGCCGTCGAGGAGCTCTACCGTCGCCACCGCGACGCCGCGCTCCGCCTGGCGCGACACCTCTCCGATCCTGTGACGGCCGAGGACATCGTGGCCGAGGCCTTCGCCCGGGTGCTCCAGGCGCTGCGGGCGGGCAAGGGGCCGACGTCGGCGTTCCGCCCGTACTTCCTCACCGCGGTCCGCAACGCCTACGTCACCCACGTCCGGCAGGACAGCCGGCACGTGTGGACCGCGGACCACTCCGAGGCAGGGCTCGACCCGCTCGTGCCCGACGCCACGGCGCAGAACGCCGACTCCCAGCTGCTCGCCACGGCCTTCTCCACCCTGCCCGAGCGCTGGCAGGTGGTGCTGTGGCACACCGCCGTCGAGGGCGAGGACCACGAGACGGTCGGTCGGCTCCTCGGGGTGAAGGCGAACGCCGTGGCGGCGCTCAGCTTCCGTGCCCGCGAGGGCCTGCGCAAGGCCTACCTCGCCGCCCACGTGGCGGCGGCCCGGTCCGAGGAGTGCCGCCCCTTCGTCGACCAGCTGCCGGTCTACCTGCGCGGTGGCCTCGGCCGGCGCCGGCGGGAGGAGGTCGAGGAGCACCTGGAGTCCTGCCGCGAGTGCTCGGCGGCCTACCTCGAGCTCGGCGCCATCTACACCGGCCTCGGCGCGCTGCTCGCGCCGGCCGTGCTGGGCGCGTCCGGCATCGGGTACGCCGCCGCGTCCGTCCCGGGTGCCGCGCCGACGGTGGCCGCCGTCGCGGCCCGGGTGCGACACCTCGTGGGCCGTCCGGCCGGGGCCGCCGTGGCGGCCACGGTCCTCGTCACGGTGATGCTCGGCGCCGCCTGGGCCGCCCAGCCGCTGATCGGCGACCGTGGAGGCGATCCGGGGTCCGCCGGGGGTCCCGCCGCCGCGACCTCGAGCCCGACGCCCGGTGCCGGCGACCCGGAGGACACGTCGGCGCCGTCCACGCCCGCCTCACCGTCGAGGAGCGCCACGGCCAGTCCCTCCGGCGGCATCGCGACGAGCCCCGCCCCCACCGGCTCGACGACGCCCGGCCGTCCGCCCTCGCCGTCGTCCACCACGGAGCAGCCGACGCTCACGCTGCCTCCCTGGCCGCAGCCGACGGTGCCGAGCGACCTGCCGCCGCTCCCGACGACCGCTCCCACCGTCGGGCCCACGACGCCCCCGACCACCGGTCCGACGCCGGACCCGCCGACGACCGAGGACCTCTCCCTGGGCCAGGGGCAGCACGCCTACTACGCACCCCACCACCACCTCGAGATGACCGTCGAGGCGCGCCTCGACCCGACGACCGTGACCTTCCGGGTCGCCGGCCTCACCGGCGTGAGCGTCCACCAGGACCGCGACTTCGTCGGGACCGCGTGCGCCTTCACCGCCTCGGCGCCGGGCGAGCCCGGGACCGTCACGTGCTCGCTGGCGGCCGGGTCGGGCACCTTCGCCATCGACGTCTGGGTCGAGGGTCCGTTCGAGGCGAGCGCCCGGGTCTCCGCCGAGCACAACGTCGATCCCGACCCCGCCAACGACGCCGTGGTCTTCTGAGTCCTCTGGGTCTGCCGAGCCCTCTGGGACCGGCGGGCTAGGTCCCGCAGTACGTCGTGTAGTGGCCGAAGTCCTCCGGCGCCGGCTCGGCGTAGCGCTCCAGACCGGGCCGCTCGTCGTACGGCGACGACAGCGCCTCCAACAGCCGCTCGAGCGGTGCGAGGTCGCCGTCGGTGCCAGCCACCAGCGCCTCCTCGACGAGGTGGTTGCGGGCGAGGTAGACGGGGTTGACGCGGTCCATCGCGTCACCGTCCGGACCGAGCGCGCGCCACCTTTCGGCCCACGCGTCGAAGGCCGCCAGGTCGAGCACCTGGCCGCGCGCCGGCTCGAGGTCGCCGCGGGCGGCGGCGCCGAGGGCGCGGAAGAAGCCGGTGTGGTCGACGCGGCTGGACCTCATCAGCTCGACCAGGTCGCCGAGGAGCGGGGTGACGACCTCGTCGGCGAGGCCCTCGGGCAGCCCGAGCTTGGCCTGCATCCCCCGCGTCCACGCGCCGGAGTAGGCCGGACGGAAGGTCCCCAGCGCCTCGACCGCGATCGCCACGGCCTGCTCCTGGTCGTCGTGCAGCAGCGGCAGGATCGCCTCGGCCAGGCGGGCGAGGTTCCACTCGGCGACGAGGGGCTGGTTGCCGTAGGCGTAGCGGCCGGTCTCGTCGATGGAGCTGAAGACCGTGGTCGGGTCGAAGGCCTCGAGGAAGGCGCACGGCCCGTAGTCGATGGTCTCGCCGGAGATCGTCATGTTGTCGGTGTTCATCACACCGTGGACGAAGCCGACGAGCATCCACTGCGCGACCAGCGACGCCTGGGCCGCGACGACCGACTCGAGGAGCGCGAGGTAGGGAGACTCGGCCTGCGCGGCCTCCGGGTGGTGGCGCGTGATCGCGTGGTCGGCGAGGCGGCGGGTGAGCTCCACGTCGCCCTGCGCGGCGGCGTACTGGAAGCTCCCCACCCGCAGGTGGCTGCTCGCGACGCGGGTCAGCACGGCGCCGGGCAGCACGGTCTCGCGCCGCACCGGACGGCCGGTGGCGACCACCGCCAGCGCTCGGGTGGTGGGGATGCCGAGCGCGTGCATGGCCTCGCTGATGACGTACTCGCGCAGCATGGGGCCGACCGCGGCCAGCCCGTCTCCGCCGCGCGCGAGCGGCGTACGACCCGAGCCCTTGAGGTGCAGGTCGCGCAGCGTCCCGTCGCCGGCGGTGAGCTCGCCGAGCAGCAGCGCGCGGCCGTCGCCCAGGCGTGGGCTGAAGCCGCCGAACTGGTGGCCGGCGTAGACCTGCGCGACGGGGTGCGCGCCCTCGGGCACGAGGTTGCCGACCAGGAGGCGGAGGCCGTCGTCGCTGCGCAGGGCGTCGCTGTCCAGGCCGAGATCGCCCGCGAGCGGCTCGTTGAGGGCGAGCAGCGTGGGGGAGGGCGCCTCCTCGGCCTTCCAGTCCAGCGCCAGCTCCGGGAGCTCGCGCGCGAATCGGTCGCCCAGGACGAGGGTGCGGTCGGTAGCGATGCTCACCCCGTCCAGCGTACGCGGCGGACGGAGGCTCACCAGGGCCCATCGCGTGCGGGCGGGTGCTGTCCTCGGTCCGTCCTACGCTCGCGTCCAGGTGGTCCCCGCAGGCGGGGCCCGAGGAAGGAGACGGTCATGGACTTCAGGATCGAGCTGGTCCCCCTCGCGGTGGCCGACGTCGACCGGGCGGTGGCGTTCTACGGCGAGGGCCTGGGCTGGAGCGTCGACCACGACGTGGTGGTCACGCCGGAGCTGCGCTTCGTGCAGGTGACGCCGCCGGGCTCGGCGTGCTCCATCTGCTTCGGCGTCGGGCTCGACATGATGCCCCCGGGCTCGTCGCAGTACGTCCAGGTCGTCGTCGAGGACGCGGACCGGGCGCTGGCCCACCTGCGCGAGCGCGGCATCGCGTGCGAGGGGGTCGACGAGCAGGCCTGGGGCCGCTTCGTGCGGTTCGACGACCCCGACGGCAACCGGTGGGCGCTGCAGGAGCTCGTCGTGCCCGGCTGACGCCGTCGGCTCAGGCCTCCTGGCGCGCGGGGGGCACGGTGAGCGCGGCGATCGCGGTCGTCAGCGGGACGGCCAGCACCAGGCCGATGCTGCTCACCAGCGACCGGACGACCTCGGTGGCGATCTCCTCGGTCCCGAGCAGGTCGACCAGCGGCCGGTCGTAGAGCTGCAGGACCAGCAGCAGGGTGAGGGCCGTGCCGGCGTAGGCGAAGACGATGGTGTAGATCGTCGAGGCGATGTGGTCGCGCCCGATGCGCATGCCGCTGGTGAAGATCTGGGTGCGGCTCATCGTCGGTGAGGCCCCGCGCAGCTCCCAGACCGCCGACGACTGGGTGATCGTGACGTCGTTGAGCACACCGAGGCCGGCGATGATGACGGCCGCCGTCAGCAGGTCGGGGAAGCTGATCGACGGCGTGAACGTCGTCAGGAAGCCGCCCTCCTCCCCGGCGATGCCGCTCAGGTGCGTGGAGCGGACCGCCCACCAGCCCGCCAGGGCGGTGATGCCGAGCCCGGCGAGGGTGCCGGCGAGGGCCGTGCTCGTGCGCACGGAGAAGCCGTGGGTCGTGTAGAGGACGACGTACATGATCGCGGTTGCGGCCACCAGCGCGACCGGGATGGCGGACTCCCCGGTCAGGAGTGCAGGCAGCGCGAAGAAGAACATCACCAGGCTCGCGAACCCCAGTCCCAGCAAGGCCATCACGCCGCGCAGCCGCGCGATCGCGACCACCACCACGACGAAGACGATGCCCAGCAGCCACAGGGCGCCGGTGCGCTTGGTGCCGAAGTAGCTGTACGACGCCTCGCCCCCCTCCTGCGGCTGGCGGACCAGCTCGAGCCGGTCACCCGCACCGAGGCCGGACGCCGTGACCTGGGGCGGGACCTCGACCGCGACCTCGGTGCCCTGGTCGGGACCGTCGTCGACGGTCGCCATGATCCGCCCGCACTGCTCCTCCTCGGGCGAGACCTCGGCCGACGCGCAGACCGGCTCGACCTCGTCGACGACCGCCTCCGGGAAGGTCACGCCCTCGGCCGCGAAGCCGACCGAGCCCTGCAGGTCGTCGGCGGCCCCTCCGTCGGGCCACAGCAGCGCCAGCCCGACCAGCGTGGCGACCCCGACCGCTGCCAGCAGCCCGAGCAGGCTCAGCCGCGCGCCCCGGTTGATCTCCACACCGTCGTCGGCCCCGGCGCGGTGCGAGTGCGAGTGTCCGTGGCCCATGGCCGGAATCCTCCCACCCACCCCACCTCAGGCCGGCCCTCGGTCGTTGAGGTGCGAGCGCCAGCGAGCCTCGAAACCACGTACCGGTGGTCGAGCAGTGAGGAGCGCCAGCGACGAGCGCCCGTCGAGACCCCGTGAGTCGAACGCCGACCCCACGGTGGTTGAGGTGCGAGCGCCAGCGAGCCTCGAAACCAATGCTCCGGTGGTCGAGCAGCGAGGAGCGCCAGCGACGAGCGCCCGTCGAGACCCCTGCACCTCTGACTGCCTTCGGGGACGGACTGGGGTGCCGCGCGCGTAGCCGGTCGCGTCTCCGCGTCAAGGATCGCCTTCGGCGCCCGCTTCGCGGCGGCTTCGCCGTCCTTGACCCGGAGCCTCTCTCGACCGGCTTGGCGGCGCACGGGGCGAGACGGGCTTCGCCCGCGCCGCCCGCGCAATGCGCGGCACCCCCTGCTGAGGCGCATGTGACTGGTGTTGCGGCAACCGACACTCAGCGTCGGCAGTTGGTCACCAGCTCGGCCCGGCCAAGCGTGAAGCACTCCGCCCGGGGCTCGAACTGCCGACGTAGGTGATCGATAGGCAGGGCCCGGGCTGCTAGCGCGCGGGCCAACCCCAGCCCCGCGCCACCTTCGCCTGAGGGCCTACGTGAGCGACGCCGGCAGTGTGCGGTAGCCGCGCAGGATCCGGGTGGGTCGCCGCTCCGCGCCGGGGCGGAGCCGCAGGTCGGGGTGGCGCTCGTGGAGCCGTTGCAGGGCCACGCGCCCCTCCATCCGGGCGAGCGCGGCGCCGAGGCAGTAGTGGCGCCCGGCGGAGAACGACACGTGCTCGTGCGCCTCGGGGCGGGCGATGTCGAAGCGGTGCGGGTCGGCGAAGACGTCGGGGTCACGGTTCGCGCCGGCGAGCAGCACGGTGACGACCGCGCCGCGCGGCACCGGCACGGAGGCGACGGAGGTGTCCCGCACGACCGTGCGGCCGGTGAGCAGGACCGGCGGGTCGTAGCGCAGGACCTCCTCGACGACGCCGCCCCACCGCTGCTCGTCGGCCAGCGCGAGGGCGCGTTGGTCGCGGTGCTGGGCCAGGAGTGCGATCCCGTTGCCGATCAGGTTGACGGTGGTCTCGAAGCCGGCGGCGAGGACCAGACCCGCGGTGTTCTTCAGCTCCGCGTCGGTGAGCGGGGCTCCGTCGTCGTCGGTCGCGACCGCCAGCTGGCTGAGCAGGTCCTCGCCGGGCTGGAGTCGCGCCCGGGCGAGGTGCTGGGTGAGCCAGGCGTCGAAGTCGCGCAGGCTGTGCTCGACTCGGGCGAGCTCGGTGACGCCGAGGCCGACGTCCAGGCTGGGAGCAGCGCCGGCGCCGAAGGCGCGGACCAGCTCGGTCTCGCTCTCGGGCACGCCCAGGATCTCGCAGATCACCAGGACCGGCAGCCGGGCGCAGTACCGCTCGACCAGGTCGACCGGCTCGCCCCGGGGCAGCTCGTCGAGCAGCTGGTCGGCGATCTGCTCGGTGCGGGCCTCCAGGCGCTGGACCGCCCGCGCCGTGAAGACGCGGGTCACCAGGCGTCGCAGCCGGGTGTGGTCGGGCGGCTCGATGGCGAGCAGCGAGGGTGGCTTGATCGGGCTCATGGGGGCGGTGGCCTGGGCCCAGTCGCTCATCCGGCCCAGCCGTCCCCGGCCGCGCAGCTCGACGCCGGCGCGGACGTCGGGGCTGGCCAGGACCTCCTTCACCGTCGCGTGGTGGGCGGTGACGAACGACAGCCGGGAGCGGTGGAGCGGGCCTCCGGCGCGGATCTCGTCGAAGAGCTCCACCGGGGTCTCGGACCCCGTCGAGCGGACCAGCGCCGCCGCGTGCAGGTCGCCGCCCCGCGCCTGCATCCGGATGGCCGTCCACGGCACGGCGTGCCCGAGTCCCCAGCGCGTGGCGAACCGCGCGCCGCGTCCGAGCCGTCCGACCCCGTCCGGGCTCGGCTCCGTCCGTGCCGGGGTGGTGGTGCCGGTCATGGCGTCCTCTCCCTCCCCGCTCGATACCGAGCGGTATCCAATACCGTGAAGTATCCTGGGCCGTATGTCAACGACGGGTGAGCGGCTCCGGACCCGACGTCCGACCCGGTCCGAGGTGCGCTCGACGCTGCTGAGCGCCGCCGCCCGGGTCTTCGGGCGACGGGGCATCGACGGCGCGAGCGTGGACGACGTCGCGGCCGAGGCCGGCTACACCAAGGGCGCCGTCTACTCGAACTTCGGCAACAAGGACGGCCTGGTGGCCGCCCTGGTCGAGGACCGCACGGCGGCGTACCTCTCGCTCGGGCTGACCACCGCCGCCGGGACCGAGGGCTCGCTGTCGGAGATCGCCCGCGCGCTCGGCGACCGGCTCGACGACGCGAGCGAGGAGGAGCGCGACTGGCACCTGCTCTTCGTGGAGCTGTGGCAGCGCGCGGTGCGCGAGGACCCGGCCGCGCAGGGCTTCCAGGAGCGCCGCACGGCCATGTGCGAGGCGATCGCCGACGCCGTGCGCCACCACGCGACCGCGAGCGGGTCGGAGCTGACCATCCCCGCCGAGCACGTCGCGGTTGCGATCATGGCCCTGGCCAACGGCATGGCGATGGAGCGCCTGATCGCGCCCCACGAGGCGCCCGACGGACTGACCGGTCAGGTGCTGGCCGGGCTCGCCGACGCGTTCACGCGCCCCGCCGACCCACGGGCCTGACTCTGTCGATCAGCTGACGTAGAGGGCGGCGCCGATGATGCCGGCCTTGTTGCGCAGCTTGGCCGGCACGATCGGGGTGTCGATCCCGATCAGCGGCAGGAAGCTGTCGGCGTGCTTGCTGACGCCGCCGCCGACCACGATCAGGTCGGGGGAGAACAGCCGCTCGACCGTGCGGTAGTAGCGGGTGAGCCGCTCGGCCCACTCCTCCCACGTCAGGTCCTCGCGCTCGCGCGCGCTGTTGGCCGCCCGCGCCTCGGCGTTGGCGCCGTCGACCTCGAGGTGGCCGAGCTCGGAGTTGGGGACCAGCACCCCGTCGTGGACGAACGCGCTGCCGATGCCCGTGCCCAGGGTGGTGACGATGACCAGCCCCGACTGCCCGCGCGCCGCGCCGAAGCGCACCTCGGCCAGGCCGGCGGCGTCCGCGTCGTTGACGGTGCGCACGGTGCGGCCGGTCGCCCGGCTGAACAGCGCGTCGGCGTCGGTGCCGATCCACGACTCGTCGATGTTGGCGGCACTGCCGACCACGCCGTGCCGTACGACGCCGGGCACCGTGACGCCCACGGGACCCTCCGCCTCCGGGAGCTGCGCCAGCAGGTCGACGAGCACCTCGGCCACACGCTCGGGCGTCGAGGGCTGCGGGGTCGGGATCCGGACCCGGTCGGCGGCGAGCTTCCCGGCCGCGAGGTCGACCGGCGCGCCCTTGATGCCCGAGCCGCCGAAGTCGACGCCGACGGGCGTCGCCCCCCGACCGTCTCGTCGCGTCGGCAGGTGCAGGCGTGGCAGGTGCATGGGTCCTCGAGAGGTAGGTCAGGCGGGGTCGGCCCAGGATCGCGGGGCGGCCGCGCGCGGGTCAAGCCGGCGTGAGCGCCGCGTGCGCCTCGACGAGGGAGGGGCCGTACCAGGTGATGAGCCGGCCGCTGACGAGCCGGGTCGGGGTCCGGGTGAAGGCCTCGGGGCCGTCGGCGTCGGTGAAGACGTACGGCTCGTCCGGCAGCAGCACGACGTCGGCGCCGGCGGCGTCGATCTCGGCGGCCTCGACCTTGGGGTAGCGGTCGGCGTGGTCGGCGAAGACGTTGGCCAGGCCGGCGCGACGCAGCAGGTCGCCGGTGAACGTCGACCGGCCCACGACCATCCACGGGTCGCGCCACACCGGCACGGCACAGCTGCCGGTCGCCGGCGGCACCGGCCCGCACCACAGCTCGCGCGCCTGCGCCAGCCAGTCCGGACGGGGCCACTCCAGGACGTCGTCGAAGAGCTCGTCGTAGGCCGCCACGGCGTCGGGCACGGTCTCGATGACCGTCACGTGCACGCGCACGCCGGCGTCGCGCAGCCTGCGCACGTCGAGCTCGCGGTTCTCCTCCTTGTTGACGACCACCACGTCCGGCTCGAGCGCGCGGATCGCGGCCAGGTCGGGGTTCTTGGTGCCGCGCACCCGGGTCACGTCGAGGCCGGCGGGGTGCGTGCACCAGTCGGTCGCCCCCACCAGTGCTTCCGGCCGTGCCTGCGCCAGCGCCTCGGTGATCGAGGGGACGAGGGACACCACGCGTTGTGCGGTCATCTCTCAATTCTCACTGGTGTCGAGACGCCGGGCTCCGCCGTGCCCGCGCTCAGACGTTCCTCCGGTACTGGCCGCCGACCTCGAAGAACGCCTCGGTGACCTGGCCGAGCGAGCAGACGCGGGCGGCGTCCATGAGGACGGCGAAGACGTTCTCGCCGGAGACCGCGGCCTCGCGGAGGCGGGCGATCGCGGCGGCCGACTCGTCGGTGTGCGACGCCTGGAAGGCGCGGACGCGGTTGAGCTGCGACTCCTTCTCGTCGTCGGTGGCGCGGGCCAGCTCGATCTCCTGCGGGGCGGCGCCGGTGTCGGCCTTGCGGAAGGTGTTGACGCCGATGATCGGCAGCGAGCCGTCGTGCTTGCGGTGCTCGTAGAGCATCGACTCGTCCTGGATGCGGCCGCGCTGGTAGCCGGTCTCCATGGCGCCGAGGACGCCGCCGCGCTCGTTGATGGCGTCGAACTCCGCCAGGACCGCCGCCTCGACGAGGTCGGTGAGCTCGTCGATGACGAACGAGCCCTGCAGCGGGTTCTCGTTCATCGCCAGGCCCCACTCGCGGTTGATGATCAGCTGGATCGCGAGCGCGCGGCGCACGGAGTCCTCCGACGGGGTCGTGACGGCCTCGTCGTAGGCGTTGGTGTGCAGGGAGTTGGCGTTGTCGTAGATCGCGATCAGCGCCTGCAGCGTGGTGCGGATGTCGTTGAAGTCCATCTCCTGCGCGTGCAGGGAGCGGCCGCTCGTCTGCACGTGGTACTTGAGCTTCTGCGAGCGCTCGTTGGCGCCGTAGCGCTCCTTCATCGCGACCGCCCAGATGCGGCGGGCGACGCGCCCGATCACGGAGTACTCCGGGTCCATGCCGTTGGAGAAGAAGAACGACAGGTTGGGCGCGAAGTCGTCGATGTCCATGCCGCGCGCGAGGTAGGCCTCGACGTAGGTGAAGCCGTTGGCGAGGGTGAACGCCAGCTGGCTGATGGGGTTCGCCCCGGCCTCGGCGATGTGGTAGCCGGAGATCGACACCGAGTAGAAGTTGCGCACCTGGTGCTGGATGAACCACTCCTGGATGTCGGCCATCATCCGCAGCGAGAACTCCGTGGAGAACAGGCAGGTGTTCTGGCCCTGGTCCTCCTTGAGGATGTCGGCCTGCACCGTGCCGCGCACGCTGGCGACGGCGTGCGCCGCGAGCATGGCGCGCTCCTCCTCCGACGGCTCGCGATCCCCCTTCGCCCGGAAGGCGTCGACCTGCTGGTCGATGACGGTGTTGAGGAAGAACGCCAGCACGGTGGGCGCGGGGCCGTTGATCGTCATCGACACCGAGGTCGACGGCGCGACCAGGTCGAAGCCGTCGTAGAGCACCTTCATGTCGTCGAGCGTCGCCACCGAGACGCCGGAGGTGCCGACCTTGCCGTAGACGTCGGGGCGCGGGTCGGGGTCGCGGCCGTAGAGGGTCACGGAGTCGAACGCCGTCGAGAGCCGCTTGGCGTCGCCGTCGGCCGACAGGATCTTGAACCGGCGGTTGGTGCGCGCGGGGTCGCCCTCGCCGGCGAACATCCGGGCGGGGTCCTCGCCGTCGCGCTTGAACGGGAAGACGCCGGAGGTGAACGGGAAGTAGCCCGGGAGGTTCTCGCCGCGCCAGAAGCGCACCAGCTCGCCGTGGTCGGTGAACCGCGGCAGCGAGACGCGCGGGATCTTGTTGCCGCTCAGCGACTCGCGCGTCAGCCGGGTGGTGATCTCGCGGTCGCGCACGCGGGTCACCTGCTCGTCGCCGGAGTACGACGCCACGACGTCCGGCCAGCGTTCGAGCTGCTCGGCGACCTCGTGGGGCAGGTCCTTGCGCGCCTGCTCCAGCAGCGAGGGGACGCCGCCGGCGTCCAGGCCGTCACCGGCCGCCAGCTCGGCCGCCACCAGCTCCAGGCGCTGCACCCGCCGCGCCGCCTCGGCGAGCTCAGCCGTGCGGGCGTGGTAGCCGCGGACGGTCTCGGTGATCTCGGCGAGGTAGCGCACCCGCTCCGACGGCACGACCTGGCGGATGCCCGACGAGTGCTTGACGTCCACGGCCGGCAGCGCGCCCTCGGAGACGGTGAGGCCGCGGTCGGCCAGGAGGTCGCGCAGGTGCTGGTAGAGCGCGGTCACGCCGTCGTCGTTGAAGGTCGCCGCCGACGTGCCGAAGACCGGCATGTCGGCCGGCTGCTGCCCGAACGCCTCGCGGTTGCGCACCAGCTGGCGGCCCACGTCGCGCAGCGCGTCCTTGGCGCCGCGGCGCTCGAACTTGTTGATGGCCACGAGGTCGGCGAAGTCGAGCATGTCGATCTTCTCGAGCTGCGAGGCGGCGCCGAACTCCGGCGTCATGACGTACATCGAGGTGTCGACGAACGGCACGATCGCCGCGTCGCCCTGCCCGATGCCGGGCGTCTCGACCACGACCAGGTCGAAGCCGGCGCCCTTGATGACGTCGAGGACGTCGCTGAGGTGCTCGGGCAGCTCGTGGGCGCCGCGCGTCGCCAGGGAGCGGAAGAACACCCGGTCGCCGTCGAGGCTGTTCATCCGGATCCGGTCGCCGAGCAGGGCGCCGCCGCCGCGGCGGCGCGTCGGGTCGACGGCCAGCACGGCGATGCGCAGCTTGTCCTGCTGGTCGAGCCGGAAGCGGCGCACGACCTCGTCGGTCAGCGACGACTTGCCCGAGCCGCCGGTGCCGGTGATGCCCAGGACCGGCACGGCGTGGCGGGCGCCCGCGGCGCGCAGCTGGTCCAGCACGTCGGCGGGCAGCTGGCCGCGCTCGGCGGCGGTGATCGCGCGCGCGATCGCGAAGCGGTCGCCGCTGAGCACCTGCTCGGCGCTCACCTGGCGCCCGGCCCAGAGGTCGAAGTCGCAGTCCTGCACGACCTGGCTGATCATGCCGACCAGCCCGAGGCGCTGGCCGTCCTCGGGGGAGAAGATCGTGACGCCCGACTCGCGCAGGCGCGCGATCTCCTCGGGGACGATGACGCCGCCCCCGCCGCCGACGACCTTGACGTGGTCGGCGCCCTGGGCGCGCAGCGACTCGACGAGGTACTCGAAGTACTCCACGTGACCGCCCTGGTACGACGACACGGCGACGCCCTGCACGTCCTCCTCGATCGCCGCGTCGACGACCTCCTGGACCGAGCGGTTGTGGCCGAGGTGGACGACCTCCGCGCCCTGGCTCTGCAGGATCCGCCGCATGATGTTGATCGAGGCGTCGTGGCCGTCGAACAGCGCCGAGGCCGTGACCAGGCGCACGGGGTGGGTGGGGCGGTACAGGTCCGACATCGGTCCTCCGGGTGCTCACGACTGGGGCGTGCCACCAATATAGTAGGACGTCCTAGTAACTCGGTCATCCCGACCGGCAGCGGCCGGCGGGCGGCCCCCTTACAGTGGGCGCGAACAGCACGGACGAGGACGGGGTGAGAGCGATGCAGGACGGTCGGCCCGCGCCGCCCCCGGGGCTCCACGACTGGATCGTCCGCGCCCTGCCCGACGGGCTCTGGGTCGTCGACGAGGTGGGCACCACCGTCTACGTCAACGAGCGGATGGCGCAGATGCTGGGCGTGCCGCCCGACGAGGTCGCCGGCTACGACGTCGCCGAGGCGCTCGACGACGACGGCCTCGAGCTGCTGCAGCGCCACCGGCGCCGGCTGCGCGACCACGAGGACGTCGCCACCGAGGTGGAGTGCTGCGTGACCCGCACCGACGGCGAGGAGTTCTGGGCCCAGGTCCGGGTCACCCCGCTGCGCGACGACGACGGGACCCTGCGCGGCTGGCTGCACCGGGTCGGCGACCACACCGAGCAGCGCCGCGTGCTCGCCGAGTCGCAGCGGCGCGAGCACCAGCTCGCCGAGGCGCAGGAGATCGGCCGCATCGGCAGCTGGGACCTCGACCTGCTGACGCGCGAGGCCGAGTGGTCCGAGCAGACCTACCACCTGTGCGGGGTCGACCCCGAGACCTTCCACGCGACGCCGGAGTCGTTCTTCGAGCTCCTGCACCCCGACGACCGTCCCCTGGCGGTCGCCGCCTTCGAGCGGATGTTGGCCGGCAGCGACACCCTGGAGTTCGAGGCGCGGGTCGCCGTCGAGGGCGGCCAGGCCCGCTGGGTCCACGCCCAGGGCGTCGTCACCCGCGACCGCGACGGCACGCCGCTGCGCATGGGCGGCACCCTCCAGGACGTCACCGCCGCCAAGGAGAACGAGCTCGGGCTGGGCTTCCTGACCGCCATGGCCTCGGCCGCCAACGACGCCCGCACGCTGGAGGAGGTGCTCAACGCCGCCGAGCAGCACGTCATGCCCTACGCCCAGTGGCCCGCCGTGCTGGTGGCCGCGCCGTACCTCGAGGACGGCGGGCTGTGGTTCATCGACGTGGCGTGGGACAAGCACCCCGACGACGTACGGCGGTCGGCGCGCGACCTCGCCACCCGCGCGGCCGAGGCCCAGCGCACCCTGGTGGAGGTGGGTCCCGGCGGCACGGCCCTGGTGGCCGGACCGGTCGTCTACGGCGGCCGGCTGGCTGCGGTCATCGTGTCGGACTCCCTCGACCCGGTCGCCCCGCGCGCCTCGGACCTCGCCGTCTTCAACCAGATGCTCGGCTTCCTGGCGCGGGTCGCGGAGCGGGAGTGGGCGGCCGAGGAGCTCGCCGCCGCCCGGGACGAGGCGCTGAGCGCCTCGCGCGCGAAGTCCGACTTCCTGGCCACGATGAGCCACGAGATCCGCACCCCGCTCAACGGCGTCATCGGGCTCAGCGAGCTCCTGCGCCGCACCGAGCTGACCTCGCACCAGCAGCGCCTGGCCGCCGGCGTCGACCAGGCCGGACGCACCCTGCTGGCGCTGGTCAACGACATCCTCGACCTGTCGAAGATCGAGGCCGGCCACCTCGACCTCGAGGAGGTCGACTTCGACCCGCGCGAGGTCCTCGAGCAGAGCGTCGGGCTGGTCGCCGAGAAGGCGCGCGAGAAGGGCCTGGAGCTCGTCGTGGCGGGCGCGCCCGACCTGCCGCGGCTCGTGCGCGGCGACCCGGTCCGGCTCGGCCAGGTGGTCACCAACCTCGCGGCCAACGCGGTGAAGTTCACCTCCGAGGGCGAGGTGGTGGTGCGCACGACCGGACGGGTCGGCGAGCACGGTCCCGTGCTGCGCGTCGAGGTCACCGACACCGGCGTGGGCGTGGAGGAGTCGGCGCAGGCGCGGCTGTTCGACGCGTTCAGCCAGGCCGACAGCTCGACCACCCGTGAGTACGGCGGCACCGGGCTGGGGCTGGCGATCAGCAGGCGCATCGTGTCCGCGATGGGCGGCGACATCGGGGTGGAGAGCCGGCTCGGGGTCGGGAGCACCTTCTGGTTCACCGCGTCCTTCGAGACCCCGCTGAGCGCGGGGCCGCGACGCGACGCGTCGCGCGAGGACTCGGTGGCCGGCCTGCGGGTGCTGGTCGTTGACGACAACGAGACCAACCGCACCAGCCTGGCCGAGCAGCTGGCCGTCTGGCGCGTCGACGTGACGGCCACGGAGTCGGCCTACGAGGCGCTGGTGCAGCTCGACGCGTCGGTCCGCACCGGCACGCCGTACGACGTGGTGCTGCTCGACCACCTGATGCCCGGGGTCGACGGCGAGCAGCTGGCCCGGATCCTGCGGGCCGAGAAGCGCCACGACCAGACCCGCCTGGTGCTGCTGTCCGCGGCCGAGGAGCCGACGGCGGAGTGGCTGACCGACGTGGGCGTCGACCTGTTCGTGAGCAAGCCGGTGCTGCCGACGAGGCTGCTCGACGTGCTGGCCACGTTGGGCGGACGGATGGACCCGGCGGCGGTGACGGCCGCGGGACCGGCGACGGCGACGGCCGGGGCGACCGGGCGCGGCCGGGTGCTGGTCGTGGAGGACAACAACGTCAACCAGCTCGTCGCCGAGGGGGTGCTGCGACGGCTCGGCTACGACGTGGTGCTCGCCGACAACGGCGCTGCCGGCGTGGCGGCGCTGGCCGACGCCCCCGACGGGTTCGACGTGATCCTGATGGACTGCCAGATGCCGGTGATGGACGGCTTCGACGCCACCCGCGCGATCCGGGCGATGCAGCGCGGCAGCGGCGTGCGTACGCCGGTGGTCGCCATGACGGCCGCGGCGATCGCCGACGAGCGGGAGCGCTGCCTGGCCGCCGGGATGGACGACTTCCTCTCCAAGCCGGTCGACGTCGACCTGCTGGAGGCCACGCTGGCGCGCTGGGTGCCCGAGCGCCCGGCCCCGGTCGCCCCTGCCCCCGAGCCGGTGGAGCCCGAGGACTCGCCGGCCGCCCGCCGGTTGCGCGAGCTCATCGACCGCGACGGCATCCCCCGCGAGCTGGTGGCGCGGATGATCGAGCGCTTCGTGCCCACGGCGACCGCCACCGCCGAGCGGCTGCGTGAGGCCGCCGCCGCCGGCGACCCCGCCGCTGTCGCGCGCGAGGCGCACGCGCTGCGCGGCAGCGCCGCCACCCTCGGCCTGCTCGCCCTGGCCGGGCTGTGCGAGGAGGTCGAGCGCCGCGGCCTCGCCGGCGAGCTCCCCACCGACGCCCACCTCCCCGACCTCACGCTCGCCCTCGACCGCGCCGCCGACGAGCTCGCCGACTTCGCCAGCCGCGGCCTCGCCTGAGCCCGTCCGCGCTCGGCGAGTCCAACTGCATCCGCGACCACCACCCGACCGCCGACCACCAGGCGCCGCCTAGGGTCGGGGGCATGGAACAGCGCACCCTCGGACGCACCGGCCGACTCGTCTCCGTCGTCGGCCTCGGCACGTGGCAGCTCGGCGCCGACTGGGGCGACGTCTCGGAGAGCGACGCCCGGGCGGTCCTGGAGACCGCCGCCGAGGAGGGCGTGACGTTCTTCGACACCGCCGACGTCTACGGCGACGGCCGCAGCGAGCAGATCGTCGGGCGCTTCCTGGCCGACCACGCCGACGCCGGCTTCACGGTCGCGACCAAGATGGGCCGCCGCGCCGAGCAGCTCCCGGAGAGCTACACGCCCGACAACTTCCGCGCCTGGGTCGACCGGTCGCGCCGCAACCTCGGCGTCGACACCCTCGACCTCGTACAGCTGCACTGCCCGCCCTCGGCGGTGATCGACGACGACGCGACGTACGACGCGCTCGACGCCCTGGTCGCCGACGGCTCCCTGGCGGCGTACGGCGTGAGCGTCGAGACCGCCGCCCAGGCGCTGAGCGCGATCGCGCGCCCGGGCGTCGCGTCGGTGCAGATCATCCTCAACGCCTTCCGCCTCAAGCCGCTCGACGAGGTGCTGCCCGCGGCCGAGGCGGCCGGCGTCGGCATCATCGCGCGCGTCCCGTTGGCCTCGGGCCTGCTCTCGGGCCGCTACGACGCCGGCACGACGTTCGCCGCCGACGACCACCGCACCTACAACCGCGACGGCAGCGCCTTCGACATCGGCGAGACCTTCTCCGGCGTCGACTTCGAGACCGGGGTCGCCGCGGCGCAGGAGTTCGCGGCGCTGGTGCCCGAGGGCCTCACGCCGGCCCAGGCCGCGATCGCCTGGGTCTGGCAGCAGCCGGGCGTCTCCACGGTCATCCCGGGTGCCCGCAACGTCGAGCAGTCGCGCTCCAACGCCGCCGCCGGTCAGGCCGCTCCGCTCGGCGAGGACGTCGAGGAGGGCGTGCACCGCATCTACGACCAGCGCTTCCGCGCCGCCGTTCACGAGCGCTGGTAGGGCACCGCCAGCTCGGTCGGCGCGCCGCGGCCGCGCAGCGTGACGCTGTCGTGGCGCACCCACGCCGCGGCGTCGCCGTCGCCTGACCGCTGCGCCGACTCCACCGTGTGCCACGCGGCGAGCAGCCGCCCGTCGACGTCCTTGGCGAGGTCGGTGATGCGGGCCGCGGAGTTCACCGCGTCGCCGATGACGGTGTACTCGAAGCGCTCCTGGTGGCCGACGTTGCCCGCGACGACCTCGCCCGTGGCGACGCCGATGCCGGCGCCGATCTCGGGCACCTCCGCGGCCAGCCGCTCCGCCATCGTCCGCGCGGCGGCCAGCGCCGCGCCGGCGTGGTCGTCGAGCTCGACCGGCGCCCCGAAGATCGCGAGCACGGCGTCACCCATGAACTTGTTGACCAGCCCGCCGTGCCGGTCGACCTCGTCGACGACGACGGCGAAGAACCGGTTGAGCACCTGCACGACCTCGGTGGCCGAGTGCGCCTCGGCGTACGTCGTGGAGCCGACGAGGTCGACGAACACCACCGAGACCACGCGGGTCTCGCCGCCCAGCTCGACCTCGCCGTCGGCCGCGAGCTGCGCGACGTCGCGTCCCACGTGGCGGCCGAAGAGGTCGCGCAGGTGCTCGCGCTCGCGCAGCCCGCTCACCATCTGGTTGAAGCCCGACTGCAGCAGCCCGAGCTCGGTGCCGTCGTAGACCGGGACCTCTCGGTCGAGGTCGCCGTGCTCGACGTCGAGGAGCGCGTCGCGCACGGACAGGATCGGGGCGACGACCGAGCGGGCGTTGAGCACGGTGAGCAGGAAGCCGAAGACCAGGATCACGCCCGCCAGGACCAGCGCCGTCACGGCCAGCCGGACCAGCGAGGTGTCGTCGTCGGTGAGCGCCACGATCGCCGCGACGAGCAGGCCCACGACCGGTGCGCCCGTGCCCAGCCACCAGAAGAGCACCATCCGACCGCCCACGCCGGCGCCGCGCGGCCGGCGGCTGACCGCCTCGCCGGCCAGCGCCCGCGCGGCCAGCGGGCGCAGCGTGAACTCCGTCAGCAGGTGCGCCACCCCGCACGACACCAGCCCGGCGATGCCCACCGTCAGTCCGGTGCTCAGCGCGCGGCTGGGCTGCAGGACGACGGCGAGCAGCGTGAACAGCGCGGTGGCCACCAGCCACATCCCCGCCTGCATGAGCGTCAGCCGCAGCGGCACGCGCAGCGCCGTACGGCGGTCGGCGTCGTCGGGGGCGGCGCCCGTGGTGGCCCAGCGCAGTGCCCGCAGCGTGGTGGTCGTGCCCACGGCCGCGCCCACCACGACCGCGGCGGCGACGTAGACGGGCACGGCGATGGCCAGTGACAGCACGGTCGCGGCCGTGGGCCGAGGGGCGGGCACCACGAAGTAGGAGATGACGAAGACCAGCACCGCGCCCACGACGTTGGTGGTGACCAGGAGTGCGGTCAGCAGGACCTGGACGCGGATCCGCAGCGCCCGGGCCGACTGGTCGGCGGCGCCCAGCAGGCGCGAGCCGAACGGGTTGCGGCGGCGCACGTCGGTACGGCGCTGCCCCATGGGCGCGAGCCTAGTGCCGCAGTGTCGCCAGGGGCCGCCAGGTGCGGGCCACGATGTCGTGGCGCGTGGGGCGGCATCGCATACTGGGGACCGTCATGACCGGCTCCCCCCTGCGCAGCGCTGTGCTCCTCCTCGCGGCGCTGGCCGTCATCGGCGGGGTCGGCTTCGTGCTCCAGCAGTCGCTCTACGGCGGTCGCGAGCCGCTCGACCTGACGCCGGGCGCCGTACCCGCCGCGGCTCCGCCGCCGGCCACCGCGGCCGCCGCCCCGGCGAGCACCGTGCCCACCATCGACGCCGCCTGGGTGAGCACGACGGCCGCGCGCGCCGGCATCCCCGAGCGGGCGGTGCTCGCCTACGCCCGCGCGACGGTGCAGGCCGACGCCGACTGCGGGATCGGCTGGACCACGCTGGCCGGGATCGGCTGGGTCGAGTCGCAGCACGGCACGATCGGCGGGCGCACGCTCCGCGACGACGGCACGTCGTCGCGACGGATCCTGGGGCCGGCGCTCGACGGCGTCGGCGACGTCGCGGCGATCCCAGCGACGGCCGACTCCACGCGCTGGCACGGCGACCCGCGGTGGGACCACGCCGTGGGGCAGCTGCAGTTCATCCCGTCGACCTGGGACACCTGGGCCTCCGACGGCGACGGCGACGGCCGCGCCAACCCCAACGACATCGACGACGCGGCCTACGCCGCGGCGCGCTACCTGTGCCACGACGGCCGCGACCTCACCACCGGCTCGGGCTGGGCCGGCGGGATCTTCTCCTACAACCACGCCCAGTCCTACGTCGACGCGGTCTACGCCGCGGCCACGTCGTACGCCTCCCGCACCAGCTGAGGGCCGACGACGGCCGCTGTCAGGCGGGGGCCGGCTCCGTCTCGCGCTCGGCGGCGCGCTCGAGGGCCCGGGTGAGGCGCTCCTGGCGGACGGCCCAGACGATGCCGGTCACCCACAGGACCGCGAGCACGGCGGCGACGGCGATGACCGTGCCCGTGCCGGCGCCGAGGGTCTCGGCGATGGTCTTGGAGTTGGTCAGGACGATGAGGCCGCCGGCCGCGACGCCGAGCACCCGCGCGGCGAGCTTCTTGACCAGCCACGCCGCGACCGGCGCGGCGACGACGCCGCCGGCGAGCAGGGCGAGCGCGTAGCTCCAGGGGATGTCCTCGGAGGCGAGGGCCAGCAGGAAGCCCAGCGAGCCGCCGACGGCGACCACGAACTCCGAGGTGTCGATCGAGCCGACGACCTTGCGGGGCTCGAGGCGGCCCGACGACAGCAGCGTCGTGGTGCCCACGGGGCCCCAGCCACCGCCGCCGATGGCGTCGAGCGCGCCGCCGACGAGCCCCATCGGCGCGAGCATGCGCGCGGACGGGCGGCTCTTGAAGGTGGGACGGCGGCCGCCGAGCACCAGGAAGCGCCAGATGACGTAGATGCCGAGGCTCAGCAGGATGCCGGCGACCCAGGGCTTGGCGACGTCGCCGTCCAGGCCCGCGAGGAACGTCGCGCCGGCGAAGGCGCCCACGAAGCCCGGGATGGCCAGGATCGAGACGGTGCGCCAGTCGACGTTGCCGAGCTTGTGGTGGGAGAAGCCGGAGACCAGCGAGGTCCCGATCTCGGAGAAGTGCACCGCGGCGGAGGCCGACGCGGGGGCCAGGCCGGCGGCCAGCAGGAGCGTCGACGACGTCACGCCGTAGGCCATCCCGAGGGAGCCGTCGATGAGCTGGGCGAGGAGTCCGACGAACCCCAGGACGATGAGCTTGCGCATGGTGGACCTTCCGGCTGTTCGGACCCTGCACCGGGCCCGACGTAGTCGACTGTGATCCACTAATGCAGTGGATTACTAAACATTATCCTCCAAGTGGTCGGCAGCGCAATCCTCCGGCGCGTCGCCGTCGCTCTTGGGTGCCGCCCGTAGCCTGTCCGCGAGGGGAGTACCTCGCCCAAGCACCGCCCGGTCAGTACGACGGCTCCGACGCCGTCTCGGGCGGTCGCCGGTCCCACGGGGCCGGTGAGGAAGACCTCAAGTGATCACCACTTGAGGAGACCTGCATGCTGTCGTCCGCCCTGCCGATGCCCACGCCGCTGGCGCTGGACACGATCGGCACCCCCGGCCTGTGGGCCGTCACCATCGCCGCCGTCGTGGTGCTGCTCGTCGTCGACTTCGTCGTGACCCGCCGCCCCCACGAGGTCTCCATGAAGGAGGCCGTCGCCTGGTCGGCGTTCTACGTCGCCCTGCCGCTCGCGTTCGGTGGCTACGTCTGGTCGCAGCACGGCAGCGAGCGCGGCGTGGAGTACTACACCGGCTACGTCGTGGAGAAGGCGCTCAGCGTCGACAACCTGTTCGTCTTCATGCTGCTGCTGGCGGCCTTCGCCGTACCGGCCGCGCTGCAGCAGCGGGTCCTGCTCTACGGCATCGTCGGCGCGCTGCTGATGCGCGGTGCGTTCATCGCGCTCGGCGCCGCCGCGCTCAGCGCCTTCGACTGGGTGTTCCTGGTGTTCGGCCTGGTGCTGCTCGCCACGGGCGTCAAGCTGCTCCGCGACGCCCTGAAGGGCCAGGACCACCAGGTCGACGTGTCCCAGCTGCGGGTCGTGCGCCTCGCCCGACGGCTGATGCCCGTCACCGACGAGTACGACGGTCCGAGGATGACCGTGCTGCGCGGGGGCCGTCGGGCGCTCACCCCGCTCGCCCTCGTCGTGGTGGCGGTCCTGGCGACCGACCTGGTGTTCGCGATCGACTCCGTGCCGGCGGTCTACGGCATCACCGGCGACCCCTACCTCGTCTTCGCCACCAACGCCTTCGCGCTGCTGGGCCTGCGGGCGCTCTACTTCGTCCTGCAGGGCGCGCTCGCCCGACTCGTGCACCTGGGCTTCGGGCTGGCGGCGATCCTGGGCTTCATCGGCGTCAAGCTCGCGCTCCACTGGGCCCACCTGACGTGGCCGGCCGTGCCGGACATCCCCACGCTCGCCTCGCTCGCCGTGATCCTGGCGATCCTCGTCGTCACCACGCTGACGTCGCTGGCGGCCTCCCGGCCCAGCGCGGCCAGTGCGGCCGGTGAGGACGCGGGCGACGAGGACCCGGAGCCGGTCGCGGACCCGGCGGGACGGCACTAGCCGGCTCGAGGCGACACTAGAACCTGTTCTTGTTCCTTGGTTGGATGGCCTCGTGAGCACCGACCGCACGGGCACCTTCTCCGCCGCCGAGATCACCGAGGCGTACGCCGCCATGCACGCCCGCGTGCAGGAGCACGCGCGCACCGGCGACTGGGACGACTTCGCGCTCAGCTTCACCGAGGACGCGGAGTACGTCGAGCACGCGTTCGGCACGTTCCGCGGCCGCGCGGCGATCCGCGAGTGGTCGGTGGCCACGATGACGTCGTTCCCCGGCGCGGCGATGACCGGCTTCCCGCTGGCCTGGCAGGTCGTCGACGTCCCGACCTCGCGGCTGCTCTGCGAGGTGCGCAACGTGATGCCCGACCCCGGCGACGGCTCGGTCCACGAGGCCTCCAACCTCACGATCATGACCTACGCCGGCGACGGGCTCTGGAGCCGCGAGGAGGACGTCTACAACCCCCTGCGCTTCCTGCGCATGGCCGTCCGCTGGGCCAGGGTGGCCGAGGCCCACGGCACCCTCTCCGACGAGGGCCGCGCCTACCTCGCCCGGTACGGCGGCTGACGGACCCGTCCCCCGGATCCGGGGGACGGGTCGGGGTCGTCCCGGATGCCGCGGTTGGCGGGGTCTGGGATGCTCGGGTCATGAATGCGGCGAAGCGTGTCGGGGTCGAAGCGGTCGGCTGGCTCCTCGTGGTCGCCGGGATCGCGGCGCTCATCCTCCCGGGCCCCGGCCTGCTCATGGTCTTCGGCGGGCTGGCGATCCTCTCCCAGCAGTACGAGTGGGCCGAGCGCCGCCTCGCGCCGATCAAGTTCCGCGCGCTCAAGGGCGCGGCCGAGAGCGTCGAGACGATCCCGCGGCTGGTCGTCTCGGTGTTCGGCGTGCTGGTCCTCTTCGCGGCCGGCGCCCTGTGGATCTGGCAGCCGCCCGCGCCGGAGTGGTGGCCGCTCAGCGACGCCTGGTGGCTGCCCGGCGGCGTCGCCACGGCTGTCACCCAGATCGCGTCCGGCTTCATCGCGCTCGCGCTCATCGTCTACAGCTACCGCCGCTTCCACGGCGACCCCGACGCCGTCGCCAAGCTCGAGGCCGACCTCGAGCAGGCCGACGCGGACGCCAGCTGGGGCGACGACTGACCCGCCCGAGCGCCGGGTCACCGGCACGCTGACACAATCGGTGTCATGAACGAGCCCAGGCTGCCTCCCGGCGTGCGTGCGATCGACCGCCTGATGAAGGCCAACAAGAGCTTCTCCGTCGAGCACATGGACGAGCGCGCCCTGCAGCGCGCCCAGACCCAGGTGATCCCCGACGCCGGTCTCGGCGCGCTGGTCGCCGGGATCTTCGTCGGGCGCCCGCGCGCCGGCGTCACCATCGCGACCAGCTCCTTCCCGGCGTCGCACGGCGACGTGCCGCTGCGGATCTACACGCCCGACGCGCCGGCGGGTCCGCGCCCGGTGGTCGTCAACTTCCACGGCGGCGGCTTCGCGCTCGGCAGCTCGCGCCAGGGCGACTGGATCTGCTCGCACGTCGCGGCCGACCTCGACGCCGTCGTGGTCTCCGTCGACTACCGGCTGGCGCCCACCCACCGCTTCCCGGCCGCCGTCGAGGACTGCTACGACGCGCTCGTGTGGACCGCCGGCCACGCCGACGAGCTCGGCGGCGACCCCGAGCGGCTCGGGCTCATGGGCGACAGCGCCGGCGGCAACCTCGCCGCCGTCGTCGCGATCATGGCCCGCGAGGCGGGCGGCCCCCGGGTGCTGCACCAGGCGCTGATCTACCCCGCGACCGACCTCACCGAGGGCCTGCGCGAGCACGAGTCGTACGTCGGCAACACCCGCGGCATCGTCCTGAGCAACGCCGACATGGAGATCTTCCGCAGCTTCTACCTCTCCGAGACCGACGACCCCTCCGACTGGCGGCTCTCGCCGCTGCACGCGACCGACCTCTCCGGGCTGCCCCCGGCCGTCGTCGTGGTGGCGGGGCTCGACCCGCTGCACGACGCCGGGGTGCGCTACGCCGAGGCGCTGGTCGCGGCGGGCGTGCACGCGCGCGTCGAGGACTTCCACGTCATGCCGCACGGCTTCCTGAGCTTCCCGCACTTCAGCCGCCACGCGAGGCCGGCGCTGGCCGCGATCGTCGCCTCCCAGCGCGAGGCGCTCGGGGCGCCGAGCGTCAGCCGGTAGCGCCGAACTGCTCGATGCGGATCGTGTCGGACCGGACGCCGATCTCGCCCAGCAGGCGGGTGGCGTACGACGCGAAGCCGACCGACCCGCACACGTAGGCCCGCTCGACGCCGTCGGCGAGCGCGGCGATCTCCTCCGGGTACGGCGGGGCGGCGACGCGGTCGCCGAGGTTCTCACGGGTCAGCGCCACGAACGCGCCCGCCTCGATCAGCTCGGCGGCGTAGGGCAGCTCGGCCAGGCTCCGGCCGACGGCGACCACGCGCAGCCGGTCGGTGAGTCCGTGGGCGCGTGCGTGACGCAGCATCGCCACGACCGGCACGACGCCGGTGCCGCCGACCACGCACAGCGCGGTCGCCTCGCCGGACCAGGTGAACCAGCCGCCGATCGGGCCGCGCAGCTCGAAGACGTCGCCGACGTCGGCGACGTCGTGCAGGTGGCCGGAGACCTCGCCGCCCGGCAGGCACTCGACCATCAGCTCCAGCAGCGGGTCGTCGGGCGAGGAGGCGACGGAGTAGGAGCGCTGGGCGGTGTAGCCGTCGGGTGCGCGCAGCCGCAGCACGTAGTGCTGACCGGGGAGGTGGTCGGTGCGGTCGGCGACGTCGAGGCGCAGCCGGACCAGGCGGTCGCCGAGTCGCTCCAGCTCGACGACGGTGCCCGTGGTCCAGTGCCCGACCGGCGCGGGCGCGGCCTCGGCCGGTGCGCTCACGGGTCGCCCTGGTAGCGCTGCTCCAGCCACGGGTCGCCACGGTCGTGGTAGCCGTTCTGCTCCCAGAACCCCGGCCGGTCTCGGGTCATCAGCTCCAGCCGGTCGACCCACTTGGCCGACTTCCAGAAGTACAGGTGCGGCACCAGCAGCCGCACGGGCCCGCCGTGCTCCGCGGCCAGCGGGCGACCGTCGTACTCCCAGACGAGCCAGGCCTTGCCGTCGGTCACGTCGGCGAGCGGGAGGTTGGTGGTGTAGCCGGTCGAGGAGTGCGCCATCACGTACGCCGCCTCGGGCTGCGGCCCCGCTAGCTCGAGCAGCGTGTCGACGCTGACGCCGGCGAACGTCGTGTCGAGCATCGACCAGGTCGTCACGCAGTGGATGTCGCCGAAGTAGGTCGAGCCCGGCAGCGCGTGCGCCTCGCGCCAGCTCCACGTGTGCGGACGCTCCACCGCGCCGTCGACCGTGATCGTCCAGTCCTCCGGCGCGATGCGCGGCTGCGCCTCGGCCGTGAGGACCGGCCAGTCGCGCCCGGTGTCGTACTGACCGGGGGGCAGCCGCTCCGGCCGTCCCCGCCTGCTGCCGCCGCCGAAGCCTCGTGTCACTGGCACGGGTCCAGCCTGCCACGGATCCACCGGACCCGTCGCAGGTCAGTCGGGGATGGCCGCGGGAGCGCCGGTGCGGAAGAGGGTGGAGATGTAGAGGACCACGGGGGTGGTGCCGCGGTTGGCGGCGTGGTGGGTCATGCGCGGCTGCTCGACGATCCAGTGCCCGGGGCGCAGGCGCGCGGTCTGCCCGGCCTTGACCCGACGAACGACGCGGGGCCGGTCCGAGGGTCCGGTGCGCACGACGGCCGAGGAGGTCTCGACGGTGTAGGTGAGGACGCCGGACTCGACGTACGCGATCTGCGTGCCGGGGTGGTGGTGGCTGGCCAGGCGGGCGCCGGGCATCACCGTCACCCGGTTGAGGCCGAGCGTGCGGTCGGGGGCGCCGCGAGGGGCGACGTCCTGGGCGAGCAGCTCGCGCACGACGACGACCGGCTCGGGGTCGTCGGCCGCGGCGCTCCAGCCCATCCCCACCCCGGAGGCGACGAGCGCGACGGCGGCAACGGGCACGAGCACGGTCTTCGCGAGGGTCATGCGTCGCAACCTAGCGCCGTACGCCGCCCCCGCGCGGCGGTTCGCGGCTTCCGTCAGGGCCGCCGCCGGACCCGGTCCGACCCCGGGCACCCCGAGAGCAGGACCGGGGTCGAGCCCGGGGTCGTCCCCGATGTGCGCGGCGGGGTCGAGCCAGCACGCTGAGGACATGACCTCCACGACCACCCGACGGGCGCGGTGATGATCCGCGCGCACGCGCTGACGAAGCGCTTCCCCGGCAAGGACGGCGACCGGGTCGCGGTCGACGGCATCGACTTCGTCGTCGAGCCCGGCCGGGTGACCGGCTTCCTCGGCCCCAACGGCGCCGGCAAGTCCACGACGATGCGGATGATCCTCGGCCTGGACGCGCCGACGTCCGGCACGGTGAGCGTCAACGGGCACCGCTACGCCGCCGCGCAGGCGCCGCTCCGCGAGATCGGCGCCCTCCTCGACGCGCACGCCATCCACCCCGGGAGGTCCGCGCGGGACCACCTGCGGTGGATGGCGGCGTCCAACGGCATCCCCACGACGCGGGTCGGCGAGGTGCTCGACCTGGTGGGCCTGGAGAGCGTCGCCGGGCAGCGCGCCGGGAGGTTCTCCCTCGGCATGGGCCAGCGCCTCGGGATCGCCGCCGCGATGCTGGGCGACCCGCCCGTGGTCGTGCTCGACGAGCCGGTCAACGGCCTCGACCCGGAGGGCATCCGCTGGGTGCGCACCTTCGCCCGGCAGCTGGCCGACGAGGGTCGCACGGTCTTCGTCTCCAGCCACCTGATGTCGGAGATGTCGCTGATGGCCGACCACCTGATCGTGATCGGGCGCGGCCGCATCCTGGCCGACTGCTCGATGGGCGACTTCATGACCGACCACGCCGCGTCGTACGTGCGGGTCAAGGCGCCCGCCCTCACCGAGGTCGGGCGGCTCCTGCAGTCGCGCGACGCCGAGGTCGAGATGGTCGCCTCGGCGACCGGGCAGGGCTCCGAGCTCCGGGTCACCGGTCTGGACGCGCCCGCCATCGGCGAGGCGGTGGCCGCGCGGGGCCTGGTCCTGCACGAGCTGACGCTGGTGCGCTCCTCGCTCGAGGACGCGTTCATGGCGCTCACCGCCGACAGCGTGGAGTTCCACGCCGGCAGCGCATCCCTCCAGGGATCGGCCCGATGACCGCCACGTCCGTGGAGCGCCCCTCCACCACGAGCCCCCGACCGTCGTCCGGGCCGGGCTTCGGCGCCGTGCTGCGCAGCGAGTGGCTCAAGCTGTCCACCGTCCGCTCCACCTGGTGGACCCTCGCCGCGACGTTCGTCCTCGGCGCCGGGCTGACCGTGCTGATCTGCTGGGGCAACGCCGAGTGGCTGGCCGGCGGCGACGCCGACGAGTCGCCGGGGTCGTTCATCACCTGGGGGATGATGTTCGCGCAGATCTCCGCGGCCATCCTGGGAGCGCTCGCGGTCACCACCGAGTACTCCACCGGCATGATCCGCAGCAGCCTCGCCGCCGTCCCCTCCCGCGGCCGCGTGCTCGCCGCCAAGTCGCTGGTCGTCACCACCGTGCTCTTCGTCGTGGGCACGCTCACCGCCCTGGCCGGGTACGCCGGCGGCAACTACTTCCTCGACCGGGAGGGCATCGGCATCGCGCTGGAGGGCGACATGCTCCGCGCGGTGGTCGGCGGCGGGCTGTTCGTGGCCGGGATCGGCCTGTTCAGCGTCGCGGTCGGCTTCCTGCTGCGCCACACCGCGGCCACCATCTCGGTGGTCCTGGCCCTGATGCTGATCCTGGGCAACATGGCCAACCTCGTGCCCGGCACGCTCGGCGAGTGGCTGGTCAAGCTGATGCCGGGCAACGCCGGCTCGGCGGTCTCCATGGTGGTGCCGTTCAACCCGATGCTGCTGGAGCCCTGGACCGGCTTCGCGGTCTTCGCATTCGAGACCGGCGCGCTCCTGGCCCTCGCGCACGTCCTGCTGCGCCGCCGCGACGCCTGACCGGGGAGCGTGGTACGACTCGGGCATGGCTGTGACCCCCCTCGACCTCGGCTCGTGGCGCACGCCCGTCGAGCCCGCCCCTCGTCTCGCCACCGCCCTGGGGCTCGCCCCGGACGACCTCCTGGTCAAGCGCGACGACCTGGTCGGGCCCGGCGGCGGCGGCAACAAGGTGCGCAAGCTCGAGTGGACCTGCGCCGAGGCCGTCGCGGCCGGCAGCGACACCCTGGTCACGACCGGCGCCGCGCAGAGCAACCACGCCCGCCTGACCGCCGCCGCCGGCGCCCGCCTCGGGCTGCGGGTCGTGCTGGTCCTGGCCGGTGACGCGCCTCGTGGGCCGCGGGGCAACCTGCTGCTCGACGCCCTCCTGGGCGCCGAGGTGGTCTGGGCCGGCGCGGTCGACGCCGACGGGCTGCGGGCCGCCGCGGAGCGCGTGGCCGGCGAGGTGGCCGCCGACGGCGCCCGCCCCCACGTCGTGCCGTTCGGCGGCTCGACGACCCTCAGCGTGCAGGGCTACGCCGCTGCGGGCCGCGAGCTGGCCGAGCAGGTGCCGGACCTGCGGCACGTGGCCGTGGCGCTCGGCTCGGGCGGCACGATGGCCGGGCTGGTCCAGGCGCTCGGAGCCGAGCGGGTCCTGGGCGTGCACTGCGGGGCGGTGCCCGACGCCCACGCCGCCGTGGCCCACCTGCTCGACGGCTCGGCCGGTCCCGATCCGGCGCTGCGGATCCGCACCGACCAGGTGGGCGCCGCCTACGACCGGCTAGCGGCGCCCGCGTGGGACGCCGTGCTGCTGGCCGCGCGCACGACCGGCCTGGTGCTCGAGCCGACGTACACCGGAAGGGCGCTGGCCGGTCTCGCCGCCGCCGTGCGCGAGGGCGAGATCGTGCCCGGCCAGCGCTGCGTGCTCCTGCACACCGGGGGGCTGCCGGGGCTCTTCGGCCACGCCGAGGCGGTCGCCCGGCTCGAGGAGGCCGCGGGCTAGCCCCGCAGTCCGTCCTCGATCTCGGCCAGCGCCTGCGCGAGGTCCACCCGCGGGGTCCAGCCCCAGGCGCGGGCGCGGTCGGCGACGTAGCGTCCGGTCCACACGTCGTGCTCGTCCCATACCGGCTCGACGCCCACGGCGCGGGTCGCGGTCTCGACGTAGTCGCGCTGGGTCGCGGACCCGGCCGCCACGTTGACGGCGGTGCAGCCGCCCTCGACCGGACCGGTCGCGGGGTCGTCGGTCGCCGCGACCGCGCCGGTGGCCACGTCGGCGGCGAAGGCGGCCAGGTCGTCGACGTGCACCCACGGGAACGTCTGGTGGGGCACGGCGTGGCGCGCCTGCTCCTGCTCGCGCATCGCGGCCGGTCGCAGCGAGTTCCACACCGACGTCTCGCCGGCGCCCAGGATGGCCGGCGGGCGCAGCAGCACGCGGGTCAGGCCCTCGACCCCGCCCAGGGCGAGGTCGGCGTCGCGCTTGGTCACGGGGTAGTCGCCGGCGTCGTCGGGCGCGAGCGGCGAGGACTCGTCGACGTCGCGGTCGCCCGGCGCCCGGTCGTAGACCGCGCCCGTGGAGACGTGGACCAGCCGGGCGACGCCCGCGTCGGCCGCGGTGCGGGCGATGGCGGTGGTGCCCTCGACGCCGACGCGATGCTGGGTCTCGCGGTCGCTGCTCATCGGGTGCACGGTCGTGACGACCGCGTCGGCGCCGCCGACCACCGTGGCCGCGAACGCCGGGTCGTCGAGCTCGCCGACCCACTCCTCGACGCCGGCCAGCGCCGGCGCCGCGCCGGACCGACGTACGACGGCGCGGACGGTCGCGCCGCGCTCGACCAGCGCCGCGCAGGTGCGGGCGCCGACGAGGCCGTTGGCCCCGGTCACGACGACCACGGGTGAGGATGAGTCAGGTGCCGGCGAGCCAGGGGTCTGCGTCATGCGCTCCACCCTGGCACGCGCGCTCAAGACGCCCGGCGGGGTGGGCGGCTCAGTCCTCCGGGAGGTCGGCGAAGGCCTGCTTCGTGTCGCGGTACCAGCCCAGCGACCGCTTCGGGTGGCGCCAGCGGCTCTTCATCGCGTCGCGCGCCTCCTGGTGCGACGCGTCGCCGGCCTTCTCGGCCTCCTTGAGGTGCCGGTCCTGGGCGTTGATGACGTCGTCGGCGCTCTCGCCGTGGTGGGCGAGCTCGCACGGGCCGCCGAGATCGCGGCAGGTCATGGTCTTCATGGCTTCTCCTGGTGTCGTGGGACGGGTGCTGTGGTGCTGACGCGCGGGGCGCCGAGGGTGTGACCGCTCAGTCGCGGGTGCGGCCGCCGTCGCGGCGCACGACCCGCGACAGCACGTCGGGCTCGGCGCGGAAGGTGATGGCACGCACGAGGCCCTCGGCGACGGTGAAGTCGAAGACGACCCTGGCCTCGCCGAGGTGGAACCACGCGGTGCCCGGGCGGTCGCCGACGAAGACCGGGAGCGCGGCCTGGGCGCTGCCGTTGAAGAACGTCGCCACCTCGTCACGGCCCTCGATGCGCTGCGGGGTGCCGGCCAGCACGGCGGCGTCGTCGGCGGAGACGGTGGCGTCGGGGGCCAGCATCCGCAGCAGGCGCTCGAACTCGCCGCTCTTGGCCGCGGCCATGAACGCGTCGACGACCTCCCAGTCGGCCAATCGGTCCTCGGGGGCGGGCTGGGCGACCTTGGCGCGAGCGCGCGAGGCGAGCTTGCGCGCGGCCGCCGGGGTCGTGTCGAGGACCGAGGCGATCGTCGGGAACTCGAAGCCGAAGCTGTCGTGCAGCACGAAGGCGACCCGCTCGCGCGGCGAGAGCCGCTCGAGGACGACGTGGAGAGCGAGCCCCACGGTGTCGGCGAGGGCCACCTCGTCGGCCGGGTCGCCGACGGTCTCTCCGGGGTCGAGGTCGTCGACCGGGACCGGCGTGCGGGCGCGCAGCCGGTCCAGGCACAGCCGTGTCGTCACGGTCGTGAGCCACGCCGGCAGGCTCTCGATCTCGGCGTCCGTCCCGTGCAGGCGCAGCCACGCCTGCTGCACGACGTCCTGGGCCTCCACGGGGTCGCCGAGCACGCGGCTCGCGATCCCGATCAGGCGCGGTCGCTCCGCCTCGAACTCCTCGGTCTGGTCCACGGTCGGCACCCTTCCACGTCGGCTGGTCTCGTCTCACTGACGCGCGAGCCGGGACAGGTGTGACCACCGGGGTCAGCCGCGGTGGAAGAACATCTGCCAGTTGAGCGCCCAGGTGGTGCCGCCGTCGTAGGAGAACGACTGCTGCCAGCGCGGCAGGTCGGGGTCCTCGGCGAACCAGTCGAAGCGGACCAGCGTGGGGCGCCCCGCGACCGTGTCGACGGCCTCGAAGACGCCGTGGGTGCCGTCGAACCTGCCGACGACCGGGGTGTCGAGGACCCCCGGCGCTCGCGTCGAGCTCCACCAGATCCGCCAGGTCCCGTCGGTGGGGTCGAACAGGCGCAACGTGATGGCCTCGAACGGCGGGGCGCTGTCGGCGGGGGTGGGCACGCTCATCTGGTCGACGTGGCCGATCCCGCCGAGGACCGGGGCGACGACGCTGGTCGCGTCGAACTCGACCCACTCGTCGCAGTCGGGGTCGGTGACGTCGACGAGCTTGCGGTTGCGGACCGACCAGCGCCCGAGGACGAAGTCGAAGTCGTGCTGTGAGGAGGACATGTCGCGACGGTAGGGCCAGGCTCCGACAGCCCTTCCTGCGTCGGGGAGCATGGTCCCATGAGCTCCCCGACCGCCGTCCCCCTTCCCGACGAGCTCGTGCGACTGCTGCGCTCGGGCGCCACCTGCTACCTCGCGACGACCATGCCGGACGGCTCGCCCCAGCTCACGCAGACCTGGGTCGACGTCGACGCCGAGGGCGCGCACGTCCTGGTCAACACCGTGGTGACCCACCAGAAGGCGCGCAACGTCACCCGCGACCCGCGGGTCTCGCTGGCGGTGTCCGACCCCGCGAACCCCAGCCGCTACCACGAGATCCGGGGCGTGGTCAGCGACGCGACCACCGACGGCGGGGCCGAGCACATCGAGATGCTCGCGCAGCGCTACACCGGCGGCCCCTACCCCTGGTACGGCGGCCGCGACCAGCAGCGTCTCGTCCTCACGATCACCCCGCAGCGCCTGCACTCCATGGGCTGAGCCCGCGGGCCGCGGGTCGTGCTCGGCGCTCAGCCGTCGGCGGCGAAGACCCGGCGCACGGACTCGCGCAGCAGCTCGCGTCGCTGGCGGTGGACGCGGGCCGGCTCGGAGGCGGTGGCGGCGTAGACGTTGCTGACGGGCGACCAGGCCATGGACATGGAGATCACCATGGCCATCACGTCGAACGGCTCCGCGCCGGGGAGCGGGCGGATCCCGCCCGACTCCTGGGCCGACGCGATCGCCGCCAGCTTGGCCTCGTCCAGGCGGTCCTCGGTGAGGTGCCCGGTGGGGCGGCGCTCGAGGCGCGACCAGGTGGCCAGCCGGATCAGCTCGGGGTGCGCGATGTACTCGTCGTAGAGCCGCACCGCCCAGTCGGCGAGGTCGTCGGCGGAGATCGGCACGACCTCGACGATGCGCTCGAGCGACTCGCGGAAGACGGTGTCGAAGAGCCGGTCCTTGCTGCCGAAGTAGGCGTAGAGCTGCGCCTTGTTGGAGCTGGCGGCCGCCGCGATCCGGTCGACGCGCGCCCCGGCGATGCCGTGCTCGGCGAACTCCGCGGTCGCCGCGTCCATGATCCGTCGTCGCGTGGCCTCGCCCTTGGGGGTCGGCGCGACGGTCGGCTCGGGCGGGGTCATGCGCCGAGATTACCAACCGGTCGGTTTGGAATCCGGGAGTCGTCGTGGTTGAGTGTTGGAACCAACCAACTAGTTTGTTTCTTTAAGGGGACACCATGCGCGAGACCCAGGCCTTCCAGGCAGCCGCCCCCGGCGCGGCGCTCGAGCTCGTGAGCATCGAGCGCCGTGACCTGCGGCCGGACGACGTCGCCGTGCGCGTGACCCACTGCGGGGTCTGCCACACCGACCTGCACGCGCTGAAGGCGCGGGACGCCGACGCCTTCCCGGTCGTCCCCGGCCACGAGTTCGTGGGCGAGGTCGCCGCGGTCGGCGCCGACGTGACGGCGTTCGCGGTGGGCGACCCGGTCGCCGTGGGCAACATCGTCGACTCCTGCGGGGTGTGCGCGATGTGCGAGATCGGCCAGGAGAACTTCTGCGTGGAGTACCCCACGCTCACCTACGGCGGCCGCGACCGGACCGACGGCACCGTGACGAGCGGCGGCTACTCCGCCGAGTACGTCGTGCGGGAGGGGTTCGTCTACCGCCGCCCGCCCGGGCTCGACCCGGCCGCCGTCGCGCCGTTGATGTGTGCCGGCATCACCGTCTGGGAGCCGCTGCGGCAGTGGGGCGTGGGCGAGGGCACGACGGTCGGCGTGGTCGGCCTGGGCGGGCTCGGCCACCTCGCGGTCAAGCTCGCGCACGCGCTCGGCGCGCGGGTCACGGTGTTCACGACCTCGCCGCGCAAGGCCGACGACGCGCGCGCCCTGGGCGCCGACGACGTCGTCGTCTCGACGGACGCGCAGGACATGGCCCGCGTGGCCGGGACCCTGGAGCTGGTGATCGACACGGTGTCGGCCGAGCACGACCTGGGCCCCTACCTCGCCGCCGTGGCCCTCGACGGCACCCTCTGCTCGGTCGGCCACCTCGGGCCGGTGACGGTCGAGACGCTCGCGCTCCTGATCGGCCGCAAGCGCTTGAGCTCCAGCGGCAGCGGCGGCCGGCCGGCCACCCAGGAGCTGCTGGACTTCTGCGGCGAGCACGGCATCACCGCCGACGTGGAGGTGCTGCCGTCGCGCCAGGTCGCGACCGCGCTCGAGCGGCTGGAGCGCAACGACGTGCGCTACCGGTTCGTGCTCGACCTCGCCGACCTGGGCTGACCTGGGCTGACCTGGACCGACCTGGGGCGCCGGCGAGCGATAGGGAGCGCCTACCGGCCATCTCGGCGGTGTCACATTGACACCCGCGGGGCGACGCGACGAGGGTGGTCGCCCACCTCGGGTCCGACCGGCCGGCCCAGGACGTGATGCTCTGGGGGCACGGATGAAGCGGTACCTGAAGGACGTCGACCCTCCGGTCTTCTGGGGGTCGGCGGCCCTGATCGCGGTCTTCGTGGGCTGGGGGCTGGTCCGCCCGAACGGCCTGAAATCGGTCATGGACACCACGCTCGGCTGGGTGGTCGGCAACTTCGGATGGGCGTTCATCCTGGTCGCCACCGGCGTCCTGGTCCTCTGCGTGGTGCTCGCGGTCTCGCCGTGGGGCCGGATCCGGCTGGGACCCGACGACTCGCGACCCGACTTCAAGACGTTCTCCTGGGTCTCGATGATGTTCGCCGCCGGCCTCGGCGCGGGCCTGCTCTTCTACGGCATCTCCGAGCCCATCGCCCACTGGAACACCCCGCCCCACCAGCTCGCCGAGCCGCAGAGCGAGGAGGCGACGCTCACCGCGCTGCGCTACACCTACTTCCACTGGGGCTTCAACGGCTGGGCGATGTACGCCGTCATGGGCGGCGCCATGGCCTACTTCGGCTACCGCAAGAACCAGCCGATCCTGGTCAGCTCGACGTTCTCCCCGATCCTCGGCCCCGACGCGTCCACGCGGCCGATCGGCCGGCTCATCGACGCCCTGGCGATCGTGGCCACCCTGTTCGGCACGGCCACCGCGCTCGGCCTCAACGGGCTCCAGCTCAACAGCGGTCTGCACTACCTCTTCGACGTGAAGCAGAAGGACAGCGTCGCGGTCCTGATCATCGTCGTGGTCACCGCGCTCTTCCTGCTCTCGGCCGTCTCCGGGGTCGAGAAGGGGATCAACTACCTGGCCAACCTGGGGGCCTTCGCCACGATCGGGCTCTTCGTGTTCTTCCTCGTCGTCGGCGGGTCCACGGTCCTGGTGATCTCCAACGGCATCGAGTCGATCGGCACCTACATCATCCAGGTGCTGCCGATGTCGCTGGAGACCGGCGTCGGCGACGAGCAGTGGATGGCCAAGAACACGATCTTCTACTGGTCCTGGTGGGTCTCCTGGGCGCCGTTCGTGGGCATGTTCGTCGCCCGCATCTCCCGCGGGCGCACCATCCGGGAGTTCATCGTCGGGGTCGTCGCGGCGCCCACCGGCTTCGGGTTCTTCTGGTTCGCGATCGTGGGCGGCACCGGCATCGAGCTGCAGCGCAACGGCGAGGCCGACTTCCTGAGCTCGCTGGACACGCCCGAGCTGTCGCTCTTCACCGCGCTCGACGTGCTGCCGCTGCCGGTGCTCAGCTCGGCGCTGTGCATCCTGCTGATCGCGCTCTTCTTCATCAGCGGCGCCGACGCGGCGTCGGTGGTGATGGCCACGCTGGCCTCCCGCGGCTCGCTCACCCCGCCCAAGCTCGTCATCGTCGTGCTCGGCGTCCTGATGGGTGGCATCGCCTGCGCGATGCTGCTGGTCGGGGGGCTCGCCGCCCTGCAGCAGGCGGCGGTGCTGGGCTCGGTGCCGTTCACGATCGTCCTGGTGGGCGTGGCCTACTGCTGGGTCAAGGCGCTGCGCGAGGAGACCCGGGCGCCCCGTGACGAGCCGCACGACGCCGAGCCCGTGACGTCGGCGCCCGCCCGACGCGTCGAGACCGAGGAGACCCGATGAGCGAGCACCGCAACCCCTTCGAGGGCGTCACCGACTTCTTCAGCGAGCTCTCGCGGATGCGCTCGGTCGGCCTGCACGGCCGGGGCGAGCACGGCGTGGAGGTCTCCGAGCGCACGCACGCCTCGGCGTGGGTGCCGTCGACCGACATCCTGTCCCACGGCGACGACCTGGTGATCCGCGTCGAGCTCGCCGGGGTCGACCCCGCCGACGTCGACGTGAGCTTCAGCCACGGGGTGCTCACCGTCTCGGGCACGCGACCCACCGGGGCGGACGACGAGTCGGCGCAATTCCTCATCCGCGAGCGCTTCCACGGCGCCTTCCGGCGCGCGGTCACGCTGCCCGAGGGCACCGAGGCCGAGCAGATCCACGCGGTGTTCGACGACGGTCTCGTGGAGATCACGGTCGCCGGCGCGGTCGCCGCCACCGACGGCACCCGCATCGAGATCGCCGACCGCTCCTCCGGCGCCACGTCGCGCGAGGTGCGCACGGTCGACTGAGCCGGTGGCTCAGACGTCGGCGGCCAGCCGGAAGCCCAGGTTGCCGGTGCTCGAGTCGGGCGAGTGCGGCTGTCGCGCCGAGACCCGGTAGCGGCGGCAGTACGACGCGTGGCACAGGTAGGAGCCGCCGCGGCTGACCGCGCTGCCGTCGGCGTCCGACCAGGCGCCGGAGCACCACTCCCACACGTTGCCGGTCACGTTGTGCAGGCCGTGGTCGTTGGGTGCGAACGCGTCCACCGGGCAGGTGCCGCGCCAGCCGTCCGCGGCGGTGTCCTGCTCGGGGAAGCGGCCCTGCCACACGTTCATCCGGTGCTCGCCGCCCGGCTCCAGCTCCGAGCCCCACGGGAAGGGCCGGCCCACGAGCCCGCCCCGGGCGGCGTGCTCCCACTCGGCCTCGGTCGGCAGCCGGGCGCCCCGCCAGGCGGCGTACGCCTCGGCGTCGGTGCGCGAGACGTGGACGACGGGGTGGTCGCCCCGCTCGCGCAGGTCGCTGTGCGGGCCCTCGGGGTGGGCCCAGTCGGCGCCCGGGACCTGGCGCCACCACGGCGCGGCCGCGACGCCACGGGTAGGCGGGAAGTCGTCGGGCAGGAAGGCGCCGAAGACGAAGGACCAGCCGTAGCGCTCCGCGTCGGTGCGGTAGCCGGTCGCTGCGACGAACTCTCCGAACTCCGTCGTCGTCACCGCGCACCGCGCGACGCGGTAGGGCGCGAGCGTCACCTCGCGCACCGGCCACTCCTCGGGGTGGTCGGGGTCGTCGCTGCCGTGCTGCGCCAGCCCACCGGGGAGGGTGACCAGGCCTGCGGGCTCCCCGGGGGTTGCGGAAGGACGGAGTCCTGCCTCGACACCCCTGACGGCAGGGCCGTCCCCCTCGTCCCGCGAGGGCGCGCAGCAGCCGCTCACTGGTGGACCATCACGGCGCGGGCGCGCTCCTCGTCGCTGCCGGGGTCGGCCACGCCGGCCAGGTCGAAGCGGACCCGGTGGATGAGCCCCTCGAACCGGTTGTGCACCGCCCGGTAGTCGTCGGTGACGGGCGTCCCGCGGTCGACGCCGACGTTGAACGTCTCGTCGAAGGAGAAGTAGTAGCCCGTGGTGACCGGGACCCGGCCCGTGCCCACGGCCTCGCCGTCGACCTCGAGCGTGACCTCGGCCCCGCTGCCCGGCGGCCCGCCGTCGTAGGCGAACCGCACGACCAGGTCGTGGCGTCCCGGCACCATCGGCGCGGTCCCGCGCACGGTGGTGAGGTCGCGGCCGGCGAAGTTGTAGGCGTAGTGGGGCACGCCGTTGACGACGTACAGGGACCACCCGCCGAACCGCCCGCCCTGCGCGACCACCACGCCGTTGCTGCCCGTGTGGACCTCGAGGTCGGCGGTGATCAGGTGGGTGCGGTTCTTGACGTTGGGCGCGGCCTCCTCCGAGAGACGGCGGACGCGGGGGCCGAAGGAGAGCGAGGTGCGCCCGGCGTGCAGGTCGAGGCGGCCGGCGACCTCGGGGTTCTCGCGCTCGGTGACCCGCGCGTCGAGCGGCAGCACGTGGTGCCGCTCGGCCTCGCGGAGGAACACCTCCTGCAGCTCGCGCAGCCGCTCGGGGTGATCGGCGGCCACGTCGTGGGCCTGGCTCCAGTCGGTGTCGAGGTGGTAGAGCTCCCAGACGTCGTCGTCGAAGGACCGCTCGCCGGAGCCGACCATCTCCCACGGCGTGCCGTGCCGGGTGACGGCCGCCCAGCCGTCCTGGTAGATGCCGCGGTTGCCGACCATCTCGAAGTACTGCGTGCGGGGGCGGTCGGGCGCGTCCACCTCGTCGAAGGTGTAGCGCAGGCTCGTGCCCTCGATCGGCTGCTGCTCGGTGCCGTTGAAGGTGGTCGGCGCGGGCAGGCCGGTCGCCTCCAGGATCGTGGGCAGCACGTCGATGACGTGGTGCCACTGGTGGCGGACCTCGCCGCGCCCGGCGATCTCGTCGCCCCAGCGCACGATCATCCCGTCCCGGATCCCGCCGAGGTGCGAGGCGACCTGCTTGGTCCAGGGGTACGGCGTGTTCATCGCCAGCGCCCAGCCGACCGGGTAGATCGGGTACGTCGAGGCGGAGCCGAGCTCGTCGAGCCGGGCGGCCATGTCGGCGGTGTCGTCCTGGATGCCGTGACCGACCAGGTGCTCGCGGAAGGTGCCGCGGGGCCCGCCCTCGCCGGAGGCGCCGTTGTCGCCGAGGAGGTAGAAGAACAGCGTGTCGTCGAGGACGCCCATGTCGTCGAGCGCGTCGACGAACCGGCCGACCTGGACGTCGGCGTGCTCCGCGAACCCGGCGTAGGTCTCCATGAAGCGCGCGGCGACCCGCCGCTCGGTCTCGTCGAGCTCGTCCCAGTGGGGCACGCCCTCGGCCCACGGCGCCAGCTCCGCGGACTCGGGCACGATGCCGAGCTCCTTCTGCCGGGCCAGCGTCTGCTCGCGCTGGACCTCCCAGCCGGCGTCGAACCGGCCGGCGTACTTGTCGCGCCACTCCGGCGCCACGTGGAACGGCGCGTGCGTGGCGCCGAGCGCGAGGTAGGTGAAGAACGGCCGGTCGGGGGTGATGGCCTGCTGGTTCTCGACCCAGTCGATCGCGTGGTCGACTAGGTCCTCCGAGAGGTGGTAGCCGTCCTCGGGGAGCCGGTCGGGCTCGACGGGGTGCCGGCCGGCGTAGAGCTGGGGGTACCAGTGGTTCATCTCGGCGCCCATGAAGCCGTAGAAGAAGTCGAAGCCCTCACCCATGGGCCAGCGGGTGAACGGCCCCGACGGGCTCACCTCCACCGGCGGGGTCTGGTGCCACTTGCCGAACGCCGCCGTGCAGTAGCCGTTGCCGCCGAGGATCTGGGCGATCGTGGCCGCGCTGGCCGGCCGGTAGCCGTGGTAGCCGGGCTCCGGCGTCGACATCTCCGAGGTCACGCCCATGCCGACCGAGTGGTGGTTGCGGCCGGTCAGCAGCGCCTGCCGGGTGGGGGAGCACAGCGAGGTGACGTGGAAGCGGCTGTAGCGCAGCCCCTCCCCGGCCAGCCGCTCCGCCGTCGGCATCTCGCACGGACCGCCGTACGCCGTCGAGGCGCCGTAGCCCATGTCGTCGATCAGCACGATCACGACGTTCGGCGCGCCCTTGCCCGGTTGCACCGGCCCGATCGGCCGCGCGGACGTGTCGACGTCGAGGGGGAGCCGGGTGCGGTCGCGCTCGCGGTCGCCGGGACGGGGGACGTCGCTGGTGGTCACCCTGCACTGTGGCGAACTCCGGCGTGGGTGCGCAATCGGCGCGCCCGGGTGGGGCGGGTGGCGTTTCCTCAAGGTATGCAGGCGAAACGTCACTTCCCTCGCTCTGCAGCGCCCGGGAAGTGACGCTTCGGCGACATACCTTGGTGAAACCGCCGCCGACCACTGTCGCCCCCCGCCACTAGGGTCGGCGGCGATGACGCTGCACCTCCACCGCGCTCCGCGCACCGACCAGCTCGCCGACGCGCTCGGCGAGATGCTCGCCGTGCCGCTGGCCGACCCGTTCGCGGAGGAGGTCGTGGTCGTGCCCGCCAAGGGGGTGGAGCGGTGGCTGACCCAGCGGCTCTCGCACCGGCTGGGCGCGGGCGAGCGCGGCGGCGACGGGGTGTGCGCGGGCGTGCGGTTCCTCAACCCCCGCTCGCTGGTCAGCCTGCTGCTCGACCGCGAGCGCGACGACGTGTGGGACCCCGACCGCCTCGTGTGGCCGCTGCTCGCCACGATCGACGACAGCCTCGACGAGCCGTGGTGCGCCACGCTCGCCGCCCACCTCGGCCACGGCCTCGACGGCGACGAGGGGCTGCTGCGCCGCAACCGTCGCTACTCCGTCGCTCGGCGGCTCGCCGGGCTCTACGCGTCGTACGCCGTCCAGCGGCCGAGCCTCGTGACCGACTGGCGCGAGGGCCGCGACACCGACGGTGCGGGCGCTGCGCTCGACGACGACCTCGCCTGGCAGCCCATGCTGTGGCGCCGGCTCCTGGAGCGGGTCAACGTCGACCCGCCCGACGTCCGCCACGCCCGCACCCTCGAGGCGCTGGCGGCCGGTGGTGACGGGCTCGACCTGCCGGAGCGGCTCAGCCTGTTCGGCCACACCCGGCTGCCCGTGACCGAGGTGTCGCTGCTGCGGGCCCTCGGCGAGCGCCGCGACGTCCACCTCTGGCTGCCCCAGCCGTCACCGGCGCTGTGGGACGCCCTCACCGGCGTCGGCGGTGTCGTCGCCCGCGAGGACGACGAGTCCGCCGACCTCGTCGGCCACCCGCTGCTCGCCTCGCTCGGCCGCGACACCCGCGAGCTGCGGCGCGCCCTCGACGGCCTCGACGCGCCTGCCACGCCCCGGGACCGGGTGCCCGAGCGCGACACCCTCCTGGGCTGGCTCCAGGGCGACCTGCGCGCCAACCGCGCCCCCGACCCGGCGCTGCGGGCGGGCCGCGTCCACGACCCCGACGACCGCAGCCTCCAGGTCCACGCCTGCCACGGCCCGGCCCGCCAGGTCGACGCGCTGCGCGAGGCGCTCGTCGGACTGCTGCAGGACGACCCGACGCTGGAGCCGCGCGACATCGTCGTGATGTGCCCCGACATCGAGACCTACGCGCCGCTGATCTCGGCGGGCTTCGGCCTCGCCGACGTCGTCGACGGCAGCGACCGCGACGGCCACCCCGCCCACCGGCTGCGGGTCCGGCTGGCCGACCGCGCCCTCAGCAGCACCAACCCGCTGCTCGCCGTCGCGGCGAGCCTGGTCGAGCTGGCGGGCGGACGCGTGACGGCCAGCGAGGTGCTCGACCTGGCGGCGACCGAGCCGGTGCGGCTGCGGTTCGGCCTGAGCGACGACGACCTCGCGCGGGTCACCTCGTGGGTCGCCGAGGCCGGCATCCGCTGGGGCCTGGACGCCGAGCAGCGGGCGTCGTTCGACATGCAGCGCTTCGAGCACAACACCTGGCGCGCCGGCCTCGACCGGATCCTGCTGGGCGTGGCGATGAGCGGCGACGACCACCACCACCTCGGCCGAGGGCTGCCCCTCGACGACGTCGGCAGCGACGACATCGAGCTCGCCGGCCGGCTCGCCGAGCTGGTGCACCGGCTCGACACCTGCCTGCAGGCGATGGTCGCGGCGACCACCGTCGCCGACTGGATGGCCGCGCTGCGCGACGGCGTGCGCGGCGTCGCCGACGTCTCCGCCGACGACGCCTGGCAGGTCCCGCAGCTCGAGCGCGAGCTCGCCCGCGCCACCGACGCCACCGGCGGCGCGCGCGACAGCGGCGTCGAGCTGCGCCTCGCCGACGTCCGCGCGATGCTCCAGGCCCGGCTGGGCGGCCGGCCCACGCGCGCCAACTTCCGCACCGGCACGCTGACGGTCTGCACGATGGTCCCGATGCGCTCGGTGCCCCACCGCGTGGTCTGCCTGGTGGGCCTCGACGACGGCGACTTCCCGCGGGTCGGCGCGCTCGACGGCGACGACGCGCTGGCGCGGCGCCCGCTCACCGGCGAGCGCGACCCCCGCAGCGAGGACCGGCAGCTGCTCCTCGACGCCGTCCTGGCCGCGAGCGAGACCCTCGTCATCACCTACACCGGCGCCAACGAGCACTCCGGGGCCCCGCGCCCGCCTGCCGTGCCCCTGGGCGAGATCCTCGACGCCGCCGACCGCACCTCCTCGGCGCCCGTGCGCGACGCGATCCGCGTGCGCCACCCGCTCCAGCCCCACGACGTGCGCAACTTCGCGCCCGGCGGCATCGCGGGGGAGCGGCCGTTCAGCTTCGACCGCGCCGCGCTGTCCGGTGCCCGCGCCGTGGTCGGCCCTCGCCGCCCGGTCCCGCCGTTCCTCGACGGGGCCCTGCCCGACCGCGGCCCCGGCGACGTGACGCTGCTGGACCTCAAGGCCTTCCTCAGCCACCCCGTGCGCACGTTCCTGCGCCAGCGCCTCGTGGTGTCCGCGCCGCTGGACGCCGACGAGGTCGGCGACGCGATCCCGATCGACCTCGACGCGCTCGAGAAGTGGGGCGTCGGCGACCGGCTGCTGCGCGAGGTGATGGCCGGCGCCGACCCGACCGCGGTGATGCTCGCCGAGCAGCTGCGCGGCACGCTCCCGCCCGGCGCCCTCGGCACCCGCTCCCTCACCGAGGTCGTCCAGGAGTCCCAGCGGCTCCTCGCCCGCACCGAGGACCTGCGCGCCGGCGAGGTGCGCTCGGTCGACGTGGACGTCGACCTCGGCGGCGGCCGGCGCCTCACCGGCACCGTCCCCGGCGTCTACGGCAACAAGCTCGTCACCCTCGGCTACTCCCGGCTCAAGGCCCGGCAGCGGCTGCTGGCCTGGGTGGACCTGCTGGCTCTCAGCGCCGGCCACCCCGACGCCCACTGGACCTCCCACGCCGTCGGGCGCGACAAGGCCGGCCCGAAGCGCGCGCTCGCCGGACCCCTCGACCACCGCGCCGTCGACCACCTGCGCCGCCTCGTCGAGCTGCGCGACCTCGGCCTGCGCCGCCCTCTGCCCGCCCCGCTCGCCACGGCCAACGCCTGGGCCGAGGCCCGCGCCCTCGAGCAGCGGGGCAGCGACCGCCCGCCCGCCGTGGCCGCGGCCCGCGAGTGGGTCACCGACCCCAACAACAGCTGGGGCATCACCGGCGAGGACGCCGACGTCTCCCACGTGCAGGTCTACGGCGAGCGCGCGCCGCTCGAGGCGCTGGTCGACGCCGGCCTGCCGACGTACGCCGCGGCGATCTGGGAGCCGGTCCTCGAGCACGAGCGGGTGGGACCCCTCTGATGAGCCCCGCGACGACCGACCAGCCCTTCGACATCCGCGACCCGCTCCCCACGGGCACGACCCTGCTCGAGGCCAGCGCCGGCACGGGCAAGACCTGGACGATCGGCGCGCTCGTCACGCGCTACGTCGCCGAGGGCGAGGCGACGCTCGACCAGATGCTGGTGGTGACGTTCGGACGCGCGGCCAGCCAGGAGCTGCGCGAGCGGGTGCGGGCCCAGCTCGTCGAGGCCGAGCGGGCGCTCGCGGCCGAGCAGCTGCTGCCCGTGGAGCCCTCCGACCTGGTCGACCTGCTGCTCGACTGCGACGCCGACGAGCGGGTGCGCCGCCACCGGCGGGTCACCCACGCGCTGGCGACGTTCGACGCGGCGACGATCGCGACGACCCACCAGTTCTGCAGCCTCGTGCTCGACTCGCTGGGCGTCGCCGGCGACACCGACTCCCAGGCCCGGCTCGTCGAGGACCTCGACGACCTGCTCGGCGAGGTCGTCGACGACCTCTACCTCCGCGCCTTCGCCTACGCCGGCGACGACCCGGTCTTCTCGCGCGACGAGGCCCTCGCGATCGCGCGCACGGCGGTCGGCGACCCGCAGGCCGAGCTGCACCCGCCCGACGACGACCCGGCGACGCCGGCGGGCCGGCGGGTGCGCTTCGCGCGGGCCGTGCGCGACGAGATGGAGCGCCGCAAGCGCCGCCTCGGGATCCTGTCCTACGACGACCTGCTCAGCCAGCTCGCCGACGCGCTCGAGCACCCCGAGGCGCCGGCCCGCGCGCGGATGCGGCAGCGCTGGCAGATCGTGCTGGTCGACGAGTTCCAGGACACCGACCCCGTGCAGTGGAACGTCCTCGACCGCGCGTTCACCGGCCACGCCACGATGGTGCTGATCGGCGACCCCAAGCAGGCCATCTACGCCTTCCGCGGCGGTGACGTCACGACCTACCTCGACGCGGCGGGCAGCGCCACCACCCGCAAGACCCTGGCCGTCAACTGGCGCAGCGACGCGGCGCTGCTCGACTCCTTCCAGACGGTGCTGGCCGGCGCCGAGCTCGGCGACCCGCAGATCGTGGTGCACGACGTCACCGCCCACCACGCCGGCTCGCGGCTCGCCGGTGCGCCCAGCCAGGCGCCGTTCCGGCTGCGCGTCGTACGCCGCGACCAGCTCGGCCGCCGCGGGTCCAACCCGCTCACCGTGGCCCAGGCCCGGCCCCACATCGCCCAGGACCTCGCCCACGACATCCGCGCCCTGCTGGCCTCGGGGGCGACCTTCGAGGGCCGGCCGATCGAGCCGAGGGACGTCGCGGTGATCAGCTACCGCCACTTCGACCTCGACGCCTGCCGCCGTGCGCTGCAGGAGGTCGGCGTGCCCGCGGTGATCGCGGGCGGCGGCAGCGTCTTCGCGACCCCCGCCGCGGTCGAGTGGCTGGAGCTGCTCGAGGGCATGGAGATGCCCCACCGCAGCCCGCGGGTGCGCACGGCCGCCCTCACCTGCTTCGTCGGCCACACCGCCCGCGGCATCGACGAGGGCGGCGACGCGCTCACCGACGAGGTCGCCGACCTGCTCCGCTCCTACGCCGACGTGCTGGCGCGACGCGGGGTGGCGGCCGTGCTGGAGGCGGCCACCACGGCCGGGCTCCCCGAGCGGGTGCTCGCGCAGGTGGGCGGCGAGCGGCTGCTCACCGACCTGCGCCACATCGGCGAGGTGCTCCACGAGGTCGCCCTCACCGAGCGGCTCGGGCTCGTGGCGCTGCTGGCGTGGCTGCGCCTCCAGGTGGCCGAGGGCCGCGGCGGGCGCGGCGCCGAGCGCACCCGCCGTCTGGACTCCGACGCCGCCGCGGTCCAGCTCGTGACCATCCACGCCAGCAAGGGCCTCGAGTACCCCGTCGTCTACCTCCCGGCGCTGGCCGACCGCAACCTGCCCACGCCCTCGACCCCGCTCTTCCACGACGCCGAGCACCAGCGCTGCGTCGCGGTGGGTGGCGAGACCGGCTCGACGTGGAGCGAGGCCGTGCGCCGCTGGCGCGACGAGGAGGCCGGCGAGTGGCTGCGGCTGCTCTACGTCGCGATCACCCGCGCGCAGTCGCAGGTCGTCTGCTGGTGGGCGCCGACGCGCAACACGCCCGCCTCGCCGCTCCAGCGGATGATCCAGGGCCGCCGGCCCGGCATGGCCGCGGTGCCCGACGAGTTCGCCAACCGCACCGACGACGAGGCGGCGGAGTTCTTCGCCCGCTGGCACGCCGCCGGCGGGCCGACCCCCGAGCCCGCCGTCCCGGCCGAGCCCGGCGCCGAGCCGCCGCGCGCCGAGACCCCGTCGCTGGCCGCGCGCGACTTCACGCGCGACGTCGACGTCACGTGGCGCCGTACGTCGTACTCCTCGCTCTCGGCGGTCGAGCTCGCCGCGGCGCCCGCGGGGCTGGTCGCCAGCGAGCCCGAGGTGGCGGCCAAGGACGACGAGGCGATGACGGGCGACCCGGTGGTGTCCGTGGCCCCCGAGGCGTCGGTGCCGTCCCCCATGGCCGACCTGCCGGTGGGTGCGACGTTCGGCTCGCTCGTCCACGCCGTCCTCGAGCACACCGACCCCGACGCCCCCGACCTGCGCGCGGAGATCCTCGACCACCTCGACGAGCAGCTGGTGTGGTGGCCGGTCGAGCTGGACCGCGAGGAGCTGGCCGACGCGCTGGTGGCGGTCTGCGACTCGCCGCTCGGGTCGCTCGCCGACGGCACGACGCTGCGGCAGATCGGGTTGCGCGACCGGCTGCGCGAGCTCGACTTCGAGCTGCCGCTGGCCGGCGGCGACCTCGCGCACCCGCGCCCCGGCGACCCCCGGGTCCGGCTGGGCGACCTCGCGCCGCTGCTGCGCCGCCACCTGCCCGAGGGCGACCCGGTCCGCGGCTACGCCGAGGCGCTCGAGAACCCCGCGCTGGGCGACCAGTCGCTGCTCGGCTACCTCACCGGCTCGGTCGACGTCGTGCTGCGGCTGCCCGGCCCGCGCTACCTGATCGTCGACTACAAGACCAACTGGCTCGGCCCCCGCGACGAGCCGCTCACCGCGCACGCCTACCGGCCGGAGGCGCTCGACGGCGCCATGGGTCACTCCGACTACCCGCTGCAGGCGCTCCTCTACGCCGCCGTCCTGCACCGGTTCCTGCGCTGGCGCCAGCCGGGCTACGACCCCGAGCGGCACCTCGGCGGCGTCCTCTACCTCTACCTGCGCGGCATGTGCGGGCCCGAGACCCCGCTCGTCGACGGCGAGCCGTGCGGGATCTTCTCCTGGCGACCGCCCGTCGCGCTGGTCGAGGAGCTGTCCGACCTGCTGGACGGCGTCGTGGCGGGGGTGCGGTCGTGACCGAGCTGTTCGAGCCCACGAGCGACCGCGACCGGCGTCTGGTCGACGGCGCGACCGGGCTGCTGGGCGATCTCAACCGCGCCGGCGTCGTCGAGGCGGCCGACCTCCACGTCGCCGCCCGGCTGGGCGCGCTCGGCGAGGAGACCGACGAGCGGGTGCTGCTCGCCGCGGCGCTGACCGTGCGCGCCGTACGCCGCGGCTCGGTGTGCCTCGACCTCGCCTCCGTGCCGCTGCTCGACCCGGCGCTGCCGTGGCCCGACGCCGGTGAGTGGACCGTCGCCGTGCGTGCGTCGCCCCTGGTGGCCCGGGGCGCGCTGCGCCTCGAGCACGGCCTGCTCTACCTCGACCGCTACCACCGCCTCGAGAGCCAGGTCTGCGACGACCTGGTCGCGCGGGCCGCGCAGGAGGCGCCGCCGGTCGACGAGGCGGCGCTGACGGCCGCGCTCGAGCGGCTCGCCGACGACCGGTTCAGCGACGAGCAGCGCGCGGCCGCCGTACGAGCGGTCAGGCAGTGGACCACCGTCCTGACCGGCGGCCCCGGCACCGGCAAGACCTCCACCGTCGCCCGCATCCTGGCGCTGCTCGCCGACCAGGCGCGCACCCGCGGCGAGCGGATCTCGATCGCGCTCGCCGCCCCCACCGGCAAGGCCGCCGCGCGGCTCCAGGACGCCGTGACCGAGGCGGTGGGCGGGCTCGAGCCGGCCGACCGCGAGTGGGTCGACCGCACCGACGCGATGACCCTGCACCGGCTGCTCGGCTGGCGCCCCGACAACCGCACCCGCTTCCGCCACGACCGCAGCAACCGGCTCAAGTACGACGTCGTCGTGGTCGACGAGTCCTCCATGGTCGAGCTCACGATGATGGCGCGGCTGCTCGACGCGGTGCGGCTGCGCAGTCGGCTGGTGCTGCTCGGCGACCCCCGTCAGCTCACGTCGGTCGGCGCCGGCGCCGTGCTGTCCGACCTGGTCGCCGGCTACGACGGCGACCCCGCCTCGCCGGTGGCGTCGCTGGTCGTCAACCACCGCTCGGTCGCCGACATCCAGACCCTGGCCGAGGCGCTGCGCGCCGGCGACGCCGACGGCGTGCTCGCCGCGCTGCGGGCGCGCTCGGAGCACGTCGAGTTCGTGGAGACCGACGACGCCGAGTCGGCGCTGCGCGACGACGCCGTGCGCGCGGCGCTCCAGATCCGCGAGGCCGCGGTGCTCGGCGACGCGGCCGGCGCGGTCGAGGCGCTCGACCGGCACCGCCTGCTCTGCGCCCACCGCGAGGGACCGTTCGGCGTACGCCGGTGGAACGCGCAGATCGAGCGCTGGCTCGGCGAGGAGCTCGGACAGGGCATCTACACCGAGTGGTACGCCGGCCGCCCGATCCTGGTGACCACCAACGACCACACGCTGGAGATCTACAACGGCGAGACCGGCGTCGCGGTGCTCGAGGACGGCCGGCTGCGCGCCTACATCGCGGGGGCGGGCGGGCTCAAGGGCTTCGCGCCGGGGCGGCTCGACGCGATCGAGACCATGCACGCGATGACGATCCACAAGAGCCAGGGCAGCCAGGCCGACCGGGTCACCGTGCTCCTGCCCGAGGCCGGGTCGCGGCTGCTGACCCGTGAGCTCTTCTACACCGCCGTCACCCGCGCCCAGCGCCACGTGCGCGTGGTGGGCTCGGAGGCCGCCGTACGTGCGGCGGTGGAGACGCAGGCGCAGCGCGCCACCGGCCTGCGCCAGCGGCTCCTCGCGACGCGCGCCGAGGACTGAGAAACCGAAACGGGCGCGCAACACCGCCGGGTTAGGGTCGTGGCGTGCCCTACCTGCTGCGCGTGGAGCTGCCCGACGTCCCGGGGTCGTTGGGTCGTCTGGCGAGCGCCGTCGGTGAGGCCGGCGGCGACATCGAGGCCATCGAGATCGTCGAGAAGCGCCACGACGGCACCGCCGTCGACGACGTGCTCCTGGAGATGACCGGCGCGACGATGCCCGACTCGATCGTGTCGGCGTGCAACAACCTCGAGGGCGTCAGCGTCGTGTGGATCAGCCGCTACGCCGCGGGCGGCAACCTGTTCCTCGACCTCGAGGCCGTTGAGGACCTCACCGCCCACCCCGGCGAGGCCGTCAACCGCCTCGTCGACCTGCTGCCGATGACGTTCCGCTCCGACTGGGGCATCCGTCTGCACCGCGTCAAGGGCATCCTCTACGGCACGGGCGCGGCGCCCGACGAGCTGGAGTTCGTCGAGCTCGAGCGGCCCGGTCGCCTGGAGTCCCTCGCCGAGGACGTCACCCTCTACGCCGCCGCCCGCCTCGACGGCAACGAGATGCTCGTCATCGGCCGCCACGGCGGCCCCGAGTTCCTCGACTCCGAGATCGCCCGTCTGGGCCACCTCACCGGCCTCGCCCAGTCCATCGCCCGCGTCGGCTGAGGTCGCCGGGACCACCCCGACGAGTGCGGGTCAGGCCTTGCGCTCCAGCAGGAAGACGGGGATCTCGCGGTCGGTCTTCTCCTGGTACTCCGCGTACGGCGCGTACTGCGCCACGCAGCGCTCCCACCACTCGGCGCGCTCGGCGCCCTCGGCGACGCGGGCGACGTAGGTGTGCGGCTCGGGGCCGTCCTGGAGATCGACCTCGGGATGGGCCAGGAAGTTGTGGTACCAGGTCGGGTGCTCGGGGTCGCCACCCTTGGAGGCGACCGCGGCGTAGACGCCGTCCTTCTCGACACGCATCACGGGGTTCTTGCGCAGCTTGCCGGACCTGACGCCCTTCGAGGTGATGACCACGATCGGCCACTCGGGCTTGCCCATGAGGGTGTTGGCCTCCCGGCCGCCGCTGGCCTCGTACTGCTCGACCTGCTCGCGGACCCAGTCGCTCGGGCTGGGCTCGTACTCGCCTTCAAGTGTCATGCCACCCACAAGACCACGTCGGCCCCGGCTATTCCAGCGGTGGTCCGGGGCGCGGAACGGGGTCGCGGGTGGGTCGTGTGTCGCAGACCGCGCCGGGGCGCTGCCTCCGGCACACGACCCGATCGGCCACGCCGCCGGGCCCGCGCGCCCTCCGGCCGGCGACGGGTCGTGTGCCGCAGCCCGCGCCGGAGCGCTGCCTCCGGCACACGACCCGATCGGACCACCCCCCGATCCCGGTCACTACAGTCGCCGCATGAGTGCCATCGCCGGTGTGTCGGAGACCTTCGACCCCGAGGCCTGGGACCCGGTCCCGGGCTTCGAGGACCTCACCGACCTGACGTACCACCGCGCCAAGGCGCACGGCACGGTGCGCGTCGCCTTCGACCGCCCCGACGTCCTCAACGCCTTCCGCCCGCACACCGTGGACGAGCTGCTCCGCGTCCTCGAGCACGCGCGCATCAGCAGCGACGTCGGCTGCGTGCTGCTCACCGGCAACGGCCCGGGCGAGCGCCACGGCAAGTGGGCGTTCTGCACCGGCGGCGACCAGCGGATCCGAGGTCGCGCGGGCTACCAGTACACGCGACCGGAGGGAGCAGACGGCAGAGCGGGCGAGACCTCAGAGTTTGTCGACAAGGCCAAGCTCGGGCGGCTGCACATCCTCGAGGTCCAGCGCCTGATCCGCTTCATGCCCAAGGTCGTCATCTGCGTCGTGCCCGGCTGGACGGCCGGCGGCGGCCACAGCCTCCACGTCGTCTGCGACCTGACCATCGCGAGCAAGGAGGAGGCGCGCTTCAAGCAGACCGACGCCGACGTCGGCTCCTTCGACGGCGGCTTCGGCTCGGCCTACCTCGCCCGCCAGGTCGGCCAGAAGTTCGCCCGCGAGATCTTCTTCCTCGGCCAGGAGTACGACGCCGAGGACGCCGTCCGCATGGGCGCCGTCAACAGGGCCGTCCCGCACGCCGAGCTCGAGGCGACCGCGCTGGAGTGGGGCCGCCTGGTCAACGGCAAGTCCCCGACCGCGCAGCGGATGCTCAAGTACTCCTTCAACCTCATCGACGACGGGCTGGTCGGCCAGCAGATGTTCGCCGGCGAGACCACCCGCCTGGCCTACATGACCGACGAGGCCGCCGAGGGCCGCGACCAGTTCCTCGAGAAGCGCGAGCCCGACTGGTCGCCGTTCCCCTGGTACTACTGATCCGGTCCACGGAGCGGCCCAGGGGGCGGCCCCTAGCAGTGCTTGTGCTGGGCGAAGTCGTCCTCGCTGGCGACGATCGGCTCCTGGCCGTACCCCGGCTCGTTCAGCCACAGCACCTTGCCCAGGCCGAGCCCGACAAGGTCACGGCGCCGAGCCCTCGTGAAGTCGACCTGCGCGTCGATGTCGTCGGTCTCGGCGGAGGCGACGTACGAGCCCGCGGGCAGGTCCGCGGCCAGCAGGCCCGTGTCGAACGTCTGCACCGCGTCGTGACCCATGCTGACGGAGTCGTCGGACCAGACGAGGTCGGGGGACAGCTCGTGCTCCCGCTGCAACATGACGGACTCGATCACCGCGCTGCATGTCTCCACCATCACGATGACGTGCCCGTCGGCGTTGACCATCATCCCGATGCTGCCCTCATCCGCGGGACCGCACGCGGTGAGCAGCGGCACCAGGAGCACGGCGACCCACGCTCGTCTGAGGGAGATCACGTCGGCATCGTGCCACTCGCAGGACGAACCGTCAGTCGTCGTCGGGCAGCGACCCGAAGAGGCGGACCTCCTGGGGCCAGCCGCAGGCCTCGGCCAACCGGCCCGCCCACTCCTCGGCGCTCGCCCGGTCGGGCACGTCGACGATCGCCAGCCCGCCCAGGACCTCCTTGGTCTCGGCGTACGGGCCGTCGGTGACCAGCAGCTCGCCCGAGGTGGCGTCGGCGCTGGAGACCGGGCCGTCCTCGACGAGACCGCCGGCGAAGACCCAGACGCCGACGTCCTTCATGTCCTCGACGACCGCCGCCGCGAGCGGGCCGCGCGAGCGGAACCACTCCTCGGGGTGGTCGCCCACCCACTGCTGGTTGAAGTAGATCAGGTACTGCGCCACGAGGACTCCTCTGTCGGTGGGGACCACCATGGTCCGCCGTCACCCTGCCCACGAGCAGCAGCGACGCGATACGACACGTGCGCCGCGAGGTCGTCAGCCCGGTGTGGAAGCCTGGGGTCCCATGACCCTCTGGCAGCGCATCGCGCGCGAGACGACCGGCGAGGACTACGCCGCCGCCTACGCGCGCCGGTTCGCGAGGATGGCCGAGCGCGGGCAGGACGTGCACGGCGAGGCCGCGCTGGTCGAGGCGCTGCTGGCCCCGCCTGGCCGTGTGCTCGACGCCGGCTGCGGCACGGGCCGCATCGCCGTACGCCTGCACGAGCTCGGGTACGCCGTCGTCGGCACCGACGTCGACGCGTCCATGCTCCGCGAGGCGCGGTCCGCCGCGCCGCACCTGGACTGGCGCGAGGCCGACCTCGCGAGCCTCGACCTGGGGGAGACGTTCGACCTGGTGCTGCTCGCGGGCAACGTGATCCCGCTGCTCGAGCCGGCCACGCTCACGGCCGCCGCCGAGCGCCTGGCCGCCCACTGCGTGCCCGGCGGCCTCGTCGTCTGCGGCTTCGGGCTCGACGCCGACCACCTCCCGGGGGACTGCCCGGTCACGCCGCTCCCCGACGTGGACGAGGCGTTCGCCGCCGCCGGCCTGGTCCCGGAGGAGCGCCTCGCGACCTGGGACCGCGCGCCGTACGACGACGGCGGGTACGTCGTGACCGTGCACCGGAGGTCGGCATGAGGGTCGTCGTGCTCACTGGTGCCGGGATCTCCGCCGAGAGCGGGGTGCCGACGTTCCGCGACGCCGACGGCCTGTGGGAGGGCCACCGCGTCGAGGACGTCGCAACGCCGGAGGCCTACGACCACGCACCGATCACCGTCCACCGCTTCTACGACGCCCGCCGGGCCGCGCTCGCCGGCGTCGAGCCGAACCCCGCGCACCACGCGCTCGCCCGGCTCGAGCAGGGGCTCGGCGACGACCTGCTCGTCGTCACGCAGAACATCGACGACCTCCACGAGCGCGCCGGCTCCTCGCGGGTGCTGCACATGCACGGCCAGCTGCTGTCCGCGCTCTGCCGGGCCTGCGGCGGACGGATGCGCTGGGACGGTGACCTCGTGGACCTGCCGCCGTGCCCGGGGTGCGGCGTGAGCGAGCTGCGGCCCGACGTGGTGTGGTTCGGCGAGATCCCCTACGAGATGGACCGGATCTCCGACCGGCTCGCCGAGGCCGACCTGTTCGTCTCGATCGGCACCTCCGGCGCGGTCTACCCCGCAGCCGGGTTCGTCCAGGCGGCGGCGTCGTACGGCGCCCGGACGCTCGAGCTCAACCTGCAGCCGAGCGAGGGCACCGACTGGTTCCACGAGTCCCGCCACGGCCCCGCGGGGGTCCTGGTGCCCGCCTGGGTCGACGAGGTCCTGGGCTAGGTAGCCTGTGCGCTCCATCGTGGGAGGGCACTCGGATGTGGGGCAAGGTCGGGTTCTGCGGGGTGCTGCTGCTCGCGGCGGGCTACGCCGGCGCGCAGGCCAACAGCGACGACCGGCTCGACTCGCTGGAGTCGCTGCGCGACGGCTCCGGGGTCCGGGTCGAGGCGACCGTCACCGGCACCCACGAGGTGGAGCGTCGGCAGAAGAGCGGCCGGCGCACCTACACCACCCGCACGGTGACCTGCCCCGTCTACACCTACGCCGACGAGGCGGGCGTGGAGCGCGAGCACCGCGAGCGCTACGCCTGCAAGGACGTCTCGGTGGGCGACACGTCGCCGCTGATCTACGACCCCGACGCGGCCGCCGAGGTCTACCTCGACACCGACGCCACCACCGACCGGCTGCAGGGCAGCGCCCGGATGCCGTTCTGGCTCACGACGGCCGGCGTGGTCGTGCTGGTCCTGTCCGTCGTCGGAGCCGTGCTCGGCTTCGTGGGACGCCGGCGGGCGAGGGCGGCGCCCACCTCGGGCTGAGTGGGGCTACCCGTCGGTAGGATCGCGCGCATGAAGCGTGAGATCTACGACGAGGACCACGAGGCGTTCCGCTCGTCCGTCCGCGAGTTTCTGGACCGGTCGGTCGTCCCCCACGTCGAGGAGCACGCGGCGGCCAAGGCGCTGCCGCGGGAGTTCTGGCTCGAGGCCGGCAAGCAGGGCCTCCTCGGGCTCGAGATTCCTGAGGAGTACGGCGGCCAGCGCGATGACGGTGCGGGCGACTACCGGTTCAACGCCGTGCTGTTGGAGGAGCTCTCCAAGGTCAACGCCGCGCTGTCCTCGTGCGTGGGCATCCACGCCGACATCGTCACGCCGTACCTCGTCGAGCTCACCACCGAGGAGCAGCGCCGGCGCTGGCTGCCCGGGGTGGCCTCGGGCGAGCTGCTCACCGCGATCGGGATGACCGAGCCCTCAGGCGGCTCCGACCTGGCCGCGCTGAAGACCTCCGCCGTGCGCGACGGCGACGGGTGGGTCCTCAACGGCTCCAAGACGTTCATCACCAACGGCTACTCCGCCGACCTCGTCGTCGTCGCGGCGCGCACGGCGCCGGAGAAGAAGGCCAAGGGCATCACGCTCTTCGGCGTCGAGACCTCCGCCGAGGGCTTCTCGCGCGGCCGCAAGCTCGACAAGGTCGGCCAGGACGAGTCCGACACCGCCGAGCTCTTCTTCGAGGGCGTGCGGCTGACCGACGACGACATCGTCGGCGAGCTCGACCAGGGCTTCATCCACATGATGCAGAACCTCCCGCAGGAGCGGCTGGGCTGCGCGATCTCGAACCTCGCGCACGCGCGGCAGATCCTGGTGGAGACGCTGCAGTACACCAAGGACCGCAAGGCGTTCGGTCAGGGTGTCGGCTCCTTCCAGCACAACAAGTTCCTGCTGGCCGAGCTCTTCACCCAGGTCGACGTCACCCAGGCCTACGTCGACCAGTGCGTGCTCGCGCACGCCAAGAAGGAGCTCACCGCGGTCGACGCGGCCAAGGCCAAGTGGTGGACCTCCCAGGTGCAGAACGAGATCCTCGACCACTGCGTCCAGCTGCACGGCGGCTACGGCTTCATGAACGAGTACCGCGTGGCCCGCGCCTGGCGCGACGCCCGGGTCTCCAAGATCTGGGCCGGCTCCAACGAGATCATGAAGGAGCTCATCGGCCGCGACCTCGGGCTGTGAGCGCCTCCGTAGGACCCCACGAGGGCGAGCCGCACGAGGAGTCCTCCCGCAGCAGGCTCAACTGGCTGCGCGCCGGTGTCCTGGGCGCCAACGACGGCATCGTGTCGACCGCCGGGATCGTCATGGGCGTCGCCGGTGCGACCACCGACCGCAGCGCGATCACGATCGCCGGCGTCGCCGGGCTCGTCGCGGGGGCCATGAGCATGGCGGCCGGCGAGTACGTCTCGGTGAGCACCCAGCGCGACTCCGAGCTGGCGCTGCTCGACCAGGAGCGGCGCGAGCTGCGCGACGAACCCCAGGACGAGCTGGCCGAGCTCGCCGGCCTCTACGTCGGCAAGGGGCTCGACGAGGAGCTCGCCGTCGAGGTGGCGCGCCAGCTGACGGCGTACGACGCCCTCGGCGCCCACGCCGAGGCCGAGCTCGGCATCGACCCCGACGAGATCACCAGCGCCTGGAACGCCGCCCTCGCCTCCATGGTCAGCTTCACGCTCGGCGCGCTGCTGCCGCTGCTCACCATCCTGCTCGTCGGCCAGGGAGCCCGGGTCGGCGTCACCGTCGGCGCGGTGGCGGTCGCGCTCGCGCTCACCGGCTGGGCCAGCGCCCGACTCGGCTACGGGCCCGCGGGGCGCGCGGTGGTGCGCAACGTCGCGGGCGGGCTGTTCGCGATGGGGGTCACCTACCTGATCGGGTCTCTCCTCGGCACGCACCTCTGACTAGGCTCGTCGGATGGGGCAGCGCATGTTCGTGGCCGTCGTGCCACCACTGGTCGTGACCGAGCACCTCGACGCGTTCCTGGAGCCCCGCCGCGAGGCGGCGTCGTTCCGCTGGGCGCCGTTCGACCAGCTGCACCTCACGCTGGCCTTCCTCGAGTCGGTGCCCGACCGCCGGCTCGACGACCTCGTCGAGCGCCTCGGGTCCGCCGCCGCGCGCCGTACGCCGTTCGCGACGCGGGTGGCCGGCGGGGGAGCCTTCCCCGACGTGGCCCGCGCCCGCGTCCTCTATGCCGACCTGGCGCTCGAGCCCGACGAGAGCACCTCGCTCGAGCGGCTCGCCGCGGGCACTCGCACCGCCGCGGCGACCTCCGGCATCGAGATCGACGGCCGCCGCTTCCGCCCGCACCTGACCGTGGCCCGCATCGGCCGGCCCACCGAGGTCACGAGCTGGGTGCGCCTGCTCGACGCCTACGAGGGCCCGACGTTCACCGTCGACCAGGTGTCGCTGATCGCCTCGCACCTCGGCCAGGGCGCGCGCCGGCGTCCGCGCTACGAGCTGGTCGAGACGTTCCCGCTGGGGTGAGGGGCGGGGCCCCCGACCGTTTCCCCAAGGGATGCAGGTGGACCGTCACTTCCCTGGGGATGCAGCGCGAGGGAAGTGACGCTTCGGCTGCATACCTTGGGGAAACTGCCCCCTACGCCGACGACGAGACGCCCGGCAGCGACGGCACCAGCCCCTGCACGAGGTCGTACGTCGCCGGGTCGGCCGCGGCGATGAGCCCGCGCGGCTCGGGCTCCTGGGGCCGGTAGGCCGCGCCGCCGAAGGTGCCGACGTGGCCGCCGGTCTCGCTGAGCAGCAGCGAGCCGGGGGCGTGGTCCCACGGCTTCGTGCCGGCGTAGAGCGCGTAGTCGGCGCCGCCCTCGACGAGCTGGGGGTAGTCGACGCCGCAGCAGACCCAGGTCAGGTCGAGCGCGCGCAGCGTGCCGAGCGCCCGCCCGATCCAGGTACGGCGTGAGGTCACCCCGCGCACGGCGTCGCGCAGCGGCGGGCGGACCAGGGGCTCGCCGTTGCGCCAGGCGCCCGCGCCGCGCTCGGCGACGAAGGAGACCTCGTGCTGGGGCTGCCAGATCCAGCTGCGCACCACGTCGCCGCCGCGCAGCTCGGCCACCATGACCGCGTGGTCGGGGGAGCCGGCGACGAAGTTCTTGGTGCCGTCGACGGGATCGACGGTGAAGGCGTGCTCGGCGGCCTGGTAGCGCTCCAGCACCGAGGCGTCGGCGGCCGTGGCCTCCTCGCCGAGCACGACGGCGCCGGGGTAGGCGGCCTCGAGGGCGTCGGTGAGCAGCACCTCGGCCTCGCGGTCGGCGACGGTGACCAGGTCACCCGGTCCCTTGTGCGAGATCTCGGCACTCGCGAGGGCGCGGAAGCGGGGGTTGATCACCTCCGCGGCCACGTCCTTGAGCAGGGTCAGGACGGCGTCGGTCTCCACCCTCCGAACCTACCCAGGGCGGATGAACGTCCGACGAACGAGGGTCGGCTCGGCAGGCTCAGGACGGCAGGGCGCGCACGATGTCCTCGACGCGGTCCTTGGCGTCGCCGAACAGCATCCGGGAGTTCTCCTTGAAGAACAGCGGGTTCTGCACGCCTGCGTAGCCGGTGGCCATCGACCGCTTGAAGACGATCACGTCGCGCGCGTGCCAGACCTCGAGCACGGGCATGCCCGCGATCGGGGACCCGGGCTCGTCGAGCGCCGCGGGGTTGACCGTGTCGTTGGCCCCGATGACCAGCACCACGTCGGTCGACGCGAAGTCCGCGTTGATCTCGTCCATCTCCAGGACGACGTCGTAGGGCACGCGGGCCTCGGCGAGCAGCACGTTCATGTGTCCCGGCAGCCGCCCGGCGACCGGGTGGATGCCGAAGCGGACGTCGACCCCGCGGGCGCGCAGCTTGGCGGTGAGCTCGGCGACCGGGTACTGCGCCTGCGCCACCGCCATGCCGTAGCCCGGCGTGATCACCACCGACGAGGCGTCGGCCAGCAGCTCGGCGGCCTCGGCGGCCCGGATCTCGCGGTGCTCCCCGTAGTCGCGGGCCTCGCCGCTGACGGCGCCGTCGGAGCCGAAGCCTCCGGCGATGACCGAGATGAACGAGCGGTTCATCGCCTTGCACATGATGTAGGACAGGATCGCGCCGGAGGACCCGACGAGCGAGCCGGTGATGATCAGCAGGTCGTTGTCGAGCAGGAAGCCCGCGGCCGCGGCCGCCCAGCCGGAGTAGCTGTTGAGCATCGAGACGACCACCGGCATGTCGCCGCCGCCGATCGCGGCGACCAGGTGGAAGCCCAGCGCCAGGGCCAGCGCGGTCATCAGCAGCAGCGGGATGATCCCGTTGTCGTGGTCGTTCATGAACCACACGAGCAGCGCCACCGAGAGCACGATGATCGCGAGGTTCAGCAGGTGCCGACCGGGCAGCGCGAGCGGCGTCGACTTCATCCTCGCGCTCAGCTTGAGGTTGGCCACGATCGAGCCGGTGAAGGTCACCGCGCCGATGAAGACGCCGATGAACACCTCCACCTCGTGGATCGTCCCGAGCGACCCGACGGTGGGCGCCTCGGGGTCGAGGAAGGAGTTGAGGCCCACCAGCACGGCCGCCAGGCCGACGAAGCTGTGCAGGATCGCGACCAGCTCGGGCATCCCGGTCATCTGGACGGTGCGGGCGCGCCACGCGCCGATGACCGCACCGACCAGCATCGCCGCCAGGATCGCGCCCAGGGTGGAGCCGAGCCCGCGCCAGTGGTCGAGCGGGTCGGGCAGCTCGGCCTGGCGCGCGGCCAGGAGCAGGGTGGCGAGGAGGGCGAGGCCCATGCCGACCATGCCGGCGAGGTTGCCGCGCTTGGCGGTCTCGTGCCGGGACAGGCCGGCCAGCGCGCCGATGAACAGCACGGCCGCGATGATGTAGGCCGCCTGCACCAGCCCCGGCAGCTCGTCCGAGGTCAGGAAGTCGCTCATCTCAGTCCTTCCTGAACATCTCGAGCATCCGCAGCGTCACGAGGAACCCGCCGAAGATGTTGATGCTCGCCACGAGCACGGCCACGGTCGCGAGGACCGAGACGGCCACGTCGGTCGACCCGACCTGGAGGATGCCGCCGACCAGGATGATCCCGCTGATCGCGTTGGTCTCGCTCATCAGCGGCGTGTGCAGCGCGTGCGCGACGTTGGAGATGACGTAGTAGCCCACGAAGACCGCGAGCACGAAGACCGTGAAGTGGTTGAGGAACGGCCCCGGCGAGTACGCCGCCAGCACGGCGAACAGCACGGCGCCGAGCGCGGCGGCGTAGACCTTGCGCCGTGGGTCGGGCGGCGGCTTCGGGGCCGCGGGCTCGACGGCCGCCGCCGGCGCCGCCGGCGGCGCCGCGGAGACCTGCACGGGCGGGGGCGGCCAGAGGAGCTCGCCGCCGTGGGTGACCGTGATGCCGCGCTGGACGACGTCGTCGAGGTCGAGGACCAGCTGACCGTCCTTGGCGGGGGTGAGCAGCTTGAACAGGTTGACGACGTTGGTGCCGTAGAGCTGGGAGGTCTGCGCCGCCAGACGGCCGGCCAGGTCGGTGTAGCCCAGGATCGTCACCAGGTTGCCGGTGACGACCTTCTCGTCGGCGACGGTCAGCTCGCAGTTGCCGCCGTTGGCCGCCGCCATGTCGACGACCACGCTGCCGTTGGCCATCCCCGCCACGGTGTCGGCCGTGATCAGCAGCGGCGCGGGCCGGCCCGGGATCAGCGCGGTGGTGATGACGATGTCGGCGGCGCGCGCCTCCGCGTCGTACATCGCGGCGGTGGCGGCCACCTGCTCGGCGGTCATCTCCTTGGCGTAGCCGTCGGCGCTGACCTCCTGCTCCATGTCGACCGTGACGAACTGCGCGCCCATCGACTCGACCTGCTCGGCGACCTCGGGCCGCACGTCGAACGCCCGCACGACCGCGCCCATGGCGCCGGCCGCCCCGATCGCGGCGAGGCCGGCGACTCCGGCGCCGACGACGAACACCCGGGCGGGCGGGACCTTGCCGGCGGCCGTGACCTGACCGGTGAACTGGCGACCGAACACGTGGGCGGCCTCGATCACCGCGCGGTAGCCCGCGACGTTGGCCATGGAGGAGAGCACGTCCATCGACTGCGCCCGGGAGATCCGGGGCACGGCGTCCATCGCGAGGGCGGTGACACCGGCCTGGTGCAGCCGCTCGACGAGCTCGGGGCTCCGTGCCGGCGCCATCAGCGACACCACCGTCGCCTGCGGGCGCAGGGTCCGGATCTCGGCCGGGGTGGGGGCGTTGACCTTGACCACGACGTCGCTCTCCCACACCTCGTCGGCGGGGACCACGGTGACGCCGGCCTCGGTGAACGCGTCGTCCGGCTGGTCGGCGAGCAGCCCGGCGCCGGACTCCACGACCACCTCGTAGCCGAGTCCGACCAGCTGGGCCGCGGTCTTCGGGGTGGCGGCGACGAGGGTCTCGCCGGCCTTGGACTCGCGCGGGATGCCGATGCGCACGCTGCCTCCTGTGGGTTGAGCCGCAGGTCAACCTACACAGCGCGACGTGTGACCTGGCTCACTGCCCAGGCCCGTCGGTCCACGACCCCGAGGGTCAGTGCGCGAGCCCGTAGAGCCGGTCGCCCGCGTCGCCGAGGCCGGGCACGATGTAGCCCTTCTCGTTGAGCCGCTCGTCCATCGCCGCGGTGACGACGGTGACGGGGACGTCGAGGCCGGTCAGCGCCTCCTCGAGGCGCGCGCAGCCCTCGGGAGCGGCGAGCAGGCAGATCGCGGTGATGTGGTCCGCGCCGCGGTCGGTGAGGAAGCGGATCGCCGCGGCGAGCGTGCCGCCGGTGGCCAGCATCGGGTCGAGGACGTAGCACTGGCGCCCCGACAGGTCCTCGGGCAGCCGCTCGGCGTACGTCGACGCCTCGAGCGTCTCCTCGTTGCGCATCATCCCGAGGAAGCCGACCTCGGCCGTCGGCAGCAGCCGCATCATCCCGTCGAGCATGCCGAGGCCGGCGCGCAGGATCGGCACGACCAGGGGCTTGGGGGTGGCCAGCCGGACGCCGGTCATGGGCGACACGGGCGTCTCGATCTCGTGCGGGTCGACGCGCACGTCGCGGGTGGCCTCGTAGGCCAGGAGCGTGACCAGCTCGTCGGTGAGGCTGCGGAACGTCGGCGAGTCGGTGCGCACGTCGCGCAGCGTCGTGAGCTTGTGGGCGACGAGCGGGTGGTCGACGACGTGGGTACGCATGCGCAAACCGTAGTGGAACCCGAGGCGAAGAGGGTTGGCCGTCGCCGCTGGGCGTGCCACCCTGGAGGAGTCCGGTGCCACGACCGGCGGGAGCGAGCGGAGGAGCGGCGATGTCCCAGACCTCCGACGGCGTCGACTTCGCGCTGGCCGCCTACCGCGAGGAGGGCGTCTGGACCGTGCACGAGCTCGTCCACGACACCCTCGCCGACGTGGAGACGCTGGCCCACGCCCTGCGCCGGTTCCCCGGCGACCACGGGGCGGTCGGCCTGGTCGCCGTCGACGAGGACTTCTTCGTCGTCGTGCGCGTCGCCGGCCCCCGGACCCGGGTCCTGCTCTCCGACGTCACCGCCGCCGACGAGTGGGAGCTGGCCTCCTCGGCGCTCGACTTCCTCCGCCTGCCGCCGCTCGAGGACGACGACGAGCAGGCGCCGGCCGGCGACCTCGACCTCCTGGGCGACCTCGGCGTGCCCGCGATGGACCTCGCGATCCTGCTCGACGACGTCGACTCCTACCCCGACGAGATCCTCTCCGAGGTCGCCCGCCGGATGGGCTTCGGCGAGCAGTTCGACGACGCGGTCGGCCTCACCTCCGCGTGAGCGACCGCACGCCGTGGCGCGAGCCCATGCTCGCGGCCCTGGACCAGGCGCGCGCCGCCCTCGCGGCCGACGATGTCCCGATCGGCGCGGTGGTGGTGGCCGCCGACGGCGCGATCGTCGCGACCGGTCGCAACGTGCGCGAGGCCGAGGGGGACCCCACGGGTCACGCCGAGGTCGTGGCGCTGCGGGCCGCGGCCGCGGCGAGGGGGGAGTGGCGCCTGGACGGCTGGACGCTCGTCGTCACCCTCGAGCCCTGCACGATGTGCGCAGGGGCCGCCGTGCTCAGCCGGGTCGACCGGGTCGTCTTCGGCGCCTACGACGACAAGGCCGGCGCGGTCGGCAGTCTCTGGGACGTGGTGCGCGACCGGCGTCTCAACCACCGCCCCGAGGTGGTGGCGGGGGTCCTCGCCGAGGAGTCGACGACCCTCCTCGAGGACTTCTTCGCCTCCCAGCGTGCCAGGGCTTCACCAGATTGAGGGGACGCGTTCACCCGAGCGGGGTTAGGCTTCTGCTCGTGTCGATCCGTGCCGGTCTGGGAGTGCTCGCCACGCTGGCCGCGGCCACCGTGGCGTCGGTCGCTCCTGCCCACGCAGACTCGACCGTGACCGTCCGCGGGACCGCCTTCCCCGACGCCGGGGCGCAGCTCGGCTTCGTCGGCTGCAGCTCCCTCTTCGACCGCGCGCCGGAGCAGGTCCAGCCCCGCATCGGCCGCGCGCCCGGGCTCGCTCCCGCCGGCCAGCGCAGCCTCGGCTTCGACCTCGCCGGGGGCAACGCCATGGGCGGGCTCTTCTCGGTCGCCTCCGTCTCCCGCGCCACCGCCGCCGGCATGACCGTGCACGCGCCGAGCGGTGGCACCGGCGTGGCCTACGCCGGCTACCGCTCGCCCGCCGACGTCGGCACCGACCTGGTGTGGTTCGGCCGGGCCACGGTCACCGCCGCGACCGGCGTCTGGCAGAACGTCGACGCCACGCTGCTGTCCTACGTCTGGACGAAGTACGACCTCGCCACCGGCCGGGTCGTGACGCCGGCCTCCACCGCGCCCGCCACCACCGTCCGCGCCTTCGCGGCCGCCAACGGCGGCGACGGCCCCGGGCTCTTCACGGTCGGGTTCGGCTGCGACGGCCGCCCCTTCAGCATGGACGCGCTGCGCTCCGGCACCCGCGGTGCCGTCACGACGTACGACGTCGAGGGGCTGGCCACCTCCACCCAGATGCTCGGCGGCCGCACCACCGTCGAGGCCGGCGAGAGCGTCGAGCTCCGGGGCGTCCTGGAGGTCTCCGGCGGCGTCGTCCCGGACGCCACCCTCCTGCTCGAGGAGCTGCCCGCGGGGGCGGAGCGCTGGACGACGGTCGCCGTCGTGGACGCCGACGACGCCCGCGTGACGGTGACGCCGACGACCCGCACCTCCTACCGCTGGCGCTTCGTCGACCGGCCGCTCGCCGAGGCCAGCGAGTCGCTGACCTACGTCGTCGACGTGGCCCCCACGGCGCCCGCCCCGGCGCCGTCCCCCGCTGCGCCGTCCGCCGACCCGGCCCCGGCCCCGGCGCCCCCGAAGCCGAGCCCCCAGCCGACGCCGAAGCCGCCGAAGCCGCCCAAGCCCTCCCCCTCGCAGGCGCCCACGCCCGCACCGGTGCCCACGCCGCCCGCCCCTGAGGCGACGCCCGTGACGCCCACGTCGCCCGTGACGGCGCCCCCCACCGACGGCTAGTTCTGCGTGGAGCGCCGGGCCACCAGGTCCGGCGTGAAGGTGATCTGCTGGTGCCGGTGCGCCGGGTTGGTCGCCTCGTCGAGCAGGAGCTCCGCCGCGGCCCGGCCGAGGCTGCCGCGCGGCTGGCGCACCGACGTGAGCGGCACCGCCGCGGCGGCCGCGAAGTCGATGTCGTCGAAGCCGACGATCGCCAGGTCCTCCGGCACCCGCCGGCCGATCTCGGTCATGTGCTGCAGCAGGCCCAGCGCGACCAGGTCGTTGGCGCAGAAGGCCGCGGTGGGCCGTCGGCGCTCCGACAGGCCGGCCAGCCGCTCGCCGGCCTCCCGGCCGTCGGCGAAGGTCAGGCCGGGGGTGGTGATGGCGACCAGCCCGTCGTCGGGCAGGCCCGCGTCGCGGAACGCCTCGCGCGCGCCCTGGTGCCGGTCGCGCACCTGGCCGATGGAGGAGGGCCCGCCGACGAACGCGATCCGGGTGTGTCCGCGCTCCACCAGGTGCTCGACGGCCAGGCGCCCCCCGGCCACGTCGTCGGCGGCCGCGGAGCAGAAGCTGTCGTCGTCGCGGGTGCGGTCGACGATCACGAGCGGCGTGTGGCGCGCGATCTCGTCGAGCAGCGACGACGAGGCGTCGACCGGCGTCAGCAGGATGCCCTGCACGCGCTGCTGCTGCAGGTTGCGCAGGTACGCCGCCTCACGTCGCGGGTCGTTGTCGCTCGTGCACAGGAACAGCGACAGGTCGGAGTCGGCGGTGGCGCGGTCGATGCCGCCCGCGACGTCGGTGAAGAACGGGTTGCTCACGTCGAGCATCACGTAGCCGATGACCCGGCTGTGCCCCGCGCGCAGCTGCCGGGCGGACTCGTTGCGCACGAAGCCGAGCTCCTGCATGGCCGCCTGCACCTTGGCCCGGGTGGCGGGGCTAACCCGGTCCGGCCGGTTGAGCACGTTGGACACGGTGCCGAGGGAGACCCCCGCTGCCGCGGCGACGTCGACGACCGAGGCGTCGCGCCCCCCTTGCTGCACCACCCGTGGCTCCCTTCCCGTGAGTCGCCGTCACCCTAGCCGCGCTCGCCAGGTAACGAACGTGAAACCTTTTCCCTGGAAGTTCTTGACGCCTGTGACGGCAGTCACCTAGCGTACGGGCTCGTAAGTGAAACCTTTCAATACGTCAGGGGAACCCGTGCAGGAGCCCAGCAGCGTGGCACTCGAGCTCGCCGACGTGCGCAAGTCGTTCGGCGCCGTGGTCGCCCTCCGCTCCGCGAGCCTGTCCGTCAGGGCGGGGTCCATCCACGCGCTCGTGGGTGAGAACGGCGCCGGCAAGTCGACCCTCATCAAGATCGTGGCGGGGGTACACCGGCGCGACGCCGGCACCTTCCGCTTCCACGGCGAGGACGTCGACTTCGGCTCGACCGCGGAGTCCAAGGCCGCGGGCATCGCGGTCATCTACCAGGAGCCGACGCTCTTCCCCGACCTCTCGGTCACCGAGAACATCTTCATGGGGCGCCAGCCCCGCGGCCGCGGCCGTCGCATCGACCGTGCCCGCATGCACCGCGAGGCCGGCGAGCTCTTCTCGCGCCTCGGCGTCTCCATCGACCCGCGCCGGCTGGCGCGCGGCCTGTCCATCGCCGACCAGCAGATCATCGAGATCGCCAAGGCCATCTCGCTCGACGCCAGCCTGCTGATCATGGACGAGCCGACCGCCGCGCTCAGCGGCGTCGAGGTCGAGCGGCTGTTCGCGGTCGCCCGCAGCCTGCGCGACGAGGGTCGCGCGCTGGTCTTCATCTCCCACCGCTTCGACGAGGTCTTCGCCCTGTGCGACACCGTCACCGTGATGCGCGACGGCGAGTACGTCGCCACGTGGGACATCGCCGAGACGAACGTCGACGCCCTGGTCGCGCAGATGGTCGGCCGCGAGGTCGGCGAGCTGTTCCCCAAGGCCCCCGCCGAGATCGGCGACGTGGTGCTCGACGTGCGCGACCTCGGCTCGACCGGCCTCTTCCAGGACGTCTCCTTCCAGGTCCGGGCCGGCGAGATCGTCGGCCTGGCCGGACTCGTCGGCGCCGGCCGCTCCGAGATCGCCCGCGCCGTCTTCGGCGTCGACCGCTACGACACCGGCTCGGTCGAGCTCCTGGGCAAGCGCGTCCCGGCGCGCAGCCCGCGGGCCGCGATCCGCGCCGGGATGGCCTTCGTCCCCGAGGACCGCCGCAAGCAGGGGCTCATCACCGAGAGCTCGGTGGCCCGCAACGTCGCCGGCGTCATCCGCCGCGGCCTGACCCGAGGCGGCCTGCTCACCGGCCGCGCGGAGAACCGCGCCGCCGGCCCCTGGGCCGGTCGGCTCGAGGTCAAGACCAGCGCGCTGGACATGACGGCCTCGACGATGAGCGGCGGCAACCAGCAGAAGGTCGTCATCGCCAAGTGGCTGGCGACCGAGCCGCGGCTGCTGATCATCGACGAGCCCACGCGCGGCATCGACGTCGGCACCAAGGCCGAGGTCCACCGCCTGCTCTCCGACCTCGCCGGTCAGGGTCTCGCGATCCTGATGATCTCCTCCGAGCTCCCGGAGGTCCTCGGCATGGCCGACCGGATCCTGGTGGTCTGCGAGGGCCGCATCACCGCCGAGCTCGACCGCGACGAGGCCACGCCCGAGAACGTCATGTTCGCGGCCACCAACTCCGTCACCCACACCGGCACGGAGGTCCCGGCATGAGCGACACCCTGGTCAAGCCCAGCGCCGCCTCCACCGGGAGCCGGCTCGTCAAGGACCTGCTGCGCTCGCGCGAGCTGGCCGTGGCGGTCGTGCTGCTCCTGCTCATCGCCGTCACCACGGCCAAGAGCGACTCGTTCCTCTTCGCCTCCACCGGCTGGCGCGACCTGCTGCTGACCCCGTCGTCGCTGGTCCTGCTGGCCGTCGGCCAGACCGCGGTGATCATCACCCGCAACGTCGACCTCTCGGTCGGCTCGACACTCGGGCTGACGGCGTACCTCACCGGGCGCCTGTTCATCGACACCAGCCTGCCGATCATCGTCGTGGTGCTCGCCGGCGTGCTGATGGGCGCCGCGCTCGGCCTGGTCAACGGCGTGCTCGTCTCGTGGGGCCGCGTGCCCGCGCTCGTGATCACGCTCGGCACGATGTACATCTACCGCGGCGCCTTCCTGACCTGGGCCGGCAGCGACCGGATCAACGCCGACGACATGCCCCGCTCCTTCCGCGACCTCGGCACGGAGTCGATCCTCGGCATCCCGGTGCTCACGATCGTGGCGGCCGTCGTGCTGGGCCTGGTCGGCTACTACCTCCACACCACCCGCGGTGGCCGCGAGCTCTACGCCATCGGCTCCGACCCCGACGCGGCCCAGCTCTACGGCCTGTCGGTGAGCCGGCGCATCCTCTTCGCCTTCGTCCTCAGCGGCGCGCTCGCCGGCCTGGCCGGCGTCGTCTCGGCGGCCCGCTTCGGCACGGTCAGCTCCAGCGTCGGCCAGGGCATCGAGCTCGAGGCCGTGGGCGCCGCGGTCATCGGCGGCGTGGCGATCTTCGGCGGCAGCGGCACCGTGTGGGGCGCCGCCCTGGGCGCCTTCCTGCTCGTCACCATCAACCGGGCCCTGCCGGTCCTCGGCATCTCCGACTTCTGGCAGCAGGCCGTCGTCGGCGCCCTGATCGTGTGCGCCATCGTCCTGGACCGGGTGCTCGTCAGCCGGCAGGAGCGCGCGCTGATCGCGGCCCGGGAGCACGGCCCCGATGCCGGGCGGACCCCCGCGGATCCCGGGCCGGACCCACTCCCGACGGCGCCGCAGGGCCCGACCGACCACGAGGAGGTCGTGCGATGAGCATCCTGACCCCGGACGCCCCCGCGCAGGCCCGCAGCTACTCGGCCTACTCGCGCCCCTTCTGGCAGCGCGTCGTGATGAGCCGCGAGTTCGTGGTCATCGCGCTGCTGATCGCCGCCATCGTCTACTCGCGTTCGTCGGTCGAGTACTTCGACGGCCCGCAGACGATGTACTACCTGTTCCGCGACTCCGCCAGCATCCTGCTCCTCGCGCTGCCGATGACGGCGATCATCATCACCGGGGAGATCGACCTCTCGGTGGCGAGCACGGTCGCGCTGACCAGCGTCTGCTTCGGCATGCTCCACGTCGACGGCGGCCTCTCGGTCGGGGTCGCCGCGATCCTCGCGATCGGCCTCGGCGCCGTGTGTGGAGCCGTCAACGGCTTCCTCGTCGCCTACGTCGGGCTGCCCTCGATCGCGGTCACGATCGGCACCATGGCGCTCTTCCGCGGCATCGGGGCCGGCCTGCTCGGCACCGAGTCGCGCACCGGCTTCCCCGACTCCTGGACCGACCTGGCCAAGCAGCGCATCGTCGAGGACCAGCCCTACCCGATGATCCTGATCCCGTTCGTCGTGCTGGCGATCGGCTTCGCGCTGCTGCTGCACTTCTCGCCGTTCGGCCGCGGGGTCTTCGAGATCGGGCTGAACGACGAGGCGGCCACCTTCACCGGGGTCGACGTGGCCCGCACCAAGGCTATCCTCTTCGTGCTCGCCGGCACGGTCGCCGGCGTCGTCGGGATCTACACCACCCTGGTCACCGGGGTCGCCCGCGCCGAGAACTCCATGGGCCTCGAGCTCCAGGTGATCGCCGCGGTCCTGCTCGGCGGGGTCTCCATCTTCGGAGGCCGCGGCGCCCTGCACGGCGTCATCGCCGGCGTGCTCCTGATCGGCGTCATCCAGCGGGCCATGCTGCTGAGCGGCGAGACGGTCAACATCATCAACATCGTCATCGGAGTGCTCCTCGTGCTCTCCGTGATGTCCACGAGTCTTCTCGCGCCTGTCCGCCGTCTGGTGGCCGCGAGCAAGGGGGCGCGCTCCTCGGGCCGCACCTCGGACAGCGCCGGCAAGCGGTCGCTGAGCTGATTCCGGCAACGCTGCCGGAAGCAATCGAAAGGTAAGAAGAATGAAGCTCCAGAATCGACGACTCTCGACCCTCGCGGCCGTGACGCTGGTCGCCAGCCTGGCTCTCACCGCTTGCGGCAGCGACGACGAGGGCGGCTCCGGCGGCTCCGGCGGCGGTGACGGCACGACGGTCACGTTCATCCCGAAGAACCTCGGCAACCCCTACTTCGACACCTCCAACGCCGGTGGCGAGAAGGCCGTCGACGAGTTCGGCGGCAGCTACGAGGAGGTCGGCCCCGCCGAGGGCTCGCCCGACGGCCAGGTCACCTACATCAACACCGCCACGCAGCAGGGCCGCAACGCCCTGGTCATCTCCGCCAACGACCCCGACGCCCTGTGCGACGCGATCGGCGAGGCGCGCGACGCCGACATCAAGGTCGTCACCTACGACGCCGACACCAACCCCGACTGCCGCGACCTGTTCATCAACCAGGCCGACTCCGCCGGCATCGCGAAGGTCCAGGTCGACATGATCGCCGAGCAGATCGGCGACAAGGGCGAGATCGCCTTCCTCTCGGCCGCGGCCAACGCGACCAACCAGAACGAGTGGATCAAGCTCATGGAGGAGGAGATCGCCGCCAACCACCCCGACATCGAGGTGGTCGACACCGTCTACGGCGACGACGACGACCAGACGTCCTTCGACCGCACCGCCGCGCTCCTGCAGTCGCACCCCGACCTCAAGGGCATCATCTCCCCGACCACGGTGGGCATCGCGGCCGCCGCTCGCTACCTGTCCACCTCGGACGCCAAGGGCAAGGTCGCGCTGACCGGTCTGGGCACGCCCAACCAGATGCGTGAGTACGTCACCGACGGCACCGTCACCGAGTTCGCCCTGTGGAACCCCGCCGACCTCGGCTACCTCGCCGCGTACGCCGCCAAGGCGCTCGTCGACGGCGACATCGAGGGCGAGGGTGACACCTTCGAGGCCGGCGACCTCGGCGAGTACACCGTCGGTCCCGACAACAGCGTGCTGCTCGGCGAGCCGTTCCGCTTCAACGCCGACAACATCGACGAGTTCGACTTCTGAGCCGTCGTCCCACGCCGGGCTGCCGGCCGTCCCCCCACGGCCGGCAGCCCTCCCCCTCTCGGAAAGGCCCGCGATGCAGCGCGTCTGCTTCCAGCTCCAGGTGCGCCCCGACCGCATCGACGACTACCGCGCCGTGCACGCCGCGGTCTGGCCGGAGATGTGCCAGGCGCTGCACGACACCGGCTGGCACAACTACTCCCTGTTCCTGCGCGGGGACGGCCTGCTGATCGGCTACCTCGAGACCCCCGACCTCGCCGCGGCGCAGGCCGGCATGGCCGCCACCGAGGTCAACGCCCGCTGGCAGGCCGACATGGCCGAGTACTTCGTCGACCTCGACGGAGTCGGGCCGGACGAGGCGTTCCTGCAGCTGGAGGAGGTCTTCCACCTGGAGGACCAGCTCCCCGCTCCCACCCACACCGCACCCGAAGGCAGCTGACCATGACGAACTTCGCCGACATCGCGCCCCTCCTGGAGGGTCAGGCGATCGAGCTCCCCTCCTGGGCGTTCGGCAACTCCGGAACCCGCTTCAAGGTGTTCGGCACGCCCGGCACCCCGCGCTCCGTGGAGGAGAAGATCGCCGACGCCGCGACGGTGCACCGCTTCACCGGCCTCGCGCCCACCGTCGCCCTGCACATCCCCTGGGACCTGGTCGACGACTACGTCGCGCTGCGCGCCTACGCCGCCGACCAGGGCGTGGCCCTGGGCACGATCAACTCCAACACCTTCCAGGACGACGACTACAAGCTCGGCGCCCTGACCCACACCGACCCCAAGGTCCGCCAGAAGGCGATCGACCACCACTTCGAGTGCATCGACGTCATGAACGCCACCGGGTCGCGCGACCTGAAGATCTGGCTCGCGGAGGGCAGCAACTACCCCGGCCAGGCCGACCTGCGGGGTCGTCAGGACCGACTGGCCGAGTCGCTGGCCACGATCTACGAGCGCATCGGCGAGGACCAGCGGCTGGTGCTGGAGTACAAGTTCTTCGAGCCGGCGTTCTACCACACCGACGTCCCCGACTGGGGCACGTCGTTCGCCCAGGTCAGCGCGCTCGGCGAGCGGGCGGTGGTCTGCCTCGACACCGGCCACCACGCCCCCGGCACCAACATCGAGTTCATCGTGATGCAGCTGCTGCGTCTGGGCCGGCTCGGGTCGTTCGACTTCAACTCGCGCTTCTACGCCGACGACGACCTGATCGTCGGCGCGGCCGACCCCTTCCAGCTGTTCCGCATCATGTTCGAGGTCATCCGTGGCGGCGGCTACGGCCCGGCCAACCCCGACGGCCACAGCGACGTCGCCTTCATGCTCGACCAGTGCCACAACGTCGAGGACAAGATCCCCGGCCAGATCCGCTCGGTCCTCAACGTCCAGGAGATGACGGCGCGCGCGCTGCTCGTCGACCGGGACGCGCTGGCCACCGCGCAGGAGGCCGGCGACGTGCTCGGCGCCCACGAGGTCTTCATGGACGCCTACTCCACCGACGTCCGCGCCGACCTCGCCGCCTGGCGCGAGGAGCGCGGCCTGCCGGCCAGCCCGATGAAGGCCTACGCCGCCAGCGGCTACCAGCAGGAGATCGAGACCGCCCGCGTCGGCGGCACCGCCCTGTCCTGGACCTGACCCACCCACCGCCCGTCACCCACACTCTCCCCGAGGACGCCTTCCACATGAGCAACCCGACCGCCGCCGAGCTGATCGCTCGGTCCAACCGCCTGGGCGCCGACCCCAAGAACACCAACTACGCCGGCGGCAACACCTCCGCGAAGGGCACCGAGACCGACCCGGTGACCGGTGAGCCCGTCGAGCTGCTGTGGGTCAAGGGCTCGGGCGGCGACCTCGGCACGCTGAAGGAGACCGGCCTGGCGGTGCTGCGGCTGGACCGCATGCGCGCCCTCGTCGACGTCTACCCCGGCGTCGAGCGCGAGGACGAGATGGTGGCGGCCTTCGACTACTGCCTGCACGGCAAGGGCGGCGCCGCGCCGTCGATCGACACCGCCATGCACGGCCTCGTCGACGCCGCGCACGTCGACCACCTGCACCCCGACTCCGGCATCGCGATCGCGACCGCCGCCGACGGCGAGGCCCTGACCGCCACGATCTTCGGCGACAAGGTGGTCTGGGTGCCGTGGCGTCGTCCCGGCTTCCAGCTCGGCCTGGACATCGCCGAGATCAAGGCGAGGAACCCCCAGGCGGTCGGCTGCATCCTGGGCGGTCACGGCATCACCGCGTGGGGCGACACCAGCGAGGAGGCCGAGCGCAGCTCGCTGTGGATCATCGACACCGCCGCTGCCCACATCGCCGAGCACAGCAGGCCGGAGCCGTTCGGCCCCGCCCTCGAGGGGTACGCCGCCCTCCCGGAGACCGAGCGGCGCGCCAAGGCCGCGGCGCTGGGCGCCACCATCCGTGGCATCGCGTCCCAGGACCGCCCCATGGTCGGGCACTTCACCGACTCCGACGTGGTGCTGGACTTCCTGGCCAGCAGCGAGCACCCCCGCCTCGCCGCGCTGGGCACGTCGTGCCCCGACCACTTCCTGCGCACCAAGGTCAAGCCGCTCGTCCTCGACCTCCCCGCCTCCGCGTCGGTCGAGGACTCGGTGGCCCGGCTGCGCGAGCTCGCGGTGTCCTACCGCGAGGACTACCAGGCCTACTACGACCGCCACGCCACCCCGGAGTCGCCCGCGATCCGCGGCGCCGACCCGCTGATCGTGCTGGTGCCCGGCGTCGGGATGTTCAGCTACGGCAAGGACAAGCAGACCGCCCGCGTGGCCGGCGAGTTCTACACCAACGCCATCAACGTCATGCGCGGCGCCGAGGGGCTCTCGACGTACGCCCCGATCGACGAGAGCGAGAAGTTCCGCATCGAGTACTGGGCGCTGGAGGAGGCCAAGCTCCAGCGGATGCCGGCCCCCAAGCCCCTGGCCACCCGGATCGCGCTGGTGACCGGCGCCGCCGGCGGCATCGGCAAGGCCACGGCCAAGCGGCTCGCCGCCGAGGGCGCCTGCGTCGTCATCGCCGACCTGTCGCTGGAGAAGGCGCAGGCCGCGGCCGCCGAGATCGGCGGCCCCGACGTGGCCGTGGGCGTGGCCGCCGACGTCTCCGACGAGGCGGCCGTGCAGGCCATGGTCGACGCCGCCGTGCTCGCCTTCGGTGGCGTGGACCTGGTCGTCAACAACGCCGGTCTGTCACTGTCCAAGTCGCTGCTCGAGACGACCGAGGCCGACTGGGACCTGCAGCACAACGTGATGGCCAAGGGCTCGTTCCTGGTGTCGAAGGCCGCGGCGCGCGTGCTCATCGACCAGGGCATGGGCGGCGACGTCATCTACATCTCCTCGAAGAACTCCGTCTTCGCCGGTCCCAACAACATCGCCTACTCCGCGACCAAGGCCGACCAGGCGCACCAGGTCCGGCTCCTGGCCGCCGAGCTCGGCGAGCACGGCGTCAAGGTCAACGGCGTCAACCCCGACGGCGTCGTCGCGGGCTCCGGGATCTTCGCGAGCGGCTGGGGCGCCAACCGCGCCGCGGTCTACGGCGTCGAGGAGAAGGACCTCGGCAAGTTCTACGCGCAGCGCACGATCCTCAAGCGCGAGGTGCTGCCGGAGAACATCGCGAACGCGGTCTTCGTGCTCTGCGGCCCGGACCTCTCGCACACCACCGGGCTGCACGTGCCGGTCGACGCGGGTGTCGCTGCCGCCTTCCTGCGATGAGCGGTCCGGCTCCGGTCCGGGTGGCCGCGGTCGACCTGGGCGCGACCAGCGGTCGCGTGATGGCCGGCCGGGTCGGTGAGCGGATCCTCCAGCTCGACGAGGTGCACCGCTTCCCCAACGGCGGCGTGCGCGCCCGCGGCGGGCTGTTCTGGGACGTCCTCGGCATCCACCGCGAGGTGCTGGCCGGGCTGCGCACCGTCGCGCGGACCGGTCCGCTGCACGGCATCGGCATCGACTCCTGGGCCGTCGACTACGGGCTGCTCGACCGCGACGGGCTGCTGCTGGGCAACCCCTACTCCCACCGCGACGCCCGCACCGACGGCGTGATGGAGCAGGTCCTGCAGACCGTGAGCGGACCCGAGCTGTACGCCACCACGGGGCTCCAGCAGCTGCCCTTCAACACGATCTACCAGCTCGTGGCCGCGCGCGGGACGGCCGCGCTCGAGTCGGCCGAGTCGCTCCTGCTGCTGCCCGACCTCCTGGGCTACTGGCTCACCGGGACCGTGGGGGCCGAGCGCACCAACGCCTCGACCACCCAGCTCTACGACGTGCGCGCGCGGGAGTGGGCGCTGGACCTGGCCAAGCGCCTCGGCATCCCGTGGGCGGTCCTGCCGCCGCTGCGCGACGCCGGTGACCGGGTCGGACCGCTGCTGCCGGAGGTCGCCCACCACCTGGGCGTCGGGGAGGAGGTGCCCGTGATCGCGGTCGCCTCTCACGACACCGCGTCGGCGGTCGTCGCGGTGCCGGCCCAGGACGAGGCCTTCGCCTACATCTCCTCCGGCACCTGGTCGCTCGTCGGGCTCGAGCTCGACGAGCCGGTGCTGAGCGAGGCGGCCCGGCTGGCCGACTTCACCAACGAGGGCGGCATCGACGGGACGGTGCGCTTCCTGCGCAACGTCACCGGGCTGTGGGTGCTCTCGGAGTGCCTGCGGGCCTGGGGTGACGACCGCGCCACCCGGGTGGAGCTGCACACGCTGCTCGCCGCCGCGACGGACGCCCCGGCCGCGCGCACGGTCGTGGACGTCAACGACCCGCGGCTGCTGCCGCCCGGAACCGGCGCGCACGACGCGATGCCGGCACGGATCGTGCGGCTGGCCGAAGAGGCGGGCGAGCCGATCCCGCGCACGCCCGTGGCCGTCACGAGGTGCATCCTCGACAGCCTGGCACTGGCCTACCGCCGCCAGCTCCGCACGGCGGCCGAGCTCGCCGGGCGCCGCGTCGAGGTCGTGCACGTCGTGGGCGGCGGCTCGCAGAACGAGCTGCTGTGCCAGCTCACCGCGGACGCCTGCGAGCTGCCCGTGCTCGCCGGTCCCGCCGAGGCGGCGGCCCTCGGCAACGTCCTGGTGCAGGCCCGCACCCTGGGCGCCGGGGTGCCCGACCTGGCCTCCATGCGCGACCTCGTCCGCCGTACCCACGACGTGCGACAGCACCTGCCTCGCGCCGGTGTCGACTGGGACGCCGCCGAGTCGCGGCTCCCCCTGAAGGATGGTGGACTTCCCGTATGAAGCGACAGCTCCCCAAGCGCCACGACCTGGCGCCGCTGCTCAAGTTCAAGAAGCCGGTCCTCTCGCCCAAGGACCGGCGGCTCGCCTCGGCGCTGACGGTCGAGGACCTGCGCCGCATCGCCAAGCGCCGCACGCCCAAGGCGGCCTTCGACTACACCGACGGCGCCGCCGACGGCGAGGTGTCGCTGGCCCGCGCCCGCGAGGCCTTCGCCGACGTGGAGTTCCACCCGGCGATCCTGCGCGACGTCTCGACCGTCGACACCTCGCGCGAGGTGCTCGGCGCCCCGACCTCCCTGCCGTTCGGCATCGCCCCCACCGGCTTCACGCGGATGATGCAGTCGGAGGGCGAGATCGCCGGCGCCACGGCGGCCGCCGCCGCCGGCATCCCGTTCGCGCTGTCGACGATGGGCACCACCTCGATCGAGGACGTCGCCGCGGCCGCGCCCGGCGGACGGCACTGGTTCCAGCTGTACATGTGGAAGGACCGCGAGCGGTCGATGGCGCTCGTCGACCGGGCCGCCGCCGCCGGCTACGACACCCTGCTGGTCACCGTCGACGTCCCGGTCGCCGGCGCCCGCCTGCGCGACGTGCGCAACGGCATGACGATCCCTCCGACCCTCTCGCCCCGCACCGTGGTCAACGCGATCCCGCGACCGGCGTGGTGGATCAACTTCCTGACGACCGAGCCGCTGGCGTTCGCCTCGCTCGACTCCTGGTCGGGCACGGTGGCCGACCTGCTCGACACGATGTTCGACCCCACGGTCACCTTCGAGGACCTCGCCTGGATCCGCTCGCAGTGGCCGGGCAAGATCTCGGTGAAGGGCGTGCAGAACGTCGAGGACTCGCGCCGGCTCGCCGACCTGGGCGTCGACGCGATCGTGCTGTCCAACCACGGCGGCCGCCAGCTCGACCGCGCGCCGGTGCCCTTCCACCTGCTGCCGGAGGTCGTGCGCGAGGTCGGGTCCGACCTCGAGGTGCACCTCGACACCGGCATCATGTCGGGCCAGGACATCGTGGCGGCGCTCGCCCACGGCGCCCACTTCACGATGATCGGCCGCGCCTACCTCTACGGCCTGATGTCGGGCGGGCGCGAGGGCGTGGACCGCACCATCGAGATCCTGACCGGGCAGATCGAGCGCACCATGCGCCTGCTGGGCGTCACGTCCCTGGACGAGCTCGAGCCCCGTCACGTCACCGCGCTGCGACGGTTGTCCCCCCGGGGCTGAGACCAGGCATGCCCAGGGAGGTCTCGGAGGGGCAGCCGGGCGAGGGCGCCCGGTGGCGGCCCGACCCTGCCGACCTGGAGGTGCTGAGCCTCCTCGCGGACGGGCTCACCGTCGACGCCGTCGCCCGCCGACAGGGCGTCTCCGAGCGCACCGTGCGGCGGCGGCTGCGCGCGATCGCCGACGAGATCGGGGTCGACTCGACCATCGAGGCGGTCGTCCACGCGGTCCGGTCGCGGCTGATCTGAGGAGTGCCGGAATCCGGCGTGACCGGATGCGGACACGCGCATTGTGACGAGCGTCACGAGGCCCTACGTTGCTGGTTGCAACGTTTCAAAGCCTCTCCAGTCAGGACCCCCCATGCTGCCTGCTCCCTCGCACCGCCTGCGCTCCCTCGTCTCGGGGCTGGCGCTCACGCTGTCCCTGGGCGTGGTGGCCCCGATCGCCCTCGGCGCTCCCGCGGCCCACGCCGCGGAGCCGCTCTCGGTCGGCCACCTCACCGCCAACGGCCGCGTCGACCCGCTCGGCATCCCGGGAGCGCCGCCCACCCTGGGCTGGGTCTCGGAGTCCACCGCCCGCGGCGTCGTGCAGTCCGCCTACCAGGTGCGGGTCGCCTCGAGCGAGGACGCGCTGGGGCAGCCGGACGTGTGGGACAGCGGGAAGGTCGACTCGGCCCGCCAGGTCGACGTGGCCTACGCCGGCCCGGCGCTGGCGTCGGGCACGGAGTACGTGTGGCAGGTGCGGGTCTGGGACGGTGCGGGCGAGCAGTCCGCCTGGAGCGCGCCGGCGACGTTCGAGACGGGGCTCCTGGAGCCGGCCGACTGGGGCGACGCCGCGTGGGTGGGCAAGCCGGCCGGGACCGAGGTCGACCGCTGGACCGACTACACCGTCGACTTCGACTTCGACATCGACAACCTGGTGTTCGGCGCCTTCGTGCGCGCCAGCACCACGGGCAACGCCTACATGTGGCAGCTCAGCGTCGCGGACGGGACGCCGAGGTTCCGTCCGCACCTGCGCGTCAACGGCAACTACAGCCTGATGGCCAACAAGAGCATCGCCGACGTCGTCTCCGCCGCCGACCTGCTCGACGGCGAGCACACCATGAGCGTCACCTTCGACGGCCCGACCATCACTACCAAGCTGGACGGCACCACGATCGACACCCGCACCGACCCGACGTTCGACCGGGGCTTCGTGGGCTTCCGCTTCGACCAGGCCAACGAGGGCACGGAGCAGGCGACGGTCCACGAGGTGACGGTGACCGCGGAGAACGGCGACGTCCTGCTCGACACCGACTTCACCGACGGCAACCCCTTCGACGGCGGCACCCTGGTCCCCGAGGGCCTCCAGCTGAAGGGCCGGCTCGACGCGCTGTGGCGCTCGCCCGACGCGAACCGCCCGCTGCTGCGCAAGGAGTTCGCCACCGAGGCGGGCAAGACCGTGGCGAGCGCCCGCGTCTACGCCTCCGCGCACGGCATCTACGAGCTCAACCTCAACGGCGAGAAGGTGGGCGACCAGCTCCTCGCTCCCGGGTGGACCGACTACCGCAAGCGCATCCAGGCCCAGACCTACGACGTGACCGAGCTGGTGCGGTCGGGGGAGAACGCCTTCGGCGCCGAGCTCGCCGACGGCTGGTGGGCCGGCAAGGTCGGCATGTGGGGTCCCGACATGTACGGCGACCAGCTCGCGCTGGTGGCCCGTCTGCGGATCGACTACACCGACGGCTCCAGCGAGTGGGTCGACACCGACGACACCTGGACGTCCCACTACGGCCCCTACGTCTTCACCGACAACATCGACGGGGAGACCTACGACGCCCGCGCCGAGCAGACCGGCTGGGAGCAGCCGGAGTTCGACGACGCCGGCTGGGCCGACGTGGCCGTCGTGGCGTCCGACACCGCCAAGCTGGTGCCGCAGCGCGACGACCCGGTGCGCGTCACCGAGGAGCTCGCCACGGTCGAGCGCACCGAGCCCACCCCCGGCGCCCTCGTCTACGACCTCGGGCAGAACATGGTCGGCGGCGCCCGGATGCAGCTGTCCGGCGTCGCCGGTCAGACCGTGACCATCCGCTACGGCGAGATGCTCAACCCCGACGGCACGCTCTACACCGCCAACCTGCGCGCCGCGAAGGTGACCGACCGCTACACCTTCGCGACCACCGGCACGGTGACCTACGAGCCGAAGTTCACCCAGCACGGCTTCCGCTACGTGGAGATCGTGGGCGCCGCGACGCCGCCGGCCGCCGCCGACGTGACCGGCGTGGTCTGGGGCTCCGACCTCGCCGCCACCGGCACGCTCGAGACCTCCGACGCGATGCTGAACCAGCTGACGAGCAACATCTCGTGGGGGCAGCGCGGCAACTTCCTGTCCATCCCCACCGACACCCCGGCGCGCGACGAGCGCCTCGGCTGGACCGGTGACATCAACGTGTTCGCCCCGACGGCCAGCTACCTGCGCGACACCCGGGCCTTCCTGGGCAAGTGGATGGTGGACCTGCAGGACTCGGCCCGCGAGAACGGCAACTTCCACGGCATCGCGCCCGTGCCGCCCGGCATCGACCTGGGCAGCGGGCTCGGCTGGTCCGACGCCGCCGTGACCGTCCCGTACGCCGTCTGGCTGGCCCACGGCGACACCGCGATCGTGCGGGAGAACTACGTCGCGATGGAGAAGTTCCTGCGCTTCACCCAGGACGGCGCCGGCGCCGACCTGATCGACACCGCCCGCGGCAACTGGGACGACTGGCTCAACCTCAACGACAACACGCCCACCAGCGTGCTGGGGACGGCCTACCTGGCGGAGAACGCCCGGATGATGTCCGAGATGGCCGCCGGCATCGGCGAGGACGCCGACGCCGCCGAGTTCGCCCAGCTCTCGGCCGACGTGCGTGCCGCCTTCGCGGACACGCTCGTGCAGCCCGACGGCACCGTCGACGGCAACAGCCAGACGGCGTACGCGATGGCGCTCGGCATGGACCTGGTGCCCGACGCCGCCCTGCGCGAGAAGGTGGCGGCCAGGTTCGTCGCCAAGCTCGCCGCCAGCGACAACCACCTGACCACCGGCTTCCTGGGCACCCCCTGGCTGCTCCCGGCACTCAGCAGCATCGGCCGCGACGACCTCGCCTACACGCTGCTCATGCACGAGGACTACCCGTCGTGGGGCTACGAGGTGGCGAAGGGCGCGACCACGATGTGGGAGCGCTGGGACTCCATCAAGCCCGACGGCACCTTCGGCGACGTCGGCATGAACTCCTTCAACCACTACGCCTACGGCGCCGTGGGCGACTGGATGTACCAGAACATCGGTGGCATCAAGGCGCTCGAGCCCGGCTACAGGAAGATCCGCGTCGCGCCGGTCGTCGGCGGAGGTCTGACGCACGGCGGCGGTGAGATGGAGTCGGTCTACGGCACCATCGCCACCGACTGGCGGCTCGAGGGCGAGGACCTGTCGCTCACCGTCGACGTCCCGGTCAACACCACCGCCGAGATCGTGGTCCCGGCCGACTCCGCGTGGGCCGTCACCGAGAGCGGCACCCTGCTCGACCAGGCCGAGGGCGTCACCGAGGTCACGTCCGAGCCGGGCCACGTCACCGTGACCGTCGGCTCGGGCCACTACGAGCTCGCGGTGACCGCGGGCAACGCCGAGCTCGGCGCGATCCTCGAGGCCGTCGACGGTCTGAAGGGCCACGTCGGCGACCTCACCGAGGCGGGCGACCTGGCCGCCGGCGACCGCGGGCAGCTCGACGAGGGCCTGTCCGCCGCGCACGACGACGTGGCCGAGGCGCTGCTCGCCCGGCTCGCGGGCGACGACGACGCCGCGACGCCGGCCCTGCGCTCGGCGCTCACGGAGGTGCGCGACCTGCGCGCCTGGCTCACGGGCTCGGCGGTCGCCGCGCCGGTCGCGGCCGACCTCGACTCCCGGCTCGCCGCGATCGAGAACCAGCTGGTGCTGGCCGTCACGTCGGCGCTGGGCTTCTCGGTGACGCTGCCGCCGGTCAGCGGCGCCGTCCTGCCGGGTGGCGAGGTGACCGGCACCCTCGAGGTCGCCAACACCGCGGCGTCCGGCATCACGGACCTGACGGGCACGGTCACGGTGGAGGGCTGGGACCCGGTGGAGATCTCGGCCGCCGGCGTACCGGCCGGACAGAGCGTGCAGCTGCCGGTGACGGTGGCGGTGCCGAGGCACCAGGCGCCCGGCGCCTACGACGCGGCGCTCTCGCTGACCTTCACCCTGGGCGGGGAGACGTTCACCGTGGAGGACACCACCGCCGGCTGGGCGACGGTCACCTCCGGGCTCGAGATCGGCGACGTGGTCGCCGAGCTCGGCACGGGCGAGCCGACCGAGCGGGCCACCCTGGACGTGCCGGTCTCCAACACCGGGGCGTCCGACGTCCGGGCCCGCGTGGTGGCGACCCTGCCCGACGGCTGGGCCTCCGTGCCCTCGCCGGAGGTCCTGGTGCCCGCCGGCGGATCCGTCGTCGCGACGGTGCCGGTGGTGGTGCCCCTCGACCGCGTGGCCGGGAGCATGCCGGTGACGGTCTCCGTCCGCCGCGCGGGCGCGACCCTGGCGTCGAGGGACACGACGGCGACGCTCGGCCTCGCCACCCCGCCCAGCGCGGGCGTCGTCGACCACGTCGACTTCGGCAACGGCGCCTCCGAGACCGCGCACGGTCTTCAGGCCTCGGCGAGCAGCGGGACCAACGTGGAGGCCGGGCTCACCCGCCGCTACGCCAACTCGGCCACGCCCGGGTCCTGGTACTCCGTGCTGGTCGACGTGCCCGCCGGTCAGCCGTTCGTCCTGCGCAACATCGAGACCTTCGACGGCGCGCGGACGAAGAAGTACCACGTCTACGTCGACGACGTCCTGGTCAAGACGCAGCTGGTCCCGCGCACTGAGGGGGGCGCGGGCACCAAGGTCTACGACGCGCTGGTCGACGACCCGTCGGTCCTGGCGGCCGACGGCGACGTGCGGGTGCGCTTCGAGTACCCGACGGACGCGTCGGGCTTCTTCGACCCGTCGATCGCCGACCTGTGGGTGCTGCCGGTCCCGGCCGACACCCAGGCGCCGGACCTCTCCGCCGCGGTCTCCTCGGGGACCGTGGGCGACGACGGGTGGTACCGCTCGGACGTCCTCGTGCAGGTCGACGCCGCGGACAACCGGGACGAGGCCCTCACGGTCGAGACCGGTGCGGACGCCGGCTGGCAGGCCTACGTCGGACCGGTGCCGGTCACCGGTGACGGCAAGCGGGAGCTGACCTTCCGCGGTCGCGACGCGGCCGGCAACACCTCGGCGGTCGGAACCCTGCCGGTCTGGATCGACACGGTCGCGCCGACGACGCAGCTCGCGGTCACGCAGCGGCCGGGGGTCGAGTTCTCCGACCGGGCGACCCTGGTCTTCTCGGCTCAGGACGCGACCAGCGGGGTGGGTCGCACGGCCTACCGCGTCGACGGCGGCGAGTGGCAGGTGGCCGGCGAGGCGCCGATCACGGTGACGGGCTACGGCCCCCACCTGGTCGACTTCGCCTCCACCGACGTCGCGGGCAACCCCGAGGCGGTGCGCCAGGAGACCGTGACCCTGGCCGACGTGGAGACGGTCGCGGCGCTGGTCGCCCCCCAGGTGACCGGTCCGGCGCGGGTCGGCTCGACGCTGGCCTCCACCACCGGCTCCTGGAACACCAAGGGCCTCGCCCTGGCCCGGCAGTGGCTGCGCAACGGCACGCCGATCGCCGGCGCGACCGGACCGACGTACCGGGTCGGTGCGGCGGACGTCGGACGACGGCTGTCGGTGCGGGTGAGCGCCACCAAGGCCGGCAAGGCGCCGGGGGTCTCGACCTCCTCGGCCACCGCGCCGGTCGCCAGGGCGACGTCCTCCACCAGGGTCTCGACGAACCGGACCAAGGTCGGGCGCGGCAAGCCGCTGCGGGTCACCGTGAAGGTGACCTCCAGCCCGACCGCCACCGGGACGGTGGCCGTGAAGGTCGACGGCAAGGTGGTCCGGCGGGTGGCGGTGAGGAACGGCAAGGCCGTGGTCACCGTCAAGATCGCCAAGCGCGGCCGCCACAAGGTCTCCGCCACCTACCGAGGCTCCGCGACCGTGGCCCCCTCCACCTCCGCGGTGCGGGTCGTCAAGGTGACCTGAGAGCAGCCCCGGCGGACGGGCTCAGCGGAGGTCGGCGGCCGCTCTCGCGAGGGACTCGACGCGGGCCCAGTCGCCGGCCTCGAGGACGGCGGGCGGGGTGAGCCAGGAGCCGCCGACGCAGCCGACGTTGGGCAGGGCGAGGTAGTCGGCCGCCGTGGTGGCGGTGATGCCCCCGGTGGGGCAGAACCGCGCGGCCGGGACCGGGGAGGCCACCGACTTCAGGTACGCCGCCCCGCCGGACGCCTCCGCGGGGAAGAACTTCATCTCCGTGAAGCCGGCCTCGAGGACGGCCAGCGCCTCCGAGACCGTGGCGGTGCCGGGCAGGAACGGCAGACCGGTGTCGGCCATGGCCGCGAGCAGCGTCGGCGTGGCGCCGGGGGAGACCAGGAAGCGCGCGCCGGCGTCCAGGGCCTCCTTGGCCTGGCCGGGCGTCACGACGGTGCCGGCGCCCACGAGGATCTCGGGCACGTCGTCGGCGATCGCGCGGATCGCGTCGAGCGCCACGGGGGTGCGCAGGGTGAGCTCGATGGCCGGCAGGCCGCCGGCCACCAGGGCGCGCGCGACGGGGACGGCGTCCTCGAGCCGGTCGATGACGACGACCGGCAGCACCGGCACGACGTCGAGCAGCGACGTGCTCCGGGGCTCAGGCAGGCTGGACAACGGGCACCTCCGTCTGGGGGAAGCCGTACGCCGGGAAGACGCTCGCACCCGCGTCGGCCGGGCCGACCGTGGCGCGGAACGCCGCGAACAGCTCGCGGCCGGTCCCGGCCCACTCCTCGCCCTCGGGCGCGCGGCCGGTCGGCACGCGCTGCTGCAGGGCGAAGACGTCGTCGACCAGCAGCTGGCCGGTGAGGGCGTCGACGGTGAGCAGGTCGCCGTCGCGGACCCGCGAGAGCGGACCGCCGAGCGCCGCCTCGGGCGTCACGTGGATCGCGGCCGGTACCTTGCCCGACGCGCCCGACATCCGTCCGTCGGTGACGATCGCGACCTTCTGGCCGCGGTCCTGGAGCACGCCGAGCGCGGGCGTGAGCTTGTGCAGCTCGGGCATGCCGTTGGCCGCGGGACCCTGGTAGCGGATGACCGCGACCAGGTCGATGCCGTCGAGGCGCCCGTCCTGGAAGGCCTGCAGGAACTCCGCCTGGTCGTCGAAGACCAGCGCGGGCGCGGTGACGACGCGGTGCTCGGGCCTGACCGCGGAGGTCTTGATGACCGCCGTGCCCAGCGGGCCGGTCAGGACCTTGAGGCCGCCGTCGGCGGCGAACGGCTCGTCCGCCGGGCGCAGCACGTCGAGGTCGAGGCTGGCCTTGGGGCCCTCCTCCCAGGTGAGGTCGTCGCCGCGCAGCACCGGCTCGGTCGTGTAGCGGCTCAGGCCGTGGCCCATGATCGTCTCGACGTCCTCGTGCATCAGCCCGTGGCGCAGCAGCGTGTGGATGAGGAAGCCGATGCCGCCGGCGGCGTGGAAGTGGTTCACGTCGGCGGAGCCGTTGGGGTAGATGCGCGCCAGCAGCGGCACGACGGCCGAGAGGTCCGAGAGGTCCTGCCAGGTGAGCGCGATGCCCGCGGCGCGGGCGATCGCGACGAGGTGCAGCGTGTGGTTGGTGGAGCCGCCGCTGGCCAGCAGCGCGACGCACGCGTTGACGATCGCCTTCTCGTCGACGACCTCGCCGATCGGCGTCGGCTCGCCGCCCTGGCGGGTGATCGCGACGGCGCGCGCCGCGGCGGCGCGGGTCAGCGCCTCGCGCAGGGGCGTGCCGGGGTTGACGAAGGACGAGCCCGGCAGGTGCAGGCCGAGCACCTCCATCAGCAGCTGGTTGGAGTTGGCGGTGCCGTAGAACGTGCACGTGCCGCGCGAGTGGTACGACGCCGCCTCGGCCTCGAGCAGCTCCTCGCGCCCGACCTTGCCCTCGGCGTGCAGCTGGCGCACGCGCGCCTTCTCGCCGTTCGGCAGGCCCGAGGCCATCGGGCCCGCGGGCACGAAGACGGTGGGCAGGTGGCCGAAGGACAGCGCGCCGATCAGCAGGCCCGGCACGATCTTGTCGCAGACGCCGAGCATCAGCGCGCCGTCGAACATGTCGTGGCTCAGGGCGATCGCCGCGGACATCGCGATGACGTCGCGGCTGTAGAGCGAGAGCTGCATGCCGTCGCGGCCCTGGGTGATCCCGTCGCACATCGCGGGCACGCCGCCGGCGACCTGGGCGATCCCGCCGGCGCGGATGGTGGCCTGCTTCAGGACCGGCGGGTACTCGCCGTACGGCTGGTGCGCCGAGAGCATGTCGTTGTAGCTGGTGACGATCGCGAGGTTCGGCTTGGTGCGACCGCGCAGCGCGGTCTTCTCGGCCGGCTCGGAGGCGGCGAAGCCGTGGGCGATGTTGGCGCAGCCGAGCTTGCCACGGGCCGGGCCCTGGTCGGCGGCCGCGCGGATGCGGGCGAGGTAGGCGCGCCGGCTCACGGCGCTGCGCGCGACGATCCGGGCGGTCACCTCCGCCACGACGGGGTTCATCGGGGGTCGGCTCATAGGTCGGACTCCTGCCAGTGTCGGCCGTCGCGCTCCATGAGCGTGGCGGCGGCGGTCGGCCCGCTGGTGCCGGCCGGGTAGCGCTTGGGGCGGTCGGGCGACGTCGCCCAGCGCCGGAGGATCGGCTCGACCCAGGTCCACGCGGCCTCGACCTCGTCGCGGCGCATGAAGAGGGTCGGGTTGCCGCGGATGACGTCCATCAGCAGCCGCTCGTAGGCGTCGGGGCTGCGCTGGGTGAACGTCGTCGCGTAGCTGAGGTCGAGCGAGACCGGCCGCAGCCGGATGCCGCCGGGGCCCGGCTCCTTGGCCGTCATGTGCAGGCGCATGCCCTCGTCGGGCTGCACCTGGATGTGCAGGCGGTTGGGCGAGGTGGCGCCCTCGCTGTGCGGGAACATCGCGTGCGGCGGCTCCTTGAAGACCACCACGATCTCCGACATCCGGCGGTCCATCCGCTTGCCCGTGCGCAGGTAGAACGGGACGCCGGCCCAGCGCCAGTTCTGCACCTCGGCGCGCACCGCCACGAACGTCTCGGTGCTGCTGCCGGGATGGCCCACGTCCTCGGAGTACGACGCCGCGGGCAGGCCGTCGACGAGACCCTCGGTGTAGCGGCCGCGCACCGTGTCGCGGTCGACGTCCTCGGCCGTCATCGGCTTGAGCGCCTGCAGCACCTTGAGCTTCTCGTCGCGCACCGTCTCGCGACCGACGTACGTCGGCGGCTCCATGGCCACCAGGCACAGCAGCTGCAGCAGGTGGTTCTGCACCATGTCGCGCAGGGCGCCGGAGGTGTCGTAGTAGCCGCCGCGGTCGCCGACGCCGAGCGTCTCGGCCACGGTGATCTGCACGTGGTCGACCCAGCGGGAGTTCCACAGGGGCTCGAGGAAGGTGTTGGCGAAGCGGGTGACGAGGAGGTTCTGGACGCTCTCCTTGCCGAGGTAGTGGTCGATGCGGAAGATCTGCTGCTCGTCGAAGACCCGGCCGACGGCGTCGTTGATCTCCAGCGCGGAGGCGAGGTCGCGCCCGACCGGCTTCTCCAGGACCACGCGCGAGGTCGGCTCGACGACCCCGGCGGCCTCGAGCCGCTCGCAGGTCGGGCCGAACAGCGCCGGCGCCACCGCGAGGTAGAACACGCGCACGGCCTCGTCGCCGTCGTGGCCGCAGGGCCGGTCCTTGAGGAGGTCGTGCAGCAGGTGCCAGCCCTCGGGCTCGTGGGAGTCGAGGGTCAGGTGGCGCACGCGCGCCAGCAGGCGGCGTACGGCGTCCTCGTCGAGCTCGTCGGCCACGACGTGGCGGTGCAGCGCCTCCTGCACGAGGTGGCGGTAGCCGTCGTCGTCCAGGTCGGAGCGGGAGACGCCGATGACGCGGGTGCCGTCGGGCAGCTGGCCCTCGAGCTCGCGCTGGTAGAGCGCCGGCAGGAGCTTGCGCAGCGCGAGGTCGCCGGTGCCCCCGAAGACGGTGAAGTCAGAGGTCGGGAGACCGGGGGAGAGCTCGGTCGCAGGCAGGGTCACCACACCACGGTAAGGACACAAGGGTGCATTCAACAAGCACAACTTAGGTATTTCTCGTACACAAGTCGTCCACGACCCGGATCCAGGCGTGCGCAAGACCCTAGAATCAGGGCATGACCTCCGCCGGCGACGTGCTCGAGCTGGTGCGGTCGGGGCGGGCCAGCACCCGCTCCGAGCTGCGCCGGATCACCGGGCTGTCACGCACCGCCGTGGTCGCCCGGGTCTCGGCGCTGGCCGACGCGGGCCTGCTGCTGGTCGGCGAGGAGCTCGCGTCCACGGGCGGGCGGCCCCCCGGCAGCATCCTGTTCCACAAGGACGCCGGCGTCGTCCTGGCGGCCGCGATCGGCCGCTCCCGCTCCCAGCTCGCGGTCTTCGACCTGATGGGCGAGGAGCTGGGCTCGGCCTCCGTCGACCACGAGGTCGGCGCCGGGCCCGACGTGGTGATGCCGCCGGTCGCCCAGCACCTGTGCCGCCTGCTGGAGGAGACCGCGGCCGAGCGCACCGTCCTCGCCGTCGGGGTCAGCCTCCCGGGCACCGTCGACCCGGTCCGCGGCGTCAGCGTCGACTCCCCGGTGATGGGCGGCTGGGACGGCGCCGACCTCGCGCCGTACCTCGAGGAGGTCGGCGCCGCCCCGCTCTACGTCGGCAACGACGCCGACGTGCTCGCGCGCTCCGAGCGCCTGGGCCACGCCGCCCGCTTCCGCGACCTGCTCGTCGTCAAGGCCTCCACCGGCCTGGGGCTGGGCATCATCGCCGAGGGCCGGGTCGTGTCGGGCCACCTCGGCGGCGCCGGCGAGATCGGCCACACCAAGGTCGACGCCGCCGAGGGGCGCCCGTGCCGCTGCGGCGACACCGGCTGCCTCGAGACGCTCGCCGGCGGGTGGGCGCTGGTGACGCGGCTCAGTGAGTCGGGTCAGCCCGTCGACCACGTGCGCGACCTGGTGGCGCTGGCGCAGACCGGCGACCCCGAGGCCAAGCAGCTGCTGCGCGAGAGCGGCCGCCAGCTCGGCGAGGTCCTGGCCGTCGCCATCAACCTGCTCAACCCCCAGGCCGTCGTGCTCGGCGGCGACATGGCCGCCGCCTTCGACGTCTACGCCGCCGGCGTCCGCGAGAGCGTCTACGCCCGCGCCTCGGCGCTGGCCACCCGCGACCTGCAGTTCCTCCCCTCCACCTTCGGCGACCGCGCCGGCCTCGTCGGCTGCGCCTCCATGGCCCTCGACCAGGTCCTCAACCCCGCCGCCGTCGACGCCCGCCTCCTCGAGCGCCACGACGTCCCCGCCCCCACCTGAGGTCCCCCCGACCATCTGCGCAGCGGTCAGGCGGAGCGGGCGGCGTAGCGGCCGGGGGGCACGCCGAGGACGTGCTTGAAGTGGCGGGTGAGGTGGGACTGGTCGTGGAAGCCGACCTCGGCGGCCACCTGCGCGGGCGGCATCCCGTCGAGGAGCAGGCGCCGGGCCGCGTCGACGCGGCGGCCGGTGAGGTAGCGGTGCGGGGAGATGCCGAGCTCGCGGCGGAACGTGCGCACGAGGTGGGCCTCGGAGGCGCCCAGCTCGGCGGCCGCGTCGGCCAGGGTGAGGCCCTCGACGACCGAGGCGTCCAGGAGGTCGCGCAGCCGACGGGCGAGCGCCGCGTCGCGCCGCGACCCGGCGGCCGGGACGCCGCGCAGCCGGCACGACAGCGACTCGACGACCAGCGCCAGCTGCGAGGCCGCCTCGAGCTCGTCGCCGGGGTGCCGCAGGGCGTGGTGGAGCGACCGCACCTGGCGCACGAGCCCGGGGTCGTCGCTGGTGGGCTCGTCGACGCTGCGCCCGGTGCCGGCGACGTCGAGGGTGCCGGCCTCGAGGTAGACCACGCGCTTGCGGAACCCGTCCACCGTCGCGCCCCGACCGTCGTGCGGCACGTGCGGCGGCAGCAGCGTCACCGACTCGCGGCGGGTGGCGTGCGCGCGGCCGCCGAGGTCGTAGAGGACCGTGCCGCTGTCGACGAGCAGGACCGTCCAGGTGTCGTGCGTGTGCGAGGGGTAGGCGTGGTGCGGGAAGTGCGCGTGCAGCACCTCGGCCACCCCCGGCACGGACGGACGCCAGGCCCGGACGTCCGTGGTGCCTGGCATGTCACGAACGTACAAGACCGCCGCCGCGCCGGCGGCCAGGATCGAGCCATGCACGACGCCCTCACGCCGCCGTTCGACACCAAGATCGCCGTCCTGGTCCGCGCCGACCTCGCCGCCTGGCAGCGGCTCAACGTCACGGCCTTCCTCGCCAGCGGCATCGCCGCCGCGTCGCCGCACCTCGTCGGTGACCCGTACGCCGACGCCGACGGCACGGCGTACCTGCCGATGCTCGGGATGCCGGTGCTGGTCTTCGAGGCGGACGCCGAGGTGCTCCGGGCCGCGCGTGAGCGCGCGCTGCGCCGCGAGCTGGCGGTGGCCGTCTACACCGCCGACATGTTCGGCACCGGCCACGACGAGGCCAACCGGGCCACCGTCGCCGCGGTGGCCGGCGCGGGCCTCGACCTGGTGGGCCTCGCGCTGCACGGGCCGAAGAACGCCGTGGACAAGGTGGTCAAGGGCGCCCGCCTGCATCCCGCGACGATCGGCTGACCCGCTGGCGGGGTGGCACGCGGCGTCCGAGCGACGCCTAGCATGTCGCCCATGTCCGGAGCGCCGCGCGACCGCCACGGCGCGCAGCGCTCACCGAGCATGGCCGACGTCGCGGCGCAGGCCGGCGTCTCGCACCAGACGGTGTCCCGCGTCCTCAACGGGTCCCCGCTCGTCAAGGAGGCGACCCGGTCCCGGGTGCTCGCGGCCATCGAGGAGATGGGCTACCGGCGCAACGCCGCCGCCCGCGTGCTCGCGACCAACCGCTCGGGGCGCATCGGCATGATCTCCGCGCACCTGGCCCTGCACGGACCGAGCATGATCGCCGTCGCGGTGCAGGAGGCCGGCCACGACGCCGGCTACGAGGTCTCGCTGGTGGGGCTCTCGGACTTCGGCGCCGACTCCCTGCGCGGCGCCGTCGAGCGGCTGCTGGACCAGGCCGTCGAGGCGATCGTCGTGGCGGTCGCGCACCGTGAGGCGCTCGAGCGCACCCGCTCGCTGGAGCTCGCCGTCCCGGTCGCGATCGTGCAGGGCGTGACCGCGGGGGAGTCGATGGCGGCCGGGATCGACCAGGAGCTCGGCGCCCGGCTGGCCACCGACCACCTGCTCGACCTCGGGCACGAGCGGGTGGCGCAGGTGACCGGCCCGCTCGACTGGGTCGAGGCCGTCCAGCGGCGCACGGGGTGGGAGCGCGCGCACGAGGACCGCGGCCTGCAGCCGGGGCCCCAGGCGGAGGGGGACTGGTCGTCGGCGAGCGGGTACGCCGCCGGCCGCACGATCGCGGCCGACCCGAGCGTCACCGCGGTGTTCGTCGCCAACGACGCCATGGCGCTCGGCGTGCTCCGGGCGCTGCACGAGCACGGGCGACGGGTGCCGGAGGACGTCAGCGTCGTCGGCTTCGACGACGTGCCCGAGGCCGCCTACTTCTGGCCGGGGCTCACGACGGTCTCCCAGCAGTTCTCCGAGCTCGGCCGGCACGCCGTCGACCTCACCGTGCGGGCCCTCGCGGGCGAGCGGGACGCCGCCGTCGCCCTCGTCGCGCCCGAGCTGGTGGTCCGGGCCTCGACCGGCCCGGCGCCCGACCGCCGTACGATCGCGAAGTGAGCGTTCACATGAGTCGCGTCAGCGAGTGGGGCACGACCCCGTCCGGCCACACCGTCCACCGGCTCGTCCTCGGCTCCGCGCCGGGCGCGGTGCTGCACCTGCTGACCCTCGGCGCCACCGTGCACCGGCTGGAGGTCGAGGCGGGGGGAGCGCGGCGCAACGTCGCGCTCGGTCACCGCGACCCGGCCGACTACCTGGCCTCGACCGACTACATCGGCGGCACGATCGGGCGCTACGCCAACCGGATCGCCCGCGGCCGGGTCACCCTCGACGGGCGGGAGCTCGTGCTCGGGACCCATGACCGCGGCCACCACCTGCACGGCGGGCCCGACGGCTTCGACCGCCGGATCTGGGAGGTCGTCGAGCAGGACGACGACCGGGCCGTGCTCCAGCTGGAGAGCCCCGACGGCGACCAGGGCTTCCCGGGCAACGTCACCGCGCGGGTGACGTTCACCGTGTCGGGCGACCGGGTGCGCGTCGACCTCGAGGCGACCACCGACGCCCCCACGCTGGTCAACCTCACCAGCCACGCCTACCTGAACCTCGACGGCGACGGCGCCGGCACCATCGACGGCCACGAGCTGACCGTGCACGCCGAGCGCTACACCCCGGTCGACGCCGAGGGGATCCCGCTGGGTGACGAGCACGCCCCGGTGGCCGGCACGGCGTTCGACTTCCGCGCCCCCGCCCCGATCGGGCCGGCCGTGCGACGCGACGAGGAGCAGGTGACCTGGGCGCGGGGCATCGACCACAACTACGTGCTCGACGGCGAGGGGTGGCGCGACGTGGCGGTGCTCGAGTCGCGTGCGGCCGGCACCCGCGCGGTGCTGCGCACCGACCAGCCGGGGCTGCAGGTCTACACCGGCAACTTCCTCGACGGCACCCGGCGCGACGCCTCGGGCGGGGTCTACCGTCAGGGCGACGGCGTGGCGATGGAGCCGCAGCTGTTCCCGGACTCCCCGCATCACCCGGAGTGGCCCTCGGCGGTGCTCCGCCCGGGCGAGACCTACCGCTGCGCGCTCGAGTGGGAGTTCACCGCGCTGAAGTGAGCGCTCACATTTTTCCGGGCGATCTGCCCGGAACCTCTTGACGCGCACGAATGTTAGCGCTCACACTCACCACAGTGACACCGGTCACAAGGGCGCGACGCCCGTTGATCTGGAGGAAAGACAGTGGCAAAGAAGACCCTGGTCGCCGCAAGTGCGATCACGCTGAGCGCAATGGTGCTCACCGCTTGCGGCAGTGACTCCGACTCCGCCTCAGGCAACGACGACGGCTCGATCACGATGGGCTTCGCGCAGGTCGGCGCCGAGAGCGGCTGGCGCACGGCGAACACGAAGTCCGTCCAGGAGTCGGCCGAGGAGGCCGGCTTCGAGCTCAAGTTCTCCGACGCGCAGCAGAAGCAGGAGAACCAGATCAAGGCGATCCGGTCCTACATCCAGCAGAAGGTCGACGTCATCGCCTTCAGCCCGGTCGTCGAGACCGGCTGGGACGCGGTCCTGCAGGAGGCCAAGCGCGCCAAGATCCCGGTGATCCTCACCGACCGCGCGGTCGACTCCGAGGACACCTCGCTCTACGAGACGTTCCTCGGCTCCGACTTCATCCTCGAGGGCGAGAAGGCCGGCGAGTGGCTGGTCGAGAACGCCGGCGAGATGGACGTCGACGGCAACGGCGCCATCAACGTCGTGCAGCTCGAGGGCACCACGGGTGCCGCGCCGGCGCTGGACCGGGCCGAGGGCTTCGCCTCGGCCATCGAGGCGGAGGACACCGTCGAGGTCGTGGCGTCCCAGACCGGCGACTTCACCCGTGACGGCGGCAAGAAGGTGATGGAGACGTTCCTCGGGTCCGAGAAGGGCATCGACGTGGTCTTCGCCCACAACGACGACATGGGTCTCGGCGCGATCGAGGCGATCGAGGCCGCGGGCCTGGAGCCCGGCAAGGACATCAAGATCATCACCGTCGACGCGGTGAAGGACGGGATGGCGGCGCTCGCCGAGGGCAAGATCAGCTTCATCGTCGAGTGCAATCCCCTGCTCGGTCCCCAGCTGATGGACCTCGCCCAGAAGGTCGTGGACGGCGAGGACGTGCCCGAGCGCGTGGTCACCGAGGAGACCACCTTCACGCAGGAGCAGGCCGCCGAGGTCCTGGCCGACCGCCAGTACTGACGCCCCGGCCGTGGGGGCCGCCCCGGCCGGGGGGGGGGTGCGGGGCCCACCCCACCCCCAGCACCCTTACCGAAAGAACTCACTTA
>NZ_JACJGM010000014.1 GCF_015024225.1 Nocardioides lijunqiniae
GCCCCCCCCACTGTCCTGCCCCCCCGTCGCTGGGCCCCCCCCGGAGGTGTCCCCGGGCGGCCCCGACCCCGCACCGCACGAGAGGAACGAGATGACGCAGATGGACCTCCAGCCGCCCGACGTGGCCGCGCAGTCCGCCACGACGCCGGTCATCGAGATGCAGGACGTCTCGATCACCTTCGGGGCGGTGCGCGCGCTCTCCGGGGTCGGCCTGCGACTCCTGCCCGGCGAGGTCCACGCCCTCATGGGCGAGAACGGTGCCGGCAAGTCGACGCTGATCAAGGCGCTGACCGGCGTCTACACGATCGACGAGGGCACGATCCGCGTGGCCGGGGAGGAGCACCACTTCTCCTCGCCGGCGGCCGCCCAGGCGGCGGGCATCAGCACCGTCTACCAGGAGGTCAACCTGGTCCCTAACCTCACCGTGGCCGAGAACATGCTGCTCGGCCGGGAGCCCCGCCGCCTCGGGGGCATCCACGTCCGGGCGATGAACCGACGGGCCCGCGAGACCCTCGACCGGCTCGGCATCGACGTCGACCCGACCTCGACCCTGGGCGAGCACCCGATCGCCGTCCAGCAGCTCGTGGCCATCGCCCGCGCCGTCGACGTCGACGCGCGGGTGCTCATCCTCGACGAGCCCACCTCGAGCCTGGACGCCGACGAGGTGGCCAAGCTCTTCACGGTGATGCGGACCCTGCGGGACCAGGGCACCGCCATCGTGTTCGTCTCCCACTTCCTCGACCAGGTCTACGAGATCGCCGACCGCATGACGATCCTGCGCAACGGCCGCCTCGTCGGCGAGCGCACGGTGGCCTCGACCACCCAGCTGGAGCTGGTGCAGCTGATGATCGGGCGCGAGCTCGAGGTGCTGGAGCGGCTCGACCGGGAGGTCGCCGCCACCGACGCCCGGGCGGGCGGAGCCCCGGTGATGAAGGCCCTCGGGCTGAGCCGGAAGGGCTCGCTGGAGGCCTTCGACCTCGAGCTCTACGACGGCGAGGTGGTCGGCATCGCCGGGCTGCTCGGCTCGGGGCGCACCGAGCTGGCGCGCCTGCTGTTCGGCGCCGACACCGCCGACCACGGCGAGCTCCAGATCCGCTCGGAGCGGCGCCGGCTGCGCAGCCCCCGCCACGCGATCGACCGCAAGATCGCGTTCTCCAGCGAGAACCGCCGCGCCGAGGGCGTCATCGAGGACCTCACGGTCGCCGACAACATGCTGCTGGCGCTCCAGGCGTCCCGCGGCTGGCTGCGCCCGATCCCCACGGGAACCCGGCACCGGCTGGTCGCGGAGTACATCGAGACCCTCGACATCCGCCCGCCCGACCCTCAGGCGCTGATGCGCAACCTGTCCGGCGGCAACCAGCAGAAGGTGCTGCTCGCCCGCTGGCTGCTGACGCAGCCCGAGGTGCTGATCCTCGACGAGCCCACCCGCGGGATCGACATCGGCGCCAAGGCGCAGATCCAGCAGCTCGTCGCCGACCTGGCCCGCCGCGGCATGTCGGTGGTGTTCATCTCCGCCGAGCTGGAGGAGGTGCTCCGCCTCAGCGACCGCCTGGTGGTCATGCGCGACCGGCGCAAGATCGCGGAGCGACCCAACGACGACGTCAGCGTCAGCGACCTGCTGGAGATCATCGCCGGCGAGGCCACCTCGCCGCAGGAGGAGGAGTCCCGTGCGTAAGGTCCTCGCCCACCAGCTGGTCTGGCCGGTGCTCGCGCTGGTCGTGCTGCTCCTCATCAACGTGGTGGCCACCCCGTCGTTCTTCGACATCCGCATGCAGGACGGCCACCTCTTCGGCAGCCTGATCGACGTGCTGCGCAACAGCGCGCCGGTGCTCCTGGTCGCGCTCGGGATGACGCTGGTCATCGCGACCCGCGGCATCGACCTCTCGGTGGGGGCCGTCGCCGCCATCGCGGGGGCGGTCGCCTGCACCTACATCGTGGGCAGCGACGAGGGGGCCGTCGGCACCGCGATCGTGGCCTGCTCGATGGCGCTCGGGGTCTGCGTCCTGCTCGGCCTGTGGAACGGCTTCCTCGTCGCGGTGCTCGGCATCCAGCCCATCATCGCCACGCTCGTGCTGATGGTCGCCGGGCGCGGGCTGGCCATGCTGGTCACGGACGGGCAGATCACCACCGTCAACAACGACGTGTTCAGCGACCTGGCGTCGGGCTTCGTGCTGACGCTGCCGGTCGCGATGCTCGTGGCGCTGCTGGTCTTCGGCCTGACCGCCCTGGTCACCCGTCGTACGGCGCTCGGGATGCTCATCGAGGCCGTCGGGATCAACCCGGAGGCCAGCCGCCTGGCCGGCGTCCGGGCCCGCACGATCATCTGGACCGTCTACGTCTTCGCCGCCCTCTGCGCCGGGCTGGCGGGGTTGATCATCGCCGCCAACACCAACTCCGTGAACGCCAACAGCCTGGGCCTGTGGATCGAGCTCGACGCGATCCTCGCCGTCGTGATCGGCGGGACCTCCCTGGCCGGCGGACGCTTCTCGCTGACCGGCACGCTCGTCGGCGCGCTCTTCATCACCACCCTCGAGAAGACCATCCCCAACATCGGCATCCCCTCGGAGGCCAACTACCTGTTCAAGGCCCTCGTCGTCGTGGCGGTGTGCCTGGTCCAGTCGCCGAAGGCCCGCGCCGCGTTGCGCGTACGCCGCCCGGCGCCCCTCGTCGCGAAGGCAGCCACCTCATGAGCACCGCCACCGTCCCCGTCGCCGGAGCCTCCCCCTGGGACCGCGTCCGCGGCTACCGCCCGCCCTCGCGCTACCTGCCCGTGCTGGCGACGTTCGCGCTGTTCGTCGGCCTCTTCGGCGTCGGCGGCCTGCGCTACGAGGGCTTCGCCGACCCGCAGGTCTTCCTGAGCCTGCTGCTGGACAACGCGTTCCTGATCGTCCTGGCGGTGGGGATGACCTTCGTGATCCTCACCGGCGGCATCGACCTCTCGGTCGGCTCCGTGGTCGCGCTGTCGACGATGATCGCCGCCCGGACGCTCGAGCTGGGCTGGTCCCCGTACCTCGCCATGGCGACCGTGCTCGTGGTCGGCGCCGTGCTGGGCACCCTGATGGGGCTGCTCATCCACTACTTCGACATCCAGCCCTTCGTCGCCACGCTGGCCGGCATGTTCCTGGCGCGGGGACTGACCTACCTGATCAACGTGGAGTCGATCTCGATCAGCGACCCGACGTTCTCCGAGATCGCGTTCTCCACGATCACGCTGCCCGGCGGCTACTACACGACGTGGACCGTCGTGGTGGCCCTGGCCGTCGTGGCGGTGGCGGCCTACGTGCTGGCCCGCACCCGCTTCGGCCGCACCGTCTACGCCGTCGGCGGCAGCGAGAGCTCGGCCATGCTGATGGGGCTGCGCGTCGCGGCGGTGAAGGTCGGCGTCTACACGATCAGTGGCTTCTGCGCGGCGCTCGGCGGACTCCTGTTCGCGGTCTACACCCTGTCCGGCAACAGCCTGCACGCCGTGGGCATGGAGCTGGACGCCATCGCCGCGGTGGTGATCGGCGGCACCCTGCTCACCGGCGGGCGCGGGCTGGTGATCGGCTCCATGCTCGGCGTGCTGGTGCTCGGCACGATCCAGACCTTCATCTCCTTCGACGGCACCCTCAGCTCGTGGTGGACCAGGATCACCATCGGCCTGCTGGTGCTGGTGTTCGTGGTGATCCAGCGGTTCATGACACGGCGCCAGTCGTGACGGCCCCACTGCCGACCGGTCTGCCGACACCTCTGCCGACCGGGCCGCCGACCGACGCGCCGGCCCGTCCCACCGGCCGCGTCCCGGTGATGGCCGACGTCGCCCGGCTAGCCGGGGTCTCGCACCAGACGGTCTCGCGCGTCGTCAACGGGCAGAGCAACCTGCGCCCGGCCACCCGCGAGCGCGTCGAGCAGGCCATCCGCCAGCTGGGCTACCGGCCCAACACCGCCGCCCGCGCCCTGGTGACCCGCCGCTCGGCGACGATCGGGGTCATCGGGTCCAAGAGCGGCTACTGGGGTCCGAGCACGGTGCACCGCACCATCCAGGCGGCGGGTCGCGAGGCCGGCTACTTCGTGAGCTCGGTCAACCTGCCCAACCACACCCGCGCGTCGCTGACCGACGCCATCGACCACCTGCGCGACCACGCCGTGGAGGGGATCGTGCTGATCGCCGCCAACGACGACGCGCTGGAGGTGGCCCGGGCCCAGGAGGCCGGCGGCACGCCCGTCGTCGTGGTCGAGGGCGATCCCGACCGGGCGCGCTGGACCGTGGGCGTCGACCAGGTCGCGGGCGCCGAGCTCGGCACGCGGCACCTCATCGACCTCGGCCACGAGGACATCGCCCACCTCGCGGGCCCGCAGGAGTGGACTGAGGCCCGGGCCCGGCTGCTCGGCTTCCAGACGGCCATGTACGCCGCGGGGCTCCGGCCGTCGCGCCACCTGGTCGGCGACTGGTCGGCCCGCAGCGGCTACGAGGCCGGGCGGGAGATCGCTCAGGGCTCGAGCGACGTGACCGCCGTCTTCTGCGCCAACGACCAGATGGCGCTGGGCCTGCTGCGCGCGCTGTCGGAGGCCGGGCGCTCGGTCCCGGGCGACGTGAGCGTCGTGGGCTTCGACGACATCCCCGAGGCGGCGTACCTAATCCCGCCGCTGACCACCGTCCGGCAGGACTTCACCGCCGTCGGCCGCCGGGCGATCGAGATCCTGCGCGGCGCCATCGCGCACGACCCCGACCGGCGCGAGCCGGCCCGCCTGATCCGACCCGAGCTGGTCGTCCGCGCCAGCTCCGCGACCCCCCGCAGGAAGTAGGAGAGATGTCCGAGCAGCAGTACGTCGTGGGGGTCGACTTCGGCACCCTGTCGGGCCGCGCGCTGGTGGTGCGCGTGTCCGACGGCGCCGAGGTCGGCACCGCGACGCACGCCTACCCGCACGCGGTGATCGAGGACCGGCTCCCGGGGGCGTCGCGCCGGCTGCCGCCGGACTGGGCGCTCCAGGTGCCCGAGGACTACCGCGAGGTCCTGCGCACGGCGGTTCCCGAGGCCGTCGCGGCGGCCGGGATCGACCCGGGCGACGTGGTCGGCATCGCCACCGACTTCACCGCCTGCACGATGGTGCCGACCCTGGCCGACGGCACCCCGCTCTGCGAGCTCGACGGCCTCGCCGACCGGCCGCACGCCTACGTCAAGCTCTGGAAGCACCACGCCGCCCAGGGCCAGGCCGACCGGGTCAACCGCCTCGCCGAGGCGCGGGGCGAGGCCTGGCTCCCGCGCTACGGAGGCCTGATCTCCTCGGAGTGGGAGCTCGCGAAGGGGCTGCAGCTCTTCGAGGAGGACCGCGAGGTCTACGACCGGACCGAGCGCTGGGTCGAGGCCGCCGACTGGATCGTGTGGCAGCTGTGCGGCAGCTACGTCCGCAACGCGTGCTCCGCCGGCTACAAGGGCAACTACCAGCGCCTCGACGGCGAGCAGGAGGGGTCCTACCCCTCCCCGGGCTTCCTCGGGGCCCTCGCCCCGGGCTTCGAGTCGTTCGTGGCGGGCAAGGTCGACCAGCCGATCGGCCGGCTCGGCGACCGCGCGGGCTCCCTGACCGCCGAGGCGGCGGCGTGGACCGGGCTCCCCGAGGGCATCGCCGTGGCCGTCGGCAACGTCGACGCCCACGTGACCGCGCCCGCCGCGCAGGCGGTGGGCCCCGGGCAGATGGTCGCGATCATGGGCACCTCCACCTGTCACGTCGTGAGCTCCGAGGTGCTGCGCGAGGTGCCCGGCATGTGCGGGGTCGTGGACGGCGGGATCGTCGCCGGGTCCTGGGGCTACGAGGCCGGCCAGAGCGGCGTCGGCGACATCTTCGGCTGGTTCGTGGAGCACGCCGTGCCGCCGGCGTACGCCGACGCGGCGGCCGCCGCGGGCGAGTCGCTGCACGAGCACCTCACCCGGCTGGCCTCGGAGCAGGAGATCGGCGAGCACGGGCTGGTCGCCCTCGACTGGCACTCCGGCAACCGCTCGGTCCTGGTCGACCACGAGCTCTCGGGACTCGTGGTCGGCCTCACCCTGGCCACCCGGCCGGAGGACGTCTACCGCGCCCTCGTCGAGGCGACCGCCTTCGGGACCCGCGTGATCGTGGAGACCTTCCGCGACAGCGGGATCCCGGTCGACGGGCTCACCGTCGCGGGCGGGCTGGCGCGCAACCCCCTGCTGATGCAGGTCTACGCCGACGTGACGCGGCTGCCGCTGTCGATCCTCGACTCCGAGCAGGGCCCGGCGCTGGGCGCGGCGATCCACGCCGCCGTGGCGGCCGGCCACTACCCGGACGTCCCGACGGCGGCGAAGGCGATGGGGAGGGTCCGCACGGACGTCTACGTCCCCGACGAGCACCGGGCCACCGCCTACGACGCGCTCTTCGAGATCTACCTCGAGCTGCACGACCACTTCGGCCGCGAGCAGCCCACCATGCGCCGGCTCAAGGCGCTGCGGCGCGCGGCCGTCGGGCGGAGGGAGTCGCGATGACCGTGACCGCCGACGTCCGCGACACCGTCGTGGCCCTGCGCCGCGAGGTCTGCGCCCTCCACGAGCAGCTCACCCGCTACGGGCTCGTGGTGTGGACCGCCGGCAACGTCTCCGCGCGCGTGCCCGGGCACGACCTGCTGGTGATCAAGCCCAGCGGGGTCTCCTACGACGACCTCACGCCGGACAACATGGTCGTCTGCGACCTGCGGGGGCGCGTGGTGGAGGGGGACCACGCGCCCTCGTCGGACACCGAGGCCCAGGCCTACGTCTACCGCGAGCTGCCCGAGGTGGGCGGCGTCGTGCACACGCACTCGACGTACGCCACGGCCTGGGCCGCCCGCGGGGAGCCGGTGCCGTGCGTCCTCACGATGGGCGCCGACGAGTTCGGCGGGGAGATCCCCGTCGGCCCGTTCGCGATCATCGGCGACGACTCGATCGGCCGCGGGATCGTCGAGACCCTGCGCGGCAGCCGCTCACCGGCCGTCCTCATGCGCAACCACGGCGTCTTCAGCATCGGACCGACCGCGCGGGCCGCGGTGAAGGCCGCCGTGATGTGCGAGGACGTCGCCCGCACGGTGCACATCTCCCGCCAGCTCGGCGTCCCGCTCACCATCGACCCGGCCGACGTCGACTCGCTCTTCGACCGCTACCAGCACGTCTACGGACAGCAGAAGGACCCACGATGACCACGACCAGCACGCCCCTCCCCGAGGTCTGGTTCCTCACCGGCAGCCAGGGGCTCTACGGCCCCGAGACCCTGGACCAGGTCGCCGCCCAGTCGCAGGGCATCGTCGAGCGGCTCGGCGCCGCGGGCGAGCTGCCGACGACCGTCGTGTGGAAGCCCGTGCTCACCGACGCCGCCTCCATCCACCGGCAGATGCTGGACGCCAACAGCGCCTCGCAGTGCGTGGGCGTCATCGCGTGGATGCACACCTTCTCCCCGGCCAAGATGTGGATCGCCGGCCTCGACGCCCTGCAGAAGCCGCTGCTGCACCTGCACACCCAGGCCGGCATGGCGCTGCCGTGGGCGACGATCGACATGGACTTCATGAATCTCAACCAGGCCGCCCACGGCGACCGGGAGTTCGGCTACATCCAGTCCCGCCTCGGCATCGCCCGCAAGACCGTCGCCGGGCACGTCGAGTCGCCTGTGGTCGCGCAGCGCATCGCCCACTGGGCCCGCGCCGCCGTCGGCCGCCACGAGACCCGCACCCTGCGGCTGGCCCGCTTCGGCGACAACATGCGCGACGTCGCGGTCACCGAGGGCGACAAGGTCGAGGCGCAGCGCCGCTTCGGGGTCTCGGTCAACACCTACGGCGTCAACGACCTGGTCGCCGTCGTGGACCAGGTCGCCGACACCGACATCGACAAGCTCGTCACCGAGTACGCCGACACCTACCGCGTCGCGCCCGAGCTGCTGCCCGCCGGCGAGCGCCACGAGTCGCTGCGCTACGGCGCGCGGGTCGAGCTGGGGCTGCGGTCCTTCCTCGGTGAGGGGGGCTTCGGCGCCTTCACGACCAACTTCGAGGACCTCGGCGGCCTGCGCCAGCTGCCGGGCCTGGCGGTGCAGCGGCTCATGGCCGACGGCTACGGCTTCGGCGGCGAGGGCGACTGGAAGACGTCGGTGCTGCTGCGCGCGACCAAGGTCATGGCCTCCGGGCTTCCCGGCGGCACGTCGTTCATGGAGGACTACACCTACCACCTGGTCCCCGGCGAGGAGAAGATCCTCGGCGCCCACATGCTCGAGGTCTGCCCGAGCATCACCAGCGAGCGGCCGTCCCTGGAGGTGCACCCGCTCGCCATCGGCGGGCGCGAGGACCCCGTGCGGCTGCGCTTCACCGGCGACCCGGGCCCCGCGGTCGTCGCGGGGCTGGCCGACCTCGGCGACCGGCTCCGGCTGACCGTCAACGAGATCGACTGCGTCGAGCCCGACGAGGCGCTCCCGCAGCTCCCGGTCGCGTGCGCCGTCTGGAAGCCCCGCCCCTCGCTGTCGACGTCGGCCGAGTCGTGGCTGATGGCCGGGGCGCCGCACCACACCGTGCTCTCCCAGGCGGTGGGCGTCGAGGTGCTCGAGGACTTCGCGGAGATGACCGGCGTCGAGATGCTCACCATCGACGCCGACACCACACCCCGGTCCTTCCAGCGCGAGCTGCGGTGGAACGCCGCCTACCACCGCCTCGCCCAGGGACTCTGACGCGTCGGGGCCACGGCGCGACGAGCGCCGGTGACCGATGAGTCCGGCGACGGCGCCGGGTCGGCACCGGCATGGACACCCTCGACCTCGGACCCGCGGCCGCGAGCATGCGTCGCCTGGTCCTCGCCACCACCGACGACCAGCTGACGCTGCCGACGCCGTGCCCCGACTACACGGTCGGCGACCTCGTCGAGCACGTCGGTGGGCTCACGATCGCGTTCACCGGCGCCGCCCACCGGCAGCCCGTGCCCGGCGCCGACGGCGGCGGGGCCGGTGACGCCTCCCGGTTGGAGGAGGGCTGGCGCGACCGCATCGTCCGCGACCTGGAGGTGCTCGTCGAGGCCTGGCTCAACCCGGCGGCGTACGACGGCATGACCGCGGCGGGCGGCGTGGACCTGCCCGGCGCGGTGGCGGCCCAGGTGGCGCTGAACGAGCTCGTCGTGCACGGCTGGGACCTCGCCCGGGCCACGGACCGGCGGTGCGACCCCGATCCCGCCTCGGTGGCCGCCTGCCGGGAGTTCGTCGCCGGCTTCGAGGTGCCGCCCGAGGCCGGCGACGGTCCCTTCGGCCCGCCTGTCACGCCGCCCGACGACGCGACCGACCTCGAGCGCCTGGTCGCCCTCACCGGCCGCGACCCGCGCGCCTGAGCGCGCCGGGGCTGGCGCGACCCAGATTTCACCGACCTCCACCGGCTCCGGTAGCCTTCCCGGCGGTGGCGTGTCCGAGCGGCCTAAGGAGAACGCCTCGAAAGCGTTTGTCGGTGCAAGCCGACCGAGGGTTCAAATCCCTCCGCCACCGCCAGCGGATCCTCCGGGATCCAGACCGACGAGAGTCGGGAGAACCGCCCACGTGCGAGACCTTCGCCGGGGCGGTTCTCGCATTCCCGGCCGGGGCGCCGAACCCCACCCGGTCGCCGGTGGTGCTCCCGGGGTCGTCCGCCGCCCCGTGAGCGGCCTCCCTAGGATGCCGCCTGACCTGTCCCAGCTCCAGGAGCTCACGTGGCCATCAAGGTGAAGGAAGGCCGCCCCGGAACGGGCGGTCGGCAGCGGAGGACCCCCTGGTGGCAGGGGGTCCTCATGGTCGTCGGGGTGCTGGCGGGCCTGTTCGCGCTGGCAGTGGGCGGTCGCTGGCTCGCCGTCGTCGTGGCGCCCTGGCTCTACCTCCTCGCCGACGGCGACCACGCCCGGCTGGTCGCGATCCTGATGACGCTCTGGGCCCTGCTCCCGCTGGGGTGCTTCGGTGTGTGGCGGGTGCATCGACGTGCGGGACGCGTCTGGGGGTGGGTGGCGGCCGCCGCGCTCTCGCCGCTGGCGCTGTTCCTGTGGGGCACCGTCCCGGGACGCAACAACAACGGCCGGCTGTCGCGCTCGCTCAACGACGCGGTGGGCGGGGGCCTCGCGGACACCGGCGAGGTCTTCGTGACCGTCGCGCTGGCCGGGCTCTTCGGCGCCTTCGGCCTGGCGCTCCTCAGCGGCTTCGTCCTCGGCCCGCGCGTCACCCGGACGCGGGTCGCGATCGCGGTGCTCGTCGCCGTCGTCGCCTGGGCCGGGACGGGCGTGCTGATCACGCGGGTGGTCGGCGACACCGAGCCGCGCGGCTCCTGGCTGGAGCAGACGGCCGAGCAGGTGAGGGGCGGCGACGAGGGCCTGACCGGAGGGTTCCGCGTCGGCCTCGACACCTCGGTGCTCGAGGTCGTCGACTGCGACGAGGCGGCCGAGGCGCTGCGGCTCGACGGCGACGTGCCGGAGCTCGAGGGCTGCCGCCAGGCGCTGCTGGTCTCCGCGACCGGGCGCCACGGCGAGGGGGCCGAGCGCAGGTCGTCGGGCTCGCTCGTCGCCGTCGTCCTTCAGACCCGCACCGAGGGGCAGCTCGAGGACCTCGACGAGGCGCTGGACGGCGTCGAGCTGGTCGCCGGTGCGGGCCTCCCCGAGCCCCCGGGCCAGACGCTGGCGACGAAGGCCTCGCGGGCCCTCTCCCTCGTGATCGCCGCCGAGGACACGGGGGACATCCCGCTCCCGGCCGAGGGAGCCGGCCTGCGCCCCCTCACCCGGGCGCTGGCCTACGTCCACATCGGCACCGCGACGGGCTTCTACCTCGCCCCGCCGGACGAGACGCCCGCCTCCGGAGGGCCTGCGTAGGGTCGGGACATGACGTCATCGACGAGCCGGGCCGTGCCCGCCCTCCTGCTCGCCGGCGCGCTGGCCCTGACGGCCTGCGGCGGCTCGGACGCGGAGTCCGACGAGGGCGGCGCCGGCGCACGCGACCAGGACGTGGCGTTCGCGTCCGACATGATCCAGCACCACGCGCAGGCGCTGGTCCTGGTCGACCACACGGTCGGGCGCGAGCTGAGCCCCGACGTGGCGGACCTCGCCGAGGGCATCCGGGAGGCGCAGGCGCCCGAGATCGAGACGATGACCGACTGGCTGCTCGCGTGGGGCGAGGAGGTGCCGGCCACCGTGCGCGACCACGTCAACGCCGAGGGCCACGCCTCCGAGGGCGGGGACGACGTCGGCGAGCAGATGCCCGGGATGGTCGGCGCGGAGGAGCTCGCGGCCCTCGAGGCGGCTCCGGACGCGGAGTTCGAGGCCCGCTGGCTGCGGCTGATGGTCGAGCACCACGAGGGTGCGGTCACGATGGCCGAGGAGCAGGTGCGCGACGGCGACGACGCGGACGCGGTGGCGCTCGCCGAGCGGGTCGTGGCCGGCCAGGGCGCCGAGATCCGGCAGATGGAGGCCTTGCTCGAGGCCGCGGGCTAGCGGAAGGTGACTCCGCCGCAGGGGCAGTCGAACCGGGAGACCGAGCGGCCGCCGTCGTCGTAGTCCACGGTGCTGAGCGCCCACTGGTGCTCGTGCCCGCGGACGTCGGCGGCGGCCGTCGGCTGCTCCCTCACGTGTTGCTCCGAGGTCAGATCTCGGTACGGCGCTCGCTGACGGTCTGGCTGCCATCGGGGTGGACGGTGGTGGCGCTGCTGCGGGCACGGCGCCCGCTGTTCATCGTCACGGCCGAGAGGATGATCACTCCGAGTCCCACGAGGGCGCAGATCCAACCGACCATCTGCAGGTCGACGCCGCTGACGGCGTCCTGGACGGCGAGCGCCAGGACGAGTCCCACGACGAGGAGGAAAGCTCCGAGTCCGTATCCCATGTCGAGCTCCTTGCGTCTGTGGTCCCTTCCGTGGGACCAACCCCGGCCGGATACCCGGTCGCCCGCCCAGTGAAACACTGAGAGGCCTCTGACCTGGGAAGATGCGTGTCGGAGCGGCGCAGGTGGGCTAGTCCACGGGCAGGGCCTCGGTCAGGCAGAGGGCCAGCAGGCGACCCGGACGGGCCTCGGTGAAGACCGCCCAGCCCTCCTCGAACGACACGTGGAGCAGGCGGCCGTGGCGGCGGACGAGCGCCGAGCGGGGCTCGACGTCGGTGTCGAACCCGGCCTCGACGCAGTCGTGCCGGTCCATCGCGCGCAGCAGGGCCGCGGAGGGCCGATGCGCCTCGACCGTGGTCGCGGGCGGCTGCACCACGGGCTGCTGCGGCCGCTCGGCGCCGCCACCCACGAGCCCGAAGCCCAGCGCGACGACGGCGATGACCACGAGCGACTTCACCGCGGTCAGCGCGACGGCCTGTCCGCGGGGCGGTCTGCGTCCCGTCCCGGCACCTCCCACCGCTCGCACTCCGGTCCAACGAGGCGGGTGGGGCAGGGTCACGGGCGGCCCGATGTGGGCCCGGCGTGGCCCCAGGGTGATCAGGGACCGACGCCGTCCCCCCGCCGCTGCCGTCGTAGGTGAGGATGAGGCATGACCTGGTTCGCCTCACCCGCCGACGCCGTCGAGCGCCTGACCGCCGTCGGCTACCTCGCCGACGCGGCCACCGCCACCACGACCTTCCTCGCCGGGGCGCTCGAGAAGCCGATGCTGGTCGAGGGGCCCGCCGGCGTCGGCAAGACCGAGCTCGCCAAGGCGGTGGCCCGCGCGACGGGCGCCGAGCTCGTGCGGCTGCAGTGCTACGAGGGGCTCGACGAGGCGCGCGCGCTCTACGAGTGGAACTACAAGAAGCAGCTGCTGCGCATCCAGGCGTCCTCGGGCGACCAGGAGTGGTCGGCGACGCACGACGACATCTTCACCGAGGAGTTCCTGCTCACCCGGCCGCTGCTGACGGCGATCCGGCGCGAGGAGCCCACGGTGCTGCTCATCGACGAGGTCGACAAGACCGACGTGGAGGTCGAGGGGCTGCTGCTGGAGGTGCTCTCGGACTTCCAGGTGACGATCCCCGAGCTCGGCACGGTCTCCGCCGTGCGCCGCCCGCTGGTCTTCCTGACCTCCAACGCCACCCGCGAGCTGTCGGAGGCCGTCAAGCGGCGCTGCCTCTACCTCCACCTCGACTACCCCGACGCCGAGCGCGAGCGCGAGATCGTGTCCTCGCAGGTGCCGGGCCTGGACGACCGGGTCGCCGAGCAGCTCGTCGCCACCGTCGGCCGCCTGCGCGAGCTGGAGCTGAAGAAGGCTCCGTCGATCGCGGAGTCCGTCGACTGGGCCCGCACGCTGATCGCCCTGGAGATCCGCGACCTCGACGACAAGGCCGTGAACGACACCCTGGGCGTCGTGCTCAAGCACGCGTCCGACCACGACCGGGCGATCCGCGAGCTCCGGCTGAGGCGATGACCCCGGGTTCGTCGGGCCTCCTCGACCGCCACATCGCCTTCCTCGAGGCGCTGCGGGGAGCCGGCCTGCCGGTGTCGCTGGCCGAGGACCTCGACGCGATCGCGGCCCTGACCGCGCTGGACTGGTCCGAGCGCGCCGTCGTCCGCGACGCGTACGCCGCCACGCTGCTCAAGCGCCAGGTGCAGCGGCCGACGTTCGAGGCGCTGTTCGACCTCTACTTCCCGCGGCTCGTCGGGGCCGGCGCCACGCCCCCCGACGAGGAGGGCTCCGCCGACGAGTCGGGTGGAGCCCGCGACAACGCCCAGGCGCTGGCGTCGTTCCGCGAGGACCTGGTCGAGGCGCTGAGCGACGACGACGGGCAGCGGCTGCAGCGGCTCGCCGCCGAGATGGTGGGCCGCTTCGGGGCGATGCCCGGCCGCGGCCCCGGGCTGTCGTCGTGGTCGGCCTACACCGCGCTGCAGCGGGTCTCCCCGCAGCAGCTGGTCGACCGGATCGTCGCGGCGCTGCTCGCCGAGGGGCGCACGGAGGAGGAGGCGCAGCGCACCTCCGGTCGGCGCATCGGCGCGTTCACGCGCCGCGTCGAGGACGACGCCCGGCGCCGGATCGCGGAGGAGAAGGGGCCCGACCACGTCGCCAACGTCGCCCTCAAGCCCAGCATCGACCGGCTCGACTTCACCTCGGCACGCAAGACCGACCTGGAGGAGATGCGACGCGAGATCTACCCGCTCGCGCGCCGCCTGGCGACCCGGCTCACCCAGGAGCACCACGCGCGCCGCCGGGGGCCGCTGGACTTCCGGCGCACGGTGCGGGCCTCGATGTCGACCGGCGGCGTCCCGCTGGTCACGCACCACCGGCCCAAGCGCCCCCACCGCACCGAGCTCGTCGTGCTCTGCGACGTCAGCGGCTCGGTCGCCAACTTCGCGCAGTTCACGCTGCTGCTGGTCTTCGCGCTGCAGGACCAGTTCCAGAAGGTGCGGGCGTTCACCTTCATCGACCACGTCCACGAGGTCACCCACCACTTCCGGCCCGGCGCCGACGTTGCCGACGTGATGGCCGACCTCGCCGCCAGCACGTCGCACGCGGCCCTGTGGGGGCGCACCAACTACGGCCGCGCGCTGGCGAAGTTCGAGGAGTCGCACCCCGACGCGCTCGGGCCCAAGTCGTCGCTGCTGATCCTCGGCGACGCGCGGTCCAACTACAGCGACCTGAACGCCGACGTGCTGCAGCGGCTCGCCGACTCGACCCGGCACGCGTGGTGGCTCAACCCCGAGGCGCGCCGCCACTGGGGCACCGGCGACTCCGCCGCCCCGACGTACGGCGAGATCGTGCCGATGGTGGAGTGCCGCAACCTCACCCAGCTCGGCGAGTTCGTGCACGACCTCGCGATCTGAGTCAGCCCGCGAGGTAGCCCAGCGACTGGATGCGGGAGATCTCGGCGCGCAGCTCGGGGTGCGTGGCCGTGTCGGCCGCGCGCCCGCCGGTGACATAGATGCTCTCGCCGTTGCGCTCGGAGGAGTCGAAGACCACCGTGAGCCGGTTGCTGGCGCCGGCGCTCATGAGCGAGCCGAGCACGGCCACCGGGTCGGAGCGGTCCTCGAGCGAGAGCACGCGGGTGCTGTCGGGGATCCGCGGCACGTGGGCCGAGGGAGCCCCGGCCGTGACGACCTGGTCGATGACGAACGCCGTGGACGGCAGGCCCGCGGCCACCTCGGCGGCGGTCACGCCACCCTGGGCGGAGCCGACGAGCATCACGTGGGCTCCGGCGTCACCCTCGACGGCCGTCTCGATCGCCTGCAGCACCTGCGCGGCGTACGTCGTGCGGTCACCGCCCACGAGGCGCAGCCGGCGCCCGTCGCCGGTGGAGGGGCCGGGCAGGTAGGCGATGTAGCGCCCGTCGGTGACCTTGTGGACCACCACGCTCGTGGCGGCGTTGTCGAGCGCCGACATCAGGTCGGCGAGGGTGCGGGGCGCGGCGGCGTCGGCGACGATCGGCTCCACGGCCGGCGTCGCCTCGATCAGCCCGCCGGCGGTGTCGCGCAGCGCCGCCCCGAAGTCGGCGGCGAGCGGCGGCACGCCCATCGCGCGCAGCCCGCCGCGCGCGGCCAGGCGGCCCTCGTCGCCGGAGAGCACGCCGGAGGTGAGCAGCGAGCGCATCTGCAGGCCGTCGAGCAGGCCGCCGCCACCGCTGGTGACGTGCTCCATGAGCTCGGGGTTCTTCTCCGCGAGCTCGTTGAGGTACGCCGCCACGCCGTCGCGGTCGAGCGCGTCGGTCTCGATCAGGCCGGCCGAGACGATCGCGCCGCCGAGGGCGACCTCGGGCGCGAGGTAGCCGATCGCGCGGCCCGCGATGGAGCCGAGCGTCTGGTAGGCCGCGACCTGGAGCTCGTCGATCCAGCGGTAGGTGAGCACGGTCGCGCGCAGGACCAGCGCGTCGGCGTCGAGCTCGATCGAGCGGGTCAGCAGTCCGCGGGTGCCGGTGGTGGCGGTGCGGACGTCCTCCTCCGCCTGGGCGTGCGTCGCCGGCGAGAGCTCCGCGGACGCCACCAGCTCGGGGTCGCTGATGACGTCGGCGCCGAGCTTGGCGCGCTCGCGCATCTCCTCGCCGGCGGAGTCGAACAGGTCGGCGAGGCGCATCATCCGGTCGTACTTGTCGGCCAGGTCGAGGGCCTCCGCCTCGGTGGTGGGCACCTGGCGCTCCTCGCGGGACGCGGCGGAGACCACCGACTCCTGGCTGGTCTCGTCGTTCATCGGGACACCTCCGCGAGCACAGGGGCCAGGTGGGGAGCCAGGTCGGCGGCGTCGACGCGCTGCACGCGCACCCGCAGCACCTCTCCCTCCAGGTGGGGGCACAGGGCGCGCCAGCCGTCGGCCAGCAGCACCCAGGACACGACGCCCACCACGGTGGTGGACTCGGTGGAGACGTCGGCGACCATGCCGCGCAGCCGGCCCTGGGTCTCGCCGACCAGGGCGGTGAGGATCGCGACCAGCTCGGACTCGCCCAGCGCCCGGCCGGCCGCGTCGCGGGCGGCCTGCGCGTGCTGGCCGGCCAGCACGGGGAGGAGGTCGTTGCGGGAGGCGGCGACCGCCTCCACGGCGGCGTCCACCAGCTCGTAGGGGAGGTCGACCTCGTCCGGCACGACCGAGTCGCGCAGGCCGAGGTCCTCCGGCACGACCGCCACCCGGGCCAGCTCGGAGGGCCAGTGGGCCGTGGGGAACCACGCCAGCTCGAACACGATGCCGTCGACCGTGGCCAGGGTGGCCACGGCGTCGCCGGCCTGACGGTGCCAGGACTTGGCCTGCACGGAGTCGGCGGTGACGTCGAGGTCCAGCGCGAGGGTCGGCGTGGCGAGCAGCCCGACCGCGCCGACCAGGCCCTCGTCGACGACCCCGCCGACGAGCAGCCCGCGCCGGCCCAGCGAGTCGGAGCCCTCGTGCAGCGTGGCGACGGCGGCGGCGTACGCCTGGTCCTCGGAGGTGCCGCGGGTCTGCCCGAGGCGGCCCTCCAGCGGCGGCGTCTCGCTCGGTGCGGCGAGGTCGAAGGGCAGCGGGGCGCCGCCGGCGTGCTCGGCCACCAGCCGGAGCTCGGCCAGCGTCAGGGTGGCGCGACGGGGCAGGGCCTCCAGGGTGCCGACCGGCGGGGGAGGCGGGGTGCTCAGGTCGATGGTGGTCATGAGGTCCTCGAGTCGTCGCGGAGTCCGGGCAGCTCGACGGTCAGCCAGTCCCGGTGGCCCGGGGGCGGCGGGGTGACGGCCACCAGGGCGAGGTCGTCGTCGTCGGCCACGCGCCGTACGGCGGCGTCGGCCGTCTCGTTGGCCGTCTCGACCTGGGCCACCCGGGTGCGGGCGTCGGCGATGAGCGAGGTCGCCGTGCGCTCGCGCTCGGCGATCGCGTCCTGCAGGGTCGTCACGTCCTGGGCGTGCCGGTCGAGCGAGTCGGCCGCCGTGTCGTGCGCACCGGCCACCGCCCGCAGGTGGCTCGCCCGCTCCTGCACGCGCAGCCGCATGCTCTCCGCCGCCCGGCCGGTCCAGCCGAGGCTCTCGGTCTGCGCGACCAGCTGGTCGGCCAGCATCCGCACGTCGACCGCCTGCTCCCGCAGCTGGTCGGCGCGCCTGCGCAGCACGTCGGTGTCGCCGTACATCGTCACGCCCTCCGCCTGGCCGTCCGCCTGAATCCGTGTCCTTGTGCGCTTTCCCTCGTTGAACTCTCCCGAAACGCCATCGCGCGCCCGATCGTGGTGGCCCCCGTCACGGAGGAGTCCTGATGCAGCGGTCCGCACCCCGTCGTACGGCGCTCGCCCCTCTGGTCGCCGGCCTGGTCGCGTGCCTGGGTGCCGCCCTCGTCCTGACGGGGCTCGGGCCGGTCGCGGCCCCGGCCCAGGCGGCGGCGCCGGCCGCCGCCGACACGGGGCCGGCCGCGGTGCCGGCGACGGTGCGCCGCGTGGTGTTCGTGGGCAACAACTGGGAGGGCACGGCCGACGTGCTGGACCCGCGGACCTTCCGCCGCGTCGCCCGCATCGACGTGGTGCCCGACTACGCCGCGCGCATGCAGGAGATCGCGACCAACCCCTACCGGCTGGCCTACTTCCTGGCCATCCGCGAGCTCATCGGCGAGGGCAACGACCAGTTCGTCGACGACATGTACTCCTCCAACGACGGCCGCCTGGTCGTGATCTCGCGCCCCTCGTTCGGGGACGTCGTCGCGATCAGCCTGCGGACCAGGAGGATCGTGTGGCGCTTCGCCGTGGCCGGGGTGCGCTCGGACCACATGGCGATCTCGCCCGACGGGCGGCGGGTGGTGGTCAGCGCCTCCACCGGCAACGTCGTGCACGTGCTGCGGGTGGCCGACGGCAAGGAGGTGGGCCGCTTCCCCTCCGGCGGGTCACCGCACGAGAGCGTCTTCATCGACGGCGGCCGCCGCATCCTGCACGCCAGCATCGGCATGGTCTACAGCCCGCTCGACGACCCGGCGCTGGACGCCACCAAGGACGACCGGGTGCTCCAGGTCGTCGACGCGAAGACCTTCAAGGTCGTGCGCCGCTACGACCTGCGCAAGGCGCTCGACGCCCGCGGCCTGGACCGGGTCAGCACGGCCGTCCGGCCGCTCACGCTGTCGCCGAACGAGCGGAAGATCTTCTTCCAGCTGTCGTTCTTCCACGGCTTCGTGCAGCTGGACCGCCGTACGGGCCGGATCACGCGGGTCCGCCGCCTGCCCAACCTGGTCCCGAGCACCCCGCGCGAGCAGTACCTGCTCGACTCCGCGCACCACGGCATCGCGATGAACCCGAAGGGCACGAGACTCTGCGTCGCAGGCACCATGTCGGACTACGCCACCGTCGTGGACCCGCGCACCGGCCGGCACAGTCGCCTGATCAAGCGCGGCCTCAAGCCCTACTGGGTGACCCCGAGCTGGGACGGGCGCTACTGCTACGTCTCGTGGTCGGGCTCCGACACGGTCTCGCGCATCAGCTACCGCACCGCGCGGGTGGTGTCGACGACCAAGGTCGGCGACCACCCCCAGCGCGTGCGCAACGGCGTCGTCCGCCGCGGCCTCCTCGGACGCCTCGGTCACGCCACGTCGTCCGCTCCCACCCGCACCTCGCCCCTCTCCCTGTGGGAGCGACCGGGGGGCTAGGTCCAGTCGAGGCGGAGGCGGTCGAGGGCCTGCTCGATGTCGGACCGGGGGCCGGCGAAGCTGAGCCGGATGTGGTGGTGGCCCTCGGCGGTGTCGAAGTCGACGCCGGTCGCGACGGCGACGCCGGTGCGGGCGAGCAGGTCGTGGGCGAAGGACATCGAGTCCTGGGTGAGGTGCCCGACGTCGGCGTAGACGTAGAACGCCCCGTCGGCCGGCGCCAGCCGGGTCACGCCGAGCTGGGGGAGGGTGTCGAGCAGCAGCCGGCGGTTCTCGGCGTAGCGGCGCACGTGGCCGTCGAGCTCGGCGTACGTCGCGTCGTCGAAGGCGGCGAGGCAGGCGCGCTGCGCGATCACCGGCGGGCAGATCGTGAAGTTGCCGGTGAGCACGTCGACCGCGCGCCGCAGGCGCTCGGGCACCAGCATCCAGCCGATCCTCCAGCCCGTCATCGAGAAGTACTTCGAGAAGCTCGAGAACACCACCGCCTCGCGGCTGGTCTCCCAGGCAGAGCGGGCGAGGGTGGCGCCGCCGTCGAGGCCGGCGTACTCGATGCCGTGGTAGATCTCGTCCGAGATCAGCTGCACGGCGTTCTCGTCGCACCACCGGGCGATCGCGGCGAGCTCGGCGGGCAGCAGCATCGTGCCGGTCGGGTTGGCGGGGCTGGCCACCACGACACCCTTGAGCGGCGTGCGCTCGTGGGTCTCGGCGAGCTGCGCCACCGTCGGCTGGAAGCGCGTCTCGGGCCCGGTCGCCACCTCCACGACCTCGCAGCCGAGCGCGCTGAGGACGTTGCGGTAGCAGGGGTAGCCCGGGCGCGCCATCGCCACGCGGTCGCCCACCTCGAACGCCGCCAGGAACGCCAGCAGGAAGCCGCCGCTGGACCCCGTGGTGACCACGACGTCGTCGGCGCCGACCTCGATGCCGTGCGCGCGGCGGTGGTGCTGTGCGATCGCCTCGCGCAGCTCGAGGATGCCGACGGCCGGGGTGTAGCCGAGAGGGTCGCCGCTGCCGAGCAGCCGCACCGCCTCGTCGCGCACCGGCGCCGGCGCGCCGCTGCTCGGCTGCCCGGCCAGCAGGTTGAGCACGTCGCCGTGGGTGCGCTGGCGCCGCGCCGAGGCCTCCAGCAGGTCCATGACGTGGAACGGCGGGACGGCGGCGCGCTGCGCCACCCGGAGGCGGTCGGTCACGCAGGCGAGGCTAGCCGCCGGTGCTCATCGTGGGCCGAGGAAGGCGCGCCCCCGGGGGTTGAGGAAGGCGCGCTAGCGCCTGTCTCGAAACCCGAGGAGCTGTCCCTGGCGCCGTCGTTCGTCTCCACCGGGTTTCGAGACGGGTCGCACAGCCCCTCACTCCGTTCGGGTCTGTGCAGACTCTCCTCAACCTCGCCGCGCCAGGCGTGCCGCTCGCTTCGCTCCCGCCACGCCGGCGCGTCGACCGAAGAACGAGCCCTCGCCGAGCTGGGTGCCGGAGCAGTAGCCCTTGCCGTCCTGGGCGAGGTTGGAGGCGCAGGCGCCGGCGGCGTAGAGGCCGGGGACGACCGAGCCATCGGGGCGCTGGGCCTCGCCGTCGACGGTGACCCGGATCCCGCCGAGGGTGAAGCCGGCGTAGAGCGCGTGGCCCAGCCGCACGTCGAAGACCGCCCAGGGGCCGACCGACTGCGGGGCCAGCCAGTCCGGCGACTTGTGGAAGTCGGGGTCCTCCCCGCGGGCGGCGTGCTCGTTGTAGCGGTCGAGCGTCTCCTGCAGCGCCGCCTCGGGGACGCCCAGCCCGGCGGCCATCTCCGCGACGGTCTCGTAGCCGTCGAGCAGGGGGACGAGGGGCATCTTGGGGTACTCCACGTGCTCGCTGTCGACGATCAGGTACGCCGCCGAGCCGGTCTGCTCCATCACGAACTGCGAGGTGCGGGAGTGGTAGCTGTCCTCGGCCACGAACCGTCGGCCCTCCTGGTTGACCAGCAGGCCCGTGACCAGCACCGACGGCGGGTAGACCGGCGCGGTGATGAAGGGCTCGTCCATGTGCTTGAGCTCCGCCCCCACCGACTGCCCGAGCCGGATGCCCAGCCCGTCGTCGTACGTCGAGCCGAGGGTGAACAGCTTCGAGCCCAGCGCCGGCGTGTGCTCGGCGACCATGTCGGGGTTCATCACGAAGCCGCCCGCGGCGACCACCACCGCCGGCGCCCTCACCAGCCCGGTCTCGTCGAAGCACCGCCAGGCGACCCCGACCACCTCGCCGGCGTCGTCGACGACGAGGTTGGTCGCGCCGGTCTCGTAGCGGACCGTCACCCCGGCCTCCTCGACCCGCTCGCGGAGCAGGTCCATCACGATGCGGGTGCCCTCGGTGTCGCCGGGCACCGGCACCTTGTGGCCGCGTGGGGCGGGGCGGGCCCGGTCGCGGAACGGCCACACCTTCTCGTTGCCGGTGAACATCAGGCCCTGGGTCCCGGGCTGGATGACGGCCTTCTCCGGGTAGAAGCTGCGCTCGAACTCGAAGCCCAGCGCCTCCAGCCAGTCGAAGTGCTCGACCGAGCCGTCGCAGTAGGCGCGGATCTTGTCCGGCTCGGGGTCCTTCGACACCGCGAGCAGGTAGTCGTACATCGCCTCGACCGAGTCCTCCTGGCCGGTCGCCCGCTGCACCGCGGTGCCGCCGCCGAGGTAGAAGTGGCCGCCGGACATGCTCGAGGTGCCGCCGTGCACCGCCGCGCGCTCCAGCAGCAGCACCGACGCGCCGGCGCGCGCCGCCTCCAGCGCCGCGCAGCCCCCGGCGATCCCGAAGCCGACCACCACGACGTCGTACGACGCGGCGTCGGCGGGCAGGTCACCCGCCGGGAGGACGTCGGGGACGGCGGTGCCCTGGGCGCTCATGGAGCAAAGGTAGAACATGTTCCAGTTTCACGCGACGGCGACCGGTCCGGCCGAGGGGCGTCGCACCGATAGACTGCGTGTCCGCCGCCCCGCCAAAGCAGGACGAGGTGACATGAGCTTCGACGTCCACCAGCTCGACACGTTCCTGCTGTTGGGCTCGGCCGTCACCCTGCTCGCCGTCCTCGCCGTGCGGGTGTCCTCGCGTGCCGGCCTCCCCAGCCTGCTGATCTACCTGCTGATGGGCGTCCTCCTCGGCGAGTCGGGCCTGGGCATCGGCTTCGAGGACGCCGAGCTCGCGCACGCGCTCGGCTTCGCCGCCCTGGTCCTGATCCTGGCCGAGGGCGGTCTGACCACCAACTGGCGCGAGATCAAGCCGTCGATGCGCATCGGCGTCTCCCTGGCCTCGATCGGCGTCGCCGTGTCGGTGGGCGTCGTCGCCCTGGGGTCGCACTACCTGCTCGGTCTCTCCTGGGAGACCGCCATCCTGCTGGGCGCGGTCACGTCGGCGACGGACGCCGCCGCGGTCTTCTCCGTGCTGCGCACCGTCCCGCTCCCGCGGCGCCTGACCGGCTCGCTCGAGGCGGAGTCCGGCCTCAACGACGCCCCCACCGTCGTACTGGTGGTGCTGGTGTCGACCGGCGTGGCCGCCGAGGAGGGCGTCTGGCGGATGATCCTGGAGATCCTCTTCGAGCTCACGGGCGGCGTCCTGCTCGGGCTCGCGGTGGGCTTCGGCGGCGCGTGGGTCATGCGCCGCGCCGCGCTGCCGTCGTCCGGTCTCTACCCGATCGCCGTCATCTGCCTCACCGTCCTGGCCTACGCCGGGGGCGCCGCCCTCCACGTGTCCGGCTTCGCGGCGGTCTACGTCGCCGCGCTGGTGCTCGGCAACTCCGAGCTGCCGCACCGCGGGGTCACCCGGTCGTTCTCCGAGGGCATCGCCTGGCTGGCGCAGATCGGGCTGTTCGTCATGCTCGGCCTGCTGCTCTCACCCGGGCGGATCTCCCTGGAGACGGTGGGCCTGGCCGTGGCCGCCGGGATGATCCTGACGTTCGTGGCCCGTCCGCTGTCGGTGCTGGCGAGCTCGGTGGTGCAGCCGATGCCCTGGCGGGACCTGGGCTTCCTGTCCTGGGCGGGACTGCGCGGGGCGGTGCCGATCGTCTTCACCACGATCCCGCTGTCGGAGGGGGTCGGCGACGCCGAGCAGCTCTTCGACATCGTCTTCGTGATGGTGGTGATCTACACGCTGCTCACGGGCCCGACGCTGCCGCTGGTGGCACGGGTGCTGAAGGTGGCCCGCCGCTCCGAGCCGCGCGACCTCGAGCTCGAGGCGGCGCCGCTGGACCGGGTCGCCGCCGACCTGCTCCAGATCACGATCAGCCCGGCCTCGCTGATGCACGGGGTCGAGGTGGGCGAGCTCCGGCTGCCGCCCGGCGCCTCGGTCTCGCTGATCATCCGCGAGGGCGAGGCGAAGGTCCCCGAGCGCCGCTCGGTCCTGCGCCACGGCGACGAGGTGCTCGTCGTGACCCCGCGCAAGCTGCGCGAGCGCACCGAGGAGCGGCTGCGCCAGGTCAGCCGTGGCGGCCGGCTGGCCCAGTGGCTCGACGAGCCGGACGTGCGCGACTAGGTCGGCGGGGAGGAGTGGTGTGCACGCTCCTCCAACTGGCCTGACGAAGTCAGTCCACGACGCCGGTGTCGGCGTCGGCCTCGGCGGGCGGGCTGCAGATCTCGCTGTCCTGGTCGGACTGGACGGCCTTGCGGCCGGCGGCCAGCTCGACGAAGTCGTCGCCGACGACGACGTTGACGCCGGGCAGCCCGCTCTCGCGGCGCACGACCTTGGCGCGCTTGCCGAGGTAGCTCTTGACCAGGCGGACGCCGGGGTTGTCCGGGTCGTCGGTCCAGATCTCGGCGAAGGGGACCTCGGTGTCCTCGGGGGCGTTGCTGATGCCGCCCTCCCCGAAGCCGCCCTCGGTGAAGAGCTGCATGGTGCGGCCGGCGAGCCCCTCGCGGGTCCCGGCGTTGGCGACGCTCACGGTGACCTGGTCGGGGTAGACCTTGGTCTCGGCGGGGATGTCGGTCGGCGTGCAGACCGGCACCTCGTCGGAGCTCGTGAACGGCTCGGTGACCGCTCCCCAGCCCCAGGCGACGCCCACCATCAGCAGCACGGCGAGCACCCCCAGGGTGATCGCGGAGCGGAAGCGCGCGAGCGCGAGGGCGGGCATCTCAGCCTTCCAGACGGTGGACGCGGGCGTGCAGGACGTTGCGCTGCTGGAGGGCGGCCCGCAGCGCGCGGTGCAGCCCGTCCTCGAGGTAGTACTCGTCGTGCCACTCCACCACGTGGGCGAAGAGGTCGCCGTAGAAGGTGGAGTCCTCGTCGAGCAGCGTGGCGAGCTGCAGCGTGTCCTTCGTGGTGACCAGCTCGTCGAGGCGCACCTGGCGCGGCGGGACGGCGGCCCACGCACGGGTCGAGAGGCCGTGCTCGGGGTACGGCCTCCCGTCGCCCACGCGTTTGAAGATCACGCCGCGACTATAAACGGCCCTGCGCCACGCCCTAGATTGGCGGCATGACCCAGACCCCCGAGGACGCCACCCCGCCGAGCGCCGCGGAGGACCCGGTGGTCCAGGCGGTGGCGCCCGGCTACGCGTTCGAGGGTGCCGTGCTGGAGCTGGGCGGGCTGATGCTGGACGCCGAGACCCTGTCCGACGTCCGGATCCGGATCCCGCTGGCCATGGTCAACCGGCACGGCCTGGTCGCCGGCGCGACCGGCACCGGCAAGACCAAGACGCTCCAGCTCCTCGCCGAGCAGCTGAGCGCCCAGGGGGTGCCGGTGTTCGCCGCCGACATCAAGGGCGACCTGTCGGGGCTCGCGACGCCGGGCGAGACCGGCGAGAAGGTGACCTCCCGGGCGGCGTCGGTGGGCCAGCAGTGGCAGGCGACCGGCTTCCCGGTGGAGTACTACGCGCTCGGGGGCGAGGGCACCGGCATCCCGCTGCGCGTGACCATGAGCGCCTTCGGGCCCACCCTGCTGAGCAAGGTGCTGGGCCTCAACGACACCCAGGAGTCGAGCCTCGGGCTGGTCTTCCACTACGCCGACCGCGCCGGGCTGCCGCTGCTCGACCTCGCCGACCTGCGCGCCGTCGTCGGCCACCTCACCAGCGACGAGGGCAAGGCCGACCTCAAGGACCTCGGGGGCCTGTCCTCCTCGACGGCCGGGGTGATCCTGCGCGAGCTCATCTCGTTCCAGGACCAGGGCGCCGACGCGTTCTTCGGGGAGCCGGAGTTCGAGTCGGCCGACCTGCTGCAGACGGGCGCCGACGGGCGCGGCCTGATCTCGCTGGTCGAGCTGCCGAACCTGCAGGACCGCCCGGCGGTCTTCTCGACGTTCCTGATGTGGCTGCTCGCCGACCTCTTCCACGACCTGCCCGAGGTCGGTGACATCGACAAGCCGAAGCTGGTGTTCTTCTTCGACGAGGCCCACCTGCTCTTCGCCGACGCCTCGAAGGACTTCCTGCAGCAGGTCGCGCAGACGGTGCGGCTGATCCGGTCGAAGGGCGTCGGGGTCTTCTTCGTGACCCAGAGCCCCACCGACGTGCCCGACGAGGTGCTCGCCCAGCTCGGCTCGCGGGTGCAGCACCAGCTGCGCGCCCACACGCCCAACGACGCCAAGGCCCTCAAGGCCACCGTCAACACCTACCCGACGAGCGCCTACGACGACCTCGGCGGCGTGATCACCAGCCTCGGGATCGGGGAGGCCGTCGTGACGGTCATGAACGAGCGCGGTGCCCCGACGCCGGTCGCCTGGACCCGGCTCCGGGCGCCGGAGTCGCTGATGGGTCCCAGCGACCCCGCCACCATGCAGGCCGCGGTCGAGGCCAGCCCCCGGCACGCCACGTACTCCGAGGCGGTCGACCGGGAGTCGGCCCGCGAGAAGCTGGCGGCCCGGCTCGAGGAGGGCGCCCGCAAGCGCGAGGCCGAGCAGCAGGCGGCCGAGGCGGCGAAGGCCGAGAAGCAGGCGGGCCGGTCGCGCCCCGACGCACCCGCCCGGACCTCACGCCGTGCCCCTCAGCAGGAGGAGGGCGGTCTGGTCCGGGACGTGGTGCAGTCGGGCGCCTTCAAGGACTTCATGCGCACGGCCGCCCGCGAGATCGCCCGCGGCATGTTCAAGACCGGCCGCCGCTAGCCCCGCAGATCAACCTGGGCCGGCCCGGAAGTACGAGCGTCAGCGAGTACTTCCAAGGGAGCGCGAAGCGCTCCCCTTCACCGGAAGTACGAGCGTCAGCGAGTACTTCCAATGAAGCGACGAAGTCGCTTCACGCGGTCCAGCGGACGGCGTCGTCGACCAGGTCGGCCAGGGCGTGGACACCGCGCAGGTCCTCGCGCTCGCCCATCAGGGTGGTGAGGCCGCGTGCGTGACGCAGCTTGAAGGCGTCGCGGCGCTCGCGGGCGGCGTCGGTCTCTTCGGCGGTGACGATGTTGTCGGGGTTGCCGGCCATCGGGGGTCTCCCTCTGTCTCTCGTTGCTGCGGGGTGGTGCGACCACTGTGGCCGGGCAAGATGCCCGGGAGGTTGACCGCGAGTTACAGCGAGGTCTCACGGCCCCCACGAGGACGTGATCCGGCTTACATTGCTCGCTGTGACCGACTACGACGACATCTGCCAGCTCAAGTACCGCTACCTCCGGACGCTGGACACCAAGGACTGGGAGGCCTTCGAGGCCTGCTTCCAGCCCGACGCGACGGGCGACTACAACGGCCTGGTCTTCGAGGACCGGGCCGCCCTGGTGTCCTACATGCGGGAGAACCTCGGCGAGGGCATGATCACGATGCACCAGGTGCACCACCCGGAGATCTCGATCGAGGGTGACGAGGCCACGGCGCGCTGGTACCTCGAGGACCGCGTCATCGTCGAGGCGTTCCGCTTCATGCTCGAGGGCGCCGCCTTCTACTCCGACCGCTACGTGCGCACGCCGGACGGCTGGCGGGTCGCCCACACCGGCTACCGCCGCACCTTCGAGCTGTCCTACAACCTCGACGACATGCCCAGCCTCAAGGTCAGCGGCCCCGGCGTGCACACCCACACCTGAGCGGGGGTCCGCCCGTCAGCGCCAGGCGAAGGTCGCGAGCATGGAGTCGACGGTGCGCTGGCGGGCCGGGGGATCGGTGAGCATCTCGAAGTCGATCTCGACCAGGAAGCCCTCGTGGAGGATCAGGTAGACCTCGGCGTGGCGGGTGCGGCTCATCGTGCCGCTCAGGTGGACGGCGGGCTCGCCGGCGACCTCGGTGTCGGGCTGGCGGGCGAGGTCGCCGAGGTAGGTGCGCGAGCGCTCGAGGTCGGCGGCGACGTCCTCGAGCGTGTAGTCGGCGTAGTCGGGGCGGATCGAGAAGTAGACGTTGTCGCCGGCGGCGAGGTCGCTCAGCGAGGTGATCCTGTCGCCCGAGACCTGTCGCGAGACGTAGTCCCTCGTCGCGCCGCGGACGGTGAAGAGGCTGGTCGTGTGCACCGGACCGGTCGCGGCCGGGGCGCCGGGCTCCGGTGCGGCGGTGGAGGCCTCGCTCGACGGGCTCGGCGAGCTCGAGCCCGAGTCCGACGGCCCCGTCGAGCCCGAGGACGGGCTCGGGTCGGCAGCCGACCCCTCGTCGTCACCGTCGCCGTCGCCGGACGAGCACCCCGCGAGCAGCACGAGCGCGGTCGCGCCGGCGGCGACGGCCCTCCTCACAGGGTGGGGTCCGTCCACGCCGTCTGGACGACCTCGGTGCCGCGGTCGCGGGTGATGAGACGACCGCGCCCGGCAGGCAGCGGGATCGGGCGCAGGTTGCCCAGCAGCGGCCCCTCGTCGGGGCTTCCCGAGAGCAGCAGGCCGGGCATGGCCAGGTCGCGCATCGACTGGATGACCGGCTCGTAGAGAGCCCGCGACGCGCCACCCGAGCGGCGGGCGACGACGACGTGGAGGCCGACGTCGCGCGCCTGGGCCAGCAGCGGCTGCAGCAGGGCGACCGGCGAGGTCTGCTGGGTCGCGACCAGGTCGTAGTCGTCGACGACCACGAAGACCTCGGCGCCAGTCCACCAAGTGCGGTTGCGCAGCTGCTCGGGCGTCACGTCGGGGCCCGGGATGCGGCTCTCGAGGTACGTCGCCAGGTCCTTGATCGCGGGCGTCGCCTGCGTCGCGGACGTGAGGTAGTTGAGCAGGTAGTCCTCCGGGACCTCGCCCAGCAGCGAGCGGCGGTAGTCGACGACCACGAGCTGCGCCTGCTTGGCCGTGCGCGTGCGCATGACCTCGTGGATGTAGGTGCGCAGGATCGAGCTCTTGCCGGACTTCCCGTCGCCGAAGATGAGCAGGTGCGGCTCGGCGTCGGGGTCGAGCGCGACCGGGGCCAGCTCCTTCTCGTTGATGCCGAGCACCAGGCGCAGGTCCTCGCTGCCGTCGCGCTCCTCCTCGGGCACGGGGCTCAGCGCCACGCCGGCCTGCTCGCGCAGCTGCGCGAGCTCGATCCGCTCGGGCAGCAGCCGCAGCTTGGGGCCGGCCGGGCCGCGCCAGGCGGTGGCGACGCGACTGATCAGCTCGTCGACGCCGTCGCCCAGCGACGTGGCGTCGGCGTCGCCGTCGATGCGCGGGAGCGCCCCGAGGAAGTGCAGCTTGCTCTGCACCAGCCCGCGCCCCGGCCGACCGGTCGGGACCAGCTGGGCGATCTTGCGGTCGATCTCGGAGTCGAGGGCGTCACCGAGGCGCAGCTCGAGCCGGGTGCCGAACAGGTCGCGCATCGCGGCGCGGAAGTCGGCCCAGCGCGAGGCCCCCGTGACGATGTGGAGCCCGAACGTCAGGCCGCGCGAGGCCAGCTGCTGGATCTCCAGCTCGAGGTCGTCGAAGTCCGAGCGCAGCGTGCTCCAGCCGTCGACGACCAGGAACACGTCGCCGTAGCCGTCGTCGACGCGACCCTGGGCACGCCGGGTCCGGTAGGTCTCGATCGAGTCGATGCCGTTGGCGCGGAAGTAGGCCTCGCGCCGGTCGACGACGCCGGAGACCTCCGCCATGATCCGGCGTACGACGTCCGGCTCGGAGCGCGTGCCGACCCCGGAGACGTGGGGCAGGCGGGTCAGGGGCGCGAACGTGCCGCCTCCGAAGTCGAGCACGAAGAACTGCGACTCCTGGGGGGTCGTGGTCAGCGCCATGCTGGTCACGATCGTGCGCAGCATCGTGCTCTTGCCGCTGCGCGGGCCGCCGACGACGGCCACGTGCCCCGAGGCGCCGCTGAGGTTGATCGTGAGGGTGTCGCGGCGCTGCTCGCGCGGGCGGTCCACCGTGCCGAGCGGCACGACCAGCCCGCCCAGGGCGCGCCACTGCTGCGAGACCAGCCCGAGCTCGGCGTCCTCGGCGAGGTCGCTCATCAGCTCGTCCAGCGTGTCCGGCACGTCGAGCGGCGGCAGCCACACCTGGTGCGCCGCCGGCCCCTGGCCGACCATGTGGCCGACGGCGAGGTCGAGCAGCGACTCCTGGCTGTCGGGCTCGACGACGGGCTGCACCTCGGGCTCGGGCTCGTTGACCTCGAGCTTGTGCACCTCGGAGATGGTGAAGGGCAGGATGCCCTGGAGGTGCCCGCCCTCGTCGCGGCGGACGCGCACGCGCCCGGTGGCCGGTGGCCCCGAGACGTACGCCGCCTTGAAGCGCGTCATCGACGTCGGGTCGGGCTTGAGGAAGCCCAGGCCCGGCACGGCCGGCAGCTCGTAGGCGTCGGGCACGCCGAGGACCGCGCGCGACTCCTGGGCGCTGAACGTGCGCAGGCCGACGCGGTAGGAGAGGTGCGACTCCAGGCCGCGCAGCCGTCCCTCCTCGAGACGCTGCGAGGCGAGCAGCAGGTGCAGGCCGAGGGAGCGGCCGAGGCGGCCGATGGCCACGAACAGGTCGATGAACTCCGGCTTGGCCGAGAGCATCTCGGAGAACTCGTCGACCACGAGGAACAGCGACGGCATCGGGTCGAGCTCCTCGCCCGCGGCCCGTGCCTTCTCGTAGTCGCGGATGGAGGCGAAGTTGCCGGCGTCGCGCAGCAGCTCCTGGCGGCGCACCATCTCGCCCGACAGGGCGTCCTGCATGCGGTCGACGAGGGTGAGCTCGTTGGCGAGGTTGGTGATGACCGCGGAGACGTGGGGCATGTCGGACATCCCCGCGAAGGTGGCGCCGCCCTTGAAGTCGACGAGCACCATGTTGAGCTGCTCGGGGGAGTGGGTCATCGCCAGGCCGAGCACCAGCGTGCGCAGGAACTCCGACTTGCCGGAGCCCGTCGCGCCGATGACCAGGCCGTGCGGGCCCATGCCCTGCTGGGCGGACTCCTTGATGTCGAGGTGCACGAGGCCGCCGCCCTCGCCCAGGCCGATCGGCACCCGCAGCCGGTCGCGCGCCGGTCGGGGGCGCCACGCGGCGGTGGGGTCGAACTGGCGCACGTCGCCCAGGCCGAGCAGGTCCATGAAGTCGGCCGGGCCGGTGATCTCGCCGGTGCTGGCCGCCTCGGGGGCGCCGCCTCCGGAGGTCACCGTGTGCATCGGGGTCAGTCGGCGGGCGAAGGCCTCCGCGGTGGCGAGGTCGCACTGGTCGCCCTTGGCGCGGATCTCCTCCTCGCGCAGCCGCAGCGCGACCACGGGGACCTTGTTCTCGCCCTCGTCCGCCGGGCCGTCGAGCTGGATGCGCAGGCGGCTCGGGTCGTCCAGCTCGCCCCAGCGGGCGGGCAGGTCGAGCACGGTCACGCCGTGCAGGCCGTCCGGGGGGATCACGTGGTTGCCGGGCGGCAGCTCGGCGCCGTCGGTCACGAGCAGGATGTGCGGGGTGGCCGGACGCTCGTCGGCGCCGAAGCGAGGACGGTCGCTGAGGTCGGGCGGCAGCAGGTTGGCGAGGTCGGCCAGCGACGTCGTGACCATCCGCATCGGGCCGACCGCGTCGCTCTGCTGGGCGCTGAGGGCGTGCGGCAGCCACTTGATCCAGTCCCAGTGCGCGAGGTGCATCTCCGAGGACAGCACGGCGAGCACCAGGTTGTCGGGGGAGTGGAACGCCGTGGCGGAGCAGATGATGGCGCGCGCCAGGCTGCGCGCCTCCTCCTCGTCGCCGCAGATCTCGACGCGGTCGAAGGCCCGCAGGTCGATCGAGGCGGGCAGGTCGGGCTGCAGCCGGTGGACGACGAGCAGCCGGTGCAGCGCCGAGGCGGCCGCGGGGTCGACCTCGTCGATCGGCGCGCTCTCGGGCGGCACGAGCTCCAGGGCGAGCGGTTGGGCGCAGAGCCCGTAGCGCACGTGCAGGAACTGCGGGTCGCTCGAGACGTGCTCCCAGATGCGGGAGCGCTCCTCGGCGAGAGCCGGCAGGGACGCCGGGTCGGGGTGGTGCCAGGTGAGGGCGCGGCGCTGCTGGTCGGCGGACTCGCGCGCGACCTTGCGGACGTTGCTGAGGTAGCGGAGGTACTCGGTGCGCGAGCCGGTGACCTGCTGCGCGCGCTGCTTCCGCTGGCGGTCGACCTGCACGAGGATGAAGCCGACGGTCGCGAAGAGGAACATGCCGGCGGCGATGAAGCGGATGCCGTTGCTGCTGCCGGTGCGCGCGCCCATGGTCGCCACGAGCACGATCGAGCCCAGGCTGCCCAGCATCGGGATGGCGTTCATCATCACGCCGGCGGCGCCCTCGGCGGGCTGGATCTGCGGCGGCGGCTGCAGCACGAGCTGCCCCGTGGGCATCTCCGGCTCGTCCACTCGTGCCCCGCGAAGCGTCGTGCTCACGCTCAACCGTCCCCTTGCCGTCGACCGGTGGTGCCCGAGAGGGCCGGGCACCGCTCCCAGCGGTGGCTTGATGATAGGCGTACCCCGACCATTAGGCTGCCCACGACCGGACGGTCCCGTCCGGACCCTTCGGGAGGCGACGTGAGCGGGTCGGGCAACGGTTCGGCCGCGGCTGCGGCCGAGGCGGTCGCGCTGACCGTGCTGGGCCCCTCGGGTGCCCTGGACCTCCTGGTGCCGGCCGGGGCCTCGGCCCACGACGTCGCCGTCGAGTACGCCGCGCAGGCCGGTGTCGACGCCCTGCCCACCATCCACACCCGGGTCGGCGACCCGCTCGCCCCCGACGCCACGCTGGAGAGCGTCGGCATCGGGTCCGGCTCCCTGGTCGTCGCGCTCTCGCACGCGGCGGCCGCCCCGACCGTGACCGGTCGCCGGCGTCGCGCCGCGCCCGGCAAGGCCGCGTCGTCCCCGCGCTCGGTCCCCCCAGGCCCGCTGTCCGTGCTGTGGTGCTGCGTGAGCGCAGCGGCCGCCCTGCTCGCCGGATGGTTCGCCTCCCAGCAGGAGCCGTCGCCCCAGCGCACCGCCACCGTGGTGCTGCTCGGCGTCGCCGCCGCGCTCGGGGTGCTGCCGTTGGGGCGCTACGCCGCGCACCGGATCCTCGCGGCCCCCGCCTTCGCCGCGTCCGCGGCGTTCGTCGTGGCCTGGGACCCCGCGCCGGAGCGGCTGCCCACCATCGTCGGCGTGGCCGCCCTCACCGCGGCCGTCACCGCCGCGGTGGCCCGCGCCCTGGACGCCTACTCCGAGGAGGCGCTGCGCGTCTGGGTGTCGGTCGGCACCGGCGTCTTCGTGGTCACCTGCGGTGCCGCCCTCCTCGACCTCCGCCCGCAGGTCGCGTGGGCGGTGCTGCTGGTCGCGGCCATGCTCGCGTCGCGGTTCGTCCCGATGCTGGCCATCGACGTGCCGGACCAGTTCCTGATCGACCTGGAGCGCCTCGCCGTGACGGCCTGGTCGGCGCGCGACCGCCCCACCGGCCGCCGCGGCCGGATCGTCGTGCCTCCCCGTGCGGTGGAGGTCGTGGCCGTGCGGGGCACGCGCATCGTCACGGCGTCCTCGGCCGCGATCCTCGCGGTCGTCGTCGTCTCGGCCCCGCTGCTGCTGGCCAGCGCGACCCGGAGCCCCGACGCGCTCGGGGCGCGGTGCCTGGTCGGCTTCGCCGGCGGCGCCCTGCTGTTCGTCGCCCGGACCTACCGCCACGTCGCGGCCCGCGCGCTGCTCCGGGTGGCGGGCCTGGTGTGCGGGATCTCGCTGCTGGTCGTCCTCTTCGGGAGCCTGCAGGCCGACACGCTGCTGCTCCTCGGCGTCCTCGCCATCGTGGCCTCGGCCCTGCTGCTGCTGGTCTCCGTCGCCCTCGGTCGGGGCTGGCGGTCGGCCTGGTGGTCGCGCCGGGCCGAGGTCGCCGAGGCCGTCTGCGGGTCCTTCGCCGTGGGCTCGCTCGTGCTCGCCGTGGGCCTCTTCCGGCACCTGTGGGAATTGACAGGGTGATGTTTAGGGGTCCTGCCCCCGGGTAGACACCTGCTTGTCCGGATCGCACGCCGAGAAGGACCACGAACCACCTGGCACCACAGGCACGCGAAGAAGAATCCACGATGCGCGGCGACATGCCGCCACACATGAAGGAGCAGGCGACATGTCGGAAAACTCCAACGAGTTCGGCCAAGGCGAAGGTGTACTCACCCGCGCCGCTGGAATGGTGGCTGACGCTCGAGCCGACTTCAACAACATCAGCCGTCAGCTGACGGACCAGATCTCCTCGGTCCAGGGCCGCTGGGGCGGCCAGGGCGCCACGGCGTTCTTCGCCCTGCAGCAGGCGTGGACCGAGAAGCAGCAGACGATCGTCGACGCCCTCAACGAGTTCGAGAACTCCCTCGGCGTCACCGAGCGCGACAACGTCAGCACCGACGAGTCCCAGGGCTCGAACTTCGCCAACCTGACCCACAAGCTCGGCTGACGGCCGCTACCAGACCAAGGAGAACGATGATGAGCATGGATGGAATCAGGGTCAACCACGGCGCGGTGGACCAGGCCGCGGCCGACATGTACCAGAAGGTCAAGGACATCGACGACCGGATGAACCGTCTGGAGTCCGAGCTCGAGCCGCTGCGCAGCCAGTGGGTCGGTCAGGCCCAGTCGCAGTACACCGTCTCGAAGGCCAAGTGGGACAACGCGATCCAGGAGATGCGCGACCTGCTCGACAAGAGCAGCCAGACGGTCTACCAGTCCAACGCCGAGTACCAGGCCGCCGACAAGCGCGGCGCTGCGCAGTTCGAGATCTGACCTCACTGCCTCGATGGACACGACGTCGAGGGGGCCGGCACCGCGAGGTGTCGGCCCCCTCGCCGATGCAGCCATCGTCACCGTCCGCCTGACCTCCCCACCGACGCCGCCGACGACGTCGTCGGTGAGAGGTCGCCGCCGCACAGGAGCCCCGTCATGTTCGTGATCGACCGGGTCGTGGAGATCCTCGAGTCCCTCCACGTCAACGAGGAGGCCATCCAAGCGGTCTCCGCCGCGCTGGAGAACGGCGCCGAGCTGATCGAGACCAGCGCCTTCATGACCTCGGAGCCGCTGCGGCCCACGGCGTTCGGGGCCAGCGACCGCGGGAGCGACCTCGGCTTCCACCACGACAAGGCCCGCGCCGTGGTGGTCGACACGCTCGACGCCTTCATGGACGACCTCGTCGGGTTCGCCGAGGGCGTGTCCCGCGCGGTCAGCCTGGTCGTCGACGCCGACGAGACGACGCGAGCCGACCTCACGGTGCAGCGCCAGGCGGTCGAGATCCTGGCCGACCACACGGGGACGCACTCCTCCGGCCGTGCCGACGGAGAGCGCCGATGAGCGCCGGCGAGCAGCAGGCCCGGCTCCAGCACGCCCTCCAGGGCGTCCAGCTCGACCGCGTCCGGCTCGCGGCCCTCGACTGGCACGACGGGGCGAAGATCCTGCGCGACGTCGCCGCGGCCCTCGAGAAGTGCAGCCCTGACATCCGCGAGAACTTCGGCGGCTCCACCGGCCCGGCCGCGCAGGCGGCGTTCGACACCGTGCACGCGCGCGTCCAGGCGCGTGCCCAGGAGATGACCGCGGCGGGCGAGGCGCTCGACGTCGCGGGAGACGTGATCCACGAGGGTCAGGAGAAGGCGGCCGCGCTCGCCGCCGGAGCGCCCACCGAGCCGACCATGGGTCCGCCGCAGCTGGACGACACCCCGCGCGACGTCCTGCGGCGGGAGGCGGCCTACGGACAGCAGATGGCCGACTACGCCGCCGAGGTCGACGCGCGGGAGCGCGCGGCCCGACGGATGGCCAACCGCATGGACGAGGTGTTCGAGGGCTCGACCGAGACGTTCCGCGCGATCCACGGCGACCAGCACGACACCCAGGGCGTCTACGCCGGCACCGACAAGGGCCCGGGCGGCCGTCACCACGGCGGCCCCCACGACGCCCACATCGTGAAGCACAAGCCGCGGCCGCCGCGTCACCCCGAGGTCCCCGAGCCCGTGGTCTGCACGATCACGCCGCCCCCGCCGCCGCCTCCGCCGACGGTCTGCCCGCCGGAGACTCCCACGACGACCCCGCCCCCGACGCCCCCGTTGCCGCCCCCGCCTCCGCCCACGGGTCCGGAGACGACGGTGTCCTCGCCGCTCGGACCCGATCCGACCGGTCTCGGCGGCCACGGCCAGCCGGGTCACCCCGGCTCGGCGTCGCCGGCTGCCGGGGGAGCAGCCGGAGGCGTCTCGCCCGCCGCGCTCGGCGGGCTCGCCGCCGGCGCCG
>NZ_JACJGM010000015.1 GCF_015024225.1 Nocardioides lijunqiniae
GGCCCCCCCCGGGGGGGGGGGGCGCCCGTCCGGCCTTGGTGGGGAGGGAGGCCTCAGGCCTGGCCCTCCTCCTCCGAGGCGACGTTGCGCGTGCGGTTGGGGTCGACCTGGACGCCGGGGCCCATGGTCGTGGAGACCGTGACCTTGCGCAGGTAGCGGCCCTTGGAGCTGGCGGGCTTGAGCCGCAGCACCTCCTCGAGGGCGGCGGCGTAGTTCTCGGCCAGCTGGGCCTCGGAGAACGACGCCTTGCCGATGATGAAGTGCAGGTTGGCGTGGCGGTCGACGCGGAACTCGATCTTGCCGCCCTTGATGTCCGTCACGGCCTTGGCCGGGTCGGGCGTCACGGTGCCGGTCTTCGGGTTCGGCATGAGGCCGCGGGGGCCGAGCACGCGGCCCAGGCGGCCGACCTTGCCCATCATGTCGGGGGTCGCGACGACGGCGTCGAACTCGAGCCAGCCACCGTTGACCTTCTCGATGAGCTCGTCGCCACCGACGACGTCGGCGCCGGCCTCACGGGCGGCGTCGGCCTTGTCGCCGTTGGCGAACACCAGGACGCGGGCGGTCTTGCCCGTGCCGTGGGGCAGGTTGACCGTGCCGCGGACCATCTGGTCGGCCTTGCGGGGGTCGACGCCGAGGCGCATGACGACGTCGACGGTCTCGTCGAACTTCTTCTTGCTGGAGGACTTGGCGATCTTGATCGCGGCCAGCGGGGCGTACAGCTCGTCCTGGTCGAACGTGTCTGCCGCCGCGCGGTAGGTCTTGCTGCGCTGCATGTCTGGTTCTCTCGATTCTTTCGGTGCCAGTCGTGGTCAGGTGAGCCAGCGCGGCTCTGCCACAGGTGCGGGTCGGTGCTCTGTCAGTCGGTGGTGACGCCCATGGAGCGGGCGGTGCCCTCGACGATCTTCATCGCGGCGTCCAGGTCGTTCGCGTTGAGGTCGGGCAGCTTGGTCTGCGCGATCTCGCGGATCTGGTCCTTGCTGAGCTTGCCGACCTTCTCCTTGTGCGGGACGCCGGAGCCCTTCTTCAGGCCGGCGGCCTTCTTGATCAGCTCGGCGGCCGGCGGGGTCTTCGTGATGAAGGTGAAGGACCGGTCCTCGTAGATGGTGATCTCGACGGGGATGACGTTGCCGCGCATGGCCTCGGTCTGGGCGTTGTACGCCTTGCAGAAGTCCATGATGTTGACGCCGTGGGGACCGAGGGCGGTACCGACGGGCGGGGCCGGGGTGGCGGCACCGGCCTGCAGCTGCACCTTGACCAGCGCAGCGATCTTCTTCTTGGGAGGCATCTGTTCTGTTCTCTTCCTGTTCTGTGGTCATGACGAGGACGTCCGGCGCCCTCTGCCACCTGCTGTTCTGAGCAGCCGCTCCATTCTCCGCCGTTCGCGGGGAATGGGGAAATCTGCGGTGCTGTCGTGCGACGACCCGGAGCAGACCCCCGGGCCGGGTCTCAGACCCGCTGGATCTGCGAGAAGCTGAGCTCGACGGGGGTCTCGCGACCGAAGATCTCGACGAGGGCCTTGACCCGCTGCGACTCGGCGTTGATCTCGGTGATCGTGGCGTGGAGCGTGGCGAAGGGGCCGTCCACGACCATGACCGAGTCGGAGATGTCGAAGTCGGCGACCTCGACCTGCTTCTTCGCGGTGGTCGAGCTGCCGGCCTTGGCGGGCGTGCCGGCGGCGACGGCCTCGGCCTCGGCGCGGGCGATGACGCTCGGCGCCAGCATGTTCTCGACCTCGGACATGCTCAGCGGCACCGGCTGGTGGCTGTGGCCGACGAAGCCGGTGACGGACGGGGTGTGGCGCACGGCCGACCAGGACTCGTCGGTGAGGTCCATGCGGACCAGGACGTATCCCGGCAGCGACGGCTTGGTGCGGGTGCGGCGCTGGCCGTTCTTGATCTCCACGACGTCCTCGATGGGGACGACGATCTCGTGGATGTAGTCCTCCATGTTCAAGGAGATGATGCGGTTCTCCAGGTTGGACTTCACCCGGTTCTCCATGCCGGAGTAGGTGTGGACCACGAACCAGTCGCCCGGCTTGGCCCACAGCTCGGCGCGGAACGCCTCCAGCGGGTCGACGTCCTCGTCGGACTCGTCCTCGCCGGCCTCACCCTCGGTCGCGTCGCCATCGGTCGCCTCGGCGTCCTCGTCGAGCGGCGCGTCCGTGGGGTCGGACGGCTCCACGGCGGAGTCGTCCACCGCCTCGTCGGGCGCGACGTCCACGGGCGCCGCGTCGGTGGGCTCGTCGACGACAGGCGTCGCCTCGGCGTCCGCCGCCAGCGGCGTCTCCTCGGTCTCGACCTGCTCGTACTGCTCCGACACGTGTTGCTCCATCACATTGGTCACTGAGTTGCTGGGTGCTGTCTTGGTGCCCGACGCGTCCGGACCGAGGTCACGGGCCGCCGGGCCGGGTCAGGCGTCCCCGCCGGCGAAGACGGCGAGCGCGAGCTTGCCGAGCCCGAGGTCCAGGGCCGAGATCAGCGCCATCATGAAGACCACGAAGACCATGACCACGAAGAAGTACGTGACCAGCTGCTCCTGGGTCGGGTAGACGACCTTGCGGAGCTCGGCCACGACCTGGCGGTAGAACGTGGGGAGGCTGGTGCGCTTGTCGGTCTTGCTGTCGCGGGATCGGGGACCGTCGCCGACTGCCTTGCTGTCCGACACGCCCTCACCTCTCTCTTCTCGTCCTGCCGGGTCTTGCCTGAGTCGTTCCTGCTACGCAGGGCACGAGGGACTTGAACCCCCAACCTTCGGTTTTGGAGACCGATGCTCTGCCAGTTGAGCTAGTGCCCTCCGAGGATCCCCACTCCCGAGCCCCAGGATCAGGGCGCGCGACAACATGTGGGAAACCACCAAACGTGGAGTCTACGGTGCGGGTGATCACCGCGTCCAAATGACTCCGCCCACGCCCCGGGATCTCGGGTGAGACACCTGGGCGGACGCCTCTACGATGACAGACATGTCAGACGCGCCCACGTCCCCGTCCCCCGCCACCCCCGCCGAGCGGCCCGAAGCCGCCGCCACCCCGCGCGATCGCCGGGTCTCGCGCCGCATCGGCGCCATCGCCGAGTCGGCGACGCTGAAGGTGGACGCCCGGGCCAAGGCGCTCAAGGCGGAGGGACGGCCGGTGATCGGCTTCGGCGCCGGGGAGCCGGACTTCCCGACGCCCGACTACATCGTCGACGCCGCGGTCGACGCCTGCCGCGACCCGAGGAACCACCGCTACACGCCGGCCGGCGGCCTGCCCGAGCTCAAGAAGGCGATCGTGGCCAAGACCCGCCGCGACAGCGGCCTGGAGGTCGAGCCGAACCAGGTCCTGGTCACCAACGGCGGCAAGCAGGCGATCTACGCCGCCTTCGCCGCGATGATCGACCCCGGCGACGAGGTCATCGTGCCGGCGCCCTACTGGACGACCTACCCCGAGGCGATCCAGCTCGCCGGAGGCGTGGCCGTGGAGGTGCTGGCCGACGAGACCCAGGACTACAAGGTGACCGTCGAGCAGCTCGAGGCAGCACGCACCGAGCACACCAAGGTGCTGCTGTTCGTGTCCCCCTCCAACCCGACCGGCGCGGTTTACACCGCCGACGAGATCCGCGCGATCGGCCAGTGGGTCGAGGACCACGACCTCTGGGTCCTGACCGACGAGATCTACGAGCACCTCGTCTACGACGGCGCCGACACCGGCTCGATGCCCGTGCTGTGCCCGTTCCTCCAGGACAACTGCGTCGTCGTCAACGGCGTCGCCAAGACCTACGCCATGACCGGCTGGCGCGTGGGCTGGATGATCGGCCCGGCCGACCTGGTCAAGGCCGCCACCAACCTGCAGTCGCACGCCACCTCCAACGTCGCCAACGTCGCCCAGCGCGCCGCCATCGCGGCCCTCGAGGGCGACCTGTCCGCCGTCGACACCATGAAGGAGGCCTTCGACCGCCGTCGCAAGACCATCGTGTCGATGCTCAACGAGATCGACGGCGTCGTCTGCCCCATGCCCGGTGGCGCGTTCTACGCCTACCCCCAGGTCAAGGGCCTGCTCGGCAAGGAGCACGGGGGCCAGCTCGTGGAGACCTCCGCCGACCTCGCCGCCTACATCCTGGACGCCGCCGAGGTGGCGGTCGTCCCGGGCGAGGCGTTCGGGTCGCCGGGCTACCTGCGGCTCTCCTACGCGCTCGGCGACGGCGACATCGTCGAGGGCATCACCCGCATGCAGAAGCTCTTCGCTTGAGGGACCTGCACGCCCTCCCCAAGGCCCACCTGCACCTGCACTTCACGGGGTCGATGCGGCACGCGACGCTGCTCGAGCTCGCGCAGCGCGACGGCATCGCGCTGCCCGACTCGCTGGTCTCGGAGTGGCCGCCCCGGCTGAGCGCGGCCGACGAGAAGGGGTGGTTCCGCTTCCAGCGGCTCTACGACGTCGCGCGCTCGGTCCTCCGCACGGAGACCGACGTACGGCGCCTGGTGCGGGAGGCCGCGGAGGACGACGTGCGCGACGGCGGGCGCTGGCTGGAGATCCAGGTCGACCCGAGCGGCTACGCCGCGCGCTTCGGCGGCATCACCGCCTTCACCGACCTGGTGCTCGACGCGGTCCGGGAGGCCTCGGAGGCGACCGGACTGGGCATGGCCGTCGTGATCGCGGCCAACCGCACCCGCCACCCGCTGGACGCCCGCACGCTGGCCCGGCTCGCCGCCCAGTACGCCGGTCGCGGCGTCGTCGGCTTCGGGCTGTCCAACGACGAGCGCCGCGGCCGCACCGCGGACTTCGCGGGCGCCTTCCAGATCGCCGAGCGGGCGGGCCTGCTGCTGGCGCCCCACGGCGGCGAGCTGCTCGGACCCGACAGCATCCGCGTCGTCCTGGACTCGCTGCACGCGCACCGGCTGGGCCACGGGGTGCGGGCGTCCGAGGACCCCGAGCTGCTCGACCGGATCGTCCAGGCCGGCGTGGCCCTGGAGGTCTGCCCGGTGAGCAACGTGGCGCTGGGCGTCTACAGCGACCTGACGTCGGTGCCGCTGCCGACGCTGCTCGCCGCGGGTGCCACCGTGGCCCTCGGCGCCGACGACCCGCTGCTCTTCGGCTCGCGGCTGGCCGGCCAGTACGCCACGATGCGCGCGGCGCACGACCTCACCGACGACCAGCTCGCCGAGCTGGCCCGGATGTCGGTGTGGGCCTCGCGCGCCCCCGACGACGTGCGCACGGCGGTCCTGGGCGAGATCGACGCGTGGGCGGCCTGACCTGCGTCGTTTGCCCGACTGACCACCGGGGAAGATGCTCCCCGTGACCACCCAGGGACCGGGCGAGCCGGACGAGACGCAGCCGTTCACGCACCGCCCCTACGGCGACCGCGGGGACGAGCCGTTCGTCTCCCCCTCCGGCGCGGACCGGCCGGAGCCGCCGGAGACGCCCGCGTGGCCGACGTACGGCCAGCCAACGACGCCGGCGCCCGAGCCCTCCGGGCCCCCGACCGGGCCGCCGGCAGGAGCACCGGCCCCGCCGCCCTACGCGCCGCCGGCCGGCCCGCCGAACCCCTACCTCCAGCAGCCCTACGCCCAGGCGCCGTACGGTCAGCAGCCGTACGGCGTACCGCCGGGGTTCGCCGGCTACGGCCAGGCGGTGCCGGGCTACCACTACGCCCAGTCGCTGGGCACCGCCACGACCTCGATGGTGCTGGGCATCGTCGCCCTGGTCTCGCTCCTGCTCACGCCGTTCTGCTGCATCACGCTGCCGGGCCTGCTGGTGGGGCCCTTCGCGGTGTGGACGGGGTGGAGCGCGAGGCGGGAGATCGACCGCAACCCTGCGGCCTACACCAACCGCGGCCAGGCCGTCGCGGGGTTCGTCATGGGCATTATCGCGAGCGTCCTGGCGGTGCTGGTGGTCATCGGTATCGTCGTCTTCATCGGCGCCGCCGACTGGTCCAGCAACTACGACAGCTACTGAGCGGGCCGGACGGCTCAGAGGTCGCAGCCGACGAGCACCGGCTCGTTGACCAGGGTGATGCCGAAGCGCGCCGCCACGCCGTCGCGCACCTCGCGGGCGAGGTCGAGCAGCTCGGCGGTGCTGGCGCCGCCGCGGTTGGTGAGCGCCAGGGGGTGCTTGCCGGACAGGGCGACGCGCGCGCTCCCGTGGCCCTTGTCGAAGCCGGCGTGCTGGATCAGCCAGGCGGCGCTGGTCTTGACCCCGCCGTCGACCGGCCAGGACGGCGCACCCTCGGGCAGCTCGTCGGGAGCGATCACCGGGTTGGTGAAGAACGACCCCGCGCTCCAGGTGTCGTGGTCGGCGGCGTCCAGCACCATGCCCTTGCCGCGGCGCAGGCCGAGCACGGCCTCCCGGACGTCGGCCAGCGGCGCGCGGGAGCCCTCGTCGACGCCGAGGGTCCGGGCGAGCTCGGCGTAGCGCACCGGGGCGCTCAGCGAGCCCTGGGCCAGCTGGAAGGTCACCTCGAGGACGACGTGCCGTCCGGGGTCGGCCTTGAAGCGCGAGTGGCGGTAGCCGAAGTGGCAGTCGGCGTTGGCGAAGGTGCGGACGCCGCGCAGGGTGCGGTCCCAGACCCGCACCGAGGCGATCGTCTGGGACACCTCCTGGCCGTAGGCGCCGACGTTCTGGATCGGGCTTGCGCCGACCGCACCGGGGATCCCCGACAGCGCCTCGAGACCCACCCAGCCGCGCGCGACCGCCGTGGCGACGAGCTCGTCCCACGGCTCCCCCGCCGCGACCTTCACGAGCGCGCCCCCGCACGAGGCGTCGTCCTCGACGTCGGGCGTCACGCCGCGGGTGGTGACGCGCACCACCACGCCCGGGAAGCCCTCGTCGGCGACCACCAGGTTGCTGCCGCCGCCGAGCACCAGCACCGGCTCGCCAGCGGCGTCCGCGGCGGAGACCGCCTCGACCACCTCGGCCTCGGTGGTGGCCGTCACGAGCCGGGCCGCGGGCCCGCCCAGACGCAGGGTCGTGAGGTCGCGCAGGTCAGGCACGGACCACGGCCTTGGGCATCCCCAGGACCTTCTGGCCGCCGCTGGTGACGGTGAGGGCCACGGTGGTGAGGTCGCCCTCGGCGCCCTTCACCTCGCCGGCGACCTCGAGCTCGACGCCGCCCTCGACGGGTACGACGACGGGGTTGGTGAACTTGCAGCCGAGGCTGACCACCTCGGCGCCCGGGAACCAGTCGCCGACGGCGCGGGCGGCCAGCGCCATCGTGTACATGCCGTGGGCGATCACACCGGGCAGGCCGACGCTGAGCGCGACCGCCTCGTCCTGGTGGATCGGGTTGTGGTCGCCGCTGGCCTGCGCGTAGCGCACCAGGTCGTCGCGGGTGATGATGAACGTGCGGGTCTCGAGGCTCATGCGTCGGCTCCCCGGTGGACGAGCGTGGCGGAGGTGCGGCAGACGACCGCGCCGGTGGCGTCGGCGATCTCGCTGGTGGTGCCGATGATGTCGTTGCCGCCGATCTGGCGCAGGCTCGCGACGGTCAGGGTGGCGCTGAGCACGTCGCCGGGCAGGACCGGGCGCTCGTAGGAGAAGTCCTGGGCGCCGTGCACGATGCGGTGCAGCTCGATGGCCTCCGCCTCGAGGAAGGCGTTCATGGCGTCGAACGCGAGCACGATCGGGAACGTCGCGGGCGCCGGCCCACCGGCGTACTCGCCGCCCGTGGCGGCCACGAACTCGCGGACCCGGTCCTCGGTGACCTCGAGGCGGGGGGTCGGCGGGAAGACCCGGCCGACGAGGGACTGGTCGACTGGCATGGCTCGAATCTAGTCGCTCCGAAATGCGATCGACCCGCCGCGGGTCGGCGGCGGGTCGATCGGTGAGCTGGGATCAGCGGGTCTCGCGGTGCGCCTTGTGGCAGCGGCAGCGCGGGCAGAACTTCGCCAGCTCCAACCGGTCGGGGTCGTTGCGGCGGTTCTTCTTGGTGATGTAGTTGCGCTCCTTGCAGTCCACGCACGCGAGCGTGATCTTGGGGCGAACGTCGGAGCTCTTGCTGGCCACGGGAAGTCCTTTGTCGTAATCAGTCGTTGTGCGTAGCGGGGGCGGGACTCGAACCCGCGACACCACGATTATGAGCCGTGTGCTCTAACCACCTGAGCTACCCCGCCATGGGGAAGGGATCAGGCTCATCAGAGCCTACCCAGAGCCCCTTTACGGAATCGAACCGTAGACCTTCTCCTTACCATGGAGACGCTCTGCCGACTGAGCTAAAGGGGCAACGACGGAGAACGATACACAGGGGTCCCACGGATGGAGAAATCGGTTCGGACCCCGGCGTCGGCGCCCCGTTCTCAGGCCTGGATCCGCGCCCAGGGACGGGCCTGCTCGAGCTCGTAGGAGAGCTCCAGGAGGGTCGCCTCGCGGCCCGCGCCGGCCCCGAGCATGACCCCCAGCGGCAGCCCGTCGGAGGTGCTGGCGAGAGGCAACGAGACGGCCGGGTCGCCCGTGGCGTTCTGCAGCGGCGTGAAGGCCACCCAGTCCAGGAGCCGGCCCATGATGGTGTCGAAGTCGCGAGTGGGGTCGAGGTGGCCGACCTCCGGGGTGCCCGTGGCGAGCGTGGGCGTCAGGAGGACGTCGTAGCGGCGGTAGAAGACCTCCGACTGGGCCTTGGTGCGGCGCAGCCGGGTGATCGCGCGGGGCAGCCGGTGCAGGTTGCGGCGGCAGTGGCGGTCGAGGCCGAGCGTGAGGTTGTCGAGGTTCTGCGGGGCCCAGGAGGGGCCGTGGGTGCGACGACCGGTGCGCACCAGGAACATCGCCAGCATCGACCAGTAGAGCAGGAAGTCGTCGGGGAACGTCGAGGGCACCATCATCGCCTCGACCGGCTCGACCCGGTGCCCGAGCCCCTCGAGGAGCATGCCGACGTCCTCGGTCAGCTCCCTCACCTCGGGGCTGGCCGGCACGCCCATGCCGGTGGTGTTGAGCGCGACCCGCAGCCGCGCCTTGCCGGGTCGCGTGATGTCGCCGATCGGGGGCAGGTGCAGCGCGCGGTAGACCTTCTCGGCCTCGCGGAAGAACGCCGCCGTGTCGCGCACCGAGCGCGTCAGCACGCCGTCCGAGACGATCCGGATCGGCATGTCGCGCGCCATCTTGTCCTGGGCCAGCCGGTCGCGGGTCGGCTTGAGCCCGACCAGCCCGTTGACCGCCGCCGGGATGCGGATCGAGCCGCCGCCGTCGTTGGCGTGCGCGAGCGGCACCGCCCCGGCCGCGACGAGCGCTGCGGACCCCGCCGACGAGGCCCCCGCGACGTGGTCGGTCGACCACGGCGAGCGCACCGCGCCCAGGCGGGGGTGCTCGGCGGCGGCCGAGAAGCCGTACTCGGACAGCTGGGTCTTGCCCAGCGGCAGCAGCCCGGTCGCGAGGTACATCCGGGCGAAGTCCCCGTCGGCCGGCTGCGGGCGACCGACGTAGGAGTCGGTGCCGGCCTGGGTCGGCATCCCCTGCACGTCGACGTTGTCCTTGACGAACGTCGGCACCCCGGCGAAGTAGCCCGCCCGCGGCGCCCGCGCCTCGGCCCGCGCCCGGTCGTAGGCCCGGAACGCCACGGCGTTCAGGTCCGGGTCGACCAGCTCGGTCCGCGCGACCGCCGCCTCCACCACCTCCGGGACCGACACCGTCCCCGCGTGCAGGGCCTCCACCAGCCCGACCGCGTCGAGCTCTCCCAGGGCGTCGTCGCTGAAGGCGTGCACACGGTTCATGCCCAGCAACCTAACGCCTCGCGACACCCCGCGCCGGTGGTTGAGGTGCGAGCGCCAGCGAACCCCGAAACCACGTCCGTCACGGTGGTTGAGGTGCGAGCGCAGCGAGCCTCGAAACCACTTACCGGTGGTCGAGCAGCGAGGAGCGCCAGCGACGAGCGCCCGTCGAGACCCCTGCACCTCTGACTGCCTCCTCGGGGCCGGACTGGGGTGGGGCTGGTGTGACTGGTGGTGCGACGACCGACACTCAGCGTCGGCAGTTGGTCACCGCATGAGGCCGGCCAAGCGTGGAGAGGCCGGGGTCAGGCGCGAACTGCCGACGCTGATGACCGATAGGCAGGGCCCGCGCTGTTTGCGGGCGGCGCGGCGAAGCCGCCGCCGCCCGTGCGCCGTCCCAGCAGCCCGGGAGAGGCTCGGAGTCAAGGACGCCCGAAGGGCGCCGCGAAGCGGGCGAAGCTCCTTGACGCCGAGACCCGGGCTGCTAGCGCGCGGGCCGACACCAGCCACGCATCGGCGGTGTGGTTTCGAGGCTCGCTGGCGCTCCTCACTGCTCGACCACCGGGACGCGATCAGGCGCGACGGCGGTGGCAGCCCAGGAGGTGGGGGTCGAAGAGGCCGATCGCCTCGCTGAGGGCGTACATCGTCGTGGGGCCGACGAACGCGAAGCCGCGCTTCTTCAGGGCCTTGGAGAGGGCGACCGACTCCGGGGAGGTCGTCACCATCTCCTCGGTCGTCGCCGGCGACGGCGCGACCTCGGGGCGGAAGCCGAGCACGAATGCCTCCAGGCCGACGTCGTCGCGCAGGGCGACCGTCGCGCGGGCGTTGGTGAGCGTGGCCTCGATCTTGAGCCGGTTGCGCACGATGCGGGCGTCCTGCATGAGCCGCTCGACGTCGTCCTCGCCGAAGGCGGCGATCGCGTCGGCGTCGAAGCGGTGGAAGACCTCGCGGAAGGCCTCCCGCTTGTTCAGGATCGTCGACCACGACAGGCCCGACTGGAACGCCTCGAGCGTCAGCCGCTCGAGGTAGGCGGCCTCGCCGCTGACCCTCTCCCCCCACTCCGTGTCGTGGTAGTCGCGCATGACGCCCGGGCCGCCGGCCCACGGGCACCGCAGCACGCCGTCCTCACCCTCCACCGGTCCCATGACCGGCATCCTGCCACCGAGCGCCGACGCCTCAGCGGCGCTCGCGCAGCCGCGCGTTGGGCAGGCCCGGGGCCGGGATCGGCGGCAGGTGCTCGCCGACGACGACGCCGAAGCGGCCGTCGCGCACCTGCTGGCCGTCGGGCACGACGCGCTCGCGGCCGTCGCCCTCGCGGAGGCCGCCGGCCTCGTCGGGGTCGGCCGGGACTCCCCCGTCGTCGAGGATCTGGGCCTGCCACTGCTCGCGGAAGCCGACGATCTCCTCGTGGCTGCGGCCGACGAAGTTCCACCACATGACGATGGCCTCGCCGAACGGCGGCCCGCCGAGCAGCAGCACCCGGACCGGCTCGTCGTGCGCCGTCAGCCGGAGGAGGTCCCGCCCCGGCGGCACGAACGCCAGGTCGCTGCGCTCGGCGGCCGTGCCGGCGACGTCGAGCCGGCCGAGGTCGACCAGCACGGCGAGCTCGTACGTCGGGTCGACGTCCAGCTCGAGCGTGGCGCCGGCGTCGAGCAGCAGCTCGGCGCCGAGCAGCGGCGTGGCGGTGGCCACCGGCGAGGTGTCGCCCAGCAGCGAGCCGAGGAAGACCCGTGCCTCCCAGCCCTCCCCCGTGACCGGAGAGGGCGCGTGGTGGGCGAACCCCGGCGGCTGGTCCCGAACGGCGTCGGGCAGGGCGACCCAGAGCTGGGCGCCGTGCAGCGTGCGGGTCTCGTCGGTCGAGACCTCCGAGTGGCTGATGCCGCGCCCTGCCGTCATCAGGTTGACCTCGCCGGGGCGGACCATGGCGTGGTTGCCCGCGCTGTCGCGGTGCTCGATCTCGCCGGTGAACAGCCAGCTCACGGTCTGCAGCCCGGTGTGGGGGTGCGGCGCGACCGACATGCCCCCCGAGTCGACGACGTCGTCGGGGCCGTAGTGGTCGACGAAGCACCACGCGCCCACCAGCGAGCGCTCCCGCTGCGGCAGCGTACGGCGCACGGTCATGGCCCGCGGTCCGCCGAGCGGCACCTCCCGCGGGGTCAGCAGCTGCACGCCCGCGCCCTCCTCGGCGGCGCACGTCACGACGTCGGGCCGGTCGTCGAGGTTGCTCATGCGCCGCACCCCTGCGCCACGACCCGCACGGTCGAGGCCGGGTTGGTCGCCAGCAGCGCCGCGGGCCGGACCGGCCGCGGCACGAGGTCGCCCCCGCAGTTGCGGCAGGCGCCGTGCAGCACCGTCTCGGCGCAGTCACGGCACCACGTGCACTCGAACGTGCAGATGACCGCGTCGGGAGAGTCGGGCGGCAGGTCGCGGTCGCAGCACTCGCAGTTGGGACGCAGCTCCAGCATGCACCCAGTGTGCCCGACGGGTCAGGACAGCTGCGGGGGGTCGGTGTAGCGCTTCGTCTCGTCGCCGCGGGCGAAGGAGTGGGCGTCGCTGGTGTGCACGACCCCCGTCCGGCCGCCGTCGGACTTCTTGAGGCGCACGATCACCGACTTGTACGCCGGCTGGTTGCTGCCCTCGGCCGTGTGCTCGAGCGCCACCAGCGGGTTGGCCTCGGGGTAGTAGGCCGCCGCGCAGCCGCGCGGCTGGTCGTAGGCCACGATCCGGAAGGTCGGCACCTGGCGCACCGAGCCGTCCTTCCACTCGCTGATGATGTCGACGAGGTCGCCCTCCTCGAAGCCCAGCGAGGTGATGTCGTCGCGGTGCAGGAACACCACGCGGCGACCGCCCTCGATGCCGCGGTAGCGGTCGCTGAGCCCGTAGATCGTGGTGTTGAACTGGTCGTGCGACCGGATCGTCTGCAGCACGAGCTTGCCCTCGGGGATCTGCAGCACCTCGAGCGGGCTGACCTGGAACATCGCCTTCCCGGCGTCGGTGGGGAAGGTCCGCGTGTCACGCGGCGGGTGGGGCAGCACGAAGCCGCCGGGCTGGCTGGACTTCTCGTCGTAGGCCGCGCACCCCGGGACCACGCGGGAGATGGAGTGGCGGATCTCGCTGTAGTCGGAGCGGAAGCGCGCCCACGGGACCGGGCCCGACTCGCCGAGCGTCGCCAGGGCGAGCGAGGTGACGATGTCGACCTCCGACCGCAGGTGCGGCGAGGCCGGCTTGAGGGGGCCGTGCGAGGTGTGCACGGCCGACATCGAGTCCTCGACGGTCACCTTCTGCAGGCGCCCACCCGTCAGGTCGCGCTCGCTGCGGCCCATCGCCGGCAGGATCAGGGCCTCACGCCCGTGGACGACGTGCGAGCGGTTGAGCTTGGTCGACACCTGCACGGTGAGGGCCGCCGAGCGCATGGCGTCCTCGGTCACGGAGGTGTCGGGGGCCGCGGAGACGAAGTTGCCGCCGAGGCCCATGAAGAACTTGGCATCCCCGTCGTTGAGGGCCTTGATCGCAGCGACGCTGTCGAGGCCGTGCTCGCGCGGGGGCTCGAAGCCGAACTCGTCCTTGAGCGCATCGAGGAAGTGGTCGGGCACCCGCTCCCAGATGCCCATCGTGCGGTCGCCCTGGACGTTGGAGTGGCCACGCACCGGGCACAGCCCGGCGCCGGGCTTGCCGATGTTGCCCTGGAGGAACGCCACGTTGACGATCTCCTTCACCGTCGCGACGGCGTTGTGGTGCTGGGTGATCCCCATCGCCCAGCACGTGATCGTCTTCGACGACGCCTGGAACATCCGCGCCGCCTGCTCGATCTCCGCGCGGGAGAGGCCGGTGGACTCCAGGACCTGGTCCCAGTCGAGCTCGCCCAGCGCGGCGGCGTACTCCTCGAAGCCGGAGGTGTACTGCTCGATGAAGTCGCGGTCGATGCTGCCCCACTCGAGCAGGAGCGCGCCGATGGCCTGCATCAGCGCGAGATCGCCGTTGGTGCGCACCTGGAGGTAGAGGTCGGCCAGACCGGTGCCCGGCCCGATCATCCCGCGCGCGTTCTGCGGGTTCTTGAACCGGACGAGTCCCGTCTCCTTGAGCGGGTTGACGGCGATGATCTTGGCGCCGTTCTGCTTGGCGACCTCCAGCGCCGAGAGCATGCGCGGGTGGTTGGTGCCGGGGTTCTGGCCCATGATCACGATCAGCTCGGCCTGGTGGACGTCGTCCAGCGACACCGACCCCTTGCCGATGCCGATGGACTCGGCGAGCGCCACGGACGTCGACTCGTGGCACATGTTCGAGCAGTCGGGCAGGTTGTTGGTGCCGTAGGCGCGCACGAAGAGCTGGTAGAGGTAGGCCGCCTCGTTGGACACCTTGCCGGAGGTGTAGAAGATCGCCTGGTCGGGGTCGATGGCTCGCAGGTGGTCGGCCATGAGCGCGTAGGCGTCGTCCCAGGCGATGGGCTCGTAGTGGGTGCCGCCCGCCCGCAGCACCATCGGCTCGACCACACGACCCTGGCGGTTGAGCCAGTAGTCGGTGTGCTCGGCCAGGTCGGCCACGGAGTGCTCGGCGAAGAACTCGCGGCCGATCAGGTCCCGTGTCGCCTCGTCGGCGACAGCCTTGACGCCGTTCTCGCAGAACTCGGCGGTGTGCCGGTGGTCCGGGCTGGGGTCGGGCCAGGCACAGCCCTGGCAGTCGAACCCGTCGGTCTGGTTGAGCTTGAGCAGGGTGCGCCCCGAGCGCACCACCCCCATGTGCTCGACCGCGCGCTTGAGCGCCACGGCCACCGCCACCGGGCCTGCCGCCGCGTGCGACCGGCCACCGACCTCGACGTCGGCCTCGTTGATCTCGGTCTCTCGTGCCCGTCGTCCCATGCTCCGCATGTACCCATCCTGACAAGCCTCCATGAGGGCACCCGCCGACTCATCGCGGCGACCTCTGTTCGGGCCGGTCCCGGACCCGCTAGTTTCAGGCGCAGCCCAGCGCACCCCCGACCCTGCGCGGGCCCACCGAAGGAGCCTCGATGTCGAACTACGGACCCCCTGGAGAGAACCCTCCCCCCGAGCCGCCCGCCGGCGGTGGCGAGACTCCCCCACCGCCCCCGCCGCCCCCGGCGGACGGCTTCGGCGCTCCCCCGCCGCCGGCGCCCCCGGCCGGTGGCTACGGCGCCCCGCCTCCGCCCCCGCCCGCCACGGGCGGCTGGGGCGCGACGCCTCCGGGCGCGTACGGCGGACCGCCGCAGGCCGGGTCCGGCTGGGACGTCGGCGCGGCCCTCAGCTACGGCTGGAGCAAGTTCCAGGCGAACGTCGGCCAGATCATCCTCGCCTCGCTGGCGATGCTGGCGGCGATCGCGGTCATGGCCGGCGTCGGCATCGGCCTGCAGTCGGCCCTGCTCAGCTCGGCGGAGTACACGATCGACCCGGAGACGGGAGTGACGAGGTACGAGGACGGCAGCGGCTTCCTCATGGTCCTGTTCGTCGCCGCGCTGACGGTGGCGCTCATCCTCATCGCGGCACAGGTCGTCGGTGCCGGCCTGATCCGGGCGTCCCTCGACGTGACCGAGGGCAAGCCGTTCCTCACCTCGACGGTCTTCCGGTTCGACCGTATCGGCCCGGTGCTGGTGACCAGCCTGATCATCGCCGCGGCGACGTTCGTCGGCACGATCCTGTGCTACCTGCCGGGCCTGGTGATCGGCTTCTTCACCAGCTACAGCCTGTACTTCGTGATGGACAAGGGCCTTTCGCCGATCGAGGCGATCACGGCCAGCTTCAACCTCGTCAAGGACAACATCGGCACGGCGCTCATCTGGTACATCGTCGGCGGCCTCGTCGCCGGCGCGGGTGCCCTCGCCTGTGGTGTCGGCCTGCTGGTGACGCTGCCGATCTTCCTGCTGGGCAGCGCCTACACGTACAAGCACCTCACCGGGCAGCCCGTCGCGGCCTGACCCGGACGCAGCATCAGACGCGGGGACCTGCCCTCAGGGCAGGTCCCTGCTCCACGTCCAGGCGTAGGCGGGGTCCTCGCACGCCAGCGCGGCCTCGCCGAGGTCGAGCGGGGCGAAGGTGTCGACCATGACGGCCGACTCCTCGAAGAACTCCGCGCCCAGCGACGCCTCGATCGCCGACGGCTGGGGCCCGTGGGCGTACCCGCCGGGGTGCAGGGAGATGGAGCCGAGCCCGATGCCCGAGCCCTTGCGCGCCTCGTAGTCGCCGCCGACGTAGAACATGACCTCGTCGCTGTCGACGTTGGAGTGGTAGTAGGGCACCGGCACCGACAGCGGGTGGTAGTCGACCTTGCGGGGCAGGAAGTTGCACACCACGAAGCGGTGACCCTCGAAGACCTGGTGCACCGGCGGCGGCTGGTGGATCTTGCCGGTGATCGGCATGTAGTCGTCGATGTTGAACGTGTAGGGGTAGAGGCAGCCGTCCCAGCCGACGACGTCGAACGGGTGGGTCGCGTAGGTCATCCGCGAGCCGAGGATCCGACCCCCGGCGCGGTGCTTGACCAGCACGTCGACGTCCGCGCCCTCCTCGAGGTGCGGAGTCTCCGGGCCGTGCAGGTCGCGCTCGGAGTACGGCGCGTGCTCGAGCAGCTGGCCGTAGCGCGACAGGTAGCGCTTCGGCGGCGCGATGTGGCTGTTGGACTCGATGGCGTAGAGACGGCTGGCCTCCGACGGCACCCAGCGGTGGGTGGTCGCCCGGGGGATCACGACGTAGTCGCCGGCGCGGTAGGCGACCGTGCCGAAGACGGTCTCGACCGTGCCCGCGCCGGCCTCGACGTAGACGCACTCGTCACCGGTGGCGTTGCGGTAGAGCGCGGACGGCTCGGTGCCGGTGACGACGTAGCCGATCCGCACGTCGCTGTTGCCGAGCACCAGCCGCCGGCCGGTCACGGCGTCGCCCGACGTCTCGACGTCGTGCAGGCGGAGGTGGCGCGGCTTGAGGGGGTGGTTGGGAGCGGTCGTCTGGTCGGGCAGCTCCCAGACCTCGCTCGCCACGATCGCCGAGGGGACGCCGCGGTGGTAGAGCAGCGCGGAGTCGGACGAGAAGCCCTCCTCGCCCATCAGCTCCTCGTGGTAGAGCCGCCCCGCCGGGCCGCGGAACTGGATGTGCCGCTTTGGGGGCACCTCGCCGACCTGCCGGTAGTACGCCATGGCGTGCTCCTGTCCCGTCCTCGTGCGTCCGCTCAGCGGACGCTTGTGTCCGCTATCTGGCCTCTGGCTAGAGTAGCCGGGTGTCCTCACTCTCGGAACCCGCGCTCGACGACCTCTGGTCCGGCCTGGTCGACGACGCCGCCATCTTCCCGCCGGGCGACGCGCCCCTGAGCGAGGCGACGGCCGCCTACGCCGCCCGCACCGCCGAGCAGGGTGCCGGCATCGTCGGCACGTTCGTCCTGCGTGACACCGACCTCCCGCAGGTGCGCGGCTTCGACGCACCGCTGTCGGTCGTCGTGACCGGGGGCGCCGGGCAGCTCGCCGGTCCCGCCGCGCTGTGCGAGCGCCTCGGGCTGCGCCTGGCCGGGCTGGAGGTCGCGCTGCGCGACCTCGACGACCTGGCCGGCAACGCCCGCCGCGTCATCGCGGCCGTCGACGCGGCCCGCGCGGAGGGCTCGCTCGACGACGACGTGCCCGTCCACGTCGAGCTGCCCCAGGTCGAGCCGGGCCACTCCTGGCGGCAGGCCGCGGACGAGGTGGCCGGCGCCGAGCTGCGCCTCAAGCTCCGCACCGGCGGCGTCGAGGCCCACCAGGTCCCGTCGTCCGCGACGCTCGCCGCCTGGATCGACGCCGCGCTCGACCGCGAGACGCCGTTCAAGTGCACCGCGGGCCTGCACCACGCCGTTCGCCACGACTCCGGCCATGGCTTCCTCAACGTGCTGGCCGCGACCCGGCTGGCCTTCGACGGTGCGCCGCACGACGAGGTCGTCGCGACGCTCGAGGAGCGGGACGGCTCCGTGCTCGCCGCGCGCGGCCTGACGGGCACGCGGCGGTGGTTCACGTCGTTCGGCTCCTGCTCGGTCGCCGAGCCGCTGGCCGACCTGCGCACCCTGGGGCTGGTCCCGTGAGCCCCGAGCTGCCCCACCTCCCCTACGGGGTCTTCTCCCCCGCCGGCCAGGCGCCGCGGGTCGGCGTGAGGGTGGGTAGCCGGGTGCTCGACCTGCACGTCGCCACCGGCCGGAGCGTCCTGGCCACCGGCTCGCTCAACGCGCTGATGGCGCTCGGCCCGGACGTCTGGGCCGAGGTGCGCGAGCAGGCTCGGGCGGCCGCCGAGGCCGACACGATGTCCTACGCCCTCGAGGACGTCACGCTGCACCTGCCGTTCGAGGTCGCCGACTACGTCGACTTCTACGCCTCGCTGCACCACGCGTCCAACGTGGGCCGCATCTTCCGCCCCGACCAGGAGCCGCTGCTGCCCAACTGGCGCCACCTCCCGGTCGGCTACCACGGGCGCGCCGGCACCGTCGTGCCCAGCGGCACCCCGATCGTGCGCCCGAGCGGCCAGCGCAAGCCCCCGGACGCCGACGCCCCCGACTTCGGCCCCAGCCGGCGGCTCGACATCGAGGCCGAGCTGGGCTTCGTGGTCGGCGCCGGCTCCCCGCTCGGGGAGCCCGTGGCGCACGACGACTTCGCCCGGCACGTCTTCGGCGTGGTGGGGCTCAACGACTGGTCGGCGCGCGACATCCAGGCGTGGGAGTACGTCCCGCTCGGGCCGTTCCTCGGCAAGTCCTTCGCGACCTCCATCTCCCACTGGGTCACGCCGCTCGCCGCGCTGGACGCGGCCTGGGTCGACCTGCCGGGCCAGGATCCGCGTCCGCTCGACTACCTCGCGCCCGACCGGGCCCGCGGGCTCGACATCGACGTCGAGGTGGAGATCGACGGCGAGGTCGTGAGCCGACCCCCGTACTCCTCGATGTACTGGTCGCCCGCCCAGATGCTCGCCCACCTGACCGCCAACGGCGCGTCGCTGCGACCGGGCGACCTGTTCGCCTCGGGCACCATCAGCGGCCCGGAGGCCGACCAGCGGGGCTCGCTGCTCGAGCTCAGCTGGGGCGGGAAGGAGCCCTGGGGCGAGGGACGCACCTTCCTCGAGGACGGCGACGAGGTCGTGCTGCGCTACTCCGCCCCCTCGACCGAGGGCGGGCGCCTCACCCTGGGCGAGGTGCGCGGCCGGATCGAGCCGGCCGTTCGCTAGAACAGGTTCTCGTCCCGGCCCTACGCTGCACCCATGGGACTGCTGACTCCGCTCGCCGTGCGCATCGGCGCGCTCTCGTGGATGCCGCGACTGCTGCCGCAGGTGGTGTGGACCGACACCCGGCTGCAGCGACTCACGCGCGGCCGGGTCACGATCCTGGACGTCGCCGGGCTGCCCAACCTGGCGCTGACCGTGCCGGGCCGCAAGAGCGGCATCCCGCGCACCACCCCGCTGCTGTGCGTCCCTCACGACTCCGGGTTCCTGGTCGCGGGGTCCTACTTCGGCGGGCCGAAGATGCCCCTGTGGGTCAACAACCTCCGGGCCACGACGACCGCGACCATCCGCTTCAAGGGCGTCGAGCGCGAGGTCACCTGGCGCGAGGTGGAGGGCGAGGAGCGGGCCGATCTCTGGCAGGTGATGCTGCGGACCTGGCCCAACTTCGCGAAGTACGAGGAGCGGACCAGCCGCGTCATCCCGGTGTTCCACCTCGAGCCCGTCTGACTAGGGTTTCGGGCATGTACGCGCAGTTCGGCCAGCACCCCGCGCCCTCGCACGTCATCGCACACCTGAGTGACCCGCACCTGCTGGCCGGCGGCGTGCGCCAGTACGGCGTGGTCGACCCCGAGGCCGGGCTGCACCTGGCGCTCCAGCGTCTCGCCAACCTCGAGGTCGCCCCTCAGGTCCTGGTGTTCACCGGCGACCTGGCCGACAAGGCCGAGCCGGCGGCGTACCACCGGCTGCGCGAGCTCGTCGAGCCCGCGGCGGAGGCGATGGGCGCGCAGGTGGTGTGGACGATGGGCAACCACGACGAGCGCTCGGAGTACGCCGCCGCGCTGTTCGGCGAGAAGGCCCACGGCCCCCAGGACCGGGTCCACGAGGTCGACGGGCTGCGCATCGTGGCGCTGGACACCAGCGTCCCGGGCTACCACCACGGCGACCTCGAGGACAGCCAGCTCTCGTGGCTCGCGGACGTGCTGGCCACCCCGGCGGAGCACGGCACGGTGATCGCCATGCACCACCCGCCGATCCCGGTGCCGATGCTGCGGGCCGCCGAGCTGATCGAGCTGCTCGACCAGCACCGGCTGGAGGAGGTCGTCCGCGGCACCGACGTGCGCCAGATCCTGGGCGGCCACCTGCACTACTCGACGTACTCGGAGTTCGCGGGCGTGCCCGTCAGCGTGGCCTCGGCCTCCTGCTACACCTCCGACCCGGCGCCGGACAGCCGCTTCGTGTCCGGGGTCGACGGCCACACGGCCCTCACCATGACCCACGTCTACGGCGACCGGATCGTGCACACCGTCGTCCCCCTCGCGCACGCGCCCGAGGTCAGCGGCTACCCCTCCGACGTCATCGCCCAGCTCGAGGCACTGACGCCGGAGGAGCGCCGCGAGGCGCTGTCACGCAAGGACTCCGACTTCAACAACCAGCACGAGGACCACACCCCGCGCTGACCGGGATCAGGCGGCCGGCGCGACGTAGTCGGAGGAGTCGCCGGTGATGACCACGTAGAAGCGCTTGTGGGTGTTGGGGTTCGCCGCCGTGCCGTCGCCGGTGACCGTCACGGTCCCGTCGCTCATCCGCGGGCTCACGACGAGGTGCTCGTCGTTGTCGGCGCCGACCGGCGCGCACGCGACGACCGAGGGGATGTTGCACTTGGTCGCGGTGATCTCGCCGGAGAACTCCGGGTTGCCGTCGGCGAGTCCCCCGCGGCCGTTGAGGATCGTGTCGTTGTTCTGGTCCAGCTTGTTCTGCAGGGCGATCGAGACCACGATGCCGTTGTCGCTGAGGTCCTCGTTGGCGTCGAGGTAGACGTTGCCCACGGCGCCGCCGGGCACCGGAGCGCCCGTGTTGTTGACGATGTCGTAGCCGGAGCGCACCTCGAAGCCACCCGACTGCGCCACGATGCCGGCCTCGCGGTCCACCAGCGCCCACCGGCCGATGCCCGCCGGGCCCATGTCGCCCTGGGCGCCCTTCGGGAGCTGGCCCGGGGCGAAGTCGCGGGCGCGCAGCGCCCCGTCACGCACGTCGCGGCTCAGCAGCGACTCGTTCTTCACGTCGAGGGAGCGGATCGAGTTGTTGCGGATGTCGGCCGAGCCGATCGACGCGACGGCGTACGACGTCCCGCTGGCGGCGACGACGAGGGCGGCGACGCTGACGAACATCGAGGGACTGGGGAGCTTCATGGAGGACCTTCCGGTCGGACCGAGGACCCCGGGTGGGCCGCCGTACCCCCTCTTCGTCGCGGTCGCCCCACCGGATTGCCCGCGGGGCGACCGGTCACCGGTGGCGGGTCAGCCGACCGCCCCTGCCGCAGCGCGGCCGGCGACCCGCCCCGAGAAGAGGCAGCCGCCGAGGAAGGTGCCCTCCAGCGCGTTGTAGCCCATCATCCCGCCACCCCCGAAGCCGTTGACCTCGCCGGCGGCGTACAGCCCCGGGAACGGCGTGCCGTCCGCCCGCAGGCAGCGACCCTGCAGGTCGGTCTCCAGCCCGCCGAGGGTCTTGCGCGACAGGATGTTGAGCCGTACGGCGATCAGCGGCCCGGCCTTCGGGTCCAGGATCTTGTGCGGCGTCGCGACCCGGATCAGCTTGTCGCCCCGGTAGTTGCGGGCGCCGCGGATGGCCGTCAGCTGGGCGTCCTTGGTGAAGTCGTTGTCCAGCTCGCGGTCGCGGGCCTCGATCAGCGTGCGCAGGGAGGCCTCGTCGATCAGCGGCTCGTCGCCGACGCGGTTCATGCCGGCGACCAGCTCGCCCAGCGAGTCCGCGACCACGAAGTCCTCGCCGTGCTCCTTGAAGCGCTCGACCGGGCCGGGGGCGCCCTTCTTGATCCGGGAGAGCAGGAGCTTGACGTCCTTGCCGGTCAGGTCGGGGTTCTGCTCGGAGCCCGACAGCGCGAACTCCTTCTCGATGATCTTCTGCGTGAGCACGAACCACGAGTAGTCGTAGCCGGTCGTCCGCAGGTGGGTGAGCGTGCCGAGGGTGTCGAAGCCCGGGTAGTACGGCGCAGGCAGCCGCTTGCCGGTGGCGTCGAGCCACAGCGACGAGGGGCCGGGCAGGATCCGGATCCCGTGGTTCTCCCAGATCGGGTCCCAGTTGCGGATGCCCTCGACGTAGTGCCACATCCGGTCGGGGTTGATCACGTGGGCGCCGGCGTCCTGGGTGATCGCCAGCATCCGGCCGTCGACGTGGGCGGGCACGCCGGAGACCATCGTCCTCGGCGGGGCGCCGAGACGCTCGGGCCAGGCCTTGCGCACCAGCTCGTGGTTGCCGCCGATGCCACCGCTGGTGACGACCACGGCCTGGCCGCGGATCTCGAAGTCGGCCACCTCGACACGCGAGCTCGGCCGGCCGCGGTCGACCGAGCTCGGCTCGAGGACGCGGCCGTGGACGCCGACGCAGGCGTCGGCCTCGACGACCAGCCCGTCGACGCGGTGCCGGAAGGCGAAGGTGATCCGGCCGGCGGCGACGTGCGCGCGGACCCGTCGCTCGAACGGGTCGACCACGCCGGGCCCGGTCCCCCACGTGATGTGGAAGCGGGGCACCGAGTTGCCGTGGCCGTCGGCGCGGCCGTCGCCGCGCTCGGCCCAGCCGACGACGGGGAAGAGGCGGTGGCCCATCTCGCGCAGCCACGAGCGCTTCTCGCCGGCCGCGAAGTCGACGTACGCCTCGGCCCAGGCACGCGGCCAGCGGTCCTCCTCGCGGTCGAACTGGGCGCTGCCCAGCCAGTCCTGCCAGGCGAGCTCGTGGGAGTCCTTGACGCCCATCCTGCGCTGCTCTGGGCTGTCGACGAGGAACAGCCCGCCGAGGCTCCAGAACGCCTGCCCGCCGAGGTTCTGCTCGCCCTCCTGGTCGACCAGGACGACCGAGCGGCCGGCGTCCGCGGCCTCCGCGGCCGCCACCAGCCCGGCGAGGCCGGCTCCCACCACCACCACGTCTGCGTCCACCAGGACTCCTTCTCTCACGGGGCGCTCACGGCTCGTCCGGGAGCCCCCTCACGTCGCGGGGCAGCGTCGCGCCCCCCGGTACGGCGCCTAGCATGCCGTCCCCGCGTGCCGGGAGGTCGGGCGGCCCGAGGCCCGGACCTGTCGGATCCGTCGCGTCCGGCGACGTCGACACCCTCGTCTCATCCTCGTGTCCGTCGGTCGGTACCTGGGAGTGAGGCGAGGTGTGCAGCGCGCGACGAGGATGGAGTCCGTGGTCGCCACCCGGGCGTGCCCGTGCGCGAGTGGGAGCAGGACGAGTTGTTCGACGAGGTCCCGGTCCTTCCGGTGGTGGTGCCGCTCGGGGTGGCGACCCTGGGCGTGCTCGTGTGGCACCTGCGGCGTCGAGGGCTGCTCACGCTGCCTCGCGCGGCGGTGGCGCTCGCGCTGAGCGTCTACGTCGCGGGAGTCGTCGCCAACACGGTGTTCCCGATCTACCTGGACAAGCCCGCCGCGTCCGTTCCGTGGCACACCTACCTCGTGGTCACGCCGCTGGTCGACTACGAGGCCGCGGACGCCCTGACGAACATCGCGGTCTTCGTGCCCCTCGGGGCGCTCCTCCTGCTGGCGCTCCCCCGCTGGCCGTGGTGGCGGGTGCTGGCGGGGGCCGCGGTGTTCAGCATGGGCATCGAGCTGAGCCACTACGTCACCGCGCACCTCCTGGGCGGCGGCCACGTCGCCGACGTCAACGACCTCGCGTTCAACGTCGTCGGCGCCGCGGTCGGCAACGGTCTGCTGCTCGCGCTGACGCAGGTCCCGCGCGCCCCGCGCCTGGTCGACCGCTTCCGCTGGGAGTGACGAGCGGCCCTCCGGGAGACGCAGAGGACCCCCACCGACCGGTGGGGGTCCTCGGCCAGAACATCTGGCGCTCTGTGGCAGGTGCAGGATTCGAACCTGCGTAGGCATAAGCCGACGGATTTACAGTCCGTTCCCATTGGCCGCTCGGGCAACCTGCCGGGTGTTCGACGACCGGGTGTTTGGCTGGTCGGCAACGAGGCGAAACAATAGCGCAGCCACAACCGCGAACGAAAAACCGCAGACCAGGAGCAGGTGAGCCAGATGGGCGACTCGTCCTTCGACATCGTGAGCAAGTACGACCGGCAGGAGGTCGACAACGCGCTGGGCCAGACCGCGCGCGAGATCTCGACCCGCTTCGACTTCAAGGGCACGGGGGCGAGCATCGAGTGGCTCGGCGACGAGGCGATCGAGATCACCGCCTCCGCCGACGACCGCGCCAGCGCCGTCCTCGACGTCTTCAAGGGCAAGCTGATCAAGCGCGACGTGTCGCTCAAGGTCATCGACCCCTCCGAGCCGCGCCAGTCCGGCACGGTCTCCAAGATCGCGATCGCGCTCAAGGAGGGCATCTCGTCGGAGGACGCCAAGAAGATCTCCAAGCTGATCCGCGACGAGGGCCCCAAGGGCGTCAAGGCGCAGATCCAGGGCGACGAGCTGCGGGTCTCGTCGAAGAAGCGCGACGACCTCCAGGCCGTGCAGGCGCTGGTGAAGTCGCAGGACTACGACTTCGCGGTGCAGTTCACCAACTACCGCTGACGGATCCGCAGGACCCGCTGAGCCCGCTGGACCCGGCTGCCACACGGCCGCCGGGTCCAGCCGGTCTCAGCTGGTCTCGCAGACGAAGCTCCCCTGGTTGGGGTACGCCGTCACCCGCTCGTCGCCCGGGATCGAGAGCTCGGCCGAGCCCACGGACCCGCCGGCCAGGGCCAGCTGGCGCAGCGCCGAGGTCATCGACGCGGTGGGCAGGTTCTGCACCTTGCCGAGACCGAAGCCCGACTCGCAGAGCTTGTAGAAGTTGATCGTGCCCCGCCAGTCGATGAGCCGGTCACCCTGCACCCGTCGGGGGCCACCCTCGTCGCCCTGGTCGGCCTGGAACGCGTCCGGGCCGGCGCCGCCGAACAGCACGTCGACGCCGTTGAGGGTGCGTCGGCGGCGGTCGGTGTCCTCGACCGGCGCCACGAGCTGCCACACCTTCGCGTCCTGCGTACGCCGCTTGATGTCCAGCACGTCGCTGCCGGCCCCGCCGAACAGCCGGTCGTGACCGACGCCGCCCCACAGCGCGTCCGCGCCGTCGCCGGCGAAGACCACGTCGTCGCCCACGCCCGCGTTGGTGACGTCGTTGCCGGCACCGCTGTGCACCGAGTCGGCACCCGCCGAGCCGAGGACGACGTCGTCGCCGCCCAGCGTGGGCTGGGTCTGCGTGACCACGCGGACCAGCGTGCCGGCCGGGCGCACGAGCTCCTTGATGAAGCCCGCGCTGTCCGACACGGTGCGGTCGACCGCGCCGAGCGCGGCCGCCGGGGTCGGCACGTCGACGCCCTGGTCGCCGACGAGGGCGTCGTCGCCGTCGCCGCCGTCGAGGATGTCGCCCTGGACCTGCTGGCCCAGGAAGGGCTGCTTGGGCCGCGCCGTGCGGGTGTTGTCGAACTGGCCGTAGAGGTCGTCGTCGCCCTGCCCGCCCAGCAGCCGGTCGCTGCCCGACCACACGCCCGGGCGCTCGTCGGCCATGGCCACCTGGCGCACCACGTGCGGGCCGGACGCGCCGCCCGCGAGCGTGGTGTTGGGCCCGTCGCGGGTGATCCGCCCGTTGTCGCCGAGCAGCACGTCGCGTGCGTCGCCGCCGGTGAGGGCGTCGTTGCCGTCGACCAGGCCGGCCGCGGAGCGGTCGCCCGTCCCCGTCACCGGGGTGAGCAGCCGGTCCACGGTGCTGGCGCCGTTGACCGTGATGACGGCGCCGGTGGCGACGGAGCCGCCTCCCACCAGGTCGTCCTCGCCGGCGTCGCCGCCGAGGGTGTCGTCGCCGACGTTGCCCTCGAGGTAGTCGTCGCCCGTGCCGCCCGCGACGCGGTCGTTGCCGGCCTGGCCGAAGGCCAGGTCGCGCCCGTCGTCGCCGGTCATCACGTCGGGTCCGCCCGTGCCCGCGGCCGCGGGCTTGGCCGAGGTGACCACGTCGAAGAGCTGCACCGAGCGCAGCAGGGTGCCGTCGGCCCGCGCCGTGAGCGTCGGGTCGAGGCGCGCGTTGTCGCCGGCCATGACGTCCTCGCCCAGGCCGCCGTGCACCTGGTCGTTGCCGTCGCGCTGACCGTCGGCCACCCGGGTCGGGCTGATCACGCCGTCGTTGGAGGAGCTGCCACCGGTCAGGGTGTCGCTGCCGCCGTCACCCCAGAGGATGTCGGCGCCGGCGTCGCCCTCGACCACGTCCTGGCCCTCGCCGCCGCGGGCGGTGTCGTTGCCGCCCTGGCCGAAGACCCGGTCGTCGCCCGGGCCTCCCCCGAGGGTGTCGGAGCCGAACGTCGAGGCCGGGGCCACGGCGCCGGGCGCCGGAGCGTCCAGGAGCCGCACGTGCGGCGACCCGTCGGTGACCGGCGTGCCGTTGTCGCCGAGGACCAGGTCGTCGCCCTCGTCGCCCTCGACCGTGTCGCCGGCGCCGCCGTCGTAGGAGCCGGCCGTCCAGGACCCGCCCAGCAGCTCGTCGTTGCCGACGTTGCCGTGGATGAGGTCGCCGTCGGCGCCGCCCTCGATGCCGTCGGCGCCGTCGCCGCCCTCGATGTCGTCGTCGCCGCCCTGACCCAGGATCAGGTCGTCGGCGCCGCCGCCGCGCATGGTGTCGCCGGCGCTCGAGGCCCCGGCGGGGGGCGCCGTGGTGGTGAGGTCGAAGAGGACCACCTCGACCGCGGGCCTGATGCGCGTCCACCGGGCACGTGCCGGCCCGGTCGTCGTCGTCGGGTTCAGGCGGGCGTTGTCGCCGGCCATGACGTCGCTGGCGTCCTTGTCGTCGACACCCTCGTCGCCCACGACCTCGTCGTTGCCGTCGGGGGCGTCGGGGGCCGAGCGCGTGAGCGTCACCGCACCCGTCGTCGAGGACCCGCCGACCAGCAGGTCGGCACCGTCGTCGCCCTGCACCCGGTCGGAGCCGGGACCGCCCTCCACGACGTCGGCGTCGGGACCGCCGTAGACGCGGTCGTCGCCGTTCTGGCCGAAGACCCAGTCCGCGCCGTAGCCGCCGTAGGCGACGTCGTCCGTGCCGGACGCGGTCGTGGCCAGGAGCGTCACCCCGACACCCGCGACCGCCGTGCCGGCGAGCGGGGTGCGCGAGAGGGTCGCGTTGCCTCCGGCGAGGACGTCGTCGCCGCCGTCGCCGAGCAGCTCGTCGGCGCCGTCGTCGGCGCCGGCGGTGTCGCCGCCCCCGGCGAGGAGGTCGTTGTCCGACCCACCGCGGACGGTGTCGTCGCCGCCGTCGCCGAAGAGCACGTCGGCCTGGGCGTCACCGACGACGAGGTCGTCGCCGGCGTCGCCGTGCACCGTGTCGGCGCCGTCGCCGCCGCGGACCAGGTCCGGGCCGGGACCGCCGTGCACGTTGCGCTCGTCGCCCACACCGGCGTCGACGTAGTCGCCACCGAGCTGGCCGTCGAGGCGGGGGTCGACGCCCTCGCCGCCGAGCAGGCAGTCGCCGTTGCCGACCGCGCCGGTCAGGCTCGCCAGGTCGGCGACCCCGGTGTCCCCGGTGCGTGCGCCGCTGCGCACCTGGATGGTGCCGTTGCCGTCGAGGTCGATCTTGCCCTGCGCCACGACCAGGCCGTTCAGGATGCCCGTGTAGCTGGCGCCGGCCGAGTCGCGCACCAGTCCGTCCGCCACCTCCAGGCCCTCGAGCTGACCGTCGTCGAGGCCGTCGCCGTTGAGGTCGCCGTTGAGGTCGACCATGCCGTTGACCACGCTCGTCGTCGGGCCGCACGTGATGGCGCGCGCCGACTCGATGGCGGCCTCGGTGCTGCCGGCGTCGTCGCCCACGAGGGTGTCCGCGCCGTTCTCGCCGACCAGGAGGTCGCGGCCCTCGCCGCCGGCGATGGTGTCGTCACCCTCGCCGCCGCGCGCGAGGTCGTCGCCCGCGTCACCGTGCAGGTCGTCGTTCCTGCCGTCGCCCTGCATCCGGTCGCGTCCGGGTCCGCCGCGGATCTCGTCGACGCCCTGCAGCGACTCGACGACGTCGCTGCCGTCGCCGTCCAGCACGTCGTCGCCGCCGCGTCCGCAGACGAGGTCGGCACCGGCGCCGCCGGAGAGCTGGTCGGCTCCCGCGCCGCCGATGACGTAGTCGCGGTCGGGGCCGCCCGTCACCTCGTCGCGTCCCTCCGGGGTCGCGCCACCCGTCGCGGCGCACGACGTGCGTGCGGCGTCCAGGGTGGGGACCGTCACGGTCTCGACCGTCACGGACACGGTGTCCATGACGTTGGCCTCGTTGACGCCGTAGACCTCGGTCGTCTGGGTGCTCTCCCAGGTGGTCGCGGAGGTGTCGTAGGTGCCACCGACGGCGACGTCGGAGCCGTCGCCACCTCCGACCTGGTCGGAGCCGTCGCCGCCGACCAGCAGGTCACCGGCGTCCAGGAGCGGGCCGATCACCTCGGCGCGACGCGAGGGGAAGATCATCGTGGGCAGCGCGCCCACGCCCCCGTCGATCACGTCGTCGCCGGCGTCGCCGTTGACCTGGTCGCCGCCGGGGCCGCCGCTGACGTGGTCGTCCCCGACGCCGCCGGAGACGATGTCGCGACCCTTGCCGCCGTCGATCAGGTCGTTGCCGGGGCCGCCGTTGACGACCGGGTCCGCGCCCGCGCCGACGTCGATCGAGTCGTTGCCGCCGCCGCCCTGGACGTCGTCGCCGCCGTCGGCGGTGACGATGGTGTCGTCACCCTCGCCGCCGTTGACGACGGCGGGGAGGGTGAACGGGATCTCCTGGAGCGTGGTGGTGTCGCCGGACACCGTCAGGAGCTGTCCGGGGTAGAGCCGCACGGCGTCCTTGCCCTCGAGGCCGTCCGCAAGGATCCGCCCGTTCCGCGGCACGACGTAGTCCTGCACCAGGTTGAAGGCGCTGACCTGGACCTTGGTGTCCCCGTTGGCGTCCGTGGCCGCCATCTGGCGCACGGTGTACTGCTCGTCGGTCGTGAGCGGGTAGGCGCCGCGGGAGCCGACGTGCGAGCCCATGGTCAGCCGGAGGTCGTCGCCCACCTTGACCGCGAGCTTCGGCTCGACGGTGGCGCAGTTGAACTCGAACAGCTTCAGCCGGGGGCTGCGGACGATGTCGAACTCCTTCTCGATGCTGAAGAGGAAGAGGTCGACCGAGAAGTAGAACGTCAGGAAGAACACGATGCCCGACGACACGTTGAAGGCGCAGTCCGGTCCGCTCGCGGACCCGGCGAACTCCGTGGAGTAGATCTTGCCGTCGTTGTCGGGGTCGAAGGCGTCGAGGGAGAGGTCGAGCGTGACGCCGCCCCTGATGCCCGCCTCGGCGAACCCGATGCTGATCGAGGCACCGGCCTGGACGGTGAAGGTCAGCTGGATCTCCGGGACGTCCTCACCGTCCTCGAGGTCGTCGATGTAGAAGCCGTCGCTGAAGACCTGGCTCTGCGAGGACTCCGGGAGCCCGCGCACGTCGCCGGGCTCGGCCGCCTCGATGGTGCGGGTCAGGCCCTTGGTGTCGAACCCGAAGGCGAAGCGGCCGTCGAGCCCGACGGTGCCGCCGATGGACGCGACGACCGGCACGGGGCCGATGGCGAAGGGGCCGAACTTGCGCACGAGCGACGCCGAGGCGCCCGCGTGACCCAGGTCGACGTACAGCATCGTCGCGTCGCCGGCGTCGAGGAGCAGGTCGTAGACCTGCGTGGAGTCCTCGAGGACCGGCACCGTGATGCTCGGCAGACTGAAGTAGACGTCCTTGGACATCTCCTTCTTGACGTTCTTGCCGGCGGGCGCCGGGGCGGGGGTGCCGGGCGTGCCGCCCGGGGCCGTCGCAGCGACCGGGGTGGCGGCGGCGCTCGCGGCACGCGCCTTCTTGATGTCGGAGAGGCTGGCCTCGTCGCACGGCGGCTTGGCGGGCTTCGGCGCGGCGGGCGTGCCCGGCGTCGGCGTGGGCGTCGGCGTGGCGGTGCCGGCGGCGGCCTTGGCGACCACCTTCGTGCACGAGCCGGCGCCGAGCTGGGCGGCGGGCAGGTGGAAGGCGCCGGGCACGCCGGCGCCGAGCGAGACCAGCTCGGCCTCGGTGCCGGCGCCGGGCAGGCGGGCGAGCAGCTGCTGGAACTGCAGCAGGTTGGCGATCATGCCGACCGCGGCGTTCTGCTTGACGAGGATCGACATCAGCGACACCTCACCGCCGCCGACGAGCTCGGACAGGTCGCTGATGACCGGGATCGGCTTGGCGAGCACGTCGACCACGGGGTTGAGCGGCGCGAGCCACTTGCGGGCCTTGGAGTAGCCGGTGTCGAGCGCCTGGTAGACGGTGCGGGCGTCGATCTGGAGCTGGTCGAACTCCAGGCCGGCCGTCGCGAACTCGCCGTCGGACCAGGACAGGTCGATGGCGCCCAGGACGTCGAAGAACCCGAGCTTGGAGGCGTAGGACTCGAAGTAGACCGCCAGGCGGCCCTCACCCTCGGCCTCGGTCGCGAAGCCCAGCTTGCGGTCGTAGAGCGCCGGCAGGTAGACGCGGTGCTCGGAGTCCGCCGCGTCCCCGGGCGTCAGGTTGACCGTGAGCTCGGCGTCGAGGCCGGTGCCCTCACCGGCGGCGGCCACGCGGTCGACCAGGACCGAGGGCAGCTTGCCCACGAACGCGTCGATGCAGGTGGCGGCGGGCGACTTGCTGGCCACCACCACCGAGGCGACGGCGGCGCTCTGCTTCTGCTCCCACTTGCCGGAGCGGTCCCAGTCGTGGCAGGTGTCGGCCGCGTAGTCGGGCAGTGCGGCCTCGACCTGGGCGGTCAGCACGGAGACGGCGTCCTCCCCGTCCTCGGGGTCGAGGACGACGTAGGGGCCGGTGCCGCGCTCGATCCCGACGCTGACCTTCAGCTCCCAGCTGGTGGTCGCGGGGATCTCCAGGTTGGTGGAGATGGCGATGCCGGCGAGCCCGGGCTCGAAGCCGACGTCGTCGCTGGTGCTGCCCTGGACCACCAGGGGCGCGTTGACGGCGGTCACGCTGGACACCAGGGCGCTGGACGCGCACGCGCTCCCTCCGCAGCTGACGGTCACCGTGGTGTCGGGCAGGGTCAGACCGGTCACGGTGACGCCGTTGAGCGCCGCGGTCAGGGCGGTGGCCAGCGAGGAGGCCGTGGCGGTCTCGGCGACGCTCACGTTGGTCAGCGCGGTGCGGGCGGCGCCGACGTAGCCGGAGACGGCGTCGGGGATGTCGGCGGCGGCGTCCAGGTCGGTGCCGACCAGCGGCAGGCTCTGGCCCGACAGGTTGCCGTCCAGGGAGTCGCCGAGGGTGCGGCTCAGGCCGGCGAGTCCGTCGGTGAGGAACCGGTAGGCGAGCGGCTGGGCCGCGAGACCGGCGCCGGTGCCACCGGAGCTGTCCTCGGGACCGAGGGCGACGCGCACCGTGGCCAGCGACGTGCTGGGCGTCGCCGTGCTCACGAGGGGCAGGTCGATGCAGGCGGCGATCTGGGTGCCGGTGCCTCCGCCGCAGGTCTGCGCCGGGCCGTTGACCGAGCGCTTGTGCTCCAGGGAGTCGCGGAAGTCCCCGATCGGGATCCACGCGGCGGAGGAGGAGGCCGGAGCGGTCCTGGCCTGGACGCCGATCCCGATCGCGATGCCCGAGGCGGCACCGGTCCTGGTCTGCGTCGCGCCGTACTCGGTGAGGAGGTTGGCCAGGGAGTCCCGCATCCCCTGCGCGCCGGCGGTGAAGCCCGACACCGTCTCCTGCACGCTCGTCTGGTTGCCGACGTAGGACGTGGCGTCGGAGAGGTCCACCGCGAGGCGCACGTCGGCGCTGGAGGACGTCTTGAGCGGCACCGTGACGCGCTTGGGCAGGCCCTCGTCGTCGACGCCGCCACCGAGCACGCGCACCTCGCTGGAGCCGGCGGTCACCCGCAGGGGTGCCACGCTGGTGACGTCCGGCGTGCTCAGCGTGGTGGTGAGCTCCAGGCGGGTGCCTCCGGTGGGCAGCGAGAGGGTGGTCGTGCTGGCGGGCAGGTAGGTCTCGGCGGCCTCCGCGAACGCCTGCATCGTGGACACGTCGACGTCGGGGGTCTCGTCGGTGGTCGCCGCCTGGATGTCGGCGAGCATCTGGGTGAGCTTGGTGCGCGCGGCGCTGACCTCGGAGGGCACCAGGTCGACGAGCGGGAAGGTGCGCTCGCTGTCGAGGGACTCGGCGGGGCTGTCGTAGGTCGTGAGCACGGCGGCGAGGTCGTCGATGAGGACGTCGCGCAGCGCCTCGGGGTCGCCGTTGATCACGTAGTGGTGGCCGGGGGCCATCGAGCCGTCGGCCGTCAGGGTGCCCGCCGTGCAGGTGAGGGTGTGCTCGTCGACGACGTCGAACGTCGTGCAGACGGTGTTCTCGGCGTCGCTCGGGTCCTGGTCGTAGAGCTGGCGCGTGACCGTGCGCTCCCCGGCCGGGGTCTGGTCGTCGATCCCGAACTGGCGGTAGAAGTCGGCGCCGGTGTCGACGAGCGTGTCGTCCTCGGAGCCGTCGCCCATGACGCCCTGGCGGGAGGGGACCAGGTCGAGCAGGCGCAGGCGGTCGTAGGCGCCGCCGGTCACGACGGTCGGCAGGCGGCCGGGCGCGAGGTCGGCCCAGGTGGCGGCGATGGTGCCCTCGACGTCCAGCGGACGCTCGACGGGAGTGCCCTTCTGGGGCGAGTCCTTGACCACGAGGTCGGCGGTGGCGGTGAGGCCGCGCGTCGTCTCCGGGTCGACCGGGTCCCCGGCGCCCTGGTCGGGATCGGCGCCGAGCAGCTGACGGATGTCGACGGCGCCCGGCACGGTGCCCCCGTCGATCGCGACGTCCTCGGTGGGGATGCTCACCCGGGCCGCGACCTCGTCGGTCGTCAGCGCGTAGTCGGCGACGTCCACGTCCACCTGGAGGAAGCCGATCCGGGCCACCATCGCGGCGTCCTCGGCGAGCTCGGCGCTCACGTCCTCGATCTGGTAGAGCAGGCCGTCGGTGCCGGGCTTGACGTAGGTCACCGGCTCGGTGGGCGCCTGCTCGCCCGGCGCCGGGGCCGGCGCGAACGGGACGAGCCCGATGCCGAAGGTCGCGGCGAAGGCGCGGCCGGTGGTGGTGACCTCGGCCTGGCCGGACTCCGGCTCGGCGTACTCGGCGCCGTCGGGGCGGTCACCCGTGCGCGGGCAGACCCTCGGCACGGTGCCGGTCTTGGCCTGGCACAGGCCGGTGAGGCCGGTCAGCGGGGCGAGGCTGCCGCTGCCGCCGGTGCGGCGCTCGGTGACGTCGGCGGCCGGGCGGTCCTCCTGGACCGCCACCTCGAGCGAGCGGTTGGTGGCGTCGTAGCTGAGCGTGCCGTCGAGGCCGAGCTGGCCCACCGCCTCGCCCAGCTCCTGCACGGAGTTCATGAGCGTGCGGGCGCGGTGGCGCTCGCCGTCGCTGACGAAGGAGACCTTGAGGACCGGGAAGCCGTCCCCGCCCTTGACCGCGACGTTGGCCGTCGGGGAGGTGCCGACGGTCGCGTCACCGCCGCCGGTGATCGTGACGCCGTCGTCCGGGGTGGACCACTGGACGGACCCCGCCTCGGGCGTGAAGCCGCTGGTGGTCGCCTGGCAGTACTGCACCTGACCGGGCCGCAGCGCGCCCGAGGGCGGCGAGCTGTCGGCCGCGCCGCAGGTGATCGTGGCGGTCGCCTGCTCGGTGAGGAGCTCGAGGAGACGGTTGCCGGGCGAGTAGAGGTCGGTGAGGGTCGCGTCCAGCAGCGGCAGCTCGGCGTCCACGGAGCTCTCGGCGGCCAGGATCGCGGTGGTGTACTGCGCGAAGCCGGTGACCGCCTGGTTGCGCGTGAGCGCCGTCAGCTCGTCGAGGCCGGCGTCGCGGCTGATGGTCGGCGTGGCGTAGGGCAGCGTCGCCGGGTCGGCCTCGGGGTCGCGGGTCCCGACGACGACGGCGCCGTCGGCCCCGGGGGCCAGGTCGCTCGTGAGGTCGACGCGGATCGCCACGTCGTCCGGGCCGGGCAGGGTCTCGGTGGCGAAGAGCTCGGCGGGCGTGGAGAAGCGCAGGTCCTCCGTCGTGATGACCGGACGGCCGTTGGGGTCGCGCAGCCGCAGGACGGTCGTGGTGTCGACCGTGCCGGCACCGGCGCCCTGGAGCTCGAGGAAGCCGTCGACGGCCGGGAAGGCCGGGATCGGGAGCTCCTGGCCCGTCTGGGCCGAGGTGTCGTCGCCGCGCGTCCACACATGGGACGTCAGCCGGGACTCCCCGACGACCGAGAACTCCCGCAGCGTCTCGGCGCTCGCGTCGTAGCGGATCCGGATGCGGCCCTGGAGGCGACCGGCCAGCTCGCCGTCCAGCTCGGCGGCACCGAACGTCAGCCGCTCGTCCTCGTAGCTGAGTGCGACCGGGACCGCGTCCTTGAGGTCGACGTCGAGCAGCCACTCGATGCTGCCCGCGGGCGCACCGGGCAGCGTCTGGGTCTCCGTGAGCTCGAGGGTGGGGTCGGAGGCGAAGACGTCGTCGAGCGTGCTGAGGGTGGGGTTCTTGCCGGCGATCGCGTCGTTGACGCGCCGGCCGATCGCGGTCCGCAGCTGCAGGACGTCGCGCACGGACTGGTCGGTGAGGGGCAGGTCGGTGGCGAGGGCCGGCTGCTCGGACGCCGCGCCCAGCGCGTCCCCGAGCGAGATCAGCCCCTGGAGGACGGCGGAGGCACCGGGGTCGTCCGCCGGAGCGGCGGCGACGGCGGGCGCCGTTCCGGACAGCATGGAGGCCAGCAGGGCGGCGACCGTGGTGGTGACGACGGCACCGCCGATGCGTCGGTTCCGGAGGGGGGCAGGCACACGAGACACGGGAGATCCTCAGCTGACAGTAGGCAGAAGAGGTCTCAGCACCACTCCTCCCGCGAGTCAACTGCACCCGCTGGGGCCGCATCGTCGAACAGCCAAAGAACCACGGTGGGCTAGTCCACCGAGAGGTGGGGGTGGCGCCGGGGTCGCGGCAGGGTCGTGTGCCGCACGCGGCGCCTCCGCGCGGCCTGCGGCACACGACCCCCGTCGGCCGGCCTCAGACGGCGACCATCGCGGGGACGGTCGTCGCCCCCGAGGCGGCCGTCAGCCAGACCTTCGTGCCCTCGACGAGCTCCAGCTGGCGGGCGTGCGTGCGCGTGAGCACGACGGTCACGTCGCCGCCGGAGGTGGCGACGGTGACGCGCACCTCGAAGCCCACGCGCAGCACCCGCGTGGCCGTGCCCTCGATGGCGCCGGCGAGCCCCGGAGTCACGGCGACCTCGATGTCGTGCGGACGCAGGCGGACGTCGCCGAGCTGGGTGACCTCGCCGAGGAAGCCCATCACGAAGTCGTTCGCCGGCTCGTCGTAGAGCTGGTCGGGCGTGCCGATCTGCTCGACGCGGCCCTCGTTGATGACCACGATCTCGTCGGCGACCTCGAGGGCCTCCTCCTGGTCGTGGGTCACGAACACCGTCGTGACGTGCACCTCGTCGTGCAGGCGGCGCAGCCAGTCGCGCAGCTCCTTGCGGACCTTCGCGTCGAGCGCGCCGAACGGCTCGTCGAGCAGGAGCACCTTGGGCTCCACGGCGAGCGCCCGCGCCAGGGCCATGCGCTGGCGCTGGCCGCCCGAGAGCTGCGAGGGCAGGCGGTGTGAGAACTGCGAGAGGTGGACCAGCTCGAGGAGCTCCTCCACCCGACGCTTCACCTCGTCCTTGGGCCGCTTGCGGATCTCGAGCCCGAAGGCGACGTTCTTCGCGACGGTCATGTGCTTGAAGACCGCGTAGTGCTGGAAGACGAAGCCCACGCCGCGCTTCTGGGCGGGCAGCCGGGTGGCGTCGGTCCCCTCGATGTTGATGGTGCCGGAATCGGCGCTGTCGAGTCCGGCGATGATCCGCAGGAGCGTCGACTTGCCCCCGCCCGAGGGGCCGAGGAGCGCGGTCAGCTGACCGGTGGGCAGGGACACGGAGACGTCGTCGAGTGCGACGAAGTCCCCGAACTTCTTGGTGACGTTGGTGACTTCGATGCTCATGGTGGTTCCTTCGGGGTCGAGCGGGTCAGTGGGTGCGCTTGGGGCGCAGGAAGGCGACGACGACCAGGCAGGCGATGCTGACCAGGATCAGCAGGAACGACGTGGCGTACGCCGTCTGCTGCTGGAAGTTCTGGTACTTCGCCTCCACGACGAGCGTGGCGGTCTGGGTCTGGCCGGTGATGTTGCCCGAGACGATCTTGACGGCGCCGAACTCGCCCAGGCTGCGGGCGAGGCTGAGGACGACGCCGTAGACGACCGCCCACTTGATGCTCGGCAGCGTGATCCGCCAGAACGTCTGCCGGGTGCTGGCACCCAGGCTGCGGGCCGCCTGCTCCTGGTCGTCGCCGATCTCGTGCAGCACCGGGACCACCTCACGGATGATCAGCGGCAGCGCGACGAAGCAGGTCGCCATGATCATGCCCGGCGAGTCGAAGATGATTTGGAACCCCGCGCTCTCCGCCGCCGGACCGATCCAGCCGTCGCGCCCGTTGTAGACGAGGAGCAGGGCCAGGCCGACCACGACCGGCGACACCGACAGGGGCAGGTCGATCAGGGCCGAGAGCACCCGCTTGCCGGGGAACTCGAAGCGGACCAGCAGCAGCGAGATGCCGACGCCGAAGACCAGGTTGATGACGACGGCCCAGACGGCGACCATCAGCGTCAGCTGCAGGGCACCGACGACCTGCTCGTCGGAGAGCGCCTCGGTGAGGTTGTCGAAGCCGGCGTCGAAGGTGTGCTGGACGACCAGCCCGACCGGCCAGGCGACGAGGAAGAAGACGTAGCCGACGGCGACCAGTCGCAGCAGCCACTTCACGGGCGTCGAGACGTCAACCACGGCGGGCCACCCGTCGCTGGACGATGTCGAGCGCCACGATGACGACCAGGGCGACGAAGAGCATCACCGAGGCCAGGGCGGCGGCCGAGCCGTTGTTGCCGTTCTCGATGAACGTCAGCACCCGCACGGACACGACCTCGGTCTCGAACGGCCGGTTGCCGCTGAGCAGGACCAGCGAGCCGTACTCCGAGATCGCCCGCGCGAAGGAGAGCGCGGCGCCGGCGGCGATGGCCGGGGCGAGGCTCGGCAGGATGATCCGGCGCAGGATGGTGCCCCGGCTGGCGCCCAGGGAGGCCGCGGCCTCCTCGACGTCGGCCTCGAGCTCCTCGAGGACCGGCTGCACGGTCCGGACGACGAACGGCAGCGTCACGAACGCGAGTGCGAGCGCGACGGCGTTCTCGGTGAAGGCCCAGTGGATCCCGAGCGGGCTGTTGGGACCGTAGAGCGAGAGGAGCACCAGCCCGGCGACGATCGTCGGCAGCGCGAACGGCACGTCGATGATGACGTCGAGCAGCCGCTTGCCCCAGAACTGGTCGCGCACCAGCACCCACGCGATGACGGTGCCGATCACGATGTTGACGAGCGTGACGATGCCCGCCTGGCCGACGGTGAGCGTGACGGCGGCCCAGGTCTGGTCGTTGCGGAGGACCGAGAAGTAGCGGTCCCAGCCGCCGGAGCCGGCCGCGGCGATCACCGCGGACAGGGGGATCAGGACCAGCAGGCTGAACCAGATCATGGCGATGCCCAGGCCGAGGCCGGCGCCGCGGGTCAGGGTGTTGCGGGGGGTCGATCGGCGAAAGCGCCGTGGCCGGCGTCCCTCGGGGGACGCCGGCCTGGCAACTTCACTCGCCCCGATGAGGGCGGAGGTCATTCCTCGTCTGCCGTTCCGGTCTGCTGCTGCAGCTCGGTGATGATCCCCAGCGGGTTGCCGTCCTCACCGTCGCCGAAGAACTTGTCGGCGGCCTCGCCCCAGCCGTTGAATTCGGTGTCCAGGGTGAACAGCTTCTCGGGGGTGGGGAACGGGTCGGCGGGGTCGTTGGCCCCCTCCACCTCGTCGACCTCCACGCCGTCGACGACCGGGCGGAAGCCCGACTGGGCGTAGTCGGCCTGGGCCTCGGGCGAGGTCATGAACTCGAGGAACGCCTGGGCGGTGTCGTCGGCGTCCTTGGTGACGGCGGCGGGGTTCTCGATGAGCAGCGTGTCGGGCGGGACGACGTAGTCGATGTCGGCGCCGCTCTGCTTGGCCAGGATGGCCTCGTTCTCGTAGGAGAGGAGGACGTCGCCGGAGCCGTCGGTGAAGGCGGTGGTCGCCTCGCGTCCGCTGCCGGGGAGCGCGATGGTGTTGTCGAGCAGCTGGGTGACGAACGCCCGCGCCTCGTCCTCGCTGCCGCCGTTGCCGGTGATGTGGGCCCAGGCCGCCAGGATGTTCCAGCGGGCGGAGCCGGACGAGCCGGGGTTGGGCGTGATGATCTCGACGCCGGGCTTGACGATGTCGTCCCACGTCTCGATGCCGTCGGGGTTGCCCTTGCGCACGACGAAGACGACGACCGAGGAGGTGGCGATGCCCTTGGTGGCGTTGTCCTTCCAGTCCTCGGCGACCAGGCCCTCGCCCACGAGGCGGGTCACGTCGGTCTCCAGGGAGTAGTGGACGACGTCGGCGTCCGCACCGGACACGACCGCGCGGCTCTGGTCGCCGGAGGCGCCGTAGGAGGTCGTGAACGAGACCCCGTCGCCGTCGTCGGTGCCCTTGAAGTCCTCGAAGACGGGCTCGTTGGCCGCCTCCATCACCGAGAACGCGTTGAGGCTGATCGTCTCGCCGGAGTCACTACCGTTTGAAGTAGAGCACCCGGTCAAGGCCAGCACCCCGGTGGCAGCTGCGGCCACCGCGGCCTTGATCGTCTTCTTCATCGTTTCTCTCTCTGTCGTGCCGAGGCCTGCTGCGCCGCGACGTGTAATCCAGTTATGTCGAGCAGACTAGTCGGATTACAGAGTTAAAGGCGAATGCATCGCGTGTGTCGCGCCTCACCTGTCCAGACCGGGAGACGGGCTGGGCTCCCCCGCGCGGCGGACTATCGTGGAAGTCGTGAAGGGCTGACGTGAGAAACTGAAACGTGTTCCAGTTCTCGCGACGCCCCGCGTAGCATCGCCGGGGCAGGTCTCAGGTCAACGGCGGCAGTCGAAGGTGGCACAGTGTCCAAGCAGGTCAAGCAGCTCGATCGGGTGATCATCCGGTTCGCGGGCGACTCCGGTGACGGCATGCAGCTGACGGGCGACCGCTTCACGCAGGAGTCGGCGGTCTTCGGCAACGACCTCGTCACGCTGCCGAACTTCCCGGCCGAGATCCGGGCTCCCCAGGGCACGCTGCCGGGGGTCTCGTCGTTCCAGGTGCACTTCGCCGACCACGACATCCTCACCGCGGGCGACGCCCCCGACGTGCTGGTCGCGATGAACCCCGCGGCCCTCAAGGCCAACCTCGCCGACCTGCCCAAGGGCGCCTCGATCATCGTGGACACCCACGACTTCACGGGCCGCAACCTCACCAAGGCCGGCTACGACACGAACCCCCTCGACGCCCTCGAGCAAGGCGGCGCGGGTGGTGAGCTGAGCGAGTTCCACGTCCACCCCGTCGACCTGACCGGGATGACGGTCGAGGCCGTCAAGGAGTTCGGCCTGTCCCGCAAGGACGCCGCCCGCGCGAAGAACATGTTCGCCCTGGGGCTGCTCTCCTGGATGTACGGCCGCCCCACCGAGTCGACCATCGCGTTCCTCACCAAGCGCTTCGCCAAGGTCCCCGCCATCCGCGACGCCAACATCACGGCGTTCAAGACCGGCTGGAACTTCGGCGAGACCACCGAGGCGTTCGCGGTCTCCTACGAGATCAAGCCGGCGAAGGTCTCCCCGGGCACCTACCGCAACATCACCGGCAACCTCGCGCTCTCCTACGGCCTGGTGGCCGCGGGCGTGCGCTCCGGCCTGCCGATCTTCCTCGGGTCCTACCCGATCACCCCCGCCTCCGACATCCTTCACGAGCTGTCGAAGCACAAGTCGTTCGGCGTCACCACGCTCCAGGCCGAGGACGAGATCGCCGGCGTGGGCGCCGCGATCGGCGCCTCCTTCGCCGGCCACCTCGGGGTGACGACCACCTCCGGGCCCGGCATCGCACTGAAGTCCGAGGCGATCGGCCTGGCCGTCATGACCGAGCTCCCGCTGCTGGTCATCGACGTGCAGCGCGGCGGTCCGTCCACCGGGCTTCCCACGAAGACCGAGCAGGCCGACCTCCTGCAGGCGATGTTCGGCCGCAACGGCGAGGCCCCGGTGCCGATCGTCGCGCCGCAGTCGCCCGGCGACTGCTTCGCCGCCGCCGTCGAGGCCGCCCGGATCGCGGTCACCTACCGCACCCCGGTGATGCTCCTCTCCGACGGCTACCTCGCCAACGGCTCCGAGCCGTGGCGCGTGCCGGAGATCGACGACCTCCCCCGCATCGACCCCGACTTCGCCACCGAGGCCAACCACGTCGTGACCCCGGCCGGCACGGCCGAGGACGGCACGGCCACGCCGGAGGAGAGGGACTACTGGCCCTACCTCCGCGACGAGGAGACGCTGGCCCGCCCCTGGGCGATCCCCGGCACCCCCGGCCTCGAGCACCGCATCGGCGGTCTCGAGAAGGGCGAGGGGCACGGCAACATCTCCTACGACCCCGCCAACCACGAGCGCATGGTCCGGATCCGGCAGGCCAAGGTCGACGGCATCGCCGACTCGCTGCCCCCGCTCGAGGTCGACGACCCCAGCGGCAAGGCCAAGGTGCTCGTCATCGGCTGGGGCTCGACGTACGGCCCGATCGGCGCGGGCTGCCGGCGCGTGCGCAAGGCCGGCTACGACGTCGCCCAGGTGCACCTGCGCCACCTCAACCCGTTCCCGAAGGACCTCGGCGAGATCCTGCGGCGCTACGACAAGGTCCTCGTCCCCGAGATGAACCTCGGCCAGCTGTCGCTGCTGCTGCGCGGCCGGTACCTCGTGGACGCCATCGGCTACAACCAGGTCAACGGCATGCCCATCAAGGCCGCCGTCCTCGCCGACGCCATCGGCGCGCTCGTCGCCGAGGCCGAGGGCATCGAGGTCGACCTGACGCCCCCCACGACCACCCCGGAGGTCACCCCGTGAGCACCGAACAGCTCCCCTTCCCCGGCGTCCGCTCGGGCGTCGAGCTCGTCCCGACCAACGACCAGCCCCAGACCGGCAAGGAGTACACCTCCGACCAGGAGGTGCGCTGGTGCCCCGGCTGCGGCGACTACGCCGTGCTCAAGGCCGTGCAGGGCTTCCTGCCCCAGCTCGGCCTGCGCCGGGAGAACATCGTCTTCGTGTCCGGGATCGGCTGCTCCAGCCGCTTCCCCTACTACCTCGACACCTACGGCATGCACTCGATCCACGGGCGCGCCCCGTCGATCGCCACCGGCATCGCCACGGCCCGCGAGGACCTGTCGGTGTGGGTCGTGACCGGAGACGGCGACGCGCTGTCGATCGGGGGCAACCACCTGATCCACGCGCTGCGCCGCAACGTCAACATGACGATCCTGCTGTTCAACAACCGGATCTACGGCCTCACCAAGGGCCAGTACTCCCCCACCTCGGAGGCCGGCAAGGTCACGAAGTCCACGCCGATGGGCTCGCTCGACCACCCGTTCAACCCGGTCTCGCTCGCGCTGGGCGCCGAGGCGTCCTTCGTCGCGCGCACGATCGACTCCGACCGCAAGCACCTCACCCACGTGCTCTCGGCGGCGGCCGCCCACCGCGGCACCTCGCTGGTCGAGATCTACCAGAACTGCCCGATCTTCAACGACGGCGCGTTCGACGCGATCAAGAGCAACGACACCAAGGCCGACGCGATCATCCCGCTGGTTCACGGCGAGCAGATCCGCTTCGGCGTCGAAGGCTCCAAGGGCCTGATCCGCGACAGCGCCACCGGCGGCGTCAAGGCCGCCCTGGTGGCCGACGTCGCCGAGGACCAGCTCCTGGTCCACGACGCCCACAACCCCGACCCGTCGACGGCGTTCGCGATCAGCCGGCTCACCGACTCGGGCTACCTCAACCAGTCGCCGATCGGGATCTTCCGCCAGGTCGAGCGGCCCACCTACGACGACCAGGCCCGCGACCAGATCGCCACCGCCAAGGAGGGCGCCCCCGGCGACCCCCAGCAGCGCCTGGACGCCCTGATCAACTCGGGCGACACCTGGACCGTGGTCTGAGAGCTTCCTCTGACTGTGTCTTCGGGTCGGACTGGGGTGCCGCGCGCTTAGCCGGTCGCGTCTCCGCGTCAAGGAGCTTCGCCCGCTTCGCGGCGGCCTTCGGCCGTCCTTGACCCGGAGCCTCTCTCGACCGGCTCGACGGCGCACGGGGCGGACACGGCTTCGCCGCGCCGCCCGCGCAAGCGCGGCACCACACTGGTGGGGCTGGTGTGACTGGTGGTGCGTCTACCGACACTCAGCGTCGGCAGTTGGTCACTGCATCGGGCCGGCCAAGCGTGGAGAGGTCGGCGTCAGGCCCGAACTGCCGACGCTGATGACCCATAGGCAGGGCCCGCGCTGTTTGCGGGCGGCGCGGCGAAGCCGCCGCCGCCCGTGCGCCGCCACAGCAGCCCGGGAGAGGCTCGGAGTCAAGGACGGCCGAAGGCCGCCGCGAAGCGGGCGAAGCTCCTTGACGCCGAGACCCGGGCTGCTAGCGCGCGGGCCAACACCAGCCCCCCCCACCGTCCAGAAATGCGACCAGGGCCCAGCCGAACGGCTGGGCCCTGGTCGGGTGTGGCGTGTCGATCAGGCGCGGACGATGCGACCGATGTAGACGTTGGTGTTGCGGTAGCGCTTGTTGCTGGGCACGGCGATGCGGAAGTGCGTGCCGATCTTGCCGCCGAACGTCATGCGGAAGGCGCCCGTGCGCGACGTGCGGTCCTTCTTGTAGGTCTTGTAGGGGCCGCCGCGACGGTTGGCCTTCTGCAGGATGACCTTGCCGCGGAAGGTGACGACCTTGCCCTTCACGACGAACGTGTTGCGGGAGATCTTGCCGGCCTTCGAGATCCGGACGTCGTGCTTGGGCTTGGCACGGGCAGCGGTCGCGGCCGGAGCCTCGGCCGAGGCACCCTTGGTGCTGATGGTCTTGTTGCTGACGCCCTCGGCGGCGGAGGCCGAGCCGACGGACAGCGATGCACCCAGCATCACCAGGACGGCGATGAGGGCAGTGATGAGGCGGGTGGGCCGCATGGGTTCTCCTAGGTAATGGGGAATGGCGCCCCCTATACCTATCCCAGCGGCCCCCCGCTCAAACACGCGGGTGGGGTGAGTTTCCCACCATGTGCCCAGGTCAGCGCACCCGCTTGGTGTTGGAGGTGTCCGCGACCGACTTGCCGGAGGCCCGGACCTCGGCGACGTACGCCGTGGCGCGGCCCCGGTTGCGGTCCTTGGCCGTGATGCGCACGGTGCCGGTGGCGTCGAGCTTGCGCGTGGCGACGGCGACCCGCTTGCCCTTGACGACGCGGTAGAACGTGACGCGGGCCCCGGAGGCGGCCTTGCCCGCCCTCACGGTCAGCACGTCGGCGGCGCGGCCGTTGCTGGCGCCGGCCAGCCGGGCGTTGACCGGCGCACCGAAGGTGACGACGTCGCTGAGGGTGCGCAGGCGCAGGCCGTCGCTGACCTGGGCGGTGATCCGCGCCCTGCCGACCGCGCCGCCGACGAAGGTGTAGAAGGCCCGGCCCTGGGCGTTGGTGACCCGCTTGGCGCGCGGCTCACCGCTCCCTGCGGCGTCGGGGCCGGCGCGGAAGAAGTCCACGGTGTAGCCGCGGACCGGGTTGCCCCGCTGGTCGAGCACCCGCACGGTCTGGGTGACCGCGCTCCCGACCGCCACCACGCCGGGGGCGGAGGACTCGATGGCGAACCTCGAGCGGGTGAAGTCGAGCTCGTAGAACGCCGCGGTGGCGCTGCCGGTCACCAGCGACGACGAGCCGGGGCTGGCGTTGCCGGCGGCGTCGTCGTAGAGGTACGTCGGCGCGTCCCAGGTGCCGGTGAGCTTGATGGCGCCGGGCTGGAAGGAGACGAGCCACAGGTCGCCCTTGCGGTCGAAGTCGGAGGTGACGAAGTCCTCGCTGTAGTCGAAGTTGTCCGTGTCGCCGCTGTAGTCGATCGGCACGCTCTGCTCGGCCACGGGGTTGCCGAACTGGTCGAGCGTGAAGACGTCGTAGTAGGCGCGGTTGCCCTCGAGGGCCGGGTTGACCGCCGCGTCCTGCTCGCTCGCCGGGGAGAGCACGATCTTGACCTCGCCGCCGTTCAGGGCGAAGGCGGTGTCCCAGTCGGCCTCCGCCTCGCGGGTGCGGTCGCCGGCCGTGGCCGTGACGGTCGCGGTGACGAGCCCGTCGTCGTCGAAGCCGGGGTCGCGCTCGATGCCGGTCGCGAAGGGGACCTCCCCGTTCGCGTCGGTGAGTCCCGACAGCGACGTGCCGAGCGACTCGAGGTTGCCGGCCGGGTCGCCCGGGACCGAGGGGAGCTCCTCGCTGCCGGTGGTGAAGAAGCCCTTGTCGATGTCCAGGGCGTAGACCTGGCCGACGACCGGGTCGCGGTCGGTGTCGCCGTCGCCCTGGACGCCCGGCTGGGTGCCGTCGGCGTCGAAGGTGTCGTCGGGGGCGGTCACGAGCAGCTGGCTGGACAGCGGCAGCCCGGGGGTGCTGGCGCCGAGGTCGCCGATCGCCATCGTGGCGCCGGCCGGCAGCGTCTCGCTGACCAGGTCGAGGTCGACGGTCACGTCGGCGTCGGCGTCGCCGACGTCGGGGGTGGTGCCGGTCGCCGCGAGGACCGAGCCGCCGAGCTCGGTGCCCTGACCGTCCTCGGCGGGGTCGCTGAGCGTGACGGCGAAGCCGCCGTCGGCGTCGGTGGTCACCGCGCGGGACGTCACGAGCGTCCCGGACGGCGGGTCCTCCAGGAAGCCGGCGTCGGCGACGGGGTCGTTGCCCGCCGTCCCGCGGGTCAGCTCGAGGTCGACGACGCGGCCGGCCAGGCCGGTGCCGTCCTCGAGCTCGAGGCTGCCCGCGACCGGGGTGTCCTTGCCCGCGGGCGCCTGCAGGGGGCTGTCGTCAAGGACGACCTGCGCCTCGCCGGCCTTGACCGTGAGGACGGTGGACATGGCGGCCTCGGGCCCGGTGACGGGCCCGGCGCCGAGCCCGGCGGTCAGGACGTAGGTGCCGGACTCCTGGGTCGGGAGGGGCACGACGAACTCTCCGAGGGTGTCGACGGTCTGCACGTCCGTGCCCGTCGCCGGCACGCGGACGGTGGCGGGGGACCCGTCGAACGGCGTGACGGTCCAGTAGTACTCGAGGTCCTGGGCGTCGTCGATGTCCACGGGGCCGAGGGAGTCGGTGAGGGTGACGGTGATGTCATCGGGGTCGTGCTCGTCGAGGTCGAAGGCCAGTCCGTCCTCGGAGGCGCCGATCAGCTTCAGGTCCCCCGGAGCGGCCGTGGCGGCGGGTCCGAGGAGGGCGGCCCCCGACGTCACGAGAGCCGTGACGGCGGAGAGGGCGAGGCCCCGCTTGATGCCGGTGGTGTTCATGTTGTCCTTAGCAGTCGAGAAGAGTGAGGACGTCGTCCACCAGCGCGCAGGGTTCTGGGCCGTCCTGGACAACCTAGGCAGGGGCCAGCCCCGTGCGCAGTTGTTTGGGATAACTGCTGTCGCGGCCCCGGCCGGGCAGCGGTCGCACCCGTCACTAGGGTGAGCCCGTGGCTGAGTCGAGGAAGGGGCTGCTCCTCGGCGTCGCCGCCTACCTGATGTGGGGCGCCTTCCCGCTCTACTGGCCGCTGCTGGAGCCCGCCGGCGCGCTGGAGATCCTCTCGCACCGGATCCTGTGGTCGCTGGCGACGATGGGGCTGCTGGTCCTCGCGCTGCGACGCGGCTCCCGGGTGCGCGCGCTCGCGCGCGACCGGCGCGTCCTCGCCCTGCTCGTGGTGTCCGCGGCCGCGGTGACGGTCAACTGGGCGATGTACATCTGGGGCGTCAACAACGGCAGGGTCGTGGAGACCTCGCTGGGCTACTTCATCAACCCCCTGGTGACGGTCCTGATGGGCGTGCTGCTGCTCGGCGAGCGGCTGCGGCGGCCGCAGTGGCTGGCGCTGGGGGTCGGCCTGGTCGCCGTGCTCGTGCTCAGCTGGGACTACGGGCGGCTGCCCTGGGTGGCGCTGGTGCTGGCGTTCAGCTTCGGCACCTACGGCCTGGCCAAGAAGACCGCCGGCGTCGGGGCGATCGAGGGGCTGATGGCCGAGACCACGCTGATCGCCCCCTTCGCCGCGGCGTACGTCGCCTGGCTGGGCGCGACCGGGGGCGCCGACTTCGGCGCCCACGGCGCGCAGCACGCCCTGCTGCTGACCACCACCGGGGTGGTGACCGCCGTGCCGCTGCTGTGCTTCGGCGCCGCCGCGACGCGGATCCCCCTGGTGTCGCTGGGCCTGCTGCAGTACCTCGCGCCCGTGCTGCAGTTCGGGCTGGGCGTCTTCTGGTTCCACGAGGAGATGCCGCCCGGCCGCTGGGCGGGCTTCGTCCTGGTCTGGGTCGCGCTCACGGTCTTCACCGTGGACGCGCTGCGCCACCGCAGGCGCCAGCTGACGCTCGCTGCCCATGCCTCGGGCGGCTCGTAGCGGGTCGGGCCCGAGGCCTCAGGCGGAGCGGACCGCCACGACGTCGGCGAAGGCCTCGAGCGCCGTGCGCACCGAGCCCTCGGGCAGCGCCACGAGCAGGGCCTTGGCCTCCTCGGCGCGGGCGACGACGTAGGCCTGGGCCTCCTGCATGGCCGGGTGCTTGCGGAGCAGGTCGAGCGCCTCGGCGTGCAGGGAGTCGTCGGTGAGGTCGGCGTCGAGGAGCTGCAGCAGGCGCGCGTCGGCGGGGTCGGTGGAGGCGCGGGCCATGAGCACGGGCAGCGTCGGCACCCCCTCGCGCAGGTCGGTGCCCGGGGTCTTGCCGGACTCCACGGACTCGGAGGCGACGTCGAGGATGTCGTCGGAGAGCTGGAAGGCCGCGCCGACGATCTCGCCGTAGGCCGTCAGCGCCTCCTCGACCTCGGCGCTCGCGCCGCCGAAGCGGGCGCCGTAGCGCGCGGAGGTCGCGATCAGCGAGCCGGTCTTGCCGGCGACCACGTCGAGGTAGTGCTGGAGCGGGTCGTCGTCGGGACCCGGCGCGACGGTCTCGAGGATCTGTCCCTCGACCAGGCGGGTGAAGGTCTCGGCCTGGATGCGGACCGCGTCGGCGCCCAGCCGCGCCGTGAGCTCGGAGGACTTCGCGAACAGGAAGTCGCCGGTGAGGATCGCGACGTGGTTGTCGAAGCGGGAGTTGGCCGAGTCGGCGCCCCGGCGCAGCGACGCCTCGTCCATCACGTCGTCGTGGTAGAGCGAGCCCACGTGGGTGATCTCGACGACGCACGCCGCGGTGACCACCTCCTCGGACGCCGCGCGGTGCCCCGCCTCGGCGGCCAGCAGCACCAGCAGCGGCCGGAACCGCTTGCCGCCCGCGGAGAGCAGGTGGCGCGCCGCCTCGGTGACGTACGGCGCCCGGCTCTGCGCGTGCTCGAAGAGGGCTGTCTCCACCACCGCCATCCGCTCGCGGAGGCGTGCGGCCAGCCCCTCGTCACTGATGGGGAGCGCCAGCTCCGGGGCGGGGATCGAGCTCACCTGATGAAGTCTCCCGCATGGGTCACGAGATCGAGCACCGGCCCCGGTACGACGCCGAGCACCAGGGTGCCCGCGGCGCAGACGGCGATGGTCACCGTCGTCAGCGGGGACGCCGCGGTCACCGCGGCGACCTCGTCCTCCGGCTCCGAGAAGAACATCAGGCGGATGTGCCGGATGTAGAAGTAGACCGCCACGATGCTGGCCACGATCGCCACGGCGACGACCGGCCACGCGCCGGCCGACATCGCGACCGTGAAGACCGCCCACTTGCCGACGAAGCCCGCCGTCAGCGGGATGCCCGCCATGGAGAGCAGGAAGAACGCGAACGCCCCGGCCACCCACGGCGAGCGGCGGCCCAGGCCGGCCCAGCGCGGGAACGACGTCGCCTCGCCGCCGGAGTCGCGCACGAGCGTCACCACCGCGAAGGCGCCGACGGTCGCGAAGCCGTAGGTGGTGAGGTAGAAGAGCACGGCCTCCAGCGAGGTGACCTGGCCGTCCGCCAGCTCCCCGCTCGCCTGCGCGCCGAGGACGCCGGTGAGCAGGAACCCCGTGTGGGAGATGGCCGAGTAGGCGAGCATCCGCTTCACGTCGGTCTGCACGATGGCCAGCACGGCGCCGACGAGCATCGTGAGGATCGCGATGACCCACATCATCGGCTGCCAGGTCCAGCGGTCGGAGCCGAAGGCGACGTAGAACAGGCGCAGCAGTGCACCGAACGCCGCGACCTTCGTGCAGGCCGCCATGAACGCGGTGACCGCGGTCGGGGCGCCCTGGTAGACGTCGGGGGTCCAGCTGTGGAACGGCGCGGCGCCGACCTTGAAGAGCAGGCCCACGGCGAGCATGCCCATGCCGATCAGCAGCAGGGACTCGTTGCCGACGTCGTTGCGCACGGCCTCGTTGATCTCGGCGAGCTGCATCGAGCCGGCGAAGCCGTAGACGAGCGCGACGCCGTAGAGGAAGAAGCCGGAGGAGAACGCACCGAGCAGGAAGTACTTCAGCGCCGCCTCCTGGCTCAGCAGGCGACGACGTCGGGCGAGGCCGCAGAGCAGGTAGAGGGGCAGGGAGAGCACCTCGAGCGCGACGAACATCGTCAGCAGGTCGTTGGACGCCGGGAAGAGCATCATGCCGCCGACGGCGAACATCAGGAGCGGGTAGACCTCGGTGTGGTCCAGCCCGCGGGTCGACGCCTGGCGCTCGGCCTCGGTGCCGGGGAGCGCGGCGGCCTGGCCGGCGAAGGCCGAGACCCCGCCCTCGAGGCGGCGCTCGGCGAACAGGGCGACACCGGCGATCGCGAAGAGCAGGACCAGGCCCCACAGGTAGACCGTGGGCCCGTCGATGACGATCGTGCCGCTGGCGGCGAGCAGGCCGCGCGCCTCGCCGCTGCCGCGCTCGGTGAGGTCGGTGGCGACCCACACCGTCACGGCGAGGGCGGCGACCAGGCCGAGCCCGGCCACCACGACCTGCACCAGGTGGCGCCGGGCGCGCGGCAGGAAGCCCTCGACGATGACGCCGAGGCAGGCCGCTGCGAAGACGATGAGCATCGGGGAGAGCTCGAAGTACTGGAGCGTGGGCTTGACGAACTCCATCAGTGCTCGCCCCCTTCCTCGGTCGCGGCATGGTCCGGCACGGAGTCGGCCGGTACGTCGGGCTCGTCGTCGCTGACCCCCACGTGGGTGAGCAGCGTCTCGACGGTGGGGTTGGCCACGTCGAGCAGCGGCATCGGGTAGAAGCCGAACAGCACGAGCGCCAGCATCAGCGGGGCGACCGCGCCGACCTCACGCCGGTCCAGGTCGGGCGTGCCCTCGTGCTCGGGGAGCCCGGGGCCGGTGAAGACCCGCTGGTACATCCAGAGCACGTAGATCGCCGCCAGCACGATGCCGGTCACCGCGACGGCGCCGACGTACCAGGCGTAGTCGAAGGCCGAGAGCAGCACCAGGAACTCCGACACGAACGGGCTCAGGCCGGGGAGGCCGAGGGTCGCCAGGCCGGCGACCAGGAACAGCCCCGCCAGCACCGGGGTGACCTTCTCGAGGCCGCCCATCTGGCTGATCAGGCTGGTCCCGCGACGGCGGATCAGGTAGCCCGCGAGCAGGAACAGCGCGGCCGTCCCGAGCCCGTGGTTGACCATGTAGAGGATCGCGCCGGAGCCGCCCTGGGTGGTCATGGCGAAGACGCCGATGGTGATGAAGCCGAAGTGGCTCAGGGACGTGAGGCCGATCAGGCGAAGGACGTCGTCCTGGCCGATCGCGACGAGCGCGCCGTAGACGATCGAGATCAGGGCGAGCACCATCACCAGCGGCGTGGCCCACTGCGAGGCCTCGGGGAAGATCCCGAGGCAGAAGCGCAGCATGCCGAAGGTGCCGATCTTGTCGAGCACGCAGACCAGCAGCACGCTGACGCCGGGCGTCGCCTTCTCCGTGGTGTCGGCGAGCCAGGTGTGCACCGGGAACAGCGGCGCCTTGATCGCGAAGGCGATGAAGAAGCCGGCGAACAGCCAGCGTCCGGCCTCGGTGGAGATGTCGAGCTCGGTCAGGTCCGAGAGCAGGTACGACGGGCTGCCCTGCTGCGCGGAGACGACGTACAGGCCGATGACCGCGGCGAGCAGGATCAGGCCGCCCGCGAGCTGGAACATCAGGAACTTCACGGCCGCCGCACCCCGCCCGGCCCGGCCGTAGCCGCCGATCAGGAAGTAGGCCGGGATGAGCGTGGCCTCGAAGACGACGTAGAAGAGGAAGACGTCGGTCGCGCAGAACACCGCGAGCGAGAGGCCCTCGAGGGCCAGCGCCCACGCGAAGAACGCCCGGGTGTTCCCGTCGTCGCCGTCGAACCAGCCGGCCACCAGCACGATCGGCACGAGGACGACGGTCAGCAGGACCATCAGCAGGCCGAGCCCGTCGACGCCGAGGGCGTAGTGGACGCCGAACGCCTCGATCCAGCTGTGCTGCTCCTCGAGCTGCATGCCGCCGGAGTCGAGGTCGAACTGCAGGGCCACCGCGACCCCGAGCGCGAGCGTGAGCAGGGCGACGCCGACCGCGGCCGTCTTGGTGACGGCGGCGGGCGCGAAGCCCACGACCACCGCACCCACGAGGGGGGCGAGGATCAGCAGGGTGAGCCAGGGGAACTCGTTCATCCGAGGTTCACCGCCAGCAGGGCCAGGACGACGATGAGCACGCCGGCGAGGAGGGAGAGGGCATAGGAGCGCACGAAACCGTTCTGGATCTTCCGTAGCTGACCGCCGATCCCCGAGACCGCGGACGCGCCCCCGGTGAAGACGCCGTCGGCGCCGTGGCGGTCGAAGGTGAGCAGGCCGCTGACGAGGTGACGGCCCGGGGTGACCACCAGGCCCTCGTTGATCGCGTCGCCGTAGAGGTCGGCGCGCGCCGCGCGAGTGGCGAAGGAGACGTCCTCCGGCGGGGTCAGCGAGATCTCGCGACGGGCGACGAGGAACCACGCGGCGGCGACGCCGAGGGCCACGACGGCCACGACGATGCCGGTGATCGCCAGGGCGGGCAGCGGGGGCTCGTGGTGCTCGACGTGACCGACGACCGGGGTGAGCCACTCGACGATCCAGTCGCCGAGGAGCAGCACGCCCGCGAGGACGGAGAGCGCCGCGAGGACGATCAGCGGCACGGTCATCAGCGCCGGCGACTCGTGGGGGTGCACGTCCTCCTTCCACCGCTTGTTGGTGAAGAAGGTCATCAGCATCAGCCGGGTCATGTAGAAGCCGGTGATGCCGGCGCCGATGAGGGCGGCGATGCCGACCAGGAGGTTCTCGGTCAGCGCGACCTCGATGATCTTGTCCTTGGACCAGAACCCGGAGAACCCCGGGAACCCGATGATCGCGAGGTAGCCCATCGCGAACGTCAGGAAGGTCACCGGCATGGCGTGACGGACCGCGCCGTAGCGGCGCATGTCGACGTCGTCGTTCATGCCGTGCATGACCGAGCCGGCGCCGAGGAACATGTTGGCCTTGAAGAAGCCGTGCGTGAGCAGGTGGAAGATCGCGAACGCGTAGCCCGCGGTGCCGAGACCGGCGGCCAGCATCATGTAGCCGATCTGGCTCATGGTGGAGCCGGCCAGGGCCTTCTTGATGTCGTCCTTGGCGCAGCCGAGCACCGCACCCCACAGCAGCGTCACCGTGGCGACGATGACCACGACCGTCTGGGCCGCCGGAGCGAGCTCGAAGACGAAGTTGGAGCGGACGATGAGGTAGACGCCCGCGGTGACCATGGTGGCGGCGTGGATCAGGGCCGAGACCGGGGTCGGGCCCTCCATCGCGTCGAGCAGCCAGGCCTGCAGCGGGACCTGGGCGGACTTGCCGCACGCGCCGAGCAGGAGCAGCAGGCCGAGCGCGTTGAGCGTGGCCTCCGAGGCTCCCGACGAGGCGGCGCTGATGCCGCTGAAGCTGGTCGTGCCGAAGGTGACGAAGAACAGGAAGATCGCCAGGGCCATGCCCATGTCGCCCACGCGGTTCATCACGAACGCCTTCTTGGCGGCGGCCGCGGCGGTGGGCTTGTGCTGCCAGAAGCCGATCAGCAGGTACGACGCCAGGCCGACGCCCTCCCAGCCGAGGAAGAGCCCGACGTAGTTCTCCGCCATGACGAGCATGAGCATCGCGGCGACGAAGAGGTTGAGGTAGGCGAAGAAGCGGCGGCGGCGGGGGTCGTGCTCCATGTAGCCGATGGAGTAGACGTGGATCAGCGTGCCCACACCGGTGATCAGCAGCAGGAACAGCGACGACAGCGGGTCGTAGAGCAGGTCCATGCCGACCTCGAGCCCGCCGACGTGGATCCAGTTGTAGAGCTCCTGCGAGATCTGCCGCTCCCCCTCGCCCCGGTCCATCAGGGAGAGGAACATCAGCAGGCTGACGACGAAGGACCCGGCGGCGGTCGCGGTGCCGAGCAGGTGGCCCCACCGGTCGGTCAGGCGGCCGCCGAGCAGCAGCACGACGGCGCCGGCCAGCGGCAGCGCGATCACGAGCCACATCAGGGAGAAGATCCCGTCGGCGGAGGTGGGGTTCACCACCGGGATGTGGGCAGACTCAGTCAATAGGTGCATCTCGGACGTGGCCCTCTCAGAACTTCAGCAGGCTCGCGTCGTCGACCGAGGCCGAGCGACGCGTCCGGAAGATGGTCATGATGATCGCGAGCCCGACGACGACCTCGGCGGCGGCCACGACCATGACGAAGAACGCCGCGATCTGGCCGTCGAGGTTGCCGTGCTGCTTGGCGAACGTCACCAGCGCGAGGTTGCTGGCGTTGAGCATCAGCTCGACGCACATGAACACCACGATGGCGTTGCGCCGGGTCAGGACCCCGACGCACCCGATGCTGAACAGGATCGCCGACAGGACGATGTACTCGTTCACGGCTGCTCCTCCGTGTGGGCCGTGGCGCCGCTCTTGCCACTGGTCTCGGGCGTGGCGTCGGTCCGCGACTGGTCGTCGAGGCCGAGCGAGCGCTGGACCTCCTCGATGTCGTCGGCGAGCTCGGGCGCGCTGCGCACGGTGCCGCGCGCGGACAGCACCCGCGAGACCGAGGCCCGCGAGGCGGTGCCGTCGGGCAGCAGGGCCGGGGTGTCGACCGCGTTGTGCCGGGCGAAGACGCCCGGCGGCGGCAGCGGGCCGGGGTGGGTGCCCTTGTCGGCGTAGTCGCGCATGCGCTGCTGCGCCAGCTCGGCCTGGCCGGGCTTGGGCGTCAGGCGCTCGCGGTGGGCGAGCACCATGGCCCCGACGGCCGCGGTGATGAGCAGCGCGCTCGTGGCCTCGAAGGCGAAGACGTAGCGGGAGAACAGGATGTCGGCCAGGCCCTGGATGTTGCCCTCGGAGTTGGCCCGCTCCAGGCCGACCGTCGTGCCGAGCGTGATCTGGCCGAGGCCGACGACCAGCACCAGGCCGAGCAGCAGGCCGCCGAGGATCGCGAGCACCCGCTGGCCGCGGATGGTCTCCACGACCGAGTCGGAGGCGTCGACGCCGACGATCATCATCACGAAGAGGAACAGCATCAGGATGGCGCCGGTGTAGACGATGATCTGGACCGCGAAGAGGAACGGCGCCTCGAGCACGGCGTAGAGCACCGCGAGGCTGATCATCACGACGGCCAGGAGGAGCGCGGCGTGCACGGCCTTGCGCACGAAGAGGATCCCCAGGGCGGCGAGCACCATGACGGGGGCGAGCACCCAGAACGCGATCACGGGGCGGCCTCCCCGCGCGGCGCGGGCGCCGGCGCCGAGAACTCGCCGCGGTAGTAGGCGCCCTCGTCGTCGCCGAGGAGCATCGCGTGCGGCGGCTGCTCCATGCCCGGCAGCAGCGGCGCCAGCAGGTCGGACTTCTCGTAGATGAGGTCCTCGCGGTTGTCGTCGGCCAGCTCGTACTCGTTGGTCATCGTGAGGGCGCGCGTCGGGCAGGCCTCGATGCACAGCCCGCACAGGATGCAGCGCAGGTAGTTGATCTGGTAGACGCGGCCGTAGCGCTCACCCGGCGAGAAGCGGCCGTCCTCGGTGTTCTGGTCGCCCTCGACGTAGATGGCGTCGGCCGGGCAGGCCCACGCGCACAGCTCGCAGCCGATGCACTTCTCGAGGCCGTCGGGGTACCGGTTGAGCTGGTGCCGGCCGTGGAAGCGCGGCGCCGTGGGCATCTTCTCGAAGGGGTACTGCTCGGTGACGACCTTGCGGAACATGGTGCGGAAGGTCACGCCGAACCCCGCGATGGGGTCCCAGAACTGTTCCTTCACGCCGCGTGACTCAGCCATCTGCGTGTGCCTCCTTGCCCGCGCCGGCAGGGGCGGGGCTCGAGATCGGGGTGTCGAAGGTCAGCGGGGCCGCGGCACCGCGCACCGGGCCACCGGCCGGCATCGCCGGGACCGGGAAGCCGCCGGGGGTCGGCGCGGGGGCCGGCGCCTCGTCGGCGTCCTCGCGCTCCTCCCCGAAGAAGAACAGCAGCAGGAACGCGACCACGAGCACGCCGATGCCGATCAGGAGGTAGCGCCGGTCGATGCCGTCGCCGTCCAGGGAGATCGTGCGGATCGTCGCGACCGCGATGATCCAGACCAGCGCGATCGGGATGAGCCGCTTCCAGCCGAACGCCATGAACTGGTCGTAGCGCAGGCGGGGCAGCGAGCCGCGCAGCCAGATGAAGAAGAAGACGAAGAACAGCACCTTGCCGAAGAACCAGATCAGCGGCACGTAGCCCTCGTTGGCGCCCGCCCAGATCTCGTCGATCCAGAACGGCGCGTGCCAGCCGCCGAGGAACAGCGTCGTGGCCAGTGCGGAGACGGTCGCCATGTTGATGTACTCGGCGAGGAAGAACAGGGCGAACTTCAGCGAGGAGTACTCGGTGTGGAAGCCGCCCACGAGCTCGCCCTCGGCCTCGGGGAGGTCGAACGGCGCGCGGTTGGTCTCCCCCACCATCGCGATCACGTAGATCACGAACGACGGCACCAGGATCAGGCCGAACCACAGGTCGTCCTGGGCCTCCACGATCTCGGAGGTGGACATGGAGCCGGCGTAGAGGAACACCGCGACGAGCGCGAGGCCCATCGCGACCTCGTAGGAGATCATCTGCGCGCTCGAGCGCAGGCCGCCGAGCAGCGAGTAGGTCGAGCCGCTGGACCAGCCGCCGAGCACGATGCCGTAGATGCCCACCGAGGCGATGGCCATCACGAACAGCACGGCCACGGGCATGTCGGTGAGCTGGAGCGGGGTGGTGCGGTCGGTGAACGGGAGCCCGACGTTCTCGGGGCCGAACGGGATCACGCTGAACGTCACGAACGCCGGCACCACCGCGATGACGGGCGCCAGGAGGAAGACCACCTTGTCGGCGGCCTTGGGGATGATGTCCTCCTTCAGCGCCAGCTTCACGCCGTCCGCGAGGGACTGCAGGAGGCCGAAGGGGCCGTTGACGTTGGGGCCGATGCGGTGCTGCATCCGGGCCACGACCCGGCGCTCCCACCAGATGTTGAACAGGGTGAGCAGCACCAGCACGAGGAAGATCAGCACGGCCTTGACGATGACCAGCCACCACGGGTCCTTGCCGAAGGCGCTGAGGTCGTCGGCGGCGAGGACCGAGACGAGGGTCGGGCTCACGAGGGGTCTCCCTTCACGGTCACACGGGATCCGGGCGAGGCCACGTCGGCGAGCACGCCGCGGCCGAACGACCGGGCGGGCAGCCAGACCACGCCGTCGGCGAGGTCGTCGGCCACCACGGCCGGGAGCGTCACCGAGCCACGGTCGCCGGTGACGGTCACGGTCGGGCCGACGGCGTCGAGGACGGCACGGGAGACCCGGGCGACGGTGGGCCGGGCGGTGGCGGCGAGGTGCTTGTCGCCGTCCTGCATCGAGCCGTCGTCGATCATCTGCTTCCAGGTCGCGAGGGCCAGGCCCTCACCACTCCCGGCAGGTACGGCGGACACGGTCGGGGCGGCCGGGCGCTCGCCGTCCCAGGCACCCATCTCGATCATCCGGGCGCGCGCCTCGGGCACGGTGCGGAAGCCCAGCGGACTCCCGTGCCCGAGCTGGGCCAGCTCCTCGGCGATGCCGGCGAGGATGCGCAGGTCCGGCAGCGAGGCCGGGTTGGAGAGCACGGCCTCGAACGGCCGGGTGCGGCCCTCCCAGGTGACGAACGTGCCGGCCTTGTCGGTCACCGGGGCGACCGGGAACACGACGTCGGCGCCGCGGGTCACGTCGGTCTCGCGCAGCTCGACGGCCACGACGAAGCGGGCCGCCGCGAGCGCCGCGCGGGTGGCGGCGGGATCGGCGGTGTCGTCGGGGTCGATGCCGCCGATCACGACGCCGCCCAGCTCACCGGAGGCGAGCGCGGCCACGATGGCGGCGCCGTCGCGTCCCGCGACATCGGGCAGGGAGTCGACGCCCCAGGCGGCGGCGGCGTCGACGCGCGCGGAGGCGTCGGCGACGGGCCGACCGCCCGGCAGCAGGTTCGGCAGGCAGCCGGCCTCGACCGCACCGCGGTCACCGGCGCGACGGGGCACCCAGGCGAGCCGGGCACCGGACGTGGCCGCGAGGGCGGCGGCAGCGGACAGGGCGCCCGGCACCGAGGCCATCCGATCGCCGACGAGCACGACGCTGGAGGCGTCCACGCCGTGGTCGGCGTGGCCGAGCAGACCGTCGATCGCGGCGACCTCCTCGCCCGGGAGCGTGGCGATGAGGTGACCGCCCAGCTTCTCCAGACCACGGGAGCGGAAAGGCGCGACGGCGACGACGCGGGTGCCGTGCTTGGTGGCCTTGCGCAGGCGCAGGAAGATCGCGCCGGCCTCGTCCTCGGGCTCGAGGCCCACGAGGACGACGGTCGCGGCGCGCTCCAGGTCGGCGTACGTCACGGCACCGCCGCCGGGACCCGTGAGCACGACGCTGGAGGCCAGGAAGTCGGCCTCCTCGGCGGAGTGCGGGCGGGCGCGGAAGTCGATGTCGTTCGTGCCGAGCGCGACGCGGGCGAACGTGCTGTAGGCGAAGGCGTCCTCGACGGTGTGGCGACCGCCCATGAGCACCGCGGACGGACCGGCGTCGCGCAGCCCGCGGGCGGCGACGGCGAACGCCTCCGGCCACGAGGCCGGCCGCAGCGAGCCGTCCTCGTCACGGACCTGCGGGTAGGTGATCCGGTCGTCCTGGGTGGCGTAGTGGAACGCGAAGCGGTCCTTGTCGGTGATCCACTCCTCGTTGACCTCGGGGTCGTTGCCCGCGAGGCGGCGCATGACCTTGCCGCGTCGGTGGTCGACGCGGATGGCCGAGCCGCACGCGTCGTGCTCGCCGACCGAGGGCGAGGACACCAGGTCGAAGGGCCGCGAGCGGAAGCGGTACTCGGCGGAGGTCAGCGCGCCGACCGGGCAGATCTGGATCGTGTTGCCCGAGAAGTAGGACTGCAGCGGCTCCTTCTCGTAGATCCCGACCTGCTGGAGGGCGCCGCGCTCGATGAGCGCGATGAACGGGTCGCCGGCGATCTCCTCGGAGAAGCGCGTGCAGCGCGCGCAGAGCACGCAGCGCTCGCGGTCGAGGAGCACCTGCGCGGAGATGTTGATGGGCTTGGGGTAGGTGCGCTTGACGCCGCCCGAGGCGGAGAAGCGCGACTCGGCGCGGCCGTTGGACATCGCCTGGTTCTGCAGGGGGCACTCGCCGCCCTTGTCGCAGACGGGGCAGTCGAGCGGGTGGTTGATGAGCAGGAACTCCATGACGCCCTGCTGCGCCTTGTCGGCCACCTCGCTGGTGGCCTGGGTGTTGACGACCATGCCCTCGGCGACCGGGAGCGTGCAGGAGGCCTGCGGCTTGGGGAAGCCGCGGCCGTTGCCGGCGTCGGGGACGTCGACCAGGCACTGGCGGCAGGCGCCGACGGGCGCGAGCAGCGGGTGGTCGCAGAAGCGCGGGATCTGGACGCCCACCTGCTCGGCGGCCCGGATCACCAGGGTGTCCTTCGGGACGCTGACCTGGATGCCGTCGATGGTCACCGAGACCAGGTCGACGTCGGTCTTCTCGGGCGTGGTGGTCATGCGAGTGCCCCTTCGGCGGCGAAGGTGGTCGAGGCGGCCGGGTCGAACGGGCAGCCGCCGTGCTGGAGGTGGGCGAGGTACTCCTCGCGGAAGTGGGCGATGGAGCTCGAGATCGGGCTCGTCGCGCCGTCACCGAGGGCGCAGAACGACCGGCCCAGGATGTTGTCGCACTGGTCGAGCAGCAGGTCGAGGTCGGCCTCCGTGCCCTGGCCCCGCTCGAGCGCGGCCAGCGTCTGCACCAGCCACCACGTGCCCTCGCGGCACGGGGTGCACTTGCCGCAGGACTCGTGCTTGTAGAACTCCGTCCAGCGCAGGACGGCGCGCACCACGCAGGTCGTCTCGTCGAAGATCTGCAGCGCGCGGGTGCCGAGCATGGAGCCCACGGCGCCCACGCCCTCGAAGTCGAGCGGGACGTCGAGGTGGTCGGCGGTGAGCAGCGGGGTGCTGGAGCCGCCCGGCGTCCAGAACTTCAGCGAGTGGCCCTCGCGAACGCCGCCGGCGAGGTCGATGAGCTCGCGCAGCGTGATGCCGAGCGGGGCCTCGTACTGCCCGGGCCTCGTGACGTGGCCCGAGAGCGAGAAGATGCCGTAGCCCTTGGACTTCTCGGTGCCCATCGAGGCGAACCACTCGGCGCCGTGCTCCAGGATGCTGGGCACGGAGGCGATGGACTCGACGTTGTTGATGACTGTCGGGCTGGCGTAGAGGCCGGCGACGGCCGGGAACGGCGGACGCAGGCGGGGCTGGCCGCGGCGGCCCTCGAGGCCCTCGAGGAGGGCGGTCTCCTCGCCGCAGATGTAGGCGCCGGCGCCCGCGTGGACGACGAGGTCCAGGTCGTAGCCCGACCCGTGGATGTCCTTGCCGAGGTGGCCGGCGGCGTACGCCTCGGCGACGGCGGCCTGGACCCGGCGGATGACGTGGAGCACCTCGCCGCGGATGTAGATGAACGCGGTGTTGGCACGGATGGCGTAGGAGCTGATGATCACGCCCTCGACGAGGGTGTGGGGCGTCGCCATCATCAGCGGGATGTCCTTGCAGGTGCCCGGCTCGGACTCGTCGGCGTTGACGACGAGGTACTTGGGCTTGGGGTTGTCCTGCGGGATGAAGCTCCACTTCATGCCGGTCGGGAAGCCCGCGCCGCCGCGGCCGCGCAGCCCGGAGTCCTTGACCGCGGAGATGACGTCGTCCGGCGCCATCGCGAGCGCGTTCCTGAGCGCGCCGTAGCCGCCCTGGGCCTCGTACGCCGCCAGCGTCCAGCTGCGCTCGGAGCCCCAGTTGTCGGTGAGGACCGGGGTGAGGGTGCCCTTCACTGAACCAGTCACTGAGTCGCTCACTGGGCCTCGTCCTTGTCTGCGGCGGTCTCGCCGCTGGGGCTCTTGTCCTCGACGACGGCCTGCTCGGCCACCGTGTCGTCGCTCTCGGCGACGGCCTGCTCGCGCTGGGCCGGCTCCTCCGGGACCTCGCCGGCGGTCTCGCCCGCAGTGCCGTTCGAGGACGGGGCGGTCCAGCCACGCTCGCGGGCGATCTCGCGGCCGGCCAGGCTGGCCGGTCCGGCGGAGGGGCCCTCGTCGGCGCGGCCGTCGGGGAAGCCCGCGAGCACCCGCTCGGCCTCGCGCCAGGTGCCGAGGCGCGGCCCGCGCGTGGAGTGGACCTCGGCGCCGGAGCGCAGGTCGTCGACCAGCTGGGTGGCCGACTGCGGGGTCATGTTGTCCATGAACTCCCAGTTGACCATCATCACCGGCGCGTAGTCGCACGCCGCGTTGCACTCGATGTGCTCCAGGGTGATGCTGGCCTTGTCCTCGGGGCGTCGCTCGGTCGTCTCGTCGTTGCCGACGTCGAGGTGGCCCTTGAGGCGCTCGAAGATCAGGTCGCCGCCCATGACCGCGCAGAGCGTGTTGGTGCACACCCCGACGTGGTAGTCGCCGACCGGCTTGCGCTTGTACATCGTGTAGAACGTCGCCACGCCGCTGACCTCGGCCGCGGTGATGCCGAGGATCGCGGCGCACGCCTCGATGCCCTCCGGCGTCACCCGTCCCTCCACCGACTGCACGAGGTGCAGCATCGGCAGCAGGCCGGAGCGGGCCTCGGGGTAGCGGGCCGCGATCGCGCGCAGCTCGTCGTGCGTCTCTTGCGTCAGCGTCATCGGTCGACGCCTCCCATCACGGGGTCGATCGAGGCGATGGCGACGATGACGTCGGCGACCATGCCGCCCTCGCTCATCACGCTCGTGCCCTGCAGGTTGGTGAAGGACGGGTCGCGGTAGTGCACGCGGAACGGGCGGGTGCCACCGTCGGAGACGATGTGCGCGCCGAGCTCGCCGCGCGGCGACTCGATCGGGACGTAGGCCTGGCCGGGCGGGACCCGGAAGCCCTCGGTCACCAGCTTGAAGTGGTGGATCAGGCCCTCCATGGACTCGCCCATGATGTGGCGGATGTGGTCGAGGCTGTTGCCCATGCCGTCGCTGCCGATCGCGAGCTGGCTGGGCCAGGCGATCTTCTTGTCGGCGACCATCACCGGGGCGCCCTCGAGGCCGGCCAGGCGGTCGGCGGCCTGCTCGACGATCTTGAGCGACTCCCACATCTCGTTGAGCCGGATCCGGAAGCGCCCGTAGGAGTCGGCGGTGTCCCAGGTCTGGACGTCGAAGTCGTAGTCCTCGTAGCCGCAGTAGGGCTCGGTCTTGCGCAGGTCCCAGCCGTAGCCGGTGCTGCGCAGCACGGGGCCGGTGATGCCGAGCGCGAGCACGCCGTCGAGCTCGAGGTGGCCGACGCCCTCGAGGCGGGCCTTGAAGATCGGGTTGGCGTTGCACAGCGCGGCGTACTCGGGGAGGCGCTTCTTCATCAGGGCGATGAAGCCGCGGATCTCGTCGAGCGCGCCCGGGGGCAGGTCCTGCGCCACTCCGCCGGGGCGGATGAACGCGTGGTTCATGCGCAGGCCGGTGATCAGCTCGAACAGGTCGAGCACCAGCTCCCGCTCGCGGAAGCCGATGGTCATGACCGTGAGCGCGCCGATCTCCATGCCGCCGGTGGCGATGGCGACCAGGTGCGAGGAGATCCGGTTGAGCTCCATGAGCAGGACCCGCATGACGCTGGCCTTCTCGGGGATCTGGTCCTCGATGTCGAGCAGCCGCTCGACGCCCAGGCAGTACGTCGCCTCGTTGAAGAACGGGCTGAGGTAGTCCATGCGGGTGACGAACGTCGTGCCCTGCACCCAGGAGCGGTACTCCATGTTCTTCTCGATGCCGGTGTGGAGGTAGCCGATGCCGCAGCGGGCCTCGGTGACCGTCTCGCCCTCGAGCTCGAGGATCAGCCGGAGCACCCCGTGGGTGGAGGGGTGCTGGGGACCCATGTTGACGACGACGCGCTCGTCGGCCTCCTCGGCGAGGCCCTCGACGATCTGGTCCCAGTCCTGGCCCGTGACGGTGAAGACGCGGCCCTCGCTGGTGTCGCTGCTGCCGGCGTACATGTCCTGGTCGGTGGCCATCAGTTGTAGCTCCTGCGCTGGTCGGGCGGCGGGATGGTGCCGCCCTTGTACTCCACGGGAATGCCGCCCAGCGGGTAGTCCTTGCGCTGGGGGTGGCCCGGCCAGTCGTCGGGCATGAGGATGCGGGTGAGGGCCGGGTGGCCGTCGAACACGATCCCGAACATGTCGTAGGTCTCGCGCTCGTGCCAGTCGGTGGTGGGGTAGATGCCCACCAGCGAGGGGATGTGCGCGTCGCCGTCGGGGACGCTGACCTCGACCCTGACCCGACGGTTGTGCGTCATCGAGAGCAGGTGGTAGACGGCGTGCAGCTCGCGGCCGGCGTCGTCGGGGTAGTGCACCCCGCTGACGCCCGAGCAGAGCTCGAAGCGCAGCCGCGGGTCGTCGCGCAGGGTCTGCGCGACGTGCAGCAGCTGGTCGCGCTGCACGTGGAGGGTGAGCTCGCCGCGGTGGATCACGACGTGGCCGAGGTGGCCCTCGAGCGCGTCGGCGACCTCGTCGAACCAGCCGCCGTAGGGGCGCTGGGCCGGGCCGGGGAAGACGATCGGGGCGACCAGACCGCCGTACCCACTGGTGTCGGGGGTTCCGGAGGCGCCGAACATGCCGGTGCGGGCGCCGACCGCGGTGACCTCGCCCGGGGGCGCCGGGACGTTCTCCGGGGACTGCTCGACCGCGGGCTGCTCGGGCGGCTTCGGCTCGGGGACGACGTCCTTCTGGCCCTCGCTCATCGCAGCTGACCCCGCATCGCGGAGGTGGGCAGCGCGGTCAGCGCGGCGGTCTCGAGCGTCTCGATCTCCGCGAGGCGGTTGACGCCCAGCTTGGTGGCCTGCACCTGGTCGTGCAGCTTGAGGATCGCGTCGATCAGCATCTCCGGTCGCGGCGGGCAGCCGGGGAGGTACATGTCGACGGGGACGACGTGGTCGACGCCCTGCACGATGGCGTAGTTGTTGAACATGCCGCCGCTGCTGGCGCAGACGCCCATGGCGAGGACGTACTTGGGGCCGGGCATCTGGTCGTAGATCTGGCGCAGGACCGGTGCCATCTTCTGGCTCACGCGTCCCGCCACGATCATCAGGTCGGCCTGGCGCGGGCTGGCCCGGAAGACCTCCATGCCGAAGCGGGCCAGGTCGTACTTGGGGCCGCCGCTGGTCATCATCTCGATGGCGCAGCAGGCCAGCCCGAACGTCGCGGGCCAGAACGACGCCTTGCGCATGTAGCCGGCCACGCCCTCGACGGTCGTCAGCAGGACGCCGCTCGGAAGCTTCTCCTCGATACCCATCTAGTTACCTCCGGTTGAGGGCCGCGAGGCGCGTGCTCCGCCAAGGCGGAGGAGCGAAGGCGACCTGAAGAGCGAAGCGGTCGTCGAGTGACGACAACGCCGGCGGAGTGCGTGCATCGTGGCCCTCAATCCCACTCGAGTCCGCCGCGGCGCCATACGTAGGCGTAGGCGACGAACACGGTGGCGATGAAGACGACCATCTCGACCAGGCCGAAGAACCCCATCGCGTCGAAGCGCACGGCCCACGGGTAGAGGAAGATGATCTCGATGTCGAAGACGATGAACAGCATCGCGGTGATGTAGTACTTCACCGGGAACCGGCCGCCGCCGACTGGCTGGGGCGTCGGCTCGATGCCGCACTCGTAGGAGTCCAGGCGGGCCCGGTTGTAGCGCTTGGGTCCGACCACGGCACTCATGGCCACGGAGCCGATCGCGAACAGTGCCGCGAGGATGGCCAGCGCCAGTACCGGCGTGTAGAGCTCCATCCGCAGTCCTTCCCTGGTGCTGGCACGCCCGGATTGTGACTTTGTGAAGCGAATCACTAGGTGGCGCAGCCCACATCCTGCCACTCGCGGCGTCGCTCGTCACACCCAGGGGCGCCACCCCGACACCCCTTCTCACCTGGGCATTTAGCGCACGACAACGTTGCTTAATTGCCGGAGCGACGAACCCGCTGGTGAGGGGCCTGTGGGCACCGTCACGCAGCTTCCGGAGCCCGCTCGGGTCGGTCCCGTGCTAGGGCGAGCAGCGCTACCTGGTGGCGCGGTGCAGGGCGACGATGCCGCCCGAGAGGTTGCGCCACTCGGGCGAGCGCCAGCCGGCGGCCGCGACCTGGTCGGCGAGGCGGCGCTGGTCGGGCCAGGCCCGGATCGACTCCGCGAGGTAGACGTAGGCGTCGGGCGAGGACGAGACCGCACGGGCGATCGGCGGCAGCGCCCTCATGAGGTACTCGATGTAGACGGTGCGGAACGGCGCCCAGGTGGGGTGGCTGAACTCGCAGACCACGAGCCGCCCGCCGGGGCGGGTCACGCGCAGCATCTCGGCGAGGCCGGCGGTGGGGTCGACGATGTTGCGCAGCCCGAACGAGATCGTGACCGCGTCGAAGGTCGCGTCGGCGAACGGCAGCCGGGTGCCGTCGCCGGCCGTGAACGGCAGCGCGGGGCGGGCCCGCTTGCCCACCTGCAGCATGCCCAGCGAGAAGTCGCACGGCACCACGACGGCGCCGCGGTCGGCGAAGGGCTGGCTGGAGGTGCCGGTGCCGGCGGCGAGGTCGAGCACGCGCTCGCCCGGCTGCGGGTCGACGGCCTCGATCACGTCCCGGCGCCAGCGCCGGTCCTGGCCGAGGGAGAGCACGTCGTTGGTGACGTCGTAGCGGCGGGCGACCGCGTCGAACATCCGACGGACGTCGGTGGGTTGCTTGTCGAGCTCTGCACGGGCCACTCGCAGAGCGTACGGGTGCACGGGGTGTGCGCCGCAGCCGGTAACGGGTTGGTCACGACGGGAAGGTTCCGGGCCCGGCCCCGCAACCTCCTCGGCCCGAGCAGCGTCACCTGGGTACCACCACCTGCTCGAGAAGGAACCGCCATGCTGCTCGTCCGCCGCCTCGCGACGACCGTCGTCGTCGCCGCCCTGCTGTCCGGAGCCGCCCTGGGCGTGGGCTGGGCCACCCGATCGGCCGACGCCCCGCGCTCGACCCCCGCGCAGGGCGAGCGGCCCGGCACCGACCCCGGCGCGCAGCCCGGACGGCCCGGCGGCGTACCGACGCCGACGCCGGCCCCGTCGTCACCGGCGCCGGGTGCGGACGCCGACGCGTCGCCGTCCCCGGTGCCGACGCCCACCCCGACGCCGGAGACGCCGACCACCCCGGACTCCGCGCCGGCGCCGGCGCCCCAGCCGGAGCCGCAGCTCCGCCCGGGCCCGCGCCTGCTGGGCGACGGCGACCAGGGCGACGAGGTCCGCGACCTGCAGGCCCGGCTGCGCCAGATCGACTGGTTCGAGGCCGACGTCACCGGCTTCTACGGCGACGTCACCGCCACCGCCGTCCGCGGCTTCCAGGCCAAGCGCGAGATCCCCGCGACCGGGGAGGTCGACCGCCGCACCCTGGACCGGCTGCACGCGATGACCAGCTCGCCCACCGAGGCCGAGCTGACCAACCAGCTCGGCGGCAACAGCCCCGGCGCGCTCGACCCGCGCTGCCGCACCGGGCGCGCCCTGTGCATCGACAAGACCAGCAGCACGCTGCGATGGGTCGTCGACGGCCAGGTGCTCAAGACGGTCGACACCCGGTTCGGCGGGCCGGCCACCCCGACCCGCGAGGGCCGGTTCGCGGTCGACTCCAAGAGCCGCGACCACGTCTCGAGCCTGTACGAGACCTCGATGCCGTTCGCGATGTTCTTCTCGCGCGGCCAGGCCGTGCACTACTCACCGGACTTCGCGGCGGTCGGCTACGCCGGCGCCTCTCACGGCTGCGTCAACGTGCGCGACCACGACGCGATCGCCTGGCTCTACGACCAGGTGCGGGTGGGCGACACGGTGATCGTCTACCGCTCCTGAGCGGGCCGGCTCAGTCGGCGAGGCCCTCGAGGATCTCGACGGCCTCGTCGGCGTCCAGGCCGCGGCCGAAGAGCTGGTACGTCGCGCCGTCGGCGCCGAGCTGGCACTGCAGCGCCTGGGGCTGGTCCTGGTCGGCGGGGACGTCCTGCCCCTCGGGGACCGGCTGCTGGTAGTAGAGGGCGCAGACGCCGTCGCCGACCTTCACCAGGTCGCTGACGTTGCGCTCGAGGTCGACGAACGCGGGGTCGAAGGGCGGGCCGTTGGGCAGGAACGGGCCCGCGCCGGTCTCGACCACGGTGATCGTGGCCTGCCGCTGGAGCTGCTCGTCCTGGTAGGTGCGGACGGCGGCCGGCGCGTCGAAGAGCTCCTCGAGCTGCTCGGCTCCCGACTCGTTGACGCCGCGCTGGCGCTCGGCGAAGTCCTCCGCGCGGCCCTGCTGCTCGGCGTCGTCCTGGTCGCGCACCACGTCGGAGGCCCGCAGCCCTCCCGGCAGGGAGTCGGGCAGCGCGTCCGGCTCGCCGCCGCCGCTCTTGGGGAGGAGGACCGTGAACGCGAAGAGCAGGCCCAGGACGACGATGCCGCCGACGAGCCCGAGGACGAAGGGACGGGAGCCACGTGCGGAATCGGTCACGCGGTGACGTTACCCACGTCCGCCCCGGGCGGCGCCACCGCTGGGTAGGCTCGACGCCGTGACGAGTCCTGCGACCCCGAGCGGTCCCGCACCCTCGCTGGTCGCGCGCACCGTCGCCCTGGACCTGGCCGAGGCCGTCTCGCTCGTCTCCCTGCTCCCCGCGGACCACCCGGTTGCCTGGCTGCGCCGTGGCGACGGCCTGGTCGGCTGGGGCGAGGCCGCGGTGCTCCGCTCGAGCGGTCCCACCCGCTTCTCCGACGCCGACAAGTGGTGGCGCGAGACCATCGCCCGCGCCGACGTCGACGACTCCGTCGGCGAGCCGGGCACCGGCCCGGTCTGCTTCGGCTCCTTCGCCTTCGGCGACCTGCCCGGCGACTCGGTGCTCGTGCTCCCCGAGGTCGTCGTCGGTCGTCGCGGCGACCGCGCGTGGCTGACCACGATCTCGACCACCGGCTCCCCCGCCCCGACCCCGACGGTGGCCCCGGCCGAGGCGCCCCTCCCGCCGAGCGCGGTGAGCTTCGCCGACGGTGCGCTGAACGGCGAGCAGTGGATGTCGGTCGTGGCCGACGCCGTCGCCCGCATCAGCGCCGGCGACCTGGAGAAGGTCGTGCTCGCGCGCGACCTCGTCGTCCGGGCGGACGAGCGGATCGACGTGCGCTGGCCGGTGCACCGGCTCACCGAGTCCTACCCGATGTGCTGGACCTTCCACGTCGACGGGATGTTCGGCGCCACCCCCGAGATGCTGGTGCGGCGCGAGCGCGGCCTGGTCACCTCCCGGGTCCTCGCCGGCACCATCCGGCGCACCGGCGACGACGAGCGCGACCTCGCGCTCGCCGCCACGCTGGCCCGGTCGTCGAAGGACCTCGAGGAGCACGAGTACGCCGTCCGGTCGGTCGCCGACGCCCTCGAGCCGCACTGCTCGTCGATGAACGTGCCCGAGGCGCCGTTCGTCCTGCACCTGCCCAACGTCATGCACCTCGCCACCGACGTCAACGGCGTCGTCCACGACGCCGGCACCGTGTCGTCGCTGCAGCTCGCCGAGGCGCTCCACCCCTCGGCGGCCGTCGGCGGCACGCCGACCGTGGTCGCCACCGAGCTGATCGACGAGATCGAGGGCATGGCGCGCGGTCGCTACGCGGGTCCGGTGGGCTGGATGGACGCCAACGGCGACGGCGAGTGGGGCATCGCGCTGCGCTCCGCCGAGGTCGTCGGCGACACCGTGCGGCTCTTCGCCGGCTGCGGCATCGTGGCCGACTCCGACCCCGAGGCGGAGCTCGCCGAGGCGCAGGCCAAGTTCGTGCCCGTGCGCGACGCCCTCGCCGGGAGCTGAGCGGCTACAGGTCGGCGCCGTCGGCGAGCCGGACGAACTCCTGGCTGTCGCCGAGCAGGTTGCCCATGTGCTGCTCGACCATGCCGAGGCCGACCTCGGAGTAGACGCGGTCGTGGATCGCCAGGCTGCGCGGCGCGCCGACGGCCCGGACGAAGTCGACCGCCTCGCTGAGCTTGAGCCACGGCGCGGACGCCGGGGCGAGCAGCAGGTCGACCGCCGTGTCGGGCACGGTGAGCGCGTCGCCGGGGTGGAAGACGGTCGTGCCGTCCACGGTCAGGAGGTAGCCGCTGTTGTGGAAGCGCGGGTAGTCGTCGTGGATGACCGCGTGCAGCTCGCCGACGGCGCGCACGGGGACGCCCACGTCGAATTGGTCGTCCGGCGCCACGACCGTCAGCCGCTCGGCGACGTCGGGCGCGTCCTCGCGCAGCCGGGCCGCGACGGCGTCGATCGTGAAGACCGGTGCGTCACAGGCGCGCAGGTGGTCGGGGTGGTAGTGGTCGGGGTGCTCGTGGGTGATCAGCACCGCCGTCGCCCCCTCGACGGCCTCGGCGTCGGTGAAGACGCCGGGGTCCAGGACGACGACCGCACCGTCGTGCTCGATCCGCACGCACGCGTGCCCGAACTTCGTGATCCGCATGGCCCGACACTACCTATGCTCGGGGCGTGCCGAACGTTCACGACGTCTCCGTCCGCCTGGCCACCCCGGACGACGCGGAGGCCCTCGCCCACCTCCACGTCGACGTCTGGGACGACGCCTACACCGGGCTGATGCCCCAGCAGATCCTCGACGACCGTCGTACGGCGGTCGAGGAGCGCGTCGAGCGCTGGCGCACCATCCTCGAGGGCGACGGCGCCGGGCGGACCCGGCTGGCCGTCGGGCCCGACGGGCTGGTGGGCTTCGTGTCCGCGGGCCCGGGCCGCGACAACGACGTCGACACCGAGCTGGAGCTGTGGGCGCTCTACGTGCGCGCCGCCTGGTGGGGCACCGGGGTCGGCTACGTGCTCTTCGAGGAGGCGCTCGGCGACCGGGCGGCGTACCTGTGGGTGCTGGCGTCCAACGACCGCGCGATCCGCTTCTACGAGCGGCAGGGGTTCCGCCTCGACGGCACCGAGGACGAGCACGACGAGGGCCGGCACGTGCGGATGGTCCGCGCCGGCACCTGATCGACGATCACGCCGTGAGGTGGTGCACGTAGCACCACCGCCAGTCCTCGCCGGGCTCGGCGGACTCCATCACCGGGTGCGTGCTCTCGTGGAAGTGCTCGGTCGCGTGCTGACCGGGAGAGGAGTCGCAGCAGCCCACCTCGCCGCACGTGAGGCACTGGCGCAGCGCCACCCACCGGGTCCCGTCCTCCAGGCAGCGCCGGCAGACAGGGTCGGCGACGGTCTCGACCGTCGGGGCGGAGAGCAGGTGGTCGCACTGCTCGCCGGTACGCCGTCGGCGGCCCGTCACGGCCCGGATCTCCTGCCGCTGCTGGGTGGCGTTGTCGAGCATCGACTCCTCGACGTCGAGCATCGCCAGCACGTTGGCGACCACGTCGGAGGCCACCGTCCCCGAGGACCGGATCTCGAGGACCCGGCGCCTCTCGGCCTCGATCATGTCCAGGCGGATGCGGGCGTAGAGGTCGCTCGGGCTCTCCTCGTCCACCGTGGTGCCGAGCCGCTCCCAGGCGGCGAAGTTGCGCTGGTCGATGCGCTGGCGGATCAGGTCGACGACGCCGTGCGGGTCGTCGTACTCGAGCTCCTGGAGCTTGGCGAAGCCTGCCTTCGAGGCCTGCTGGAGCAGGGTCGCCCGGGCCAGCGCGTCGTCCATCGGGTCCGGCGCGGGCACCTCCAGCCGCCGGGCCAGCCAGGGCAGGGTCAGCCCCTGGATGAACAGGGTGCCGGCCACCACCGTGAACGCGATGAGCAGCAGCACCTCGCGGTGCTCGGTGTCGTCGGGGATCAGGAACGCCGCGGCGAGGGTGACCACCCCGCGCATGCCGGCCCAGCCGAGCACGAGCGTGAACGTCCAGGGCGGGACCTTGCCGGTGACCGGGTCGGCCCCGGGCCGCACGAGCAGGTAGCGGGTGACGAAGACCCAGACCATCCGCAGCGCGATGACCCCGGCGAGCGTGGCGGCGCAGACGGTGACGATCCGGCCGGCCGACAGCTCGCTGCGCTCGACGTCGCGGAAGAGCCACTCGGCCTGCAGGCCGATCAGCAGGAAGACGGCGTTCTCGAGCAGGAAGGCGATCGTGCGCCAGTTGACCCGCTCGGCGATGCGCGACTGCGCCGTCTGCACGATGGGCGCCTTGTGCCCGAGCAGCAGGCCGGCGATGACCACCGCGATCACGCCGGAGGCGTGGATCCGCTCGGCGATGACGAACGCCGCGAACGGCACGACCAGCGAGATGGCGGTGTCCATCAGGGGGTCGGTGATGCGCTTGCGCAGCATCGCGACGAGCAGGAAGAAGCCGACGCCGATGGCGACGCCGCCGCCAGCCGCGAGCAGGAAGTCCTCGCCGACCTTCATGGCCGTGATGCCCGTGCCGCCCGCCGCGATGGCCGTGCGCAGGGCCACCAGCGCCGTGGCGTCGTTGAGCAGCGACTCGCCCTCGAGGATCGTGACGATGCGGCGCGGCAGCCCGATCCGGCGGGCGATCGCCGTGGCGGCCACCGCGTCCGGCGGCGCCACGACCGCGCCGATCGCGAAGGCCGCGGCCCAGCCGATGCCGGGCACCAGGGCGTGCACCAGCGCGCCGATGCCCGCGGTCGTGAACACCACGAGGCCGACCGACAGCAGGAAGATGGTGCGCCGGTTGGCGTTGAAGTCGACCAGCGACGTCTGGATCGCGGTCGCGTAGAGCAGCGGCGGCAGCAGCCCCAGCAGGACCACCTCGGCCTCGAGGTGCACCTCGGGCATGCCCGGGACGTACGACGCCGCGACGCCGACCGCGATCAGGACCAGCGGCGGCGGCAGGTCGACCCGCTCGGCCAGGGCGGTGACGGCCAGGACCGCGACCGCGAGGGCCACGAGGAAGAACGCGATCTCCATGTCAGTCCCTCGGGCTCGTCACACCGTCGCCGGCCGGTCGGCGACCCGGGCTCTCGAGCTGCTCGACCCGCGCCCGGGCGTCGTCGGCGACGAGGACCCGCTGGTCCCCGACGAGGAGCCGGCGGTCGAGCTCCAGATCCTCGTGCGCACCAGGGGTCTGCGAGTCGACGGCCACCTCCCCAGCCTATCCGCCGGAGGGGCGCCCACCGCGGGGTGACCGCTGCTCAGATGGCCCGCGCGAGCGCCTCGTAGGCGGCGACGTAGTCCTGGTAGGGCAGCATCTCCATGATCCGGATCGCGCGGGCCGCCGTGCGCGCCCGGGGCACCTCGTCGAGCATCTCCACGACGTCGGCGTGGTAGCGCAGCAGGCGGTCGGCCAGGGACTGCACGGGCTCCAGGTCGAGGGAGCGCACGACGTCGTCGAAGTCGGACACGGCGTCGCGCAGCGCGCCGGCGGCCGCGACCACGCCGGCGCCGTCCCGGCTCTCGCTGGCGACGGCGTAGTCGGCGGTGAACGCGTCGAACGCCGAGCTCATGTCGCGCATGGCCGCGTCGTAGGCGGCGGCGTCGTCGGCACTGACGCTCGGCGCGTCCGAGGGGACCTGCAGGGCGGCCGCCGCACCCCGGGCCGGGTCGCCCTCCGCGCCGCCGGCGGCGTCGTCGCCACCGCCTCCGCCGCACGCCGCGAGGGTCAGCAGCAGGCACGCCGTGGCGGCGGACCGCACGGGACGAGCACGCATGTGGGCACCAGACTTCGAGAGAGGCTCGGGACCCCGAGAGCGCCCCACCCTAGCGACGTCCGCGGAGCTCGTGGGAGGGGGTGGCGCGGGCGGCGTGCGGCGGGCAGGTTTACCAGCATCTGCTGAAAACCCGGCGCCTCCGGGCCGGAACAACGGCCCAGAACCTCAGGGAAATGCCCAGAACCTCCTGCGCGACAGCTGCCGGTACGGTCGGCGCGTGCACCTGGTCCTCGTCCCCAGCCCCCTGCTCGGGCCGGCGACGTGGTCACCCGTGGTCGACCGGCTGCGCGAGCGCGGGCACGACGCCACCCACGTCCCCCTCGTACGACGCACGGTCGCCGGCGTGCTCGACGCCGTCGTGGGGGCCGCCGGCGGCGACGGCCCGGTGGTGCTCGTGCCCCACAGCAACGCGGGTCTCTACGCGCCCCGCCTCGGCGAGCTGGTCCACGTCTCCGCCACCGTCTACGTCGACGCCGCCCTGCCCACGGGGAGCCCGGACACCGCGCTGGCTCCGGCGGGGTTCCTGGACTTCCTGCGCGGCCTGGCCGACGACGACGGGCTGCTGCCGCCGTGGACGGCGTGGTGGGACGACACCGACGGCCTCTTCCCCGACGACGCCGCGCGCGCGGCCGTGGCGGCCGAGCAGCCGCGGCTGCCGCTGTCGTACTTCACCCAGCGGGTGCCGGTGCCGGCCGGCTGGGCGAACCGCCCGGCGGCGTACCTCGGCTTCGGGGACACCTACGCCGAGGAGCTGGCCTTCGCGCGCGGCCGGGGGTGGCCGGTGTCGACGATGCCCGGCGGCCACCTGCACGCCCTGCACGAGCCCGCGGCCGTGGCCGACGAGGTCCTGCGGCTGGCCCGGTCGCTGACCGCCTGAGCTCAGGCGCCGAGGGCGCGGATCCGGGCGTCCAGCTCGCGCCGGTTGTCTCGGCGCACGCGCACCTCGACGACCTCGATGCCGCCGTTCGGGGAGGCGAGGGCCTGCTCGAGCTCGGGCAGGCTCTCGACGCGCCAGTGGGGCGTGCGGGTGGCGGCGCACAGCGCCGCGAGGTCGACGCGGTGCGGGGTGCCGAAGAGCCGCTCGAACGCCGCGGCGTGCTCGGGGGCGCCCTGCTCGAGCATCGTGAAGATCGAGCCGCCGTCGTCGTTGACCACGACGATCGTGAGGTCCGGGCGGGGCTCGTCGGGCCCGAGCACCAGCCCGTTGCTGTCGTGGAGGAACGTCACGTCGCCCATGAGCGCGTACGTCGGCGCGTCCGAGGACCGGCCCAGGGCGGCGCCGATCGCGGTCGAGACCACGCCGTCGATGCCGGAGAGCCCGCGGTTGGCGATCGTCTTGCGTCGGCTGCCCACGGGGTAGGGACGCACCATCAGGTCGAGGTCGCGGATCGGGCTCGACGCCCCCACGACCAGCTGCCCGCCCGGCGGCAGCGCGCGGGTGACCGCCCCCGCCACCTCGTACGGCGTGAGGTCCGGCTCGGCGGCGAGCAGCGCGTCGAGCCGGGCCGCCACGGAGCGGTCGGCGTCGCGCCACTCGGCGAGCCAGGCCGGGTCGTCCGCGGCGGAGACCGCGAACGCGGGGGCGGTGAGCGCCACGGCGTAGGGGCGCTGCGACCACACGCCGCGCGCCGGCACCGAGCACACCTCGACGTCGCGGCGACCGAGGAGGCGGGTCACGGGCCGGGAGAGCGTCGGGCGGCCGAAGACCACCACGCGCTCGATGCGGCGCCCGAGGTCGGTGTCGAGCAGCAGGCGGTAGCAGCGCAGGGCGTGGTCGCCGGTGCGCGAGCCGCTCGTGGGCTCGGCCAGGAGCGGCCACCCCGCCGACTCGGCCAGCTGGCGCGCGCCCTGGGCGGCGTCGTCGCCCGCGACCACGACCGTGCGCGGGCCGAGCGGGAGCTCGGTGGCCTCGGGGTGGTCGGCGGACCAGTGCGGCTCCGGTGACGCGACCGGCCCGAGCGTCCAGCCGCCGTCGGGGACGAGCGGGTCGTCGAGCTGCACGTTGAGGTGGGTGGGCCCGGCCTCGGCGAGGACGACCGCGGCCGGGTCGGCGACGTCGACCGTGGGCACCAGGCGCCCGAAGACGCCGACCTGGTCGGTCGTCTGGTTGGCGTCGGTGCCGCGCAGCCGCGCCGGCCGGTCGGCCGTGACCACGACGAGCGGCAGGCCGGCGTGGGCCGCCTCCAGCACGGCCGGGTGCAGGTTGGCGACCGCGGTGCCGGAGGTGCAGACGACGGCGGCGCGGGCGTGGCTGCGGGTGAGGCCGACCGCCAGGAAGCCGGCGCTGCGCTCGTCGATGCGCGTGTGGAGCCGCACCGCACCCCCCGCGGCGGCGCCCAGCGCCGCGAACGAGAGCGGCGCGTTGCGCGACCCGGGCGCCACCACGACCTCGGTGACGCCGGCCTCCACCAGGGTCGCCAGCAGCCCTCGCGCGAGCTCGGTCGACGGGTCGGTCACGAGCGACGATCCTGCCGCAGGGCCCGCACCTCGGCCAGCCGGGACTCCCAGTGCGCGACCCGCGCCGGGTCGGCGGCGACGGCCGCGAGCAGTGCCTCGTCGACCGGCGCGGCCCCGACGGGCAGGGCGCCGTCGACGGGCAGCCGGGAGTCGACGACCACGTCGGCGGTGAACATCTGCACGGTCGCCAGCCCGCAGGCGTAGGGCAGCTCGGGCAGGGCCGCGGCCAGGGCCACGCCGGCGGCGATCCCGACCGAGGTCTCCAGCGCCGACGACACCACGACGGGCAGCCCGATGTCCTCGGCGATCCGCAGACAGGCGCGCACCCCGCCGAGCGGCTGGACCTTGAGCACGGCGATGTCGGCGGCCTCGAGGTCGCGCACCAGGTAGGGGTCGGCGGCCCGCCGGATGGACTCGTCGGCGGCGATCGGCACGCCGACCCGGCGACGTACGGCGGCCAGGTCCTGCACGCTCGCGCACGGCTGCTCGACGTACTCCAGGCCGCCCGCGGCCCGGTCGAGCGCGGCGACCGCGGCGACCGCCTCGTCGACGGACCAGCCGCCGTTGGCGTCGACCCGCACCGCGCCGCCCGCGCCGAGCGCGTCGCGCACCGCCTCCAGGCGCGCCTCGTCGTCGGCGAGGGTCTGTCCCGGCTCGGCGACCTTCACCTTGGCGGTCGTGCAGCCGCCCGCGGTCACGATGGCGTGGGCCTGCTCGGGCCCGACGGCGGGCACGGTGACGTTGACCGGGACCCGGTCGCGGACCGGCGCGGGCCAGTCGCCCGCGGCGGCCTCCTCCGCGCAGCGCAGCCAGGGCTCGGCGACCTCGGCGTCGTACTCCAGGAAGGGGCTCCACTCCCCCCAGCCGGCCTCTCCGCGGACCAGCAGACCCTCGCGCACCGTGATGCCGCGGAAGCGCGTGCGCATCGGGATGCTGAAGACCGCGAGCCCGCTCACGCCAGGTCCCGCAGCGCGACGCGGTCGGCCTTGCCGTTGGCCAGCAGCGGCAGCGCGTCCAGCGCGACCAGCTGCCGCGGCGCCCACGACCGCGGGTGGCGCTCGGCCACGAAGTCGCGCGCGTCGTCCAGCGACAGCCGACCGGCCACGAAGGCCACCACGCGGGTGCCCCACTCCTCGTCGGGGACGCCCAGCACCTCGGCGGCGCTGACGTCGGGGTGCTCGCGCAGCCGGGCGGCGACCGCGGCCGCCGGGACGTTGACGCCGCCGCTGACCAGCATGTCGTCGAGGCGGCCCAGCACCTGCAGGCGGCCGTCCTCGTCGAGGCGGCCGGCGTCCTGGGTGAGGTACCAGCCGTCGACCAGTGCCTCGGCGGTCAGCTGGGGGTCGCCGACGTAGCCGTCGAAGAGCGTGGGGCCGCCGATGCGGATCCGGCCGCCCTCGCCGAGCGCCACTGCGACGCCGTCGAGCGGCATGCCGTCGTAGACGCAGCCGCCGGCGGTCTCGGCGGCGCCGTACGTCGCGACGACCCGCAGGCCCTCGTCCGCGGCGCGGCGGCGCAGCGCAGGGTCGATCGGGCCGCCGCCGAGCAGGATCGTGTGGGCGGTGCGCAGGGCCGCGAGCCGGTCGGGGTCCTCGAGGGCACGGTGCAGCTGGGTGGGCACCAGCGAGGTGAACCACGTCCCCTCGCGCGGCCACGTCGCGTCGAGCACGGGCTCGTGCCCCGCCACGAGCGAGCGGGCGAGGACCTGCAGGCCGGCGACGTACGTCGGGGGGAGCGCCAGCACCCAGCGGCCACCGGCGCCGAGCCGTCGGGCGCTGGCCGTCACCGACGCCAGCACGGCGCGTCGCGCGAGGGCCACGCGCTTGGGCCGGCCGGTGGATCCGGACGTCTCCACGACCCACGGCTCGGGCTCGCCGGGTGCGTCCAGCCAGCGCCGGAGCGCGTCGACCGTGCTCGCCGCCTCGTCCATGTGCTCCACGCTAGTGCGGCGTGGTCTGCTGCCGGCACGCGCCGTCGGCGACCCGCGCCGCCGATCGCGGCCCGGCTGCGGTTGAATCACTGCTCGTGGCCTCCCCCGCTCAGTGGCTCGCCGGCGCGCGACCCCGCACCCTCCCCGCTGCCGTCTCGCCGGTCCTGGCGGGCACCGGCGTGGCGGCGTACGACGACCAGCTGGTGTGGTGGAAGGCGCTGCTGGCCCTCGTGGTGAGCCTGGCGCTGCAGGTGGCGGTCAACTACGCCAACGACTACTCCGACGGCATCCGCGGCACCGACGACGACCGGGTGGGCCCGATGCGGCTCGTCGGATCGGGCGTCGCGAGCCCGGGAGCGGTCAAGCGGGCGGCGTTCCTGGCCTTCGGCGTCGCCGGCGTGGCCGGGCTGGTGCTCGCCGCCACCACCGCCTGGTGGCTGCTGGCCGTGGGCGCGGTCGCGGTGGTCGCGGCCTGGTACTACACCGGCGGATCGACGCCCTACGGCTACCTCGGCCTCGGCGAGGTCATGGTCTTCGTCTTCTTCGGGCTGGTCGCGGTGGTCGGCACGACCTACGTGCAGACCGAGGAGTGGCACTGGGCCGCGCTGTACGCCGGCGTCGGCGTGGGCGCGCTCGCCTGCGCGATCCTCGTCGTCAACAACCTGCGCGACATCCCGACCGACACCGTGGCCGGCAAGCGCACGCTCGCCGTCAGGCTCGGCGCGCCGCGCACCCGCGCGCTCTACCTGCTGCTCGTGCTGGCCGCGGCGGCCGCGGTCGTGGCTGTCGCCGCCGCGACGTCGTGGTGGGTGCTGGTCGGGCTGCTCTTCCTGGTGCCGACGCTCCCGGCCCTGCGCACGGTCCTCGGCGGCGCCACCGGCCCCACCCTGGTGCCGGTCCTCCAGCAGACCGGCGTCGCCGAGCTCGCCTGGGCCGCACTCGTCGCCGCCGCGCTGGTGGTGCGCGGGTAGCGGCAGGTTTACCAGCAGATGCTGAAAACCCTGTGGTTCTGGGCCGAAGTTCCGCCCCAGAACGTCAGGGAAATGCCCAGAAGCTCCGCCCGAGATCCGGGTCGGTGACCCGGCGCCTGCTCGCCACCGCGTACGCCGCACGCGTGCGGCGTACGCTCGAGGGCATGTGGTTCTTCATCCTCGTCGCGCTGGTGGTCGTCGGAGTCGTGGCCTATCGGATGCGGGTCCCGCTTCTCGCCCGGATCCTCGGGCAGTCGGAGGGTCGCGTCGACCGGCAGCTCAACCGCCGCAAGCGGTAGCCGCTACGGGCGGTCGCTCGAGGACGGGCCATCGGAGCCCTGGGCGTCCTCGGCGTCCTCCTTGGCCTTCATCTCCTCGAACCGCGCGGTCGCGGCGCCGGCGCGCGCCTCGACCCGCCGCGCGAAGGCCTCCCGCTGGGCGCTGAGGAGGAAGTAGGAGCCGATGCCGCTCATCACGAACGCGAGGACGACGGCCCACACGAGGGGCACGTCCTCGGTCACCGCGAACCATGCCCCGAACACGATCGCGAACGACCCGAGGAACAGCGCGAGGCGCAGGGCGGTATAGACAGCGAACTCCTTCACGCTGCCAGGGTAGTTCGTGACCAGGTGCCGCCTACTCTTGAGGGGTGCTCAAGTTCCTGGTCATCGTGGCGCTGTTCGCCGTGGCGGTCTACGTCGTCACCCGGCTGCTGCAGCAGCGCGGCCCCGGCGGCGGGCGTGCCCCGCTGCAGCGGCGCCGTCCGCAGCCTCCCCCGCGAGTCCTGGGACCTGACGACGACGAGGACTTCCTGCGTGACCTCGACCGCAAGCGGCGCCACCCCGAGCGCCCGGAGGACCCCGACGCCTAGCGTCATCGGCCCGGCCGTCCTCGCACCGCGACGCTTCTGGGCTTTTCCCTGACGTTCTGGGCCGAAGTTCTGGCCCAGAACGTCAGGGTTTTCAGCATCTGCTGAAAACCCTGCCCCCGCTCAGCGCCCAACAGGCTCGACGAACGCCGGGGCGGACTCGGCGTACCCGTGCTGGGTGGTGGTGGAGAAGAAGTTGATGCCGATGAAGTTGAACCACAGGGTGGCGACGCCGACGAGCGCGAGGATGGCGGCGTTGCGGCCCTTCCAGCCGGCGGTCGAGCGGGCGTGGAGGTAGGCGGCGTAGACGACCCAGGTGATGAACGCCCACACCTCCTTGGGGTCCCAGTTCCAGTACGACGACCACGCCTCGTGCGCCCAGATCGGACCGGTGATCAGCACCGCGAAGGTCCAGACGGGGAAGGCGAAGGCGTGGATCCGGTAGGACACCCGGTCCAGCGTCGCGAGCGACGGCACGCGGGCCAGCGGACCCGTGGTGGCCTCGCCGCGCCGGTCCTTGACCAGGTACGCCGCCGACAGGATGCCGCCGAGCGTGAACGCGCCGGTGGCGATGACCGCCGACACGACGTGGATCACGAGCCAGTAGGAGTTGAGCGCCTCGGTGAGCGGGGTGACCTCGCTGTGCAGCCAGATCACCGCGATCATCAGCGTGCTCAGCACGAAGGCGGTGACGAACGGCGCCATCCACGCGAGCGAGAAGCGGCGGTGCAGCACGAGGTACATCAGCGTCACGACGAAGGTGCCCGAGACCGTGAACTCGTACATGTTGCCCCAGGGCACCCGGTTGGGGTCGGCGGCCAGGCCGCGCCCCACGAGCGCGACCAGGTGCACCGCGCAGGCGAGCCCGGTGAGGAGCAGCCCGAGCCGGCCGAAGAGCGCCACGCGGCGCTCGCGCTCGGCCCCGCGGTCGGGTCCGGTGTCGACGGCGACCGAGCCGGTCCCGCCCTCCCCGTCAGCAGCGCCGGCAGCGCCGGCACCCGCGGTCGCCGGCGCGACCTCGCGCAGCGAGGCCCACTCGACCAGGTGGGCGAGCAGGGCCAGGAAGTAGACGACCCCCGCCACGGCGACCGCCTGGTCGCTCAGGGTCTCCCACGCTGAGTTGGTCATGTGTCGTTCCTACCCTCGTCCTCGCGTGTGTCGCGTGTCGTGCCTGCTGTGCCGGTCGGTACGGCGGTCCGCAGCTCGCCGACCAGCTCCTCGAGCACGGGGACCACGTCCCCGCCGCCGGAGCGGTCGAGCGCTGCGACCTCCACCATCGTGACACCCCCCTCGCGACGGGCGCGAACCCAGACGCGGCGGGGGCGGATGAAGAGCGAGCCCAGCAGCCCGACCAGGGCCAGGACGACGCCGACGAGCGCCACCTCCTTGCCGGGGCTCTGGCTGAACTGGATGCGGGTCCACGGGCGGACGTCGTCGAAGGTCACGGTCCCGAGACCGTCGGGCAGCGTCGCGCTCTCCCCCAGCTCGAGGTCGAGGCGCAGCGGCTTGCCGTCGTCGGTGAGCAGCTGCTCGGCGTTGGTCTTGTCGAGGTCGTAGACCGACTGCGACGACGTCTCCAGGCCGAGGTCGCCGGTGTAGACCTGCATCGAGATCAGCGGGTTGGCGTCGTTGGGGTAGATCGTGACGGGGTTGCCGTCGGCGAGCTGGAAGGTCGGGTAGAACAGCCCCTCGAGGCCGATCTCGCCCGTCGGGGAGTCCGGGACCTTCAGCACGCCGAACGACAGGAACGTCTGGTCCTGCGGCAGGAACGGCACCGGCCCGTTGAAGACCTCCTCGCCGTTGCCGTCCTTGACCGTGATGACCGGCGCGTAGCCGTGGCCGATGAGGAAGACGTCGGTGTCGCCGACGCTGAGCGGGTGGTTGACCCGCAGGTCGTAGGACTTCTCGGCCGCGTCCGGCGTCTCCCGGTAGGTCAGCCCGGCCTTGAACGCGCGGGCCAGCACGCCGCGGCGCGGGGTGTTCTGCCACTCGACGTCGAAGTCGTCGAAGCGGAAGGTGAAGGGGTCCATCTGGCCGGCGGAGAACAGCTGCCCGGGCTCGAAGTCGTCGTACTGGGTCAGCGTGTTGGTGAACGTCGTGCCCTGCACGATGATCGCGCCACCGCGGAAGCCGAACAGCCCACCCATGGCGAAGGCGACCAGCACGACGACCACCGACAGGTGGAAGAGCAGGTTGCCGACCTCGCGCAGGTAGCCGCGCTCGGCGCTCACGGCGTCGCTGCCGTCGTCGGGCCGCAGCCGGTAGCCGCGGTCCTTCAGCGCCGCCCGCGCGCGCTCGAGCACGGCGCGGGTCTCCTCGTCGGTCTCGTACGACGTGTGGTCGGGCAGCCGGCCGAGGTTGCGGGGGGCCGCGGGCGGGGCGGCGCGGATCGCGCGCAGGTAGACGAAGGTGCGCGGGATGATGCAGCCGACGAGCGAGATCATCAGCAGCAGGTAGATCGCCGAGAACCACGGCGAGTCGTAGACCGAGAAGAGGCTCAGCTTCTCGTAGATCGGCGTGAGCGTCGGGTGCTCGTCCTGCCAGCGGGCGGTCTTGACCGAGTCGACGCCCTCCTGCGGGATGATCGAGCCGGGCACCGCCGCGAGGGCGAGCATGAGCAGCAGGATCAGCGCGGTGCGCATCGAGGTCAGCTGGCGCCAGAGCCACCGGCCCAGCTCGCGCGGGCTCAGCTCGCCGGCGCGCCGCTCGCGGGCCTCGGGGCGGGTGTCGGGGGGCGCGGTGCTCACACGCTCACCTCGAAGCCGGAGACCAGCTCGCCCTGCACCCAGGTCACGGCGACGTCCCACCAGCCGGTGACCAGCAGGACGCCGACCACGACGAGCATCAGCCCGCCGGCGCGGGTCACCCACGCCTGGTGCCGCCGCACGAACGCGATCGCACCCAGGGCGCGGCTGTAGAGGAGACCGACGACCACGAACGGGATGCCGAGGCCGAGCGCGTAGACCGCCGACAGCAGCGCGCCCCGGCCGGCGGTGGCCTCGTTGAAGGACAGCGCGGTGATGGCGCCGAGCGTCGGGCCGATGCAGGGCGTCCAGCCCAGGCCGAAGAGCACGCCCAGCAGCGGCGCGGCCGCGAGCCCCACCGAGGGGACCCGGTGGACGCGCCAGTCGCGCTGGAGGAACGGGATCAGCCCGGCGAAGGCCAGGCCGAAGAGGATGGTGAGGACGCCCAGGCCGATCGTGATCTCGTCCTGCCAGGTGCGCAGCCAGTAGCCGACCGAGCCGATCGCCGTGCCGATGGCCACGAACACCGCCGCGAAGCCGAGCACGAAGAGCACGGAGCCGAGGACCATCCGGCCGCGCCGCGCGTCGCCCTCACCCGAGGCGAGGTCGGCGCCGGACAGTCCGGTGGCGTAGGAGAGGTAGCCCGGCAGCAGCGGGATGACGCACGGGGAGAAGAACGAGACCAGCCCCGCCACGAGCGCGACGGGGAGGGCCAGGGCCAGCGAGCCGCCGGAGGCCTGGGTCTGGAACCACTCACCCATCTTCGGCAGCGACCTTCTCGACGATCGTGTCGAGGGTGGTCCGCGACGGGATGACCCCGCTCACCAGCGCGGCGACCCGGCCGTCGCGGTCCAGGACGACCGTGCTGGGCATGGAGCGCGGGAAGTACCGCTTGCCGAAGGCCAGCAGGGTCTCGCTGCCGGGGTCGAAGATGGAGGGGTAGGTGACGTCGTAGCGCTCCTCGAAGGCACGCGCCGCGGCGTCGCTCTGGTCGCGGATGTTGATCCCGACGAACGTCGCGTCGAGGTCGGCCGAGGCCTCCACCAGCATCGGCATCTCGGAGCGGCAGGGCGCGCAGCCGGACCACCACACGTTGACGACGACGACCTCGCCCCGCAGGTCGTCGAGCTCGAGGCTCTCGCCGTCGAGCGTCGTGCCGTCGAGGTCCACCGGCGCCTCGCGGTCGTCGACCGCGACCTCGCTGGCGTTGTTGCCGACCGCGCCCGGCACGTAGTCGCCGTCACCGGTGCCCTGCAGGCCGGTGCACCCCGACGCCAGGACGGCGACGGCGAGCAGCGAGGCGGTACGACGCAGCGCGGACGGCAGGGGCATGGTCAGGGACGGTGCTCCTGGCGGGCGCCGCCGGCGGAGAACGGCGCCTTCTTGTCGGCGACGGGGATCAGGTCGCCCGCGGGCTCGCTGTAGGAGACCTGGGTGAGCCGGTCGCCCACGAAGTGCAGCGACGTCAGCGAGGTGAGGGTGCACTGGCGCTTGCGCGGGTCGTGCAGGAAGGACCGCTTCTCGGCGTGCAGGCGGGTGATCCAGATCGGCAGCTGGTGGGAGACGAGCACGGCCTCGTGGCCCGCCGCGGCCTCGCGGGCATCGCGCACCGCCGACATCATCCGCACCACGACGTCGCGGTAGGGCTCGCCCCACGACGGCTTCCACGGGTTGTAGAGGTAGCGCCAGTTCCGGGGGTTCTTCAGGGTGCCGTCGCCCTCGCCGAAGCGCTTGCCCTCGAACACGTTCGTCGACTCGATGATCCGCTCGTCGGTGACGATGTCGAGACCCCGGAGCGTCGCCAGCGGCGCGGCCGTCTCCTGGGCGCGCTCCAGCGGCGAGACCCGCAGGTGCACGATGTCGCGGTCCTTGACGGTGTCGGCGACCTTCTGGGCCATCTGCCGGCCCAGCTCGGAGAGGTGGAAGCCGTCGCGGCGCCCGTAGAGCACGCCCTCGGGGTTGTAGACCTCGCCGTGGCGCATCAGGTGGACGATCGTGTCGGGCGTCTGGCTCATCGGGTTCCTTGGGAGGCGGCGGCCGCGGCGGCGGCGTGCGGGAGGGCGTCGAGCACGGTCTGGACGGCCCGCTCGTCGTGGGCGGAGGAGAGGAACCACGCCTCGTACGCCGACGGCGGGAGGTAGACCTGCCGGTCGAGCATGGCGTGGAAGAAGGCGGCGTAGGCGACGGCGTCGGTGCGCGAGGCGGCCGCGAAGTCGCGCACGGGCCCGTCGGCGGGGTCGGTGAAGAACACCGAGAACATGGTGCCGGCGCTCTGCACGACGTGCGGCACGCCGGCCGCGGTCAGGGCCTCGGCAGCCGCGGTCTTGATCGTGTCGGCGGCCCAGCCGATGTGGGCGTAGACCTCGTCGGTGGCCAGGCGCAGGGTGGTGAGCCCGGCGGTGGTCGCGACCGGGTTGCCCGAGAGCGTGCCGGCTTGGTAGACGGGTCCCTCGGGCGAGAGCCGGGCCATCACGTCGGCGCGGCCGCCGAAGGCCGCGGCCGGGAAGCCGCCGCCCATGACCTTGCCGAACGTCACGAGGTCGGGGCGCCAGCCCTCGACGGCGCCGTCGAGTCCCCACTGGCCCTGGCGGGTGGCGCGGAACCCGGTCATCACCTCGTCGCTGACGAACAGCGCGCCGTGCCGGGTGCAGGTCTCGGCGAGGAAGCGGTTGAAGCCGGGCTCGGGCGGGACGACCCCCATGTTGCCGGGGGCGGCCTCGGTGACCAGGCACGCGATCCGGTCGCCGTGCTCGGCGAAGACCTGCTCGACGGCGGCGCGGTCGTTGTAGGGCAGCACGAGCGTGAGCTCGGTCGAGGACGCCGGAACCCCGGGCGTGCCCGGCGTCGCGAACGTCGCCAGCCCGGACCCGGCGGAGGCCAGGAGGGAGTCGACGTGGCCGTGGTAGCAGCCGGCGAACTTCACGACGACGTCGCGGCCGGTGAAGCCGCGGGCCAGCCGGATCGCCGACATCGTGGCCTCGGTGCCGGAGGAGACGAACCGCACCCGCTCGACCGGCGCCCGGTCCACGATCTCCTCGGCGAGCAGGACCTCGGGCTCGGTGGGCGTGCCGTACGACGTGCCGCGCGAGACCGCTGCGCTCACGGCCGCCTGCACCTCGGGGTGGGCGTGCCCGAGCAGCATCGGGCCCCACGAGCAGATCAGGTCGACGTACTCGTGTCCGTCGACGTCGGTCAGCCACGCGCCGGCCGCGGAGCGGATGAAGCGGGGCGTGCCCCCGACGGCGTTGAAGGCCCGGACCGGGGAGTTGACCCCGCCCGGGGTGACCGCGCGGGCCCGCGCGAACAGCGCGGCGGACTCGGGGGCGGGCTCTGGAGGCGTCACCCCTTCATTGTCGCCGAGGCGACCAACGTGCGGGCAATCGGCTCCACCGCGGCGGAGCGGGCGGTGTGACGCATCCCACTCCCGCTGTGTACTGCGGGCCCGACGAGGCGCATACTCGTCCCAGGCTCGGGAGGCGCCGGCGACGTCCGGTCCATCGACTGCTCACCTCCGCGTAACTGGGTGTGACGACATTCGTTGGATTGGAACAGCATGCTGGTGGGAAGCATGGCTGCAACCAAGGGGAGAGAACATGTCCGCCAAGCGATTCGGTCGAGCGCAGAAGGTCGCGACGATCCTGCCGCTCGCCCTGCTCTCGGCCGCCTGGACCGCGAGCCTCGCCGGCATCGGTCCCGCCACCGTCTCCGCCTCGAGCTCCGCACCGGAGGTCGCCGCGCTCCCCGACGGCACCAGCGTGCCCACCGAGGCCATCGAGGCGCCGGCCTCGGTGACGGCCGGCTCCGGCATGGGCGGTGCCGTCGACGGCAACGCCGCGCAGGTCATCGCCAGCTCCTCGACCAACGGCATCCCCTCGGCGGCGCTGGCCGCCTACATGCGCGCCGAGCAGGTCATCAACTCCGCCGACGAGGGCTGCCACCTCCCCTGGCAGCTCGTCGCCGCGATCGGCCGCGTCGAGTCCAACCACGGCCGCTTCGGCGGCAACACGCTCAACGACGACGGTGTCGCCACGCCCGGCATCTACGGCATCGCGCTCGACGGCAAGAACGACACCGCGGTCATCCGCGACACCGACGCCGGCCTCTACGACAACGACCAGGCCTACGACCGGGCTATCGGCCCCATGCAGTTCATCCCCTCGACCTGGTCGGTCGTCGGCGTCGACGCCGACGGCGACGCCGAGCGCAACCCGCAGGACATCGACGACGCGGCGCTCGCCTCCGCGGTCTACCTCTGCTCCGGCGACGACGACCTCGCGACCCTGACCGGCCAGCGCGCCGCGGTCTACCGCTACAACCACTCCGACGCCTACGTCGACCTGGTGCTCTCGATCATGGACGCCTACATGTCCGGCGACTACACCTCGGTGCCCAACTCCACCTCGGCCGCCGGCTACATCGTGCCGCAGCCCAGCTACACCGGCGGCGGTGGCGGACGCGGCGACCAGGGCGGCGCCGACCTCGGCGACGGCGGTCGCGGCTCCAAGCCCACCCCCAGCACCCCGTCGCAGCCCGTGGCTCCGCCGCCGCCGACCAGCGGTGGCGGGGGCGGGAGCAACCCCGCTCCCAGCGTGCCGACGCAGGCGCCCAACCTCCCGCTGCCGCCGGTCACGGTGCCGCCGCTGCCCGAGACCAACGTGCCCCCCGTCGATGACCTGCTGACGGTCGCCCAGGCGATCGTGCAGTGCGCGGCGGACGGGCTGAACCAGCTGCTGAACCCCGCCGCCTTCGACAAGTGCGTGAAGGGCTACACGACCTGAGCCCGGCCACCGGCGAGTCCGGTGTCGATCCAGTAGCGACGCTTCACGCCGCGGGTGTCCTCGTAGCGCCCGCCGCCGGCCTCGATCGTGCGGCGTGAGCCCTCGTTGTCGTCGTCGCAGGTGACGAGCACCCGGTCGAGGCCGAGCTCGGCCGCTCGCCGTACGGCGAGCGCGAGCGCCCGCGACGCGTGACCCTGGCGCCGCCGCGCGGGGCGCACCGAGTAGCCGATGTGACCGCCCTGCTCGAGCAGCCACGGCGTCAGCCGGTGGCGCAGGGCGAGGAAGCCCACGACCTCCTCGGGCTCGCCGTCGGTGATCCAGAGGAAGTCGCAGTGCACGAGGCCGTCGGCCACCGGCGCCGTGGGGTCCGCCGACCGGCGCAGCCACGCCACGATCGTGCGGCAGCCGTCCTCGGTGAGGTCGCGCCAGCCGCCCGGGACGTGCCAGTCCCCCGACCCGTGCATCGTCTCGTCGCCGAAGTCGCGCACGGCGGCGACCCAGCTCGCGTGGAGCCGGACGTCGGGGACGGCGAGCGCGGTCATGGCGTCATCCTAAAGTGGAACCTGTTCTAGACTCCGGCGGTGACCGGATACGTGCAGGACGACCTCGAGCCCGCCGAGATCGAGCGGCAGCGGGCGCTCTACGGGCCGCTGGCGCAGTCGGTGCGCGAGCTGCTCGACGCGACGATCCGCACGACGGTCGACGACGAGGAGATCCGGCGCGCGCAGGCCGACATCGAGGCGGTCGTGGCTCGGCTGCGCGCCCGTCAGCTCGACGGCCCGTACGGCGTGCGGTTCGGCGCCGAGGGGCGCGGGCGCCCCTGGGGCAACACGGTGGTGGGACTCCGCAACGCCGCGGCGCCGCCGCTGCTGATCGACCACGACGACGAGGGCAACGCGTGGTCGGACTTCCACCTCGGCGCGGCCTACGAGGGTCCGCCGGGCCTGGTGCACGGCGGGGTGTCGGCGATGATCCTGGACCAGATGCTCGGCGAGGCCGCCGGAGCCGGCGGCAAGCCGGGCATGACCGGGACGCTGACCCTGCGCTACCGGCGGGCGACGCCGCTGGGCGACCTGCGCGCGGAGTCGTGGATCGACCGCAGCGAGGGCATCAAGACCTGGGCGAAGGGACACCTGATCGGGCCCGAGGGCGTGACGGTGGAGGCGGAGGGCGTGTTCATCCTGCCGCGCTGGGCGCGCGAGGCGATCGCGCGTCACCAGGAGGAGAACGGCGACGAGCGCCCCACACCGCGGTACTTCGAGTGAGGGGCGCCGCCGCGCGAGGTCTCAGACCCGCTCGCCGGTCTTGACGCCGCGCTCGCCGGCGTCGCTGAGCCGGGCCTCCTCGATGGCCTGCTGCTCCAGCTCGTGGCGACGGCTCTCGTCGAGCAGCTCCCGCGCGGCGTCGTAGGCACCGGGCGCGGACACCAGGTCCGTCGCCCCGCGCCGCAACCGACCGAGCGCGGCTCGCGCGAAGATCTGCTGCTCGGTCGTGGTGCGCTCCGCGCGGCCGCGACCCAGGAACGAGACGAACCAGTGCAGGACCGCGGTGATGCGGTTCTTGAAGCCGGTGATGTAGACGAGGTGGACGGCCAACCACATCAGCCAGGCGATGACGCCGGTCAGGCGGACCCTGCCCACCATGGCGACCGCACGGAAGCGGCTGATGATCGCCATCGACCCCTTGTCGCGGTACTTGAACGGCGGCTGGGCCGGCTTGCCCTTGAGTCGCCCGTCGATCTCCTTGGCGGCGTACTTGGCGCCCTGGATCGCGACCTGGGCGACGCCCGGCAGGTTGTCGAGGGAGATCATGTCGCCGACGACGAACACCTCGGGGTGGCCCGGGAGCGTGAGGTCGGGGTTGACGCCGATGCGCCCGGCGCGGTCGAGCGGCGCGCCGCTCTGCTCGGCGAGCGTCTTGCCGAGCGGGCTGGCCTGCACCCCGGCCGCCCAGATCTTGGTGACGGTGTTGATGCGCTCGGTGCGCCCGTCCTTGTACTTGACCTCGAGCCCGCGCTCGTCGACGTCGGTGACCATCGCACCCAGCTGGACCTCGACGCCGAGCTTCTCCAGCTCGCGGGAGGTCCAGGCGCCGAGCTTGGCGCCGAACGGCGGCAGCACCTGCGGCGCCGCATCCAGGAGGACCACGCGGGCCGAGCGGGTGTTGATGGCGCGGAAGTCGCGCTTGAGCGTGCGGTGGGCGAGCTCGGCGATCTGGCCGGCCATCTCCACGCCGGTCGGGCCGGCACCCACGACCACGAAGGTCAGCAGGTGGTCGACGTTGTCGCCGCGCTTGGCACCGAGCTCGGCCATCTCGAAGGCGCCGAAGATCCGGCCGCGCAGCTCGAGGGCGTCGTCGATGCTCTTCATGCCGGGGGCGTACTCGGCGAACTGGTCGTTGCCGAAGTAGGACTGTCCCGCACCGGCCGCCACGATCAGCGAGTCGTAGGGGATGGTCGAGTCGCGGCCCAGGACGTGGGAGGTGACGACCTGGCGCTCGAGGTCGATGCCGGTCACCTCGCCGAGCAGCACCTGGACGTTGTCCTGGCTGCTCAGCACCTCGCGCGTCGGCGGCGCGATCTCGCCCTGGGAGAGGATCCCGGTCGCGACCTGGTAGAGCAGCGGCTGGAAGAGGTGGTGCGTGGTCTTGGCGACCATCGTGACGTCCACGTCGGCGCGTCTCAGCGCCTTGGTGCCGAAGAGCCCGCCGAAGCCGGACCCCACCACGACGACCTGGTGGCGCCGGGTGCCGGCCTCCTGCGTCGATGCCGTGTCCATGTGGCTCATCCCTTTCGCTCGCTGTGCTGACTCCATTGTCCCGCCGCGCCGCCGCTGGTGCGAATCCGGACGGCGTCCGGATCGTCACAGCCGCCGGGGGAATACCCGACCTCTCACCCACCGCCCCGACGACGGAGGGCGCTAGACCACCGGTACCTCGTTCGAGGATTTTTCAACGACACAGGTTTCGTTCCGGAGGGCCGCGGGTAGACGGGCCGACAATGGCCTCAGCCTGCCCATGACCGTCGGAGATCACACGTGCCGTTGAACCGGCCTGCCCTGTCCTTGGGCTCCGGACCCCGAGGTGTGCAAGACGCACGCCGTTGGGTGGTCGCGACCTGCCGTGACATCGGGCGTGCCGACCTCGTCGAGTGCGCCGAGCTGGGCGTCTCCGAGCTCGTCACCAACGCACTGCTCCACGGGGCGCCCCCGATCCAGGTGCGCGTGCGCGGCACGTGGGAGCACCCCCGGGTCGAGGTGCGCGACGGCTCCACCACCCCGCCGCTGCTGCCGTCCACCGTCGAGCCGACCGACGAGGACGACCTGCTGCTGACGTTCGGCCGGGGCCTGAGCATCGTCGCCCGCAGCTCGGAGGCGTGGGGGGCGGAGATCGAGGAGGACGGCAAGATCGTCTGGTTCAACCCCGCACCGGTCTTCTCCGAGGAGGACGGCGCGGAGGGCGTCATCACCGGCATCGTCAGCGAGCCACGCTCGATGTCGGACTCCCCGGGGATGATCGAGTTCGAGATCCGCGACGTGCCGCTGCGCTCCTACGTCGCCTTCCACCGTCACTACCGCGAGCTGCGCCGTGAGGTGCGGCTGCTGGCGCTGGCGCACGAGGCCGACTACCCGCTGGCCAAGAGCCTCTCCGACCTCTTCGGCGCCCTGGAGCAGCCGCTGCACGACGGGATGGGCCTGGACCAGGTCGAGGCGGCGCTCGAGGCCGGCAGCACCACCACCGACGTGCACGTCGTCATGGACGCCGCCTCCGCCGACGTCATCGGCCGCTTCATCGAGCTGCTCGACCTCGCCGACGCGTTCTGCCGTGAGGAGCGGCTGCTGTCGCTGGCCCGCACGGTGGAGCAGCAGCGCTTCCAGGAGTGGTTCCTCGGTGAGTTCGTCCGCCAGGCCAACGGCGAGGAGCCGCTGCCGTGGGTCGGCGCGCCCGAGGAGTCCGTGCGGCAGAGCTCCCTGTCGTGAGTCCCCCGCTGCCGCGCCTGCTCGGCGCGGTGGCGATCGGCGGCGCCCTGGGCGCTCTGCTGCGCTACGTGCTGGGGGAGCTGGCCCCCGACGGGTCGGGGTTCCCGTGGACGACGCTCGCGATCAACGTCTCCGGCGCGGGCACGCTCGCGCTGCTGCCCGCGCTGTCCGCCGTACGGCGCTCGCGGGTGCTGGCGGCCGCGCTGGGCCCCGGGCTGCTGGGCGGCTACACCACGCTGTCCGCGACGTCCGAGCAGAGCCGCCACCTGCTCGACCAGGGCCGGCCCACCCTCGCCGCGGCCTACCTGCTCGGCACGCTGGCCGCCTCGCTGGTCGCCGTGCTCCTGGCCTCCCGCCTCGCCCGTCCGCAGGAGGACGACCGGTGACCGCCCTGCTGGTGGCGCTCGGCGGCGGCGTGGGGGCGGCACTGCGGTTCCTCGTCGGCCGGCGCCTCGACCGCGAGCTGCCGCTGGGCACCCTGCTCGTCAACGTCGCCGGGTCGCTCCTGCTGGGAGTGCTGTCCGGGCTCGCGCTCGACGGCGACGCCCTGGCCCTGCTCGGCACCGGCTTCTGCGGCGGCCTCACGACCTACAGCGCCTTCGCGGTCCAGACCCACTCGCTCGGCCGGCGCGGGGCGGCGTACGCCGCGGTGACGGTCCTGGCGGCGCTGGGTGCCTGCGGCCTGGGGTTCTGGCTGGGGCTGGGACTGGCTCAGGCGTAGCCGAGCTCGTGCAGGCGCTCGTCGTCGATGCCGAAGTGGTGGGCGACCTCGTGCACCACGGTGATCCGCACCTCCTCGACGAGCTCGGCCTCGTCGGCGCACATGTCCAGCAGCGGCCCCCGGAAGACGAAGATCCGGTCGGGCAGGTCCACACCCGGCGTCCACTGCCGCTCGGTGAGCGCGACGCCGTCGTAGAGGCCCAGCAGGTCGTCGGGCTCGCCCTCCGGCGGCTCGTCCTCGACGAGCACCACGACGTTGCGCACCAGGGAGGCCAGCTCGTCGGGGATCCCGTCCAGCGCCTGGTCGACGAGCTCGTCGAAGCGCTCGGGCTCCATCTCGATCGGCACCCGGTCATTGTGCCCGAGCGGCCCAGGCCCACGTCGGCCGTAGACGCACGGACGCCCCGGACCGTGGTGGTCCGGGGCGTCTTGTGGCGACCCCGACGGGACTCGAACCCGCGGCCTCCGCCGTGACAGGGCGGCGCGCTAACCAACTGCGCTACGGGGCCAGGTTGTGCTGTTTCTCGTGCTTCGCTGCGGCTCGGCCGAAGCGCTGGAACTCTAACCCATCGACTCGAGCACGTCCCAATCCGGGGCACCGGAGGTGTCCGAGCCCCGTGCTGGCGCACCCCCAACGGGATTCGAACCCGTGCTACCGCCGTGAAAGGGCGACGTCCTAGGCCGCTAGACGATGGGGGCCTGCTGCGCGCTCAGCATAGGGCCGCCTCGCGGCGGCCTCCAAAGCGCCACGGGACGCGGGCGTCGGCTGCGCCCGGTCTCGCTTTCGTGCCGACCCGACGGCTCCTGTATGGTTTCGACTCGCTTGGCCAGGTAGCTCAGTTGGTACGAGCGTCCGCCTGAAAAGTGGAAGGTCGGCGGTTCGACCCCGCCCCTGGCCACCAGCACCGATCGCCCCCGCCGGATCCCGGTGGGGGCGTTCGTGTCTCCTAGGCCGGGCAGACGTCGGAGAGGTAGCGGTCGAGGGCGGCCTGGCCGGGCCCGGCGTCCACGGCGTCCTGGGCGTCCTGGAGCTCCGCGCGCAGGCCCTCGGAGGTGTCCACCGACTGCAGCACGCCGTCGACGAGCGAGGCGAGCGCCGCGTAGCCGGCGTCGGAGAGCCCGGCCGGCACCCCGAGGTCGACCAGGGCGCCCGCCTCGTCGACCAGCGCGACCGAGGTCCGGTCGCTCGGCGCGGCCAGGTGCTGGGCGTGGGCGGCGGCGACCGCGCGGAACCCCGCGCAGAACTGCTCCGGGCCCGCCGGCGCCACGACGGGAGGCGCCAGCGAGGGCTGGTCGGCGGGCGGCTCGTCGTCTGCTGCGCCGGAGGGACGCAGCAGGAGGACGGCCGCCACGAGGCCGGCGGCCACCCCCAGCTGGAGCAGCACCCGCCGCCGTCGCGCGGGCGACGGCGTGTTCGTGCTGCGCGAGGGAGGCATGACGTGCAGAATGCTATCGAGAATGATCGTCATTCCGCATTGATGGACTCCGGGAAGCCCATGACCGAGACCCAGACGCCCGTCCAGCGGCGTATGGACGACTCGCTGAAGCAGATGTGGGTCGTCTTCGGCGTCGTCATCGTCCTGCTGGCCTGCCAGCGCCTCCTCGTGAGCCACGTGGACCACGCGGCGCTCTCGACCTGGAGCACGATCTTCGTGGCCATCGTCGTGCAGTCGACGCCGTTCCTCGTGGGGGGCGTGCTGCTGGCGTCGGTGATCGCGACCCTGCTGTCCGAGCGCGTCGTACGACGGATGGTGCCGGCGAACCCGGCGCTCGGCGTCCCGGTCGCCGGGCTGGCGGGGATCGCGCTGCCCGGCTGCGAGTGCGCGTCCGTCCCGGTCGCGAGCAGCCTGATGAGCCGCGGGGTCGCCCCCGCGGTCGCGCTCACGTTCCTGCTCGCCGCGCCGGCGGTCAACCCGGTCGTGCTCGTGTCCACCGCCGTCGCGTTCCCCGGCCGCCCGGAGGTGGTGCTCGCGCGGTTCGTCGCCTCGCTGCTCACCTCGGTGCTGGTCGGGTGGCTGTGGCTGCGCCTGGGCGGGAAGGTCCCGATGCTGAACGCCCGCGCCACCCACGCCCACGGAGCCGGCGCCACGCAGCGGTTCCTCGACAACGTGCGCCACGACTTCGTGCACGCGGCCGGCTTCCTGGTCCTCGGCGCGATGCTCGCCGCGGCGGTCAACACCTTCGTCCCCCGCCACGTCGTCGACGGCGTCGCCGGGCACGTGGTCCTGGCGGTCGTGACGATGGCGGTCTTCGCCTTCGTCGTCGCGCTGTGCTCGGAGGCCGACGCGTTCGTCGCGGCCAGCCTCACGGCGTTCTCCGACACCGCCAAGCTCGTCTTCATGGTCGTGGGGCCCGCGATGGACATCAAGCTCGCCTCGATGGAGGCCGGACAGTTCGGCCGCACCTTCGCGACGAGGTTCGTCCCGCTCGTGCTGACCGTCGCCGTCGGCTCGGCCTGCGCGATCGGCTGGTGGCTCCTGTGACCCGGGCGACGCAGGGCGTCCTGCTGACCCTCGTGGGCGCGGTCCTGATCCGGATCACGATCGACGACACCTACCTGCGCTACGTCAACACCTGGATGCGGTGGCCGATCCTGGTCTGCGGCGTGGTCCTCGTGCTGCTGTCCGTCTCCGACCTCGTCACGTCCTCACGCGGCCCCCACGACGGCAGCGACGAGGAGCCTGACGGGGAGCCCGGCGAGGAGCCGCACCGGGCCCCGCGGACCGCCTGGCTGCTGTTCCTGCCGCCGCTGGTGATCTTCTTCGTCTCTCCCCCGGCCCTGGGCGCGTTCCTCGCCGAGCGCGCCACCGAGGCGCCGGCTCCGAGCAGCGAGCAGCTGGACTCGATGCTGGCGCCGCTCCCCGAGGAGGACCCGGTCGAGATCAGCGTCACGGAGTTCTTCGTGCGGGCGGTCTACGACCAGGGCGTGTCACTGCCCGAGCGCCGCGTCAGCCTCGTGGGCTTCGTGAGCCTGGACGACGACGGCCACTGGTACGTCACCCGCCTCGGCATCAACTGCTGCGCCGCCGACGCCACCGTGACCCGGGTCGTGGTCACGGGCGCGGACGCACCGCCGCGCGACCAGTGGGTCCGCGTGACCGGGACCTGGGTCGACGGCTCCGGCACCGAGAAGGGCACCACGCCGGCGGTCGACGCCGAGGACGTGGAGACCGTGCCTGCCCCGCGCTACGAGTACGAGTGAGGGGTCAGGTGCCGGACTTCTGCTGGCAGGGCGTGCAGACGCCGAACAGCTCGAGCGTGTGGCGCACGTCGTCGTAGCCGTGCTTCTCCGCGACCGTCGTGGCCCAGCGCTCAACCGTGGGGCCCTTGATCTCCACGGTCCGGCCGCACTGGCGGCACACCAGGTGGTGGTGGTGCGAGGCGCCGCAGCGGCGGTAGACCGCCTCGCCGGCGTCGGTCTTGAGGACGTCGAGCTCGCCCGAGTCGACCATGGCCTGCAGCGCGTGGTAGACGGTGGCGAGACCGACCCGCTCGCCGGCGCTGCGCAGCAGCTCGTGGACGTCCTGGGCGCTGCGGAAGTCGTCCGTGGACGCCATGACCTCCTCGATCGCGCGCCGCTGGCGCGTCGAGCGCACCACGCGCGACGGATCGGTGTCGGCACTCCCTGCAGCCATGGGCTCCACTCTCACCGGGGTCGAGGGCGGCCCGTCGAGCGACGGACCTGCGAACGCTTCTCAATCTAGCGCCCGCGTGAACGGACGTCGGCCGCGCCACGTCGAAAGGGCGTCCACAGCCCCTGCTAATGAGAACGGCCCTCAGCGCGGGTAGGGTTGCCCGCCGCACGACTCCGTCCCCCGCCGAGGGGACGCACCCCCACCGCGGGAGAGCCCGCACACACCCGCACAAAGGAGCACACATGAACCGCAACGAACTGCGTGAAGCCGTCGCCACCGAGACCGGCCTGAGCGCCGCCGACGCCGACCGGGCGATCACCGCCGCCTTCGGCGCCATCTCCTCGAGCCTCGCCGCCGGCGACAAGGTGACCGTCTCGGGCTTCGGCATCTTCGAGACCCGCCAGCGCGCCGCGCGCACCGGCCGCAACCCCCAGACCGGCGAGACGATGGAGATCGCGGCCAGCACCGCGCCCGCGTTCAAGCCGGCCGCCGCGCTGAAGCGGCTCGTCTCCGAGGGCTGAGACCGACGCCGGGGCCGGCCACCGGCCGGCCCCGGCACCCCCTCGCTCAGAGGCGCTCGATGATCGTGACGTTGGCCTGGCCACCGCCCTCGCACATCACCTGCAGGCCGTAGCGGCCGCCGGTGCGCTCGAGCTCGTGCAGCATCGTGGTCATCAGTCGGGTGCCGGTCGCCCCGATCGGGTGGCCCAGCGCGATCCCGCCGCCGTTGACGTTCGTCCGCGCCGGGTCGGCCCCGGTCTCCTTGGCCCAGGCCAGCACGACCGAGGCGAACGCCTCGTTGACCTCGAAGAGGTCGATGTCCTCCGCCCGCATCCCCGCCTTCGACAGCGCCCGCTGCGTGGCCGGGATCGGGCCCGTCAGCATCCACACCGGGTCGTCGGCCAGCACGCTGAGGTGGTGGACGCGCGCCCGCGGCGTGAGCCCGTGCTCCGCGACGGCCCGCTCCGAGGCCAGGAGCATGGCGCTGGCGGCGTCGGAGATCTGCGACGCCACGGCGGCCGTGATCCGGCCGCCCTCCTCGAGCGGCCTGAGGCCGGCCATCTTCTCCAGGCTGGTGTCCCGCCGCGGCCCCTCGTCGACCGCGACGTCGCCCAGCGGCTCGATCTCGCGGACGAAGCGCCCCTCGTCGATCGCGGTGATCGCCCGGCGGTGGCTCTCGTAGGCGTAGGCCTCCATGTCCTCGCGGCTGATCTCCCACTTCTCGGCGATCATCTGCGCCGAGCGGAACTGCGAGACCTCCTGGTCGCCGTAGCGCGCGACCCAGCCGGGCGACTCCGCGAACGGCGTCGTGAAGCCGTAGGGCTGACCGACCACCATCGCCGAGGAGATCGGGATGGCCGACATGTTCTGCACGCCGCCGGCCACGACCAGGTCGACGGTGCCCGACATCACGCCCTGCGCGGCGAAGTGGACGGCCTGCTGGCTCGAGCCGCACTGCCGGTCGATCGTGACCCCCGGGACGTGCTCGGGCAGGCCCGCCACGAGCCACGCGGTGCGCGCCACGTCGCCGGCCTGGGAGCCGATCGTGTCGCAGCAGCCGAGGATGACGTCGTCGACGGCGCCGGGGTCGACGCCGCTGCGGCGCATCAGTGCACTCAGCGCGTGCCCAGCCAGGTCGGCGGAGTGGACGCCGGAGAGCCCGCCGCCGCGGCGGCCGACCGGGGTGCGCACGGCGTCGACGATGTAGGCCTCAGGCACGGGATCCTCCAGGGATGGTCGGGGCGCCGGTCATGCGTGCTGGCTGCTCACGGAGACGACCTCGCCGGTGAGGTAGGACGAGTAGTCGCTGGCGAGGAAGACCATGACGTTGGCGATCTCCCACGGCTCGGCCGCGCGCCCGAAGGCCTCGCGACCCTTCAGCTCGGCGAGCAGCTCGTCGCTGGTGACCTTGGCGAGGAAGGGGTGCATGGCCAGGCTCGGGGAGACGGCGTTGACGCGGATGCCGTGCTCGGCGACGTCCATCGCCGCACTGCGGGTCAGCGCCATGACGCCGGCCTTGGCGGCGGCGTAGTGGGCCTGGCCCTCCTGGGCGCGCCAGCCGATGACCGAGGCGTTGTTGACGATCACGCCGCGGGTGCCGCGGGCGATCATCCGCCGGGACGCGGCGCGCACGCACCGGAAGGTGCCGGTGAGGGTGACGTCGAGGACCAGCGACCACTGCTCGTCGGTCATGTCGAGGATCGAGGCGGTGCCGCCGAGGCCGGCGTTGTTGATCATCACCTCGACGCCGCCGAACGGCTCCGCCGCGTCGAGCAGCGCCTGGACGTCCTCCTCCTTCGTCACGTCGCAGCGCACCGAGGCGACCCGCTCCGCGCCGAACTCCGCGCCCAGCGCGTCGGTCGCCTCGGCGAGGCGGCGCTCGTGGGTGTCGCCGAGGACGACAGCCTGGGCACCCTCCTCGAGCACCTTGCGCGCCACGGCGGCGCCGATGCCGGCGCCGGCAGCGGCGGTCACCACGACGGTGTGGCCCGCGAGCAGGCCGTGGCCGGGGACGTAGGCGGGGGCGGGCTGCTCGGCGCGGGAGGTCATCCTCGCGGCTCCTTCGGTAGGCCGAGCACCCGCTCGGCGATGATGTTGCGCTGGACCTCGTCGGAGCCGCCGTAGATCGTGTCGGCCCGGCTGAACAGGAAGAGCGTCTGCAGGTCGCTCAGACCGTACGGCGGTGCGGTCACCGTGAGTGCCTCGGCGCCCAGCACGTCCATGGCCAGCTCGCCGAGGTCGCGGTGCCAGCGGGCCCACAGGAGCTTGGAGACCGACGCCTCGGGGCCCTGCGAGCCGGAGTCGTAGGCGCTCAGGGTGCGCAGCGCGTGGGTGCGCATGACCTCGAGGCCCAGCCGCGCCTGCGCGATGCGGTCGGCGACGACCGGGTCGTCGAAGGCGCCGGTGCGCCGGGCCTCGGCCACCACCCGGTCGAGCTCGCGGGCGAAGCGGACCTGCTGGCCGATCGTGGAGACACCGCGCTCGAAGCCGAGCGTGGCCATGGCGACCCGCCAGCCGTCGCCGGGCTCCCCCACGACCAGTCCGGCCTCGGTCTCGGCGCCGTCGAAGAAGACCTCGTTGAACTCCGAGGTGCCGGTCAGCTGCTGGATCGGACGCACCTCGACGCCGGGCTGGTCCATCGGCACCAGCAGGTAGGACAGCCCGGCGTGGCGCTGCGAGCCGGCCTCGGAGCGCGCGAGCACGAAGCACCAGTCGGCCTGGTGGGCCAGCGAGGTCCACACCTTCTGGCCGTCGAGCACCCAGCGGTCGCCCTCGAGCCGCGCCCTGGTGCGCACGCCGGCCAGGTCGGAGCCGGCGCCCGGCTCGGAGTAGCCCTGGCACCACAGCTCGGTGACGCCGACGATGCCGGGCAGGAAGCGCGCGCGCTGCTCGTCGGTGCCGAGCGCGATCAGGGTCGGGCCCAGGAGCTCCTCGCCGAGGTGGTTGACGGTCGCGGGGGCGTCCGAGCGGGCGTACTCCTCGTGGAAGATCACCTGCTGGAAGAGGCTGAGACCCCGACCTCCGTGCTCCTCGGGCCAGCCGAGGCAGGTCCACCCGGCAGTCGCCAGGTGCTGGTTCCACGCGAGCCGCTCCGCGTGGGCCTCGTGCTCGCGCCCCGACCCGCCCAGGCCCTTGAGCTCGGCGAACTCCCCGACGAGGTTGTCCCCGAGCCAGGACCGCACCTCGTCGCGGAAGGCCTCGTCCGCCGCGGAGTAGGTCAGGTCCATGCTCCGCACCGTACCAAACCAAGCACTTGTTTGGTACGGTGCGACGCATGAGCGAGCCCGCGACGAGCCTGGGGTTCACCGAGTCCGAGGAGGCCTTCCGGGCGGAGGCTCGGGCCTGGCTGGCCGAGCACCACCCGGGCCGGCTCCCCTCCATGGACACCGACGAGGGCGCCGCCGCCCACCGCGCCTGGGAGCGCACGCTCGCCGAGGGCCGCTGGTCGGTCGTGGGCTGGCCCGAGGAGTACGGCGGGCGCGACGCCTCGCTCACCGAGTGGGTGATCTTCGAGGAGGAGTACTACCTCAGCGGCGCTCCGACCCGGATCGCGCAGAACGGCATCTCGCTGCTCTCGCCGATCATCTTCGAGCACGGCACCCCCGACCAGCAGCAGCGCTTCCTGCCGCCGATGACCGACGGCACCGAGGTCTGGGCCCAGGCCTGGTCCGAGCCCGAGGCCGGCAGCGACCTCGCCGGGATCCGCAGCCGCGCCACCCGCGACGACGCGCGTGGAGGCTGGGTGCTCGACGGCCAGAAGATCTGGAGCTCGCGCGCGCCGTTCGCCGACCGCGGCTTCGGCCTCTTCCGCAGCGACCCGGACGCCGAGCGGCACCGCGGCCTGACGTACTTCCTCTTCCCCCTCGACGCCGACGGCGTCACGGTGCGCCCGATCGCCCAGCTCGACGGCGACGCGGGCTTCGCCGAGATCTTCTTCGAGGGCGTGTTCGTCCCCGACGCCGACGTGCTGGGCGGCGTGGGCGACGGCTGGCGCGTCGCGATGAGCACCGCCGGCAACGAGCGCGGGCTCTCCTTGCGCGCCCCCGGCCGGTTCCTCGCCGCCGCCGACCGCCTCGTCGCGCTCTGGCAGGAGCGCGGCGCCACCGCACCGGGCCTGGCCGACCGGGTCGTCGACGCCTGGATCGGCGCGCACGCCTACCGGCTCTACACGTGGGGCACCGTCGACCGGCTCCAGGGCGGCGGCGACCTGGGCGCCGACGGCAGCGTCAACAAGCTGTTCTGGTCCGAGCTCGACGTGGACCTGCACGAGACCGCGCTCGACCTGCTCGGCCCCGAGCAGGAGCTGCGCAGCGAGGGCGCGCCCCGCGACGGCGCCTGGGTCGACGACTACCTCTTCTCGCTGGGCGGCCCCATCTACGCCGGCACCAACGAGATCCAGCGCAACATCGTCGCCGAGCGCGTGCTCGGGCTGCCCCGAGGCGACAACCGGAGGGCGGGCGCATGAGGTTCTCCCTCTCGGAGGAGCAGCAGGCGTTCGGCCAGGCGGTCCAGGCCCTGCTCGCGGCCGCCGACGTCCCCGCCGCGACGCGCGCCTGGGCGAGCGGCGACACCACCGCGGGTGAGGCCCTCTGGGGCCGGCTCGGCGAGCTCGGGGTCACCGCCCTGGCCATCCCCGAGGAGCTCGGCGGCATCGGCGGCTCGCCGCTCGACCTCGTCGTGGCGCTCGACCGGATCGGCTACCACGGTGCGCCCGGCCCGTACGTCGAGTCCCTCGCCCTGGCCCCTCTGCTCCTGGCCGGCACCTCGCAGCACGGACTGCTCGAGCAGCTGGCCGAGGGCGCCGCCCGGGTGAGCGTCGCGGCACCTCCCCTCGCGCCGTACGCGCTCGACGCGGAGTCCTCGCACACGTTCCTGCTCGCCGACGGCGCGCTGTCGCACGCGGTCGTGGAGCGGCCGCTCACCTCCGTCGACCCGGCCCGTCGGCTCGCCGCGGTGACCGCCGGCGAGGCCGTCGGCCAGGTGGGGCAGGCGACCGTCGACCTGGCGCTGGGCCACGCCGCCCTCGCCGCCTCGGCCGTCCTGGTCGGCGCCGGCCAGCGGCTGCTCGACGAGGCGGTCGTCTACGTCGGCCAGCGGCGCCAGTTCGGCCGCGCGATCGGTGAGTACCAGGCGGTCAAGCACGCCCTGGCCGACGTGCGCGTGGCCCTCGACTTCGCGCGCCCGCTGGTGCACGGCGCCGCACTCGAGCTCGGCGACCGCTCCGACGTCGCCGCGCGCGACGTCTCCGCCGCGAAGGTCGCCGCCTCGGAGGCCGCCCACCTCGCCGCCCGCACCGCCCTGCAGGTGCACGGCGCCGTCGGCTACACCCTCGAGCTCGACCTCAGCATCTGGATCCTCAAGGTGCGGGCCCTGGTCGGCGCGTGGGGCACACCGGCCCACCACCGGGCCCGCGTCCTCGCCAGCCTGACGGGAGCCTGACGATGCGGTTCGCGCTGAGCGAGGAGCAGGAGGAGCTGGCCACCGCCGTGCGCGGGCTGGTCGAGCGCCGCGCCGGAAGCGTCGACGTCCGCGCGGCCGCCGCCTCGGAGCGCGGCTACGACGAGGAGCTCTGGGGCACCCTCAGCAGCCAGATCGGGGTCGCGGCCCTCGCCATCCCGGAGGACTACGGCGGCGCCGGCTTCGGGCTGTTCGAGACCCACGTCGTCCTGGAGCAGCTCGGGGCCTCGCTGACCCCCTCGCCCCTGCTGGGCTCGGCGGTCCTGGCCGCGCAGGCGGTCCTGGCCGCAGCGGGTCCCGCCGACTGCGAGCGGCTGCTGCCCGGCATCGCGGAGGGCACCTCGATCGCGGCGCTGGCGTGGGCCGACGCCCGCGGGCGCTGGCGCACGGACACGACCGACGTCCGGGCGACCGAGGGTGACGGCTGGACCCTCACGGGCAGCGCCACCCTGGTGCTCGGCGGCCCCACGGCCGACGTGCTGCTCGTGGTCGCCGACACCGGCGCGGGCCTCGGCCTCTTCGAGGTCGTCCCCGCGGACGCCGGCGTGACGCGGACCCCCACCCCGGCCGTGGACCTCACCCTCCAGCTCGCCGAGGTGACCCTCGAGTCCGCCCCCGCGACCGCACTGTCGACGGACGCCGGGGAGGCGCTTGAGCGCGTCCGCGCGGTCGCCACCGTGGCCGTGACCGCACTCCAGGTCGGTGGCGCCCAGGCCGCGATGGACCGCACCGTCGCCTACCTCAAGGAACGCGAGCAGTTCGGCCGACCGCTCGGGTCGTTCCAGGCCCTCAAGCACCGGGCCGCCGACATGCTGGTCGCCGTGGAGACCGCCCGCTCGATGTCGTGGTCCGCCGCCTGGGCGGCGTCGGAGGACGGCCCGGACCTGCAGCTCCAGGCCTCCCTGGCCAAGGCCTGGTGCACCGACGCCTTCAACGCCGTCGCGGCCGAGGCCGTGCAGCTGCACGGCGGGATCGCGATCACCTGGGAGCACGACGCGCAGCTCTACTTCAAGCGCGCCCACGCCACCGCCCAGCTCTTCGGCGCCGCCCACGAGCACCGCGCACGGATCCTGCCGCACCTCTGACGCGTCAGGCGTCGGGGGCGAGCACCACGACCTTGCCGCTCAGCGTGCCCGCGGCCGCCTGGGTGTGCACGTCGACCAGGTCCGCCAAGGGCACCCGGTGGGCGACGTCGACGCGCAGCTCGCCCCGGTCGACCCGCTCGACGAGACCGGCGAGCTGGTCGGCGTCGCTGCGGACGTAGAGGTCGATGGCGCGCACGCCGCGGGCCTCGTCGCCGGGAGCCGGCATCCAGACCGTCGTGCTGACGACGACGCCGCCGTCGGCGACCCGGGCGGCCAGCGCCGCGAAGGTCTGGGGCTCGATGGGCGCGAGGTTGAGCAGGACGTCGACCGGCTGGTCGATTGCGGCGGCGACCTCGGTGGCGGCGTGGTCGACCACCTCGTCCGCGCCGAGGTCCAGGACGTGCTGGCGACTGCGCTGGTCGGCGGTGGCGATGACGTGGGCTCCCGCCTCGTGGGCGAGCTGGACGGCGTACCCGCCGACCGCGCCGCTCGCGCCGTTGACCAGGATCCGCTGCCCCGCCTTGAGCCCGGCGTGCTCGAAGAGCGCCTGCCAGGCCGTCAGCCCCACCAGCGGCAGGGCCGCGGCGTCGGTCAGCGGGATGCTCGTCGGCGCGGCCGCCAAGGCCTCGGCCGGCGCGAGCGCGAGCTCGGCGGCCGCCCCGTCGCCCACCATCGGCAGGAAGCCGATGACGGCGTCGCCGACCGCCCAGCCGCTGACGCCCTCGCCCAGCGCGTCGACCGTGCCGGCGACGTCGAGGCCCGGGGTGTGCGGCAGCGCGACCGGGATCGGGCCCTGCATGTAGCCCGCGCGGATGTTGCCCTCGACGGAGTTGAACGTCGTCGCGGCGACGCGGAGGCGGACCTGACCCGGCCCGGGGGTGGGTGTCTCGACGTCCTCGTAGCGGAGGACCTGCGGGTCGCCGAACTCGTGGAACCGAACTGCCTTCATGGCGTGCTGCCCTTCTCGGGGATTCGCGTGAGTGATGCTGACGCTAGTCCTAAGCGGACGAATTCGTCCATATATTCCCTGGCCTCGTCCACCTCGGCAGCCGGGGCGCCCCGCTGACGTGCGCGGAGCAGGAGAGGCGGCGCGAAGGTCGGCGCGCCGGTCAGGACCGGGAGTCCCAGAGGGCGCGGTAGTAGTCGATCCGCTCCGCATCGGGAGCGATGCCGTAGACCTCGAAGAAGAGGCCGTCCCAGCCCGGACCGTAGTTCCACTCGAGGCTCATGGCACCGATGGCCAGATCGGCCCACCGGTCGGCGACCGCGAGGTCACCGACGTCGACGTGCGCGGCGAAGGATCCCCGGCTGTCGACGAGCGTGTTGGGGGCGCAAGCATCGCCATGCACGAGGACCGGGTCCTGGACCGGGGACGTGGACCGAGCTCGAGTGACGCTCGAGGGGCCCAGGACAGCCAGTGCGGCGGCACTGCGTCCAGCGGCAGCGCGTGCAGGCGCCGGAGGCCTATGGCGATGGCGCGCACGGCTTGCTTTGGCTCCGCGCGCCAGCACTCGTCCACCGCACTGTCGGCGTCCAGCGCGGCCGTCACCATCCATTGCCCGGTCCCGTCGTCACCGGCCGCCAGCCCTCGCGCCGCCGGATGCCGCCCCTCCAACCACCGCAGTCGTTCCACCTCTCGGCCGAGGTCGACGCCGGCGGTGTGTGGACTCCACTTGACGTACCGGTCGCCGATCCGCCAGGTCTGGCCACCTACCTGGTTCCGCCACACCAGCTCGGGCGCGACTGGGTCCGCCGCGGCGCTCTGCCGAAGGATCGCTTGCAGGATCGGGGCCGGATCCTCACCCGGCTCGAGAGTGCGGAAATGAAGGTTCCACGCGGCCTCGGTGTCGTCGGGACCCTCCAGGCCGTGAGACTCGGCCTCGTTCACCATCGAAGGGACCCCAGACCGGCCACGTACCGGAGGGGGGTCACGGACATCGGTCGATGCACCCGTTCACGATAGGCCCGCGTCAGGGCCGGGCGGGACGCCAGCGCGCCTTGAGCACCTGGACCGCGCCATACGCGAGCAGGCACACCCCGACGACCCCCAGGATGACCGCGACGAGCGCCGCGTCCTGGTCGCCGTAGGTGGCCGGGGCACTGCAGGGCCCGACCTCGGTCTCGAAGCAGGTGTTGTCCCTCGGCCAGTCCTTCTCAGCGATTCGTCCTGCGATCGCGAGCAGCACACCGCCGACCACGAACGCGCACCACGGAAGCGTGTCTCGCAGAACCTGGCGCATGCCGGCATGCTGGCACAGGCCGCGCTTCTCGGGGCGTCTGCATCCTCGGCCTGCACCCACGGTTGAATGAGTCATGGCCGACACGGGCGCCGGGGCTCGGCGCGAGCTGCGCAGCGACGCGCACCGCAACCGCGAGCGGGTCGTGACGGCCGCCGTCGCCGCGCTGCACCGCGAGGGCCTGGCGGTGCCGATGGCCACGATCGCGGCGGACGCCGGCGTGGGGGTCGGGACGCTCTACCGGCACTTCCCCACGAGGGAGGAGCTGCTGGAGGAGCTGACCCACCGGTCGTTCCGGCTGATGGTCGACCGGCTCGCGCACGCCCGCGAGGCCGGTGGCACCGCGACCGAGGTCCTGCGCGCCTTCCTGCGAGCCGTCATCGCCGACCGCGACGACATGGTGCTGCCGTCGACCGGCGGCCCGGCGAGCCCCGGGAAGGCGGCCCGGGCGGTGCAGGCCGAGCTGCACCGTGGCATCCGCGAGGTGCTGGACCTGGGCGCGGCGGACGGCACCGTCGTGCGCGACGTCGCGGTGTCCGACATCGCCTGGCTCGGCGCCACCCTCGCGCAGCCCGGCCGGCCGGGCGCCGCGTGGGAGCGGGTCTGCCTCCGCCTGCTCGACACCTACCTCGCCGGCCTCCGGACCCCCTGACCCCCGATCCCCGGCCCCGAGGGCTCAGGTCACCAGGGCACGACGCCGTCGTCGTCGAAGAAGCCACCGGTCGGGCCGTCGTCGGGCAGGGTCGCGAGCCGGATCGCCGTCGCAGCGCCCTGCTCTGGGGTGCGGTGGCCGCGGAAGCCGTTGAGGTCCGTGGCGACGAAGCCCGGGCAGGCCGCGTTGATGAGGACGGGCGAGCCCGCCAGCTCCTTGGCGTACTGGACCGTGACGGCGTTGAGGAACGACTTCGACGGGGAGTAGGCCACCGCCACCGGGCCGCTGTCGGCGTCCGGGTCGGTCTGGCGGGCGAGGGAGCCCACGCTGCTCGACATGTTGACGATGCGCGGCGCCGACGAGCGGCGCAGCAGCGGCAGCATCGCGTTGGTGACCCGGATGACGCCGATGACGTTGGTCTCCACGGCGTCGCGCACGACGTCGAGGTCGGCGGTGGTGGGCGTCTGCGCCATGCCGCCGGTGATGCCGGCGTTGTTGACCAGCGCGTCGAGCCCGCCTCGCTCCTCCAGCAGCCGCGCGGCGGCCGCGACGCTGGCGTCGTCGGTCACGTCCAGCGGTACGCCGAACGCGTCCACGCCCGCCTCCCGCAGCCGGGTCACCGCCTCCTCGCGGCGCTGCTCGTCGCGGGCGCCGACGCCGACCCGCCAGCCGAGGGCGCCGAGGCCGGCCGCGATCTCGTAGCCGATCCCCTTATTGGCGCCGGTGACCAGCGCGGTCCTGGGGCTGTCTGTCTGCTCGTTCGTGTGGATGCTCATGCCTCGAGCGTGTCCGGACGCGCGCCGCTCCCCAACACCGATGAGGTGGGCACCGATACCGTGGGGGTATGGACACCGCGACCGGCCTGGAGACGCGCGAGCTGCGCTACTTCGTGGCCGTCGCGGAGGAGCTGCACTTCGGCCGGGCCGCGGAGCGGCTCGGCATGGCGCAGCCGCCGCTGTCGCGTGCCATCAGCCAGCTCGAGCGCCGGGTGGGGGCCACGCTGCTCGACCGCACCAGCCGCCGGGTGACGCTGACCGAGGCCGGTCGGGTGCTGCTCGAGGAGGGTCGCGCCGCGCTCGAGGCGGTGGAGGCCGCCGGACGGCGCGCGCAGCGGGCGGCACTCGCGGGAACGGGGCAGGCGTCGGTGGTGCTCACGGCCAAGGCCGGCGCCTCCAGCGAGCTGCTCGCCAAGCTCCTCGACGCCTACGCCGCCGAGCCCGGCGCCGCCGCCGTCGACGTGCACCTGTGCGGCCCCGGCGAGCAGGAGCGGCTGCTGCGCGACGGGCGCGCCGACGTCGCGCTGCTGCACCGGCCCTTCGACGCGACGGCCGGCTTCGACACCGAGGACCTCGTCACCGAGCACCAGGTGGTGCTGCTGCCGGCCGGGCACCCGCTCAGCCTGCGGAGCGAGATGACGCTCGCGGAGGTCGCCGACCTGCCCGGCCTGCCGCTGCCGCGCTGGCCCCGCCGCGACGGCAGCTTCCCCGACGGAGCCGGCCCGCAGGTGCGCGACCACACGCAGGTGCTCCAGCTGATCGCGCTCGGCCGCGCCTGCGCGGTCCTGCCGGAGTCGGCCGCGGCCACGCTCGGGCGCGACCTGTCCGCCGTACGGGTGACGGACGCGCCCGAGGTCACCACCGTCATCGCGTGGCCCGCGCACAGCCGCTCACGCGCCGTCGCCGGGCTGGTGCAGGCGGCGCTGCGGCTCTAGTCCCGACCGGGCCGGCGGAGCAGGCCGCCGTGCAGCATCGTGAGGTACTGGTCGGCGACGGCCTCGTGCTGGAGCCGGCCGTCGGGGCGGTACCACCGCACGGTCGCCCATACCGCGTCGCGGATGAAGCGGTAGACGACGAGCGGGTCGAGGTCGTCGCGGAACTCGCCCGAGCGCTGCCCCTCCTCGAGGACGCCGAGCCACACCTGGTTGACCTGGGTGCTGGTCTCGCCGACGAAGCCGAGCTCCGGCAGGCTGGCGATGACGGCCGACTCGTTCTGGTAGAGCGCGACCGCGTGCGGGCTGGCGTGGATCGTGGCGAACGCGCTGCGCACGAGCCCGTCCAGGCTCTCGCGAGGCCCGCCGCCGCTCTCGGTGCTGGCGACGAAGCCGGCGAGCAGGGTCCTCATGAAGTCCTGGAGGATCTCCTGCAGCATCGCCTCCTTGGACTGGAAGTGGTGGTAGAGGCTGCCGGAGAGGATCCCGGCCTCGTCGGCGATGTCACGCACGGTCGTCTGGGAGTAGCCGCGGGTGGCGAAGAGCTCCTCGGCGATGGCCAGCAGCTCGGCGCGGCGGGTCGAGCCGGCGCCCCCCGGACGGCGTCGGGGTCGGTCGTCGTCGCTCATCGAGGCCCCTTCCGGTCCGGTACCGTAGGTTACCAAACAAGCACTTGGTCAGTGAGGAGCACCCGTGGCGACAGCGCACACCATCCCGGCCCTCCTGGAGCAGGCGTCCGCGCGCCACGGCGACCGCCCGGCGTTCGTCGACGGCGACACGGTCCTCACCTACGCCGAGCTGGCCGCCGAGGTCGTGCGCGCCGCTCGCGGGCTGCGGGCCGTCGGCGTCCAGCCCGGTGACCGGGTGGCGGTGTGGGCTCCCAACCGCACGGAGTTCGCGCTGGCCCTGCTGGGCGCGCAGAGCCTGGGGGCGGCGCTGGTGCCGCTCAACACCCGCTACCGCGGCCACGAGGCGCGGGTCGTCCTGGAGCGCTCGGGCGCGAGCGTGCTGGTCGTCGCCGACGGCTTCCTCGACACCCACTACACGCGGATGCTGCGCGAGTCGGCGCCCGAGGGGTCCGACGAGTCCTCCCCGGTCGCCGGGCTCCCCCGCCTGCACACGGTCGTCGACCTGGGCGGCGGCGGCGAGGAGGGCACGCTGGCGTGGGCCGAGCTGCTCGCCCGCGGGGAGCAGGTGCCCGTCTCGGAGGTGGCCGGGCTCGCGGCCGGGGTCACGCCCGACACGGTCTGCGACATCCTCTTCACCTCCGGCACGACCGGCGTGCCCAAGGGCGTCATGAGCAGCCACCGCCAGACGCTGGGGGTCGCTCAGGTGTGGGCCACCGGCGCCGGACTCACCGACCAGGACCGCTACGCCGTCATCAACCCGTTCTTCCACAGCTTCGGCTACAAGGCCGGCATCATCACCGCGATGACCGCCGGGACGGCGATCCACCCGGTCCCGGTCTACTCGCCCGAGAGCCTGATGGAGCTGGTCGAGCGCGAGCGGATCACCGTGCTCCCCGGAGCACCGACCCTCTTCCTCACCCTGATCAACCACCCCCGGCTCGCCGACTTCGACCTCTCCTCGCTGCGCTTCGCGATCGCCGGCGCGGCCACGGTGCCGGAGACGCTGTTCGAGCAGATGCTGACCGTGCTCGGCTTCGACCAGGTGGCGCAGGCCTACGGCCTCACCGAGTGCGTCGTGGCCACCCAGTCGCGCCCCGGCGAGGACCCTCGTCACGTCGCCGAGACCACGGGGCCCGGCGTCCCGGGCATCGAGGTCCGCGTGGTCGACGAGCACGGCCAGGACGTCGCGGTGGGCGCCGACGGCGAGGTCCTGCTGCGGGGCGACAACGTCATGCTGGGCTACTTCGAGGACCCCGAGGCGACCGCCGAGGCGATCGACCCCGACGGCTGGCTGCACACCGGCGACGTCGGCCGGCTCGACGAGCACGGCTGCCTGAAGATCACCGACCGGATCAAGGACATGTTCACGGTGGGCGGCTTCAACGTCTATCCCGCGGAGGTCGAGAACGTCCTGAGCCGCCACCCCGACGTCGTCGAGGCCGCGGTGGTCGGCGTGCCCGACGAGCGCATGGGCACGGTCGGTCGCGCCTACCTCATCCTGCGCGACGGTGTCGCGGCCGACGAGGCCGCGCTGACGGCGTACTGCCGGGAGCGGCTGGCCAACTTCAAGGTGCCGCGCGAGCTCGTGGTGCTCGCGGAGCTGCCGCGCAACGCGAGCGGCAAGGTGCTGAAGAAGGACCTGCGCTCGTCGTGACCTCGCCGGTCAGGTGAGGTCGGTGCGGCGGGACCACCAGCGCGGGTCGAACCGCGTCAGGACCGCGGTGACGACGGCGAGCAGGACCACCCCGGCGATCGTGAGGTGCGGGGAGACACGCGCCCAGGCGAGGAGCACAGGGTTGAAGCCGGTGAGGGCCAGGTCGTCGGAGACGGCCCGCGCACCCACCTCCTCGCCTGCCTCCGGGGACGGTCCGCCGTAGCGGTTGCTGACGTCGCCGTCGGTGGACCCCCAGGTGGCCTCGCAGGTGGTCGGCTTGCCGGGCGGCGGGCCGGTGCGGCACCGGGCGTCGTCGGCGACCGCGGCGGTGACCGCCCGGTCCTCGACCCAGCCGCTCGCGGCGCCGTGCATGAACAGCCACACGGGCGCACCGAACAGCACGGCCGCGCAGCCGACGAGCAGCACCGGCAGCGCGAGCCGCACCAGCAGCGGGCGGCGGCTGGGCCGGAGGTTGAGCGGGCGGTCGACGTCGTGGGTCGGGTCGGGCACTATCCGGCCTCCCGCTCGCGGGTGACCTCGAGCCGGCGCACGCCGCCCAGCCCGCGGCGGTAGCGGACGTGCTCGGCGTGCTCGTCGAGGGCGGCGTAGAGGGCGTGGTGGGCGGCCCAGGGCAGCGGCTCGTCGCCGCTGCGCCAGCTGGCACCGAACGCGACCCACACCGGCACCCACTCGGCCGCGGCGTCCCACGCCCCTCGACGGGCCTCGACGAGCCGGCGCCGCAGCTGGAACGCCGCCCGCGGCCCGTCCTCGTGCACCGGCGCCGTGGCCACCGGCCACACCCACAGGTCGAGCGCCATCAGGTCCAGCTCGAGGTCGCGCAGCGCGGACGGCGCGACCAGCACCGTCGCGACGTTCTCATGCGGCACCCGCCTCATGGCCAGAGACGCTAACCGACGCCGCCCCCGGCGTCACCGGTTCCTCCACAGCCGGGGGCGCGGGGCGCCGGGCGCAGTTTCCCCAAGGGATGCAGGCGAAGCGTCACTTCCCTCGGGCTGCAGCGCACGGGAAGTGTCGTCTTCCCTGCATACCTTGGTGAAACGTCACCGGCCGCCGGCCGCGCCCGACCTGCATCCGCAGCGAGCGGCATGGGTACCGCCAGCGTCGACAGCGACCCGAGGACGGAGCACTGCGAGCGGGCGGGGGCAAGCTCGCGGTCGCGATACCTCGCCCGCGAGCTGCCCGCGCAGGTCCCGCAGATCCTGGTCGAGCTCGGCTGAGCCCGCTCAGTCGGCGCGCAGCCGCGTGAGCTTGTGCGCGGCGACGCCGCCCACGAGGAGGTCAACCACCGCGAACCGCTCCGGCGCCTGCTCGCCGCGGGCGCGGGCCAGCGCCGCCAGGGCGGTGACCGCGACGCCGTATGCCGTCATGCTGCCGGCGAACCCGGGGAGGTTCACCTCGCCCGCGGGGTCGTAGTCGCCGCCCACCTGGTGGAGGTGGGAGCGGGCCTGCTCGCGAAGGGGGCCGGTGAAGGTCATGCTCGCGGGTACCCCGCTCCCCCGCCTGCACACCCGCCCCAACGGGTGGCTCCGACAGGATGGGGCCATGACGCTCGACGACGTGCTGCAGGAGCCGGCCCCGGAGCTGGCCGCCGAGACGGTGACCCGGCTGCTGGACCGGGGGTGGGACCTCGGCGGTGCGCGGGTGCGGGCGCTGCCCAGCGAGCGGGACCTCAACGCGCTGGTCGGCGACGAGCACGTGCTCAAGGTCTCCAACCCCGCCGAGCCCCGCGAGAGCATCGAGCTGGAGGTCGCGGTGATGGCGCACGTCGCCGCCACCGACCCCGACCTGGTGGCGCCCCGCACCGTGCCTACGACCGCCCGCGCGCCGCTCCTGGAGACCACCGACGACACCGGCCGACCCTGCCTGGCCCGTGTCGTCACCGTGGTGCCCGGCGAGATCCTCGAGGGCACGAGCCTCACCGTCCCCCTCGCCGAGCAGGTGGGCGCGCTCGCGGCCCGCACCAGCGTCGCCCTGCAGGGCTTCTTCCACCCGGCCGCCGGGGGCCGCGGCCTCGACTGGGACGTACGACGCCTGCCCGACGTGGTCGCGGGCGCGCTGGGCTCCGGCGTGCTCGACGCGGCGCGGGAGCCGGTGCTCGCCGGGCTGCCCGAGCGGGTGGGCGACTCGCTGCGCGCGTGCGCCGCGCTGCCGTCGGGCGTCCAGCACGCCGACGTGACGCTGACCAACGTGCTGGCCCGCGACGGCCGCGTGACCGGCGTCATCGACTTCGGCGACGTCCACCACACCGCGCGCGTCGCCGACCTCGCCGTGACCCTCACCGCCGTCCTCCGCAACTCCGGCCCACAGACCGTCGCCCTCTGGGACCTCGCCGCAGCGGTGCTGCGCGGCTACCAGCGCCGGTCGCCACTCACCGCCGAGGAGGTCGCCGTGCTCGGCGACCTGGTGCTGGCCCGGCTGGCCGTCTCGACCCTGATCTCGCGCACCCGGGCCGCCGAGCACACCGACAACCTCACCTACATCACGCAGTACGACGACGCGAACGCGCGCGTCCTCGCCGAGCTGGCCACCCTGACGCCTGCCGGGCTGCGCGACCGGATGCACCGCCTCGCCGGCACCGCCGCGCCGCACCTCGACGGCGACCTCGGCACCCGCCGGGCGGCCGTCATGGGCGGCCCGCTGTCGCCGCTCTTCTACCGGCAGCCGCTGGAGGTCGTGCGCGGCGAGGGGCCGTGGCTGGTGACCGCCGACGGCCGCCGGATGCTCGACGCCTACAACAACGTCGCCGTGGTCGGGCACGCGCACCCCACCGTCACCCAGGCCGTCACCCGCCAGCTCGGGCGGCTCAACACCCACTCCCGCTACCTGCACCCCGGGGTGGTCCGGCTCGCCGAGCGCCTGGTCGCGACCATGCCCGACGGCCTGGACACCGTCCTCTTCACGACCTCCGGCACCGAGGCCAACGAGCTCGCCTGGCGCCTGGCCACGGAGGCGACCGGCGGTGACGGCGCGGTCATCGCGCGCCACGCCTACCACGGCAGCACCCGCTGGATGGCCGACCTCAGCCCCAACGAGTGGCCCGAGGGTCACCGCCCCGACGGGGTGGCGCTCTTCGAGGCGCCGTACGGTCCGGCCGGCGCACTGACCGCGGAGGTCGCGGCGGGCCGGGTGCGCGACGCGGCCGCGGAGCTCGCGGCGAGCGGTCACCGCGCCGCGCTGGTCCTGGCCGACAGCGGGTTCACCAGCGAGGGCGTGCGCGACGCCCCGGCCTCCTACCTCCAGGGGCTCGTCGACGGCGCCCACGAGGCCGGCGCCCTCTACCTCGCCGACGAGGTCCAGGTGGGCTACGGCCGCACCGGGCCCCTGCTGTGGCGCTTCGCGCTCGCCGGCGTCACCCCCGACATCGTCACCCTCGGCAAGCCGATGGGCGCCGGCTACCCCGTCGGCGCGGTCATCACGCGACGCGAGATCGCCGACGTGCTCGCCCGGCGCTACGAGTACTTCTCGACCTTCGCGGCCACGCCCGTGGCGGCGGCCGCCGGCAACGCGGTGCTCGACGTCCTGGAGGACGAGCGACTCCCCCAGCGCGCTGTCGCCGTCGGCGAGCACCTGCGGGCCGGCCTGCGGGGGCTGTCGGCTCGGCACGACGCCGTCGGCGAGGTGCGCGGCACGGGCCTGCTCGCCGGCGTCGACCTGCTCGCCGGGCGCGACCACGCACGCGACGTCCTGGCCGGGCTGGTCGAGCGCGGTGTCCTGGCCGGCCTGACCGGACCGGGCGGCGTGGTCCTGAAGGTGCGCCCGCCGCTGGTCTGGGAGACCGAGCACGCCGACCTCTTCGTGGCCGCGCTGGACGACGTGCTCGGCGACCTGCGCGCCCACGTCGTGGCTGCGAGGTGAGCGCCGCGTGACGGGTCTGCCCCGCTTCGAGACGGTCGCCCGCCTGCGACCGGTCGACCTGGTCGTGCCCGGCAGCGAGGTCGCCGGCGTCGCGCCGTACGTCGCCGTGCAGGCCGAGGTGGCCGGCCCGGGCCCAGTCACGCTCGAGCTGACGAGCGGCGACACCCGCTTGGTAGGCACGTACGACGACGACGACGGCCTGGCGCTGGCGGTGACCGCCGGCGGCCGCACCACCCGGCACCGCAGCCGCCGCGGCGCGAGACCCGAGGGGCCCCTCGAGGCCGTCGCGCTGACGCTGACCGGCACCCACGCGACGGTCCTGGGTCGCGAGCGCGGGGTGTGGACGGCGCGCGGACGGGTCGACCTCGGCGGCCGCGTCGACACCCGCGACGAGACGTGGCTCGCCGGGCTGGGGTCCGGGACGGACGGCCCGGTCGGGGAGGTGCGCGCGGGCGGCTTCGGCCAGCTCGGGCTGCGCGACCTGCGCCTGGTCACCCACGCCGACGGCACGGCGTACCGCGACGGCGCGGAGGCGCTGCTCACGGCGACCAGCGCGGGACCGGGCTTCTTCGACACCGCCCACACCTCGGTGTGGGGCCTGGACCCCGAGCGGCTCGTGCTGCGTCACCGCGGCGACCTGTTCTTCCGGCGCCACGACCGCCCGGGCGTGTTCGGCGACCACGCCACGCACCTGGTCCGCGACGGCGGCACCTGGCTGGTCGCCACGAGCACGTGGGGCGACTTCGACCGTGCCGCCCGGGGCGCGACCGTGGGCGTCACGCTCGCCGAGACGACGACCGACGTCACCCGGGGCCGGCACGTGCTCGACACCCGGCCGCTGGCCCTGCCCACGACCGGCCTGCGCTCCGCGGGCGTCTGGGACCCCCACCTGGTCCGCGACGGCGACACCTGGCTCGTCGCCTACGTCAGCGCCCGCCGCTTCTTCGTCTTCCACCCCGTCCTCGCCGGTGGTCCCGACCTGGACACGCTCACCCTGCGCGCGGCCTCCGACCGGCGGCGGGCGACGGAGGGCCCGACGCTGGCCCGCCTCGGCGGGCGGTGGCACCTGCTGGCCAGCGACGGCCGCGAGGGCAGGTCGGGGCAGCGCGCGCGCTACCCCGTGCTGGACCTCGACCTCCGCGAGGTCGGCACGCTGGACGCGCCGTACCACTCCAACATCCCGTGGCCGACGCTGCTGCCCGTCCGCGAGGGGGGCGACGAGCTGCTGCTCGTCGGTTTCGACGGCACCCGGTACGGCGGGCCCCTGATCGGGTACGGGAGCCACGGCGACGTCGTCGTCGCACGGGGCCCGCTTTCCGGGGATGCACCCACCACGGGGGTCGGGGGCGCAAGATAGGGGCGGGAGGGACGTGATGGTGACCACGCAGGACCTGCTCCACAGCATGGCCGCGCAGAGCCCGGACGGGCTGTGGGTCGTCGACGCCCAGGGCGTCACCCTCTTCGCCAACCCCCGCATGGCCGAGATCGTCGGCCGCCCCGGCGACGACCTCGCCTCCCTCACGCTCCTCGACGTCGTCGACGAGGAGGGCCGCGAGCAGCTGGCGGAGCACCTGCGGCAGATGCGCGAGGGTCATCCCGGCGAGCAGAACCTCGACTCCCTCGTGGTCCGCGCCGACGGATCCCGCGTCTGGACCCTCGTGAGCTGGGCGCCGCTGCGCTCCCCCGAGGGCGCGACCCTGGGCTGGCTGCACCGGATCAGCGAGTACGCCGAGCGCAAGAGCCTGCTCGACACCCTGCAGGACCGCGAGCACCAGCTCGCCGCCGCCCAGTCGCTGGCCCACCTGGGCAGTTGGGAGTGGGACATCGGGCCCGACACGATCTGGTGGTCCGACGAGCTGCACCGGATCTACGGCCTGCGGCCCGGCGAGTTCGAGGCGACGTACGACGCGTTCCTGGGGCACATCCACGACGACGATCGGCCGGAGGTGGAGGCGGCCATCGCGGCGGCCTTCGCCGGCCCCGACAGCCCCGACAGCTTCGGCTGGGAGGCCCGGATCACGCGGGCCGACGGCGGCGAGCGCTGGGTGCGCGGGCTCGGCGTCGTCGAGCGTGGCGACGACGGCGCTCCCGTGCGGATGCGCGGCACGGCCCAGGACATCACCGACCTGGTCCGCGCCGGGTCCCAGGCCGCGGAGGCGACGCGGCGGCTGCACCTGCTGCGGCAGATGGCCGAGGCCGCCAACCAGTCGAGCAGCCTCGGCGACGCGCTCGGCCACGCCGCCGACGCACTCGACGGGACGAGCGGCTGGGACCCGCTCTGCGTGCTGGTGCGCGCGGACCCCGACGGCCCGCTCGTCACGCTCCCCCTGCCCCTGGCGCCCGGCTCCTGGCTCCCGGGTCCCGACCTCGAGCTCGCCGAGCGCAGCTGGCGCTCGGGGGTGATGGAGATGATGCCGCTCCCGGGCCACGAGGAGACGCACACGCTCGTGGCCGTCCCGGTCGTCGGGGGGCCGGAGGTCGCCTGCGTCATCGAGCTGGTGGCCGACGAGGTGCCTCCCGACGAGACGTCGCGCGAGCTCATCCAGCAGGTCGTCGACCAGCTGAGCCGCGTCGCCGAGCGCGAGCGCAGCGCGGCCGACCTGGCGGCGGCCCGCGACAGCGCGATGGAGGCCTCCCGGCTGAAGTCGGAGTTCCTGGCGACGATGAGCCACGAGATCCGCACCCCGATGAACGGCGTCATCGGGCTCAACGACCTGCTCCTGCGCACGGACCTGGACGAGCGGCAGCGACGCCTCGCCGAGGGTCTGCGCGGCGCCGGCCTGACCCTGCTCAGCCTGATCAACGACATCCTCGACCTGTCGAAGATCGAGAGCGGCAAGCTGGAGCTCGAGGCGGCCGACATCGACATCCGCTCGGTCTTCGAGCAGACCGCGGCGGTGCTGGCCGGACCCGCGCACGAGAAGGGCCTCGAGCTCGTCGTGGCCTGCCACCCCGACGTCCCGGTCCGTGTCAACGGCGACTCGGTGCGGCTGGGGCAGATCCTCACCAACCTCGGATCGAACGCCGTGAAGTTCACCGACAGCGGCGAGGTGGCCATCCGCGCCTCGGTCGCCGAGCGCACCGAGGAGGACCTGCTGCTGCGCGTCGAGGTCTCCGACACCGGCATCGGCATCTCCGAGTCCGACCGCGTCGGCCTGTTCGACGCCTTCACCCAGGCCGACCTGTCCACGACCCGCCAGCACGGCGGGACCGGTCTCGGCCTGGCCATCTCCCAGCGCCTGGCCGTCGCGCTCGGTGGCGAGATCGGGTTCGACAGCACCCCCGGGCGGGGCAGCACGTTCTGGTTCACCGCGCGCATGGGCCTGGCCGCTCCCGGTCAGCCGGCGCGCGGCGAGCTCGCCGGTGCGACGTACCCGCTGCGGGGGCGGCGGGTGCTCGTCGTCGACGACAACGACACCTCGCGCTCGGTGCTGCTGGAGCAGCTGGGGTCCTGGCACCTCACCTGCGTGCCGGCCGCGACCGCCGAGGAGGCGCTGGCCGCGGTGCAGCGCGCCGCGGCCGAGCACGCGCCGTTCGACGCGGTGCTGCTCGACCTGACGCTGGACGCCACGGACGGGCTGGCGCTGGCCGCCCGGATCCGTGCGGCCGTGCCGTTCGCGCCGCCCCTGCTCCTGCTGACGCGCGACCAGGCGGTGTCCTCCGGCCGCACCCGTGCCTCGGGCATCGCCGCGACGCTCACCAAGCCCGTGCGCTTCTCCGAGCTCTACGACGCCCTGCTGCTCGTGGTGGTCGGGGAGGCCCCGCGACCCTCGCCGACCCGCGCCCCGTCGGTCGCGCCGCTGGGCGTGCGCGCCCTGGTGGTGGAGGACAACGCCGTCAACCAGATGGTCGCGACCGGCCTGCTGGAGGCGCTCGGCTGCAAGGTCGACGTGGTCGGCAACGGCGTCGAGGCCGTGGAGCGGCTGCGCGCCGACCACGACTACGACGTCGTGCTCATGGACTGCCGGATGCCGCTCCTCGACGGCTACGACGCCACGCGCGCGATCCGCGCCACCGAGCAGGAGCGGCGCGTCCCGATCATCGCCATGACCGCCTCGGCGCTCGAGGGCGAGCGCGAGCGCTGCCTCGAGGCCGGCATGGACGACTTCCTCACCAAGCCGGTGGACCCCTCGCAGCTGGCGCGCGCGCTGGTCCGCTGGGTGCCGGCGGCACGGACGTCGGGACCGGCCGACGCGGCGCCGGAGGAGCGGCCGGGCGACGTCGTGCTCGACCCGGCCCGGGTCGCGATGCTCGGCTCGCTCGTCAAGGACGGGGTCAGCTTCTTCGAGCGCACCCGCGCGGCGTTCCTGGCCCGCGTCGACCTCGCGCTCGCCGAGGTCCGCGAGGCCGTCGCCAGCGACCACGCCCCCGGCGCGGAGGCGGCCGCCCACCAGCTCAAGGGCAGCGCCCTCAACCTCGGCCTGCTCCAGGTGGGCGCCGCCGCCGGCGCGGTGGAGACCTACGCCGGCACCGGCTCGGTGGAGGGGATCGGGCCGCTCCTCGACGCGCTCGCCGCGTCCGTCGTCACCGGCGTCGCCGCGCTCGCGGACGCCGAGCCGCCGGCCTGAGCCGTCCGGACGCCGGTCCGGCGAGGGCCGGACGACGGGCTGGACGACGGGCTGGGCGACGCGACCAACGGCCGGGCGCTTTCTTGACCGGGCGCACGAGAATCGGCCGCGCGCGCAGCCGTTAGGGTGACGAATGTGGGCTGCGCCACCCCTGCGGCCCCACCTCCACCAGGACCGCCCACCCGCGCGGCCGCGACACCAGAACGGACGCAACCCATGTCTGAACGCACCCCGGTCGACGTCTTCGACCTCGGCGCCGAGCACGAGCAGGTCGTCTTCGCCAACGACCCGGCCACCGGCCTCAAGGCCATCGTCGCCATCCACTCCACCGCCCTGGGCCCCGCCCTGGGCGGCACCCGCTTCTACCCCTACGCCTCCACAGCCGACGCGGTGCGCGACGTGCTCGACCTCTCGCGGGGGATGTCCTACAAGGCGGCGCTCGCCGGACTGGACCTCGGGGGCGGCAAGGCCGTCATCATCGGCGACCCCGCCACGCTGAAGACCGAGGCGCTGCTGCGGGCCTACGGGCGCTTCGTGCAGTCGCTCAACGGTCGCTACTACACCGCCTGCGACGTCGGCACGTACTCGCCCGACATGGACGACATCGCCCGCGAGTGCTCGTTCGTCACGGGCCGCACCACCGCCCACGGCGGCGCGGGCGACAGCTCGGTGCTCACGGCGTACGGCGTGTTCCAGGGCATGCGCGCGGCGGCGACGGTCGCGTGGGGCACCGACTCGCTCCACGGCCGCACCGTCGGCATCGCCGGCGTCGGCAAGGTCGGGCGCCACCTGGCCCGACACCTCGTCGAGGACGGCGCCGACGTCGTCGTGACCGACGTGCACGAGCCGTCGGTCGCCCGGCTGGTCGAGGAGCTGCCCGGCGTCCGCGTCGCCGCCACGACCGAGGAGCTGGTCGCGGGCGCGCTCGACGTCTACGCGCCCTGCGCGATGGGCGGTGCCCTCACCGACGAGGTCGTCGACGTGCTGTCGGCGCGGATCGTCTGCGGCGCGGCCAACAACCAGCTCGCGCACCCGGGCGTCGAGAAGGCGCTGGAGGACCGCGGGATCCTCTACGCGCCCGACTACTGCGTCAACGCCGGCGGCCTGATCCAGGTGGCCGACGAGCTCGAGGGCTTCTCGTTCGACCGCGCGCACCAGCGCGCCACCGGCATCTTCGAGACGACGCGCACGGTCTTCGAGCTGGCCGCCGCGGACGGCGTACCGCCCGCGACCGCCGCCGACCGCCTCGCCGAGCGCCGCATGCGTGACGTCGGCCGCCTGCGCGGCGTGTGGCTCCCGCGCTGACCTGAGGTCACGCGTCACACCGGGGTCGAGAAACTCATGCTTCCCGTACGAAGCTTCGTGCGGGAAGCGTGAGTTTCACCGGGTACCCGGTGAAACTCCCGCGCCCGGGCGAACCCGGCAGCGCGACGAGGGGTGCGTCAGTCGCGCGACGGCTCGATGACGTCGGCCCACTTCTCGAGGACCTCCGGATCGACCGGCTCGTCCTTGACGCCGCTGTCACTGTGCAGCTCACTGGCGAGCGCCCCGAAGTCCGTCTCGTGAGTGCGGTACTTCAGGTCGCGTGCGACCTTCGTCTGCTTGGCTTTAGCTCGGCCGCGCCCCATAGGGTCAGCCCCCTCGCAAGTCGGCCGGGGCAACCATGGCTCCCGGGCTGTCTCAAAGATTTCTCGTGGGGCCAACGCTACCTGCTGCCTGGCTGTTCCCGCACGCCCGGGTGCCATGTCCGCCCGGATTTCGCCCTGCCGAGCGCTCAGCGGGGCCTGGAGGCTCACCAACCGGGGTGCTGGCCCTCCAGCACGACCCGTCCCGACTGCTCGGGATCGACGCTCACCTCGCCCGCGACCCAGGCCCGGATGCCGAAGCCCGCGAGCACCTCGATCGCCCGGTCCATCTCGCCCGGGGCGGTGATCGCGACCATGCCGACGCCGCAGTTGAGCGTGGCCTCGAGGTCGGGCTGGGAGACCTTGCCGACGCCGCGCACCAGGTCGAAGACCGGCTGAGGGGTCCAGGTGCCGCGCTCGAGGGTCGCCATCAGCTCGACGGGCATCACCCGCGCGAGGTTGGCGGCGAGGCCGCCGCCCGTGACGTGCGACATCGCGTGCACCTCGACCCGGTCCGCCAGCGCCAGGCACGCCTTGGCGTAGATGCGCGTCGGGGTGAGCAGCTCCTCGCCGAGCGTGCGACCGAGCTCGGGGACGTCCTTGTCGAGCGCCCAGCCGGCGGTCGTCAGCAGGACGTGGCGCACCAGGGAGTAGCCGTTGGAGTGCAGGCCGCTGGCCTCCATCGCGATCACCGCGTCACCGGGGCGCACGCGGCCGGGGCCGAGCAGCCGGTCGGCCTCGACGACGCCGGTCGTGGCGCCGGCGACGTCGTACTCGTCGGGGGCCAGCAGGCCGGGGTGCTCGGCGGTCTCGCCGCCCACGAGCGCGCACCCGGCCTCGACGCACGCCTCGGCGATGCCCTTGACGATGGCGGCGATCCGCTCGGGCACGACGCGGCCGCAGGCGATGTAGTCGGTCATGAACAGCGGCTCGGCGCCGCAGACGACCAGGTCGTCGACGACCATGCCGACGAGGTCGTAGCCGATCGTGTCGTGGACGTCCATGGCCTGGGCGATCGCGACCTTGGTGCCGACGCCGTCCGTCGACGTCGCGAGCAGCGGCCGCTCGTAGGCCTTGAGGGCGGAGGCGTCGAAGAGGCCGGCGAACCCGCCGAGCCCGCCGATCATCTCGGGACGACGCGCCTTCTCGACCCAGCCCTTCATCAGCTCGATCGCGGTGTCGGCGGCCTCGATGTCGACGCCGGCCTCCGCGTAGGCGCTGCGAGAGGAGGAGGGGGCGGCGGGAGTCTCGCTCACGTCGGGCATCCGATCAGGGGTTGTTGAGGACGGGGAGCGCCTTGCCCAACGTCGGGGAGCTCAGGCTGGACTCGAGCAGGTGCTTGCCGAGCAGGCTCGCGTCCGGGAGCTCGATGGGGTACTCGCCGGTGAAGCAGGCGGTGCAGAGCCGGGTCTTCTCCTGCTTGGTCGAGGCGATCATGCCGTCGAGGGAGATGTAGCCGAGGCTGTCGGCGCCCACGCTGGCGGCGATCTCCTCGGGGGTCAGCCCGTTGGCGATCAGCTCGGCGCGGGTGGCGAAGTCGATGCCGTAGAAGCACGGCCACTTCACCGGCGGGCTCGAGATCCGCACGTGCACCTCGAGGGCGCCGGCCTCGCGCAGCATCCGCACCTGGGCGCGCTGGGTGTTGCCGCGCACGATGGAGTCGTCCACGACGACGATCCGCTTGCCGCGGATCATGTGCTCGAGGGCGTTGAGCTTGAGGCGGATGCCGAGCTGGCGCAGGGTCTGGCTGGGCTGGATGAACGTCCGGCCGACGTAGGCGTTCTTGACGAAGCCCTGGCCGAACGGGATGCCGCTCTCCTCGGCGTAGCCGGCGGCGGCGGGCGTGCCCGACTCCGGCACCGGGATCACCAGGTCGGCCTCGACGGGGTACTGGCGGGCCAGCTCGCGGCCCATCTCGACGCGCGACTCGTGGACGCTGCGCCCGGCGATCGTCGCGTCGGGGCGGGCGAGGTAGACGTACTCGAAGACGCAGCCCTTGGGCTCGGGCGCGGCGAAGGTGTGCGAGCGCAGGCCCTGGTCGTCGATGACCAGCATCTCGCCCGGCTCGACCTCGCGGACGACGCTGGCACCGATCGTGGCCAGCGCGGCGTCCTCGGAGGCGACGACCCAGCCGCGGTCCAGGCGGCCGAGCACCAGCGGCCGGATGCCCTGGGGGTCGCGGGCGGCATAGAGGGTGTTCTCGTTCATCCAGACGAACGAGAACGCGCCCTTCAGCAGGGGCAGGACCTCGAGCGCGCGCTGCTCGAGCGAGGTGTCGGGGTGGTGGGCGAGCAGCGCCGTCACCAGCCCGGTGTCGTTGGTGGAGGACTCCACGTTGCGCGCGTGCAGGTCGAGCTCGCCGGGGTCCGCCGGGAGGTCCTCGACGAGCTGGGCGAGCTCGGCGGTGTTGATCAGGTTGCCGTTGTGGCCCAGCGCGATGGAGCCGTCGGCCGTGGGCCGGAACGTCGGCTGCGCGTTCTGCCAGGTGCTCGCCCCGGTGGTGGAGTAGCGCGAGTGGCCGATCGCGAGGTGACCCTTGAGCGAGTCGAGCGTCGTCTCGTCGAAGACCTGCGAGACCAGCCCCATGTCCTTGTAGACGAGGATCTGGCGGCCGTTGCTCACCGCGATCCCGGCGGACTCCTGACCGCGGTGCTGGAGGGCGTAGAGGCCGAAGTAGGTCAGCTTCGCGACGTCCTCGCCCGGGGCCCAGACCCCGAAGACCCCGCAGGCGTCCTGGGGTCCCTGGTCCTGCGGGTCGAGCGCCGCGGTGAGCCGGCCGTCTCCGCCGAGGCGCTGGCCACGACTGCTGAGGTAGGGCACGAGGTGATTCTAGGAGATGCGGGCCCGAACCGCGGCTTCGCCCGTAGCATGGCGGAGCCAGACGACGTATGGGGACGACGACGCGACGAGGTGAGATGGCTTCCGAGCCTGGGCGCACGGGCGGCGACGCCGACCGGGACGGCTGGTCCGACCCCCTCTCCCGCGACGCGCTGCTCCTGATCGCCGAGGCGGTCCTGGAGATGGCGGGCTTCCGGATCGCCGCCATCTCGGTCGTGCGCGGCGAGGACTTCCACTCGTTCGCCATCGCCGGCAGCGAGGCGGCGCGCGAGGCCCTCTGGGACGCCGTCACGCCGGTGTCGGTGATCGAGGACGAGGTCGCGAAGGCCGACGACTGGGGGCGCTTCCAGTTCGTCCCCAGCGACCGCTCGGGAGCCGTGGGCGAGTGGGGCTGGGTCCCGGACATCGAGCCGGACGAGGACCCCGAGGCCTGGCACCCCCTGGACCTGCTCATCGCCCCGCTGCGCGACGACGCCGGGCGGATCGTGGGCCTGCTGTCCATCGACCTGCCGACCAGCGGGCGCCGGCCCGACGCCGCCCAGCGCTCGCTGCTGGAGAAGTACGCCGCGCAGGCCGAGCGCGCGCTGCTGGTGGCGCTCGAGCGCCACGAGCTGTCCGAGCAGATCCGGCTCGCCACGACGGCGCGCAAGATCGTGCGCAGCCTGAGCGTCCAGCTCCCGATCGACGACCTGCTCGTCCAGGCCGGCTCGGCGCTCTCGGAGGGCTTCCGCGCCGGGGGCAGCTGGGTCCAGACGTTCGCCGGCGACGTGGACGGGTCGGGCGTGCTCTACAGCGCCAGGGGCGCCGACATCGTGCTGCCCGAGGTGCTGGTCGAGGTCGCGGAGACCGCCGCCCGCCAGCTGTGGGCCGTGCAGCAGTGGGTCGTGATCGAGCGCGACCGCCGCGTGGAGGTGCTGACCGAGGAGCAGTCGCGCCAGATCCACGCCTTCATGGAGCGCATCGAGGCGGCCTCGCTCCTCTTCGTGCCGATCGGCGCGGGCTCCACGTGCGTGGGCAACCTGGTGCTGACCCGCGTGGAGGGCCAGGCTCCCTGGGGCCGGATCGAGGCCGAGGCCGCCCTCGACATCGGTCACGACCTGGGCCGCTCGATCCTCAACGCCCGCACCTTCGCCCGCGAGCACCGGCTGGTGCAGGAGCTCACCGCCCTCGACCAGTACAAGGGCCGCCTGATCGCGACCGTCGCCCACGAGCTCAAGAACCCGCTCACGGCGATCCTGGGACACCTCGAGATGCTCGAGGGATCCCCGGACCTGACGGGCCTGACCCGCAGCTCGCTGGCGGCCATCGAGCGCGGCTCGCTGCGGCTGCAGCGGGTGATCGACGACCTGCTGCTGCTCTCCAAGGTCGGCGACCCCGACACCGCGCTCATCGCGGCTCCGGTGGCGCTCCAGCCGGTCATCGAGGACCTCGCGGAGCTCAACACGGTCGCCGCCCGGCGCGCCGACGTGTCCCTCCGCCTGGAGATGCCCGAGGCCGAGGTGCTGGCGCTCGGCGACGCCGAGGAGCTCGACACCGCCCTGGGCAACGTGCTGAGCAACGCGGTGAAGTACGGCCGCCCGGGCACCGACGTCACCGTCCGGCTCGCCACGGAGCAGGACCAGGTCGTCGTCACGGTGCGCGACCACGGCATCGGGATCTCGCCCGAGGACCGCGCTCAGCTGTTCACCGAGTTCTTCCGCTCCTCCAACCCGGAGGCGGTCCGTCAGCCCGGCACCGGGCTCGGCCTGGCGATCGTCCAGCGGATCGTCGAGCGGCACGGCGGCACCATCGCGGTCGACTCCGAGCTCGGCGTCGGCAGCACGTTCACGCTGCGGCTGCCGGCGGCCCTCAGCCGCTGACGCGGCCCGCGAGCTGAGCCCGCGCCACCGCGGCGGCCTGGGCCCGGATCTCGGGGATCGCGGTCGACTCCCAGAGCACGCCCTTGCGCGGGGGCCCGACGGCGTACATCCCGGGCACCGGGTGGCCCTCGGCGTCCAGCAGCCCGCCGTCGGCCGTGGTGGCGAGCCCGAGCCGGAGCGCGTCGGGCGCGGCCAGGCCGCGCTCGCGCAGGGCGAGCAGGAGCGGGTCGCCGCTGCGGGTGATATCGGGTGAGGGACCGGTGCAGTTGACCAGGGCGTCGGCCGGGACGGGAGCGCCGACCTGGCCGATGTGGACCTCGCAGCGCCGGCCGCGGTCGACGACGCGCGCGATGCCGCCGGAGAGGACCACGAGCCGGCCCTCGGCCTGGTAGGCCTCGAGCCGGTCGGCCACCTCGGGGGCCATCCGGTGCCGGCGCACCTCCCAGTGGCGCGCGTGCGTGGCCAGGAAGCGCCGGCGCTCGTCCAGGCTCATGCCCTGCCAGATCGCCTGCGTCTGCGGCCGCAGGCCGTCCACGACCGCGCGCCAGTCGACGCCCTGCGCCTCGGCGGCCGCGACCTGCTCACCGAAGAACGCCGCCAGGCCGGCGGAGGTGACCGGCGCCTCGACCGTCGGGCTGACCCACGCCGTCGACTGCTGGCCGACGTGGGGGAACGGGAGCAGGCCGTGGCGGCTGGTCATCACGACCCGCCGCGAGGCGTGCTCCTCGAGGAAGGTGATCGCGGTGTCGATCGCGGTGAGCCCGGTGCCGACGACGACCGCCGTGGCGTCGCCGGGCAGCAGGTGGAGACCGGCGAGGTTCCAGGGGTTGGGCAGGTACCACGGTGCCGGCGGCAGCGTGTCGCCGTCGACGACGAGCGCGCGGGGCTCCTGGTTGCCGTAGGCCAGGACGACGGTGTCGGCGACCGAGAACGTGTCGGCGGAGCGCAGCTCGTAGCCGCCGCCCGGGATCGGGACGATGTCGTCGACGCGACCGGCACGGACGGTGAGCCGGTGATCGGCCACGCTGGCCAGGGTGTCCTGCAGGTAGGCGGCGTAGTCGCGGCGCGGCAGGAAGCCCTGCGGATCCACGTCACGGCCGGTGCGCGCCGCCCACTCCAGCAGGTCCGAGGGCACGTCGGCCCAGGCGCTCATGTGTCGCGCGCGGACGTTGAGCAGGTGGCGAGGGTCCGAGGTCCCGTAGGCGATGCCCCGGCCCACGATGCCCGTGGACTCGTGGATCGTGACGGCCAGCCCCTCGCCGCCCGGCGAGCTCAGGAGGTTGACCGCGGTCAGGACGCCGCTGGCGCCGCCGCCGACGATCGCGACCCGGGTCGCGGGCGCGGTGGTCGGCGTGGGTGCGGGGGGACTTGACGGGTACAGGGTAGCCACCCCCAAAGTCTAGTGCCTCTATCGAGATGATGCGAAAGAGACTCGCGGACCGGTCAGCGGGCGAGGTTGCGCAGCAGCAGCGCCTCGGCGAGCACCACCCGCGCGAACTCCGCCAGGTGCAGCCCCTCGTTGGCTCCGTGGGCGCGGGTGTCGGGGTCCTCGACGCCCGTGACCAGCACGCTGGCCTGCGGGAACGCCTCGAGGAACTCCGCGATGAACGGGATCGAGCCGCCGACGCCCATGTCGACCGGCGCGACGCCGTCCCACGCCTCCTGGAACGCCGCCCGCGCGGCGTCGTACGCCGGACCGGTGGCGTCGATCTGGGTGGCCTCTCCGGTGTCGACCACGGTCACGGTGAGCTCGGCACCCCACGGGACGTGGGACTCCAGGTGAGCCTGGAGGCAGGCCAGGGCGTTGGCCGTCGTGTCGCCGGGCGCGACGCGCAGGCTGATCTTGGCGCGGGCCGCGGGCACGAGCGTGTTGCTGGCGCCGTCGACCCGGGGGGCGTCGAGGCCGGTGATCGAGAGCGCGGGCTTGGTCCACAGGCGCTCCACCGCGGAGCCGGTGCCGATCCACTCGATGGTCGGCACGGCGCCGGACTCGGCGCGCAGCCGCTCCTCGGGGTAGGTCACGTCGGCGGCCGGACCGGAGTGCAGGCCAGCGATGGCGACATCGCCGGCGTCGTCGTGGAGGCTGGCGATGACCCGGCTCAGGGCGATCAGGGAGTCGGGCACCAGGCCGCCCCACATGCCGGAGTGGACGGCGTGGGTGAGCGTGCGGACCTCGACGTCGACGCGCACGAGCCCGCGCAGGCTGGTGGTGAGGGCCGGCTCGCCGATGTCCCAGTTGCCGGAGTCGGCGATGACGATGACGTCGGCCCGGAGCTTGTCGTGGTGCTCCTTCAGCAGGGCGGGAAGGGTGTCGGATCCAACCTCCTCCTCGCCCTCGATGAACATCGTGACGCTGACCGGCAGGTCGTCGCCGAACACCCGCAGCGCGCCGAGGTGGGCGGCGATGCCGGCCTTGTCGTCGGCGGCGCCGCGCGCGTAGAGCCGGTCGCCGCGCTCGGTCGGCTCGAACGGCGGGGAGTCCCAGTCGGCGTGGTCGTTCTCCGGCTGGACGTCGTGGTGGGCGTAGAGCAGCACCGTCGGCGCTCCCTCGGGCCCGGCCTTGTGGGCGATCACCGCCGGGGCGCCGCCGTCGGCGCTCACGATCTCCACGCTGTCGAAGCGCTCGGCACGGAAGAGCTCGGCCACGGCCTCGGCGCTGCGCTGCACCTCACCGGCGCGGGCGGGGTCGGCGCTCACCGACTCGATGCGTACCAGGTCCTCGAGGTCCTTGCGGATCCCGGGGAGCAGCTCGGTGACGCGGGCGCGGATGTCTTCGCTCATGCCCGCCAACCTAGCCGCGGCTCAGTTGATGATGGCCTGGTAGGTCCGGCGGGTGACGTCGCTGGGCACCACGAAGAGCGTCGTCGACTGGAACCCGCGCCGCCGAAGGACGTAGCTGCCCTGCGGCGGACCCGCGGTACGAGAGGTGAACGTGAGGGCGAAGCGGCGCTGATGACCATGCGCCGTACGCGGCAGGTTCGTGACCGCGGTCAGCTGCACCGGCCACGCGCCCGCCTTGCTCGTGAGCCGGAACGAGCGACGCACGAGCGGCTTGAAGCGTCGTCGGCGGTACAGCCGCGGAGCGGACGCGTCGGCCGGGAAGGCCCAGGCGAGCGGGGCGAGGACCACCGCGGAGGCGCTCGCGCCGAGGAGGGTGCGGCGTGAGGTGTGGGTCATGGGGTGCTCCGGGGTCACAGGGGGGACGGGCTTAGCATCGGCGGGTGGCCGGACTGAGATGGGTGACCTACGACGACTTCGCGGCGCACGTAGGCGAGACCTTCGAGGTGACGCAGGGCAGGGGGCTGAGCGTCGTGCTCATCGACGCTTCGGTGACGACCGAGGCCGGCGGCCCGGGCCCCGAGGGCCAGGAGCGGCTGCAGTTCTCGCTCGTCTTCCGCGGCCCTGCCCCGGCGCTGCCCCAGGCCAGCTATGCGCTGGCGCACGAGGCGCTGGGTGAGCTCGAGCTCTTCCTGGTTCCGATCGGGGCGGACGCCGACGGAGTGCGCTACGAGGCCGCCTTCGCCTGACCGGTGACGACGTCCGCTCACGGCGCCCGCCACTCCATCCGGCGGTAGACCCCGCCCTCGGCCACCGCGACGAAGCCGAGTCGCGTGTAGAGCTGGGCGGCTCGGTTGTGGATCTCCACGTGGATGCTCACCGTGCGGCCGCTGGCCGCCGCCTCGTCCTGCAGCCGCACCAGAAGCAGCTCACCGATCCCGGCGCCGCGGAACTCAGGGACCAGGGAGATGTCGACGATGCGGATGTCGTCGGGACGACGGTCGACGTAGAGCCTGCCCGCGGGGCGCCCGCCGACCTCGATGACGTCGAAGGTGCCGGAAGGGTTGTGCTGCCGGTACTGAGCGTCCTGCGCGTCGAACTGCATGCGGACGAACGCCTCGCGCTGGCCTTCCGCCCACGCCACCTGCGACAGCTCCTCGTCGCGCGTCGAGCCGTAGACCCTCACGAGGAAGTCGCGGTCGCGGTCGGTCGTGGGCCTCAGGACGACGTGGCCCAGGATGGACGCGGCGTTGCTCATGACGGTCACGGCCGCGGTGGGAAGACGCCCTGCAGGGCGATGTTGAAGTAGCAGGCCAGGTAGGGCTGCAGGTTGTTGTGGGGCTGATCGGCACCGGCAGGCGCCAGGCTCTGCTCGGACATGGGCTCGAGGCCGGACGTCGTGGTCTGGTACGCCGACCCGCCGGAGGACCGGGCCAGGACCCGGTCCGGCCCGGGTGTCTGAAGGTCGGCCCGGCCGGAGGCGTCGGCCAGCTGGTGGTGGGCATGGCTCGGCATCTCGCTCGGCTGCAGCGTCACCGACCTGGCCCCGGCGCTCTCGCCGAGGTCGCGCGGGCTGAGCCCCGGCCCCTGGTCCGGGTGCATCGGCGCCCTGCCCCGCAGGTCGGGCAGCGCGAAGTTCGACTTCCCGTTGCCGCCGTAGGTGGTCCCCAGGAGGGCGAACAAGGCGGTGTTCTGCGACAGCGGCATCAGCTGCCCGTCGCACCAGGCCCAGCCCTTGGGTGCGAAGCTGAACGGGAAGATGCGGATCTCGGCGACGAACGGGTCTGCCATGAGGGTCCTTAGATGGGAGAGGGGTAGAGGCCGAAGCGCGAGATGATGAAGTCGACGCAGAGGTAGGGCTGCAGGTTCGAGTGGGGCTGCGAGCCACCGACGGGACCGATCGAGGTGGGCGCCATCGGGGTGGACGCGCTCGACTGCCGGTAGGCGCTGACGGAGGCGCTCGAGGCAAGGACCGACCCCTGGGGGTTCGGGCCTCCGGAGCCGGTCGTCGCGAGCAACGGGTGGGTGTGGGTCGGGATCTGCGACACGGTGAGCGTGACCTCCTCGACGCCACCGGCCTCCCCCAGGACGAACCCGGCCCCTTGGTGGAGCGGAAGACGTCCACGCAGGTCCGGCACCGCGAACGTGCTCTCACCGTCGCCGCCGTAGGTCGTGCCGATGAGGCTGAAGAGCACGTCGTTCTCGGAGATGCTCAGGAGCTGTCCCTGGCAGAACTCCCAGCCCGCGGGCGCGAAGTTGCCTGCGAACATCCTGATCTCACCGACGTAGGGCTGGGCCATGTCATGTCCTCAGTTCGGGCTCGGGAAGATGCCCTGCAGGGCGATGCAGAAGCTGATGGTGAGGAACGGCTGCATGTTCTGGTGCGCCTGGCTGCCTCCGGCGGTGGAGACGCTCGAGGGCGCCAACGACGTGAGCCCGGTGGGCGGGCCGTAGAGGCCGCTCACCGGCGCCAGCGCGGCGCCCGCGGGCGAGGAGGTGTTGCCGTTGACGGGGGAGGCCAGGTCCGGGTGCGTGTGCCTCGGCATCTCGGGCACGCTCAGCGTGTGAGCCTGCTCGCCGCCGCGCTCCCCCAGGATGTGCCCCTCGCCGACATGGATCGGCACCCGACCCCGGAGATCGGGCAGCGCGAAGTTGGTCTGGCCGTTGCCTCCGTACGTCGTGCCCAGCAGCGCGAACAGCGCCTGGTTCTGGTTGATGGGCAGGAGCTGCCCGTTGCACAGGGCCCAGCCCTTGGGCGCGTGCTGGAAGCTCATCAGCCGGATCTCGGACAGGAAGGGGTCAGCCACGGGTGGCTCCGATCGTGGTCACAGTGGGGGCCGGACGGGTTGGGCGCAGGCACCGACCTGCGCGTCGAGTGCCTCGTCGTAGCTCTGCACGGTCGGCGCCCCGGCATTGCGGTTCTGCACGTACGTCGCCAGGTTGCCGGCGTTGCCGTCGAAGCCGGGCAGGCGCAGCTGGGCGTCGAAGCGCTCGGAGAACGCGATGTCCGGGGCGACGAAGCCGGCGGGGCCGGTGCCGGTGCCGACGAAGGAGTTCTCGAGCGTCCCTGGCCCACCGATGTCGGCACACACGACCGCGTTGTCGGTGCCCAGCGAGCCGGCGCCGACGAAGATGCCCTCCCAGACGTCGCTGCGTCCGGGAGCGCTCAGCACGTTGCCGGTGAGCGTGACCGCGACCTCGGCCGTGCCGCCGCTGCCGTCCAGCGCCCGCACCAGGATGCCCTCCTGCGCGAAGGCGCGGATCGTGTTGTCGCGGACCGCGAACCGGGCGTCCCCGTCGCCCGCCGCCCGCAGCACCAGGCCGGCGCCCTGGGCTGAGTCGGAGGAGGCGGTTGCGTCTCCGATCCGGTTGCCGGTGACGGTCGCGTCGATCCGGGCAGCCGACGTGGACCCGGCGAGCGGGTTGATGACGACAGCGCTCCCGTTGGTCCCCGTGATGTCGTTGCCGTTGATGAGCACCGTGGTCTGCGCCTCGGCCGTCGGGGTCACCACGATGCCCGGTTGCCCGGACACGGCGCCGGCGTTGCCTCCGGTCACGGTGCTTCCCGACATGGTGAGGGTCATCGTCGGGCTGCCGCCGGTGTTCGCCAGCAGGAAGCCGGCATCCCGGTTGGCCGCGAACGTGCTCGACCTGACCGTGGTGTTCACCGTCGCGTCGCCGTCGGGCCGGACCTCCAGGCCATGGGCGCCGAACGCGGTCGAGCTGCTCGAGAACGTGGACCCGGTGACCGCCAGCGAGGTCGTGGACCCGGAGTCGTTGGCGACCCGGGCGTTGGTCTCGGCCGACCCGGTCACCACCGTGTCGGTGACCGTCACGGCTCCGCTGACGTTGGCATAGTCCAGGCCACGCTCGGAGACGGCGTTGCCGTTGCCGGACACCAAGGCGCCCACGAGCGCCAGGCCGGTGACGCTCGTCGCCCGGATCCCGTCGTCGGCGCCGCCCGACACCCGGAGGCCGGTGAGGCTCGTGCCGCCGGGGACATCCGTGAGCAACACGCCAGGTCCCGTGGAGCCCTGGATCGTGCCGCCCGTGCAGGTGGGTGCGGCGGTCGTGCACCCGCCACCGCTGCCGGTGACGACGAGCCGGCCGCCGGCGTTGGTGGTGGAGGTGAGCACGATGCCGCTCGAGGCACCGTCGGAGGAGATGGTGCGGAAGGTCAGGTCGTCGTCGTGGATGGTCACGCCGGCGACGAGGAGCGCCGTGCCGGACCCGGTGCGCACGGTGTTGTCGTTCCCGGTGACGGCCAGCGCCCCGCCGCCGCTCGCGGTGAGGGCGTCGGCCGTGCCGGTGGAGAGGCTGATGCCGCCGTCGAAGCGCACCGTGGAGCCGGCGTTGTTCGTCAGCACGATCCCTGAGCCGGACGCGTTGTCGCCGTCCGAGATGGCACCGTTGAAGTCCTTGGTGCCGCCCGAGGCGTTCTGCACGCGCACGAGCCGGCCGACGTCATCGGTGATCGCGCCGCCGAAGGTGACGTTCGCCGAGCCACCGTCGAGGTCCACGTCCACCGCGGCGGCGTTGCTGATCACGCTCTGCGCGTTGGCGGTGAAGCTGCCTACGCCGTTCCCGGTCAGGCTGATGCCGTCGGACGCGCTGTCGGTGGAGTCGACGTCGTCGAGGTCGAGGCTGACCACCGTCGTCCCCGAGACGTCGACGGCCGGACCACCCGTGGCGGACACGTTGTCGGTGCCGTCCGCGGCGACGGTCACCGAGCCGGCGTTCGTGAGGCTCAGCGCCGGCTCCGCCCCGGACGTCGTGGTGAGGCTGAGGTCGGTCCCCGTGCCGTCACCGAGCACGGTGCTGCCGGTGGTCGAGCTCATCCGCACACCGCCGGTCCCCGATCCCGTCACCACGACCTCGTCGACGTGGCTCGTGCCCATCGCGGTGCCGCTCGCGTCGAGTGCCGGCGCGCCCGCGGAGGTGAGGGAGACGACGCCGGTGTCGCCTCCGAAGTCGACGGTGCCGGCGTTGACGAGCAGCACGCCCGTGGACGCGTTGTCGACCACGAGGTCGCTCACCGACCAGGCGCCGCTGGTCCCGTTGAGCTCGAGGCCGGGCTGGCTGCCGGCCGCCCCGGAGTCGACGATCCGGACGTCGTCGATCACCCCGGCGACGTCGCCGCCGCCACCGGCGATGCCGCCGGCGCCCAGCGGGTCGATCCGGAGCCCGGTCACGGTGTTGCCCGACGCGAGCGAGACCACGTCGGCGTCGTAGTCGGTGAGGGTGGGACGCGCGTCCGGGACGCCCGACCAGAGCAGGTCGTCGCCGACGACCAGGTCGCCGGCCTGACCCACGAGGCGCTGGCCGTCCTCGAGGTCGAATCCGGCACCGTAGCCGTTCGACGTGCCGTCCCCGACGAAGACGAAGACGCTGTCGCCCGCTGACGAGGCGGCCTCGGCTTCGGCCAGGCTCACGAACGGCTCGGATGACGTGCCGCCGCCGTCCTCGGCTCTGTTGGAGACGTACCAGACGCAGCCGATGGTCGAGATGGTCACGCGACCCACGTCCGTGCCGGCCGTCGGCGACGCCTCGTCACGGACCGTGTAGTCGAAGAAGTCACTGCGGTCCTGGCAGCTGGCCCCGGGCGCCGGGTGGAACGTGAAGTCGCCGTCGCTCTCGAGCACGACGCTGCCACCGTCGTCGGTCTCGACGGTGGCAGCTACCACCGCGAGGGCGCCGGGACCGTCCTGGTCGGTGTCGCCGGCCAGGATGGCGCCGCTGATCGACTTCTTCGGGCCGGCGAGGGCCGGCGCCCCGTCGATCGGGTCGTTGACGACCAGGGCGGTGTTGCCGACCGCCGCGAGGGCACCGGTGAATGTCTCGTCGTCGGCCACCGGGGCGTCGTTGACGCACGTGACGGTCAGGGACACCGTCGCCGTGGCGGCGCCGACGCCGGCGAGGGTGTAGTCGAAGTAGTCCTGGCCGCAGCGGTCGGCGTCGGGCACGTACGTCAGGCCCGTGCCGCCGCCGCTCACCACGACGGTGCCGTGAGCGGGGTCGGTCGCGGACGCGACCAGCAGCGGGTCGTCGGGGTCGCTGTCGTTGGCCAGCACGTCGACCGTGCTCACCCCGGCGTCCTCGATCAGCGTGTCGGCGTCGTCGACCGCGACCGGAGCGTCGTCGACGGCGAGCACCGCGACCTCGATCGAGTCCGACGGGGCGAACCCGTCGACGGTCAGGGTGAAGGTCACGGTCCGCGTCGCGGCCGCGGGGTCGTCGCTGGAGTTCGCGTAGGTCACGGCGGTCAGCGCCGCGGCGTACTCCGCGGCGGTGCCGGGGCCGGCGAGCGCGACGGAGCCGGCGGGTCCCGTCGTCCGGACGATGCCGTCCTCGGGGTCGTTGTCGACCCAACCCAGGACGTCCTGGGCGCCGGCGAGGCCGTCGGTGATCTCGGCCAGGGCGCCGCTCAACGCCAGGCCGTCGGGGTTCACGATCGCCAGGCCGCCGTCCACGACGACCGGCACGTCGTTCTCGACGTAGGTGGTGGGACCGTCGGAAGCGTCGATCGAGACCGGGTCAGCCACGCAGTCGACCGCGACGCTCACGGTCGCGGTCGAGCCGCCGACGAGGGTGTACGTGAAGGTGTCGGGCCCGTCTGGGGACCCGGAGCTGCAGTAGCCACCGACGGGCTCGTAGGTCAGCTGCTCACCGTCGTCGATGACGACGACCTCGCCGTGGCTCGCCTGGGTCACCGACGCGATGACCCGGGGACCGCCGTCGACGTCGGTGTCGTTGCTGAGCACGTAGATGGACGTCGGTCCCGCGTCCTCGCTCAGCGCCGCCGCGTCGTCGACCGCCACCGGCGCGTCGTCCACGCAGTTGACGGTCACGCGCACGGTCGCCGTCGAGCCGCCGTCGAGCGTGTAGCCGAACGTGTCCGGCTGCGAGCTGTCGCAGTAGTCGGGGGCGGGGACGTAGGTCAGGCCGGCGCCGCCACCGGTCACCTGCGTGGTCCCGTGGTCGGGCTGGGTCACCGACGCGACGGCCCGGGGGCCTCCGTCGATGTCCGTGTCGTTGGCGAGCACGTCGATCGTGGTGGGTGCGTCGTCCTCATCCACGCTCGCGTCGTCGTCGACCGCCACGGGCGCGTCGTCGACGCACGTCACCGTGACCGTCACGGTCGCGGTCGCGGCGCCGAGGAGGGTGTAGGTGAACTCGTCGGTCCCGCAGTAGTGGGCGTCCGGCGTGTACGTCAGCCAGCCACCGCCCCCCATGACCGCCACGGCGCCGTGCTCCGCCTGCGTCACCGACTCCACCGACAGCGACTCGTCGTCGACGTCGGTGTCGTTGACCAGCACGTCGACCGATCTCACCGGGTCGTCCTCGCTCATCGCCACGGCGTCGTCCACCGCCACCGGAGCGTCGTCGACGCAGGTCACCGTGACGCTGACGGTCGCGGTCGAGCCCCGGTTGAGCGTGTAGGTGAGGTCGTCGGTCCCGCAGTGGTCCGCGTCCGGTGCGTAGGTCAGTCCGCTCCCGTCCCCGGCGACCACCACGGTGCCGTGACCGGGCTGGGTCACCGAGGCGACCAGCAGCGGGCCCCCGTCGGGGTCGCTGTCGTTGTCCAGCACGTCGATCGGCGCCGCAGGGTCGTCCTCGGTCACCGTGGCCGCGTCGTCGACGGCCACCGGCGCCTCGTCGCAGACGACGGTGACGGAGACGGTGGCGGTCGACCCGCCGTTGAGCTCGTAGGTGAGCTCCTCGGCACCGCACGTCGCGTCGGGCGGCGTGAAGCGCACCGCCGAACCTCCGGCGACCACCTCCACGACGCCGCGCTCCGGCTGGGTGACTGAGACCACGGCGAGCGTGCCGCCGTCGCCGTCGGTGTCGTTGGCCAGCACGTCGACGGTGACGGTCGCGGCGCCCTGCAGGACGCTGGTGGTGTCGTCGACCGCGACGGGTGCGTCGTCCACGCAGGTCACGGTCACGGCCACGGTGGCCGCGGAGCCGCCGGGCGTCAGCGTGTAGGTGAAGGCGTCCGGCTCGGCGTCGTCGCAGTAGTCGCCGTCGGGGGCGTAGGTCAGACCTGTGCCGTCGCCGGTGACGACGACGGTCCCGCGGTCGGGCTGGGTGACGGAGCCGATCGTGAGCGGGTCGTCGTCGGCGTCGTCGTCGTTGGCGAGCACCGGGATCGCGGTCGCGGGGGCGTCCTCCTCCAGCTCGGCGACGTCGTCGCGCGCGGTGGGCGGGTCCGCGACGCACGTGACGTCGACGCTCACGCGGCCGACGTCACTGCCGCCCCGGCCGTCGGAGACCGTGTAGTCGAAGCCGGCGGCGACCGGCTCGCACCGGTCTGCGGCCGGCGTGAACGCGATCGAGCCCTGGACCAGCGCGACCGCACCGCCCGAGGCGTTCCCGACCGAGACCAGGGCGAGGGGGTCGCCGTCGGCGTCGGTGTCGTTGGCCAGAGGACTCCCGGCGCCGGAGATCGGCAGGGTCAGTGTCTCGTCCTCGTCGGTCTCGACGACGTCGTCGAAGGCCACGGGGGCGGCGTTCTCGGTCACGTCGCGCACGGTGACCGTGAGGACCTTGTCCAGCCGGAGACCGGTCGAGTCCGTGGCCCGGACCCGGACCGAGAGCTGGGCGTCGCTCTCGAAGTCGAGGACGGAGCGGGTGCGCAGCGTCCGTCCCACCACGGCGAAGCGGGCGTTGTCGGTGCCACCGGAGCCGGCCACCAGCTGGTACCCGTGGCTGTCGCCGCGGTCGGGGTCCGTCGCGGCCAGGCTGCCCACGAGGGTGCCCACCGGCGAGTTCTCGGCCACCGTCCTCGGGCTCAGCGAGACGCTGGTGGGGGGCCGCAGCTGGTTGGCTCGCTCGCAGTCCTTGCGTACGACGTCGCGCGGGTCGGCGGTCACCTTGTCGGCGCCCGCGCCGCAGCTGACGGCGTCACGAGCCGCGCCGCCGTCCCGCGCGACGACGGTGTCGGCGCCGGAGCCACCCACGAAGGAGTCGTTGCCCGGCCCACCCGTCAGCTTGTCCTTGCCGGGACCGCCGTCGAGCACGTCGTTGCCGCCCCTGCCGATCAGGCGGTCGTTCCCGCCACGACCACAGATCACGTCCCGCCGCGACGTGCCCCGGAGCACGTCGTTGCCTGCCGTGCCGGTGATGGTGCAGCGCGGCGCGGCCTCTGCGGCGACGCCCAGACCGGGCGCCACGACTAGGACCGTGGCCACCAGGGCGGCGCTCGCCAGGAAGGACCAGCAGCGACGCGTCCACGGGGCGGGCGCAGGGGGCTGGGTCACGTGCGTGCTCCTCGGGAAGGCAGGGGTCCCGCCGATCCGCGCGCGCGAGCAGCATCGAGCCATGGCAGATCCGGGGGAGTCGAAGCGTGGCACAGGCGTCGGACCGGCCGCAGCAGAACGATCGTTCTCGAATCAGCCCAGTGGCAGATAGGGCGTGAGGTCGGCCCGTTCGCCGCTGGCGCGGACCCGGCCCGCGGACTCCGCGTCCTGCCAGGTGAGCTCGCCGGTGGCGAGCGCGACCCAGGTCGGGGCGTCCATCTCGACGACGGCTGGCGGGGTGCCACGCGTGTGGCGCACGCCGGGGATCACCTGCACGGCGGCGTACGGCGGGACGCGGACCTCCACGGAGTGGCCGGGGGCGCGCTGCTCGAGCACGGCCATGAAGTGCTTGGTCAGGGCGCGGTGGTCCACGGCCTCGAGGGCGGCGGCGAGCTCGTCGGGCGCGAGGACCCGGATGCGGGGGGGCATCAGTCCTCCGTGACGTCGGGGTAGGGCTGGAGCACGGAGTACAGCAGGTAGGTGCGGCGGTCCTCGACAGCACCGTCGGATCGGGTGCGCTCGGCCCATCCCTCCACCATTCGGCCCAGCTCGAGGCTGAGCTCGCGCGCCTCGTCCTTGGTCAGCTTGAGGCTGTGCTCGCTGGTCGAGCGGTAGGTGTCGGGGTCCCGCTCGTCGGTGAGCGCGCTGTCGACGACGTGGTGGGCCCAGCCCTGCACGGAGCGCCGGAAGACCCGCGCCGCCTCCTTGCCGCCGGGAGCGGCCTCGATGGCGCCGAGGTTGACGTCCAGCTCGCCGTCGCCCGAGAGCCGCCACACGCGGTCGCGCCGGTCGCGGGCCGCGGCGGCGTCCTCCTGGATCAGTCCGTACTTGGCCAGCTGACGCAGGTGGAAGCTCGCCCGGTTGGCCGGGATGCCGAGCTCGCGGGCGATGTCTGCGGCCCGCAGCGGGCCGGCGGCGCCGAGCTCGCCGAGGATCCGGTTGCGGGTCGGGTGGGCGATGGCCCGCAGCACGATCGGGTCGTGCGCGGCCTGCTTCTCGGTCACGGCACCACCCTAGCAAATTCCGCACGTCCTATTGCGCAACATGTATTGCGCATGTGATGCTGCGGATATGACCGACTACCGCGCCCTCACCCGCAACCGCGACTTCACCGCCCTCTGGGTCGGCCAGACGGTCAGCGAGCTCGGCAGCCAGGTGAGCATGTTCGTCTTCCCGCTGGTGGCCTACGCGACCACCGGCTCCGCCCTGCACGCCGCCGCAGCCGAGGCGCTGTTCCTGGGCGGGATGGCCGCCGCGCTGCTGCCGGCCGGCGTGCTCGCCGACCGGGTCGACCGGCGCCGGCTCATGCGCGCCGCGAGCGCGAGCGGGGTCGTCCTCTACGCCTCGCTCGCCGTCGCGGGAGCGCTCGGGGCGATGACGCTCCCCCACCTGTTCGCCGTCGCGCTGCTGACCGGGGTGGCCGCCGGCGTCTTCTCCCCCTCCGAGATGGCGGCGGTGCGAGCCGTCGTGCCTCGCGAGGACCTGCCCACCGCGCTCTCGCAGAACCAGGCCCGCCAGCACGTCGCGCACCTGGTCGGCGCGCCGGTCGGCGGCCTGCTCTACGCGGCGGCGCGGTGGCTGCCGTTCGCCGTCGACGCGGCGAGCTTCGCGCTGTCATGGGTGCTGCTCGGCCGGATCAAGGCCGACCTCAGCCCGCCGTCGTACGACGGTCCGCGCCGGGGCGCGCTGGCCGACCTGCGCCAGGGCATCGGCTTCCTCGCGCGGCACCCGTTCTTCCGCGTGCTCACGGCCTGGGCGGCGCTGTCGAACCTCGTGGTCAACGCGCTGTTCTTCCTGGCGGTGCTGCGCCTGATCCAGGGCGGCTACCCACCGGTGGCGATCGCGCTGGTCTCCACCGCCGGCGGGGTGTGCGGCATCCTCGGGGCGGTCGCCGCCCCCTGGCTGATCGAGCGGCTGCCGACGGGGCGCCTCACCGTGGTCGTGGCGTGGAGCTTCGTGCCCCTGAGCGTGCCGATGATCTTCGTCAACCACCCGGCAGTGGTGGCAGTCGCGGTCTCGGTCGGCATCTTCCTCAACCCCGCGGGCAACGCCGGCATCCAGTCCTACCGGATCTCGATCACCCCACCCGAGCTGCTGGGCCGGACCCAGTCGGCCGCCCAGTTCGTGTCGATGTCGGCGATGCCGCTGGCCCCCGTCGTCGCCGGGCTGACCCTCGCGGCGTGGGGCGGACCCGCCGCCACCGCGACCATCACCGTCCTGTGCGCGCTCGTGGCGCTGGTGCCGACCACGAGCCGCGCCGTGCGCTCGGTCCCGCGGCCGGCGCAGTGGGCCTCAGCAGGCGGTGTCGGCGCGGTCGGCGAAGACGCCGGCAGCGCCCGGCTGCCGTCGCCGGACCGGACGGCCGCCTGACGTCGCGGTCGACCCACCGGCTCACGATCGAGCTGCCGCTTGGCTCATTTCGCCCGGTTGCCGTCTGCTGGCCGGGTAAGAGGGCTCCTACGTTCACCAACGGACGGTCGTCTCTTGAACGCGTCGCATGGTCTCGGAGGCATACGTCGTTCCCGTCCGCGCGCTTGCTTTGCCGCGGTGAGGCATACACACGACAGAGGAAACCATCCTGATGAACAGCGCTCATTCCGCACGCCCAGGGTCGAGAACGATCCTCCGCGCATTCCTGGCTGTGCTTCTTGCGGCAGCCGTGCTCCTGGTCGGGCAGACCGCCATGCCGCAGACGGCCCAGGCAGCCGACGGCGACATCGTGAACATCCCCGACCCTGAGCTCAAGCGTTGGCTGAACTACGGGATCGACCCGACCCGGTCCCCGGGCCGGGACATCACCGAGGCCGACGCCTTGAAGGTGACAGCTCTCTACGCTAGTCCGACCGAGGTCGACAAGATGGGCACCGTCAGCGACCTGACCGGGTTGGAGGCGTTCACCAACCTCACGACGCTCTACCTGCCTACCGACTTCAACACCCATCGCGGCTACTTCAAGGACCTGACGCCGCTGAGCGCGCTGACGCAGCTGCGGACCCTGTCATTGCAGTACACACGAGTCTCGGACGTCTCGCCGCTGTCCACGCTCACCGCCCTGACCTCGCTCACCCTCAGCAACAACCAGATCGCCGATCTCAGCGGCCTGCCGGTCATGCCGGACGCGAACGATGTGAACCTCAGAGGCAACCGGATCGTCGACCCCTCGGCGATCGTGGGCAAGATCGACCCGACCAGGGCGACGCGGCTGGATCTCGCCGACAACCGCATCTCCGACGCGTCCCTGCTCGCGCCGATCGGCGCTGCGGGTGTGACCTCGGTGGACGTGAGCAGCAACCGGATCGCCGATCTCAGCCCGTTCCAGAGCTGGAGCGTGACGCCGAGGACCTACTCACAGAACATCTTCGTCGGCTCCTACACCGCGAACCTCACCGTGGCCCTCAAGGCGGCCTCGGCCACTGAGCCCATCGAAGTGAGTCCGGCCGCGGACGGCAACTACGACGTGGCCACGGGCACCCTGACAGTGGCAGACCCCACCCGGGAAGAGATCGACGTCTCGCCGTCCTGGAGAGTGCTGTTCTACACCGATCACGAGGCGGCCGCTGTCGCGGACGCGCCCATCGTCAGCGGCGGCGCGCAGGTCGGCGCCATCCTCACCACCACGGCGGGCTCCTGGTACACGGGCACGCCGACGTTGAGCTACCAGTGGCTCCGCGACGGTGTGCCGATCGACGGCGCGAGTGGCACCTACACCACCGAGTCCGCGTCGGGCTACGAGCTCACCATGGCCGATCTCGGCTCGAAGATCTCCGTGCGTCTGCACGCCCAGGGCACCGGCCAGCGCGGCACCTCAGCGCAGAGCGACGTCGTCGCTGCGAGCTGGGAAGCGGACGCCCCGGCGATCATCAGCGACATCGAGCTCCCCTTCTACGGGGCCTCGCAGTACCGTCAGTCGGCCGTGCTCGGCGACCCGACCAATCCCGGTCTGACCTTGTCGGTGGGAATGCTTGACGCCGACGGTGATCCGGTCAACCCCTCGCAGCTCGACGTCGCCGTGGCCAGCAGCGCACGCAACGTGATCGACGTCGACGGGATCGACATCGCCGGCACCGGAACCAACCGGGCGGTCACGCTGACGCCCAAGACCAAGGGCAACTCGACCCTCACCTTCGCCGTCACCGGCCCCAACGGCAAGACCGCGAAGTTCACGCTGCTCTACTACGTCTCCGGTGCGACCACGCCGACGAGCCGCGTGCTGCAGGGCACCGCCGAGGCGTCCACGGCGATCAGCGCCGGGGACGGGCACCTGTTCGTCTCGGAGGAGGACCGGGGTGGAGCGGTCGGACTGTACGACAGTCGGAAGTCGGGTCTGCCGCTGAGGCTGCTCAGCCTGACGGGGAACAAGCCGAGCATCGAGTCGTCGGCACGCATCGACGACACGGTGTTCTGGCTCGGCTCCCACAGCAACGTCCCGTCCGGGGGGCTCGATGCCACCCGGCAGACCGTCGTCCGTACCGAGGTCAGTGGTGTCGGGGCCGACGCCAAGCTGGAGGCGTCCGGCACCCCGTACCGGAACCTGCGAACCGACCTGGTGGCATGGGACCAGGCGAACGACAACCGCTTCGGCTTCGCCGCCGGCACCGCCTCCGGCAAGCGGCCGACCGTGCTCGACGGCTTCTCCATCGAGGGCTCCGAGTTCTCGCCCGATGGCAGCGAGCTCTGGCTCGGCTTCCGGGCGCCGATCGTTCCGGCGGCGCTCGACGGCAAGGCGCTCATCGTCCCGGTGGAGAACATCGCGGAGCTGACCGATGGCACGGGCGCCACGGCGGAGTTCGGTGAGCCGATCCTGCTCGACCTGGGCGGCCACACGATCCGCGAGATCCGCAAGAACGACCTGGGCGAGTACCTGATCCTCAGTGCGACCGCGGGCAGCGACTCGCTGAACACCGAGAGCGCTCTCTGGTACTGGAAGGGCGACCCGTCGGTGCGCCCGGCGAAGCTGACCACCCGGGTTCCCCTCAACGTCGAGCCCGGCTTCAACGTCGCTCCGGGCATCTGGGAGGCCATCGGCGAGCTCCCGGGCAAGCTGGCGCCCGGCCAGAAGATCGACCTGATGCTCGACCAGGGCGACGACCGGCTCTACGCGAGCGGTATCAACCTGAACAAGGACGACCAGTACGCCAACACCCGGAAGTCACGCATCGACAGCTTCGTGCTCGACGGGGCGGTCGACGTGCTCAGCGAGATCGATGGTCCGGACGAGTTCCCGGTGCAGGCAGCGAACACCATCGGTGCGGCGCAGGAGATCACGGTGACGGCCACCGGCTCGAACCCGCTCGTCGTCGACCGTCTTCGCATCACTGACGAGGACAACGTGTCAGGCGATGAGTTCCTGATCAGTCGCGACCAGCTCACGGGGACCACCCTGGAGCCCGGCGAGTCGGCGACTGTCCGGGTCCGCTTCGCCCCGTCGCGCATCAACGCCGAGTCCCACGCCACGCTGGTCGTCCAGAGCAACGTGGACGGTCGCGAGAGCACCTTTGCGCTGGTCGGCACCTCCGGTGAGCTGCCGAGCGGCGAGGACGGAGAGGACGGCGAGGACGGGGAGGACGGTGAGGACGGCCAGGACGGCAAGTCCGCTACGGCTGTCGATCTCTCGGCCTCGATCAGCGGTACGACGGCACGCTTGACGGCCTCGGTCACGCCGAATGTGCCGGGGACCGTCGACTTCGTCCGAGGTGGCACGAAGCTCGCCACGGTGACGCCGGTGAACGGCGAAGCGACTGCGTCGGTCACGCTTGCGAGAGGCTCGCATCGGATCCAGGCGGTGTTCACCCCGAGCGACCCCGAGGCGTTCCTCGCCTCGCACTCCGGGTCGGTCACGATCACCTCGATCGCGTCCACATCAGTGACGCCGCGGGTGAGCGCGAAGTCGGTCAAGGGCAAGGCACTCTCGATCAGGGTGTCCGCCCCGGGACTGGCCTCGGCCTACCTGAACCAGCGGGTGACGGTGAAGGTGACCGGCGTGGGGACCTTCAGGGCCACGCTGGGCAACGGCAACGTGACCCTGAAGCTCAGGGGCAAGAACGCGGCGAAGCTGAGGAAGGGCCAGAAGGTCACGGTCTCGGTCTCGGTGCCGAGCATCGTCAAGACCGTGGGGTTCACCACCTACACCGTCCGCAAGGCGACGAAGACGGTCAAGGTGGCCATCCGCTAGCTCAGCACCTGCTCCCGAAGGGGCGCAGGTCCAGACCTGCGCCCCTTCGTCCTCCCCCCACTGAACGGAAACACCCATGCACTCTTCGTCCACGTCCTCACCACTCACGCAGAAGCGGCGGCCGCGACCTGCGGCCCGTGTCGGTCACGGCCTGACCGGCGCTCTCGGCATCGCCTTGGCCGCATCCGTGCTCCACGTCCCCGATGCTGCCGCTGCGGCCGACGAGGAAGCGCGGCTGCCCGTCATCCTCGCGCAGTTCCCGCAGCCGGCGGGTGCCTCCGTCGACAGCTCCCACGCCATGTCGGGAGTGGTCGATGATCCGACCAACCCCGGGCTCGATCTGTTCGTCTCCCAGGTGGGCGCTGACGGAGCGACGCCGGTGAACCCAGATCAGCTCGTCGTCACGGCTGAGGTCGAGGCGAAGGGCGCACGCTACCCGGCGTTCACCGCACGGGAGCAGGTGTCGGTCAGCGGCGCCGGCAGCACCCGGCACGCCAGCTTCGACCCGGCTCAGCTGGGCAACTCGACGGTGGTGTTCACCGTCACCGGTGCCGGCGGCAAGACGGCCTCGTACTCGCTGGACTACTACGCCTCGGAGCAGGCGACGCCGACGAGTCGCTTCCTGCTGACCTCCAGCGACGCCTCGACATCGATCGCCGCGGGTGACGGGCACCTCTTCGTGGCAGACGACGAGCACGAGCTGATCCGCCTGTACGACCCCGAGACCACTGGCGTGCCGGTCGCTGAGTTCTCCGCGGGAGCGGAAATCGGTGGCGAGGTCGACTACGAGTCCTCCGCGCGCACGGGCAACCTGGTGTTCTGGCTCGGCTCGCTCGGCAACAGCCGCAAGGGGGAGGTCGAGCCCAGTCGTCACCAGGTCCTCCAGACCCGGATCAGCGGCAGCGGGGCCAACGCGAGGCTGACGCCGGTCGGCATGTACGCGAACCTGCGCAAGGACCTCGTCGACTGGGACCAGGCCAACGGCGACCGCTACGGTTTCGGCGCGGGCACAGCAGTGGGGAAGACCCCCAACGGGCCCGACGCGTTCAACGCCGAGGCGGCCGAGTTCGCCCCCAACGGAACCACCCTCTACCTCGGGTTCCGCACACCGCTCGTCGGCGGCAAGGCCGGGGGCGACGCGCTCATCGTCCCGGTGACGAACATCGTCCAGCTGACCGGCGGCTCCGCCACGAAGGCGAAGTTCGGCCCGCCGATCGAGCTCGACCTCGGCGGTCACAGCATCCGCGAGATCCGTAAGAACAAGGCCAACGAGTACCTGATCCTGTCCGCGGACACGACGGTCAACGACGCCTTCCCCGTGACCGAGGCACAGCGTCAGAAGCTCTGGTACTGGAACGGAGACCCGAAGTCGGCGCCGCAGCAGCTCTCGACCGAGCTGCCGCAGGAGCTGAACCCCACTGGCGCGTCCGTCGGCCAGTGGGAGGGCATCGGAGAGGTCCCGGACAACCTGGCCGCCGGCCAGCAGATCCGGCTTCTCATGGATCAGGGCTACGTCGCGCTGTACCAGCCCAGCTACCAGGACGAATGGGTGGAGCGCTATCCCGTCTACACCGACTTCCAGGCGGCGTTCCTGGAAGGCCAGCAGAAGGACATCCTGCAGTCCCGGTTGCGCAAGTCGCGCACCGACCTGGTGACCCTGCCAGGAGGTCTCGGCGTCAGCGCCGAGGCGAGTGGACCGCTCGTCTTCGCGGAGCAGAAGCCGGGCGCGACCTCCGAGCCCCAGCAGGTGACCCTCGTGAACACGGGGACGAAGCCGCTGGCTGTCGGTGACATCGCGGTGACCGACACAGATGGCGTCGCCGCGAACGATTTCGAGATCGATGAGACGACCGCAGGCAACACCACCGTTGCCGTCGGTCAGAGCTACACGGTGGTGGTGCGCTTCGTCCCGAAGCGGCCCATGACCACCTCCTCGGCTGAGCTCGTCATCGCGAGCAACGTCGACGGTGGTCACACCCGCGTCGCGCTGACCGGCAGCTCCTCGGTGGCGCAGTTCGTCCAGACGCCGTCACCGGTGGTCGACACAGCCTCGCCGAAGGTCGGTGACCGCCTGACCGCGAGCGTCCCCGACTGGACGCCGGCAGCGGAGTTCACCTATGAGTGGCTGCGTGCCGGCCAGCCGATCGCGGGCGCGACCGACGTCTCCTACCTGGCGCGCGTCGAGGACATCGGTCATCGACTCGCGGTGCGGGTCACGGGGACCGCGGACCGCTATGCGCCCACCCCGGCGGTCTCCGAGATGACCGAGGCGGTGGCTGCGAACCCGGTCGCGACGTCGACGACGCTGCGGGTCTCCGGCTCCGGGACGAAGCGCACGCTCGCCGCTACCGTCACGGAGGGCTTCCCCGGCAAGATCAGCTTCATGGCCGGAGGAAGGACACTGGCTGTGGCCGACGTGGATCCGGTGACCGGCACTGCCACCTCGGCCATGGTGTTCACTCCTGGCTCCAGCCCCTCGCTGACAGCGGTGTTCACTCCGCAGGACACTCGGCTGGCATCCGGATCCACGTCGGCAGCCGTGAGGGTGCCGATCGCGAAGACCATGAAGGCAGCCACGGCAACAGTCGCGGTCAAGGCCGTCAAGGGCAAGAAGCTGACTGTCTCCTTGTCGGTCCCGGGAGTCTCGAAGCAGCTGCTCGACACGAGGCTCAAGGTCGTGATCGCCGGGCTCGAGGGGGTGAGGTCGACCAGGACGATCACGATCAGGAACGGACGGCCGGTGTCGTTCGCGCTGGGCAGCAAGGCAAAGGTTGGCGCCCGGGCTCGCGTCACCGTCACCCTTCCCGCCTCGACCTTCTCCTCCTCCACGACGACCTACACGGTGAAGCAGAGGGTGAAGAAGACCTCCGTCCGGGTCAAGTAGGCCGTAGGCGCCACCGCACGACGACCAAGAGCTAGGCCGATCCCCGTGCTCGGGCGAACGTGCCTGCCACCCGAGCGACGGTCTCGACCAGCTCGTCGGGCGACTCGACGGTGAACTCGGCGCCGAGCTGGGCGAGCACCATCACCGGCCAGTGCAGGTCGTCGACACTCATCGTCAGCACGCACCCGCCGTCGTACGGCGTGACCTCGCCCCAGCGGCCGACGGCGCGCGCGACCTGCCCGGCATCGGCCGCGACGCGGACCCGGACGTCGTAGCGCTGCGGGATCTGACGGATCCCGGCCTGCACGAACGCCAGGGCGTCCCCGCCGGGCAGATCACGGGGCCGGTAGCGCTGGCCGCTCGCGCGGGGCGCCGCGACCCGGTCGACGCGGAACGACCGCCAGTCCCGGCGGTCGCGGTCGTAGGCGACGAGGTACCAGCGGCGACCGAGCGAGACCAGCCGGTGCGGCTCCACCCATCGCTCGGTGGGCTCGGCGCCGCGCGCGGTGTAGGTCAGGTGGAGCGGCTCGTCGTCGCGGCAGGCCTGGGCCAGCGTCGTCAGGATCACCGGGTCGACGCCGGGGCGGGCGTCCCAGACCAGGTTGTCGGTCTGCGAGCGCAAGGCGTCGATCTGACGGCGCAGCCGCGGCGGCATCAGCGCGATGACCTTGGTCAGCGCCTGCACCGAGGTCTCGGCGATGCCCGACACCGAGCCGTTGGCCGCCTGCTGCAGGCCGACGGCGATCGCCACCGCCTCCTCGTCCTCGAGCAGCAGCGGCGGCAGGGACCCACCCGCGCGCAGCTGGTAGCCGCCGGCGACGCCGCGCACCGCGTCGACGGCGTAGCCCAGCTCGCGCAGGCGCTCGATGTCGCGCCGCAGGGTGCGGGCGCTGACCTCGAGCCGGGTGGCCAGCTCGCCGCCGGGCCAGTAGCGGTGCGTCTGCAGGAGGGAGAGCAGACGCAGCATCCGGGCGCTGGTGGACATGACCTCACAGTAGATCCGATTGCGGCCGGAAACTGACCTGATGCCTTCCTAGCGTCGTCCTCATGACCACTTCCACCACCCCCGTGATCCGGACGCGAGGCCTCACCCGCCACTTCACGCGTCACCACCAGACCGTCGAGGCCGTGCGCGGCCTCGACCTCGAGGTCGCCGACGGCGAGCTCGTCGCCTTCCTCGGCCCCAACGGCGCCGGCAAGTCCACCACCCTGCGGATGCTGACCACCCTGATCCCCCCGACGTCCGGGACCGCCGAGGTCGCCGGGCACGACGTCGTGCGCGAGCACCGCGCCGTGCGCCGCTCGATCGGGTACGTCGGTCAGGGCAACGCCGCGGGTCACCAGCAGCGCGGCCGCGACGAGGTCGTGAGCCAGGCACGGTCGTTCGGCATGGGCCGCTCGGCCGCCCGGGCTCGCGCCGACGAGCTGCTCGACGCCTTCGACCTGACCGAGCACGCGATGCGCCCGGTCTCGACGCTCTCCGGCGGGCAGCGCCGGCGCCTGGACGTCGCCATCGGCCTGGTCCACGCGCCGCGGCTGATGTTCCTCGACGAGCCGTCCACCGGCCTCGACCCGCAGAACCGGGTCAACCTGCAGGAGCAGGTGCGGCGGCTCAACCGCGAGGTCGGCACGACGATCGTCATGACGACCCACTACCTCGAGGAGGCCGACGCGATCGCCGACCGGGTGATCGTGATCGACCACGGCCTCGTCATCGCCGACGACACCGCCTCGCGGCTGAAGTCCGCGCTCGGCGACCTGGTGTCGCTGGGCTTCGGCTCGACGGCCGACGCCGCGGCGGCCGCGGCCCGGGCCGAGCGGGTCGAGGGGGCCTCGGTCGACCTGCGCGGCGCCGACCTCGTGGTCCGCGTCGCCCACGGACGCGACCTCGCGCCGGGCCTGGTCGCCGACCTGGCCGCCGCGGGCACGCCCGCGACCCGCATGGAGGTCTCCGGGCCGACCCTCGACGACGTCTTCCTCGACCTCACCGGCCGCAGCCTGCGCGAGACCGACACCACCACCGCCATCCCCACCGCCACCACCGAAGGAGCAGCAGCATGACCACCCTCACCGAGACGGTCACCGTCCGCCGCGCCGACGCCGAGGAGCCCGCTCCTCCCGGCTTCCTCGGCGACACCTGGAACGTCATGGTCCGCGAGCTCAAGCCGGTCTTCCGGGAGCCGGCCTCCGTGCTGTTCGCGATGGTCCAGCCGCTGGTCTTCCTCGGCCTCTTCGCGCCGCTGCTGCCCGACGTCGGGACCGGCTCGGCGCTGCAGTGGTTCGTGCCCGGCATCGTCGCGATGACTGCACTGATGGGCGCGAGCTTCACCGGCGCCAACCTGATGCAGGAGATCAGCAGCGGCTCCCACGAGCGGCTGCTCGTCTCGCCGCTGAGCCGCTCGTCGCTGCTGGTCGGCCGGGCGCTGAAGGAGGTCGTGCCGATGCTGATGCAGACCGTGATCATCGTGGCCGTCGTGACGCCGTTCAGCTTCGAGCTGCACCCGCTCGGCATCCTGGTCGGCGCCGCCGTCCTGTCGCTGTTCAGCATCGGCATCGGCGCGCTGTCGTTCGCCCTCGCGCTGGCCGCGAAGGACCAGGACTGGATGTTCTGGACGGTCCAGCAGACGGTGATCTTCCCGCTGCTGCTGCTCGCCGGCGTGCTGCTCCCGCTCGAGGGGGCCCCGGGCTGGCTGCGGGTCGCCTCGGACCTCAACCCGCTGACGTACGTCGTCGACGCCGAGCGCGCCCTCTTCGCCGGGGACTTCGCGGCCGACACGGTCGGCTACGGCCTCCTCGCCGCCGCCCTCACCGCCGCCCTCGGGCTGGTCGTCGGCCTCCGGGCGATGCGCGCCTCCAGCTGACCCGTCGTCCCGCCCCCGGCGTCTAGGCTGCGTCCCGTGACCCGGGACCTGCACGAGCCGCTGGAGGCGGGGCCGGTCCGGGCGACCGTGACCCGGCTGCAGGACCGGATCGCGGCGCGGTTCCCCGAGCGGGGGCTGCGCAAGGTCGCCGGCGACCTCCTGCTGATCATCGACGAGGTCGAGTCGGGGGCCGGCGAGGCCCAGGGCCGGATCCGGACCGCGCGGCTGGCCTCGCGGGCGCTGATGGGGCTGATCCTGGCCGGCACCGTGGTCGCGCTCGTGCTCGCGGTGCGCGACACCCTGCGCTTCGACGGCGTCTTCAGCAGCTCGCTCGAGGTGCTGCCGCTGATCGAGACGGTCATCAACGACCTGGTCTTCGCCGGGATCGCGGTGTTCTTCCTGTGGAGCTTCCCCGAGCGCCTGCAGCGCGGGCGCACCCTGGCCCTGCTCCACCAGCTGCGCTCGACCGCGCACATCATCGACATGCACCAGCTCACCAAGGACCCCGAGCAGCTGCGGCCGTCGTTCGTCCCGACGCCGGTCAGCCAGCCGGCCGACATGACGCGCGACGAGATGGAGCGCTACCTCGACTACTGCTCCGAGCTCCTCAGCCTGGTGGGGAAGACCGCCGCGCTGTGTGCCGAGGAGTCGCGCGACGCGGTGGTGCTCGACACGGTCAACTCGATCGAGGACCTCACCACCGGGATGTCGCGCAAGATCTGGCAGAAGATCTCGACGCTGCCGCCGCTCTGAGCCTTGCAGGAGGGGCGTCAGCCCAGCGTGTCGAGGATCTCGAGGGTCCGCGTCCACGCGGCCGACTCGGGGTCGATGACCACGAAGTGGTCGCCGTCGACCTCGACCAGCTCGGCCTCGCCGCCGGCCTCCCGGGCCGCCTCGACGTACGCCGCCGACTGGCTCGGGGGCACGACGTCGTCGTCCTGGCCGTGCACGCACCACACCGGCACGTCGAGCGGCAGCTGCTGCTGCGGGTCGTACGGCGCGTCGGTCGCCGTGGGCCTGTGGCCGAGCAGCGCCTCGGCCGCGCCACCGCCCAGTCCGTCGGCGTCGGCCGCGCGCAGGTCGAGCACGCCCGCCTGCGAGATCACGGCCGTGACCGCCACCCGGTCCGGCCAGCCGCCGTCGCGACCCCGGCCCGCGGCCCACGTCGCCAGGTGGCCGCCCGCGGAGTGGCCGAGCGTGACCACCGTCGACAGGTCCAGGTCGAGGTCGGCGAGCTTGTCGATGCCGGCCGAGACGTCGTCGAAGGTCGCCGGTGTGCCGCCGCCGTTGCCGAGCCGGCGGTACTCCAGGTTCCACGCGGCCCAGCCCGCGGCCTGCAGGCTCACGGCCAGCGGCTGGCCGAGCGTGCGGTCGTACTGCGCCTGCCAGAACCCTCCGTGGATCACCACGACGACGCCGCGCGGGCGCCCGCCCGGCAGGTAGAGCTCGCCGAACTGGCTGGGGTCGCTGCCGTAGTCGACCCGGCCGTCGCGGGGTCCGTCGCTCGTGGTCACGGGCTCATCCTCCCCGCAGCCGGCGAGCAGCGCACCCAGGGCCCCGGCGGCGGGTGCCGCCAGCAGCACCCGTCGGCTCATCACTCGAACCGCCCCTGGCGGCCGCGCTTGATGTCACCGCGTCGCTTCTTCGCGCCGAGCCGCCGCTCCTTGGAGCCGCGCGTCGGTCGGGTGGGCCGCCGCGTCGGGGACGGCGGCAGCGCCGCGTCGCGCAGCTGCGACGCCAGCCGCTCGCGCGCCGCGCGGCGGTTGGCCAGCTGGGTGCGGTGCTCGCTGGCGGTGACCGTCAGGACGCCGCCGACCAGGCGCGACGAGAGCCGCTCGAGCATCCGCTCCTGGAGGTACGCCGGCACCGCCGGCGACGACGCCAGGTCGAAGGACAGCTCGACGCGGGTGTCGGCGGTGTTGACGCCCTGGCCGCCGGGGCCCGAGGACCGCGAGAACCGCTCGGACAGCTCGGCCGCCGGGATGACCAGCGACCGGGAGACGACCAGGTCGTCAGCCAAGGGCGGCCGGCAGCGTGGCCGCCCACGCCGAGCGGATGTCCTCGAGCGGGAGGTCGAACTGCCCGTCGACGCTGAGCGCGTCGCCGCCCGTGACGCCCAGGTCCGTGACGGGGACGCCGTGGCGCGCGGCGAGCGAGGTGAGCTCGTCGACCCGGTCGGCGGCGACGGTGACGACGACCCGCCCGGCCGACTCGGCGAACAGCGCGAGGAACGCGTCGCCCGGCAGCGAGACCGCAGCGCCGACGCCGTGCTGGAGCGCGCCCTCGACGAGCGTCTGCGCGAGCCCGCCGTCGGAGACGTCGTGGGCGCTGGTGAGCAGGCCGATGCCCTCGTGGAGCAGCTCGGCGAGCGCCTTCTCGCGCGCCAGGTCGACCCGCGGGGGCAGTCCGCCGAGGTGGCCGTGGACGACGTGCGCCCACTCCGAGCCCGACAGCTCCTCGCGGGAGTCGCCCAGCAGCAGGATGCGCTCGCCGGCGGCGGCGAAGGCTGAGGGGGTGCGGCGGGTGACGTCCTCGATGACGCCGAGCACGGCGACCACCGGCGTGGGCAGGATCGCCGTCTCGCCGGTCTGGTTGTAGAGGCTGACGTTGCCGCCCGTGACCGGGATGCCGAGCTCGAGGCAGGCGTCCTTGAGGCCGCGGCAGGCCTCCGCGAACTGCCACATCACCGCGGGGTCCTCGGGCGAGCCGAAGTTGAGGCAGTCGGAGATCGCCAGCGGCACCGCGCCTCCGGTGGCGACGTTGCGGTAGGACTCCGCGAGCGCGAGCTGCGCGCCGGCGTACGGGTCGAGCCGGGCGAAGCGGCCGTTGCAGTCGGTGGAGACGGCGACGCCGAGGTTGGTGTCCTCGTCGATGCGGATCATCCCGCTGTCGCTGGGCTGGGCCAGCACCGTGTTGCCGCGGACGTAGCGGTCGTACTGGTCGGTGATCCAGGACTTGTCGCAGAGGTTGGGCGAGGCCACGAGACGCAGCAGCGTCTCCGCGAGCTCCTCGCCGGTGCTCGGCCGGGGCAGCGCCTCGGCGGTGTCGGCCTGCAGCACGTCCTGGGAGTCGGGGCGCGCGAACGGCCGGTGGTAGGTCGGGCCGTCGTGGGCGACCGAGCGGGGCGGGACGTCGACGACGCGCTCGCCGTGCCAGTCGATCTGCAGGCGGCCGGTGTCGGTGACCTCGCCGACGACGGTCGCGTCGACCTCCCACTTCGCGCAGATCGCGAGGAACGCCGCCACGTCGTCGGGCTCGACGACGGCCATCATCCGCTCCTGCGACTCGCTCATGAGGATCTCCTCCGGAGCCAGCGTCGAGTCGCGCAGCGGCACGGCGTCGAGGTCGACGTGCATGCCGCCGTCGCCGGCGCTCGCGAGCTCGGAGGTCGCGCAGGACAGCCCGGCGCCGCCCAGGTCCTGGATGCCGGCGACCAGGCCGGCGGCGAAGATCTCGAGCGTGCACTCGATGAGCAGCTTCTCCATGAAGGGGTCGCCGACCTGGACGGCGGGCCGCTTGGCCGGGCCGCCCGTGCCGGAGGCACCATCCGATGCAGCGTCGAAGGTCTCCGAGGCCAGGACGGAGACGCCGCCGATGCCGTCGCCGCCGGTCTTGGCGCCGTAGAGGATCACCTGGTTGCCGACGCCGGAGGCCTTGGCGAGGTGCAGGTCCTCGTGGCGGAGCACCCCCACGCACAGGGCGTTGACGAGCGGGTTGCCGAGGTAGGTCTCGTCGAAGACGGCCTCGCCGCCGATGTTGGGCAGGCCGAGCATGTTGCCGTAGCCGCCGACGCCGGCGACGATGCCGGGCAGCACCCGGTGGGTGTCGCCATGACTGTCCGTGTCGAGAGGGCCGAATCGGAGGGAGTCCATGACGGCGACCGGGCGCGCGCCCATCGCGAGGATGTCGCGGACGATGCCGCCCACGCCGGTCGCGGCGCCCTGGTAGGGCTCGACGTACGACGGGTGGTTGTGCGACTCGACCTTGAAGGTCACGGCGTAGCCCTGGCCGACGTCGATGACGCCGGCGTTCTCGCCGATGCCGGCCAGCATCCGGCCGGCCGGGGTCACCTGCGGGATCTCGCTGAACTGCTTGAGGTGCACCTTGGAGCTCTTGTAGGAGCAGTGCTCGCTCCACATCACGGAGTACATCGCGAGCTCGGCGCTGGTGGGACGGCGCCCGAGGATCTCGCGGATCTCCTGGTACTCGTCGGCCTTGAGGCCCAGGTCGGCCCAGGGCTGGTCGCGGGCCGGGTCCTCGGCGGCGACCGAGACGGTGTCGAGCGTGGCGCGGGTCTCGGGACGGGTCTCGGTCACGGGCGTCAATCTACCGGCGCGCCCGGTCGCCCGCCGATTCGCCGGGGGGCCCGAGACGCTCGGGCCCCACGGGCCGCGCCGACGGCCGGAAATGCACGCTTCGTGTCCTTTCTGCCACTCGTGGGCGGGCACCCGGCCCGCCAGGCTGGTGCTCCCCGACCGGAAGACCTGCATGACCCAGACCGCCACCCCGTCCCGACCGCTCGCCCCCGCGCCTGCCTGGCTGCCGTGGGCCGCCCTGCTCGTGGTCTACGTCGTGTGGGGCTCGACGTACCTGGCGATCGCGATCGGCATCGAGACCGTCCCGCCGCTGCTGCTCGCGGGCACGCGCTACCTCGTCGCCGGTGGGCTCATGTACGCCTTCGTCGCGCGCCGCCGTCGCAGCGCGCGACCGGCGGGGCCCTCCGGAGCCCGCCCGTGGGCGGCGGCGGCCGTGGTCGGGGTGATGACCCTCAGCATCGGCAACGGCGGCGTCAGCGTCGCGGAGCAGTCGGTGCCGTCGGGCGTCGCCGCGCTGCTGGTCGCCACCGTGCCGCTGTGGATGATCCTGGCCGACCGCGTCCTCAACGGGCGGCGCGTGGGCCTGGTGCGCGGCCTTGCGCTCCTCGTCGGCCTGGCGGGCGTGGCCGTCCTGGTGCACCCCGGCGGGGACGGAACCGGCTCCACCTCCGGCCTGGTCATCCTGCTCGTCGGGAGCGCGAGCTGGGGCTTCGGCTCGGTCGTCTCGGGGCGCCTGACGCTGCCGGCCGACCACCTGCGCAGCGCCGCGATGCAGATGCTCACGGGCGGGGCCGCCCTCCTCGTGGCCGCGACCGTCAGCGGCGAGCTCGGCGACCTGGATCCCGGCCGCGTCACCCTGCGCTCGCTGCTCGCCCTCGCGTACCTGGTCGGGCCGGGCTCCCTGCTGGCGCTGACGGCGTACGTCGTGGCGCTGCGGACGCTGCCCACGACCACCGTCGCGACGTACGCCTACGTCAACCCGGTGGTGGCCGTGACCCTGGGCGCGCTGGTGCTCAGCGAGCCGGTGACGGCGCACCTGCTGGTCGGCGCGGCGGTCGTGACGCTGGGCGTCGCGGTGTCGCTGCTGGCGCGTCCGCGCCCTACGTGAGGAGCCCGTCGGCGACGACCTCGAGCAGCGGACGCACGTCGGAGGGGTCCAGCTCGCCCTGGTCGGCGATGGTCGCGACCCCACCCACGAGTCGGGCGACCTGGGTGCTGTCGACGCCGTCGCGCAGGGCGCCGTCCTCACGGAGGCTCTCCAGCACGCGGCCGCCGGCGGAGCGCAGCACCTCGCACTTGGTGCGGATCGGGGAGTCGGGGTCACCCATCGCGGACGTGATCTTGGCCGGGCCGCCCTTGTGGGCGCTGATCAGCTCGACGTAGGACTCGAACCAGCCGAGCAGCACCTCGCGCGGCTCGCGCTCGTCGGCGAGCGCCTGGTCGGCGGCCTCGTCGATGCGGTCCACCCAGCTCTGCATGATCGCGTCGAGCAGGTTCTCCCGCTTCGGGAAGTGGCGGTAGAGCGTGCCCGGCCCGACGCCCGCGCGCTTGGCGACCTCGTCGAGGGAGGCGTCGTAGCCCTGCTCGCGGAAGACGACGCGCGCGACCTCGACGATGCGGTCGTAGTTGCGCTTGGCGTCGGCACGCACGGCGGGTCCCTCTTCCCTCTTGCCAAACCGGAGAGTGTCTCCGTATGCTCGTGGAGAACCGGAGTCGATCTCCACATCTAGCGTACACCGGCCTGATCGGCCAGAACAGGACTCTCCCATGTCCGTCCTCACGAACCGCAGCACCGGCACCGACCTGCCGGTCGACCTCCCGCCCGACGCCGGCCGCGCCGCCACGGGCATCGCCATCGTCCTCGTCGCCCAGCTGATGCTGGTGCTCGACGCCACCGTCGTGAACGTCGCGCTCCCGCGCATCGACGCCGACCTCGGCTTCGGCCCCGCCTCGCTCTCCTGGGTCCTCAACGCCTACACGCTCGCCTTCGGCGGACTGCTGCTCCTGGGCGGCCGCCTCGGCGACGTCCGCGGTCGCCTGCGCCTCTTCGAGGTCGGCCTCGCCCTCTTCACCGTCGCCTCGCTCCTGGGCGGCCTCGCCCAGACGCCGGGCCAGCTGGTGGCGGCGCGTGCCGCCCAGGGCGTCGGTGCGGCGCTGGCCGCCCCCAGCGTCCTGGCCCTGCTCACCACCAGCGCCCCCGACGAGCCCGCGCGCAACCGGGCGTTCGCGCTCTTCGCCGCCGTCTCCTCGGGCGGCGCGTCCCTCGGCCTGCTGCTCGGCGGCCTCGTCACCGACGTGGGCTCCTGGCGCTGGACGCTCTTCATCAACGTGCCCATCGGCCTGGTGGTGCTCGCGCTCGCCCGCCGCTTCGTCACCGAGACCCCGCGCCGACCCGGCCGGTTCGACGTCCTGGGCGCGGTCACGGCCACGCTCGGCGCGGTCTCCCTCGTCTGGGCCCTGATCGGGACGCCCGACCACGGCTGGACCTCCGCGCGCACCCTCGGCGGCTTCGCCGTCGGCGTCCTGCTGCTGGCCACCCTCGCCGTCACCGAGACGCGGGTGGCCCACCCCATGATCCAGCCGCGGCTGCTGCGCAGCCGCCGCCGCGTCGCCGCGCTCGCGGTCATGGCCCTGGTCGTCGGTGGCCAGCTGTCGATGTTCTTCCTGGTGGTCCAGTACGTCCAGGGCGTCCTCGGCTTCGGGCCGCTCGCGGCCGGCTTCGCGTTCCTGCCGCTCAGCCTCGGCATCTTCACCGTCTCCCGCTTCACCCCGCGGCTCATGGCCCGCTTCGGCGCCCGCCCCCTGGTCGTGGTCGGCACGCTCGGCCTGACGTCGAGCTTCGTGCTGCTGAGCCAGGTCGGGGCCGAGAGCTCCTACGCCGGCGCGGTGCTGCTGCCGATGCTGCTCAACGGCCTCTCGGCGGGACTGGTCTTCATGCCGGTGACGGCGACCGCGCTCGCCGACGTCGAGCCCGAGCACGCCGGGGCGGCGTCCGGACTGCTGCAGACCACGCAGCAGCTGGGCAGCGCCGTCGGCGTCGCCGTGATCGTCTCGGTCTACGCCGCCGGCGCGGTGCCCGGGGAGTTCCTGCCGGGAGCACGCGAGGCGTTCCTGACCTCGGCCGCCTTCACGGCCGTCGCCCTCGCACTGGCGGCCACCCTGCTGCGACCCGCGCGGGCCACGGCGCCCGAGCCCGTCGAGGTGGAGGCACTGGCGGCGGAGGCCGCCTGAGAATTACAGATCTGTAGTTCACTCGCAGCCCTGTTACTGGTGTGAACAGTGGGGTTATCGTGACGGCGCCACCCGGTGCCACACCCTTCCCCTGGAGCTCCGCGATGACCTTCCCCCTGCCCACCTTCGGTCTCCGATCGCTGAGCCTGCTGGCCGCGAGCGCCATCGCCGCCGCCACGTTGAGCGCCTCGGGACCCGGCGCCCAGGCCACCGGCGCCACCGCAGTCTCGGCTCCGGTGGCCGCGAAGCGAGCGGCCAACCCGGTCACGCCGGGTGACTTCACCGGCTTCGGCTTCGACCAGTGCCTGGCTCCGACGCAGCGCGCGATGAACGCCTGGCGGCGCAGCTCGCCGTTCTCGGCGGTGGGCATCTACATCTCCGGCGACTCGCGTGCCTGCCGCAACCAGCCGAACCTGACCCCCACGTGGGTCGCCGACCAGCTGCGCCTGGGCTGGCGGCTGCTGCCGATCACGCTCGGCCCGCAGGCCTCGTGCCAGCCGCGCTTCCCGCGCTACTCGGACGACGTCAGGATCAACCCGAAGCCCGGCGCCGACAAGCTCTACACCACCGCGCAGCGGCAGGGCCTGGCTGAGGCCGTCAAGACCGTCACGGACGCCCAGGCCCTGGGCATCACGAGGGGCAGCACGCTCTGGTACGACCTCGAGGGCTTCGACTCCGGCAACACCCACTGCCGCGAGTCCGCCCTCTCGTTCCTCAGCGGCTGGACGACGCGGCTGCGCGCCCTGGGCTACGTCTCCGGCGTCTACTCGAGCGCCGGATCGGGCATCGCGGCGCTGGACCAGGCCCGCATCAAGCGGCCCAACCGCTTCGTGCTCCCCGACCGGATCTGGCTGGCCCGGTGGGACGGCGTCGCCAACACCTCCACCTCCTACGTCCGATCGGACGGATGGCAGCCCGGCCGCCGCATCAAGCAGTACCGCGGCGGTCACGACGAGGTGCACGGCGGCGTACGCATCAACATCGACAGCAACTACCTCTCCCTGGGTCGCGGCTCCGTCGCGGCGCCGGAGGCCCGCTGCGGCGGCGTCGGTGTCTCCTTCACCTCCTACCCGGTCATCCGGGCTCCGAAGGGCGACACCACGCCGTCACGCGCCCACGTGAAGGCGCTGCAGTGCCTGCTCCAGGAGCGTGGCCTGTTCCGGGGCCGTCTGACCGGCACCTACGGCCCGACCCTGGTGACGGCCATGAACGCCTGGCAGCGGTCGCAGGGCCTGCCGGTGTCGCGCAACTGGCACACCCGGCCCTGGATGACCCTGCTCGCGGTGGGCGCCCGCCCGGTCCTCAAGTTCGGCTCGACCGGTCACCCCGTCCGTGGCGTCCAGCGCACGCTCAACGCCTCGCGGGTCGGCACGCCCGTGCGGGTCACCGGGGTCTACGACGCCGCGACGGCCGCCAAGGTGCGCGCCTGGCAGGCGAAGGTGAAGCTGCCCGTGACCGGGGTCGTGGCCGGCGACTCGTGGCTGCGCCTGGCGAAGGGCTACCGCTGAGCCGCGTCGCTCATCCGGCGGGGGGTCCGACCAGGAGCGCCACGCCCGTGAGGGCCGCGACGGCCACCACGGCGGCGAGCGCGCCACGCAGCGGGTTGCGCAGCAGCCAGGCGACCGGTCGCTCGGAGGTGCGGGCCGGCTCCTCGCCGAGCAGCCGCCACGAGGAGCCCAGGGCGCCGCGCGACTCGACGTGGCGGTCGAACCACACGGTCGCGAACGGCGGGATCGCGGACAGCAGGCCCACCGCGGTGCGGGCGGCCGACCAGCGCCGGTCGACGGCGACGACCACGGTCGTGAGGCAGTAGGCGATGAACACGACCCCGTGCAGCATGCCGAAGACCCGCACGCCGAGCTCGGTGGTCTCGGTGACGTACTTGAGGAACATCCCCGTCAGCAGCCCGGCCCAGGTGACGGCCTCGGCCAGCGCGACGGTGCGGAACAGGCGGGTCGGGCTCACGCGAACGCGCGCTCCACGAGCGAGGTGAAGAAGCCGAGCCCGTCGGTGCCGGCGCCGGTGAGGTCCTCGACGGCGTGCTCGGGGTGCGGCATCAGGCCGACGACGTTGCCGCGCTCGTTGCTGATGCCGGCGATGTCGCGCATCGAGCCGTTGGGGTTGCCCCCGAGGTAGCGCGCGACGACCTGGCCCTCGCCCTCGAGCCGGTCGAGCGTGGGCTCGTCGGCGACGAACCCGCCCTCGCCGTTCTTGAGGACGATCGTCACCTCGGCGCCCTCGTCGTAGGCCGAGGTCCACGGCGTGCGGCTGCTCTCGATGCGCAGCCGCTGGTCGCGGCACACGAACTTGCGGTGGTCGTTGCGGATCAGCGCGCCGGGCAGCAGGTGCGACTCGCAGAGCACCTGGAAGCCGTTGCAGATCCCGAGCACCGGCATGCCGCGCTCGGCCGCGGCGACGACCTCGGTCATCACCGGCGAGAAGCGGGAGATGGCGCCGCAGCGCAGGTAGTCGCCGTAGGAGAAGCCGCCGGGCAGCACCACCGCGTCGACGCCGCGCAGGTCGTGGTCGCCGTGCCAGAGCGCCACGGCCTCGTGGCCGCCGATGCGCACCGCGCGCTGGGCGTCGACGTCGTCGAGCGAGCCCGGGAAGGTGACGACGCCGACCTTCATGCGGTCACGACCGTCTCGTCCACCGTCTCGTCGAGGTGGACGGTGAAGTACTCGATGACCGGGTTGGACAGCAGGGTCTCTGCCATCCGGTGCACGTCGGCCAGCACCGCCTCGGTCACCTCGCCCTCGACCTCGAGCTCGAAGCGCTTGCCCTGGCGCACGTCGGTCACGCCGGAGAAGCCGAGCCGGGGCAGCGCGCCGAGCACCGCCTTGCCCTGCGGGTCGAGGATCTCGGGCTTGGGCATGACGTCGACGACGACTCGGGGCACAGCGGGCTCCTGCTTCGGGGCGGGGCGGTGGTGCGGGCGCTCCCATTCTACTTTTGCTCGAGCAGCTGCACGACCAGGGTGCGCCGCAGCCACTCGTGGTAGCGCTCCCGGCTCCAGCCGCGGTCGACCCGCAGCACGCCGTGCAGCTCGGGGGTCGTGAGCGCCCACAGCACGTCGATGCACTCCTGGGCACCGCCGCGCAGCCGCTCCGGGGGCAGCAGGCCGACGGCGACCTCGAACGAGGCGCCCCGACGGTCGAAGGCGACGCGCATCGCCTCGGCGGCGCGGGCGTCGACGGCGGCCGCATCGCGCAGCACGCCCCACAGCGGCCCGATGCGCTCGAGGACCTCCACCAGCCGGTCCGCGATCATCCGCACCTGCTCCTCGGGCTCGGGCGTCGCCGCGATGTGCGGATAGCTGGGCGGGCCCAGGGTGGCGAGCGGCGGGCCGGGCTCGGGAGCGTCCTCGGCCGGCTGCACGGGGTCGCGGCCGGTGATCGCCATCTCGAGCAGGGCCAGGGCCAGCTCGGACTTGCTGCTCCCGGCGCGGTAGACCGAGGCGAGCGCGACCCCGGCCTCGGCGGCGATGTCGAGCATCTTGGTGCCGGCGTAGCCGTCGGCCAGGAACCGGGTCCGAGCCGCGACGAGCACCCGCCGCCGGGTGTCGCTGCGCTCCTGCTCGGCCCGCTCGCGGCGGCTCTCCGCGTTGTAGGCACGCTTGGGAGCCGCCTGCTCGTCGTTCGTCGACATCGGCACCAGTCCCCTCCTGACCCACTGACCGCACGAACCTCGTGCTCCCCGCATGAAGTTTCGCACCGGGAGCGTGAGTTTCACCGGGTACCCGGTGAAACTCACGCCAAGCGCCCGCTCGCCCCCACCGCGGCCGAGGCACACTGGAGGCATGAGCCTCTCCTCCGGTGCCACCCCCGCGTCCCCGCTGAAGCTCGCCTTCCCGCAGTCGCTGGCGGTCTACGACGACTACGCAGCCGCGCAGAAGGCGGTCGACCACCTCTCGGACCACAAGTTCCCCGTCGAGCAGTGCATGATCGTCGGCACCGACCTCAAGCGCATCGAGCGCATCACGGGCCGGCTCACGAACGGCCGGGTCGCCCTGGGCGGAGCCCTGTCGGGGCTGTGGTTCGGGCTCTTCATCGGCCTGATCTTCACGATCTTCACCGACGAGAGCGCCTTCGCGACCATCGCCTCGACGATGCTCGTCGGCGCGCTCTTCGGGCTGATCTTCGCGCTGGTCAGCTACGCGCTCACTCGCGGCGTCCGCGACTTCTCCTCGGTCACCCAGGTGGTGGCGACCCGCTACGAGGTGCTCGTCGAGCACAAGGTGGCCGCGCAGGCACGCGAGCTGCTCGCTCAGCTGCCGGGCGCGACCCCGGACCCGTTCGCCTGAGCCTGCTCAGTCCTCGCGGCACTCGATCTGCGGCGGCTCCTCACCGGGGAGCGCCAGCCAGCTCTGCTGCGGCAGCGACGCTCCGCCCAGGTCGAGCTGCAGGGCGGGTCGCGTCGTGACGCGGCCGCGGTCGTCGCGGAAGGCGAAGCCGCTCCGCTCGCGGACGCCCACGGTGTAGAGGCACTCGTCGAAGCGGGTGATCTCGCCGACCGGCTCCTCGAGGTCACCCAGGTCCTCCCGGAGCTCGCGCAGCCCGGCGCGCAACCGGCGCAGCCCGCTGCGTGGCTCCCGCGGCCGGGCCGCGGCGGCACGGTCGTCCGCGTCGCCGTCGTCGCAGTCCCGGCCCGACCCCGGCCGGTCGCGCCACGCGAACGCCAGCACCTGGTAGTCGGGGTCGTCGCGCTCGCTGTCGTCGAGGTCGAGGCCCGGGAGGTACGTCGTGCCGGCGGTGAGGTGCCCCAGCCCCTGCTCGGTGTCGCCGGACTCCGAGACCGGCAGCGCCGTGAGGCACGACTCCCAGTCCTCGAAGCGCCGCGTGGTGCGCGCGAGGCGTCGCGTCCCCCGCTCGAGGCGGTGCAGCCGGCGCAGCAGCGCGCCGACGCGGGGCGGGCCGGGCCGCGCTCGCGCGTCCTCCCCCGAGCCGCGGGGGTCCGGCGGCGCGCTCAGGCAGCCGCGGCTGGTCGCC
>NZ_JACJGM010000016.1 GCF_015024225.1 Nocardioides lijunqiniae
TCGGTCGCCCCGACCGGCGGCGCCTGCGGGTACGCCGGCACGGGCGGTGCGGGAGGCCCCTGCGGGACCTGCGGGCTGGGCGGGAAGCCCGCCATCGGGGCGGACGGGGGCGGCGGCGGGGGCGGGGCGACCGCGCCGGTGACGGTCACCCGCAGCGTCAGGGCCTCGTCCTGGGCGCCGAAGGAGAGGGTGGTGGTGCCGCTCAGCAGGGCCTGGCGCACGGGCTGCCCGTCGACGCGGGTGCCGTGCGTGCTGCCGAGGTCGACGACCTCCCAGCCGTCGCCGGCGGCGCGGATCTCCGCGTGCCGGCGCGACACCGTCGGCTCCACCGCGACGATGTCGTTGTCGGCCTCGCGCCCGACGCGGAACGTGCGCGGCTGCTCCGAGGCCCACGTCCCGGTGGGCGACTGGATGCTGATCGTGCTCATGGAGGCCTCTTCTTCGGTGCCCGGCGGGTGGACAGGAGCCTAAGCCCGCGCACCGCCGATCTCGGACGTTGCTCGGATACGTGCCCCTCCGGGGGCCGCGGGAAACGAGGGCGGGGGTGCGGACTCCTACGATGAGCGGCATGAGCATCGCCATCGGAGCGCACGTCGACCAGACCGACCCCGTCGCCGAGGCGCAGGCCCGCAACGCGCCGCTGGTGCAGTTCTTCCTGGGCGACCCGCAGAGCTACGGCGGCCCGGAGATCGCCTACGCCGGGGGCGCCGAGGGCCTGAAGGCCGACGCCGAGGCCGCGGGCGTCGACCTGTACGTCCACGCGCCGTACCTGATCAACGTCGCGACGACCAACAACCGGATCCGGATCCCCAGCCGCAAGCTGCTCCAGCAGCACGTCGACGCCGCCGCGTCGATCGGCGCGAAGGGGCTGATCGTGCACGGCGGCCACGTCAACAAGGCCGACGACCCGGAGAAGGGCTTCGACAACTGGCGCAAGGCCATCGCGGCCACCGACCTCAAGCTGCCGCTGCTGATCGAGAACACCGCCGGCGGCGACAACGCGATGACCCGCTACCTCGAGCGGATCGGCCGGGTGTGGGAGGCGATCTCGGGCGCCGAGGGGTTCGAGCAGGTGGGCTTCTGCCTCGACACCTGCCACGCCCACGCCGGGGGCAACCCGCTCGAGACGGTGGTCGACGACGTCCGCCGCATCACCGGCCGGATCGACCTCGTGCACTGCAACGACAGCCGCGACGAGTTCGACACCGGGGCCGACCGGCACGCCAACTTCGGGGCCGGCCGCATCGACCCCGAGCTCCTCGCCTCCGTCGTGCGCGACGCCGGTGCGCCGGTCGTCTGCGAGACCCCGGGCGGCGCCGAGGAGCACGTCGCCGACTTCGAGTGGCTGCGCGCGCGGCTGTAGCCTCGACCTCGTGCTGAGCGTCCGAACCATCCCCGAGCCCCAGCACCTCGACCTCCTCGCGTCGCGTGACTCCGCGAGCTTCCTGCAGACCCCCGCGTGGGGCCGGGTGAAGGGCGAGTGGCGCCGCGAGTCGCTCGGCTGGTTCCGCGGCGACGAGCTCGTCGGCGCCGCGCTGGTGCTCTACCGCCAGCTGCCCAAGGTCAAGCGCTACCTCGCCTACCTGCCCGAGGGCCCGGTCATCGACTGGGAGACCGAGCAGCTGGGCGAGTGGCTGGCGCCGATGACCGCGCACCTCAAGGCGCAGGGCGCCTTCGGCGCGCGCATGGGCCCCCCGGTGGTCACCCGCCGCTGGTCGGCGGCGCAGGTCAAGGACGGCATCGCCGACCCCGGCGTACGACGCCTGGACGACCTGGCCCCGACCCAGCGCGACACCGTGGGCGCGCGCGTCGTCAGCCAGCTCGACGAGCTCGGCTGGCGCCGGCAGGTGGCCGAGGGCGGCTTCGCGGCCGGCCAGCCGCAGTACGTCTTCCAGGTGCCGCTCACCGCCGGCGGCGCGCCGCTGTCGGAGGACGACGTGCTCAAGGGCATGAACCAGCTCTGGCGCCGCAACATCAAGAAGGCCGGCAAGCTCGGCGTCGAGGTGACCTCGTCGGCCGGCACCGAGGACCTCAAGGCGTTCCACGACCTCTACGTCCACACGGCGCAGCGCGACCACTTCACGCCGCGCCCGCTGGCGTACTTCCAGACCATGGTCGACGCGCTCGGCGCGGAGAGCCCCGACCGGATCCGGCTGTGGTTCGCCCGGCACGAGGGCGACCTGGTGGCCTCCACGATCTCGATCCGCGTCGGCGCCCACGCCTGGTACTCCTACGGCGCCTCCTCCACCGAGAAGCGCGAGGTCCGCGGCTCCAACGCGATCCAGTGGGCGATGATGCGCGACGCCCTCGCCGCGGGCGCGAGCGTCTACGACCTGCGCGGCATCACCGACACCCTCGACCCCGACGACTCCCACGCGGGGCTGATCCAGTTCAAGGTCGGCACCGGCGGTGAGGCCGTCGAGTACGTCGGCGAGTGGGACCTCCCGCTCAACCGCCCGCTCTACCGCGCCTTCGACCTCTACATGAGGCGGCGCTGATGCGCGCGACGTTCGCTCCTGCCGGAAGCCTCTGGGCATTTCCTGTCGCTTCTGGGCCGGAACTTCGGCCCAGAAGCGCAGGTTTTTCAGCATCTGCTGAAAACCCGGCCGCCGGAGCCGACCGATGAGCCTCACGCTGACGGTCGACGGGGAGCGGTGGCGCGCCCACCTGCGGCAGGTGGCCGACACCCACCCGGGGCTGGTGCCGGTGACCAAGGGCAACGGCTACGGGTTCACGCTGGCGCGGCTGGCGCGCAAGGCGCAGTGGCTGGGCGTCGACACGATCGCGATCGGGACCTACGACGAGATCGGGCACGTCGCGCAGCGCTTCGACGGCAGCCTGCTGGTGATGACGCCGTGGCGCCCGTTCGGGGCCGCGCTCGACGCGGACCCGGCGCAGGACCCCGCGCTGGCCAGACGACTGGTGCACACCGTCAGCCGGGTCGAGGACCTCGAGACGCTGCTGACCCGCCAGCCCGACGCCCGCTTCGTGCTGGAGCGGATGACGTCGATGCAGCGGCACGGGATGACCGCGCGCGAGCTGTGGGCCGCCGCCCGGGTGCTCGCCGACCGCCCGCACGCCCGCCTCGAGGGCATCGCCATGCACCTGCCGCTGGCCCAGGGCTCCCACCTCTCCGAGGTCTCGCGGCTGATGAACGACGTGGTCGCCGCCGGGCTGCGCACCACGACGGTCTGGGTCAGCCACCTCACCGACGCCGAGCTGGCCGCGCTCGCCCAGTCGTACGCCGAGTACACGTTCCGCCCGCGGATCGGCACCGGGCTGTGGCTCGGCGACCGCTCGGCGCTGAGCGTCACCGCGACCGTGCTCGACGTCCACGACCTCGAGCGCGGCGACGCGTTCGGCTACCGCGCGCGCACCGCTCCCAAGAGCGGACACCTGCTCATCGTCAGCGGCGGCACCGCCCACGGCATCGGCCTGGAGGCGCCCACCGGCGAGTCCTCGATCAAGGCCCGCGCCGCGACGCTCGCCCGTGGCGGCCTGGACGCCGTCGGGTTCGTGCGCTCGCCGTTCTCCATCGACGGCAAGCAGCGGCTGTTCGCCGAGCCGCCGCACATGCAGGCCTCGATGCTGTTCCTGCCTGCGGGCGCGCGGGTGCCGGCCGTGGGCGACCGGATCGACGTCCGGGTCCGCTACACCGCGACGGCGTTCGACCGCGTCGACATCACCTGAGGGTCACCTGAGGCTGGGCGCTCGACCGGGTCCCGCTCGGGCCGCCAGACGTCGCGCACCACCAGGGCGACCAGGTAGAGCTCGCACGCCATCCGCAGCACGATCGCCACCCAGTAGAAGCCCGCGTCGCCGCCGCCGGCCGGCTCGAGGTAGCCGCCGAGGTACCACCACACGGTCGCGAAGTAGAGGACCTCCCCGGCCTGCCACACCAGCTGGTCGCGCCAGCGCGGCCGCGCGAGCACGGCCAGCGGCAGCAGCCAGAGCACGTACTGCGGCGAGTAGACCTTGTTGACCAGCAGGAAGCCGGCCACGATCAGGAAGCCCAGCTGGGTGAAGCGCGGCGTCGTCGGCGCCAGCATGCCGAGCGCGAAGACGCCGCCGCACCACAGCGCGAAGAACGCCCACGACCAGGCGTTGATCGTCGAGGCGCTGAGCGCGAGGTCGCCGGCCTGGTCGATGACCAGCCAGACCGAGCCGAGGTCGGCGGTGCGATCGGAGTTGAACGACCAGAACACCTTCCACTCCGTCGGGCTCGCGAGGTACGCCGGCGCGTTGACCAGCAGCCAGGTCGCCAGGCCGCCGAAGACGACGGCCCCCAGGTGGTCGAGTCGGCGCCGGCGCAGGCAGATCACCAGGATCGCGCCGAGCAGGAACAGCGGGAAGAGCTTGACCGCCGTGCCGAGGCCGATCAGCACACCGGTCAGCAGGGGCCGGTCGCGCGCCCACGCCCACAGGGCGCCCGCGACGGTGGCCACGGCCAGCAGGTCCCAGTTGATGAGGCCGGTCAGCACGAGGGCCGGTGACAGCGCGAAGATCGCGGCGTCCCAGGGGCGACGGGGGTTGACCTTGGCCAGCAGCCAGGCGCTGAGGATCGTGAGCAGCGCGAGGCCCAGCGCGTTGACCGCGACGTAGAGCCGCGTCTCCCGCTTGATGTCCGGGTCGGCCTGCAGCTCGCCGACCGAGCGGGCGTAGCGCTCGTCGAGGTCGGGCGAGCCCTCGAGCCAGTGCGTGACCCGCGAGGTGGCCCAGGCCCAGTAGGAGATCCCGACCGGGTACTCCATCGACTCGTAGCGGTCGCGGGTCTCCGCGTCGTCGGTGTAGGGGTAGGTGTGCTCGGCGAAGCCGCGCAGCGTGTACAGGAACGGCAGGTCGGAGTAGCACATGGCGGAGTAGCGGGTGTCGCCCTCGCTCCACGTGCCCTCGACGCACGGCGCCTTCTGCACCATCCCGAGCGCGAAGCCGACCGCCGCCATCAGCACCACGACCCGCAGCGGCGTCCACCAGCGGCTGCGGCCGATGCGGTCGCCGGCCGGGCCGCCCACGCTCTCGCTGAGGCCGGCGACGACCGGGTCGTCGTGGGTCGGGTGGACGTGACCGCTCACGCGGTCACCAGAAGCGGTACGACTCGCGGTAGGCGCGCGGTCGCGGGGTCGCGCCGCCCGCCGGGGTGGTCTCCGGCGGGCCGGTGGGCAGCTCGGGGCCCGTCGGCGTCGGGGTGGGGGTGGGCGTGGGGACCGGCGTCGGGGTCGGCGTGGGCGTCGGGGTCGGCTTCGGGGTCGGCTTGTCCGTCGGCTTGTCGCTCGGCTTGTCGTCCGGCTTCTTCGTCGGCTTCTTGGTGGGCTTCGGCGGCGGGGGCGGCGCCGGCGAGTGGCCGTCGTCGGGCGCCTCGCCGTCGACGAAGACCGGGTCGGCCAGCTCGAGCACCTCGGTGCCCTCGAGCGCGCGCTCCATCACCGCGGTCCAGGTGGCCGTCGGGTAGTCGCCGCCGTAGAAGCTGGGCAGCCAGCCGTCGAGCGGCTCGGCGCCCTTGCCGCGCACGTAGACGACCGAGGTCGCCAGCTGCGGGGTGAAGCCGGTGAACCACGACGACACGACGTCGCCCTTGTCGTTGGTCGACGTCCCGGTCTTGCCGCCCGCGGGCCGGCCCAGCGCCTGGGCGTCGGCCCCGGTCCCGCCGGGGGCGTCGACGACCTGCTCCAGCGCGTAGGAGACGTCGGCGGCGATGTCCTTGTCGAGGACCCGCTTGGTGGTGTTCTTGTGGGAGTAGAGGACCTCGCCGTCCTTGGCCACGACCTTCTGGACGACGTACGGCGCCGCCGCCTCGCCGCCGTTGGCGATGGTGGCGTAGGCGTTGGCCATGTTGATCGGGCTCACCGTCGCGCTGCCGAGCGCCACGCCGACGTTCGGCTCGAGGCCGGGCGTGCGGGTCGGGATGCCCTTGGGGTTCTTGCCCCGGGGCTTCTCCGGCGGGATGCCGAGCGCGTTGGCCATCTCGATGACCTTCTCCGGGCCGTCGGGGATGCTGTCGGTGAGGTCGATGAAGGCGGTGTTGACCGAGCCCTCGGTGGCCCTGAGCAGGCTGACCGGGCCGAAGGACTCGTTGCCCTGGTTCTCGAACTCGGTGTCGCCGATCTCGATCGGGCTGTTGCCCTCGAAGGTGTCCTTGAGCGAGAAGCCCGCCTTGAGGCCGGCCGCGACCGCGAAGGGCTTGAGGATCGAGCCGGCCTGGCCGCCGGCGACCGCCCAGTTGAGCTGGGACTGCAGGTAGTCCTGGCCGCCGTAGAAGCCGCGGACCGCGCCGGTGCCGGGCTCGACGCTGGCGACGCCGACGTGCAGCTGCTTGTCCTTGAAGCCCTCGGGGCGCGCCTCGACGACGCCCTCCTTGGCGGCGCGCATCGCCTTCTCGGTGAACGTGGTCGTGATGCGCAGGCCCTTGCCGTCGATCTGCTCGTCGTCGAACCCGAGCCGGTTGAGCTCGTTGCGGACCAGCGTGAGCATGTGGCCCTTCTGGTCGCCGTAGGCGCTGCGGGCCTTGATCTTGGGGAACTTCGGGAGCCGCTCGCGCGCGGCGGCCGACGGCTCGTCGTACGTGTCGTCCATCTCGGCCATGCCGTCGAGGACGAACTGGTAGCGGCCCAGCAGCGTCTCGCGCGCGGCCTCGCCGTTGGCGGGGTCGAGGCGGGTCGGGTTGTTGAGCACGCTGGCGAGCACGGCCGACTGGCGCAGGTTGAGCGCCTTGGCCGGCTTGTCGAAGTAGGCGCGTGCGGCCGCCTGGACGCCGTAGGCGCCGCGGCCGAAGTAGATGGTGTTGAGGTAGCCGGCGAGGATCTCGGACTTGGTCATCTGCCGGCGGATCTTCAGCGACAGGATCGCTTCCTTGGTCTTGCGCGTCAGCGAGCGCTCCTGCGTGAGGTACAGGATCTTGACGTACTGCTGGGTGATCGTGGAGGCACCCTGGGTGCTGTTGCCCGACGCGTTGCTGAACGACGCGCGCAGGATGCCCTTGGGGTCGATGCCCGGGTCGCTCCAGAAGGTGCGGTTCTCGGCCGCGATCACGGCGTTCTGCAGGTCCTCGGGGATCTCCTCGAGCGGGATCGACTCGCGGTCCTGGACGGCGTAGCTGCCGAGCTCGGACTTGCCGCCGTCGTAGTAGACGAACGACGTCTCGGTCTGGAAGTCCTCGTTGGCGTCGGGGACCTCGATGGTGTTGTAGAGGAACACGAAGGTCCCGACCGCGACCAGCGCGCCGACCAGCCCCACGATGAGCAGCCACTTGGCGGCCTTCTTGACCCGCTGGCGGGGCGTCAGGGGCGTCTTCTTCCCCTTGCCCTTCCTGACCTTCGTCACGGGTGGTCCGTCGGCCCTGCGCTTCGCACTCACGTTCACTGCTCCGGGGGTCGGGGACACGGCCGCCACCGCCACCGCACGTCGTACGGCGGGCGACGACTGCTCAGCGTACGCAACCGGGCCCCAGGCACCCCAAACCTCTGCGGCCCGACACGCACCGGCAACACGATGGATATGTCGCCGATTCGTAATCGCCGGATATATCGCTACGATAGGTCGCATGGCACGTCGTGGAGAGACCATCGAGCTGGCAGTCCTCGGACTGCTGCACGAGGGACCCATGCACGGCTACGAGCTGCGCAAGCGGCTCAACCTGATGCTGGGCTGGAGCCGGGTGCTGAGCTACGGCTCGCTGTACCCGGCGCTGAAGAAGATGCTGCGCGGCGCGCTCATCGAGGAGCACACCACCTCCCCGGTGCCGGGCGTCCCCGTCACGCGTCGCCCCCGCATCGTCTACCAGGTCACCGAGGCCGGCACCCGCGAGTTCCAGCGGCTGATGTCGGAGGTCGGCCCGACGGCCTGGGAGGACGACAACTTCGACATCCGGTTCGCGTTCTTCGGCAGCACCGACATGGAGATTCGCCTGCGGGTCCTCGAGGGTCGGCGCACCCGGCTGCAGGAGCGGCTCGACCGCGTGCAGTCGCAGCTGTCGCTCACGCAGGCCGAGGTCGACCGCTACGCCCAGGAGCTCCAGCGCCACGGCGTCGAGTCGGTGGAGCGCGAGGTCCGCTGGCTCTCCGACCTCATCAACGCCGAGCGGAGCCTCGACCAGATCGAGCTGCGCCGGCCCCCGACGGAGCAGGCCCAGTAGTCGGTTCAGTAGTCAGCACCCGCAGTACCTGCAGCACCGCACGATCTCCAGAGAAGTCACACCACGAAGGGAAGCCCCCATGGGTTCGGTACGAGTAGCAATCGTGGGCGTGGGCAACTGCGCCACGTCACTGATCCAGGGCGTCGAGTACTACCGCAACGCCGACCCGGACGCGACGGTCCCCGGACTCATGCACGTCATGTTCGGTGACTACCACGTCAAGGACGTGGAGTTCGTGGCGGCGTTCGACGTCGATGCCAAGAAGGTCGGGTTCGACCTCTCCGAGGCCACGCAGGCCTCCGAGAACAACACCATCAAGATCGCCGACGTCCCGCCGCTCGGCGTGACCGTCCAGAAGGGCCCCACCCTCGACGGGCTCGGCAAGTACTACCGCGAGACCATCGAGGAGTCCGACGTGGACTCCGTCGACGTCGTGCAGGTCCTCAAGGACTCCGGCGCCGACGTCATGGTGTCCTACCTCCCGGTGGGCTCCGAGGAGGCCGACAAGTTCTACGCGCAGTGCGCCATCGACGCGGGCGTCGCCTTCGTCAACGCCCTGCCCGTCTTCATCGCCTCCGACCCGGTCTGGGCCAAGAAGTTCGAGGACGCCGGCGTCCCGATCGTCGGTGACGACATCAAGTCGCAGGTCGGCGCGACCATCACGCACCGCGTGATGGCGAAGCTGTTCGAGGACCGCGGCGTGTCGCTGGACCGCACCTACCAGCTCAACGTCGGCGGCAACATGGACTTCAAGAACATGCTGGAGCGCGACCGCCTGGAGTCCAAGAAGGTCTCCAAGACCCAGGCCGTGACGTCCAACCTCGAGGGCTCGCTCTCGGGCAAGATCCACGACCGCAACGTCCACATCGGCCCCTCGGACTACGTCCAGTGGCTCGACGACCGCAAGTGGGCCTACGTCCGCCTCGAGGGTCGCGCGTTCGGTGACGTCCCCCTCAACCTCGAGTACAAGCTCGAGGTCTGGGACTCCCCCAACTCCGCCGGCATCATCATCGACGCGATCCGCGCCGCGAAGATCGCCAAGGACCGCGGCATCGGCGGCCCGATCATCTCGGCGTCGTCGTACCTGATGAAGTCCCCGCCGGTCCAGCTCAACGACGACGAGGGCCGCCGCCGCGTCGAAGCCTTCATCAAGGGCGAAGAGTAGGCGCGAGGCACGAGCGCCTGCTCGTCTCGCCCGCAGGTTGAGCAAGCCCCGCGGCTGAGGAACGAAGCCGCGACGGGCGCGGCCCGCTCGCATCTGCAGGAGATTCACCCACCGACCCGCCAGCGACTCTCTGGCGGGTCGGTGTCATTTCACCGCACCGTCTGGTCGGGACCTGCGACTCCGCGGGGGCCGTGGGTGTTGAGCCAGAGGACCGGGCCGACGAGGGCGTCCCCCAGTGCGCGGATCGCCGCGAGGGACTTGCCGGTGTAGACGGGCTCGAGGGTGAGGCCGGCGTCGCGGGCGGCGGCCACCTCGGCCAGCGAGGCGGGGGTGGGGTCGCCGTAGGTCTCCCCGAGCCAGTCGGGACGCAGGTCGAAGTCGGCCGCGCCGAGGTCGGGCACGTGGGACATCCCGCGCTCGCGCAGCAGGTCGGCCGTGCGGCGGCTCAGCCGCGCCATCGCCGGGGCGTCGAGCCGGAGCATGTCGTTGACCACGGCGCCGAGCACGCGGGTGCGCAGGCCGGCGATCCGCAGGCCGAGGGTGAGGCCGGTGACGGTGCCGCCGGAGCCGACCGGCACCACCACGGTGGCGGGCTCGGGCAGGTCACCCGAGGCCACCTGCGCGGCGATCTCGAGCGCGACGTCGACGTAGGCGAGGGTGCCGAAGGCGTTGGACCCGCCGGCGGGCAGGTACCACGGCCGGTGGCGCAGCAGCAGCCATGGCGCGGCCAGCTTGAGCCGCCGGACCGACGGGTAGCGGTGCAGCTCGGCGCCGGAGGCCGCCAGCCGGGCCAGCTGGTCGCGGACGTGGTCGTCCTCGGGCTGGGCGACCAGCCCGAGCACCGTCCTCAGCCCGTGCTCGCGCGCGTAGAGCGCGCAGGCCAGGCCCCAGTGGGTGCCGATGCCGCCCACCGTGAAGAGCGTGCGGACCCCGCGGCGCTGGGCCTCGGGGATGATCCACTCGAGCTTGCGGACCTTGTTGCCGCCCCACGCGCCGTCGCCGAACGCCGACTCGTCCTTGAGCCAGACCTCGGGGACGAAGCCGAGGTCGAGCGGACGCACGGGCGTGGGCGTCCGGCCGAGCGCGACGTGCCCGAGACCGGGCACGAGCTCCGCCAGCCGGGCGCCGGGGCTCACCGCGAGGCCCACCACGCGAGCAGGGCCGCCCGGGCATCGTCCTCCTCCATCGGGCCGCGGTCCATGCGCAGCTCGAGCAGGTGGTGGTAGGCCTGGCCGACCTCGCGCCCGGGCGCGATGCCCAGGATCTCCATGATCTGGTTGCCGTCGAGGTCGGGGCGGATCGAGCCGAGCTCCTCCTCCTCCGAGAGCCGCGCGATGCGCTCCTCGAGGCCGTCGTAGCTGCGACGCAGGCGGTCGGCCTTGCGCTGGTTGCGCGTGGTGCAGTCGGCGCGGGTCAGCACGTGCAGCCGCGCGAGCTGGTCGCCGGCGTCGCGCACGTAGCGACGTACGGCGGAGTCGGTCCACTCGCCGCTGCCGTAGCCGTGGAAGCGCAGGTGCAGCTCGACCAGCCTGCTGACGGCCTCGATCTCGTCGTTGCTGAACTTCAGCGCCTTCATCCGCTTGCGGGTGAGCTTGGCGCCGACCACGTCGTGGTGGTGGAAGGTAACGGTGCCGTCGTCGACGAAGCGACGCGTGCGCGGCTTGCCGACGTCGTGCATGAGCGCGGCGAACCGCGAGACGAAGTCGGGCTCGCCGCCGAGGCGGTCCTCGAGGTCGATCGCCTGCTCGAGCACGGTCAGGGTGTGCTCGTAGACGTCCTTGTGGCGGTGGTGCTCGTCGCGCTCGAGCGCGAGTGCCGGCAGCTCGGGCAGCACCCGGGCTGCCAGGCCGGTCTCGACGAGGAGGCTCAGGCCGAGGCGGGGGTACGGCGCGCAGACCAGCTTGACCAGCTCGTCGCGCACCCGCTCGGCGGAGATGATGTCGATCCGCTCGGCCATCGCCGTCATGGCGGCCACGACCGCCGGGTCGACGGTGAAGCCCAGCTGCGCGGCGAAGCGGGCCGCGCGCATCATCCGCAGCGGGTCGTCGGAGAAGGAGTCCTCGGGGCGGCCCGGGGTGCGCAGCACCCGGTGGGCCAGGTCGACCACGCCGCCGAAGGGGTCCTCGAGCTCGCGCCCGGGCACCTTCACGGCCATCGCGTTGACGGTGAAGTCGCGCCGGCCGAGGTCGCCGTCGAGGGTGTCGCCGAAGTCGACGGTGGGCTTGCGGGAGGTGGGGTCGTAGACCTCCGAGCGGTACGTCGTCACCTCGACGACCCACTCGCCCTTGCGGCAGCCGATGGTGCCGAATGCGCGGCCCATGTCCCACAGCGCGTCGCCCCAGCCCTTGAGCAGCCGCTCGGTCTGCTCGGGGCGCGCGGAGGTCGCGAAGTCCAGGTCGTGGTGGGCCCGGCCGAGCATCGCGTCGCGCACCGGGCCGCCCACGAGGGCCAGCTCGTGGCCGGCGTCGTTGAAGAGCCGCCCGAGGTCGTCGATCACCGGCGACATCCGGTCGAGCTCGTCGGCGACGGCGCGCTGGACGTCGGCCAGGCGCAGGGTCGGGAGCGGGGCTTCGGGCACGACCCGCGAGTCTAGCGACTGCGCGCCCGGGTCGGCCGGTTGGTCGGGCGGGGCGCGCAGCGGCCGATAGGCTCGCCCGGTGGTCCGGTCTCCCCTGCGTGTGCGCGCCCTCGGGGCCACGCTGGGAGCGGCGGCGTGCCTGGCCCCGGCCCTGAGCAATGTGCCCGCGTCCGCGACCGCGGTCTCCACGACGACCACCACCACGCCCGCGACCGTCACCGCCGCCGCCGGGGTCGCGCGGGCCGAGGAGCCGGAGCCGCTCAGCATCACCCTCGACGACGTCAGCCCGTCCACCGTGCCCCGACGCGGCCCGATCGTGGTCACTGGCACGGTCACGAACGTCGACTCCGAGACCTGGTCGACGGTCAACCTCTACCCCTTCATCGGCAACGAGCCGATGCGCAGCACCGCCGCGCTGGAGGCGGCCACGCGGGTCCCGGTCGACCAGGCCGTGGGCCAGCGCATCACCGACCGAGGGCCCCTCGACACGGTCGAGGAGCTGGCCCCGGGGCAGTCCTACGACTTCACGATCACCGTGCGCCGCGGCGACTACGCGCTGCCGTCGCGCGGCGTCTACTGGTTCGGCGTGCACGCCCTGGCCGAGGGACCGCAGCCGCGCGACGACGTGGCCGAGGGTCGCGCCCGCACCCTGCTCCCCTACGTGCCCGAGCGCCTGGAGGGCTCGGTCGAGACCGCGTTGGTGGTGCCGCTGCGCCGGTTCATCGACTACGCCGCCGACGGCTCCCTCGCCGACGAGGACGGGTGGCGCCAGACCCTCGACGACGGCGGGCGGCTGCGCGGCCGCGTCGACCTGGGGGCCGCGTCCGGCGCCTCGGCGGTCACCTGGCTCGTCGACCCGGCGCTGCTGGACGCCGTGCGCCGCCTCTCGCTGGGCAACCCGCCCCGCTCCCTCGAGCCGACCCAGCCGCCGGGCGAGGGCGAGGAGCCCGAGGACGGCGAGCCCACCCCCTCGGAGACCATCAGTCCCGAGGAGGAGGAGGAGCCGGAGGCCGAGGGCGAGGAGCTGAGCCCGGAGGCCGCCCAGCTGGCCCGAGTCGCCACCGACTGGCTCGCGGACCTGCGCGAGGCCATCTCCGGCGACCAGGTCCTCACGCTGCCCTACGGCGACGTGGACGTCGCGGGCGCCGCGCGCCACGACCCCGACCTGGTCGAGCTCGCCGTACGCCGCGAGGGCGTCGTGCTGCCGTCGTGGGGCGTCCCCACGTCGCCTGCCATGGGCTCGCCCGGCGGCTACCTCGACGCCGACGGCATCGCCCTCGCGGGGCCCGACACCACCGTGCTGCTCTCCGACCGGATGTTCGCCGCCGACCCGCCCGCCGTCGTCACCGCCGGCCGGCAGCGCCTCGTCGTGGCCTCGAGCGGTGCCGCCGCGGGCGGTCCGCTCCCCGGCCCCCGGCTGTCGTCGGTGGCGCTGCGCCAGCGGCTGGTCAGCGAGGCCGCCGTGCGGTTCCTCTCCCGCGAGCCCCGACCGCTGGTGATGGTGGTCCCGCCGCAGTGGATCCCCGAGGACCCCGACGGCTTCTTCGACGCGCTCGACCCCGCCTGGCTCGACCTGACCACGGTCGGCGACGTCGCCGACGGCACGGCCGGCACCGTCGACGCCGACCGCCTGGCCTACCCCAGGCGCGAGGCCGACAGCGAGCTCGACGCCGCCGCCTTCAGCGCCGTGCGCCGCCTCGCGAGCGACGGCGAGACCCTGCAGAACCTGCTCACCCGCAACGACCAGGTCGCCGGGGTCGTGCTCAACCAGTCCCTCGCCGGCGCGTCGTACGGCGCCCGCATCGCGCCCGACACGGCGCTCTCCTCGCTGACCCAGTCGCGACGGTGGATCGACGACCGGCTCGGGGCGGTCGAGATCGACGCCCCGCCCGGGGTGACCCTCTCGGGCGGCAACGGCAGCCTGGCGGCCACCGTCACCAACACCCTCGACGAGCCCGTCACCGTGGTCATCAGCGCGACCAGCGACAGCGGCGTCGACGTGGACGACTCCGAGCCCCAGCAGCTGGGGGCCGGCGCCAGCGCCACGGTCCTGCTCCCGGTGCACCGGCTGCGCCAGGGCGTGCACCAGGTGACGCTGCGCGCCGTCGACGCCGAGGGCAACCCCCTCGGCTCGGCCGACTCCTTCCCGATCCGCTCGGCCCAGGTCAGCACGGTCATCTGGGCGATCCTCGGCACCGGGACCGGGATCCTGTTCCTCGCGATCGGCGCCCGCCTGGTGCGCCGCATCCGCCACCGCCACGACGTGACGCCCGAGGAGGGGACCGCGTGAGCACCGCCGACGACCAGAAGGTCCTGGCCTCCAGCGCGGTGATGGCGGCGGGCACGATCGTGTCGCGCCTGAGCGGCTTCGTCCGGCTCACGCTCCTGGCCGCGGCGCTCGGCGTCTCCGTGCACGCCGACCTCTTCACGATCGCCAACACGATCCCGAACATGCTCTACATCCTGCTGGCCGGCGGGGTGTTCAACGCCGTCCTCGTGCCCCAGCTCGTGCGGGCGATGAAGAACGACCCCGACGGAGGCGAGGCCTACACCAACCGGGTGATCACGCTCGCGGGCCTCTTCCTCGGCGTCGTGACGGTGCTGCTGGTGGTCGCGGCGCCGTGGGTGACGTCGCTGGTGCTGAGCTCGGAGTACGACGCGGCGGCGCTGGCCGAGCAGCGCCAGTCGGCGATCGACTTCGCCCGGTTCTGCCTGCCGCAGGTCTTCTTCTACGGCATGTTCGTGCTGGTCGGGCAGGTGCTCAACTCGCGCGGCCGCTTCGGGCCGATGATGTGGGCGCCGATCGCCAACAACGTGATCTCGGTGGCGGTCCTGGCCGTCTACCTCTTGGTCCACGGACCGGCCCGCGGCGCCGAGGTCCTCGGCGCGTTCACGCCCGGGCAGGAGGCGCTGCTCGGGATCGGCTCGACCCTGGGCATCGTCGCCCAGCTGCTGATCCTGGTGCCGTACCTCGCCAAGGCCGGCTTCCACTACCGCCCGCGCTTCGACTTCCGCAACGCCGGCCTCGGCCACACCCTGCGCCTGGGCATCTGGACCCTGCTGTTCGTGGTGGTCAACCAGGCGGCGTACGTCGTGGTGGTCAAGCTGGCCACGTCCGGTCCCGCCGAGGGCGGCGAGGGCACCGGCATCACGATCTACTCCTCGGCGTTCCTGATCATGATGGTGCCGCACTCGATCATCACCGTCTCGCTGGCCACCGCGATCCTGCCCCGGCTGTCCGCGCGCGCCGCGGAGTCCGACCTCTCCGGACTGGCCTCCTCGCTGGCCAGCACGCTGCGCTCGGCGATGGCCGTCGTCCTGCCCTTCGCGGCGCTGCTGCCGGTCATCGCGCACGACATCGCCCAGGTGGTGTGGGGCCACGGCGCGGCCGCCGACGACTTCGGCCGCTACGTCCCGACGCTGGGGCTCTTCGGAGCCGGCCTGGTCTTCTTCACCATCCACTACCTGATGCTGCGCGGCTTCTACGCGCTCGAGGAGACCCGCACGGTCTTCTTCATCCAGTGCTTCGTGTCGGTCACCAACATCGTCGTGGCGGTGGTGCTCGTGGCGCGCACCGACCCCGAGCACACGGCCCCCTCGCTGGTGCTGGCCTACACGGCGGCGTACGTCGTGGGGTCGGCGATCTCCTTCGCCGTGCTGCGCCGGCGGCTGGGCGGTCTCGAGACCCCGCGGCTGCTGCGCTACCTGGTGCGGCTGGCGCTCGCGGTGGCGGTCTCGACCGGCGTCGCGCTCGCGCTGACGCTGCTCCTGCGCGCCCTGCTGGACTCCCCGCCCTGGCCCGTGGCGGCCGTGCAGGCCGCCGTGGTGACCGGGATCGACGTCGCGATCTTCCTGGTCCTGGCCCGGGTCCTGCACCTGCGCGAGGTCACGTCGGTCATCGAAACGGTAACGCGCCGCGTGAGGCGCTCCCCGGCGGCGTGAACCGCCCTACGATGACCGGGACGCCAGGGACAGCAGGGACACCTGGGTCGACCGGGTCCGAGGGAGGTGGAGCAGCCGCAGTGCCGCACACCATCCGGCCCGGCGACGTCCTCGCGGGCCGCTACCGGCTGGTCGACCTGCTCACCGAGAGCGGCGGCGGCCGGTTCTGGCGTGCCCACGACCGGGTGCTGCAGCGCCACGTCGCGCTGCACGTGATCCCCGCCGACGACGCGCGCGCCGAGGGGCTGCTCGAGGCGGCCCGCCGCTCGGCGCTCCTGCTCGACCGCCGGGTCCTGCGGGTGCTCGACGCCGAGACCCACGACGGGCTCTGCTACGTCGTCAACGAGTGGGGCTCGGGCACCTCCCTGGACATCCTGGTGACGAGCTCGGGCCCGATGGAGCCGCGCCGCGCCGCCTGGATGGTCGCCGAGGTGGCCGACTCGGTCGCGATGGCCCACGACGCCGGCGTCTCCCACGGCCGCCTGGTGCCCGAGAACGTCCTGGTCGACCGCACCGGCGAGATCCGGGTCATCGGGCTCTCCGTCGACGCCGCGATGCACGGCCTGACCGGCTCGCGGGCCGCCACGGACGTCGCCGACCTCGCCGGCCTGCTCTACTGCGCGCTCACCGGCAAGTGGGCCGGCGTCTCCGCCTCGAGCGTGCCCCGGGCCCCGGCGGAGAACGGCGAGGTCCTGCGACCGCGCCAGGTCCGCGCCGGCATCCCGCGCCCGCTGGACGCGCTCTGCGACGCGGTGCTCCACGTGCCAGGCTCGCCGGGCTCGCGCACCCGCGAGCTCGTGTCGGTCACCACCGCCCGCGAGATCAGCGCCTACCTCAGCGACTTCGTCGGCGACCCTGCCGGCATCGCCGAGGAGCTCCTGGCCACGCTGCCGCGGCGTCGCGACATCCCCGTGGTGCTCCCGGCCGTGCCCGAGCTCGCGGCGCGCGACAGCGGCGAGCAGCCCGCCGTGCCGGACGAGGCGGAGGCGGAGGTCGAGGCAGAGGTCGAGGCAGAGCCGCAGGCGGACGCCGGCAGCGACCTGGACCCGGCCACGAAGCCGCGGGTCGCGGCACCCGAGCTGCCCACGCAGGCCGGCATGCCGATCTTCGACGACGAGTCCGACGACGTCTCCTGGCTCTCGGTGCGCGAGCAGCCCGCTCCCCCGCCCCCGCCCTTCGAGGAGCCGCCGGAGCGTCCGCTGTTCGCCCCCTCGCCCCCCAGCGGCACACCGCTGCGCACGCCGCGCCCCGGCAGCGCCCAGGGCAGTGCGGGCGTCGACTTCTGGCCCTGGGAGAGCACCGGCACCGGCAACGTCGGCGGCCCCGGCCAGACGTCGGGCGGCACCGGGAGCGGGGTCATCCCGGCGGTCGACGACGAGCCGCCCCCGGGGCGCAGCTGGCTGCGCCTCGCGGCCGCCATCGCGGCGGGGCTGCTGCTGCTGGTCGCGCTCGTGGTCGCCTTCAACCTGGGCCGGGGCAAGAACGCCCTGGGCGGCGACCCGCGCGACTCCGAGCCCAGCCCCACGGTCTCCGCGACACCGAGCGCCTCCGCGCCCGCGGCCACCCCGCTGGCCGGACTGGTCGCCGACGACCTGGACCCGCAGGGCACGCCCGAGCAGGAGGAGAACGGCGACGAGGTCGGGCTGGCCCTCGACGGCGACCCCGAGACCTCGTGGTCGACGTCGGGCTACGACCAGCAGCTGGGCCCCGGCGGCCTCAAGACCGGCGTCGGGCTGAGCCTCGACCTGAAGGGGCAGCACTCGGTCTCCGAGGTGCGGCTCCGGCTCGTCGGCGCGCCCACGGGGGTCGCGCTCTACCTCGCCGACCAGCAGCCCACCGGGGTGGAGGGGCTGACCCAGGTCGCCACCACGACCGTCGAGGGCGACCGGGCGACGGTGGAGCTGCGCGAGCCCACGACCGGGCGGTTCCTGGTCGTCTGGCTCACCGAGCTCCCGCGCGACGGGGCGCGCTTCCGCGGGCGCATCGCCGAGGTGGAGGTGCTCGGTGCCTGAGACCCCGGAGCCGACCGGCTCGGACGACGCCACCACCGACGTCGCGCTGCTGCGCGCCCACGTCGAGGGCGACACCGCGGCGTTCGGCGTCCTCTTCGCCCGTCACCGTGACCGGCTCTGGGCGGTCGCGCTGCGCACCATGGGCAACCCCGAGGACGCCGCCGACGGGCTGCAGGACGGGCTCGTGGCGGCGTACCGGCGGGCGGGGTCGTTCCGCGGGGAGGCCGCGGTCACCACCTGGCTGCACCGCGTCGTCGTCAACGCCTGCCTCGACCGGCTGCGCGCCGCGAAGGTGCGCCGTGCGGAGTCGCTGCCCGACGACCTCGAGGAGTACGGCGACCGCGGCTCCACCCTGACCGCGACCGGCGTGGCCGACCCCGCGGACCTGGCGGTCGCGGGCGACCGGAGGCGCCGGGTGCTCGACGCTCTGGCCGAGCTGCCCGACGAGCAGCGCGCGGCGCTGGTGCTGGTGGACATGGAGGGCTACCCGGTCGCGGAGGTCGCCCGGATGCTCGACTGCGCGGAGGGCACCGTGAAGTCGCGGTGCTCGCGCGGTCGCGCCCGTCTCGCGGTGTCGCTGAGCCTGCTGGCGCCCGGAGGTGACCCGGAGCACGCCGACCCGGGGAACCCCGCCGGCGGCCCGTCCGTCAGATCCACGCAGGTCTCGCGAGCGCCGCCGCCCGACTGAGCGCGACGACCGGCCCGCCGCACCACCACCCCCGACCAGGAGAATGTCCTCGATGTCCGACGAGCGAGAGCTGACCGCCGCGGAGGAGGAGCGCGTCCGGCGCCTGCTCTCCGAGGCCCGCGCCGACGCTCCGATGCCCGACGACGTCGCCGCCCGGCTGGATCGGGTCATCGCCCAGCTCGGGGAGAGCGAGCCGGCCCCCGACGCGCACGTCGTGGCCCTCGCCTCGCGCCGGCGCCGCAAGGTGACGACCCTGCTCGTCGCGGCGGCCGCCGTGGTGGTGCTCGGCGTCGGCATCGGCCAGGTCGTCCCCCAGGCCCAGCAGGACGACGCGAGCACCGCCTCGGACGCGGGCGGCAGCGCCGCGGAGGAGGCCGCGCCGCCGGAGGCCGCGGCGCCCGATTCCTCGGCGGAGCGCGACGCCGAGCCCTTCGACCTGGTCGACGGGGTGCCGCGGGTGCGCGCGGAGCGGTTCGCCGCCGACGTCGCGCGGGTGGCGGGGCTCCCCACGGCCGAGGACCCCGACAGGAGCGAGCGGCCCCAGGCGCTCCAGTCGCAGGCCGACTCGAGCGCCCCCGCCCTGTGCGACACCGCCGCCTGGGGCGAGGGCCGCCTCCAGCTGGTCCGCTACGACGACAAGCCGGCCGTGCTGGCCTTCCGGCCGCCCATGGGGGCCACCCAGGTCGTCGACCTGCTGCAGTGCGGCACGGGCGACGTGCTGCGCTCGGTCACGCTGACCGTCGACTGACCGCTCGCGACCGACGGCTCGCGACTGCGGCGGGCGCCGCGGCGTACCCCGGGGAAGAATGCTCACCTACGATCGGTTGAGATCAGTGACGCCCCCTCACCGGGGTCCCCGAGCAGGAACGAGAGTTGGACGGCATGTCTGAGACCCGCAACGTGATCATCATCGGCTCCGGCCCCTCGGGCTACACCGCGGCGGTGTACGCCGCCCGGGCGAGCCTGCAGCCGCTGGTCTTCGAGGGCTCCGTGACCGCTGGCGGCGCGCTGATGACGACCACCGAGGTCGAGAACTTCCCGGGCTTCCGCGACGGCATCATGGGCCCCGCCCTGATGGACGAGATGCGCGCCCAGGCCGAGCGCTTCGGTGCCGAGCTGGTCTCGGACGACATCGTCGAGGTCGACCTCACCGGCAAGGTGAAGGTCGTCAAGACCGCCACCGACACCTACACCGCCCGCGCGGTGATCCTGGCGACGGGCTCGGGCTACCGCAAGCTCGGCCTGCCCAACGAGGACACCCTGTCGGGCAAGGGCGTCTCCTGGTGCGCGACCTGCGACGGCTTCTTCTTCCGCGAGCAGCACATCGCCGTCGTCGGCGGTGGCGACTCCGCCATCGAGGAGGCCACCTTCCTGACCCGCTTCGGCTCCAAGGTGTCGCTGATCGTGCGCCGCGACGAGCTGCGCGCCTCCAAGATCATGCAGGAGCGCGCCTTCGCCGACCCCAAGCTCGAGATCGAGTGGAACTCCGTGGTCGAGACGATCAACGGCGCCGACCGCCTGGAGTCGGTGACCCTCAAGGACACCGTCACCGGCGAGACCCGCGACCTGGCCGCCACCGGCCTGTTCATCGCGATCGGCCACGACCCGCGCTCGGAGCTGCTGACCGGGCAGGTCGACCTCGACGACAACGGCTACGTGCTGGTGCGCCACCCCTCGACCGCCACCAACGTGCCGGGCGTCTTCGCCGCCGGCGACCTGGTCGACCACCACTACCGGCAGGCCATCACTGCCGCCGGCACCGGCTGCGCCGCGGCGCTGGACGCCGAGCGGTTCCTCGCCGAGCTGGACCACAGCTCGGCCACCGGCCCCGAGGCCCAGGAGGCCGTCGCCGGCTCCGCGGTCACCGAGACCGTCACCACCGCCGGCCTCTGAGGCCCCCTCGACCCTTGCGGTTTGGTCACCAACCGCAAGGTCTGGGCCCTCGAACCTGCGGTTTGTGACCAAACCGCAGGGGACACGAGGCGACGGGGAACAGCCGTCGCACGTGTGGTGTTCACTAGACACAGACCTCTGAGTCGACCTAAGAAGGGAAATTGCCGTGGGCAACATTTCAGCCGTCACCGACGCCGAGTTCGAGGCGCAGGTGCTCAAGTCCGACAAGCCGGTCCTCGTGGACTTCTGGGCCGAGTGGTGCGGTCCGTGCCGCCAGGTCGCCCCGATCCTCGACGAGCTCGCGGGCAGCCACGGCGACAAGATCACGTTCCTCAAGATGAACGTGGACGAGAACCCCGTCACCCCGTCGTCGTACCGGGTCACCGGCATCCCGACGATCAACGTCTACCAGGGCGGCGAGGTCGTCCGCACGATCGTGGGCGCCAAGCCCAAGGCGGCGCTGCTCAAGGAGCTCGACTCCTTCATCAGCTGACCTGCTGACGCACCTGCTGCACCCGTCACCGCTCACCCGGCCTCTCGCCGAGTGAGCGGTGACTGCGTTCGGGGGTCGGCTCGGGGTGCGGGCGTACGACGCCCAGCAGCCGCTCGACCGCCGCCTCGACCTCGTCGCGCCAGGTCAGCGCCGAGCGCAGGTCCATCCGCATCCGGGGCGTGAGCGGGTGCGGGCGATGGGTCTTGAAGCCCACGCTGCCCAGGAAGCCCGCCGCGACCAGGCACGACCCCAGCGCCGGCGCGGTGGTGCCGAACGCCTCGACCGCCCGGATGCCGCCCCTCTGGATGAGGTCACGCGCCATGGACTGCACCAGCATCCGGCCCAGCCCGCCGTCGGCGTGCTCGTCGGCGACGTACGCCGTCGTCAGCAGCACCGCGTCCGGCGACACCGGCGCGGTCGGGAAGGCCCCCGACCCCGGGACGAAGGCGTCAGGCGCGTAGACGAGGTAGCCGACGACGTGGTCGTCCACCACCGCCACCCGCCCGCACGAGCCCCACTCCCGCAGCACCTCGGAGACCCAGGCCTCCTTCTCGGCCAGCGCCGCCTCACCGCGGACCCGCCTGCGGCGTACGGGGTCGAGCTCCCAGAACAGGCAGGAGCGGCACGGGCCGGGCAGGTCGGCGAGGTGGTCGACGGTGAGCCGGACGACCTTGCGGGACATGGCGGACCTCCTCGGGGGTGGGACCGGGGCCGGCGGCGTGCCGCCTCCTGAGAGGATGACACCCGTGCGCCCGATCCGGCAGAGCCGCAAGCTCCACAACGTCCGCTACGACGTCCGGGGACCCATCCTGGTCGAGGCCCAGCGCCTGGAGGCCGAGGGCCACCGGATCCTCAAGCTCAACATCGGCAACCCCGCGCCCTTCGGCTTCGAGGCGCCCGAGGCGATCCTCGCCGACATGATCCACCACCTGCCGGAGTCGCAGGGCTACAGCGACTCCCGCGGCATCTACCCCGCGCGCACGGCGGTCGCGCAGTTCTACCAGCAGCAGGGGCTGCTCGACGTGGACGTCGAGGACGTCTTCATCGGCAACGGCGTCTCCGAGCTGATCTCGATGGTCCTGCAAGCCTTCGTCGACGACGGCAACGAGATCCTGGTGCCCGCGCCGGACTACCCGCTGTGGACGGGCGCGGTGACGCTCGCGGGCGGCGTACCGGTGCACTACCTGTGCGACGAGGACGACGACTGGAACCCCGACCTGGCCGACATCGAGGCCAAGATCACCGAGAACACCCACGCCATCGTCATCATCAACCCCAACAACCCCACCGGCGCCGTCTACAGCAAGGCGACGGTGGAAGGGCTGGTCGACATCGCGCGCCGCCACGAGCTGGTGGTCTTCGCCGATGAGATCTACGAGAAGATCCTCTTCGACGACGCCGTGCACCACCACGCGGCCAAGGCGGCCGGCAGCGACGTGCTGTGCCTGACATTCAGCGGGCTGTCGAAGGCCCACCGGGTCTGTGGCTACCGCGCCGGCTGGGTGATGGTCTCCGGGCCCAAGGAGCTCGCCGAGGACTTCCTCGAGGGGCTGACGTTGATCGCCAACATGCGCATGTGTGCCAACGTGCCGGCCCAGCACGCCATCCAGACCGCGCTGGGCGGCTACCAGTCGATCCAGGAGCTGATCGTGCCCGGCGGGCGCTTCTACGAGCAGAGCATGCTCGCCCACCGGCTCCTCAACGAGATCCCCGGCGTCTCGTCGGTGAAGCCCCGCGGGGCGCTCTACTGCTTCCCGCGGCTGGACCCCGAGGTGTACGCCGTCGAGGACGACGAGCAGCTCGTCATCGACCTGCTGCGGGCCAAGCGACTCCTGGTCACCCACGGCACCGGCTTCAACTGGCCCTCCCCCGACCACTTCCGGCTGGTCACGCTCCCGGACGTGACCGTGCTGGAGGAGGCCATCGGCCGGATCGCGGAGTTCCTGGCCACGCGCCGCTGACCTGGGACGTCGCCGTCCTGGACTGCCATCACCGGGACGGGGCTGGCAGGCTGTCCCCCACGCTGGGGCCACGCGTGCCCACCGACCGCTCGACGAGGAGCACCATGCGCGACATCACCTACCCGCCGATCATCCTGACCGCGAAGACGCTCTTCCGCGCGCTGGGTCAGCGCTTCGACCTCACCGGCACCGAGCACGTGCCCCGTGAGGGCGGCGTGCTGCTGGCTTTCAACCACGTGAGCTACCTCGACTTCATCTACGGCGGCCTGGCTGCCAACCCGTCCGGGCGGCTGGTGCGGTTCATGGCCAAGCGCGAGGTCTTCGACCACGCCGTCGGCGGGCCGGTCATGCGCTCGATGCACCACATCCAGGTGGACCGCGGCGACGGCATCGCGTCGTACCGCTCGGCGGTGGACTACCTGCGCAAGGGCGAGGCGGTGGGCATCTTCCCGGAGGCGACGATCTCGCGGGCCTTCGAGCTCAAGGAGCTCAAGTCCGGCGCCACCCGCATCGCAGCGGCGGCGGAGGTACCGCTGGTGCCGGTGATCCTGTGGGGCACCCAGCGGCTGATGACCAAGGACCACCCCCGCGACTTCTCGCGCGGCACGACGATCGCGATCCGGGTCGGCGAGCCCCTGCACCCCTCCGGCGACGATCCGGCCGCCGACGCCGAGGAGCTGCGGACCGCCATGACGGCCCTGCTCGACGAGACGATTGCGGCGTACCCCGCCGCCGAGCAGCCGCCGGGCTCCTGGTGGCTCCCGGCGCGCCACGGCGGCAGCGCCCCCACGCTGGAGGAGGCGGCCCGCCTCGACGCCGAGGAGCAGCGCGAGCGCGCCGCCCGCCGCGCCGCCAAGCGCGCCGCGAAGAAGAAGTAGCCCGGAGGGGGGTCCCTGACGTTGATGTCATGTTTCGCGTGAAACAACGACACACACGTCAGGGACTATCTCTTAGCCCGCGAGGGGACGGGAGTTTCGCCGGTCGACCGGCGAAACTCCCCGCGGCGCCGCCGCGGCCCGCCCCGCCCCCCCCCGGGAGCGCCGGCGGCGGGGGATC
>NZ_JACJGM010000017.1 GCF_015024225.1 Nocardioides lijunqiniae
CACCCCCTTCTGGGACTCTCTCTTCCCCCGCGGGGGGCGGGGTGTTGCGCCGGTCGACCGGCGAAACTCCCGTCTGCGGCGCAGATTCCTCCCCGGAACCTCCAGTTTCGCCGGTCGACCGGCGATTCCTGAGCCAGAGTGACGCACGAGGCTCAGCGACAAGGCGACAGATCTATATGTCGACAAAGCGATTCGTTGCTAGATCGGCCTGTCGTTGCGGTTGCGGGGGTCCATGATGTCGATGATGCGGCGCAGGTCGTCGAGGGAGGCGAACTCGACGGTGATCTTGCCCTTGCGCTGGCCGAGGTCGACCTTGACGCGGGTCTCGAGTCGGTCGGAGAGGCGCTCGGCGATGTCGGCGAGGCCGGGGGCGGTGGGACGGCGGCGGGCGCTGCGCTGGCCGGTCGAGCCGACCTCCCCCACGGCCACGATCTCCTCGAGGCCGCGGACGCTGATGCCCTCGGCGACGACGCGCTGGGCGAGGCGGTCCTGGATCTCCGGGTCCTCCACCGCCAGCAGGGAGCGGGCGTGCCCCGCGGAGAGGACGCCGGCCGCCACGCGGCGCTGCACGGCGGGGCTGAGCTTGAGCAGGCGCAGGGTGTTGCTGATCTGCGGGCGGGAGCGGCCGATGCGGGTGGCGAGCTCCTCGTGCGTGCAGGAGAAGTCCTCCAGGAGCTGGGCGTAGGCGGACGCCTCCTCCAGCGGGTTGAGCTGGGAGCGGTGGAGGTTCTCCAGCAGCGCGTCGCGCAGCATGTCGTCGTCCTCGGTCTGGCGCACGATCGCGGGGATCGCCTCCAGACCGGCCTGCTGGGAGGCGCGCCACCGGCGCTCGCCCATGACCAGCTCGTAGGCCTCGGGGCCGGTACGCCGCACGACGATCGGCTGGAGGAGACCGACCTCGCCGATGGAGTGCACGAGCTCGGCCATCGCCTCCTCGTCGAAGACGCTGCGTGGCTGCACGTGGTTGGGCTGGATCTGGCCGATCGGGAGCTCGGCGAAGTACGCCCCCGCCTCGTTCGGGGGAGGCTCCGGGGCGGCCTCCGGGGCCGGCGCGGACGCGTCGCCGTCCGTCGAGGGGTCCTCGACGGACTGCTCGGGCGCGCTCGGGGCGGTCGGGATCAAGGACCCCAGGCCGCGGCCCAGGCCCCGGCGCTGCTGCGGACGGCTCACGGACGTACCCCCTTGGTGGCGATCTCGCGCGCGGCCTCGAGATAGCTGAGCGCACCCGGGGACCCCGGGTCGTAGGTCATGACCGTCTGCCCGTACGACGGCGCCTCGGAGACGCGCACCGACCGCGGGATCGAGGTCTTCAGCACCTGGTCGCCGAAGTGGTCGCGGACCTCCTCGGCCACGCCCGCGGCCAGCCGGGTGCGGGCGTCGTACATCGTCACCAGGATCGTGGAGACGGCGAGATCGGGGTTGAGGTGCGCCCGGACCATGTCGACGGTCTCGAGCAGCTGCCCGAGACCCTCGAGCGCGTAGTACTCCGCCTGGATCGGGATCATCATCTCGTCGCCGGCGACGAGCGCGTTGAGGGTGAGCAGACCCAGCGACGGCGGGCAGTCGATGAAGACGAAGTCGAAGCGGTCGTCCCCCACGTCCTGGGCGGTGCCCACGAGGGGGTGACCGTTGATCGCGCGCTGGAGCCGACCCTCGCGGGCGACCACGCTGACCAGCTCGATCTCCGCGCCGGCGAGGTCGATGGTCGCCGGGACCACGAACAGGTTCTCGATGTCGGGGCACGGCGTCACCACGTCGGCGAGCGGGACGCCGTCGACGAGCGCGTCGTACGTCGAGGGGACCCCGCGCCGGTGCTCGACGCTGAGGGCCGTGGATGCGTTGCCCTGGGGGTCGAGGTCGATGACCAGGACGCGCTGTCCCAGCTGGGCGAGGCCGGCCGCGACGTTCACGGTCGACGTGGTCTTGCCGACGCCGCCCTTCTGGTTGGCCACCACGAACACCCGGGTGGCCTGGGGTCGCGGCAGGGCCGGGCGGGCGGATGCCTGCTGACGCGCCATCAGGCTGTGCTGCGCGGCGCGAGCCAGGGGAGTGGCCGCGTCCTCGAACGAGCCGCCCATCGAGGCGACGTCCGCCGCCGTCCTCACCGTCCTGCCGGCCGGGGCGGCGACGGGAGAGTGTGTTTCACGTGAAACACCTTCGGTCGGCGCCGTTTCACGTGAAACATCGCCCGTCGACCCGTCCCCCTCACCATCCCCAACTTGTGGATAACTGGCCTGGACCTGTGGATGGTCACGCTCAGGGGGCGGGTTGCCACCGGTGGAAAACTCCTCGGTCACGCGTTCCGCCTCTGCTTGCGTCGTGTCTGATCTGATCTGCCCGGACGCCGTCCCGGCGTCTGGGCAAGCGGCCAAGATACCCGCGCGGGGTCGGCCCAGGGAACCCGGACGGCAACGGTGGTGGAGGACAGCAGGCCCTCACCCAGGACGCTCACCTCCGGCTCGCCGCAGCCGAGGTCGCGCAACACCTTCCGTGCGCCCTCGACCTCGTCACCCACCGAAGACCCCTTCATCGCCACCATCGCGCCGTGGGCGTCCACCAGGGGCATCGACCACCCCAGCAACCGGTCCAGCGGGGCGACCGCGCGGGAGGTCACCACGTCGAACCGGCGCTGGCCGTGCAACGACTCCGCCCGACCCCGCACCACCTCGACGTGGTCGAGGCCGAGCTCGGCGACGACCTCCTCCAGGAACGTCGTACGACGCAGCAGCGGCTCCACGAGCGTCACCCGGACGTCGGCCCGAGCGATGGCGAGCACCAGTCCCGGCAGGCCTGCGCCCGAGCCGAGATCGACCAGCGAGCTGCCCTCCGGCACCAGGTCGCCCAGCACCGCGCAGTTCAGGAGGTGCCGGTCCCAGAGCCGGGGCGCCTCGCGGGGCCCGATCAGGCCGCGCACCACGCCGGCGTCGGCCAGCATGGCCGCGTACCGCTCCGCCAGCGGAAGCCGGTCCACAGCAAACACCCTCCGGGCCACATCAGGCACGGAGGGCGTCTGCGGGTGCTGCTCGCTCATCGCGAGGCACCGTGTTCCACGTGAAACATCGCGATCACGCGGGGACGATCACCACGAAGCGGCGCGGCTCGGCGCCCTCCGACTCGGACGTCAGGCCGGCGGCCGCGACGGCGTCGTGCACGACCTTGCGCTCGAACGGGCTCATCGGGTCCAGCGAGACGGGCTCGCCGCTCTCGCGCACCTGCGCCACCAGGCGCTCGGCAAGCTCGACGAGCTGCTGGCGCTTCTCGGCGCGGTAGCCGGAGATGTCCAGCATCAGGCGGGACCGGTCACCGGTCTCGCGGAACACCGCCAGGCGCGTCAGCTCCTGCAACGCCTCCAGCACCTCGCCGTCAGGGCCGACCAGCTGCGAGAGGTCGGCACCCACGATGGAGACGGCAGCGCGGTCGCCGTCGACGTCGATGTCCAGGTCGCCGTCGAGGTCGGCGATGTCGAGGAGCTCCTCGAGGTAGTCGGCCGCGATGTCGCCCTCGCGCTCCAGCTGCTGGATCCGCGTTCCTGCGGCCGGCGCGCCCTCCGTCGCGGGGCTCTCAGTGCCCTCAGCGCCCTCGTCGACCTCGTCGACCTCGGTGGGCTGGGTCTGGTCGCTCTGCGTCGCATCGCTGTCGATCAGCTCGGTGCTGTCGGTCTGCGCGGTGTCGGCGTCGGCACTCATGGGGTGTCTCCCTTGTTCTCGTCAGGTCGGGGCGTGGGCTGCGCCGGCTTCTGGCCCGGCTTCTGGCCTGGCTTCTGGTTCCGCTGCTGCGCGGACTTCTGCGCCTGGCGCTGCTGGGCCTGGCGCTGGGCCTTGGTCAGCTTCTTGGGCTGCTGCCGGACGGCGGGGCGAGGGGCCTCGGGCTCGGCGACGACCTCCTCGGTCAGCACCGTCCCGTGCTTGGCAGCCTTCGCCTTGTCGCGCTCCTGCTTGGCCTGGAAGGCCGGGGTGCCGGGGGCGGGGTTGTTGCGGATCACGTAAAACTGCTGGCCCATCGTCCACAGGTTGGAGGTGGTCCAGTACAGGAGCACGCCGATCGGGAACGCCACGCCACCGAGGCCGAAGGCCACCGGGAGGATGTAGAGCAGCATCTTCTGCTGCTGGGCGTAGGGCCCGCTGAGCGCGTCGGCCGGCATGTTCTTGCTCATCAGCTGGCGCTGGGTGGTGAACGTCGTGGCGGTCATGGCCAGCACCAGGAACAGCGCCACGAGCATCACGGCGACGTTGGAGTCGGGGTTGTCGCCCCACACGCGGGCGCCCCAGAAGCTGTCCTTGATCGGGATGACGCCGAAGATCTCGGACTGCCCGAAGCTCGCGGCCAGGTCCTTGTTGAGGAAGCCGTGCGCCTTGTTGCTCTTGGCCGCCTGGTCGAGGAGGCGGAACAGCGCAAAGAAGATCGGCATCTGGAGCAGGATCGGCAGGCACGAGGCGAACGGGTTGGTGCCCGTGTCCTTGTACAGCTTCATCGTCTCCTGGGCGAGACGCTCCCGGTCGTGGCCGTACTTCTTCTGCAGCTCCTTGACCTTGGGCTGGATCAGCTGCATGTTGCGGCTGGACTTGATCTGCTTGACGAACAGCGGGATCAGGCAGATCCGGATGACCAGGGTCAGGCCGATGATCGACAGGGCCCACGCCAGACCGCCATCCTTGTCGAGGCCCAGCAGCGTGAAGAGCTTGTGGAAGCCGATCATCACCGCCGAGATGACGTAGTACAGCGGCGTCAGGATGAAGTTGCCGATGTCGGACAGGGTTCCCACGGATCAGGCTCCTTGGTTGGGCGTCGTGTGGCCCGCGGCGACGCGGGAGGGGACGGGGTCGTAGCCACCCGCGGCCCAGGGGTGGCAGCGAGCCAGGCGGCGTACGGCGAGCCATCCGCCCCGGACCGTACCGTGCTGCTGCACGGCTTCGAGGGCGTAGGCCGAGCAGGACGGGTGGTAGCGGCACACCTGCCCGTACAGGGGGCTGATCACGGCGCGGTACGCCTTCAGGAGCCCGATCACGACGTGCTTCATGCGGCGCCCCTCGGTTGCACTCGACCGAGACAACGATCCAGGTCGGCGGCCAGTTCCGGCGTGGCCGCGCTCGAGGCCGCCGGCAGCGCCCGCACCACGAGGGCCGAGGAGACCGGCAGGGTGCCGAGGCGCTCGCGCACGAGGTGACGCAGCCGACGCTTGACCCGGTTGCGCACGACGGCGTTGCCGACCGCCTTGCTCACCACGAACCCCGCCCGCACCGGACCGACGTCCAGGGGCGCCAGGTGCACGACGAGGGTGCGCGAGGACGACCGGCGTCCCGTGCGGGACGCGCGGCGGAAGGTGTCGGCGTCGGTGAGCCGGTGCTCCGGTGGCAGCACGAGTGGGGCGCGTCTGGCCAGGTCGGCCGGAGGACGCAGACCCTCAGACGGCCAGTTCCTTGCGCCCCTTGCGGCGGCGCTGCGACAGGATGGCGCGACCGGCGCGGGTGCGCATGCGCAGGCGGAACCCGTGCACCTTGTGGCGACGACGGTTGTTCGGCTGGTACGTACGCTTGCTCACGACTGTGTCTCTTTCGGTTGGTTCGGGAAGGGTCACGCCGGTGGATCGGCAGTGCCTGGCCCCTCGGGACGAGCCCGGGAGGCCGGTTCAACTGGCACCGCCCATCCACGGAGACGACAACTCATCCCGTGGACATGCGGCACCGGTCGACACCGGGCGACCGGCCAACGGTACGCGCGGGTCCTCCACAGGGTCAAACCGGTGACCGACCCTTCTCCACCGGTTCCGTCCCTGCCTGTGGATGACGGCTTGCCGGGGCTGCCGGACGCGGGTTACGTTCGGGCCACCGAGGTTCCCCCGCAGCTCCCGGACGCACCGACTCGACGCGGTCTGTGACCTCCGCCACATCGGTGGACAAAGGGCACCTGACCTGCGAGAACAGCCGAGATCGAGGTGGCCGGCTGTGTCTCGGACCGGCTCTCTCCACAGACACAGAGTCGGGTTCACAACCTGTGGACAAACTTGTGGACACAGCGTCCCGCTGGGGGCGGAACGAACGACTCGGGTCCGAAAGGCGGCGGGAGCCACGTGGAGCACATGACGTCCGACCTCGACCAGGCGTGGCGCCAGGTCGTCAACGACCTGCAGCCCAACCAGCGGGCCTGGCTGCGCGCCAGCAAGCCGGTCACCCTGCACGAGAACACCGCGATCATCGCGGTCCCCAACGACTTCACCCGGGTGCAGCTCGAGGGTCGGCTGCGGGGGCAGCTCGAGGACGCGCTGACGGTCAGCTTCGCGCGCGAGATCCGGATCGCCGTCACCGTCGACGCCGCGCTCGACGACGGGCAGATGATGCCCGACCACCCGCGTGGCGATTCGGAGACAAGTCGAGAAGTCGACATATCGACCACACCGCAGGCGCCGCCTGCCGCGCCGGCACCGGTGTTCGTCCCCGAGGCCACCGAGTCGATGAAGGGCAGCGCCCTGGAGACGCGGCTCAACCCGAAGTACACCTTCGAGACCTTCGTCATCGGCAGCTCCAACCGCTTCCCCCACGCCGCGGCCGTCGCCGTGGCCGAGGCGCCGGGCAAGGCCTACAACCCGCTGCTCGTCTACGGCGACTCCGGGCTGGGCAAGACCCACCTGCTCCACGCGATCGGCCACTACGTGCGCAGCCTCTACGCCGGCGCGAAGGTGCGCTACGTGTCGAGCGAGGAGTTCACCAACGAGTTCATCAACGCGATCCGCGACGACCGGCAGGACCGGTTCAAGCGGCGCTACCGCGACGTCGACGTGCTGCTCATCGACGACATCCAGTTCCTGGAGGGCAAGACCCAGACCCAGGAGGAGTTCTTCCACACGTTCAACACCCTCCACAACGCCAACAAGCAGATCGTGCTGACCTCCGACCGGGCGCCCAAGCGGCTCGAGGCGCTCGAGGACCGGCTGCGCAACCGGTTCGAGTGGGGCCTGATCACCGACGTCCAGCCTCCCGACCTGGAGACGCGGATCGCGATCCTGCGCAAGAAGGCGGCGATGGACCGGCTCACGGCGCCGCCCGACGTGCTGGAGTTCATCGCCTCCAAGATCCAGACCAACATCCGCGAGCTCGAGGGCGCACTGATCCGGGTGACGGCGTTCGCCAACCTCAACCGCCAGGAGGTCGACATGACCCTGGCCGAAATCGTCCTCAAGGACCTGATCCCCGAGGGCGGCGAGCCGGAGATCACGGCCTCGCTGATCATCGCCCAGACCGCGGCCTACTTCGGGCTCAGCATCGAGGAGCTCACCGGACCCAGCCGCGGCCGGCACCTGGTCATGGCGCGCCAGATCGCGATGTACCTGTGCCGCGAGCTCACCGACCTCTCGCTGCCCAAGATCGGCGCGCAGTTCGGCAACCGCGACCACACCACGGTCATGTACGCCGACCGCAAGATCAACCAGCTGCTCGCCGAGCGTCGCGCGGTCTTCAACCAGGTCAGCGAGCTCACCAACCGCGTGAAGATGCAGGCCCGCCAGTCCTGACCTCTCCGCTCCGGCGGTCGACGAGGGACGAAGTCCCGTCTCGAGACCCTGAGGGGAGACCCAAGCATCCGGGGTTTCGAGACGGTTGCTGCGCAACCTCCTCAACCCCCGGGACGAGGGACCGTCAGTCGGGGACGGAGTCGTCGAGGCCGACGAGCATCCGGTCGAGCAGGCTGCGCAGCTGGGCGGCCTCGGCCTCGCTGAGTCCCATCCCGCTCGCGATGCCGAGAGGTACGTCGGCGACCCGGTCGCGCCGCTCCCACCCCGTGGGCGTCACCTCCAGCAGCACGCGGCGCTCGTCGGCCGGGTCGCGCCGGCGTCCGAGGTGCCCCGCCGCCTCCAGGCGCTTGAGCACCGGGGTGAGCGTGCCCGAGTCCAGGCGCAGGCGCGCTCCGAGCTCGCCCACGGTCATCGGATCGTCGGCCTCCCACAGCGCGAGCAGGCACAGGTACTGCGGGTAGGTGAGCCCGGCCTGCGCCAGCAGCGCCGAGTAGCGGCGCGTCACCGCGCGGCTGGCGGCGTACAGGGGGAAGCAGAGCTGGGCGTCCAGGCCCAGCTGCGGGAACGACGTGGTCACACCCTCAGTCTAGCCCTTGCACAATTCAGTTGTGCACAATATATTTGTCCACATGAACACTCTCTACACGGCCTCCGCCGTCGCCACGGGCGACGGCCGCAACGGTCACGTCCAGTCCACCGACGGCCTCGTCGACACCGACGTCCGCACGCCCACCGAGCTGGGCGGCCCCGGCGGCGCGACCAACCCCGAGCAGCTCTTCGCCGCGGGGTACGCCGCGTGCTTCCACTCCGCGCTCAAGCTGGTCGCCGGCCAGGCCAAGGCCGACACCACCGACTCCGAGGTCGTCGCCGACGTCTCCCTGGGCGCCAACGACAACGGCGGCTTCGGCCTCGCCGTCCAGCTCGAGGTGACGCTGCCCGCGATCGAGCGGGAGCAGGCCGAGCAGCTCGTCGCGAAGGCCCACGAGGTCTGCCCCTACTCCAACGCCACGCGCGGCAACATCGAGGTCACCCTCACGGTCGCCTGAGCGACCCCCCGGCAGACGATGCCGACAGCACCACAGCAACCCGCCCGGGGCGCTGTCTCCCTGTGGAGGCAGCGCCCCGTCGTGTCCGAACTACACGGGGAGGATCTGTGGACGACCGGCGCCGTCCGTTCCGGCACGGGATGTGGTTCCACATCCGACGCGGCCCGCACCGATCTCATCCACAGCCGTCTCCACCCCCGCGCACGGGCCTGACCTGCGCGAACGGTGCTCCTCCACAGTTTCCACCGATGCTATGACGACTACCTACCTGTAGATGAGCGGATCATCGGTGCACCTCTGCTCGGCCCCCTGCCTGGGGATGACTCGTGCCGTACCGACCCACGTGGCAGGATGCGCATCCCGAGATATGTGTGAGACCGAGCCCCAGACGAAGGATGCATCGTGAAGTTTCGTGTCGACCGCGACGTGCTCGCTGACGCCGTCGCCTGGGCCGCCCGCAGTCTCCCGGTCCGCCCGAGCGCCCCGGTCCTGGCCGGCCTGCTCATCGACGCCTCCGACGACGGCCTGGTGCTCTCGACGTTCGACTACGAGACCTCGGCCCGCGCCACGCTCACCGCCGAGGTCAGCGACGAGGGCCGCGCCCTCGTCAGCGGCCGCCTGCTGGCCGACATCTGCCGCAGCCTGCCGGGCAAGCCCGTCGACATGGCGCTCGACGGCGCCCGCGTCACGCTGACCTGCGGCTCCGCGCGCTTCACGCTGCAGACGATGCCGGTCGAGGACTACCCCACGATCCCGCAGATGCCCGAGGCCACCGGCACCGTGCAGAGCGACGTCTTCGCCCACGCCGTCGCCCAGGCCGTGACGGCCGCCGGCCGCGACGACATGCTCCCGGTGCTCACCGGCGTGCGCATCGAGATCGACGGCTCGATGATCTCGCTGCTCGCCACCGACCGCTTCCGGCTCTCCCAGCGCGAGCTCGGCTGGGACCCCCGCTCCCCCGACGAGTCCGTCGCCGCGCTGGTCCCGGCCCGCGTGCTCGGCGACACCGCCAAGTCGCTCACCGCCGGCAGCGAGGTCAAGATCGCGCTGGCGGCCAGCGGCTCGGGCGAGGGCCTGATCGGCTTCGAGGGCAACGCGCCCGGCGGCGTGCGCCGTACGACGACGCGGCTCCTGGACGGCGAGTTCCCCAAGGTGCGCAGCCTGTTCCCGGCCGAGAAGCTCACCGTGGCGAAGGTCGACAAGGCCGCGCTCATCGAGTCGGTCAAGCGCGTCTCCCTGGTCGCCGAGCGCAACACCGCGGTGCAGCTCGCGTTCAGCGACGGGGTGCTGACCCTGGACGCCGGCTCCGGCGACGAGGCCCAGGCCTCGGAGTCGATCGAGGCCGACATCGAGGGCGACGACATCACCACCGGCTTCAACCCGCAGTTCCTGCTCGACGGCCTGACCGCGATCGACGAGTCCGTCGTGGAGCTCGCGTTCACGCAGGCCTCGAAGCCGGTCGTGCTCAGTGGCTCGGTGGAGGACGGCGGCGCCGACAGCGGGTTCCGCTACCTGCTCATGCCCAGGCGCCTGCTTTCCTGACAGCGGACGTTCCTACGGCCCGGGAGGGCAAGCAGATGGAGACGAGCATGGACATCGGACTGGTCGGCCTCGGCAAGATGGGCGGCAACATGCGCACCCGGATGCGCAACGGCGGCGTGACCGTCGTCGGCTACGACCGCAACCGCGAGGTGTCGGACACCGACAGCCTCGAGGCGATGGTGCAGCAGCTGCCCGCGCCCCGCGTGGTGTGGGTGATGGTGCCGGCCGGCGGGCCGACCCACGAGACGATCACCGAGCTCGCCGGGCTGTTGGAGGAGGGCGACCTGATCGTCGACGGCGGCAACTCGCGCTGGACCGACGACATCGCCCACTCCGAGGCGCTGGCCGAGAAGGGCATCGGCTTCGTCGACTGCGGCGTCTCCGGCGGCGTGTGGGGCCTCGAGAACGGCTACGCCCTGATGTACGGCGGCTCCCCCGAGGACGTCGCCAAGGTCCAGCCGGCCTTCGACGCGCTCAAGCCCGAGGGCGAGTTCGGCTCGGTCCACGCCGGCAAGGTCGGCGCCGGCCACTTCAGCAAGATGGTCCACAACGGCATCGAGTACGCGATGATGCAGTCCTACGCCGAGGGCTGGGAGCTGCTCGAGAAGGTCGACATGGTCGACAACGTCACCGAGGTCCTGCGCTCGTGGCGCGAGGGCACGGTCATCCGCTCCTGGCTGCTCGACCTGCTGGTCAGCGCGCTCGACGAGAAGCCCGCGCTCGAGGGCATCAGCGGCTACGCCGAGGACTCCGGCGAGGGCCGGTGGACGGTCGAGGCCGGCATCGAGCACGCGGTCGCGACCCCGGCGATCACCGCCGCGCTCTACGCCCGCTTCGTGTCGCGCCAGGACGACTCCCCCGCGATGAAGGCCGTGGCCGCGATGCGCAACCAGTTCGGCGGGCACGCCCTTCGCACCAGCGCTCCCGAGGGCGGCGACGCCGACGGCGGCGGCACTCCGGACCAGTCGGGCGCGGCGAAGAAGGCCGGCTCGGGCGACGACTCCGCACCGGCCGAGAGCTAGCCCAGCTCCTCCGGTGTACGTCTCCCACCTGACACTGCACAACTTCCGCTCCTACGCCACGGCCGACGTCGCGCTCGAGCCCGGGGTGACCGCCTTCATCGGTCGCAACGGGCAGGGCAAGACCAACCTGGTCGAGGCGATCGACTACCTCTCGCGCCTGAGCTCGCACCGCGTCGCCACCGACGCCCCGCTGGTGAGGGCCGGGTGCGACCAGGCGATCGTCCGGGCCGCCGTCGTACGCGACGGGCGCACGGCGGTGCTCGAGGTGGAGCTCAACCCGGGCAAGGCCAACCGCGCGCGGGTCAACCGCTCGACGCTGCCCAAGTCGCGCGACCTGGTGGGGCTGGTGCGCACGGTGGTCTTCTCCCCCGAGGACCTGACGCTGGTCAAGGGCGACCCCTCCGACCGGCGCCGCTTCCTCGACGACCTGCTCGTCCTGCGCACGCCGCGCCTGGCGGGCGTGCGCTCCGACTACGACCGCATCCTGCGCCAGCGCAACTCCCTGCTCAAGACCGCCGGCCACGCGCGGCGCGGGTCGACCAGCCAGGAGGGGGCGCTGTCGACGCTCTCGGTGTGGGACGGCCAGCTGGCGCGCACCGGCGCCGAGCTGCTGCGCGAGCGCCTCGCGCTGGTCGACGCGCTGCGCCCCTACGTCGGCAACGCCTACGCCACCGTGGCGCGCGGCGCCTCGCGCGACGACGCCCAGATCGAGTACCGGCCGTCGTTCGAGCTGAGCGACGACCTCGAGGCCGGCCTGCTCGCCGAGCTGGAGCGCCGGCGCAGCGACGAGCTCGACCGCGGCATCTCGCTGGTGGGCCCGCACCGCGACGAGCTGCTCCTGACGCTCGGCGGCCCGCCCGAGGCCGGCGGTGTGCGGCTGCCGGTGAAGGGCTACGCCTCCCACGGGGAGTCGTGGTCCTTCGCGCTGTCGCTGCGCCTGGCGTCGTACGACCTGTTGCGCTCCGACGGCGACGACCCGATCCTGATCCTGGACGACGTCTTCGCCGAGCTCGACACCGAGCGCCGCGCGCAGCTGGCCGAGCTGGTGGCCGGTGCGGAGCAGGTGCTGGTCACGGCCGCGGTCGGCGACGACGTCCCCGAGGCGCTGGCGGGAGCCCGCTACGCCGTGGCGCAGGGAGAGGTGACGCGTGCCTGACGAGCCCGACGACGCCGTCCTGCCCGAGCCGGAGCCCGAGCCGCCGCACGCCGACGACGGCCTCGACCTGGCGCGCGCGCTCACCCGCGCGGCGGCCGGATCGACCCCGCGTCACCGCGCCCGGGCCCGCGGCCGCGCGCGCCCGGCCGGCACCGGCCGGGTCAGCGGCGCCCACCCCGACGACCGCGACCCGCAGACCCTTGACTCCACCCTCGCCCGCCTCGTCGACGACCACGGCTGGGCGCTCGACCTGCGGATGCGCGGCGTCTTCGCCCGCTGGCCCGAGCTCGTGGGCGCCGAGGTGGCGGCGCACTGCACGCCGGAGAGCTTCACCGACGGCAAGCTGCTGGTGCGCACCGACTCCACGGCCTGGGCCACCCAGCTGACCCTGCTCGCGCCGACCGTCGTACGCCGCCTCAACGAGGAGCTCGGCCCCGCCACCGTCGTCGCGATGGACGTCGTCGGGCCGCACCTGCCGAGCTGGAAGAAAGGCCGGCGGTCCACCCGCGACGGCCGCGGCCCGCGCGACACCTACGGCTGAGTCGAGGGCACCGATCAGGCGATCTGCGGGCCGCGCAGCGGTACAGGGACCTGTCGGCACCCCTGTTCGGCCCTCCGGGAGGCCGCTACGGGACGCTCAGGGAGGGTTTTCCTCCACAGATCCCCCCGTTGCGGTGGTCGTTGCGTGGAATGCGGCCCTAGAACCGGTATCATGGACGTCGGCCGCCGTGACGGGACTCCACCCTGGTCCGCGGCCTTCTGTGTGCCACACCCCCGGAGTAGATGAGGTCCTGCGTGTCCGACGCCACCCCCCCGCCGCACTCGAACGTCAGCGGCGACTACGACGCCTCCGCCATCCAGGTCCTCGAGGGTCTGGAGGCGGTCCGCAAGCGTCCCGGCATGTACATCGGCTCGACCGGTGAGCGGGGCCTGCACCACCTGATCTGGGAGGTTGTCGACAACTCCGTCGACGAGGCCCTCGCCGGGCACTGCGACCGCATCGTCCTCACGCTGCTCGCCGACGGCGGCGTCCGGGTCGAGGACAACGGCCGCGGCATCCCCACCGACACCGCGCCCGGCGCGGAGATGCCGGCGCTCACGATGGCGCTGACCATGCTCCACGCGGGCGGCAAGTTCGGCGGCGGCGGCTACAAGGTCTCCGGTGGTCTCCACGGCGTCGGCATCTCGGTCGTCAACGCGCTGTCGACGCGCGTGATCGCCGAGGTGCGCAACCGCGGCCACGAGTGGCGCCAGACCTTCACCATCGGCGTCCCCGACGGCGACCTGGAGCAGGTGCGCCCGATGGAGTCCGGTGAGCGCACCGGCACCACGATCACCTACTACGCCTCCCCCGAGATCTTCGAGACCACGACGTACTCGCTGGAGACGATCGTCAACCGGATCCGCGAGATGGCCTTCCTCAACAAGGGCCTGGAGATCGTCGTGCGCGACGAGCGACCCGAGGCCGACGACCTGGTCGAGGCCGTGCAGGACGCCACCGTCGACGCCGAGGTCGACACCGCCGGCCACGACGGCATCAAGAAGGCCGAGGGCGGCGGGCTGGAGCAGGTCTTCAAGTACGACCGAGGCCTGGTCGACTACGTCGAGCACCTCAACCGCCGCAAGGACAAGGCCAACCCGACGATCATCGCGTTCGAGGCCGACTCCGACCTGTTCTCCAACGGCAAGGGCAACGACAACGCCGACCACCACATGAGCCTCGAGGTGGCCATGCAGTGGAACACCTCCTACACCGAGTCGGTCCACACCTTCGCCAACACGATCAACACCCACGAGGGCGGCACCCACGAGGAGGGCTTCCGCTCCGCGCTCACCTCCCTGGTCAACCACTGGGGCGAGGAGTGGGGCCTGATCAAGAAGCGCGAGGACCGCGTCTCCGGCGACGACATCCGCGAGGGCCTCACCGCGATCATCTCGATCAAGCTCGGCGAGCCGCAGTTCGAGGGCCAGACCAAGACCAAGCTCGGCAACACCGAGGCCAAGGGCTTCGTGCAGCGCCTGACCAACGACCAGCTGGGCGCGTGGTTCGAGCAGAACCCCGCCGAGGGTCGCGACATCGTCCGCAAGAGCCAGGCGGCGGCGTCCGCGCGCATCGCGGCCCGCAAGGCCCGCGACCTCGCCCGCGGCCGCAAGGGCCTGCTCGGCGGCGGCGGCCTGCCCGGCAAGCTGTCGGACTGCCAGTCGACCAACCCCGCCGAGTGCGAGGTCTTCATCGTCGAGGGCGACTCCGCCGGCGGCTCGGCGCGCCAGGGCCGCGACCCGCGCGTCCAGGCGATCCTGCCGATCCGCGGCAAGATCCTCAACGTCGAGAAGGCGCGCATCGACAAGGTGCTGGCCAACACCGAGGTCCAGGCGATCATCTCCGCGCTCGGCACCGGCATCCACGAGGAGTTCAGCCTTGAGAAGCTGCGCTACCACAAGGTCGTGCTGATGGCCGACGCCGACGTCGACGGCCACCACATCAACACCCTGCTGCTGACGCTGCTGTTCCGCTTCATGAGGCCGCTCATCGAGCACGGCTACGTCTACATGGCCCAGCCCCCGCTCTACCGGATCCGCTGGAACAAGCCGGCCGAGCACGAGTTCGTCTACTCCGACGCCGAGCGCGACCTGATGATGCGCGACGGCCTCGAGCAGGGCAGGAGGCTGCCCAAGGAGAACCCGGTCCAGCGCTACAAGGGCCTCGGTGAGATGAACGCCGAGGAGCTGTGGGAGACCACGATGAACCCCGAGCAACGGCTGATGCTCCAGGTGACCCTGGACGACGCCGCCCAGGCCGACGAGATCTTCTCGATCCTCATGGGCGAGGACGTCGAGCAGCGTCGTTCGTTCATCCAGCGCAACGCCAAGGACGTGCGATTCCTCGATATCTAGCTCTCTAACCCGAGCCTTAGACAGTCGTAGACGCACCGAGAGAGACGAAGAGACGTGACTGAGACCCCCACCGACTCCACCGGCGGCCCCGGCGGGCCCGAGGGCCCCGGGCCCGGCGGCCGCATCGAGCCGATCGAGCTGCAGACCTCCATGCAGCGCGCCTACATCGACTACGCGATGGCCGTCATCGTCGGCCGCGCGCTGCCCGACGTACGCGACGGGCTGAAGCCGGTGCACCGCCGGGTGCTCTACGCGATGTACGACGGCGGCTACCGCCCCGACCGCGGCTTCTCGAAGTGCTCGCGCGTCGTCGGTGACGTCATGGGTCAGTACCACCCGCACGGCGACACCGCGATCTACGACACCCTGGTGCGCCTCGCGCAGCCGTGGGTCATGCGGGCGCCGCTGGTGCACGGCCAGGGCAACTTCGGCTCGCCGGGCAACGACTCCGCCGCCGCCATGCGCTACACCGAGTGCCGCATGGCCCCGCTCGCGCTGGAGATGGTGCGCGACATCGGCGAGGACACCGTCGACTTCCAGCCCAACTACGACGGTCGCTCGCAGGAGCCCGTCGTCCTGCCGGCGCGCTACCCCAACCTGCTGGTCAACGGCTCCGCCGGCATCGCGGTCGGCATGGCCACCAGCATCCCGCCGCACAACCTGCGCGAGGTCGCCGACGGCGCCCGCTGGGCGCTCGAGCACCCCGACGCCACCCGCGAGGAGCTGCTCGACGCGCTGCTCGAGCGGATCAAGGGCCCCGACTTCCCCAACGGCGCCATGATCGTGGGCCACGAGGGCATCGAGCAGGCCTACCGCACCGGCCGCGGCTCGATCACCCAGCGCGCCGTCATCGAGGTCGACGAGGACGCCCGCGGGCGCACGATCCTCTCGATCACCGAGCTGCCCTACATGGTCAACCCCGACAACCTCGCGCTGAAGATCGCCGAGCTCGCCGACTCCGGTCGGGTGCAGGGCATCTCCGACGTGCGCGACGACTCCTCGGGCCGCACCGGCCAGCGCCTGGTCGTCGTACTGAAGCGCGACGCCGTCGCCCGCGTCGTGCTCAACAACCTGCTCAAGCACACCGAGCTGCAGACCAACTTCAGCGCCAACATGCTGGCGCTCGTCGACGGCGTGCCGCGCACGCTCTCGGTCGACCAGTTCATCAGCAACTGGGTCGCGCACCAGGTCGAGGTCATCCAGCGGCGCACCCGCTTCCGCCTGGCGGAGGCCGAGCGCCGCGCCCACATCTTCCGCGGTCTGGCCAAGGCGCTCGACGCGCTCGACGACGTCATCGCGCTCATCCGCCGCTCCCCCGACGTCGAGGAGGCCCGCACCGGCCTGATCGCGATGCTGGAGATCGACGAGATCCAGGCCAACGCCATCCTCGAGATGCAGCTGCGCCGCCTGGCCGCCCTCGAGCGCCAGAAGATCATCGACGAGCTGGCCAAGATCGAGGCCGAGATCGCCGACCTCGAGGACATCCTCGCCAACGAGGCGCGCCAGCGTCAGATCATCGGCGACGAGCTCACCGAGATCACCGATAAGTACGGCGACGAGCGGCGCACGCAGATCATCGCGGCCGACGGCGACCTCTCGATGGAGGACCTGATCCCCGACGAGGAGCTCGTCGTCTCCATCACCCGCGGCGGCTACGCCAAGCGCACCCGCGCCGACCAGTACCGCTCGCAGAAGCGCGGCGGCAAGGGCGTGCGCGGCGCGACGCTGCGCGGCGACGACGTCGTCGAGCACTTCATCGCGACCACCAACCACCACTGGCTGCTGTTCTTCACCACCGCCGGTCGCGTCTACCGCACCAAGGCCTACAACCTGCCCGAGGCGTCGCGCGACGCGAAGGGCGGCCACGTGGCCGGGCTGCTCAGCTTCCAGCCGGACGAGTCGATCGCGCAGGTGCTGGCGATCCGCGACTACGAGCAGGCGCCCTACCTGGTGCTCGCCACCCGCAACGGCCTTGTCAAGAAGACCCGCCTGGGCGACTACAACAGCCCGCGCCAGGCCGGCGTCATCGCGATCAACTTCCGCGAGGACGACGACGAGCTGATCGGCGCCGAGCTGGTCAACGCCGAGGACGACATCCTGCTCGTCTCCCGCAAGGGCTCGGCGATCCGCTTCCGCGCCGACGACGCGCAGCTGCGGCCGATGGGCCGGGCGACGTCCGGCGTCTCCGGCATGAAGTTCCGCAGCGAGGACGACTCGGTGCTCTCGATGTCGGTGATCCGCGCGGCCCAGGCCGCGGCGGAGGAGTCCGACGAGAACGTGCAGTACGTCTTCACCATCACCGACGGCGGCTTCGCCAAGCGCAGCCGGATCAGCGAGTACCGCCTCACCAACCGCGGCGGGCTCGGGGTGCGCGCCATGGCCCTGGCCAACGAGGACCGCGGCGGACTGGTCGGCGGCTTCATCGTCGAGGACGGCGACGAGGTCCTGGCCATCACCCAGAGCGGCCAGGTCGTGCGCAGCCCGATCAACGAGAACTTCCGGCCCACCGGCCGCTCCACGATGGGCGTGAAGTTCGTGTCGCCCAAGTCCGGCGACTCGGTCGTCGTCGTGGCCCGATCGGTCGAGGCGAAGGTGATCGAGGAGGTCGTCGAGAACGCCGAGGCCGCGGAGGCCGCGGAGGCCGAGGGTGCGGTCGAGGGCGGCGTCGACAGCGGCGTCGACAGCGGCGTCGACAGCGGTGTGGACGAGGCCCCGGACGCCGTCGGCTCGTCGGATGTGGCAGCAGATGTCACAATCGAAGAGACCGCTGCACCGGAGACCACCGACGACACAGGCGAGAGTGAGGGCTGATGACGGAGCGTTCCGCCCAGCCAGCCACCCAACGCACGCCGACCCGCACCGGGTCCGACCGATCCACGGCGGACGACACCGCCGTACGGCCTCCGCTGCGCCAGCGCATCCAGGCCAAGGTCGCCAACGTGACCGACGAGCACCGCGCCAACGCGGAGCCGGAGTCGAAGAAGGCGGCCAAGAAGGCCTCGGGTCCGGCCAAGCCGCCCCGTCGCGCTCGTCTGCGGCTGACCCGGATCGACCCGTGGTCGGTGATGAAGACGGCGTTCCTGCTGTCGATCGCCTTCGGCGTCGTCACCGTGGTCTCGGTGATGATGATCTGGTCGGTGCTCGGCGCGGCCAACGTCTGGGACTCCATCAACCAGACGATCCAGGACAGCATCGGTGGCAACGAGACCGCCAACTTCGACATCGAGAACTACATCGGCACCTCGCGCGTCGTCGGGTTCACGATGCTCGTGGCGGCCGTCGACGTCATCCTGCTGACCGCGATCGCGACCCTCGGCGCCTTCCTCTACAACATGGCCGCCGCCCTGCTGGGCGGCATCGAGGTGACGCTCGCGGAGGACAACGCCTGATCGGTGCCGCGACCCTCAGGCCGTTTTGTGAGGGGCGTTCGCGGTGAGGTAATGTTCGCCGCTGGCAGTCGCCATGCGGGCCTATAGCTCAGACGGTTAGAGCGCTTCCCTGATAAGGAAGAGGTCAGAGGTTCAAGTCCTCTTAGGCCCACCACCACCTCCGCCGCGACCTGCGGCCCTGCCCACCCACGTGTCACGGGAGTCAGCATGAAGAAGGTCCTCCTGGTCCTCCTCGCCGCCGGCGGCGCCGTCCTGGCCCGCCGCAAGGTCGCCGAGGGTCGCGCCGAGCAGGCACTCTGGGCCGAGGCCACCGACAACGTCGAGAAGGTCTGACCCGCTCGACGCACCACCGGCCCGGACCCGCTCCGGCGCTGAGGGGCCTTGGCGCAATTGGTAGCGCACCTGCTTTGCAAGCAGGGGGTTAGGGGTTCGAGTCCCCTAGGCTCCACCATCGATCGACCAGGTCGGCTCGGGATCTTCGGTCCCTGGGTTCCTCTGGAGTTCTGCGGCCAAGATGGCGCCGGGGAATGCACCGAGAAGTAGAAGCCAGTACCGCTAATCCAGATGCATGCCGGCGATGCGCAACCGCTGTACGGCACCCACATCATGCGGGTGACACACAGCAGTTCCTCGCCCTGCGGCGGGCAGAGGTGGTTCGCGATCAGAGGTCGCTGAGCAGCTTGGCCTTGGCGCTCGCGAACTCCTCGTCAGACAAGATCCCTTCCTGGTGGAGACTGGCAAGTTCGCGGAGACGGTCCGCCAGACTCGGAGGGGCTACCTGAGCGGCGACTTCCACGCCGGGCTGGACGGCTGGTTGAAGCTCAGCTGCCGCAGCCTCCACGGTCAAAGAGCTGTCGTTGCCGAGGACGGCATTGCCCGCAGCTACGAGCGCCAGTCCGACGTCGACGTGGCCCTTCTTGGCGGTCTTGAGACCCACGCTGTTGGGGACCTGGTTGGAGAGAGTGTAGATCTGACGGTCCGTAGCGATCGTCAGGTACGAGGTGCGCGACCCCTGGCTTGCGACGTGCGCGATCCCGGCGGCGGCCAATCCTGGTGCGCTCGCCTTCATCAGGTGTTTCGTGCCTTTAAGGAGGCCAGCTACAGCCGGGCCAATAGCATTCTCGAGACCGGAGCCGTCGTCCGAGGCCTGACTCGACTCCGGCGAGGTAAACGTGATCGACCGCAACTTTTCGTATGGCGTCTTGGCGGTGATTCCACCGCCGTTCAGATTCGCGGCCATCTGTGATCGCACGTTCGCGGCGCTCGGGCGATCGGGCTGCTCCCCGAACGCAACGCGGGCGTAGCCACCTTCGTAGATCTCGACGGTTGAAAGCCCAAAAGTTCCACTAGTGACCAAAGCGCCCGCGGCGGCTACGTCTTCGGCCCATTTCCGCTCCTGGGCCTCCTTCGCCGCTCTCTTCTCGGCTGACCGATCGGCGGAAGCCTTCCTGAGCCTGGCGAATGTGCCGTCCTTCTTGGCGGCCTCTGGGATCACGACACCACCCGCGCCCTCGTCTTGGGTTTCCTGGGACCGCGCGGTTCCGTCCCAATACCGCATCGTGCCCTGTTGGTCTGGGTAAAACCCCGCGGGAGTCTGCTGGTTCATGGTGGCATTCTGGCACCGCGAGGCGGTTGAAATCATCGCGTCTACCTATTGTGGCCAGCACTCTCACCGAGATCCTTCGGGCATTGGCTGGCGAGTCAGTCAGGTCTTCTCGATTGCCATGGGTGTGGACGACCATCAGCGCATATCGGCGCAAGCGGTTGCCATCGCGGAATGCCGTGCTCGACGGCCGCGTGATGCAGAGAACGATCGCCTCGGGCGTCAAGCGACTCCCGGCCAAGCCTCGTAAGTCGCTCCCCATCTTCCCCGCGAGGGAACTGTCGCTGTCGAGGGTGGCGTGCTGGGGACGGCTCGCCGCGAGAGCGTCCCTTCCAGACCGTCGCCCGTCGCCTGGGTGCGTTCTTCGGTGACCCCGGCGGGAGATCGACGTGTTGAGCGTCCACGTCTTCGCGTACTGACCGGGCGGTCTCTTCCAGGCGACGTTCAGCCGAGCTCCTTGCGCAGGTGCACGTCGGCGACGCCGGCGCCGGCGGCGAGGAAGGTCTGGCGGGCGCTCTCGGCGTGGCCGTAGACGCGCAGGTGCACGTCGCGGACGCCGACCTCGTGGACATGGCGGCGCAGGGCGCCGAGGAACGACTTGGTGAGGCCCTGGCCGCGGTGCTCGGGGAACAGGTCGATCGAGTGGCCGAGGAAGTCGAGCGCACCGTCGCGCTCGACGAAGGTGCCCCAGGCGCGGCCGACCGGCGTGCCGTCGACCTCGGCGGTCATGAGCATCTCGTCCTCGGGCGAGGGGTCGAGGGCCAGGCGGGCGAGGCGCTCCTCGAGCTCCTCGATGCGCCCGGCGCCGGGGGACAGCACACCGGCACGTTCCATGCCGGCGGTGAGCAGCCCGCGGACGTCGACGACGTACTGCTCACGCTCCGTTCGCGTCATCGGCCGTACGGCGACGCGCCGGTCCTCCTGCAGCTCGGGCGCGGAGGCGGGGTCGAGGCGCTTGCCGATGCCGGTCATCGTCGCCTGGAAGCCGGCGGCGGTGAAGACGCGCGCGAGCTCGGGTGCCACCCCGGCGACGAGCACGGCCGCGCCCAGAGTGCGGGCGCGCGCCTCCAGCGCCGCGACGGCCGCGGCCCAGTGCTCGTCGGCGTCGCGGGGGAGGGTCGTCTGCAGCACCCGCAGCGAGCAGCGGGTGCCGCCGACGTCGGGCGTGAGCTCGAGCAGGGCGCCGCCGACGGCGACCCCGTCGACCTCGACGGTCACCGCCGACTGGGCGCCGTCGCGCGCTGGCTGGGGCAGCGGCACGCCGTCCGCGGCCCGGGCCTCACGCCAGGCGGCGAGCTCGGGCCCGGGCATCGGCAGCACCCGGGCTCGGCTCACCGGAGCTTCTTGACGCCCGAGGTGGAGCCCTGGACGCGCTTGCTGGGCAGCAGCTGGGCGCGGTAGGTGGTCGTGGCCGCGCCGTTGCTGTCCTTGACGGTGACGGTACGGCGACCGCGCTTGTCGAGCACGATCGTCTTGACGGCCTTCCACTTGCGGCCGACCTTCACGGACAGCCGCACCCGCTCGCCGGCGACCGACGCGGGGCCGGTGACGACGAGGCGGTCGGGCTTGGCGCCCTTGCTGGAGCCGGTGAGCCTGATCTTGGCCGTCCCCTTCTTGCCGGAGCCGAACGTCGCCTTGGCGGTCACGGTCTCCTTGGCCGCCTTCGCCTCGGCGCGCAGCGCGCCGGTCTCGCTGGGGGCGCCGGCCTCGGCGGCGTCGGCCACCGTGACGGCGAAGGCGCCTGCCTTGCTCGTGGTGACCGAGCCGGTCAGCTTGCGGGCGCCGCCGGCCAGGATGCCGGCGTCGGCGTCCTTGCCGGGGACGAGCTCGACGCCGCGGGTGTAGCCCAGGGATATCGCCCGCCCGGAGACCGGCCACTCGCCGACGCGCAGGCTGCCGGCGTACGCGACCTGTCCGCCGGAGGAGGCCGCGCCGGCGGCGGGGGTGAGCCTGAGCGTCGAGTCGCCCGCCACGAGGGTGTGGCGCCGGCGCTCCCAGAGGCCGTCGCCGTCGGTGTGGACCAGCGTCCAGGCGCCGTCGGGACCGGCCGGGTCGAACGGCAGCACGGCCCGGCCCGACGCGTTGGTGGTGACCGTCGTGTCGCTCGGGGCCTGGCCGCCGGTCGGGTAGAGCCGGTACTCCAGGTCGCGCACGCCGGGGAAGGGCTCGCCCTCCTGGTCGACGATCTGCAGGGCGATGTCGCCGGCGGCGTACTCCTGGTCGTCGAAGACCTTGCCGTCGGCCAGCACGAGCTCCACGCCGGAGGCCGCGGGCGTGTAGGCAGGCGCGTCGATCTGCAGCTGGTAGTCGGTGCTCGTCTCGTACTCGTCGACGTCGGTGGTGTTGACGTAGTAGGTCGCGGTCGAGCTGTTGGGCTGGAGGTGCCGGATCCGTCCCCCGCCGTCGGTGTAGCCCACGAGCGACCCGTCGCCCAGGCGGACCTCGACCCCGGCGACGCCGGAGCCCTTCTGGTCGGTGACGGAGAGCGTGATGCTCGTGCCCTGCGAGGTCGTGACCGACTTGTCGGACAGGACGCCGAAGGACTGGATGGTCTGCTCGTAGAGCTGTGCGGTGTCGACCTCGTCGCTGCTGCGACCGCCGGCCAGGGCCGCGCGCACCGCGACCCGGTCACCCAGCGTGGCGTCGAACGCCGACAGCTCGACGGCGCCGTCGAACCGGCCGCCGTCGACGAAGGTGAGGTTGTTGGTGGCCGAGACCTTGAGGTCCTGGGGGGAGACGGCGGCGTCGGTCAGGCCGTGGAAGGTCCCGTCGGCCCGGCGCCACTGCGACAGCTCCACCTGTCCGCTGGTGGCCGTCGTGGTGCCGGTGAGCCCGACGAGCTGCTGGGTGCGCTGCGAGGAGTCGTAGGGCTGCGTGAAGACGCCGCCGTTGAACCCGGTGAAGGACACGCTGTCCGCGGGGGAGGCCTCGCCCGTGACGGCGACGTCGTGACGGGTGGAGTACGTCGGGTCCTGGCTGGGGAGCGTCGACACCACGCGCACCGAGACCCGCGTGCCCACGAGGTCGCCGGGCGAGGCGAGCCCGCCGTCCCACTGCGTGACCGCGAAGTCGCCCTCGTCCTGCACGTTGTTCACGCTGATGTCGGTCCAGCCAGGGGCGGCGTCGCCGGCCCGGGGGTCGGCGTTCACCTCGAAGGCGATCGTCGCGGCGGGCTCGAGGCGCGCGGCCACGAGCTGGATCGGGTAGCTCGACGTCGCGAGCTCGCTGTCGGTCTTGGTCGACGCGATGCCGCTGCTCAGGCTGAGCAGGACGGCCCCGGGATCGCCCGGGGCGGCCTGGGCCGCGGGCGTCATCGCCAGTCCCGTGATCGTGAGCGCGGCGACCGCGCTCGCTGCGAGTCCTTGACGAATCCCCATGTGTGACATACCGCGACCCTAGGGGCGCAGCCCTTGCCCCCGAGGCCTTTCGTCGATTCTGGTGGGCGCTCTGACCTGGGGGTGCGCGTGCCCGCACCCGCGCCATCCCGGGCGCGGCCGCTAGCGTGGTCGGGCGCAGCCGACGACGACGAGGGCGGGGGGCCAGGAATGGGCGGACACCACTCCCACGGCCCGCGCCACGCGGCACCCGGCGAGAGCCGCACCCCGCTGGTCGCCTGGCTCGTGATCGTGCCGATCGCGCTGCTCACCCTGGGCGCCATGGCGTGGCTCTGGCCCTCCGACGACGCCGTGCCCGACCAGCAGCAGTCGTCGGCGGAGCAGTACGAGGGCAGCGTCACCTCCGTGCAGCGCGAGGAGTGCACCGAGCAGCTCGAGGACGACGTCAACGGCTGCGGCAGCGCCGTCGTCCGCCTCGACCAGGTGGTCGACGGGGAGCGCGACGTCACGGTGCCGCTGCCCAACGGCGCGGGGGCGCCGGAGGTGGCCGACGGCGACGACGTCGTGCTGGTCGCGATCGACAGCCCCGACGGGCAGACCTACACGATCGTCGACCACCAGCGCGGCCGCGGCCTGTGGGTGCTGGTCGCGGCGTTCTCGCTGGCGCTGGTCGCCTTCGGGCGCTGGCGCGGGCTGATGGCGCTGGCGGGGCTGGGCGTGACGTTCGGGCTGCTGCTGCTGTTCGTGGTCCCCGCGATCCTGGCGGGGGAGCCGCCGCTGCTGGTGGCGATCGTCGGCTCCGCCGCAGTGATGCTCACCGTGCTCTACCTGACCCACGGCCCGGCGCTCTCGACCACGGTCGCGCTGCTCGGGACGCTGGCGAGCCTCACCCTGACCGGGCTGCTGTCGTGGCTGGCCGTGGCCGGGCTGCACCTGACCGGCATCACCGACGACATCTCCGGGTCGGTGGCGATGTCGCAGGGAGTGGACACCCGCGGGCTGCTGCTCGCAGGCATCGTCATCGGGTCGCTCGGCGTGCTCGACGACGTCACGATCACCCAGTCGGCGACGGTCACCGAGCTCGCTCGCGCGAACCCGTCGTACGGCGCCCGCCAGCTCTACCGCGCCGCCAGCCGGGTGGGGCGGGCGCACATCGCGTCGGTGGTCAACACGATCATCCTCGCGTACGCCGGCTCGTCGCTGCCGCTGCTCATCCTCATCGTCGCCGCCGACGACTCGCTCGGAAACGTCCTCACCGACCAGGTCATCGCGCAGGAGATCGTCCGCAGCGCGGTCGCCACCATCGGCCTGATCGCCGCCGTCCCGATCACCACGGGGCTGGCCGCCCTCGGCTTCCGCCGACGACAGCCAGCCCCGCGGCCGGACTAGCTCCTCGCTGCGCTACCGCCGCGCGCGCTTGACCACCACGACTCGCACGGGCGAGGCGGAGGGCTTGGCCCTGGTCGTGCCGGCGTAGGTCACCTTCAGCCTGTGCTTGCCGGGCTTGAGCTTCAGCTTGACCACGAGCTTGCCCTTGACCACCACGGTCCGCACGATCTTGCGGCCGTCGCGGATCACGACGGTGCCGGACGTGACGCCGGTCAGCTTGATCTTCAGCGTGACCTTCTTGCCGGCCTTGACGCTGCGCGGCGCGGTCAGCGACAGCTGCGTCGCGGTCGCCGCGGGAGGCGTCACGACGACCGGCACCTGCACGCGGAAGGTCCGCGTCGCTGGGCTGGCGTCGACGTTGCCGGCCGCGTCCACCGCGCGGAACGCCACGGTGTGGGCCCCGTCGGTGAGCGAGCCGAACGTCGCCGGGCTGGTGCAGTCCGCCCAGGCCCGCGCGTCGACGCGGCACTGCAGGGCGGCGGTGTCGCCGGCGGTGCCGGAGAAGCCGAACGTCGCCGAGCGGGTCTTGAGCACGGACCCCTCTGCCGGGCCCGAGTCCACGACCGTGTCGGGCGCGACCGTGTCGACGGTGAACGTCCGGACCGCCGGCGTGGCGTCGGCGTTGCCGGCGGCGTCCTGGGCGCGGAAGCGCACGGTGTGCCGGCCCTCGGCGAGGTCGCCGAAGGTGGCGGGGCTGGCGCAGCCGGCCCAGTCGCCCTCGTCGAGGCGGCACTGCAGCTTCGCGGTGTCGCCGGCGGTGCCGGAGAAGCCGAACGTCGCCGACGAGGTCGTCAGCACGGCGCCGTCGGCCGGGCCGGAGTCGACCGTGGTCTCGGGCGCACCCGTGTCGACGGTGAACGTCCGGACCGCCGGCGTGGCGTCGATGTTGCCGGCGGCGTCCCGGGCGCGGAAGCGCACGGTGTGATCGCCCTGCGCCAGGTCGTTGAGCTCCAGCGGGCTGGTGCAGCTCGCCCACTCGCCCTCGTCGACCCGGCACTGGAGCGCGTCGGTGTCTCCGGCGGTGCCGGAGAAGGTGTACGTCGCCGACGAGGTCGTCACCACGGTGCCGTCGGCCGGGCCGGAGTCGACCGTGGTCTCGGGCGCGGTCGTGTCGACGGTGAACGTCCGGACCGCCGGCGAGGCGTCGGCGTTGCCGACGGCGTCCTGGGCGCGGAAGCGCACGGTGTGCCCGCCGTCGGCCAGGCCGGTGAGGGCCAGCGGGCTGGTGCAGCTCGCCCAGTCGCCGTCGTCGACCCGGCACTGGAGCGCGTCGGTGTCGCCGGCGCTGCCGGAGAAGGTGTACGTCGCCGCGCCGGTCGCGATCACCGCGCCGTCGGCGGGCCCGGAGTCGACGGTCGTGTCCGGTGCGGTGGTGTCGACGGTGAACGTGCGCGTCGCCGGGGTGGCGTCGGCGTTGCCGGCCGCGTCCTGGGCGCGGAAGCGCACGGTGTGCTGGCCGTCGGCCAGCTCGGCGAACGTCGCCGGGCTGGTGCAGTCGGCCCACTCGCCGTCGTCGATCCGGCACTGGAGGAGCGCCGTCTCACCGGCGGTGCCCGCGAAGGTGAACGTCGCCGACCGGGTCGTCAGCACCGCACCCTCGGCCGGGCCGGAGTCGACCGTCGTGTCGGGCGCCGCGGTGTCGACCGTGAACGTCCGCACCGACGGCGTCGCGTCGGCGTTGCCGGCGGCGTCCTGGGCGCGGAAGCGCACGGTGTGCTCGCCGTCGACCAGACCGGTGAGGGCCAGCGGGCTGGTGCAGTCGGCCCACTCGCCGTCGTCGACCCGACACTGGAAGGTGTCGGTGTCGCCGGCGGTGCCGGAGAAGGTGAACGTCGCCGCGCCGGTGGTCAGGGTGGCGCCGTCGGCCGGACCGGAGTCGACCCTGGTCTCGGGGGCCACCGTGTCGACGGTGAACGTCCGCACCACCGGCGTCGCGTCGGCGTTGCCGGCGGCGTCCAGGGCGCGGAGGCGCACCGTGTGCTCGCCCTCGGCCAGGTCGGTGAGGGCCAGCGGGCTGGCGCAGACGGTCCACTCGCCGTCGTCGACCCGGCACTGGAAGGTGTCGGTGTCGCCGGCGGTGCCGGAGAAGGTGAACGTCGCCGCGTCGGCCGTCAGCACGGCGCCCTCGGCGGGGCCGCTGTCCACGGTCGTGTCCGGCGCGGTGGTGTCGACGGTGAACGACCGCGTCGCCGGCGTCGCGTCCACGTTGCCCACACGGTCCTGGGCGCGGAAGGCCACCGTGTGGTCGCCCTCGCCCAGGTCGGAGAACGTCACCGGGCTGGTGCAGTCGGCCCAGGCGCCCTCGCCGACGCGGCACTGGAGCTTGGCCGTGTCGCCGGTGGTGCCGGAGAACGCGAACGTCGCCTCGTCGGTGGTCAGCGTCGCTCCGTCGGCCGGCCCGGAGTCGACCGTCGTGTCCGGCGCCGTGGTGTCGACCGTGAACGTGCGCACCGACGGCGTCGCGTCGGCGTTGCCGGCGGCGTCCTGGGCGCGGAAGCGCACGGTGTGCTCGCCCTCGCCCTGGCCGCTGAGGACCAGCGGGCTGGTGCAGTCGGCCCAGGCGCCCTCGTCGACGCGGCACTGGAGCTTGGCGGTGTCGCCGGCGGTGCCGGAGAACGCGTACGTCGCCGCGCCGGTCGCGAGCGTCGCGCCGTCGTCGGGACCGGAGTCCACCGTGGTGTCGGGCGCGAGCGTGTCGACCCGGAACGAGCGGGTGGCCGGGGTGGCGTCGGCGTTGCCGACCGCGTCCTGGGCCCGGAAGCGCACGGTGTGCGCGCCTTCGCCGAGGCCGGTGAGGGCCAGCGGGCTGGTGCAGTCGGCCCACGCGGCGTCGTCCAGCTGGCACTGGATCTTCGCCGTGTCGCTGGTCGTGGTGCCCCGGAAGGTGAACGAGGTCGTCGTCGTCGCGATGGTGGCACCCTCGGCGACCCCCGTGTCGATGACGGTGTTGGGCGCGACCGTGTCCACGCGGAACGTCCGCGTCGCCTCGGTCGGGTCCTCGACGCCACCGGCGCCGATGGCGTAGACGCGGAAGGTGTGCGAGCCCTGGGCCAGGTTCGTGAAGGTCTTGGGGTTCGTGCAGACCGCCCAGGGGCGGGAGTCGATCTGGCACCCGAACGAGCGGGCCGCGTCGGCCGGCACGCTCGCGAACGTGAACGTCGCCGTGGTGCTGGCGATCGTCGACCCCGCGACGGGCCCGGTCACGATCTCGGTGTCCGGCTCGGGGATGCGCTCGAGGGTGCCGTCGGCGACGGCCGTGCCGGCGCGGGGGACGACGACCGGGGTGGCGGTCGCGAACGTCGCGGCGTCGGCGTGGAACTCGTCGGCGTAGGGGCCGGCGTTGCGGCAGTTGCGGTAGCCGACGACGTACGTGCCGGGCACGATGTCGCGGAAGCGGTAGGTGCCGTTGCTGCCTGTCACGACGGGGTCCTGGGCGCGGGTCTCGTTCTGGTTCCACAGGTCCACGCAGATGTTGGGCAGCACGGCGCCGGCGTCGTTCCTGACCGTGCCGGTGACGTGCCCGCCGATGACCATGCTGGCGTCGATCACGGTCGGCCGGCCGGTGGTCACGGCGAACGTGTCGGCGTCGGCGGCGGTCTTGCTGTCGTACCACTCCTGGATCGGGTAGCCCAGGCCGCAGTCGAGGAAGTCGATGATGAAGGTCTCGGGGATGACCTCGACCGAGTAGCGGCCGTCCCCGTCGGTGCGGACCTGCCAGGACTGGAGCTGCCCGGCGACGGTCGCGGTCACGCAGATGTTGGCGAGCGGTGCGCCCTGGTCGTCGGTGACCCGGCCGGTGATGATCGCCGGGTCGTCGGGGAGCGAGACCTGGGCGTCGACGTCCTTCGTGCGGGTGCCCGCGACGACGGTGACGTCCTTGGCGAGGGCGTAGGTGGCGACGTCGTCGAAGAACTCGGGGAAGGCGCCGGAGCCGCAGTCGCCGAAGCCGACGCGGTAGGTGCCGGCCGCCAGGCCGTAGATGCGGTAGTCACCGAAGTCGTCGGTGACGATGCGGCCGGCGGAGGTGCCCTCGGCGGAGTAGGCGTCGACGCAGACGCCGGCGAGCCCGTTGCTGTTGCGGTCGACGACGCGTCCGGAGATCGAGCCCGACGAGCCGGCGGCGGCGAGCTGCGCGCCGATGGAGCCGGTCTGGGCGTCGGCGCGCACGCGGACGGAGGAGGCGTCGTCGTAGGTGGTCACGTCGTCGTAGAACTCGGTGACGAAGGCGCCGGTGCCGCAGTCGCTGAACCGGACGCGGTAGTCGCCGACGGGCAGGTCGGCCAGGGTGTAGTAGCCGGTCCCGTCGGTGAGCGCCTGCCTCGCGGACTGACCCTCGGTGGCGTAGGCGTCGACGCAGATGCCGGAGAGCGGCTCGGCGGTGGCGTCGGTGACCTGGCCCCGGATGGCGCCGGTCGGCGGGCCGGCCGCGGCCACCGTGAGCGTGAACGCCCCACCGGAGCCGTTGTAGGAGTCGAGCGCGATGCGGTACGTCGTGCCCTGGGTCGCCTCGAACGTCGCGGCCCCCTGGAGTCCTGCGTCGCCGTCGTCGGCGGCGGCGACCGAGCTCAGGTCCCCGACCGCAGGCCCGGTGTAGACCCCCACGACCGTGTCGAAGCCGGTGCCGGCCGGGTCGACCGAGACGAAGCCGTTGGCCGCGGCGGTCCAGGAGAACCACACCGAGGCGCCGCCCGGGGCATCGGCGTGCGACGGCTCGTTGGGCTCCCTGGTCGCGTCGGTGCTGTCGCCGGTGACCGTGGCGGGCAGCGTGTCGAGGACCTGGGCGTCGGCGAAGTCGTCGTTGGTGGGTGCGGCGGCGGAGGCCGGGGCGGGCACGGCGGCGAGCCCCGCGATCGCGAGGAGGGGGCCGAGGGCCAGGGCGACCAGGCGGCCGCGGGCACGAGGGCGCGCGAGTACGCGGGCGGTGCGGTGAGGGAGCATGGCTCGGACCGTAGTTAAGGAAGCCTCCTCGCGCGGGCCGAATGCCGAGACGTGGCCGAGATCGGCCGCCCCCGTGGCCGGGATCGGCCACGCGTCAGGAGGCCAGGAGTCGCCGCTGAGGGACTATCCCGAGCGCAGCAGCCCGCGGTCGTCGAGCGCGGCGCGCAGGCCGTCGCCGTCGGGGGCCCAGACGGCCGGGGTGCCCCCCTCGCTGGCGGCGTCGGTGAGGGGGTCCGGTCCGGTGGGCAGGCCGTGGCGCGCGAGCTGCTCGCCGACGCTGAGCTGGCGGATCGCGATGGCGTGCACCCGGTCGGGGTGGGCCTCGGCGGCCTCGGCGTAGATGGTCGGGTCGTGCTGGCCGTCGTCGCCGACCAGCAGCCACCGCACCTGCGGCAGGTCGGCGAAGAGCCGCTCGAGCTGCGCGCGCTTGTGCGCCTGGCCGGAGCGGAACCAGCCCTCGGTCGTCGGTCCCCAGTCGGTGAGCAGCAGCGGACCCGGCGGGTAGCCGTGCCGCTCGAGGAAGTCGCCGAGCGCGCCGGCGGTGTTCCACGCGCCGGTGGAGAGGTAGACGACGGCCGCGTCGGGGTGGGCGTCCAGGATGCCGGCGTAGAGGTCGGCCATGCCGGGCACGGCCTTGCGGGCGCTCTCGCGGACGAGGAACGCGTTGCGGAAGGCCAGCAGCGGCTTCGGCAGCATGGTGACGATCACCGTGTCGTCGACGTCGCTGACCATCCCGAACGTCGTGCCCTCGCCGACGATGCGCAGCCGCGCGGCCACGGGCGGGTCGTCGCCGACCGACAGCTCCGCGCTCGCCCACCCCGGCTCGAGGTCGCAGGGCAGCCGGGCGTCGATGTAGCCGTCGCGACTGCTCGTCACGACGTGCGTCGCGCCGCCGACACGCACCGTCACCTCGATGCCGTCGGCCGAGACGCTCGTGAAGCGCCGCCATCCCCGCCGCTCGGGTCGGGCCTCGCGCGGGGTGCGCGGCGGCGCCAGGAGCACCCGGGCCAGGACCCGGACCCAGCCGGCTCCGCCGTAGCCGACGTACGGCGTCAGGTGCGGCGCCCAGCCGCGCGCGACGAGCCGCTCCTCGAGGAGCCCGTGCACGCGGTCCTCGATCCGGGCGGCGCGGTGGGTCGGGCTCATGCCGGGAACCTACCGCCGCGGCCAGCCTCGGCGGGCGCGGCGGGCGCGGCGGGTGCAGCGGGTGCTCGGCCGGGAGTGCGCCCGGCAGCATCAGCCCTAGTGGCAGACTGCCCCGGTGAGAATCTGGGGTGGCACGGCGCTCCTCGCCGCGGCGCTGGCGGTGGGCGGGTGCTCGGTCGAAGAGCCGGAGCCCGTGCCGGCGCCCCCGCTGCCGACCTCGACAGTCGCTCTCCCACAGGCCTTCGACCCCGAGCTGGCCCCTGCTCTCGCGGCGCTGACCCTCGTGCCCGCCGACGCCACGACCCTGACCGTCACGGACTTCGACCAGGTCCGGCTGCAGCTCGGCGAGCCCCTGCTGACGAGCGCGTCACCGCCGGCGGCGCGCGCGGCGTTCTGGCGGCGGGCCGAGGCACGGGCGCCGCTGCTGTCGACCGGCCGGCTGCGCCCGGTCGACGCACGGCTGCTGCGCGACTACGGCTTCACCCAGGACGACGTCGCGTGGGAGGCCGGCTTCTCCGGCCCGTCCGGGCAGGGCTGGGTGGCCCGGCTCCGCGACGACCTGGACCTGACCGGCGTACGGCGCGCGGTCGGCGACGGCGTCGGACCGCTCGCCGGCGCCGAGCTGGACGAGGAGACCCGGCTGGTCTCGGTGGGTGCCGCGCCCGACGCGGCCTCGTCGTGGGCGCAGGACGACGAGCTGGGCGACCTGGTCGCCGGCGCCGCCGCCGGCGCGACGTACGTCGAGCGCGCCTGCGTCCCGGCCGAGACCGCCCTCGGCGCCGACGCAGCGATAGCGGCGACGGGAGGCGCGACGGAGGCGGAGCTCGACGACCTCGAGACCTGGTCGGTGTCCTTCGGCGGCTCGCTGGCCACGGTGCGGCTCGGCCCGTCGCGCGACGACGTCTTCGACCGGCTGCGGGTCTCCGAGGCGCTGCCGAGCACCGGCCCGGCGCTCGCGCGCGGCTTCACGCAGGGCGTGGCCGACCCCGTGGGCGGGCGGATCGGCTTCGCCATGGCCGATCCCGCGGTCGCGGCGCGACTCACGCTGCAGCGACGCCTGCCGTTCGCGGCCTGCGCGCCGTAGCTCTCACACCGAGTCGTCGGGCGGCGGAGGCGGCCGCAGCGACGCCGGGCTGAAGACCGCCCAGACGCGGCGGCGCAGGGGGACGTCGGCGGCGAGGCCGGAGCGCCGGTCGCGCACGAGCGCCCAGAACGCCGCCGCGTCGGCCGGCGCGGGCTCGTCGGCGCCGAAGATCCGCGCGTCGGCCTCGCCGGCCAGCGTCAGCAGGGCGCCCGCATCGCCGTCGCCGTCGCCCCGATCGCCGTCGGAGGCCGCCATCGCCCGCGCCTCCGCGGGGCGGGTCAGTCCGCCCGGCACGGGCGTGCCCAGGTCGCGGGCGCGGTCGACGAGCTCGCGCCACGCGCCGGCGTAGCGCGCGGTGACCGCTCGCGCGGCGAGACGGCGCCGCCGGCGCACCAGCTTGGCCAGGGGGATCGCCGCCACGAGCAGCACGAGCAGGGCCAGCAGCACCAGTCGCCACGGCACACCGGAGGAGGCGTCGGCCTCCGCGTCCTCCGAGGGCTCGTCGACCTGCGGCTCCTCGGCCTCGGGCTCCTCGCCCGGCTCCGGGGCCGGTGGCTCGAACGGCGGGAAGGAGCGCGGCTCGGGCTCCGGGGACCCGCGGTCGGGCGGCTTGCGACCCATGAAGGTCTCGGTCGGCAGCGTGCGCCAGCTGCCGTTCTCGATCCGGATCTCCACCCACGCCTGGACGTCCTTGCCGCGCACGGTGCCCGACTTCGGCACGACGGCGCCGACGACGACCCGGGCCGGGATGCCGAGCCGGGTCGCGAGCAGGGCCATCGCGGAGGCGTACTGCTCGTCGTCGCCGACCGTCGGGACGCCGAGCACGAAGCCGTCGCCCAGCCGCTGCTCGCCGTGCCCGGGGCGGTAGACCGACTCCCACGGCTCGGTGCCGGAGCTGTAGCGCCCGACCTCCTTGAGCCGGGCGGCGACCTGGAAGAGCGCCTGCATCGGGTACTTCGCGCCCGCGGCCCACGACTCGACGGCCGGCTGGAGGAACGCCGCGCGGTCGTAGAGGTCGGTGTCGAGCTCGTCGGAGGGCGACATCCGTTGCTTGAGGAGGCCGCCGGTCAGCCCGCTCGTGAACAGGTAGGCGTCGCCCTTCTCGAGGCGGTCGTCCATGACCGCGGTCTGCGTGGCGGGGTTGTAGCGCAGGTGCGACTGGGCGTCCGGGCGCGCCGAGCCCAGGAACTGGAAGGAGCGCAGCGCCCCGATCGTCGGCACCCAGGGCTGGGTGTACCTGGGCGTCGGACGCACGGTGATCTTGCGCTCCTTGCCCGACGAGGGGTTCTCGATCGTGGAGGAGAGCCGCAGGAAGCGGTCGTCCTGCCGCGTCGGGTCGGTGTCGTTGTCGGCCTGCCAGCTGGAGCCGTCGTAGGTGTCGAGAGCCGCCAGGCGCAGCCGCGCGCCGGCCGGGGCCCCCTCGACGACGAACAGCTTGGACTCGAAGACGTTGCCCTCGGTCCGCCCCTGCTGGCGGGTGTAGTCGCGGAACTCGTCGAGCGGAGTCGACAGCTTCTGCACCTGGTACGGCGCGAGGCTGCGGCTGAGCAGCAGCCGCTCTCCCGGCGGCGAGGTGCTCGCCAGCAGCCCGGCGACCAGGGCCACCACGACGACCAGCGCGACGCTGCCCACCAGGCGCCAGCCCCGGGCCGGGTCGCGACCGTGGGCCGCCTCGTCGATGCGCAGGCCGCGCAGGCGCATCCACAGCATCGCCAGCGTGCCGTAGCCGACGCCCTGCAGCAGCACCGAGACCGGCTCCGGCTGCGCCAGCAGCAGCACCGCGCCGAGCATCAGCGTCGGCGGCACCAGCGGCGTCGCCGCCCGGCGGCTGCGCAGGGCCAGCGCGGCGCCCACCCCGGCGGAGGTGAGGCTGAGCAGCACCGGCGCGATCAGCACCGCTCCGGAGGCGTCGATCGGCGGATGGGTGCCGAGCAGGATCGACCAGCCCTCGGAGTTGGCGCGCACGCCCGACTCCAGCGTGCGCAGGCCGTCGAGGCGCAGGGTGCCGTCGACGATGGGCCCCGACACCAGGTAGTAGCCGACCAGCAGCACCAGCGTCACGATCTCCACGCCGCCGCGGGCCGAGACCACCGCCATCGCGACGACGATCCCGGTCAGGGCCGCCAGCCCGCCGGCGATCCACCAGCCGGGTCCGCGGAAGGTCGACTCCCAGCCCACCAGCGCGATGGCGGTGAGGCCGAAGACCAGCAGCAGGTCCCAGACGTGGAAGGACTGCACCGCCGGCTCGCGCGGACCGCGCGGGGGCCGGGGCGCTGGCCGCAGGTGCGGCGTCAGGTCGGGGGCGCTCACAGCACGATCCCGCGCACGTGGGCCGCCAGGAGCCCGGGCAGCCGCTCGAGCCGGTCGACCGTGATCAGCTGCGGAGCCTGGGCGCCGGTCTCGTCGGGGTCGGCGTCCAGGTCGGCACGGAAGCCGAGGAAGCGCACGTCGTCGGCGAACGCCGCGCGCACGTCGGCGAGCAGCCCGAGGTCCAGCCGGCTGCCGGAGACGACGATGAGCTGGCTGGCGTCGGGGGCGAGGTGCGCGGCCGTGCGCGCCGAGACGACGAGGTCGCCGGCGGCGAGCTCGGAGTAGCAGAACGCGTCGAGGACGTGGTGGGCCGCGCCGGAGAGCTGCTGGGGCCCGCAGACCAGGCTCAGGTCGAACTCGTCGAGCGCCACCCGCATCACCACCGACGCGGCGATCTGCAGCGCCAGCTCGAAGTCCTCGGGATCGGCGTAGGCCGCGCGGCTGTCGTCGACCAGCACGACCACGTGGCTGCGGCGGGTGTCGTGGTACTGACGCACGTAGAGGCGTCCGGCCCGGGCCGACGAGCGCCAGTGCACGTGGCGCAGGTCGTCGCCGCGCACGTACTCGCGCAGCGCGTGGAAGGCCAGGTCGCTCATCGAGACCTGGTCGCTGGGGGTGCCCTCGAGGTCCTTCACCGAGCCGGGCCCCAGCCCCTCGACCGACACCATCCGCGGCCGCACGAGCAGCTCGGCGGCGCTCGACCAGGCGGCCTGGCGCTGGAAGAACCCCAACGGGTCCGTACGGCGGGCGCCGGCGGGCCCGACGCGGAGCACGCCGCGGCGTACGGCCGGGACCTCGAACTGCTCGACCACCGGCTGGTTGCGCCGCAGCACCGGCATCCGCACGTGCACCCGCTGGGCGCCGCGGCGGTCGTCGCGCTCGGCGTCGAGCGGAACGCTGACCAGTGGGTGGTAGAGCGGGGTCAGCCGCAGGTTGGTGACCTGCAGCTCCCCGAGGCCGGTCTCCCCGGCGATCGTGTGGGCCGGGCGCAGCTCGAGGCGGGCCCGCACCCGCGTGGGCAGCGCGAAGAGCAGCAGCGCCACGAGCACCAGCAGGCCGCACATCACCGCGATCAGGCGGAACTCCTCGTAGCCGGCCTCCGCGGCGACGACGGTGCTGACCAGCCCCAGCAGGATCACGGCGCGACCGGCCGGAGTGGTGCTCGCGAGCGCGAGGCGCGCCAGGCGGCGCAGGGCGGGCACGGTGGTGGGTCAGTCGCGGCGGGCGCGGTCGACGGGCGGCGGCACCGAGGTGAGCAGCTGCCCGATCACGTCGGCGACGGTGACGCCGCTGAACTGCGCCTGGGGGTCGAGCAGCAGCCGGTGGCACAGCACCGGCTCGGCGAGGATGTTGACGTCCTCGGGCACGACCGCGGTCCGGCCGTCGGCGGCCGCCCAGGTCTTGACCACCCGCACCAGTGCCAGGCAGCCGCGCGCCGAGAGCCCCATCCTGACGTGCTGCAGCTCGCGGGAGGCCTCGGCGAGCTGGCGGACGTAGGTGACGATCGAGCGGTCGACGTGGACCTGCGCGGCCAGCGCCGACATCTCCGCGATGGTGGCGGTCGTCGCGATCGGCTTCACCAGCTCGGCGCGGTCGCGGATGTGGGAGGAGAGCAGCAGCTCCTCGGTGGAGGCGGCGTCGGGGTAGCCGACCGACGACTTCATCAGGAAGCGGTCGAGCTGGGCCTCGGGCAGGCGGTAGGTGCCGGCTTGCTCCACCGGGTTCTGCGTGGCGATCACCATGAACGGGCGCGGCACGTCGTGCGTCACGCCGTCGACGGTCACGTGCCCCTCCTCCATGACCTCCAGGAGCGCCGACTGCGTCTTGGGCGAGGCCCGGTTGATCTCGTCGGCCAGCACGATGTCGTGGAAGATCGGGCCCGGGTGGAACTCGAAGGTGCCCTTCTGCTGGTCGTAGACGGTCACGCCGGTGACGTCGGTGGGCAGCAGGTCGGGCGTGAACTGGATCCGCGCGTGGCTGCCCTCGACGGTGTTGGCCAGGGCACGGGCCAGCATCGTCTTGCCGGTGCCGGGCAGGTCCTCGAGCAGCAGGTGGCCCTCGGAGAGCAGGCAGGTCAGCGACAGCCGGATCACGTGCTCCTTGCCGAGCAGTGCCTGGCCCATGTTGTCGGCCATGTCGTTGAAGCCCGCCCGGAACCAGTGCGCCTGCTCGGTGCTCAACGTCATGCCCGGGAGGCTACCCGTGGTGGCCCGTCGGTTGAGGAAGTTGCGCAGCAACCGTCTCGAAACCTGGTGAGCCGGGCGACGGCCTCGACTGAGCTCGTCGGGTTTCGAGACAGGCGCTGCGCGCCTTCCTCAACCACCGGAGGGTCAGTCGTGTCGGCTCCGTACGCTGGAGGCGTGCGCGCCTACCTCACCCCCCGGATGATCGGCGCGCACCTGCTCGCCGTGGTCTGCGTGGGAGTGGCGTGCGGCCTGGGCGTCTGGCAGTACGACGCCTGGCAGCGCCACCGCGCCTCCGAGGCCGTCGACCTGACCCAGCTGGAGCCGGTGCCGCTCGCCGACGTGATGGGCGGCGACGACCCGTTCCCCGGCGACAAGGTGGGGCAGCCCGTGGAGGTCTCGGGCACCTGGCTGCCCGACTCGACGGTCTACGTGGAGGGCCGCGAGGTCGACGGCGTCGCCGGCTACTGGGTCGTGACGCCGCTGGCGGTCGGGTCCGCGGACGGCTCGGCCCTGCCCGTCGTACGCGGCTGGACCGAGCGCGTCGACGAGGCGCCCGCCGCCCCGGCCGGCACCGCCGACGTGGTCGCGTGGCTGCAACCGACCGAGGGCACCGGGCAGGCCGACGACGACCCGAGCGACGACGTGCTCCCGCAGTTGCGCACGGCCGACCTGGTGCAGCACGTCGACCAGGACCTCTACGGCGCCTACGGCGTGGCCACCGAGCCGCTCGACGGCCTGCGGGCCGCGACCCTCGAGCAGCTGCCCGCGCCCGGCCGGTTCACGGCGCTGCGCAACTTCCTCTACGCCCTGGAGTGGTGGGTCTTCGGCGGCTTCGCGGCCTTCATCTGGTGGCGGTTCGTGCGCGAGGAGCGCGTGCCCCCGGAGCCCGTGACCCAGGACGACCGGGTACGTTCGGAGGCGTGAACGGCACCCTGACCCGCTACCGCGTGATGGCCACGATCGTGGGTGTCCTGCTGATCGTGCTGATCCTGGTCGGGATGCCCCTGAAGTACCTCCTCGAGGACGGCTCCGGCGGCCAGGAGCTCGGCGCCTGGATCACCGAGTACCTCGGCGTGGCGCACGGCTGGCTCTACATGATCTTCCTGGTGACGGCGTTCCTGCTCTCGCGCAAGGCCGGCTGGGACCTCGGCTTCACCGTCGTCACGCTGCTCTGCGGCACCGTCCCGGTGCTGAGCTTCTGGGCCGAGCACCGCGCCACCCAGCGGGTGCGCGCCGAGCACGCCGACGAGCTCGCGCCCAGCGCGGCGTAGTCCGGTGGCGACCGCGTGACCACCGCCTTCGTCCTCGGCGGCGGCGGGGTCCTCGGCGCGGTCGAGGTGGGCATGCTGCGCGCGCTGTTCGAGCGCGACGTGCGGCCGGACCTCGTGCTCGGCACCAGCGTCGGCGCGCTCAACGGCGCGCTGGTCGCCCAGGACCCGACCGTCGACGTCGTGCCGCGGATGCTCGAGCTCTGGCGCGGCGCGAGCGAGTCGGGCCGCGAGGTCTACGGCGACAAGCCTCTGCGCACCGTGCGCCGCGCCGTGGCGACCGGCACCCACATCTACTCCGCCAAGCCGCTGACCCAGCGGCTGCGCGAGGAGCTCGGCGACGTCACGTTCGAGGAGCTCCCGGTGCGCCTCCAGGTCGTCGCCGCCAGCATCGAGCGGGCCGCGGAGCACTGGTTCACCACCGGCCCGGTCGTGGACGCGGTGATCGCGAGCGCCGCCGTACCGGGGCTGCTGCCCCCGGCCAAGGTGGGCGACGAGCACTACCTCGACGGCGGCATCGTGAACTCGATCCCGCTCGGGCGGGCGGTGCAGCTCGGCGCGACGCGGGTCTTCGTCCTGCAGGTGGGGCGCATCGACCGGCCGCTGAGCGTGCCCAAGCGACCGTGGGAGGTGGCGCGGGTGTCCTTTGAGATCGCCCGCCGGCACCGCTTCGCCCGCGAGCTGGAGGAGCTGCCCGACGGCGTCGAGTGCCACGTCCTGCCCGCGCGCGGCACGTCGTCGCGTGACGACACCCTCTTCGGCACGCGCGACTTCCGCACGGTCGAGGAGCGCATCGACCGCACCTACGAGGCCGGTCTCGCCTACCTCGACGAGCACCTGTGACCCGGGTGCTGCGGCGGGTCGTCGTGGCCCCCGCCGTCGTCGCGCTCGCGGGGGTGCTGTGGCTGACGCTGCCCGTCTGGCTGATCGGCGCCGCCGCCCTCTCCCCGCTGCTGCCCGGGCGGTGGCGGGCGCTGCGGCTGGCGTGGGTGGTGCTGGTCTACCTCACGATCGAGGCCGTGATGCTGCTCGTGCTGCTCGGGCTGTGGCTGGCCAGCGGCTTCGGGCGGCGCATCCGCTCGCCGTACTTCGAGGGCATCCACTACGACCTGGTGCAGGGCGTGATGTGGGTCTTCTTCCGCGAGGCCCGGCGGGTGCTGAAGCTGACGATCGAGACCGACGGGCCCGACCCCGACGCCCACCCCGGCCGCCCGCTCCTCGTGGCGTGCCGGCACGCCGGCCCGGGCGACTCGTTCACGCTCGTCCACGCCCTGATGCACTGGTACGCCCGCGAGCCTCGCGTCGTCCTCAAGGACACCCTCGCGTGGGACCCGATGATCGACGTCGTGCTGCGCCGGATCCCCGCCAGCTTCATCTCGCCCAACCCGGGGGCGGGCGAGGACCTGGAGAGCCAGATCGCCTCCCTGGCGGCCGGTCTCGACGCGAACGACGCGTTCGTGATCTTCCCCGAGGGCGGCAACTTCACCCCCGCCCGGCGCGAGCGCGCGATCGACAAGCTCCGCAAGCTGGGGCTGGAGCGGATGGCCGAGCGCGCTGAGGCGATGACCAACGTCCTCGCGCCGCGTCCCGGCGGCTTCATCGCGGCCCTGGACGCCGCCCCCGAGGCCGACGTCGTGCTGGTGGCGCACACGGGCCTGGACCACCTCCTCACCGTCGGCGACCTGTGGCGCGCGCTGCCGATGGACAAGCGCATCGTGATGCGGTGGTGGACCGTGCCGCGCGACGAGATCCCCGAGGGCCGCGAGGAGCGCATCGACTGGCTCTTCGGCTGGTGGGAGCGCATCGACGCCTGGATCGAGGCCTACGACGCCGCCCCGCCGCCGCCGTCGCGTCGCCGCCGCCTGCGATGACCACGAAATGACACCGACCCGCCAGAGGATCTCTGGCGGGTCGGCGGTGGAGCGGTGGTCAGGTCAGGACTTGGGGTCCTCGACCTGGACGACCTCGGCCGGGTCGTCCGGCGTGGTGACCTCGTGCGGGGCCTCGGCGGCGTCGGCCAGGGCCTCGTCGGGCGAGGAGCCGCCCGGGTCGTCGGTCGGCGGGACCGGCGCGACGTCGGTCGGCGCGGGGGCCGGGGCCGGCGGCGGGCTCGGCACGTACGACGACTGCCAGTTGTCGGCGGCCGCGTCACCGCCCTGCAGCTTCTTGGCGACGAACGCCACGACACCGGCGATGCCGGCGAAGAGCAGGAACTTCTTGAGCTTGCCGCCCTTCTTCGGCTCGGGCTCGCCCTTGAGTCGGGCCACCTTCGCGTCGGCGACGGACTTGGCGGAGGCCGCCTTCTCGGTGGCGAGCGCGGCACCCGTGGCGAGCAGCGGGGCGGCCTTGTCACGAGCGTCGCTCGCGGCGGAGGCGGCCTTGGTGCGGGCGTCGGCGATGACCGGCGCCGCCTTCTCGCGGGCGTCGGCCAGCACCGGGGCGGCCTTCTCCTTGGCGTCGAGGAGCGCCGGCACGGCGGTGTCCTGCACGAACTCGCGCGCCGACTCGTAGGCCGACTCGACGTGGGGCTTCGCCGCCTCGACGTACTCGCTGGCCTGGTCCATCAACGTCTTCTTCTTGCGCAGTCCCATCAAGCGCTCCTTCTGTGGGTTCCGTCCATCCCACCATGCCGGTGGTGACCAAGCCACCCCCAGGGGGGTGACCTGCGCGCCCCCGCCTTGCGACCCGTGCGAGGATCGATCCCGCAAACCGGCGCGGCAGCACCAGGCGCCGGACATCCCAGGCGAAAGGCAGTCATGGCGGAGCAGCAGGCCATCCTCAAGACCAACCGGGGCGACATCACCGTCACCCTGTTCGGCAACCACGCCCCCGAGACGGTCGACAACTTCGTCGGCCTCGCGACCGGCGAGAAGTCCTACGACGCCGGCAACGGGCGCACGGGCAAGTTCTACGACGGCCTCGGCTTCCACCGGGTCATCGAGGGCTTCATGATCCAGGGCGGCTGCCCCCTCGGCACCGGCACCGGCGGCCCCGGCTACACGTTCAAGGACGAGATCCACCCCGAGCTCGTCTTCGACAAGCCCTACCTGCTCGCGATGGCCAACGCCGGCCCGGGCACCAACGGCTCGCAGTTCTTCATCACCCTCGGCGCCACCCCGTGGCTCAACCGCAAGCACACCATCTTCGGCGAGGTGGCCGACCAGGCCTCCCGCGAGGTCGTCGACGCCATCGGCTCGACCCCGACCGGTGCCGGCGACCGTCCGCAGGACGACGTCGTGATCGAGTCGGTCGAGGTCGTGGCTTCCTGAGCGACCACCCTGCTCCCGTCCCCGGGGTGCCGGTCACCACGTGCTACCGGCACCCCGGGCGGGAGTCGTACGTCCGCTGCCAGCGCTGCGGCAAGGTCATCTGCCCCGACTGCATGCGCCAGGCGTCGGTGGGCTTCCAGTGCCCCGACTGCGTCGCCGAGGGCGCCAAGACGATGCGCGCCGGCCGCACGGCGTACGGCGGCATCCGCCCGAGCAACCCCGGCGCCACGACGATGGCGCTCATCGGCATCAACGTCGCCGTGTGGTTCGCGATCGTCGCGACCGGGTGGAAGAGCAGCCAGCTCATCGACCGGCTGGCGCTGAGCCCGCTCGGCACCTGCTTCACCTCCGACGGCAGCGGCTACTACCCCAACCTCACCGAGGCCTCCTGCGTCGCGCCCGGGCAGGAGTTCGTGCCCGGCGTCGCCGACGGCTCCTACTGGCAGCTCGCGACGAGCATGTTCGCGCACGTCGAGATCTGGCACATCGCGTTCAACATGTTCGCCCTCTACGCGCTGGGCCCCCAGCTCGAGCTGGTGCTGGGCCGCGCCCGCTTCCTCGCGCTCTACCTGCTGTCCGGGCTTGCCGGCTCGGCGTCGGTCTACTGGCTCGCCACGGAGCACGGCGCCACCCTCGGCGCCTCCGGGGCGGTCTTCGGCCTGATGGGCGCACTGCTGGTCGTCGCGTTCAAGGTCGGCGGCAACGTCCAGTCGGTCCTCACCTGGATCGGCATCAACGTCGTGATCACCGTGCTGGGCGCGCAGTTCATCTCCTGGCAGGCCCACCTCGGCGGCCTGGTCGGCGGCGTCCTGATCGCTGCCGCGCTGGTCTACGCCCCGCGCCGCAACCGCACCCAGTTCCAGGTCGGCATGCTGGTCTTCATCGCTGCGGCCCTCGCGCTGGCCGTCATCGTCCGCTCCGCCGTCCTCACCGGCTGACGCCGCCGTTGCTCCACAGGTTTCTCCACACCTGTGCAGAACCACACGCGTGTAACTCTCCACAATCTGTGGATGGACCTGTGGAGAACTCGGTCGTCGGGGACGGGTGACGTTTCCCCAAGGGATGCATCCGGAGCGTCACTTCCCGGGCGCTGCAGACTGAGGGAAGTGACGTCTTCCCTGCATCCCTTGGTGAAACGTCACCGTCCGACGCGGTCGACCGACTGCAGTAGGACAGGCGAAATGCCACCGACCCGCCGGAGAGGCTCCAGCGGGTCGGTGGGTGACGTGCGGGTGGGGCCGTCAGGCCCGGGGGCTCACTCCCAGCGCGTGGCGTAGGCGAAGCCGACGGCCATGAACGCGATGCCGACGAAGAGGTTCTTCTGGCCGAGGTCGTTGAAGACCCAGATCCGCGACGGGTCGTCGCTGATGACGTAGAAGGTGCAGATCCACAGCAGGCCGAGGATGAAGCAGCCGAGCATGCCCACGACGACGCCGCGGCCGCGACCGAGCGGGGTGGAGGGGTGGGCGGCCAGCGCGAGGCCGAGGAAGAGGGCGCCGAAGCCGATCAGGTAGTTCCAGTCCTCGAGGTCGGCCATGAACTTCGGGCCGCCGGCCTTCGGGAGCGGGATGACGCTCGGGTCGGGGCGCACCGCGGCGTAGTAGAAGACGATCCAGGCGATGCCGACGACGATCAGCAGCAGGGAGATCACGAAGCGCGGCGTCAGCAGCTTGCCCCTCGGCTCCGCAAAGGGATCGTTGGCCTTGAGCTTGGGCACGGGTCTGCTCCTTGTCGCGGGTGGCGCCGCCGCGACGTCTCGCCGCGGGTCGCGGGATACCTTAGTCGGCATGACGTCCGGTTCCCACGCGAGCCCCTCGGGGCCCGCGCCCGAGCGCCCGCGCCGCAAGCGGGGCGCATGGCGCATCGGGACGCCGGTCGTGCTGCTGCTCAGCGGCTCGCTGTTCGCCATCAGCGCCTACAACAGCGAGGGCACCGACCTGCGCCCCGGTCGCTACTCCGACCTCGCCGGCCTGGTCGACACCGAGGCGGAGAAGTACGACCAGCTCAAGGGCCGCCTCGACGACCTCAGCGCCGACGTCGAGTCGCTGACCGCCGGCGTCGACGACCGCACGGTCAACAAGCTGCGCCGCCGCGTCGACACGCTGCGCGACCCGGCCGGGCTCGAGCCGCGCCGCGGTCCGGGCATCACGGTCACGCTCTCCGACGCCCCCGAGGACGTCATCAACTCCACGACCCGCAAGCTGTCGCTCCTGGTCGTGCACCAGCAGGACATCCAGGCCGTCGTCAACGCCATGTGGCGCGGCGGCGCGAGCGCGGTGACCATCCAGGGCCAGCGCGTCGTCAGCACGACCGGCATCAAGTGCCACGGCAACGCCGTGCTCCTGCAGGGCATCCCCTACGCCCAGCCCTACGTCATCCAGGCCGTCGGCGACCCCGACACCCTCGGCGAGGCCGTCGTCGACGACGAGGACGTCGACTACTACCTCCAGCGCGCGCAGCTGCCCGACATCTCCGTCGGCTGGGACCTCGAGTCCGACGACGACGTGCAGGCGCCGGCGTACGACGGCCTGCTCGACGTGCAGCACGCCGAGGTGCTCCGCAAGCAGGGCTAGATCGAGCGCCGACACGGTCCGGTGGTCGAGCAGTGAGGAGCGCCGGCGACGAGCGTCCGTCGAGACCCGGTGAGCCGAACGCCGGGCGGCGACCCACGGTGGTTGAGGTGCGAGCGCAGCGAGCCTCGAAACCACGCCACCGGTGGTCGAGCAGTGAGGAGCGCCGGCGACGAGCGTCCCTCGAGACCCCGTGAGCCGAACGCCGAGCTGAACCACGGTGGTTGAGGTGCGAGCGCAGCCAGCCTCGAAACCACGCCACCGGTGGTCGAGCAGTGAGGAGCGCCGGCGACGAGCGTCCGTCGAGACCCCGTGAGCCGAACGCCGAGCTGAACCACGGTGGTTGAGGTGCGAGCGCAGCGAGCCTCGAAACCACACGTCCGGTGGTCGAGCAGCGAGGAGCGCCAGCGACGAGCGCCCGTCGAGACCCGGCGAGCCGAACGCCGAGCTGAACCACGGTGGTTAAGGTGCGAGCGCAGCCAGCCTCGAAACCACTCACGGTGTGCGGGGCTCGCGAGGCCCGCGCGCATAGCAGCCCGGGTTCGGCGTTAAGGAGCTTCGCCCGCTGCGCCGCGGCTTCGGCCGTCCTTGACTCCGAGCCTCTTCCGGGCTGCTGAGGCGGCGCACGGGCGGCGGCGGCTTCTCCGCGCCGCCCGCTAACAGCGCGGGCCCTGCGTATCGGTCACCTACGTCGGCAGTTCGAGCTCGGGCCGTGCCTCTCCACGCTCAGCCGCGGCTGGGTAGTGACCAACTGCCGACGCTGAGTGTCGCTTGTTGCACCACCAGTCACACCAGCCCCATCAGGGGTGCCGCGCTAAGCGCGAGGCACCCAGATGAGCCCCGAGGAGACAGCCAGAGGTGCGGGGGTCTCGACGGGCGCTCGTCGCTGGCGCTCCTCGCTGCTCGACCACCGGTGGAGTGCGGCGGCGTGGTTTCGAGGCTCGCTTCGCTCGCACCTCAACCACCGAGGTCGGCGCTCGGCTTGCGGGGGTCTCGACGGACGCTCGTCGCTGGCGCTCCTCGCTGCTCGACCACCGCGAAGGCCGCTAGTCGCGCTCGTCGTCGCCGTCGCCGTCGCGGCTGGGGATGGGGATGGTGGGGGTGCTGGGGATTGGGGCTGTGGGGGTGGGCGAGGTCGGGGGCAGCTCGGTGGTGGGGGCGGTGGGCGTCGGCTCGACGTAGGTGGAGACGAACAGGATCACCTCGGCGCCGGCGTCGGCGGTCTGCTCGCCCAGGGGGAACTGGTCGACGATCGTGCCGGCGGGCTCGGTGGAGGAGGCGTCGGGTCGCACGACCGGGGTGAAGCCGGCGGCGCGCACCTTCTGCTCCGCGACGTCCTGCTGGTCGCCGATGACGTCGGGGATCTGCTCCTGGCCGTCGGAGTAGAAGATCGTGACCGTGCTGCCCGCAGGCACCTCGGTGCCGGCGGCCGGGTCGGTCTCGATGATCTCGTTCTTGTCCTCGTCGGAGTCGCGCTCCTGCGCGTTGACCTTGAGGCCGGCGGCCTCGAGCGCCTCGGCCGCGGCCTTGCGCGGCTGGCCGACCACGGCGGGCACCGGGACCAGCGGCTTGCCGTTCGAGATCACCAGGTCGATCTCGGAGCCGGGGTCGACGAACTGGTCGAGGTTGGGGGACTGGCTGATGACGTGGTTCTCGCGCACCGTGTCGTCGGGCGCGTAGGAGACGTCGCCCTTCTCCAGCCCGGCGTCGGCGATCTCGAGGAGCGCCTCGTCGTACGTCAGGCCCACGAGCCGCGGCACCTGGGTCTGCTCCGGCGGGCTCTCGAAGAGCTTGGGCATGAAGAACGCGCCGGCGGCGACGAGCACCAGCGCGAGGATGCCCAGCATCCACAGCAGTCCGGTGTTGCGTCGCGGCTCGTCGTCGTTGCCCACCGGCAGAGGGGGCTGTGGTGCCGCGGCAGCGACGGTGGTCGCGGGCACGGCGGCGCCGGCCACCATGGTGTGCTCGGGGGGCGGCGCGACGGTCGCCTGCACCGGCACCCCCGCGAGGTAGCGCTCGATGTCCGCGCGCATCGCCGCGGCGGACTGGTAGCGGTCCTCGAGCCGCTTGGCCAGCGACTTCATCACGATCGTGTCGATCTCGGGCGGCAGCTCGGTGTCGTGGTCGGACGGCGGCGCCGCCTGCTCGCGCACGTGCTGGTAGGCGACGGCGACCGGGCTGTCGCCCACGAACGGCGGACGGCCGGTGAGCAGCTCGTAGAGCAGGCAGCCGGTGGAGTAGACGTCCGAGCGGGAGTCGACGGTCTCGCCGCGCGCCTGCTCGGGGGAGAGGTACTGCGCGGTGCCGACGACCGCGGCGGTCTGGGTCATCGTCGACGAGGCGTCGCTGATGGCGCGCGCGATGCCGAAGTCCATCACCTTCACGTCGCCGCTGGGGGTGAGCATCACGTTGCCGGGCTTGATGTCGCGGTGGATGATGCCCGCGCGGTGGCTGTAGTCGAGCGCCGACAGGACGCCGCTGGTGATCTCGAGGGCGCGCTCGGGCAGGATCTTGCGGCCCTCGCGCAGGATGTCGCGCAGCGTGCGGCCGGCCACGAACTCCATGACGATGTAGGGCTGGGCGACCCCGGAGCCGTCGCCGGCCGGCTCCTCGCCGGTGTCGTAGACCGCCACGATGGAGGGGTGGTTGAGCGACGCCGACGACTGCGCCTCACGGCGGAAGCGGGCCTGGAACGTCGCGTCGCTCGCCAGGTCGGTGCGCAGGCGCTTGACCGCGACGACGCGGCCCAGGCGCCCGTCGGTGCCCTTGCGGACCTCAGCCATGCCGCCGCGACCGAGGAGCTCGCCGAGCTCGTAGCGGTCGCCGACGACGGTCGGCTGTGAGTTGCTCATGGAGTGGGCTCTCCCTCGGAGTTCGTCGCCCGCTGCTGGGGTGACTGCGCGGCGTCGGACGGCGTCGAGTCGACCGGCTCGCTGGGCGGGGTGTCGGTGGGCTCGTCGCTGGGGACGTCGGTGGGCGTCTCCGGCGGGGTCTCGCTCGGGGTCTCCTCCGGCGTCTCCTCAGGAGTCTCGGAGGGCGTGTCCTCGGGAGTCTCGGAGGGCGTGTCCGGCGGCGGCTCGGGCTCCTCCGACTGGCTCGGCTCGGGCTCCTCCTGCGTGGGGGTGTCCTCGGCCGTCGGCTCCGACGTCGGCGCCTGCGACGGCGGGGTGTCGTCCTCGGGCTCGTCGTCGCCGCCGGTGACCAGCAGCAGCACCACGGCGGCGGCCGCGACCAGGAGCAGCACCAGCAGCACGATGCCCCACGGGCCGCGACGGCGCTCGTCGTCGGCGACGGGCGGCGGTGGCGGCGCCACGGCCGTGGCCGCCGTCGGGATCGGCGCGGCCGCCACCGGCGCGAGGACCTGGGTGCTCTGGGTGTCGCCGGGGGGCGCGACCGGTGGCGCGATGACCTGGGTGGCGGGGTCGCGCAGAGCGGACGCGAACGCCGCGGCGTCGGCGTAGCGCTCCGCAGGGTCCTTGGTGAGCGCACGCCGTACGACGGCGGCGAGGTCGGCCGGCACGTCGTCGGGCAGGTCGGGGACCGGCTGCTGCAGGTGGGCGAGCGCGGTTGCGATCGGCGACTCGGCCTCGAACGGACGCCGGCCCGCGAGGCACTCGAAGGCGACGACGCCGAGCGAGTAGACGTCGGACGCCGGCGTCGCCGGGTTGCCGCGAGCCTGCTCGGGGGAGAGGTACTGGGGGGTGCCCATGACCTGCCCGGTCTGCGTGATGCCGACGCCGTCGGCGGCCCGCGCGATCCCGAAGTCGGTGATCTTGATGCGCCGGTCGGGCGTCACGAGCAGGTTGGCGGGCTTGATGTCGCGGTGCACGATGCCGGCGGCGTGGGCGACGGCGACCGCGTCGGCCGCCTGCGCGAGCAGGTCGCGGGCGACCTCGGGGTCCAGCGGACGGCCGCCGCGCAGCAGGTCCGACAGCGGCTTGCCGTCGACGAGCTCCATGACGAGGTAGGGCCGCGGCGAGCCCGAGCCGTCGGCGGCACCCGGGGCGAGCGCCTCGCCGAAGTCGTAGACGCCGGCGACGCCCGGGTGGTGCAGGGCCGCGGCGTGCTGGGCCTCGGTCTCGAAGCGGGAGCGGAACGTCTCGTCGTCGGCGTACTCGTGCTTGAGCAGCTTGACCGCGACCTCGCGGCTCAGCGTGGTGTCGGTGGCGCGCCAGACCTCGCCCATCCCGCCGGTGGCGATGCGGGAGTCGAGGCGGTAGCGGCGCGCGTCGTCGGCGAAGCGCTCGGACGGCTCGCCCGCGGCCGGCGTCTGCGTGGTGTCAGTCATCGAGGATCGCCTCCATCACGGCCTTCGCGATCGGCCCGCCGAGCTGGCCGCCCGCGATCTCGCCGCGCGGGATGTCGGCCGACTCGATCATCACCGCGACCGCGACCTCGGGGTCCTCGGCGGGGGCGAACGAGACGAACCAGGCGTACGGCGGCACGTCGTCCTGGCCGCTCTGGGCGGTGCCGGTCTTGCCGGCGACGCTCACGCCGGGGATGGCCGCGGGCGAGGCCGTGCCGTTGTCGACGGTGGAGACCAGGAGCTGGGTCAGGTCGGCGGCCGTGGAGGAGGAGACGGCCTGCGAGAGGTCGCTGTCCTCGGTCTTCTCCAGCGTGGACAGGTCGGCGGACTGCACCTCGTCGACGATGTAGGGGCGCTTGACCACGCCGCCGTTGGCGAGCCCGGCCACGACCATCGCCATCTGCAGCGGCGTGGAGCGCACCTCGAACTGCCCGATCCCGGACTGGCCGGTCTGCGGCGGGTTCATCTCGGTGGGGAAGTTCGACTCGGCCTGGGGACGCAGGTCCTCGAGGTAGGTGGTGTTGAACCCGAACGCCTCGGCCTGCTTGATCATCGCCTCCGCGCCGACCTCGACGGCGAGCGCCGCGAAGGTGGTGTTGCAGGAGTTCTCCATGGCCTGCTCGAAGGGGATCTTGTCGGTGCCGCAGTCGCGGCCCTCGTTGTCGATGAGGCCGCTCTCGCCCGAGGTCTGGGGCAGCTGGTAGGTGTCGCCGCCCGGGACCATGCTGTCCGCGGTGTAGGCGCCGCTCTCGATCGCGGCCGCCGCGGTGACGAGCTTGAACGTCGAGCCCGGCGGCAGCGTGGTCTGGATGCCGCGGTTGAGCAGCGGCTCGGAGTCGTCGGCCAGCAGCTTGTCGTAGGTGTCGCTGACCTGGTCGAGGTCGTGGGAGGCCAGCTTGTTGGGGTCGTAGCTCGGGAGCGAGACCATCGCCAGGATCTTGCCGGTGCTCGGGTCGAGCGCCACGACCGAGCCCTCGACGTCGCCAGGCAGCGCGTCGAGGCCCTCGAAGGCGGCGTCCTGCGCCTCCGGGTCGATGGTGAGCTGGACGCTGCCGCCCTTGTTGGGGTCGTTGGTGACCAGGTCGACGAGCTTGGTGACGAACAGCCGTGGGTCCTCGCCGGAGAGGACCTGGTTCTGGGAGCGCTCGACGCCGGTCTGGCTGAAGTAGGAGAAGTAGCCGGTGATCGGCGCGTAGCGGAACGGCTCGGCGTAGGTCCGCTGGAACTCGAACCGGTCGTCGCTCGGCACGCTCTCGGCCACCGGGTCGCGCCCGACCAGGATGGCGCCGCGCTCGCGGGAGTAGGACTCCTCGATCACGCGGCGGTTGCGGGCGTCGTTGTTGAGGTCGTCGGCCTTCCAGAACTGCAGGTACGTCGCGTTGAGCATCAGCGCCACGAACAGGAAGAGGCAGAAGAGCGAGATCGTGCGGATCGGCTTGTTCACAGCTTGATCACCTGCGTCGACTGCTCGTCCGGCGCCTCGCTGGGCCCGGAGAGGTCCGGGACGGGGCGACGGGCCTGGTCGGAGATGCGCAGCAGCAGCGCGATGATCACCCAGTTGGCCACCAGCGAGGAGCCGCCGTAGGACAGGAACGGCGTGGTGAGGCCGGTCAGGGGGATCAGCCGGGTGACGCCGCCAACGACCACGAAGACCTGCAGCGTGACGACGCCGGCCAGGCCGACCGCCACCAGCTTGCCGAAGCCGTCGCGCGAGATGAGGGCGGCGCGCAGCGCGCGCTCGACGATGAGGCCGTAGAGGACCAGCACGGCGATGACGCCGGTCAGGCCCAGCTCCTCGCCGATCGCGCCCATGATGAAGTCGGCCTCGGCGTAGGTGATCCGGGTCGGGTCGCCCTCGCCGAAGCCGCGTCCGATCAGGCCGCCCCAGCCCATGCCGAACATGGTCTCGACGATCTGGTCGCTGTAGGGCGGGCGGGGGGCGTTGTAGTAGTCGAAGGGGTGCAGCCAGATGTCGACGCGGTCCTGGACGTGGCTGAACAGCCGCCAGGCGACGAACGCCCCGGACAGGAACAGCCCGGAGCCGACGACCAGCCAGCCGGGCCGCTCGGTGGCGACGTAGAGCATCACCAGGAAGAGGCCGAAGAAGAGCAGGCTGGAGCCGAGGTCGCGCTGGAAGACCAGGATGCCGAGGCTGACCAGCCACATCGCGAGGATCGGCCCGAGGTCGCGGCCGCGGGGCAGGTCGATGAAGAGCACCCGCCGGCCGGCGAGCGCGAGCGCGTCGCGGTGCAGGACGAGGTAGCCGGCGAAGGCCACGACCAGCAGCACCTTGGCGACCTCGCCGGGCTGGAAGCTGAACGGTCCGACGCCGATCCAGATCTTGGCGCCGTTGATGGTCTTGCCGACGCCGGGGACCATCGGCAGCAGCAGCAGCACGATCGCCAGCAGGCCGAAGGTGTAGGTGAACCGGGTCAGGACGCGGTGGTCGCGCAGCACGACGAGCGCGCCGACGAACAGCACGACGCCCAGCGTCATCCAGGTGAGCTGCTGGCGCGCGAAGGTGGTGTCCTCGGCGAGGTCGAGGCGGTGGATGACGGCCAGGCCGAGCCCGTTGAGGGCGGCCACGACGGGGAGCAGCACCGGGTCGGCGTACGGCGCGACCAGGCGGACCGCGACGTGGGCGCCGACGAGCAGCGCGGCCAGCCAGCCGCCGTAGCCCAGGATGTCGACCGGCACGTGGCCCTCGACGCCGATGCCGACCGCGGCGTAGGCGCCGATGCCGACCGCGAGGGCGAGGATCAGCAGGAAGAGCTCGGCACCGCGTCGCCGGCGGTGCACGAACCCCATCAGGGCCGAGGACTGGGACATGGGCTCAGCCCGCCCCTTCGGCGCTGTCCGTCGTGGCGGCGCCGCTCGTGGGGATCTCGGTGGGGAGCTCGCTGGGCTCGTCGCTGGGCTCGTCGCTGGGAGTCTCGGCGGTGTCGTCGGCGGGGGACATCTCGGCGGACAGGTTCTGGACCGTCTCGCGGGCGGCGTCGAGGTCGCTGACCTCGATGCCCTGCCGCACGCGGCCGGCGTCGTAGTCGCTGAGGCGGTCGAGCTCGACGTCGCTGGTCTGGTAGAGGTCGCTGAGGTCCATGCCGGGCAGGTCGGTGTTGATGCCGCGGAAGATGACGACGTTTCCGTCGCTCTCGCCGACGAAGTACTGGCGCTGGGTCCAGGAGTACGCCGCCGCGGCGCCCGCCCAGACCACGCCGGCGATCACCGCCAGCACCAGCAGGCGGGTGACCCACTGGTAGCGCGACGGCGGGATCGGGGCGTAGCGCGCGGCCTCGGGGTCGACCGGTGCGGAGGTCGCGCCGGGCCCGCCGACGATCTCGTCCTCGATCGGGTCGAGCTCGCCGGTGTCGCCGGAGCGGTGTCCGCGGAAGAGGCTGCCCTTGGCGCGCGGTGCGCGGCGGCGCAGCTCGGCGGCGGCGCCGACCAGCAGCGGCTCGAGGGCGTCGTACGACGGGTCGCCGGCCGCGGCCTCCTCGGTCACGACGTCGGCGACCAGGCAGGTGACGTTGTCGGAGCTGCCGGCCTCCAGGCTGGCGCGCACGAGCTCCACCGCGGCGAAGTCGGGCGTGCCCATCGACAGGATGTCGGCGAGGCGGCCGTCGTCGAGGACGCCGCAGGCGCCGTCGCTGCAGAGGAACAGCCGGTCGCCGGGCACCAGCTCGATCATGAAGAGGTCGGGGTCGGCCTCCTGCATGCCGTCGAGCGCCTTGAGGATCAGGTTGCGGTGCGGGTGGACCCGCGACTCGGCCTCGGTGATGCGGCCCTCGTCGATGAGGGACTGCACGAAGGTGTGGTCCTTGGTGAGCTGGGACAGCTCCTTGTCGCGGAACAGGTAGGCGCGGCTGTCGCCGACGTGGCCCATGCCGACGCGGTCGCCGTCGAAGAGCGCGACGGTGGCGGTGGTGCTGGTGCCGTTGAGCGCCGGGTCGGCGTCGACGAGCTGGCCGATGCGCAGGTGCGCCTCGTGCAGCGTGTCGGCCACCCGGTCCAGCAGGTCGGCGCCGGTGTCGTCGGCGGGCGGCACGTCGAGCTCGCGCAGCGTCTGGATCGCGGTCGCCGAGGCGATGTCGCCGCGGGCCGCGCCGCCGACGCCGTCGCAGACCGCGAGGAGCCAGGCGCCGGCGTAGCCGGAGTCCTGGTTGTCCTTGCGCACGCGGCCGACGTCGGAGATGGCCGAGTAGTGCAGGCGCAGGCTCATGAGCAGCTCACTTGCGCAGCTCCAGGATCGTCTTGCCGATCCGGACCTGGGTGCCGAGCGTGATCGTGGTGGGCTGCGTGATGCGCACGGTGCCGATGTAGGTGCCGTTGGTGGAGCCGAGGTCCTCGACGAACCACTGGTCGCCCGAGGCGGCGATCCGGGCGTGTCGCGTCGAGACGTAGTCGTCCTCGAGCCGGATCGCGGCGTCGGGCCCGCGTCCGATCAGGATGGGGGCGTGGTCGAGCGAGGCGGTGGCGCCGTCGTTGGTGCCGGAGGTGACCACGACCTGGGTGGGCGAGCCCCGGCGCTTGGGCGGCTTCTTCTGCTTCGCGGGCTTGCCCCCGCCACCGCCGGCGGCGCGCGCGGCCTCGGGCACCCGGGCGCCGAACATGTCGGAGCGGATCACCGAGATCGCCGACAGCACGAAGATCCACAGGATCGCGAGGTAGGCGATCCGGATGAGGAAGAGCGTGAGCTCAGACATCGGCGTCCTCCCGGACCACGCGCACGGTCATGGTGGTGTTGCCGATCTTGACCCGCGAGCCGTCGTGGAGCACGGCGTGCTTGACCTTGCGGCCCTCGACGAGCATCCCGTTGGTCGAGCCGAGGTCGTGGACCTCGATCTCCACGTCGTCGCCGATGCCCGAGACGGTGAACTCCACGTGGCGACGGCTGACGCCGGGGTCGCTGATGCGGACGTCGGCCTCGGTGCCACGCCCGATGACCAGCCCCGGGGGCTGCAGCGGGTGCTTCGTGCCGTTGACGTCGAGCACGGCGCGGGCCCGCGTCACCTGCGTGTGCGAGGCGTTGCCGGTGACCGAGGCCTGGGCGGAGCTGCGGATCCGGAAGCGGCCGGTGGTGAGGTCGTCGGCGGGCTCGAAGTCGAGCTGGACCGGGCCGGTGAACACGTAGCCCTGCGCGTCAGCGTGCTCGCGCAGCTGCCCGATGAGCTCCTTGGCCATCGCGCCCTCGTACGTCGAGAGCCGGTCCAGGTCGGTCTGGGAGAGCTCGACGTGGAAGTCGTTGGGCACCAGCCGGCGGTCGCGCGAGAGGATCTGGGCGTTGTTGTCGCACTCGCGCTGGAGCGCGGCCGCGATCTCGACCGGCTGCACCGCGGAGCGGAACGCCCGGGCGAACGCGCCGGAGATCATCTGCTCGAGCCGTTGCTCGAACCTCTGCAGCCCTCCCACGTCCCCCTCCTTCCGCAGACAGCGCCAGACATGACGAACGGACCCGTCCTCGAGACGGGGTTCGATCGATCGTATCGGGGTCGGGCCCGCGGATCGTGCACCCTCCGTCCCGGTTTGGGGGTCAAACCCGCCCTGGGATAACCTGACCCGGCTCACTTGCGCGAGTGGCGGAACGGCAGACGCGCTGGCTTCAGGTGCCAGTGTCCGAAAGGGCGTGGGGGTTCAAATCCCCCCTCGCGCACAGAAGCACCGCAGGGCCCCGGGTCTCCCCGGGGCCCTGCGGCGTTGATGGGCCCGGCGGCCCACCGCGCTCGGCGTCAGGCGGGCGCGCTGGTCCGGCCCCGGCCCGCCGCCGGCGTGGCTGCCGCGTCGCGGCGCAGCAGGAGGTGCTGGCGCACGCTGGCGACGACGTCCCACGCGCAGAGCGCGAGGATCGTGGCGAGGACGACGGTGCCGACCACGCGCGGCTCCCAGACGTTGTCGTCGGCCAGCATCGCCGGCGCGAAGTCGGGGTTCTCCACGCCCACGACGGTCATCACGACGACGACGAACGCCGCCAGCACCGCGTTCAGCGCGGCGTTGACCAGGACCAGGGGCAGCGTCCACCGGCCGACGCGGTACTTGACGACCTCGAGGACGCCGCCCGCCAGCATGATGACGATGAACGCGGGGATCCAGCTGTCCCAGAGCGCCGGGTCCACGAGCGGGACCGGGTCGCCGTCGGCGTCGTCGACGACCCCCCTGACGTGCTGCCACGGCAGCCAGGCGATGGACACGGCGACCACCACCAGCCCCCAGACGAGCTCGGACACGCCGATCTGGCGCTGCGGCGGCACCGGCGGCAGCAGGTCGGGGCTCCAGGGCTCCTGCTCGTCGGTGGCCGGGGCGCGCTGCTCGTCGCCGTACCGCTCGACGAGGGCGAAGGCGAGCCCGGTCCAGAAGACGATGTGCAGGCCGACCGTGAACGTGTCGAGGGCGGCGTGCAGCAGCCCGAGGGGCAGGCTCTCGCCCTCGATGCCCACCTGGACCACGGTCATCGCGACCAGCACGATCGGCAGGACGGTGACCAGCGTGGCCCGCAGGACCCCGACGAAGTCGTCGAAGACGGCGGGGCCGATCAGGTGGCGCGGGCGGGTGTCGTAGCTGCGGGCCAGGACGGCGGGGTCCCCGAGCTCGAGGAGCACCTCGCGCGTGGCCGCCGGGTCGTCGCCGTGCGCGTCGCGCATGTCGGCGATGGTGCCGCGCAGCTCGTCGGTGACGTCGGCGCGGATGGCCTCGGGCAGGCGGCGCGAGACCGCCGCCAGGTAGCGCTCGACCAGGTCGGTGGTGCTGTCGTCGTTCATGGGGTGCCTCCTCGGAGAACGGACTCGATGCGGGCGCCGAGGTCGGCCCACTCCTGGGCCATCTCGTCGCGGAGTCGCTCACCCAGCGGGCTGACGACGTAGAACTTGCGCGGCCGGGACTCGTCGGTGTTCCACTCGCTGCTCAGCAGCCCCTGCTTCTCCAGCCGCCGCAGCAGCGGGTACAGCGTGTTGGCGTCCACCGGGAAGCCGGCCTCGTCGAGCGTGCTCAGCAGCGCGTAGCCGTACTGCGGGGTCCGCAGCACCGCCAGGCACGCCAGGACGACGGAGCCTCGGCGGATCTCCTGCACGTGACCGCCCAGCACCTCGTCGTCGTCGCTCATGCCGACGACAATAGTGTGTGACACACACTATTGCAACGGGCACTTCGTTGTGGGTCATCTCGTCTGGTCGCGTGAGGCAGGATCGCCCCATGACGACCGAGGTCCTGCGCAACGACGCCGAGAGCCGCTACGAGATCCGCGAGGGCGAGACCCTGCTGGGGTTCGCCGCCTACCAGTCCACCCCCGAGCTCGTGGTCTTCACCCACACCGAGGTGTTCCCCGGCTCCGAGGGCAAGGGCGTGGGTGGGGCGCTGGTCCGCGCCGCGCTCGACGACGTCCGCGCCCAGGAGCTGCGGGCGCTGCCGGTGTGCCCGTTCGTCCAGGCCTACCTGCAGCGCCACCCCGAGTACGCCGACCTCGACTACCGCGCCCCGCGGTCCACCGCCACGGATTGAGCGTCGGCCTCGGGTCGTGTGCCGGAGACCGCGCTCGGGCGCTGCGTGCGGCACACGACCCGCAGCCGACCCCCGCCAAGCGCTCGCGGACGGGCTAGACGTGGTGCTCGGTGAGCACCAGCGCGAGGTCGTCGTCGACGTGGGTGCCGGCGTGCAGGAGCAGCTGGTCGACGAGGTGGTCGAGCGCCTGGTCGAGCGAGCCGTCGGCGAGCTCCTCGGCGTGGTCGTCGAGGGGGAAGAAGCGGCCGCGGCGGTCGCGGGCCTCGATCAGCCCGTCGGTGTAGAGCAGCATCCGGGCGCCCTCGGGCCACGGGTGGGTGCTCAGCACCGGGTCGGCGCCGAGCCCGAGCGGCAGGGTGTGCTCGCTGGGGTCGAGGCTCTCGATGCGGCGTCCGGCCACGAGCACGGGCGAGGGGTGCCCGCAGTTGGCCAGCGTGATCCGGTCGTGGGCGAACTCCGCCACGATCGCGGTCACGAAGTCCTCGTCCGAGACCATCCGACCGACGGCCGCGTCGAGCGAGCGGGCGACCGCGCCGACGTCGCTCTCGGTCACCGCGGCGTGGCGGAAGGCGCTGAGCACCGACGCTGCGACCTGCACGGCCTCGATGCCCTTGCCCTTGACGTCGCCGACGATCATCCGCACGCCGTACGGCGTCGAGCTCACCTCGTACAGGTCCCCGCCGACCTGGGCGGCCGTGGTCGCCGAGACGTAGCGGGCGGCGAGCTCGACATCGGCCAGGCGCGAGGGGATCGAGCTGAGCAGGGCCTGCTGGGCGGTGGCCGCGATGACGGTCATCCGGCGCAGCCGCTCCTCGCGGCGGTCGCGCACGACGGCCGAGATCACCGCCAGCACGCCGAGGGCGGCGCCGAGCCAGCCGCGCAGGGCCCACTCCGCGCCGGCCGGGCCGTCGTCGACGTAGCCGATGAGGAAGGCCAGCGCCACGCTGGCCACCGCCACCGCGGTGGTGCGCCGCGCGGTGGTGAGCATCGAGGCGACGATCGCGCTCGCGGAGTAGGTGGCGGTGAGGAGCAGGTCGCGGCGCAGGTCGCCCACGACGAGGAGCGCGAGGACGCCGAAGCCGGCCTGGAGCCCCCGATCGCGTGCGAGGAGCCCCAGCCGTCCGAGAGTGCTGGGGGGCATGCCTGAGAGCATCCCAGCCCGCAGGGGTCCTGACCTGCGAATACACAGACCCGTGGCCGGAATGTTCCGCCCGCCCTCGGTCACCGCGCGGGCTTGGCGGTGCTGCCACGCTGGGCCCATGCCCGCCACCGCCGTGCTCGACGCCGTGCTCGACCGCTCCCTCGTGCTGGGCTACACCAGGATCGGCCCCTCGCTGCGTCGCCGGTGGTGGCCCGCCGACCCCGCGCCAGGCTCGATGCGCGGCAGGCGGGTCGTCGTCACCGGCGCCACCTCGGGCATCGGCGAGGCGATCTCGGTCTCCCTGGCCGAGCTGGGCGCGACGGTCCACCTGCTCGGCCGCAGCGCCGACAAGGTCACCCGCTACGCCGAGCGGCTGCGACAGGCCGTGCCCGGCGCGGACGTCGTCGAGGAGGTCTGCGACATCGGCGACCTGGACGCCGTGCGGGCGTGGTGCGCCGACCTGCTCGAGCGCGTCGACGTGCTCCACGGACTGGTCCACAACGCCGGTGCGATGCCGCCGAAGCGCGCCGAGACGCCGCAGGGCCACGAGACTGCCCTGGCCGCCCACGTGCTCGGCCCGCACCTGATCACCGAGCTGCTGCTGCCCGCGCTGGGCGCCGCGACGACCTCGGGCGGCTCGTCGGTGGTCTTCATGGCGTCGGGCGGCATGTACGGCGCCGGGCTGCGCGGCACCGAGGACGAGATCGAGTTCCGCGACGGCACCTACGACGGCGTGCAGGCCTACGCGCGGACCAAGCGGATGCAGGTCGTCCTGGCCGACGCCTGGGCGCGGCGGCTGCGTGGCGGCGGCGTCCGTGTCGAGAGCATGCACCCAGGCTGGGTGGCGACGCCCGGCGTGACCGAGAGCCTGCCGCGCTTCAGCAAGGTGATGGGCCCGCTGCTGCGCGACGCGCGCGGGGGCGCCGACACGGCCGTCTGGCTGGTGGCGACCCGCCCCGAGTCGTCCGGCAGCCACCACTTCTGGCACGACCGGGCGCTGCGCCCGACGACGTTCGGCTGGCAGCGCGACCAGGACGCCGGCACGGTCGAGCGGTTCCTGGCCTACGTCTCCACCGCGACCGCGACGTCCGCCGCCTGGTAGCCCTCACCAGGGCACGACGCCGGCCGCGTCGACGAACCTCCCGGCCGGCCGCTCGGTCGCCGAGCCGGCGCGCCACACCACCTCGGCGGCCTCGTCGGCCGTGAGTGGCGCGAGGTCGCGGCTCATGGGCGTCAGGTCCGTCTGGACGAACCCCGGGCAGACCGCGGTGACGACGACCGACGTCCCCTCCAGCCGGCGCGCCAGCGAGACCGTGAGGCTGTTGAGGGCGGCCTTCGACGCGCGGTAGGCCGGCACGGCCGTGGCGGCGTACGGCGAGGACGGGTCGGCGTGGTCGGTGAGCGAGCCCATCGTGCTGGAGACGTTGACGACCCGACCGTCGGCGCTGCGCAGCACGAGCGGCAGGAACGCCTCGATGACCGCGGCGGCGCCGACCACGTTGGTGTGCAGCGTCCGGGCCAGGACCGACGGCTCCGCGAAGGCCGCGCCGGTGGAGGTGGCCTCGGGCAGGATGCCGGCGTTGTTGACCAGGACGTCGAGGCGGTCGTGACGCCGTGACAGCTCCTGCGCCGCGCAGCGCACGCTGACCTCGGAGTCGACGTCCAGGCCCACCCCGGAGACCTCCAGCCCCTCGCGGCGGAGCAGGTCCACGGCCCGTCCGAGGGCCGCCTCGCTCCGGCCGCTGAGGACGACGTGGTCGCCGGCTCGGGCGAAGCGGCGGGCGGTGGCCAGGCCGAGGCCGCGGGTGCTCCCGGTGACCAGGACGGTGCGTGACATGGGGTCTCCTTCGAGGGGGTGTCATGCCAGCGTGCCCGCGCCGCGGCGGGCGCTCTCGCGGGATCCGGACCTGTCATCGGCCGTCGCCGGGGCCCGGCGATACTGGCGCGATGGAGCAGCCGCACGCGCCGATGCCGGGCGCCGAGTCGCTGGCCGAGCCGCTGCGCTCGCGCTGGAGCCCGAGCATCTTCGACGACACCCACCGCCTGGACCCCGAGGACCTCGAGACGCTGCTGCACGCGGCGCAGTGGGCGCCGAGCTGGGGCAACAGCCAGCCGTGGGCGTTCGTCGTCGCCGAGCGCGGGTCGGCGAGCCACGACCTGCTGGTGCCGCACCTGAGCCGTGGCAACGCCGGCTGGGTGCCGCGGGCGAGCGTCGTCCTGGTGACGGCCGTGCAGGTCGCCCCCGACCCCGACGGCGAGGGCGGGGCCAGCCCGGGCCACGCGTTCCACGACCTCGGCCAGGCGGCCGCCCACCTGACGCTGCAGGCGCGCTCGATGGGGCTGCACGCCCACCAGTTCGCGGGCTTCGACCGCGAGGCGGTGCACGCGGCGTTCGGCGTGCCGGCGTGGTTCGAGGTGATGACCGGGATCGCGGTGGGCGTGCGCGGCAACCCCGAGGACGTCCCCGAGCGCGACCGCGGCCGCGAGCAGAAGGTGCGCCGCCGCCGCGAGCTCGACGAGTTCGTCTGGGGTCCCGCCTGGGGCGAGCCCTGGCAGGCGCCGTGAGCCGCCGCGGCAAGTCGCTGCTGCTCGTCGGGCTGGTCGCGCTGCTGGTCAACCTCCCGGTGGCCCACAGCACCTGGACGAGCTGGCGGGTCGACCGCGACGGCGTCGACGTCACCGCGTCGGTGACCGACACCCGGCGGCTGCCCGACGGCGACGGATACCTCGTGGAGTTCCAGATGCCCACCGAGATCGACCCGGAGGAGCCGCTCTGGGTCGCCCAGGTCGACGAGGCGACGTACGACGAGGCGGTGGCGCAGGAGCGCGTCGACGTGCGCGTGCTGCGCGACCAGCCGTCGGCGTACACCGTGAGCGGCCAGGTCACCAGCCGCGTCGGCCTGGTCATCGTGCTGCTCGTCGACGCGCTGCTGCTCGCGGTGGCGCTGCTGATGTGGCGCACGCGAGGACGCGGCGGGCACGCGCTGGTGCTGGTCGCCGACGGCGACGTGGAGCGCTGCCGCCCCGGCGCGCTGCTGGAGCGGCGGGAGGACGGGCACTACGTCGTGGAGGGCGAGGTGGTCTCGATCGAGGCGGACCGGATCGTGCTCGACGTCGACGGCCGCGAGGTGACGGTGCTGCTGGAGGGGCATCACAACCCGGTGGGCCACCAGCAGCCGGCGCGCGTCTCCGGACACCTCGTCGGCTGACGTGGACGCCGGGGGACACTGGGCAGCATGAGCGCACTCCAGGACTTCTCCGCCACGGGCATCGACGGACGCGATGTCGACCTCGCGGACTACGCCGGCCAGGTCGTGCTGGTCGTCAACACCGCCTCGCAGTGCGGGTTCACGCCGCAGTACCAGGGCCTGCAGCGCCTCCACGACCAGTACGGCGAGCAGGGCTTCGCGGTCCTGGGCTTCCCGTGCGACCAGTTCGGCCACCAGGAGCCGGGCGAGGACGACGAGATCGCCGGCTTCTGCGAGCGCAACTTCGGCGTCACCTTCCCGCTCTTCAGCAAGGTCGACGTCAACGGTGCCGACGCGCACCCGGTGTTCGAGTGGCTGCGCTCGGAGAAGGGCGGCCTGCTCGGCAGCAAGATCAAGTGGAACTTCACCAAGTTCCTCGTCGGCAAGGACGGCAAGGTCATCGGGCGCTACTCGCCGACCACGGCGCCCGAGAAGATCAGCGGCGACATCGAGAAGGCGCTGGCCTCCTGATGGCCGTCTTCTCGGCGACCACCAAGGCCGAGGCCGTCGTACCCCACGAGCGCGCGCGCATCTGGGACGCCCTCGTCGACCCGGCGCTGGTCGGCCGGATGACGCCGTTCGTGAAGCGGATCGAGGCCTCCGGCGAGCACTGGGTCTGGTCGATGAGCGGCCTCGAGGTGATGGGCATCGGCTTCTCCCCGACGTTCACCGAGCGGATGACGCTCAAGGACCAGGAGCGCATCGAGTTCGAGCACGACCCGCCCGCGAGCGTGAAGGAGCGCGCCGGCGTCACCGGCTGGTACGACCTGCGCGACGTCGACGGCGGCACCCGCCTCGAGACCAGCCTCGAGGTCTGCATCAGCCTGCCGCTGCCCCGCGCCGCCGGCCCCGCCGTCCGCTCCGCCATGAAGGGCGTCATGGCCACCATGGGCGACCGCTTCGCAAAGAACCTGCTGGACCACCTCGCCGCGGGGTGAGCAGGTTTTTCAGCATCTGCTGAAAGACCGGCGCTTCTGGGCGTGAGTTCGGCCCAGAAGCGCTGGCTTATCAGCATCTGCTGAAAAACCTGCTGTGCGGCCGGTACCCACATCTGCTGGTACCGGCCACCTTCTGGGCCGTCGAAGCGCCCCAGAAGGTGGCCGGCAGGCCCAGAACCGCCGCGGTCAGACGGTCGCGGACCGGCCGCTGTCGAGGCTGTCGAGCTCGTCCTCGAGACTGGCGCCGCTCAGGTGCGGGCGGACCAGCTTCTCGCCCTCGACGTCGACGTTGGGCAGCAGGCGGTCGAGCCAGGCCGGCAGCCACCAGGCCTTCTCGCCGAGCAGGTACATCAGCGCCGGGATCAGCGTCATCCGCACGATGAAGGCGTCGAAGAACACCGCCACGGCGAGCGCGAAGCCCATCGACTTGATGATGGGCTCGTCGATCAGGATGAACGCCGCGAACACCGAGATCATGATGACGCCGGCCGCCGCGACCACGCGGGCGCTGTTGCGGAAGCCGTCGACGACCGCCTCACGGGTCGACATGCCGTGCACGTGCGCCTCGCGCATCCGGGTCACCAGGAAGACCTGGTAGTCCATCGCGAGACCGAACACGAGCCCGATCAGGAAGATCGGCATGAAGCTGACGATCGGCTGACCCTCGACCAGGCCGAACGTGCCCTCCTGGAAGACCGCGACCGTCACGCCCAGCGTCGCGAGCACCGAGAGCAGGAAGCCCAGGGTGGCCGTGAGCGGCACCAGGATCGATCGGAAGACGACCATCAGCAGCAGGAACGCCAGGCCGACGACGACCGCGAGGTAGACCGGCAGCGCGCCGCTGAGGCGCTCGGACACGTCGGTCGTGATCGCGGTCAGGCCGGTGACGCCGGTCGTCGCCCCGGTCTGCTCCTCGATGCCGCTCTGCCCGTCGCGCAGGTCGGTCAGCAGGTCCTCGGTGGCGGTGTCCTCGGGCCCGGTCTCCGGGGTGATCAGCACCGTGGCGCCCGTACCCTGCTCGTTCTGTCCCACGACCTGGGCGTTCTTGACGTTGTCGAGGCCAGCAGCCCAGGCGGCCACCTCGCCGAACGCCGCGCCGCGGTCGGCCTCGGGTACGTCGCGGGCGTCGACGACCGCGAGCATCGGCGCGTCGCGACCGGGGCCGAACGCGTCGGCGACCAGGTCGGAGGCCTTGCGCTGCGTGGTGTCGGAGGCGGCCGTGCTGTCGCTCGGGAAGGCGAGGTGCAGGCTCTGCAGGGGCAGCGCGAGCACGCCGAGGCCGACGACCACGAGCAGCACGACGGCGATCGGGGCGCGGGCGATCGTGCGGGCCCAGCGGACGCCGTTGTTGAGGATCAGGCCGTCCTCGTCGCGCTTGGGGCGGTAGTGACGCACCCGGCCGCCGAACGCCTTGGACTTGGTCATGCCGAGCAGCGCCGGCAGCAGGGTGAGCGCGACGAGCACCGAGATGAACACGGTGGCCGCGGCGGCCAGGCCCATGCTGGCGAGGAACGGGATCCGTACGACGAGCAGCGCGGACAGCGCGATGATCACGGTGAGGCCGGCGAAGACGACGGCCGACCCGGCCGTGCCGACCGCGATCCCGACCGCCTCCTCGCGGTCGTCGGTGTGGTGCAGCTCGCTGCGGTAGCGCGCCAGGATGAACAACGCGTAGTCGATGCCGACCGCCAACCCGATCATCGTGGCGAGCATGGGCGTGGTCGAGCCGATGTCGGTGAACGCGGTCATCGCCGTGACGCCCATGATCCCCAGGCCCACGCCGATCAGCGCGGTGAGGATGGGCAGGCCGGCGGCCACGAGCGAGCCGAAGGTCAGGATGAGCACGATCAGGGCGACGCCGATGCCGATCAGCTCGGAGGTGCCGCTGAGCTCGGTCATGCCGGTGGTGCCGGAGCCGTTGGCCTCGACGGTGAAGCCGTCGCCGCGGGCGTCGTCCATCGCGTCCATGAGCGCCTCGATGGTGGAGGGCTTCACGTCGGCGACGGAGTCCACGTCGAAGTCCCAGGCGATGGTGCCGACCCGGCCGTCCTCGCTCAGCGGGGACAGCGCGGCGGCGTTCGCCCTCGCCTCGTCGACCGAGCCCCCGGCGTCGGTCGCGGCCTTGACCAGCTGGTCCTCCTGCGCCTGAGCGGCCTGGACGGGCCCGGCGAGCGGGGCGTCGGGCATCTGCGGCAGTCGCGAGAGGTCCTGGATCAGGGCGTCGACGCGGTCGGCGTACTCGGGGTCGGACAGCGTGCTGCCCTCCGGGGCCGCGACGACGACCTTCACCGAGGCCTGGTCGAAGGCGTCCACGGCGTCGGGGAAGAGCTCGGCCTGCAGGTCGCCGGCCTTCTCCGAGGGGATGCCGGGGATCGAGAACGAGTCGGTCATCGGCTTGGACATCGTCGCCGAGAAGGCGCCGACGGCGAGCACGGCGATGATCCAGCCCGTCAGGAACAGCGGCCAGCGGCGGAAGGCCGTCTTGCCGAGGCGGTAGAGCACGGTGGCCATGGGGGAACTCCTGGTTGCGGTGGGGAAGGGCTGGTCGGGCTGGTCAGGGAGTACGGCGGTCAGACGAGCAGCTCGCGCGCGAGGCGCAGCTGGTGCAGGAAGACGTCGGCCAGCGGTCGGTCGTCGCCCTCCTGGGTGGGCAGGCAGCCGTCGAAGAGCGCGACGAACAGCTGGACGAGCAGGCGGGCGCGCTCGGCGCCGAAGTCCGGGCCCTCGCGGGTCAGGATCATCTCGACGAACTCCCCGGCGAGCGCCTCGAAGCGCTCGTGGGCCGCCACGATGAGGCGCGGCGTGGTGACGACGATGCGGCGACCGCGCTGCATCTCCTCGCGGTCGAGCACCTTGGAGCTGAGCAGGACCAGGGCGAGCTCGCCGAGGTCGTCGACCAGGTGTCCGTGCGGGCCGCCGGCGTAGAACGTCGCCAGGACGTCCGGCGGCACCTCCGGCGGGTTGCCGAGGACGGCGTCGATCTTGCTGGGGAAGTAGTTGAACAGCGTCCGGCGCGACACCTCGGCGTCCTCGGCGAGCTCGTCCATCGTGAAGCCGTCGAGCCCGCGCTCGTCGGTGAGCCGCTGCGCGCACGCCGTGATCCGGTGCTCGGTCTCGAGCCGGCGCCTCTCCCGGAGCGTTGCACTTTCTTCCATGGAGTGCATTCTTGCACTCTTTCGGGAAAAGTGCACAAATGTGTCGCCCGTCACTCGCCTTCAGCCCCCCGTGGGGACGATTCCCTCACCTCGGGGCCCGCCGGCGCCGTCGGTGGTGGTCGTTGTGGTCGCCGAGGGACGTCGGTGACTTGCCGGTAACCCGCGCGGGGGGCGAAGGTGGCGAGGTGTCCAGACACTCCGCCACCACGTCGTCGTACTCGATCACCATGCGCCTGCACACGGCGCCCGACCACGGGGTCGTCGGCCAGGTCGCCACAGCGATCGCGCAGGCGGGCGGGATCGTGACCGCGATCGACGTCGCGGAGTCGACCGGCACGCGCCTGGTCCTCGACGTCACCTGCTCGGCAGGCGACGCCGACCACGCCAAGGAGCTCGAGGCCGCCGTCGACGCGGTCGACGGCGTCGAGGTCTACAAGGTCAGCGACCGGACCTTCCTGCTCCACCTCGGCGGCAAGATCGAGGTGTCCTCGAAGGTGCCGCTGCGCAACCGCGACGACCTCTCCATGGCCTACACCCCGGGAGTGGGGCGCGTCAGCAAGGCGATCGCCGACCACCCCGAGGACGTGTGGCGCCTGACCTCCAAGGGCAACACCGTCGCCGTCGTCACCGACGGCTCGGCGGTGCTCGGCCTGGGCAACATCGGCCCCGGCGCCGCGCTGCCGGTGATGGAGGGCAAGGCCGCGCTGTTCAAGCGCTTCGCCGACATCGACGCCTGGCCGATCTGCCTGGACACCCAGGACACCGACGAGATCGTGCGCGCGGTCGAGATGATCGCGCCCGGCTTCGGCGGCATCAACCTCGAGGACATCGCGGCGCCGCGCTGCTTCGAGATCGAGCGCCGCCTGCGCGACAGCCTGGACATCCCGGTCTTCCACGACGACCAGCACGGTACGGCGATCGTCGTGCTCGCCGCGCTCACCAACGCGCTGCGCGTGGTGCGCAAGGACCTCGCCTCGGCCCGCATCGTCGTCTCGGGCGCCGGCGCCGCCGGCAGCGCGATCGTGACCCTGCTGCTCGCGGCCGGCGTCAGCGACGTCGTGGTCTGGGACCGCGAGGGCTGCCTGGCCGCCGGCATGACCGGCCTCTCCCCGGCCAAGCAGCGCCTGGCCGAGAGCACCAACCCGCGCCGGGTCACGGGCGACCTGCGGGCGGGGCTCGCCGGCGCCGACGTCTTCATCGGCGTCAGCGCCCCCGGCGTGCTCAAGGCGGAGTGGATCGCCGACATGGCCGACGAGGCCGTCGTCTTCGCGCTCGCCAACCCCGACCCCGAGGTCGACCCGGCCGAGGCCGACAAGTACGCCGCGGTCGTGGCCAGCGGCCGCTCCGACTACCCCAACCAGATCAACAACGTCCTGGCCTTCCCCGGCGTCTTCCGCGGACTGCTGGACGCACGCGCCTCGGAGATCACCGTCGACATGCTGCTGCGCGCCGCCGACGCCATCGCCCACGTCGTGCGCGACGAGGAGCTCAACTCCAGCTTCATCATCCCGAGCGTCTTCGACACCGACGTGCCCAAGGCCGTGGCGGCCGCCGTCCGCGGCGGCGACCAGCGCTAGACGCTCAGGGCCGCCCGAGCGACCCGGGCGCCCGGAAGCGCACGGTCGAGGCCAGGGCGTCCTCGCGCAGCACCTTGCGCTCGGCGACCACCTGCACGGCGTAGGGATGCCCGACGTACATCGCGGTGACGGCGTAGCCGGTCCCGCCGGGCAGCTCGCGGCGCCACTCGTGGCGCAGCGGGGTGCCGTCGCTCGCCTCGACCGTGGACCGCTCGCTGCCGGCGTACTCCTCGTCGAAGGCCGCCCGCCCCCCGGCCACCGAGCGGAGCTCGCTGTAGGTGATCGTCACCGGTGACCCGGCGATCTCGAAGTCGCACATCCAGACCGTGGGCCGTCCCGAGCCGCGCTCGCCCGTGCGGACGTCCTGGCAGCTGTCGCCGCGCGGGCTGAACGACGGGAAGACCCAGCGCAGCCCCCGCACGCCCTTCGGCCGCGCGCACGAGGACAGGTCGGCCACCTCGCTGCCGTCCCAGCAGACCGACGACGGGGCGGTCGCGTCGGCGCTCTGCGGCTCGGCGAACAGCAGCCGCGCGCCCACCAGGCCGGAGGTCGCCAGGAGCACGACCAGGGGCAGCACCACGAGCGGCGTGCGGCGTCGCAGGACCCGGCGTACGGCGCCGAACCGTCGCTGCGTGGCCATGACCCACCTCGTCTCTGGTCGTGCCATTGTGACCCCGGACACGCCCGCCGTCACCCGGTTCGGCGATTCCAGTGCCGGCAGGCGGGCCCGGCGGGACCGATGACTCGCGCTCCCGGAGCCGGTCTGAGCGTGCTCGCGGGCCCTGCCGGCCGTCCCCGGCCCCCACTATCCTGCGAGATCGACCCCGAGGAGCAGATCGATGATCGAAGCGCGCGGACTCGTGCAGACCTTCCACACCGGGCAGGGCAGGAAGAAGCGCCCGGTGCACGCCGTGAGCGGCGTCGACCTCGACGTCGCGGAGGGCGAGGTGGTGGGCTTCCTGGGCCCCAACGGCGCCGGGAAGACCACCACCCTGCGGATGCTGGTCACCCTGCTCAAGCCGACCGCCGGCACGGCCCGGGTCGCCGGCTACGACGTCGCCCGCGAGCCGACCCAGGTGCGGCGCAGCATCGGCTACGTCTCCCAGACCGGCGGCGTCTTCAGCAGCGCGCGCGCCGGCGAGGAGGTGATGGACCACGGCATGCTCTACGGCCTGTCCCGCTCCCAGGTCGAGACCCGCGGCAAGGAGCTCTTCGAGCAGCTGCAGCTCGACGGCCTGTGGGAGCGCATGCCCAAGAACATGTCGGGCGGGCAGAAGCGGCGCCTCGACATCGTCGCCGGGCTGATCCACGACCCCACCCTGGTCTTCCTCGACGAGCCCACGACCGGCCTGGACCCGCAGGCCCGGGCCAACCTCTGGGAGCACATCGCCAAGCTGCGCTCCGAGCGCGGGGCCACGGTGTTCCTCACCACCCACTACCTCGACGAGGCCGACGTGCTGAGCGACCGCATCGTCATCATCGACCAGGGCCGCATCGTGGCCAGCGACACCGCCGACAACCTCAAGGCGCAGGTCTCCGGCGACCTCGTCGACCTCGAGGTGGCCGACGCCGGTCAGGTCGCCGTGGCGCGCGACAAGCTGGCCTCGATCGCCACGCAGGTCGAGGTCGACGACCGCCACGTCCGCGGCCGGGTGCAGCGCGCGGGCCGGGCCATCCCCTCGCTGCTGCGCGACCTGGAGGCCGCCGCGGTCTCCCTCGACTCGATCGAGGTGGCGCGCCCGACCCTCGACGACGTCTTCCTCACCCTCACCGGCCGCTCGCTGCGCGACGCGGAGTCGGCGGCCGACGGCCCGGGGGCCGACGCCGAGACCGAGCTCGAAGGAGCCACCTCATGAACAGCTTCGTCCGCGACTCCTCCATCGTCTTCCGCCGCCAGATCCGGATGAACCTCCGCAACCCCGCCTGGGTCCTCATCGGCGTCATGCAGCCGGTCCTCTACCTCCTGCTCTTCGGGCCGCTGCTCAAGCCGGTCGTGCGCACCTTCCCCGGCTTCGACGGCAACGAGTTCACGTTCCTGGTGCCCGGCCTGCTCGTGCAGCTCGGGCTCTTCGGGGCGTTCTTCGCGGGCTTCGGCCTGATCGCCGAGTGGCGCGAGGGGGTCGTGGAGGCCGAGCGGGTCACCCCCGCCAGTCGTACGGCGCTGCTGTGCGGCCGGCTCCTGCGCGACCTCGCTCAGCTGCTCGTCCAGGCCGTCATCCTGGTCGCCCTCGGCTACGTCATGGGGCTGCGCGGCTCGTTCGGCGGCATCGTCGTGGGCATCGTGCTCACCCTGCTGATCGGCGGGGCGTGCGCGGCGGCGTCCAACGCGCTCGCGCTGACCACCAAGTCCGAGGACGTGATGGCGCCGCTGATCAACATGATCATGATGCCGGTGCTGCTGCTCAGCGGGATCCTGCTGCCGATGACGCTGGGCCCCGCCTGGCTGCAGAACACCAGCGACTTCATGCCGTTCCGCTGGATCGTCGACGGCGTCCGCGACGCCTTCACCGGCGACCTCGGCACCAGCGGCGTGCTGTGGGGCACCACCTGGGCCGCGGCGCTGTTCGTGGTCGCGCTCTGGTGGGGCACCTCGGTCTTCCGCCGCGACGACGCCTGAGCGCGCCGACCCGGCCAGGAACCGTCCGGAGGGTGGCCGCGTCCCACCTGCATGACACCCCTCCGCACTGTCGTGGCCGCCCTGGTCGGCTCGCTCGCCCTGACCCTGACCGCCTGCTCGCAGGACCACGAGCCGGAGCCCGGCCCGGAGCCGGGCACCGTGACGCGCGGCATCGACACCGCGTCGTACGTCGAGGACTACGAGGTCGGCGCCGGCGACAGCGGCGCGATGAACTACTCCCAGTCCCAGCCGCAGTCAGCGCCCGGGAGCGCGAGGTCGTTGTCGGAGGGCGGTGGCACGGACCCGCTGAGGATCCCCGGCCCCCTGGAGGACAACACGTTCGTCGACGAGGGCACGAGCGGCTTCGTGGACCCGCGGGAGGACGCGCGGTCGACGTTCGCGCTGGACGTCGACACCGGCTCGTACGGCGTCGCGCGGACGCTGCTCGAGCAGGGACTCCGCCCGCCCGCCGAGTCGATCCGGGTCGAGGAGTGGGTCAACGCGCTGCCGGTCGCCGACGAGGCCCCCGCGGGCGCCGACCTCGCGGTGACCAGCGAGTCCGGGATGGCGCCGAGCCTCGAGGACGGCACCCAGCTGGTGCGGGTCGGGGTGGCGGCGCGGGAGGTGACCGCCGCCGAGCGGCCGCCCGTCCACGTCACCCTGGTCGTCGACCGCTCCGGGAGCATGGACATCCGCGAGCGGCTCGGGCTCGTGCAGTCGTCGCTGGCGCTGCTGGCCGACCGCCTGCGCGACGACGACACGGTCGCGGTCGTGTCGTTCGAGGACCAGGCCGAGCCGCTTCTCCCGCCGACCCCGGTCCGCGACACCGAGACGATCCTCGAGGCCGTCGAGGGGCTGAAGCCCGGCGGCAGCACCAACCTCGAGGCCGGCCTGACCCTGGGCTACGAGCAGGCGCGCAAGCACTTCGACCCCGAGGGGCTCAACCTGGTCGTGCTCTGCTCCGACGGCGTCGCCAACGTCGGCGCGACCGGCCCGGGGTCGATCACCGAGCGGATCGCCGAGGAGGGCCGCGACGGGATCAGCCTGGTGACGGTCGGCTACGGGATGGGCAACTACAACGACCACCTGATGGAGCAGCTCGCCGACCTCGGCGACGGCTTCTACTCCTACGTCGACTCCTACGACGAGGCCGAGGAGCTGTTCGGCACCGCGCTGACCACCACCCTGACGCCGGTCGCGGCGGAGGCCCGCACCCAGGTCGCCTTCGACCCCGAGCTCGTGTCGTCGTACCGCCTGGTCGGCTACGACAACCGGCAGATCGCCGACGAGGACTTCGCCGACATGGACGTCGACGCGGGCGAGCTCGGCGCCGGCCACCACGCCACGGCGCTCTACGAGGTCCGGCTCGCCGACGGCGTCGAGCCGGGCGACGTGATCGGCACCGCGAGCGTGCGCTGGACCTCCCCGCGCGACGGCGAGCCCCAGGACGCCGGCGCCGAGCTGACCGCCGCCGACCCGGCCGCCGAGGCGAGCCCGGCGCTCGCGCTGCCCGCGGCGGCCGCCGACCTGGCCCAGCTGCTCAAGCGCGCCGCGCCGTACGCCGAGCGGCCGGTCTCGCTCGAGAGCCTCGCGGAGCGCGTTGAGGTGCTGGAGACGGAGGGGGTCGACGGGGCCGAGGAGCTCGCCGAGCTGGTGCGCGCCGCGCAGGACGCCGACTGACTTTACAAAGGCGCAGGGGTTGTCAAGCAGGTTTACAAACAGTACGGTCCTGTAAACCGCACGGAAGGCAGCCCCATGGACCAGATCGCCCACAGCACCGTCCCCGCCGGCTCCACCGACCACTGGCGCGACCGCAAGCGCTACCTCTGGCTGATCGGCCTGGTGGTGCCGAGCCTGGCGTTCCTCGGCTACGGCCTCTGGCTGGCCACCGGCCTGGGCGTGTGGTTCTGGATCGGGCCGGTGGTGATCCTGGTGGTCGTCCCGGCGATCGACCTGGTCACCGGCCTCGACCGCTCCAACCCGCCCGACGACGCGATCGAGGCGCTGGAGAAGGACCGCTACTACCGCTGGATCACCTACCTCTTCCTTCCGGTGCAGTACGCCGGGTTCGTCGGCGCGATGTACCTCATCGCCCGCGGCGACCCGCTCGGCCTCGGCGGCGACCTGGCGGTCGTGGACAAGATCGGCCTGGCCATCTCGATCGGCTGCATCGGCGGCATCGGCATCAACACCGCCCACGAGCTGGGCCACAAGCGCGAGGCCAACGAGCGCTGGCTCTCCAAGATCGCCCTCGCGCAGAGCTTCTACGGCCACTTCTACATCGAGCACAACCGCGGCCACCACGTGCGCGTCGCGACGCCCGAGGACCCGGCCTCGTCCCGGCTCGGCGAGACGTTCTACGCCTTCTGGCCGCGCACCGTCCTCGGCTCGCTGAGGAGCGCGTGGCGCGTCGAGAAGCGCCGCTACGCGCGGCGCAAGCAGCACCCGTGGCGCCTGGGCAACGACGTCCTCAACGCCTGGCTGATGTCGGCGGTGCTCTTCGGCGGGCTGGTCGCCTGGCTCGGCGTCGGCGTCGCCCCCTACCTGGTCCTCCAGGCGGTCGTCGGCTTCTCGCTGCTCGAGGTCGTCAACTACATGGAGCACTACGGGATGCTGCGCCAGAAGGTCGGCGTGGGGGAGCGGCAGCGCTACGAGCGCGTCGACCCCTCGCACTCGTGGAACTCCAACAACATCGCCACCAACGTGCTGCTCTACCACCTGCAGCGCCACAGCGACCACCACGCCAACCCGACCCGGCGCTACCAGACCCTGCGCGACTTCGAGGAGTCTCCCGTGCTGCCGACCGGGTACGCCGGGATGATCGTGCTCGCGCTCGTCCCGCCGGTGTGGCGGCGCGTCATGGACCCCCGCGTGGTCGGCCACTTCGGCGGCGACGTCACCCGCGCCAACCTCCAGCCCGGCCAGGAGGCCAGGCTCCTCGCGCGCTGGCCGCGCCCGGCCGCCGTCGTGGAGGCCGAGCGGCTCGAGGCCGAGCGGGTGGCCGCGCAGGAGGCGGCCGTCCCGGTCGACGAGGTGGTGGCCGCGCGCTGCCCGGGCTGCGGCCACACCTACGAGGTCGACGCCGGCAACGAGCTCGAGGGCTTCGCCGCCGGCACCGCCTGGTCGGAGATCCCCGACGACTGGTGCTGCCCCGACTGCGGGGTGCGCGACAAGCTGGACTTCGTGCCGCTGACCTCGGCCGACGCCTGACGTCTACGCTTCTGGGCGTGAGCCAGCCGCCCGTCGAGACCATGCGCGCCCGCGTGGTCGACGCGGCGGTGCGGCTCACGTCCGAGACGGGCTGGGCCCACGTCACGATGGCCCGCCTCGCCGACGAGGTCGGGGTCAGCCGGCAGACGGTCTACAACGAGATCGGCTCCAAGGCCGGCCTCGCAGAGGCCATGATCCTGCGGGAGCTGGAGCGCTTCCTCGGGGTCGTGACGGTGGCGTTCGACGAGCACCCCGGCGACCTGGTCGACGCGATCCGGGCCGCGGCCACCAGCGTGCTCGGGCTGGCCCAGGACAACCGGCTGCTGCACGCCGTGGTCTCGGCCACGCACGGCGCCGACACCGAGCTGCTGCCGCTGCTCACCACGCACGCCACCTCGCTGCTGACCGCGGCCAAGCTGGTGATCGCCGAGCGCCTCACGCCCTACGACGTGGCGCTGGAGGCCGAGCGCCTCGACGCGGCCATCGACATGGTCGTGCGGGTGGTGCTCAGCCACGTCATGCAGCCCAGCGGCTCCCCGGCCGACACCGCCGACGACATCGCCTGGATCGCGGGGCGCGTGCTCCGGGCCTGAGCCGTCCGAGCCTGAGCCGTCCGAGCCTGGGCCGTCGCCGCGACGGCCTAGGGTGCACCCGTGAGCGCTTCGGAGACCGCGTCGGTACGCCTCGGCACGACGACCGGGCGGGCCGTGGTCGGCGCGGCCGTGCTCGGCTCCGGACTGACGCTCCTCGACGGCACGGTCGTCAACGTCGCGCTCAAGACGATCGGTGAGGACCTCGACGCCAACCTGGCCCAGCTGCAGTGGGTCACCAACGGCTACCTGCTCTCGCTGGCCAGCCTGATCCTGCTCGGCGGGTCGCTCGGCGACCGGTTCGGGCGTCGGCGGGTCTTCGTCATCGGGACGGTCTGGTTCGCGGCCGCCTCGCTGATGTGCGGCCTCGCGCCCAACCCCGAGGTGCTGATCGTCGCCCGCATCCTGCAGGGCGTCGGCGGCGCGCTGCTCACCCCGGGCAGCCTCGCGATGATCCAGGGTGCCTTCGTGCAGGACGACCGACCGGCCGCCATCGGCGCCTGGTCCGGCCTCGGCAGCATCGCCGCGGCGCTCGGACCGTTCGTGGGCGGGGTCCTGATCGACTACGCGCACTGGCGCTGGATCTTCCTGATCAACCTGCCGCTGGCGGTGGTCACCGTCGTCATCGCGCAGCGCTGGGTCCCCGAGACCCGCGACCCGCATGCCTCCACGCACTTCGACCTGCCCGGGGCGCTGCTCGCCACGCTCGCGCTGGGCGGCACGACGTACGCGCTGATCGAGTGGGGCGGCGCCCTCGCGCCGTACGCCGCGGTGGCCTCGGTGCTGGCCGTGGCGGCGTTCCTCACCGTCGAGCGACGCAGCCGCGAGCCGATGCTGCAGCTGAGGATCTTCGCCGACCGCACCTTCAGCGCCGCCAACGCCATGACGCTGCTCGTCTACGCCGCCCTGGGCGCGGTGCTGTTCTTCCTGACGCTGCAGCTGCAGACGGTCGCGGGCTACTCCGCGCTGGCGGCGGGGCTGGCCTCGCTGCCGATGACGCTGTGCATGCTGTTCCTCGCGGCCCGGGGCGGCCGGCTCGGCGCCCGCATCGGCCCGCGGATCCCGATGACCGTCGGCCCGCTCGTGATGGCCGGCGGCACGCTGCTGCTCCTGCTGGTCGGCGACGACGGGTCGTACTGGACCGACGTCCTGCCCGGCATCACCCTCTTCGGCCTGGGCCTCGCGCTCCTGGTCGCGCCGCTGACCGCGACCGTGCTCGCCGCCGCCCCCGACGAGCACGCCGGCATCGCCAGCGGCGTCAACAACGCCGTGGCCCGCGCCGGCTCGCTGCTCGCGGTGGCGGCGCTGCCGGTGGCGGTCGGGCTGGGCGGGGAGCAGTACGCCGACCCGGTCGCCTTCGACGCCGCATACCGCTCCGCGATGGTCGTGTGCGCCGCGCTGCTCGCGGCCGGCGGCGTGCTGTCGTGGCTGACGATCCGCGACCGCGTCCTGGTCGAATGACCGCGGGGCTGTGACGAGCGGCATACGCTCGGGGCGGGAGGGACACATGCGGGTGAGGCGCGCGCTGGTGGCGACCGGGCTGGTCGTCGTGCTCTGCGCGCTGCCCGCCTGCAGCTCCGCCGACGAGGAGCCGGAGCCGGGGCGGGGCGCCTCGACGTCGGCCGAGGCCGATCCGAGCCCGAGCGCCGCCGCAGCCCCCGCCCTCGACCCCGCGATGGCGATGGACCCGCCCGGCCCGCGCACCGGGCCGCTGGTCTCCTCCGACATGGTGCTGATCGACACGGAGCCCTTCTCCGAGGAGCAGGTCGCCGAGATCCGCGCGGTCGAGGGCGTGCAGGAGGTCGTGCAGTTCTCCTACTCGCAGGTGCCCGTCGAGAACCGCCTGCTGAACGTCGCGGCGGTCGACCCGGCGACGTACCGCAACTACACGTTCAACGCCTCCCCGGACACCCAGGCGGCCTGGGACCGGGTGGCCGGCGGCGAGTTCGCGGTCGACCGCCGGCTGGTGAGGCGGCTGCCCGTGGACGGCGACGGCTTCCTCAAGCTGGGCGTCCAGGACGACGCGCCCGTGGTGCACTTCGGCGCCACCATCGACCAGGCGCCGCTGGTCGACGTCGTGGTCAACGAGAAGTGGGCCGACCGGCTGGAGATGAAGCCCGGCAACGCCCTGCTCCTCGGGACCGGCGCCACGTCGCCGTACGCCGTGCGCGCGGCGGTGGAGAAGGCCGCCGGGGTCGCGGCGCAGATGACCGACGTGGTCGCCCGCGAGGGCCTCGACCCCGGGGCGGTGCAGACGCTGGTGCCGGTGGGCACGGTCTCGGAGGCGGTCGGCACGTTCACCTACACCGTGATCGGCGGCGGCCGGATCGCGCCGGACCCGGCCTGGGTGGCGGCGCACATCAGCACCGAGCAGGTGCCGATCCTCGGCAAGGTCACCTGCAACAAGGCGCTGATGCCTCAGCTGCGCGGAGCGCTGCTGGAGATCCAGGGCGCCGGGCTGGCCGACGAGATCAACCCCGACGAGTACGCCGGCTGCTACTACCCGCGCTTCATCGCCGGGTCGACCACGCTCTCCAACCACTCCTTCGGCCTCGCGCTGGACCTCAACACCCCCGGCAACCAGCGCGGCACCGTCGGGGAGATGGACCGCGTCGTGGTCTCGATCTTCAAGCGCTGGGGCTTCGGCTGGGGAGGCGACTGGAACTACACCGACCCCATGCACTTCGAGATGAACCGCATCGTCGAGCCGGAGTGACGGTCGGGAGCCCCGCGCTTCCCCGCACTGCCTAGGGTGTCCCCTTTATCGTCCTGTCCCACGCCGGAGCGAGAGGGGAGCCCGTGTCGTCGTTGCTCGACTGGCTCGTCGGGCTGATGCGCACGGTCGGCGCTCCGGGCGTCGGGTTCGCCACCGCGCTGGAGACGGTCTTCCCGCCGGTGCCCTCGGAGGCGGTGCTCCCGCTGGCCGGCTACACCGCCAGCCAGGGCCACTACGGCCTGGCCGCCGCGATCGCCTGGGCCACCGCGGGCTCGCTCGTGGGAGCGCTGGTCCTCTACTACGCCGGCGCGCGCCTCGGCGCCGAGCGGCTCGAGGCCGTCGCCGAGCGGATCCCGCTGGTGCACGGGCGTGACGTCGAGCGGGCGATGGAGTGGTTCGACCGGCACGGGCGCACGGCCGTGCTGCTGGGCCGGCTGGTGCCCGGCGTCCGCAGCCTGATCTCGATCCCCGCAGGTGTGAACCGGATGCCGCTGCTGCAGTTCGCCGGCTACACCACCGCCGGCAGCCTGCTCTGGAACGGCCTGCTCATCGGTGCCGGCTACGAGCTCGGCGCGCAGTGGCACGTCGTCGAGGCCCGCGCCGGCGAGATCTCGAACGTCGTCTACGTGCTCCTCGCCCTCCTCGTCGTGTGGTTCGTCGTCCGTCGCCTCCGGCGACGCCACCGCTCAGTCTGAGCTCGGTGGCCATGTGAGGCGGGCATGTAACACGTCGTCATGACCTCTTCCACGTCGAAATATCAACGTGGAAGAGGTCACGACGACGTGTTACATGGTCTTCGCCGGCCGGCAGCATCCCGCGGATCGGTTCGGGAGGCGCACACCTCGAGCCGTCACGCAGCCCGGTGGGTAGCCTCCGACCCATGCGCGCAGCCCAGGTCGTGACCACCACCGGACCCGCCGACGTCGTGATCCGCGAGGTCCCCGACCCCACGCCCGGCCCCGACGACGTGCTGATCGAGGTGCACCGGGTCGGGACGTCGTTCCCGGACCTGCTGCTGAGCCGCGGCGAGTACCAGCTCAAGCCCGAGACGCCGTTCACCCTCGGCGTCGACGTGGCCGGCACGGTCGTGAGCGGCCCGGGCTTCGAGCCTGGCCAGCGGGTCGCGGCGGTCGGCGCCTACGGCGGCGCCGGCGAGCTGGCGGCGGTGCCGGCGATGTTCACCTTCGCGCTGCCGGACTCGCTCAGCCTCGACGAGGGCGCGGCGCTGCCGATGAACTACCTCACCGCGCAGTTCGCGCTCGCCGAGCGCGGCAGCCTCCGCGCCGGTGAGACCGTGCTCGTCCACGGTGCCGCCGGCGGTGTGGGGACGGCGACGATCCAGGTCGCGAAGGGGTACGGCGCGCGGACGATCGCCGTGGTCAGCACCGAGGAGAAGGCCGAGGTCGCCCGGTCCGCCGGCGCCGACGAGGCCGTGCTGCTGGACGGCTTCAAGGACGCCGTCCTGGGGCTCACCGACGGCAAGGGCGTCGACGTCGTGCTCGACGTGGTCGGCGGCGACGTCTTCACCGACTCCCTGCGGGTGCTCGCGACCCAGGGACGGCTGCTGGTCGTGGGGTTCGCCTCGGGCCAGGGCATCCCGCAGGTCAAGGTCAACCGGCTGCTGCTCAACAACGTGGACGTCCGGGGCGTCGGCTGGGGCGCCTACGCGATGATGCGGCCCGGCTACATGCAGGACCAGTGGGCGGCCCTGCTGCCGATGATGGAGAGCGGCGTCGTCAAGCCGCCCGTCGGCAAGGTCTACGACTTCGAGGACTTCGGCCTGGCCCTCACCGACCTCGACGAGCGCCGGACGCTGGGCAAGGGCGTCGTCCGGGTCCGTGACTGACCCGAGGGCCGCCGCCCACGCCGCCGCGCACGGCCAGCAGGCGCACGCCGTACGGCTGGAGTGGGGCCCGACCGGTGGCGCGGCGGTCGCCGCCGGCGCTGACCTCGCCGTGGTGGTCGACGTGCTGTCGTTCACGACGACGCTGACCGTCGCCGTCGAGCGCGGGATGGCCGTGCACCCCTTCGCGTGGCGCGACGAGCGCGCTGCGCAGCACGCGGCGGCGCTCGACGCGGTGCTGGCGGTCGGCCGCTTGGAGCAGCCGTCGGCTGGGGTGGCCGCCGTCAGCCTCTCGCCCGCCGCGATGAGCCGCGTCGAGGGCGTGGAGCGCATCGTCCTCCCCTCGCCCAACGGCTCGACCATCAGCGCGGCGCTGGCCGCCTCGGGTGCCACGGTCGTCGGCGCCAGCCTGCGCAACCGCGCCGCCGTCGCCCGCTGGCTGGCGCCCCGGGTCGCCGACGGGGCGGTGCTCGCCGTCGTACCGGCGGGGGAGCGGTGGCCCGACGACTCGCTGCGTCCCGCGGTCGAGGACCTGTGGGGCGCGGGTGCGGTGCTGGCCGCGCTGGACGCGCTCGGAGCCACCGGGCAGGCGGTGACCGGGGTGGGCGCCGAGGCGGCGTTCGCACGCGACGCGTTCCGGGCGGTGCAGGCGACGCTGACGCAGTCCGTCGCCGACTGCGCGAGCGGTCGCGAGCTGTCGGTGGCGGGCTTCGCCGACGACGTGGCCATGGCAGCCGAGCTCGACGTCAGCGACGTGGTCCCGGTGCTCGGCGCCGACGGCGCCTTCCGCGACGCCGGCCACCGGCGACCCTGACGTACGAAACTGGAGCCTCCCGCCCGGAGTTTCGTCGGTCAACGTCCAGTTTCGCCGGTCGACCGGCGAAACTGGACCGCTCACCCCAGCGGCGCCAACGTATGGATCGCGAGCTCGCCGGCGAGCACCGGACCGAGCACCTCGAACGCCTTCGCGACGTGGGGGGTGGACATGTGGGCGGTCATGTCGTCCTCGCTGCGCCACTCCTCGATCGTGACGAAGGTGCCGGGCGTGGAGGACGACTCGTAGGCGACGTAGGAGACGCAGCCGTCCTCCTGCGACGACGCCGCCGCGAGCTCGGCGAGGGCGGGTCCGGCGGCGGCGACGCCCTCGGGAGTGATCGGGATGGTCGCGACGACACGCAGGACATCAGTCATGGCGCATGTCTAGCAGCCGCCCGGCGCCCTCACCCCCGCTTCCGCGAGACGGTTAGTGTCGGGGTGTGAGCATCCTCGATGACGCCCGTGACGGCATGAACCCCGACATCCGCCCCCAGGACGACCTCTTCGGCCACGTCAACGGCCGCTGGCTCGACGAGGTGGAGATCCCCTCGGACCGGTCCAGTTGGGGCCCGTTCGTCCAGCTGGCCGACGCCGCCGAGGACCACGTCCGCACGATCATCGAGGACCTCGCCGCCGGCGAGCCCCGCGACGAGGACGCCCGCAAGATCGGCGACCTGTTCGCCTCCTTCATGGACACCGCGGCGATCGACAAGCTGGGCACCCGCCCGGTCCGCCCGCTGATCGACGCCGTCGCCGCGCTGCGCGACGTGCGCGACCTGGCGGCGTTCCTCGGGGAGTTCGAGCGCCTCGGCGGCCACGGCGTCTTCGGCTCCTACGTCGACACCGACGACCGCAAGTCCGACCGCTACCTCTTCCACCTGACGCAGGGGGGGCTCGGGCTGCCCGACGAGTCCTACTACCGCGACGACAAGTTCGCCGAGCAGCGCGAGGCGTACGTCGGCTACCTCACGCGCCTGCTGGAGCTGGGCGGCCACGAGGACGCCTCCGCCGCGGCGGCCACCATCCTCGAGCTGGACACCCAGCTGGCCGCGGGCCACTGGGAGCGCGCCGAGACCCGCGACGTGCAGAAGACCTACAACCTGATGACGGCCGCCGAGCTCAAGGAGCTGTGCCCGGCCTTCGACTGGGACGCCTACGTCACCAACCTCGGCGGCAGCGACGAGACGATCGCCGAGGTGTGCGTGCGACAGCCGTCGTACTTCGCCCACCTCTCCACCGTCCTGGACTCCGTGCCGCTCGAGGACTGGAAGGCCTGGCTGCTGGCGCACGTCCTGCGCTCCGCGGCGCCGTACCTCACCGACGACTTCGTCGAGACCAACTTCGACTTCTACGGCCGCACCCTCAACGGCACCCCCGAGCTGCGCGCCCGCTGGAAGCGCGGCGTCGCGCTGGTCGAGGGCGCGCTCGGCGAGGCCGTCGGCAAGGAGTACGTCGCCCGCCACTTCCCGCCGCGGTCCAAGGAGCTGATGGACGACCTGGTCGCCAACCTCCTGGCCGCCTACCGCGACTCGATCTCCACGCTCGACTGGATGACCGAGGAGACCAAGCAGCGGGCCTACGACAAGCTCGGCACCTTCCGGCCCAAGATCGGGTACCCCGAGAAGTTCCGCGACTACTCCGCGCTGAGCATCAGCGCCGGCGACCTGCTCGGCAACGTCGCGGCCGCGTCGGCGTTCGAGACCGACCGCCAGCTGGCGAAGATCGGCTCGCCGGTCGACCTCGACGAGTGGTTCATGCTGCCGCAGACGGTCAACGCCTACTACAACCCCGGCACCAACGAGATCTGCTTCCCGGCCGGCATCCTGCAGAAGCCGTTCTTCTCCCCGGACGCCCACCCGGCCGAGAACTACGGCGGCATCGGCGCGGTCATCGGCCACGAGATCGGCCACGGCTTCGACGACCAGGGCGCCCAGTACGACGGCTCCGGCAACCTCAACGACTGGTGGACCGCCGACGACAAGGCGGCGTTCGAGGTGAAGTCGACGGCGCTGGTCGCGCAGTACGACGCGTTCGAGCCGCGCGCCCTGGCCGGCGAGAAGGTCAACGGCTCGCTGACCGTCGGCGAGAACATCGGCGACCTCGGCGGCCTCACCATCGGCCACAAGGCGTTCGTGATCTCCGAGGGCGGCGACGCCTCGGTCGAGGACCGGCGCTCGCTGTTCCTCAACTGGGCCTACGTGTGGCGGACCAAGCGGCGCACCGAGCAGGAGCGCCAGTACCTCACCATCGACCCCCACAGCCCGCCGGAGTTCCGCGCCAACATCGTGCGCAACCTCGACGAGTTCCACGAGGTCTTCGAGACCCGCGAGGGCGACGGCCTGTGGATCGACCCCGCGGAGCGCGTGCGCATCTGGTGACCCGTCGTCCCCTCAGGGGACGAGGATCGTGAAGCCCTGGTTGGCGTTCTGGAGGACCGTCGTGTTGGCGTCGGGGAAGGTGCGGATGAAGGTCCGTACGCCGAAGGTGCCGTTCGGGCAGGCGAGCGTCGCCACCTCGACCGCTCCCTGGGGAGCGTTGGGCTCGGTGCTGGTCGAGGAGTGCGCATAGTCGAGCGAGACCACCGCGGGGCCCGTGTTGGGATCCACGCCCGGGACCGTGACGCAGTACGTGCCGACGAACGGGTTGGTCACCGTGATCCCTCCCGACTGGCGGCTGACGTTGGCGCCCACGATGTGCGCGTAGCCGCGGGCCGTCCCGGGGGCACCCGCCTGTCCCTTCGGGCCCTGCTTCCCCCGCAGCCGGGCGACCGCCTTCGGCGCCAGGTCGGCGGTGCGCAGGCTCCGGTCCTTGACGTCGGCGGACGTGAGCGTGCCGTTCTTGACCTGGGCGCCGGTGATGAGCGTGCCGGCGACGGCACCTCCCGTCGCGGTCAGCACCAGCGCCCCGGCCGCGACGGCCAGCGTGAGTCCGGTGGGCAGGGTGGGACGGAGGCGGGCACGGGGCCGCGGGCGGCGGTCGGTCGAGGAGCTGGTCGACGAGCGGGGCGAGGAGGTCATGGCGCGCACGCTAGGAGGCGGGGCTTCGGGTTGCCTTCGGGATTCCTTCCGGCACCGACACGGCCTTTTGTAAGTGTGTAATCATGTAAGCATGAGCAACGAGACGACGGAGCGGGTGCGCGGCTGGTTCACCGGCCGGCTGCCCGAGCAGTGGCAGGAGCAGGCGCCCGAGGTGGCCGTCGACCGCGAGGAGGTCACGGTGGTCCTGACCATCGCCGACGTCGCCGCGGGCGAGTCGGAGGTCGAGCAGGCCGAGGCGCGCGCAGGCCGGGCCAAGGCCTTCCGCGAGGAGACGCGCGAGGCGCGGATGGCGATCGCCCGCGAGGCGGAGCACCGCTTCGAGCGCAAGGTGTCCTGGGGCGTGCGCGTCGGCGAGCGCGAGGAGCTGTGGACGCACGTGTCCGCGCCGGTCATGACGCGGCTGCGCCAGCCGCAGCGCCGGGTCCTCGACACGCTGGTCGAGTCCGGCGTCGCCCGCTCGCGCTCGGAGGCCCTGGCGTGGTGCGTGCGGCTGGTCGGCCAGCACGAGGGCGACTGGCTCGCCGAGCTGCGCGACGCGATCACGCACGTCGACGACGTACGCGCGCAGGGCCCGGCGGCCTGACCGTCCCTAGCGCAGGGCGGGCTCCCGCTCCGGCTCACCGGACGCGGCGCTCGGCGCGAGGTCCTCGTGCAGGTCGCGGCCCCGCGTCTCCGGAAGCAGTGCCGCGCACGCGAGGCTGATCAGCGCGACGACGACGTTGTAGCCGGCCACCAGCCACAGCGTGCCGTCGCCGCGGGTGACCAGCCAGGCCGCGATCAGCGGAGTCAGCCCGGAGGCGAGGATGCCGGAGACCTGGTAGAGCGTGCTGAGGGCCGAGTAGCGGTAGCGGGTGTCGAACAGCTCGCTCCAGAACGCCGCCAGCGGTCCGTAGACGATGCCGTAGATCACCCCGAGCCCGCCGACGAACGTCACCGCGACCCCGAGGGTGGTCCCGCCCTGCACCAGCCAGGCGGCCGGGAAGGCGAACAGCAGGGCGATCACGACGCCGGTGTTGTAGACGCGCTTGCGGCCGAAGGTGTCGCTGAGGCGTCCCGACGCCAGCACCAGGGCGACGCCGACCAGCGCGCCGACCATGATCGCGTTGAGGACCGTCGACTTGGGGATGCCCACCTCCTTGACGGTGTAGGCCAGCAGGTAGACCGAGAACAGGTTGAACGTGAAGCCCTCGATGAAGCGGGTGCCCATGCCCAGCAGCAGGGTGCGCGGCTGACGGCGGACCAGCTCGGCCACCGGGTTGGGCGAGATCTCCTTGGTCGCCTGCACCTGCTGGAACGCCGGCGTCTCCATCACCGAGAGCCGGATCCAGGCGCCGATGGCCAGCAGCACGATGCTCACCAGGAAGCAGGCGCGCCAGCCCCACGCGAGGAACGCCTCGTCGGGCAGCTGGCTGGCGATCGCGAACGCGCCTGACGCCAGGAACAGTCCGCCGGGCACCCCGATGTGGGCGAAGCTGCCGAAGAACCCGCGCCGCTCGCCGGGCGCGAACTCGACGGCGAGCAGCACGGCGCCGCCGTACTCCCCGCCGACGCCGATGCCCTGCAGGATGCGGAGCACGACCAGCAGGACCGGCGCCCACACCCCGATCTCGTCGTACGTCGGCAGCAGCCCGATCGCGGCGGTGCCGGCGCCCATGATGACGAGCGTCCAGATCAGCATCGTCTTGCGACCGATCCGGTCACCGAAGTGGCCGAAGATCAGTCCGCCGATCGGGCGCGCGACGAACCCGACGGCGAAGGTGCCGAACGCCGCGAACTGGGCGGCCGGACCGTCCAGGCCGTTGAAGAAGAGCTGGTCGAAGACCAGACCGGCGGCGGTGCCGTAGAGGAAGAAGTCGTACCACTCGATCGTGGCGCCGACCGCGGAGGCGGCGGCGACCTTGCGCGGCGAGCTGGCCTCGGCCGGGCGCGGTGCTGCGGTGCTCATGGGGATCCCCTCGAGAGACGTCCGGATGCAAACCACACAAAGGCTAGTGGCTTGGTGCAATATCGGGAAGTGGGCGCGTCGGTGACCGCTGGTAGACATGCGGGCATGACCTCCACCGACGCCCCCGAGGCGACCGCCGACGTCCGGCAGGCCGCCCGCGACAGCGCCGAGGCCCACCTGCGCGCGCTGGTCGGGCGCGACGACGTGTCGCTGCGCGAGGACCAGTGGACCGCGATCGAGGCGCTGGCCGTCGACAAGCGGCGCGCGCTCGTCGTCCAGCGCACCGGCTGGGGCAAGTCGGCGGTCTACTTCGTGGCGACCCTGCTGCTGCGGGCGCAGGGGGCGGGCCCCACCGTCATCGTCTCGCCGCTGCTCGCGCTGATGCGCAACCAGATCTCCGCCGCCGAGCGCGCCGGCATCCGCGCCGTGACCATCAACTCGACCAACCTCGAGGACTGGGAGTCCACCCACGACGCGATCCGCGCCGGCGAGGTCGACGTGCTGCTGGTCAGCCCCGAGCGGCTCAACAACCCCGGCTTCCGCGACGAGGTGCTGCCGCGGCTGGCCGCGACCTGCGGCCTCCTGGTGGTCGACGAGGCCCACTGCATCTCCGACTGGGGCCACGACTTCCGGCCCGACTACCGGCGGATCCGCACCCTGCTGGACGACCTGCCGGCCGGCATCCCGGTGCTGGCCACCACCGCCACCGCCAACGCCCGGGTGACCTCCGACGTCGGCGAGCAGCTCGGCGAGGGCGTGCTGGTGCTGCGCGGCACCCTCGACCGCGAGTCGCTGCGGCTCGGCGTCGTCCACCTGAAGACCGCCCAGCAGCGCCTGGCCTGGCTCGCCGACCACCTCGCCGAGCAGCCCGGCTCCGGCATCGTCTACTGCCTCACCGTCGCCGCCACCCAGGAGGTCGCCGACTACCTCCGCTCGCGCGGCCACGACGTCGCCGCCTACTCCGGCCAGACCGAGCAGACCGAGCGGCTCGCGCTCGAGGCCGACCTGATGGCGGGCCGGGTCAAGGCGCTGGTCGCCACGAGCGCGCTCGGGATGGGCTTCGACGCCACCCTCGGCTTCGTGGTCAACCTCGGCGCCCCGTCGTCGCCGGTCGCCTACTACCAGCAGGTCGGCCGTGCCGGCCGCGGACTGGCCAAGGACGGGGACAGCGCGACCGTGGTGCTGCTGCCCGCGATCGAGGACCGCGACATCTGGGCCTACTTCGCCTCCCTGGCGTTCCCGCGCGAGGAGCTCGTGCGCCGCACGCTCGAGGTGCTGGCGCAGGAGGGCCGCCCGCTCAGCACGGCCGCGCTCGAGACCCACGTCGAGCTCAACCGCAACCGGCTCGAGACGATGCTCAAGGTGCTCGACGTCGACGGCGCCGTACGCCGGGTCCGCGGCGGGTGGGAGTCCACCGGGCAGCCGTGGTCCTACGACGAGGAGCGCTACCGCCGCGTCGCCGAGGCCCGCGAGCGCGAGCAGCAGGCGATGGTCGACTACCTGCGCACCACCGAGTGCCGGATGTGGTTCCTGCGCGACCAGCTCGACGACCCCCAGGCCGAGCCCTGCGGTCGCTGCGACAACTGCGGCGGCCTCGCGCTGTCGCTCGACGTGTCCAGCGCGGCCGTGGCCGAGGCCGAGGAGCGGCTCTCGCGTCCCGGCGTGGTCGTGGAGCCGCGCAAGATGTGGCCCACGGGCCTGGCCTCGATGGGCATGGACCTCAAGGGCAAGATCGCCGCGGGCGCCGCGGAGGGCCGTGCGGTCGCCCGCCTGACCGACCTCGGCTACGGCCAGGCGCTGCGCGAGCTCTTCCGCCCCGAGGCCGGCGACGGGCCGGTCCCGGTGCCGCTGGTGCAGGCGGTCGTGGCGGTGCTGGGCGACTGGCGTCCGCGCGTCGAGGCGATCGCCGTGGTGGAGTCCGCGACCCGTCCGACGCTCACCGCCGACCTCGCCGACGGGCTCTCGCGCTACCTCAAGGTGCCGGTGGTGGCCCGCTACGCCATCGTCGACCCCGACGTCGCGCCCGGCCAGGGCGCGATGAACTCCGCCCAGCGGGTCGCGGCCGTCGGCCGCCGCTACGCGCTGCAGGGCGAGGTGCCCCCCGGTCCGGTGCTCCTCGTCGACGACCTGGTCGTGACGGGCTGGACCCTGACCCGGGCCGCCCACGCCCTGCGCCAGGCGGGCGCGACCGAGGTGCTCCCGCTGACCCTGGCCGTCCAGAGCTGACCGCGCCACGCCGCGCTGATCTGCGACTTCGGACCGGGGGCGCCGGTCGACCCTAGGGTGCCCGCATGACCCAGGCACCCCCTCCCGGCCCGCCGGCCGCAGCACTCACGCCCCCGGCCGCACCGACGCCGCGGCTGCTCGACGACGGCCGGCCGCTGGTCTCCGTCGGCGTCGCGCTCCTGGCGACGGCGGTGGTGCTGTCCACCGCCTACACCCGGGCCGACGGCGACCTGGACTGGTCCAACTACGCGGTGGGGCTCGTCGCCACGCTCGGGCTCCTCGGCGTCGCGGCGGTCGCGTACGTGACCGCGCGCTCCGCCGACCCCGCGACCGACCTGGTCGCCTGGCCGGGCGCCTTCGGCGTGGCCGGCCTCGGCCTGATGGTCGCTGTCGCGATGGACGACCACCAGCTCACGGCGTACGTCGCCGGGCTGAGCGTGGTGGCGCTGTCGCTCGCCGGACTGGCGCTGACCGGGCGCGGACCGTTCGTCGTGACGGCCGTGCTGGGGCTCTACGTGACCTACGTGAAGGTGCTCGACGACGTGATCACCGTGCCCGACGACGCCGGCGACGACGTCGCGGCGATCTCGATCGCGCTGGGGCTGGTGCTGTTCGCGGTCCTGGTCACCGTCGCCGGGTGGGTGCGGGCCGACACGCGGGTGCTCGCCGGCGCGGTGGCCGGAGCCCTCACCGTCCTCGGCTTCGCCGGGCTGACCGGCGCGCTGGTGCTGGCGCAGGCCTTCGCGCCGCTCATCTCCTTCAGCCTCGACGAGGACGTGATGACGAGCGAGCCGCCGCGGTTCGACGGCTACGACAACGACACCTGGGTGATCCTGAGCCTCTCGCTGCTGCTGATGCTGGGCTGGGCGGTCTGCGCGGCCCTGACCGGGCACGTCGTCTACCGGATCCTGGTGGTCGCGATCGCGGTGTCGGTGACGCCGCTGGCGACCGCCGTGCTGTCGGTCGAGCACCCCTCCTGGTGGGGCCTGGTCGCGGGCGCGATCGGGGGCGGGCTGCTGCTCCTGGCGCTGCTGCAGACCGTGGGGGCGGTGCGACGGCGGTCCCTGGACGCAGACTAGAACGCGTTCTAGTCTCGGGGCCATGACACCCCTGCGCGTGGTCCAGTGGACGACCGGCAACATCGGACGACGCTCGCTGCACGCCATCCTGGGCCGCGACGACCTCGAGCTGGTCGGCGTCTACGCCCACGGCGCGGAGAAGGTCGGCCTCGACGCGGCCGACCTGTGCGGCTGGCCGGAGCCGACCGGCGTCCTCGCGACCGACGACCTCGGGGCGCTGCTCGCGCTGAAGCCCGATGCGTGCTGCTACAACCCGCTCTGGCCGAGCATCGACGACCTGGTCGCGCTGCTCGAGAGCGGCGTCAACGTCTGCTCCAGCGCGGCCTGGATCACGGGCGGCAAGCAGCCGCCCGAGGACCTCGCGCGGATCCGGGCGGCGTGCGAGGCGGGCGGCTCGACGATCTTCGGCAGCGGCGCCCATCCCGGCATGACCAACCTGGTGGGGATGGCGCTGAGCGGGTCGTGCGAGCGGGTCGACGAGATCCGGATCACCGAGTCGGTCGACTGCTCGACGTACGAGTCGGCGGGCACGCAGCGGGCCATGGGCTTCTCCCAGTCACCCGAGACCCCAGGACTGGCCGAGAGCGTGCGCGTCGAGAGCGAGGTGTTCGCGGAGTCCGCGGCGATGATGGCCGACGCGCTCGGCGTGACCCTGGACCGGATGACCTTCGACGTGGAGTTCACCGCGGCCACCGGCGACTCCGACCTCGGGTTCATGACGATCCCGGAGGGCACGGTGGCCGGCGTCATGGGCTACCACCGCGGCTGGGTGGGCGAGCGCAACGTCGTCAGCGTCGGCTTCAACTGGACCATGGGCGCCCATGTCGTCCCGCCCAAGCCGCTCGCGCACGGCCACGTGATCCAGGTCTTCGGCCTGCCCAACATGCGCACGGTCATCCACTGCCTGCCCCCGGCCGACTGGACCGAGGAGGGCTTCATGGGCCTCGGCATGATCTACACCGCGATGCCGGTGACCAACGCCGTGCCCGCCGTGGTCGCCGCCGCCCCTGGCATCAAGACCCTCGCCGACCTCCCGCCGATCACCGGGCGGGCGCGGGTCTGACCCGCATGTAACACGTCGTTATGACCTCTTCCACGTCGAAATATCAACGTGGAAGAGGTCATAACAACGTGTTACATGCGGGCGGCCGCGCTCAGGCGGCGCTCAGTGGCCGACGAGGGCGGCGGGGTCGACGGGGGTGGCGGACCTGCGGCGGGGGAGGAGGAACGCCGGCACGAGGACCAGCGCGACCATGACCGTCGCGACGACGAAGACCGTGGCGAAGGAGTCAGCGAGACCCTCCAGCTGGCCCTCGGGCGTCGTCGCGTCGATGGCGAGGATGCCGTTGGTCAGCAGCACCGCGAAGACGGCCGTGCCGATCGAGGCGGCGACCTGCTGGACGATGTTCATCAGCGTCGAGCCGCGGGCGATCGTGTGCGGCTCGAGGGTGGCCAGCGCCGCGGACATGATCGGCATCATCGTGCCGCCCATGCCCAGGCCCATCACGAACAGTGCGCCCAGGATGAACGCGTACGACGTGTCGGCGGTGAGCTGGGTGAACATCGCCATGCCGACGGTGATCACCGCGATGCCGGTCATCACGATCTTGCCCGGCCCGATGCGGTCGGCCAGGATGCCGGCCACCGGCATGGTGACCATCGCGCCGATGCCCTGCGGGGCCAGCAGCAGCCCGGCGCCGAGGGCGTCCTCGCCGCGCACCTGCTGGAAGTACAGCGGGAAGAGCAGGCTGGCGCCGAAGAACGCGATCGCGAAGAGCGCCATCGCGATCACGGCGACCGACATGGTGCGGCTCCTGAAGAGGCGCAGGTCGATCAGCGGGTGCACGTTGGCGCGGTTGAGCGCCCACGGCACGAACGCCGCGATCAGCACGGCGCCGATGACCGCGGGCGCGACGACCTGGGCGGTCCAGACGGTGCCGTCCTCCTGCTTGGCCTCGGGGATCGAGGAGACGCCGTAGAGGAACGCCGCCAGGCCGGGCGAGAGCAGCACCATGCCGACCCAGTCGAAGGTCTCCGACGGCTCCACCTCGTCGGCGGGCAGCACCTTCCAGGCGTAGGCGAGCGCCAGGATGCCGATCGGCAGGTTGATCAGGAAGATCCAGTGCCAGCTGGCGGAGTCGATCAGCGCGCCGCCGATGATCGGGCCGAAGATCGGGCCCAGCAGCATCGGGATGCCGAGCACGGCCATCACGCGGCCGACGCGCTCGGGACCGGCGGCGCGCGTCAGGATCGTCATGCCCAGCGGCATCAGCATGCCGCCGCCGAGGCCCTGGAGCACGCGGAAGGCCACCAGCATCCCGAGCGAGGACGCCGCCGCGCACAGCACGGAGCCCGCGGTGAACAGGATCACCGCGAGCAGGTAGAGGCGCTTGGTGCCGAACCGGTCGGCCGCCCACCCGGTCAGCGGGATGACGCTGGCGAGCGCCAGCGTGTAGCCGGTCATCGTCCAGGCGACCTCGGCCGAGGTCGCGTCGAACTCGCGCTGGAAGGTCTCCAGCGCCACGGACACCACCGTGATGTCGAGGATCGACATGATCGCGCCGAGCACGACCACGCCGGCCACCATCAGCACGCCGCGGTCGAGCCGGTCGCTGCCGGGAGGGGTGCTCTGGGAACTGGTCTCGGTACTCACCGGAGAAGCCTAGGAGCACTCTCAGGTCGCGCGCATCCGACTTTCGTCCACGTACGGCGTGGTCTCGCTCACGCGCGGGCGCGCCCGGAGCTCAGGAGAGCTGCGACTTGATCGCCGTGACCAGCGTGGGGTCCTGCGGCTCGACGCCGGGGTTGAAGCGGGCCACGACCGAGCCGTCGGCGGCGAGGAGGAACTTCTCGAAGTTCCACTGCACGTCGCCGGTCTCGCCCTTCTCGTTGGGCACCTCGACGAGCGAGCGGTAGAGCTCGTGGCGGGCCTCGCCGTTGACCTCGACCTTCTCGGTCATCGGGAAGCTGACGCCGTACGTCGCCGAGCAGAACTCCGCGATCTCCTCCGAGGTCCCGGGCTCCTGGCCGCCGAACTGGTTGCAGGGCACCCCGACGACGGTGAAGCCGCGCGCGCCGTAGGCCTGCTGCAGCTCCTCGAGGCCGGTGTACTGCGGCGTCAGGCCGCACCTGCTCGCCACGTTGACCAGCAGCGCCGGTCCGCCGCCGGTGAGGTCGCCGAGCGTGCCGGGGGAGCCGTCGAGGCGGGCGATGGGCGTGTCGAGGAGGCTCATGCCTCGACTCTAGGCGGCGCGCCCGCGGGAACCTGCTGTCCCCGCCACGCGTTAGCGTCTGAGTCCCACCCCGCCACCCCGAGGTCTGCGCTTGAGCTTCGTCCCTGTCACCGGGCCGGCGACCTTCCGCCCGGCCGACCCGCCCCGCGAGGGCGTGGTCGAGTTCAGCGACGACCGACGCACCGTGGCCCTGCCGATCCGCGCCGCGCTGCCGGTGCTCACCAAGGCCCACGCGCGCGACGACGTCCACCCCAGCGTCGGGCTGCTCAGCGGCGCGGCGCTGCTGGGCATGCGGCTGGTCGCGGCGGGGCGGTTCGAGCCGTCCGAGTCCGGCCGCAGCTGGCGCGCCGGTCCGCTGGAGGACGACGACACCGACCGCGTCGAGATGCTCGCGCGGTCCCGCTCCTACGACGACGTGGCCGGCGCCGACGCGGAGGCGCTGGTGCGCCAGATGCTCGACGCGGTGAGCGACGCGATGCCCCGCTCGGCCCCGCTCGCCACCTCGGTCCGCGCCCGCACGCCGAGCCCGGCGACCGAGGGCGGGTCCCGGCGCCCGGTGGGCGGGTCGGACTTCGAGTCCCGGCTGCAGTCGCGCCTCGCGCGCCACCGGCGCACGGCCGACGTCGACCTGCCGCAGCTCGTGACGATCTCGCTGCGGGTCGAGGCCGACGAGGAGGAGCTCGTCGCGGGCGCGGTGCGGCTGGTGCTCCAGGTCGCCGACGAGCAGAACCCCCTCCACCTCTGCGACGCCGCCGCGCTCTTCACCGAGCACGGCCGCGACGCCAGCCACGGCTTCGGCGAGCGCGCCCGCACCCACGCGATGATCGCCCTGCGCGCGGCCGCCGACGCCTGGCCGGTGCTGGACCGGCTGCTCGCGCTGCGCGTGCCCGACCAGATCACCCTCGACGCCGACGAGCTGGTCAGCCTCCTCGAGACCGGCGTGGGCGTCCTCAAGGACCGCGGCGTCGACGTGCTCTGGCCGCGGAGCCTGGGTCGCGACCTCACCGCGACGGCGGTGCTCGACCGCGCGCCCAGCGGGCCGCGCGAGGAGCCGCTGCAGCAGGGGCTGCTGTCGACCGAGGCGATGTTCTCGTTCAAGTGGCAGCTCGCCCTGCACGGCGAGCCGCTGAGCGCCGAGGAGATGGACCTGCTGGCCGGCGCCGCGGCGCCGGTGCTCAAGCTCCGGGGCAGCTGGACGGTCGTCGACCCGGCCATGGCCAAGCGGGCCCGCAAGCGGCTGGTCCGCACCGTCAAGCCCGTGCAGGCGGTCGCCGCCGCGCTCACCGGCGTCGTCCAGCTCGAGCCGGCCGACGAGTGGGGCTCGGCCACGCAGACGCAGGTGGTGGTGGGCGCCTCGCTGCTGGAGGTCCGCGACCGGCTGCTCAACGCCGCGACCCGCGAGCCCGTGGAGGTGCCGGCGGCGCTCGACGCGACCCTGCGCGACTACCAGCGCCACGGCCTCACCTGGCTGGCCGACCTGACCGAGCTCGGACTCGGGGCCTGCCTGGCCGACGACATGGGCCTGGGCAAGACGATCACCCTGATCGCGCTCCACCTGCACCGCCGCGCCGCCGGCGCGACCGGCCCGACGCTGGTCGTCTGCCCGGCCAGCCTCCTGGGCAACTGGGAGGCGGAGGTGGCGCGGTTCGCCCCGGGCACGCCCACGCGGCGCTTCCACGGCAACCAGCGATCGCTCGAGGGGCTGGGTCCCGACGGGGACGGCGGGTTCGTGCTGACGACGTACGGCACGATGCGGGTCGACCACGCCGCGCTCGCGGAGGTGGGCTGGGACCTCGTCGTCGCCGACGAGGCGCAGCACGTCAAGAACCCCCAGTCCTCCACCGCCCGTGCGCTCCGCGGCATCCCCAGCCGGGCCCGGGTGGCGCTCACCGGGACGCCCGTGGAGAACAACCTCACCGAGCTGTGGGCCATCCTCGACTGGGCCACGCCCGGGCTGCTCGGCAGCCGCAACGCCTTCCGCAAGGTCTGGGCCGGGCCGATCGAGTCCGGCCTGGAGCCGACCAAGGCGCGCCAGTTCGCCGACCTGATCGAGCCGTTCCTGCTGCGGCGCCGCAAGTCCGACCCCGGCATCGCACCCGAGCTGCCGCCCAAGACCGAGACCGACCACCCGCTGGGGCTGACCCAGGAGCAGGTGGTGCTCTACGAGGCCTTCGTCCGCGACTCCATGGAGCGCATCGAGCGCGCCGACGAGGAGACCCGGCGCGGGCTGGTGCTCGCGCTGCTCACCGGCCTCAAGCAGATCTGCAACCACCCCGCCCACTTCCTCAAGCAGTCGACCGGCCGTCTCGCCGGGCGCTCGGAGAAGCTCGACCTGCTCGACGAGCTGCTCGGCACGGTGCTGGCCGAGGACGGCGCCGTGCTGGTCTTCACCCAGTACGTCGCCATGGCGCGCCTGCTGGAGACCCACCTCGCCAAGGCCTCCGTGCCCCACCAGCTCCTGCACGGCGGCACGCCGGTGCGCGAGCGGGAGGCGATGGTGAAGCGGTTCCAGGCAGGCGAGGTGCCGGTGTTCCTGCTGTCGCTCAAGGCGGGCGGCACCGGCCTCAACCTCACCCGGGCCGACCACGTCGTCCACGTCGACCGCTGGTGGAACCCCGCGGTCGAGGAGCAGGCCACCGACCGCGCCTACCGGATCGGCCAGACCCGGCCGGTGCAGGTGCACCGGATGATCACCCAGGGCACGATCGAGGAGAAGATCGCCGAGCTCCTCACCCGCAAGCGCTCGCTCGCCGACTCCGTCCTGGGCCGCGGCGAGGCGGCGCTGACCGAGCTGGGCAACGACGAGCTGCGCGACCTGGTCACGCTGCGCCGGACCCGATGAGCGCCCCCGTGGGTCCGGCGTGACGGCCGTCGGGGACGGTCAGGTCGTCCACGCCCGGCTGGCGCCGCGCCGCAGCGCCGCCCGGGCCTCCCGGTGGTGGGGCAAGGCGTGGGTGCGCGCGGTCGAGGAGGCGGCCTACACCGAGACCGACCTGCGCGCGGCCCGCGGCCTGGCGCGTGCCGGTCGCGTCGGCGGGATCACCGTCGGCGCCGGCACGCTGGTGGCCAGCGTGGAGGACGACGCAGGACTGGCGACGGTCTCCGGCACGGTCCCGGTCCTCGACGAGGCCGGCCGCGACGCCCTCGTCGAGACGGTCGCGGCCGAGTCGGGCCGGGTCGCCGCGCTCCTCGCCGGCGACCTGCCGCACTCGCTGGTGGAGCACGCCGACCAGATGGGCGTCGAGCTGCTGCCCTACGGCGCCGAGCTGGCCACGTCCTGCACCTGCGACTTCTGGGCCGACCCGTGCCCGCACGCGCTCGCCGTCCTCTACCAGCTCACGTGGCTCATCGAGGGCGACCCGTTCGTGCTGATCCACCTGCGCGGTCTGCCCCGCGAGCAGCTGCTCGCCGACCTCCACGCCCGCACCGTCACCGCCGACGAGCTCGCCGGCGACCTGCCGCCCGGCCGCGCCGACGACGTCGACACCGCCCTCGACGCGGCCGTGCGCGCCGCCCGGATCCTCGAGCTCGTCGAGGACCCCGCCCGACCCATCGACCACCTGTTCTGACCGACCACGCGACCCGCCTAAAATGCGGCGACAGCCGCACGTGGAGCAGGAAGGATCTCGGGGATGCTCACCGCCCTGATGCGCCATGCGCGCCCGCCGTCGCCGCTGGCGGGGCGGCTGTCGGTGCAGTCGCTGCTGTTCGCGCTCGGCGAGGGCACGTTCATGACCGGGTCGGCGGTCTTCTTCACCCAGATCGTGGGGCTCTCCGCCGCCCAGGTGGGACTCGGCCTGACCATCGCGGGTGCCGCCGCCTTCGTGGCCGCGCTGCCGATGGGCAAGCTGGTCGACCGCTTCGGCCCCAAGCGGATGTGGGCCGTGAGCGCGACCGGCCAGGCGGCGATGTTCGCGGTCTGGCCGTTCATCACCGACTTCCGGGGCTACGTCCTGATGGCCGTCGGCATGGAGGTCATCGGCTCGCTCGGGGGCGCCGCCCACGGCGCCTACACGATCGACGTCCTGCCTCCCGGGGAGCGGGTCCGGTCGCGGGCCTACATGTACTCCGCGCTCAACGTCGGCTTCACGCTCGGCTCCCTGCTGGGCGGCATCGCCCTGGCCTTCCACTCCAACACCCTGCTGCACGCCCTGCCGTGGTTCACGGCGGCCGTCTTCCTGGTCAACGCCGGCGCGATCATCCGGCTGCCGCGGGCGCCCCACGACGACCGCACCCCCGAGGACCGGAAGGTGAAGGTCCCCGGTCCCGGACCCCTGCGCAACCCCGGCTGGCTGCTCACCGAGTTCTTCGGCGGCGTCTTCTGGACCAACCAGGTGCTGCTCAACATCGTCATCCCCCTGTGGCTGATCGAGGAGACCGACGCCCCGCGGGTGCTGCTGGCCTTCCTCTTCGGCACCAACACGGTGATGTGCATCTTCCTGCCGATGGCGGCCGCCCGTGGGGTCCGCGACGTGACCACGGCCCTGAAGGCGATCCGGATCTCGTCCACGTTCTTCGTGGTGTCCTGCCTGATCACCCTGGCCACGCACGACACCGTCGGCTGGACCACGATCGCGCTGGTCTGGCTGGGCCACGTCACCGTCACCGGGGCCGAGCTGTACCTCTCCGCGGCCAGCTGGGCCTTCGAGGCCGAGCTGATGGACCCGCGCCAGCGCGGCGCCTACCAGGGCGCCGCCGAGCTCAGCTCCACGCTCGGGAGGGTGTGGGCGCCGGCGCTCTACACGTTCCTGGCCATGAACTGGGGCGCCTCGGGCTGGCTGGTCATCGCCGGCATCATCGTCATCGCGACGGTGGCCATCCACCCCTCGACCCGGATGGCCCACCGCTTCCTCGAGCGCCACGTCCCCGCCGACGTCCTGGCCCAGGCCCGCGCGACGGCCCCGGAGGCCGAGGACGGCGCCGCCGCCGGCCCGCCGTCCCTGATCGACTCCGAGCCGCCGACGCCGGGTCCGGTGCGCTGACCCGGCTAGGCGTCGCCGGACGCGGGCAGCAGCGCGCGCAGCGCCATCGCGATCAACAGGTCGTGCAGCGAGGGGTCGGGCAGCGCGCCGGTGCGTGGGGTGGAGTTGATGAGGCCGAACGCCGCGTGCGCCATGGCGCGCGCCGCGGTCAGGTCGAGACCGGCGTGCAGCAGCCGGAGCCGGTCGGCCCACAGGTCGACGTACGCGCGCTGCAGGTCGCGGACCCGGGCGCGCGCGTCGACCGGCAGCGACTCCCAGTCGCGGTCCTGGACGATGATCAGCGCGCGGTGGCGCAGGGCGAAGTCGACGTGCCAGTCGACGAGACCGCGCAGCGCGTCCTCGGGACCGCTCGCCGCCGCCACCCGCTCGCGGCCCACGTCGAGCAGCCGCACGCTGATGTCGACCAGCATCTCGGCGAGCACGGCGTCCTTGGAGGCGAAGTGCTTGTAGAGCGCGGGCCCGGAGATCCCGCAGGCCGAGCCCAGGTCGGCCACCGAGACCCCGTGGAAGCCGCGCGCCGCGAACAGGTCGGCCGCCGTCGCCAGGATCTGCTCGCGCCGGGTCGGCGCCTCCTCGGTCGACGTGGTCACCGGCTCAGGTTAGCGGCCGCTAACGCCGCAGCAGGACGAGAGCATGGACGCCCAGGTTAATGATCGCTAACCTAGAGTCGTGCCCGCAGACCTGAAGGACCTCGTCGCCGACCTCCGCGAGCGGCTGGCCGCCGCGCGCCTCGGCGGGAGCGAGGCGGCCCGTACCAAGCACACCGACCGCGGCAAGCTGCTGGTCCGCGACCGGGTGGACGCGCTGCTCGACCCCGGCAGCCCCTTCCTCGAGCTCAGCCCCCTGGCCGCCACCGGCATGTACGGCGACGCCGTGCCCAGCGCCGGCGTCGTCACCGGCATCGGCCGGGTGAGCGGGCGCGAGTGCGTGATCGTCGCGAACGACGCCACCGTCAAGGGCGGCACCTACTACCCGATGACGGTCAAGAAGCACCTGCGCGCGCAGACCGTCGCCTCCGACAACCACCTGCCGTGCCTCTACCTCGTCGACTCCGGGGGCGCCTTCCTGCCGATGCAGGACGAGGTCTTCCCCGACCGCGAGCACTTCGGCCGGATCTTCTTCAACCAGGCCAACCTCTCCGCGCGCGGCATCCCGCAGGTCGCGAGCGTCATGGGCTCCTGCACCGCCGGCGGCGCCTACGTCCCGGCGATGTCCGACGAGACCGTCATCGTGCGCAACCAGGGGACGATCTTCCTCGGCGGACCGCCGCTGGTGAAGGCCGCGACCGGCGAGGTCGTCAGCGCCGAGGACCTCGGCGGCGGCGACGTCCACGCGCGCACCTCCGGCGTCGTCGACCACCTCGCCGACGACGACCGCCACGCGCTGGCGATCGTGCGCAGCATCGTCGACACCTTTGAGCGCCCCCAGCCGCGCTCGATCCAGACCCACGAGGTCGAGGAGCCGGCCGAGGACCCCGCGACGCTCTACGACGTCGTGCCGGCCGACACCCGCACGCCGTACGACGTGCGCGAGGTGATCCGCCGCATCGTCGACGGCAGCCGCTTCCACGAGTTCAAGAAGCTCTACGCCGAGACGCTGGTCACCGGCTTCGCACGGATCTGGGGCATGCCGGTCGGCATCGTCGCCAACAACGGCATCCTCTTCGGCGAGTCCGCGCTCAAGGGCGCGCACTTCATCGAGCTGTGCAACCAGCGCGGCATCCCGCTGGTCTTCCTGCAGAACATCACCGGCTTCATGGTCGGTCGCGAGTACGAGAACAAGGGCATCGCCCGCGACGGCGCCAAGCTCGTGACCGCCGTGGCGTGCAGCGTCGTCCCGAAGTTCACCGTCGTCATCGGCGGCTCGTTCGGCGCCGGCAACTACGGCATGTGCGGCCGCGCCTACGACCCGCGCTTCCTGTGGATGTGGCCCAACGCGCGCATCTCGGTCATGGGCGGCGAGCAGGCCGCCTCGGTGCTCGCCACCGTCGCCGGTCGCCCGGACGACGAGGACTTCAAGGCCCCGATCCGCGACCAGTACGAGACGCAGGGCTCGCCGTACTACTCCACCGCCCGGCTCTGGGACGACGGCGTCATCGACCCCGCCGACACCCGCCGGGTGCTCGGCATGGGGCTGGCCGCGGCCTCCCATGCGCCGATCCCGGAGCCCTCCTACGGAATCTTCAGGATGTGAGGCTCGCAGTGACGCGCGAGGGACGAGGTCGCAACGGGAGCGTCGAGACCACATGCTGCTGACCAAGGAGATGTTCTAGTGCTGGAGCCCACCATGAGGGTCCTGATCGCCAACCGCGGCGAGATCGCGGTCCGGATCGCGCGCGCCTGCCGCCGCCTCGGGCTGTCGACCGTCGCGATCCACACGGACGCCGATGCCGACGCACCGCACGTCCGGGCCTGCGACGAGGCGGCCCGCGTCTCGTCGTACCTCGACATCGACGAGGTCGTGGCGCAGGCCCGGCGCTTCGGCTGCGCCCTGGTGCACCCCGGCTACGGCTTCCTCTCGGAGCGGGCGCCGTTCGCGGCCGCGCTCGAGGCGGCCGGTCTCCAGCTGGTCGGGCCCTCGGCCGCCGTCATGGAGCGGATGGGACGCAAGGACGCCGCCCGCGAGATCGCCGTCGCCGCCGGCGTGCCGGTGGTGCCGACCGGCGCCGAGGCGCCCTTCCCCGTGCTGGTGAAGGCCGCGGCTGGCGGTGGCGGCAAGGGCATGCGGATCGTGCGCTCCGCCGACGAGATGGACGAGGCGGTGGCGGCCGCGAAGCGGGAGGCGCTGTCGGCGTTCGGCGACGACACCATGCTGGTCGAGAAGTACGTCGAGCGCGGTCGTCACATCGAGGTCCAGGTGCTCGCCGACGCCCACGGCCACGTCGTGCACCTCTTCGAGCGCGACTGCTCCACCCAGCGCCGGCACCAGAAGGTCCTGGAGGAGGCGCCGGCCCCGACGATCACCGCCGAGGTCCGCGAGCTCGTGACCTCCAGCGCGGTCGCCCTCGCCGCGCACGTCGGCTACGAGAACGCCGGCACGGTGGAGTTCCTGCTGGACACAGCGCCGTCGGAGACCGGCGAGGCAGCCGTCTATTTCCTGGAGATGAACACCCGGCTCCAGGTCGAGCACCCGGTGACCGAGGCGGTCGTCCGCGTCGACGGGCAGCCGCTGGACCTCGTCGAGCTGCAGCTGCGCGTCGCCGCGGGCGAGCCGCTGCCGTTCACGCAGGACGACGTCACGGTGTCGGGCCACGCCATCGAGGCGCGCGTCTACGCCGAGGACTCCTTCGGCGGCTTCCTGCCCCAGGCCGGTACGGCGAGCATCGTGCGCTGGCCCGCGGGCCAGGGCATCCGCGTCGACCACGCCCTGGAGGGCGGCCAGGTCGTGAGCACGTCGTACGACCCGATGCTCGGCAAGGTGATCGCCCACGGGCCCGACCGCGAGAGCGCACGCGACGCGCTCGTCGCGGCCCTCGAGGAGACCGCCGTGCTCGGGCTCACGACCAACACCGGCTTCCTGCGCACGCTCGTGGAGAGCGAGGCGTTCCGCGACGCGACCATCGACACCGCCTGGCTCGACCGGGTCGACGTGGGCACCGACGTCCCCGCCCCCGAGGCCGACGTGCCCCGGGTGATGGCTGCCTGGGTCTCGGCGATGATCACCGCCTTCGACGCCGGGCACCCCTTCCAGGCCGACGGGTTCCGCCTCGGGGGTCCGCCGGCGCCGACCCTGGTCGAGCTCGACCGCGACGTCTCCGTCGACCGCCACGCCGGCACGGTCGACGGCGTGCCGTTCGTGATGCTGAGCGCCGAGGACCACGTGATCGACGCGGTGGTCGACGGCCACCGTGACCACGCGGTGGTCAACGTGCAGCCCGACGTGGTCGAGGTGTCCTACCGTGGTCAGCGCTTCGTGCTGACGCCGCCCGACCGCCTCGCCGACACGGCCGCGGCGGGCGACGGGGTCCTGCTGGCGCCGATGCCCGGCACGGTCCTGGACGTCCGCGTCGCCGAGGGCCAGCAGGTGGCCGAGGGCGACGTGCTGGGCATGATGGAGGCCATGAAGATGGAGCTCACGCTCAAGGCGCCGTTCGCCGGCACCGTCACCGCCGTCGGCGCCGCCGCCGGGCACCAGGTCGCGCTCGGCGCGCGGCTGTTCGTCGTCGAGCAGGAGGAGGCCGGATGAGCCAGATGCCGGACAGGGTCACGATCTACGAGGTCGGTCCGCGCGACGGCCTGCAGAACGAGAAGGCGCTGGTCCCGACCGACGTCAAGGCGCAGTTCGTACGACGCCTGGTCGCCGCCGGGCTGCCGGTCGTCGAGGCCACCAGCTTCGTGCACCCGAAGTGGGTGCCCCAGCTGGCCGACGCGGCCGAGCTGATGGAGCAGCTCGGCGACGAGGGCCGCGACCACCCGGTGCTGGTGCCCAACGAGCGGGGGCTGGACCGCGCCCTGGAGCTCGGCATGCGCCACATCGCGATCTTCGGCTCGGCCACCGAGACCTTCGCGCAGGCCAACCTCAACCGCGGCCTCGACGAGCAGTTCGCGATGTTCGAGCCGACCGTGCGCCGCGCGCGCGACGCCGGCCTGGACGTCCGTGCCTACGTCTCGATGTGCTTCGGCGACCCCTGGGAGGGCTCGGTGCCCGTCGAGCAGGTGGTCGGCGTCGGCAAGCGGCTCTTCGACCTCGGCGCCAGCCAGCTGAGCCTCGGCGACACGATCGGGGTCGGCACCGCCAACCAGGTCACCGCGCTGGTGGAGGCGTTCGGCGCCGCCGGCATGACCACCGACCAGCTGGCGCTGCACTTCCACGACACCTACGGCCAGGCCCTCGCCAACGCCCACGCCGGGCTCCAGGCCGGCGTCACGACGTTCGACGCCAGCGCCGGCGGCCTCGGCGGCTGTCCCTACGCCAAGAGCGCCACCGGCAACCTCGCCACCGAGGACCTGGTCTGGCTGCTCACCGGGCTCGGCATCGAGCACGGCGTCGACCTCGACGGGCTCGTCGCGACCAGCGCCTGGATGGCCGAGCAGCTCGGACGCCCCAGTCCGTCAGCGGTGGTGCGGGCGCTGAGCCCGGGTGCGGCAGAATCACCCGGGTGAGTGCCAAGCGACGAGTCTTCCTGCACGTCGGCGCCCCCAAGACCGGCACCACCTACGTCCAGGACCGGCTCGCCCGCAACGCGAAGCTGCTCGCAGAGCACGACGTCCACTTCCCCACCCGCCCGCCGCGCGTCAACGCCACGCTCTTCCACTTCCGGGCCGCGCTCGACCTGCTCGGCCAGGACTGGGGCGGTCACCCCGGCCACGCCCGGGGCAGCTGGGACGCGATGGTGCGTCGGGTGCGTCGCCGCAGCGGCACCGTCGTCATCAGCCACGAGATCCTGGCGCCGGCCCCGGCCGACGCGATCGTGCGCGCCAAGCGCGACCTGGCCGACGCCGAGCTGCACATCGTCTACAGCGCCCGCGACCTGGCGCGCCAGATCCCCGCGGCCTGGCAGGAGTCGGTCAAGCAGGGCCGCCGCTGGACCTACCGCCGCTTCCTCGACGGCCTCGAGCACGACAAGCCGTGGTTCTACCGCGCCTTCGACATGCCCAGCGTGCTCAGCGCCTGGGGCGCGGGCCTCGACCCCTCCCACGTGCACGTCGTGACCGTGCCCCCCGCGGGCGCGCCCGGGGACGAGCTCTGGCTGCGGTTCTGCCGCGTGCTCGGGATCGACCCCGCCTGGGCACCGCGCGACAGCGAGCGGGTCAACGAGTCGCTCGGGGTGGCCGAGACCCAGGTCGTGCGCCGCCTCAACCGGCGCATGGACCGCGCCACCCGCCGCGAGTCGACGTTCGACGAGCTGATCCGCGAGATGCTCGCCCACAACGAGCTCGTGGGGCGGGTCTCCCCGCCGGTGCGGATGCCGCCGCGGCTGATGCCGTGGGCCGAGGCCGAGACCGCGCGCTGGGTGGAGTGGATCGAGCAGAGCGGCGTCGACGTCGTCGGGGACGTCGCTGACCTGCTCCCGCTGCCCACGCCCGAGGGCGAGCGGTACGTCGACCCCGACAAGGTCTCGACCAAGCAGCAGCTGCGCGTGGCGATGGACGCGCTCACGGCCATGACGCGTGAGGCGGCCCGCCGGCCCGACCCCGACCAGCAGCTGATCCAGAAGGTCCGCACCCACGCCAAGCGGATCCGCGAGTAGTGGCGGGCGACGACGGCCGTCGGCGTGCGTGGGGCTGGGTCGCCCACCTGCGCGCGGGGGGGACGACCCCCTGGGCCGACTGGCGGGCGGAGGCCGAGCGCGGTCCCTACCTCCCCGGCGCCCAGCAGCTCGAGCTCCTGCGCCGCCTCAACCTCGCCGGCGCCCCGTCCGCCGGGCTGGTCGACCGCGTGCTGACGGCCAGCGCGCCCGGCCGCGGCACGCCGGACCTCGAGCTTGTCGGGGCCGACTCCGGCTCGGCGTTCGGGCCCCGGCCCGTGGACCCCGCCGACCTGCCGCGCGCCGAGCTGACCCGCGTGGCGACCAGCCTGGTCGCGGACGACCTGGTCGCCCAGGGCGTCCCCGAGGCGCGCGAGTCGGCGTTCGTGCGCCCGTGGCGCACCCGCTACCGCGTGGTCGGGGACCCGTGGCTCGCCGACCCGGTGCGCGACGCGCTGGTCGCCCGCGGTCGGCCGCCGGGCGGTCGCGGCGCCGTCGTGCTCGTGCTGGGCACCGACCTGGCCACGATGGTGGCCGACGTCTGGACCGCGCGCGCGTTCGGCGCCGGCGTCGCCTCGTGGCGCGAGTGGCTGGACCCCCTCGCCCGTGCGCGGAGCGTCCCGCCCCGCGTCGACCTCGCCCGCGCGGCGGGTGCCTGGGCGGACCGCGCCGGCCGGG
>NZ_JACJGM010000018.1 GCF_015024225.1 Nocardioides lijunqiniae
GCGACGAGGACGACGGAGGCGAGGATCTTGGTGGAGCTGGCCTTGAGGGCGGTCTTCTTCATGGGGGGCTTCTCTCTGGTCCGGGTGGTGGCCGTGGTGGCCGTCGTGCTGATGACCAGAACTCTGCCGCCCTCAGATCAAGCCGCCCCCAGGCAAAGCCGCACGTTTCCTCAAGCAACCATCAAGGCTTGCGAGCGGCCCCGTGACCACCGTCACCCGGGAGGTTTGACGAGCCACCCAACGGGCACCGTGAGGAAGCACGCGCGCCACCGCTCGGCCTCGTCTCGGACGTTCCACAGCCAGCCCGCAATCCCGGGGGCGGACTGCCACTCGCAGGCCTGGAGCGGGGCGCGCGTCGCGGCGTACCGGACGCATCAGCGCAGGTGAGAGGCCCCTAGAGGGGCCGCGACGGGGCCGGAAGCCGAACGAGCCAGGACGCGACCCCTGGGGGGCAGTCGGTCGCGTCCCGGCTCTTCATGGATTCTCTCACAAACTCGGACGGATGGCGTGTTCGGCTCAGCCCCAGAACACGCGCTCGACCACGCCCCGGGCCCGCCGCATCCGTCGCAGGTAGTCGTTGACCATCTCGTCGGTGGCGCCGGGCGGGTAGCCCAGGACGCTCGCCACGGCCGCGCGCTGGCGCGCGTCGCGCGGCAGCTCGTCGGCCGCCTGCCCCCGCACCAGCGTCACCGCGTTGCGCACCCGGCTGACGGTGCGCCAGCCGAGGGCGAGGACCTCGGCGTCGTCCTCGGAGATGAGCCCGGCCTCGGCGGCGCCCGCGAGGGCCCCCAGGGTCTGCGGGGTGCGCAGCCCCGGGACGCGTCCGGCGTGCTGCATCTGGAGCAGCTGCACCGTCCACTCGATGTCCGCGAGGCCGCCGCGCCCGAGCTTGAGGTGCAGCTGCGGGTCGGCGCCGCGCGGCAGGCGCTCCTTGTCGACGCGCGCCTTGATCCGTCGCACCTCGACGACGTCGTCGTCGGAGAGCCCGTCCTCGGGGAAGCGCAGCGGGTCGATGAGCTCGACGAAGCGGCGCCGGACGTCCTCGTCGCCCACCACGGCGTCGGCCCGCAGCAGCGCCTGGGCCTCCCACACCTTCGACCACTTCGCGTAGTAGGCGGCGTAGGAGTCGAGGGTGCGCACGAGCGCCCCCTGCTTGCCCTCGGGGCGCAGGTCGGCGTCCACCTGGAGCGGCGGGTCCCCGCCGGGCAGCGCGAGCAGGCGCCGGATCTCGTTGGCGACGGCCTGCGCGTACGACGTCGCCTGCTGCAGGTCGGCGCCCTCCACGGGCTCGTGCACGAAGAGCACGTCGGCGTCGCTGGAGTAGGAGAGCTCGAAGCCGCCGTAGCGCCCCATCGCGATGATCGCGATCCGGGTCGGCGTCTCCTCCAGGGAGCGCTGCTCGCGCACGGTCCGCGCGGCGACGTGCAGCGTGGCCTGGAGCGTGGCGTCGGTCAGGCGCGAGAGCCCCTGCCCGACGTCGGCCACGTCGGTGAGGCCGAGCGCGTCCCCGGCGGCGATCCGGTAGAGCTCGCGGCGGCGTACGGCGCGGATGCCGCGCACGGCCTTCTCGAGGTCGTCGTGCCGTCCGGCGGCCGCGAGCATCTCCTGCGCGACGGGCTCGGCGGACAGCGGCGTGAGGTCCTCGCCCAGCATCTGCACGCCGAGCGGCTCGCGCTCCAGCAGGCTGGTGACGTAGCGCGACGACGAGAGCAGGTGGGCCAGCCGCTCCGCGACCTGGCCCTCGTCGCGCAGGGTCTTGAGGTACCACGGCGTGCGGCCGAGGGTCTCGCTGATGCGGCGGAAGCCGAACAGGCCGGCGTCGGGGTCCGGTCCCTCCGCGAACCAGTCCAGCATCGCCGGCAGGATCGCGCGCTGGATGGTCGCCGTGCGCGAGACGCCGCTGGTGAGGGCCTCGAGGTGGCGCAGCGCGGCCTGCGGGTCGGCGTAGCCCAGCGCCGCGAGCCGCGCGCCGGCCGCCTCCGAGGACAGCCGCGCCTCGGACCCGGGGATGCTCGCCACCGCGGTCAACAGCGGGCGGTAGAAGAGCTTCTCGTGCAGGCGCCGCACCTCGCGCCGGTGGTGCTGCCAGGCGCGGTCGAGCGCCACGACCGGCTCCTTGAGGAACCGCATGCTGCGCCCCAGGCGGCGCAACGACGGCTCGTCGGAGGGGACCACGTGGATGCGACGCAGCTGGAAGAGCTGGATGCGGTGCTCGAGGGTCCGCAGGAACGAGTAGGCCTCGTGCAGCGCCTCGCCGTCCTCGCGGCCGACGTAGCCGCGGGCGGTGAGCTGGGCGAGCGCGCTGAGCGTCGTGGCCGGCCGGATCGCCTCGTCCATGCGCCCGTGCACGAGCTGCAGCAGCTGGACCGCGAACTCCACGTCGCGCAGCCCGCCGGAGCCGAGCTTGAGCTGGCGGTCGGCCTCGCGCGCCGGGATGTGCTCGATGACGCGGCGGCGCATCGCCTGGGCGTCACTGACGAAGCCGTCGCGCTCGGCGGCGCTCCAGACCATCGGCGCCACCATCTCGACGTACTCGCGCCCCAGCGCGAGGTCGCCCGCCACCGGGCGGGCCTTGAGCAGTGCCTGGAACTCCCAGGTCTTGGCCCACCGCTCGTAGTAGCCGCGGTGGCTCGCCAGGGTGCGCACCAGCGGGCCGGCCTTGCCCTCGGGTCGCAGGGCGGCGTCGACCGGCCAGATCGTGCCCTCACCCGTGTGGTCGGAGCAGACCCGGATCATCTGGCTGGCCAGCTGGGTCGCGGCGCGCAGGGCGGGCTGCTCGGCGGCGCCCTCCACGGGCTCGTAGACGAAGATCACGTCGACGTCGGAGACGTAGTTGAGCTCGTGGCCGCCGAGCTTGCCCATCGCGATGACCGCGAGGCGGGCCAGCGCCGCCGGCTCCCCCACCCGCTGGCGCGCGATCGCGAGACCGGCCTCGAGGGTGCCGGCCGCCAGGTCGGACAGCTCGGCCGCGGCGTCGTCGATACCGACGTCGTGCGAGAGGTCGCGCGAGGCCAGGCGCAGCAGCACCCGGCGGTACTCCACGCGCAGGGCGTCGACCGCCTCGGCGTCGGGCAGCGTGGCCGTCGGGTGATCGTCGTGCGGGTCGGCGCCCACCGCCTCCAGCAGACCCGCGCGCACGGCGAACGCCGCCGGTCGGGTCGAGCCCAGCGTCGGGTCGGTCAGCTCGCGCCAGTGCTCGGGATGGCGCACCAGGTGGTCGGCCAGGGCCGTGCTCGCGCCCAGGACGGACAGCAGCCTCATGGCCGTGCCCTCGTCGTCGACCAGCTCGTCGAGCAACTCGGCCGGCTCCGCCACGACCTCGCGCAGCCGGACCAGCTCGTGCAGCGCGATGTCGGGGTCGGCGGTGCGTCCGATCATGGCGAGCAGCGGGTCGGCGGCCCCGCCGAGCTCCTGCAGGTGGCTCAGCGCGGTGTCGGTGTCGGCGAACCCCAGGCGCAGCAGGCTGCCCTTCGTGGTCGCGGCGCGGATCACCGGGTGCCCGCCACGATCTCGGCGAAGGCCGTCGCCAGAGGTCGCCACGACGCGCTCAGCTCCTCGGCGGCGTCCTCGACGGAGGCGAGCAGCGCCTCGTGGTCGACGCCCCGCAGGACGTGGGCCTCCCGGTCGTCGTCGGCCCAGGGGCGCAGCGTGGCGGCGTCGACCTCGGGGTGCAGCTGCACGCCCCACATCCGCGGGGCGAAGCGCGCCGCCTGGAGCTCGCCGGCCGGCGCCTCGGCCAGCACGACCGCGCCGTCGGGCAGCTCGGTGACGACGTCGTCGTTCCAGTGCACGCCGCGGCGCCACGAGGCCACGGACGACGTCAGCGGGTCCGCCGCGGCCGCGGGCGTCCAGCCCACCTCCAGCAGCCCGAGCTGCTGCCCGCGCGGGTTGCGCCCGACGCGCCCGCCCAGGGCGGAGGCCACGAGCTGGTGACCGAGGCAGATGCCGAGCGTGGGGAGGCTGGTGTCACGCGCCTCGCGCAACCGGTCCTTGAGCGGGCCGAACCACGCCACCGAGTCGTCCTCGGCCGACTGCGGCCCGCCGAGCACCAGCAGCCCGTCGTACGCCGCCGGGTCGGGCAGCCCTTCGCCGGCGTAGGGACGCGCGACGTGCAGGGTGCACCCGGCGTCGCGCAGCCAGTCGCCGACGAGCGCCGGAGGGCACTCGTCCTCGTGCTGCACGACCAGGACCGACGTCATGGCGGGCCCGACGGTCAGATCACCGGGAGCATCTGGTCGCGCTCGAACGTCGAGACCTGGCCGCGGTACTCGTCCCACTCGGCGCGCTTGTTCTTGAGGAAGAAGTCGAAGACCTGCTCCCCCAGCGTCTCGGCCAGCAGCTCGGAGTCCTCGGCGATCGCGATCGCGCTCTGCAGGCTCGTGGGCAGCGGCTCGATGCCCAGGCTGGTGCGCTCGCGCTCGGTGAGCTGCCAGACGTCGTCCTCGGCCTCGCGGGGCAGCTCGTAGCCGTTCTCGATGCCCTTCATGCCGGCGGCGAGCACCACGGCGTAGGCGAGGTAGGGGTTGCAGGCGGCGTCGAGCGTGCGCAGCTCGACGCGCGTCGACTGGCCCTTCAGCGGCTTGTACATCGGCACCCGGACCATGGCCGAGCGGTTGTTGTGGCCCCAGCAGATGTAGGAGGGCGCCTCGCTGCCGAACATCATCCGCTTGTAGCTGTTGACCCACTGGTTGGTCACGACGCTGATCTCGCGGGCGTGGGTGAGGATGCCGGCGATGAACTGGCGCCCGGTGCGGGACAGCTGGTACTCCGCGCCCGCCTCGTAGAAGGCGTTCTCGTCGCCCTCGAAGAGCGAGACGTGGGTGTGCATGCCGGAGCCGGGGTGGGTCGTGAACGGCTTGGGCATGAACGTCGCCCAGACGCCCTGGCTCAGCGCGACCTCACGGATGACGGTGCGGAACGTCATCACGTTGTCGGCGGTGGTGAGCGCGTCGGCGTAGCGCAGGTCGATCTCCTGCTGGCCCGGGCCGTGCTCGTGGTGGCTGAACTCCACCGAGATGCCCATCGACTCCAGCATCGAGATCGCCTCGCGGCGGAAGTCGGCGCCGCGCGACTGGGCGGTGTGGTCGAAGTAGCCGCTGCGGTCGACCGGCACCGGCTCGGCCCCCGGCTCGGGGCTGTCCTTGAAGAGGTAGAACTCGATCTCGGGGTGCGTGTAGAAGGTGAACCCCTTGTCGGCCGCCTTGCTGAGCGTGCGCTTCAGCACGTTGCGCGGATCGGCGTACGACGGGGCGCCGTCGGGCATCACGATGTCGCAGAACATGCGGGCCGTCGACGGGCCGTCGCCCTCGCGCCACGGCAGGATCTGGAACGTCGAGGGGTCGGGCTTGGCGAGCATGTCGGACTCGTAGACGCGCGCGAAGCCCTCGATGGCGGAGCCGTCGAAGCCGATGCCCTCGTCGAAGGCGCCCTCGAGCTCGGCCGGGGCGACCGCCACCGACTTCAGCGAGCCCAGCACGTCGGTGAACCACAGCCGCACGAAGCGGACGTCACGCTCCTCGAGAGCGCGGAGTACGAAGTCCTCTTGCTTGCCCATGCGCCCAGCGTAGGGGCAGCACGCCCCCGCCCTGCACCAGGTCAGTCGTCCTCGGGGAGGGTGTTGCGCTCGACCTCGCCGATCGCGGGACGGCCGCGGTTGCAGAAGACCTCGATCTCGACCGACTCGGCCTGGCGCGCCAGCACCGCGTCGACGTCGTCGTCGGGGCCGCTGTCGTAGCTGACGGTGCGCCAGCCGGTGGCCGGCTCCACGCTCACGCCGTAGGCGACGGCGTCACGGCACTCGACGACGAAGCTGCCGAAGTCGTCCTGGAAGGTCTTGCGCACCGCGGTCGCGTCCGCGGCGGGGGTGAGCTGCCCCTCGCTGTCGACCTGGGCGTCGCGGGCCGCCTCGGTGACCACCGGGCCGCGGTCGCGGATGCTCGCCCCCAGCGACGAGACGGCCAGCACGCCGACCGCCACGGCCAGCACGGCCGCGACCAGCCACCCGGCGGCGTACCCCCAGGCGCGCGAGGTCCTGCGCTCGTCGCTCATGGCCCCATCGTGCCCGCCCCGGTGCTGCGAGGTCACCAAGCCACGGTTAAGGGAGTGCTAAGGCGGCGGGGACCGGCACGGCACTGGGCTAGGTTCGACGCGTGGCGCAGGTGCTGATCATCGAGGACGACGCGCGCATCCGGCCGCTGCTGATGCGCGCGCTCGACGAGCGCGGGTACGCCGTCTCGTCGGCCGCCACCGGGATGCTGGGGCTGTCGATGGCCGTCGAGAACCGGCCCGACCTGGTCATCCTCGACCTCGGGCTGCCCGACGTGGACGGCACCCAGGTGCTCTCGATGCTGCGCGCCGTGAGCGACGTGCCGGTCATCGTGGCCAGCGCCCGCGACGACGACCCGTCGCTGGTGAGCTGCCTCGACGCCGGCGCCGACGACTACGTGGTCAAGCCCTACACGACCGCCCAGCTCGAGGCCCGGATCCGTGCGGTCATGCGACGGGTGGGGTCCGGGGCGCGCACCCCACGCACCAACCTGGTCGTCGGCGAGCTCGAGATCGACGTCGCGGCCCGGCGCACCGCGCTGGACGGGCGCGAGCTCGACCTGAGCCCGCGCGAGTTCGACCTGCTGCGCCACCTCGCGGAGCGCGCGGGCGAGGTCGTCACCAAGCGGGAGCTCCTCACCGACGTGTGGCACCAGGCGTGGGGCGGCTCCGACAAGACCGTCGACGTGCACCTGTCGTGGCTGCGCCGCAAGCTGGGCGAGTCGGCCTCGGAGCCGCGCTACCTGCACACCGTGCGTGGCGTCGGCGTCCGCCTGACCGCCCCCGACGAGACCTGACGTGCGGCGCAGCCTGATCCTCACGGTCGCCGCCGCCGTCACGATGGTGCTGCTGGCGATGCTCGTGCCGATGGCGGTGCTCCTGCGCGACTACGCGCTCGAGGACCGGCTGTCGCGGGCCGCGCTGGAGGTGCAGGCGACCGAGTCGGTCGTCTCCGGGCAGGACCGCGGTGCCGTGTCGCTCTACCTCGAGAGCATCAACGAGGACCCCGACACCCGGACGACCGTGCTCTACCCGCCCGACGAGGTGCACCCCGACGGCCAGGACGTGGGCCCCGACCCCGGCCAGGACTCCCGCGTCATCCAGGCACGGGCCACCGGCCAGGCGCGGGTCGACGACGTCGACGGCGGCGCCGAGTTCCTCGTTCCGGTCTCGCTCAGCGGGAGCTCGGCCGCGCCCGAGCGGACCCCGGTCATCCGGGTGGTGGTGGCGCAGCCGGGGCTGCAGTCGACCGTCGCCCGCAGCTGGCTGGTGCTGCTGGCGCTCGGCATCGTGCTGCTCGCCGGCGCCCTGCTCCTGGCCGACCGCCTGGGGCGCTCGTTCGTCGTGCCGATCCGCGGGCTGGCGACCTACGCGCAGCAGCTCGGCGACCGCCGCCGACCGGCACCCCTGGTGACCGAAGGCCCCCCGGAGGTCCGCGAGCTCGCCCAGGCCATGACCCGGCTGGTCGAGCGCATCGAGGTCCTGCTGGAGCGCGAGCGTGCGGGCGTCGCGGACCTCTCCCACCGGCTGCGCACCCCGATCACGGCGCTGCGGCTGCGCGTCGACGGGGTGGACGACGCCGAGGCGCGCGCCCGCCTGGGCGCCGACCTCGACGAGCTGGAGCAGATGGTCGACCACGTGGTGCGCGAGGCCCGGCGCTCGGAGCGCGAGGGGCTGGTCCCCGAGTGCGACGCGGTCGCCGTGCTGCGCGAGCGGGCCGGCTTCTGGCAGCCGCTGGCGGAGGACCAGGACCGAGAGCTCACCGTCGAGATCACCGCCGACTCCCCCACCCCGGTGCGCGCCTCCGAGGAGGATCTCTCGGCGGTGGCCGACGTGCTGCTCGACAACGTCTTCTCCCACACCCCGGACGGCGCACCGGTGCGGGTCGCCGTCGCGGCCCGTCCTGGTGGCGGCGTCGTCCTCACCGTCGAGGACGGCGGGCCCGGGCTGCCCGGCGACCTGGACGTCGCCGGTCGCGGCACGTCCGGTGCGGGCTCGACCGGGCTGGGGCTCGCCATCGTCGACAAGACCGCCACCGAGTCCGGTGGCGGTCTGTCGCTGTCGCGGTCGTCGTACGGCGGGGCGCGCGTCGTGGTCGAGCTCGGCGCTCCCTAGCGGCCGACGGTCAGCCGACGGTGATGGTGCGGGCGCACGTCGCCGTGCCGTTGACGCGCTTGGCCACGAGGCGGAACGAGTCCTTGCCTGCGGTGTCGCGACGGAAGCGCTCGACGTCGAGGTCGCCCTCGCGGTCGGCGGTGCGGACCTTCGAGTAGAACGTCCTGCCGTCGTGCTTGAGCACGACCCTCCAGCGCGACCCGGGCGCCACGCGGTCGAGGTCGGCGTTGACCTCCCACCCGGCGCCCTCGCGGTCGACGGAGAGCTCGTAGCGGCCGCCGCCGCAGGCGCCGCTGCGCTCGACGTCGGCGCTGGCGGGGGCGGCCACGAGGGTGACGGCGGGGACGGCGAGCAGGGCGCTGCCGGCGATCAGGGCGGTGGTGCGCTTCAGCATGGGGACTCCTGGAGGTGGGGGTGGACGTGGGTGCGTGGCGGGGTGGGTCAGCGGGTGAGGGTGGCGGTGCAGGGCTCGCCCTCGGCCGGGGTGGCCGTGACGGTGAAGGTGTCGGAGCCGCTCTCCTTGGCGACGACGTCGAGGTCGAGCTCGGCGTCCTCGTCGGTGCGGCGCTCCCCCTCGAGCAGCGTGCTGTCGCCCTGCTCCACGACGACGCTCCAGGTCTCGTCGGGCGCGCCCGACTGGAGCTCGTAGGCGACCTCGAGGCCCTCGTCGTCCTTCTCGACGCTGAGCTCGTACGACGTCGCGCCGCACGTGCCGCGCTCGACGGTCTCGTCGTCGCCGCGGGTCAGCGCCCAGGCGCCGCCCCCGATGAGCACCAGCACGATCGCGGCGAGCACGATCAGGACTGTCCTCTTCATGATGTCTCCTCTGTCGGTTCCTTGATGACAGGAGGAGACTCGCAAGCACGCCGCTAACGGCGAACCATGTCGCTGCTAAGACCAGGCAAAGGCCGGCCTATGTCGGGATGTTGGCCTCGATCTCGGCCAGCCAGGCGTCGGGCTTGGCGTCCGACGGCATCCGCCAGTCGCCGCGCGGCGACATCGTCCCGCCGGCGCTGACCTTGGGACCGTTGGGCAGCGCGGACCGCTTGAACTGGCTGAGGAAGAAGCGCTTGGTGAAGACCACGAGCCACGACCTGATCGTCGCGAGGTCGTACTCCACCCGGCGCTCGTCGGGGAAGCCCGGCGGCCACTCCCCTTCGCCCGCATCGCGCCACGCGTGCCACGCGAGGAACGCGATCTTGCTGGGCCGCTGGCCGTGGCGGACGGTGTGGAAGAGCGTGAAGTCCTGCAGCGCGTAGGGGCCGACGGTGTCCTCGGTGGCCTGCGGCTTGGTGCCCTCGACGGTGGGGACCAGCTCGGGGGTGATCTCCTGCTCGAGGATGCCGCGGAGCAGCTCGTTGGTCTCCTCGTCGAACTGGTCGGAGTCGGCGACCCAGCGGATCAGGTGCTGGACGAGGGTCTTGGGCACGCCGGCGTTGACGTTGTAGTGCGACATCTGGTCGCCCACGCCGTAGGTGCACCAGCCCAGCGCGAGCTCGGAGAGGTCGCCGGTGCCGACCACGATCCCGCGGCGGTGGTTGGCGATGCGGAACAGGTAGTCGTAGCGCAGCCCGGCCTGGACGTTCTCGAACGTCACGTCGTAGACCGGCTCGCCGTCGGCGAACGGGTGGTCGATGTCGGCCAGCATCTGCGTGGCGGCGGGGCGGATGTCGAGCTCCTCGAACGTCACGCCGAGGCTCTGCGCCAGCCGGGTGGCGTACGACTTGCTCGTGTCGCCGGTCGCGAAGCCCGGCATCGTGATCGCCTGGATGTCGCTGCGCGGGCGGCCGAGGCGGTCCATGGCGCGCGCGATGACGATGAGCGCGTGGGTGGAGTCGAGACCGCCGCTGACGCCGATGACCGGCTTGGTGTCACCGATGGCCTGGATGCGCTGCTCGAGGCCCGAGACCTGGATGCTGTAGGCCTCGTAGCAGTCCTGCGCGAGGCGGGACGGGTCGTCGGGCACGAACGGGAACCGGTCGACCTTGCGGCGCAACCCGAGGTCGCCCGTCGGCGGCTTCAGCTCGAAGGGGATCCGGCGGAACTCCCGGACCCGGTCGTCGTAGGTGCGCCGGTTGTCGTCGACCGTGCCCTGCCGCATCCGCTCCTGGCGGATGCGGTCGAGGTCGACGTCAGCGACCGAGCGCCGCGCCTCGTCGGGGAAGCGCTCGCTCTCCGCCAGCAGGTCGCCGCACTCGTAGACCATCGTCTGGCCGTCCCACGACAGGTCGGTCGTCGACTCGCCCTGGCCGGCGGCGGCGTAGAGGTAGGCCGCCGAGCAGCGGGCGCTCTGGCTGCGCACCAGCAGGCGGCGGTCCTCGGCGCGGGCCACCGTGATCGGGCTGCCCGAGAGGTTGAGCAGCACCGTGGCCCCCGCGAGCGCGGCCTCGGAGCTCGGGGGGATGGGGACCCAGAAGTCCTCGCAGATCTCGACGTGCACCTCGAGCCCGCGCACGTCGGTCGCGGTGAAGATCAGGTCGGGCCCGAACGGCACCGTCTCGCCGTTCAGGACGATCGTGCTGCCGCGGGTGTCGTCGCCCGGCGCGAACCACCGGCGCTCGTAGAACTCCCGGTACGTCGGCAGGTAGCTCTTGGGCGCCACGCCCAGCACCCGCCCACGGTGGATGACGACCGCGCAGTTCATCACCCGCGTGCCGTGCACCAGCGGCGCCCCGACCACGATCACCGGCAGCAGCTCGGTGGAGGCCTCGACGATCGTGGCCACGGCCGTCTCCACCGCCTCCAGCAGCGTGCTCTGCAGGAACAGGTCGTCGATGGAGTACCCCGACAGCCCCAGCTCCGGGAACAGCGCCACCGCCACCCCGTCCTCGTGGCACAGCCGCGCCTGCTCCAGCACCCGCTCCGCATTGACCGCCGGATCCACGATCGCCACCGGCAGCGTGCACGCCGCCACGCGGGCGAACCCGTGTGCGTACGCCGAGTAGAAGTCCACGCCGCGAGTCTAGGCACCCCCCTCCCCGACACCCGCGACGGTGGAGCTGCGAGCGCAGCGAGCCTCGAAACCACCACCGGTGGTCGAGCAGCGACGAGCCCCAGCGAGGAGCGCCCGTCGAGACCCCCGCACCTCTGTCCGCCTGCTCGGGGAACGGTTCCTCGGCTTGCGGCGCCACCGTGGTCGCCGCTCTCGCAGCTACCGGGACGGGGTGGGCGACGGTCGCGCGCCGTCGCCGGGCCGCCGGTCCGCCGGTCCGCCGGGGCGGCCGGGCGTCGGGTGGGTTGGTTTCGAGACGGTTGCTAGCGCAACCTCCTCAACCAACGGGGCCGACCTCGGTGGTTGAGGTGCGAGCGCAGCGAGCCTCGAAACCACCCTCGGTGGTCGAGCAGCGACGAGCGCCAGCGAGGAGCGCCCGTCGAGACCCCGGCACCTCTGTCGCCTGCTCGGGGAACGGCTCCTCGGCTTGCGGCGCCACCGTGGTCGCCGCTCTCGCAGCTACCGGGACGGGGTAGGCGACGGTCGCGCGCCGTCGCCGGCCGCCGGGCCGCCGGCCGTCGGGTGGGTTGGTTTCGAGACGGTTGCTAGCGCAACCTCCTCAACCAACGGGGCCGACCCCGGTGGTTGAGGTGCGAGCGCAGCGAGCCTCGAAACCACCCAGCCGTCGGGTGGGTTGGTTTCGAGACGGTTGCTAGCGCAACCTCCTCAACCAACGGGGCCGACCACGGTGGTTGAGGTGCGAGCGCAGCGAGCCTCGAAACCACCCTCGGAAAAGATCGAGATATTCTCGACAGCCCTTGTGGATAAGGCCTCCTGGGCCCTCGTTCAGGGCTTCGACTGTCGGTGGCGAGTGCTTGAGTGGAGCCATGACCAGCTCCGCCGCCGACCTCCTCGAGGTCATGCGCCACGAGACCCACGCCGCTGCCGCGGCCGAGGTCCGACGCCTGCGCGCGGTCATCGACTGGTCCACCCTGCACACCACCGACGAGGAGGCCGACGCCGCGTTCGGCGACCACGGCATCCCGCTGGCCGGCCCGGGCGCGCCCTGGGTGAGCGAGTTCGCCGTGATGGAGCTCGGAGCCGCGCTGGGCATGTCCACCGACTCCGCCAAGCGCTACGTCGGCGCCGCTCTCGAGGTCCGCTTCCGACTGCCCCGGCTCTGGGGCGCCGTCGACAGCGGACGGCTGCCGTTCTGGAAGGCCCGGTGGATCGCCGAACACACCATGAGCCTGTCGCAGGCCGCCGCGTCGTTCGTCGACGAGCGCATCGGCGCCTACGCCCACCGCATCTCCTACGCCGAGATCGAGCGCCAGATCAACGCCGCCGTCGAGCGCTTCGACCCCGAGAACGCCGAGAAGCGCCGCCGCGAAGAGGCCGACGGGCGCCACTTCACCGTCCACAAGGCCGACGTCACGATCGCCGGCAGCGTCGAGGTCACCGGCACCCTGGACGCCCGCGACGCCCACGACCTCGACCTGGCCGTGGGGCAGCGCGCGGAGGACCTCAAGACCGCCGGGTCGACGGAGTCCCTCGACGTGCGCCGCGCCCAGGCCGTCGGGGACCTGGCCCGCGGCTACGACCCCCTGCCCTTCGACAACACCTCGGAGGGCGAGGACCACACCGCACCGCGCCCCAGGACGAAGCGCACCGTCGAGCTGGTCGTCCACCTCCACGCAGACACGGTCTTCGGCAACCCCGCCGCCAACGTCGGACGCTGCGAGACCACCCGGACCCCGATCAACGCCGAGACCATCCGCCAGTGGTGCGGCAACCCCGACACGATCGTGCGCGTCCGCCCGGTCCTCGACCTCGCCGACCACGTCCACGTCGCCGCCTACGAGCACCCCGACCGCCTGGTCGAGCAGGACGAGTTCGTCGACCTCACCTGCGTCTTCCCCTATTGCACCCGTCCAGCCCCACGCTGCGACAAGGACCACGCGATCGCCTACGACGACGGCGGCCCCACCTGCTCCTGCAACAGCGCACCCCTGTGCCGAGGACATCACCGGCTCAAGACCCACGGCGCCTGGAGCTACGACGTCCTCGACCGCGGCACCTACCTGTGGCACTCACCCCACGGCCACCGCTACCGCCGCGACCACACCGGCACCGAAGCCCTCGCGTCCCGCCGACGACCCTGACCGCTCCACACCCCGCCGGACCACCACCGGCGGGGCATCTGCACGCCCAGCCACCCGTCAACGTGTCGGCACGGACCAGCCCACGTCGGCGGCCCACCGCTCCGCGGCGTCCATGACGAGGTCGCAGACGGGGTCCTTGACGTCGTAGTAGGCGTCCGCATCGTCAGGGTGGAGGCGGGCGAGGGCGGTCTTGACCTGGGCATAGGCGTCCGCGGCCGGGTCCGAGTGGCGCAGGTAGTCGCGGAAGAGGAGGGCGTAGCGCTGGTTGGCACGGCCCTCGGCGCGGACGTGGAGGTGCGTGGGCCGCCACGAGGGCGGCGCCCGGAAGTAGCGCTTCTCCCACTCCTCGGGGCCGCCGGTGCTGCCGGGCGGGACGTGGTCCGTCGCGATGTCGGTGGGCGAGGCGCCGAGACCCTCGAAGCCGGCCACCACCCGAGGGTCGTCCAGGTCGGCGACGCTGACCTGGACGTCGATGACGTCCTTCGCCGCGAGTCCCGGGACCGACGTGGAGCCGATGTGGTCGACCCGGAGGGCGGCCTCGCCCAGCGCGGCACGCAGCCGCTGCTCGACCGCGGCGAACTCGGCCGGCCACCGCTCGTCGTACGGGCGGATCACGATGCGCGGTGACGGAGGCATCCCCGGAGTGTGCCCCGACGGCCGCACGACCCGCCAACGATGAGTCCACGCCTCAGCGGCGGTCTCATCCGCAACGCACCCGTCCCGAGGGAGAACCCATGACCAGCATCTCGCCCTGCCTGTGGTTCGACGACAACCTCGAGGAGGCGGCGACGTTCTACACGCGGATCTTCCCGCGCTCCTCGGTACGCCACCTGGCCCGGCTGCCCAGCGGGGACGCGATGGCGGCCGAGTTCGACCTCGACGGGCTGACCTTCCGTGGCATCAACGGCGGTCCGGTGCACGCGCACTTCACGGAGGCGGTGTCGTTCAGCGTGACCTGCAAGGACCAGTCGGAGGTCGACTACTACTGGGACTCGCTCGTCGACGGCGGCGAGGAGTCGATGTGCGGCTGGCTCAAGGACCGCTTCGGGCTGTCGTGGCAGATCGTGCCGCAGCGGCTGTACGAGCTGCTGTCGGACCCGACCCCCGCCCGCGCCCAGGCCGCGTCGGAGTCGCTGCTCCGGATGCAGCGGATCGTCGTGGGCGAGCTCGAGGCTGCGGCGGACGCCGCCGGGCGGGCGTGACCGGCGACACAGCGCCTCGAGCGACCATCCGGGGCTAGCCTGGACAGCGGTCCGTGGACTCCATCAGGGAGCTGCGAGATGACGCGAACGGAGCTCGACGATGAGCACTCCCACCCCGGAGGAAGCCGCGCCCTACGGCAGCGGTCCGACCAAGTCCGCCGCGCAGGCGCCGACCGCGATCAAGCGGGTCCGCACCCATCACCTGCGCGAGCTCAAGGAGCGGGGTGAGCGGTTCTCGATGCTCACCGCCTACGAGCAGCACGCCGCGCAGACGTTCGACGAGGCCGGCATCGAGGTGCTCCTGGTCGGCGACTCCGCCAGCAACAACGTCTACGGCAACGAGACCTCGCTGCCCGTGACGGTCGACGAGCTGATCCCGCTGACCCGGGCGGTCAGCCGGTCCGTTCAGCGGGCCCTGGTGGTGGGCGACCTGCCCTTCGGGTCCTACCAGGCCTCCCCCGAGCAGGCCTACCTGACCGCCGTCCGCTTCATGAAGGAGGGCGGCGCCCACGCGATCAAGCTCGAGGGCGGCGTCGAGATGGCCCCGCAGATCGAGAGGCTGACCCGCGGCGGCATCCCGGTGATGGCCCACATCGGCTTCACGCCCCAGTCCGAGCACACGCTCGGCGGCTACCGCGTCCAGGGACGCGGCGACACGGCCAGCCGGGTGCTCGCCGACGCGCTCGCCGTCCAGGAGGCCGGTGCCTTCGCCGTCGTGATGGAGATGGTGCCCGGCGACGTCGCCGCCCAGGTGACGAAGGAGCTGGCGATCCCGACCATCGGGATCGGCGCCGGCCCCGAGTGCGACGGACAGGTGCTGGTCTGGCAGGACGCGTTCGGGCTGCGCACCGGCCGGATGGCGCGCTTCGTCAAGCAGTACGCCGACCTGCACGGCGTCCTGCTCGAGGCCGCCCGCGCGTTCGACGCCGACGTCAAGGGCGGCACGTTCCCCGGTCCCGACCACACCTTCTGATCACCGGCTACCGTGTGGCATGCGCATCGTCACACTCGGAGTCATGCTCAGCCTGGTCCTCGCGGCACCTGCCGGTGCCGCCTCCGCCGCCGAGGCCGGCCCCACCGGCGCGTCGGCACGCGCCGGTGATGTCATCACGCTGGCCGAGTCTCAGCGGCGCGTCGTCCCCCGCCTGGTCGTGACCAAGCGGGTCGCCGGCCTCAGCAAGCCCTGGGACGTCAAGTCCCTGCCGGGTGGCCGTCTTCTGATCACCGAGCGCGACACCGCCCGTCTCATCGTCGCCGGCAAGCGCGGCGGCAAGCGCGTCGTGAGGTTCCCCTCGCGACGGGTGTGGAGGTCAGGCGAGACCGGCCTGATGTCGCTCGAGGTCGACCCGCGGTTCAAGAGCAACCGCCGCTTCTACACCTGCTCCGGCGGCTTCCTGGCCGGCGGCGGTCACGACGTCCGGGTCAACGTGTGGCGCCTGAACAAGAAGATGACGCGGGCCGCCTACGTGCGCAAGCTCATCGGCGGACTCCCCACCACGAGCGGCCGTCACGGCGGCTGCCGCCTGCTCATCACCAAGGACGGCTCGATGCTCGTCGGCACCGGCGACGCCGCCGTCGGCACCAACCCGCGCAACCTCGACTCGCTCGGCGGCAAGACCCTGCGCCTGAACCGCGTCACCGGTCGCCCCTGGCCCACCAACAAGTACGCCGGCTCCGACCGCCCCCGGCGCTTCGTCCACACCTTCGGCCACCGCAACGTCCAGGGCCTCGCCCAGCGCCGCGACGGCAGCCTCTGGTCGGCCGAGCACGGCTCCTCGCGCGACGACGAGATCAACAGGCTGGTCAACGGCGGCGACTACGGCTGGAACCCGGTCCCCGGCTACGACGAGTCGGTCCCGATGACCGACCAGAGCCTGCCGGGCCGGCAGATCGCGGCGAAGTGGCGCTCCGGCGACCCCACGATCGCCACCTCGGGCGCCGCGTTCGTCCAGGGCCGCCGGTGGGGCGCCCTCAACGGCGCGCTCGCCGTGGCGGCCCTCAAGGCCTCGCGGATGCTCTTCCTCACCTTTGACTCCCGCGGCGACCTCGTCCGCAAGCGGGTGCCGGCGGCGCTCAAGCGCTACGGGCGCCTGCGCTCGGTCACCGTCGCACCCAACGGCGACCTGCTGGTCACCACCGACGGCGACGACCGCACCGGTCTCGTGCTGCGGGTCCGCCCGGCCCGCTAGGCCGCTAGGCCTGCTAGGCCGTCCACCCGAGGAAAGCGCCACCGGCGTTGAGGGCGGCGAACCAGAACGCGACGCTGAACAGCGCCACCCACGGCAGCCGATGCGGGTGGGGCGTCCACCACGCGAAGCACAGCAGCAGCAGCCCCAGCCAGACCAGCAGCAGCACGCCGACGCCCCAGGGCGGCGCGAGCAGGCCGCTGGCGGCGTAGAGGAAGAACGACGCTGCCATCAGGCCCATCCCCACGAACGGCCACGGGGACACCGTGCGCGGCGCGGTGACACGCCGACGGCGCGAGAGCACCCGGGTCGTCAGTCCTCGAGCTTCTCGTCGTTCCAGTCCGGGTCGTGGTCCCACTCCTCGGTGCGCTCGGCCGCCTTCTCCAGCGCGCGGGAGGCGTCGGCCTCGGTGTCGTAGGGGCCGAGGCGGTCCTTGTTGGGACAGCCGTCCTCGCCCTCGACGCGGCTGTGCTTGATGCAGTACCAGTACTGGCTCATGCGGCCGAAACTACACGCGCTCGTCATCGCGACCGGCCGCCACCACCGCGACGTCGAGCCGCTCCGCGGGACCTAGTGCGGCTCGTCCACGGTCCGGCCCTCCCCAATTGAGGGGATAGCCGAGGCCAACTGGTGCGGTGGAGCCGGGCCGCGGCGTGCCCTGGGGTGCGCGACCGCGCCGTGCGGTCGATCACCTCGGAGGGCCAGCCCGATGCGCACCATCCCCAGCCCCGCGCCACGTCGTACGTCGGTCCTGCTCGGCGTCGTCCTGACCGCCCTCGTGACCCTGGTCGCCGGGGTCGTCTGGGCACTGTCGCCGGGCTCGAACGCCGACCCGGACCGTGCACGCGCCGCGGCACCGTCGACCACCGGCGCCGCCCAGCCGGCCGCACCCGCGACGCCGACCCGCTCCGCGTCCCCGGGGACCTCGGGCTCCCCCGGCTCGCTGCAGCCCGCGCCGTACGAGGAGGTCACGCCGCGGCCGGCGGTGCCGCTGTCGGCGACCGCCGACTTCGGCACCGGGCTCACCCTGCGGATCGTCGAGGTGGAGGCGGTGCGCAGCGAGGCCAGGAGCCCCGGTGAGGTCTCCGCCCCGGCGGTGCGGCTCACGATGCGCGCACGCAACGCCTCCGACCGGCCGATCGCCGTCGACGGGCTGGCGGTCACCCTCGAGCACGGCGCCGCCCGCACCCCGGCTGTCGGGGTCACCGAACCCGGCGGGGCGCCGTTCACCGGCGTCCTGGAGCCGGGCGCGACGGCCCGCGGCGTCTACGTGTTCAACGTGCCGCCGGGCGAGCGCGACCTGGTCCGGGTCACCACGAGCTACACCGGCGCAGCGCCGACCCTCGTCCTCGCCGGCTCCCTGGCGTGACGACCGAACCATGCACCAGCACCGAGACCGCGATCGAAGGATGAGCCGATGAGACTGACAGCACGGCGTGGCACGACGAGCGACGACCGCCGCGGGTCGAGAAGGGGGACGCGCGTCCTGGCGGTGACCGCCGCCGGAGTGCTGGGCGCCGCCTGCCTCGGCGGCCTCGGTGGTCCCGCGAGTGCGGACTGGTCGCCCCAGGACCCGGACGACCCGGCGACCCCGCCCACCGTCACCGCCGACGCCCTGCCCACGGTGCAGATCGACGGGGTCGTCTGGTCCCAGGCCATGCACGGGGACACCGTCTACGCAGGTGGCGACTTCGAGAACGCCCGCCCAGCAGGCACGGGCGTCGCGGCGAACGTCCCTCGCGCCCACCTGGTCGCCTACGACGTGACCACCGGCGTGATGACGGACTTCGCCCCCGAGTTCAACCAGCAGGTCCGGACGGTCGCCGTCAGCGGCGACCGGCTGTACGTCGGCGGCGAGTTCACGACGGTCGACGGCGAGCCACGCAGCCGGCTGGCGGCGTTCGACCTCACCACCGGTGAGGTCGTCGAGGGCTTCGACCCGCAGGTCAACGGCGCCGTCCAGGCACTCACGGTGACCGACAACGCGGTCTACGTCGGCGGTGCGTTCGGCGGCGTGGGGAACCAGGACCGGGGCAACCTCGCGGCGTTCGACCTCGACGGGGACCTGCTCGCGTGGGCACCCACGGTCGGCGGCGGGGCCGTCACCGCGATCACGGCGAATCCCGACGGCACCTCGATCGCCGTGGGCGGCACGTTCCTCGTCGTCAACGGCGACCCCGGGCAGGACGCGGACCCGACCGCGGCCGAGCCCGGTGACGGCCTGGCGCTGCTCAGCGCGACGACGGGGGCGGCCCTGCCGCTGCCCGCCGGCCTCCACCTCTACAACGGCAACGGGCAGGGCGACGCCGACGGCGGCATCACCGCGCTGGCGGCAGACGACGACGCCTTCTACGGCGCCGGCTACACCTACTCCTCCATCGACGCCGGCACCATCGAGGGCGTCTTCGCCGTGAGCTGGGACGACGGCTCCATCAAGTGGGTCGCGGACTGCCACGGGGACAGCTACTCGGTGCACCCCCAGGGCGACCTCGTCTACGCCGCCAACCACTCCCACTACTGCGAGAACATCGGTGGCGTCGCCCAGGGACCCGGTGGCGTCGGCGACTACCCGTACTACCGCGCCGTCGCCTTCGGCAAGCAGGCCACGGGCACCGTGACCTGGGAGCCGGACACCCGGCGCTACTACAACTTCGAGGGCCAGCCGAGCCCCTCGATGCAGACCTGGTTCCCCTCGATCAACGTCGGCACCTTCACCGGCCAGAGCCAAGGATCCTGGAGCGTCACCGGCAACGAGGACTACGTCGTCATGGGCGGCGAGTTCACCCGGGTCAACGGGCAGGACCAGCAGGGCCTGGTCCGCTTCGCGCGTGCCGACCTCGCCCCGAAGCAGCAGGGCCCGACGCTCTTCAACGCCGCCTACCCGCTCCAGGTGGCGTCGACCGAGCCGAGGAAGGTCCGGATCAGCTGGCGCTCCAACCAGGACCTCGACAACGACTACCTGGAGTACCGGCTGTCCCGCCGGCTCCCCGGGGCCACGGCCGCGACCCTCGTGCACTCCCGGCGGATGCGCGCGAGCTTCTGGAACCCCCTGGGGATGACCTTCACCGACAGCGGGGTGGCGCCCGGCACCTACGAGTACCGGCTGCAGGCCCGCGATCCCGGCGGGCTGACCGCCAACTCGCCCTGGACCTCCGTCACGGTGAGCGCCGCGGGGGCAGACAGCGCCTACCTGGACGCCGTGCACGGTGACGAGCCCACGCACTGGTGGCGGTTCGGGGAGCCGGCGGGCTCCACCGACCCGGCTGCCGACTCGGTCGGCTTCAGCCCGCTCGCCGTGGGCAGCGGAGTGGCGCGCGGCGCGTCCGGTGCGGTGCCCTCCGACCCGACGAACCGCGGTGCCACCTTCACCGGCGCCGGTGCCGCCAGCGTGGCCACCTCGTCGGTCCAGGACAGCCCGCCCGACCTGATGACCGTCGAGGCGTGGTTCCGCACGACGTCGACGACGGGCGGTCGCATCGTCGGCCGCGACACGGCGGCCGCCCGCGGCGCCAAGGTGGACCGGCTGCTGTACCTCGACGCCCCCGGCCACGTGGTCTTCGGCGTCAAGCCGAACGCCACCCTGGCCACCGTGGCCAGCCCGGCGACGTACAACGACGGCCGGTGGCACCACGTCGCCGGAGTCCTGTCCCCCGCCGGCATGAAGCTGTACGTCGACGGCCAGCTCGCCGGCGCGCAGCCCGACGTGACCGTGGGCGAGCACCTGGCGCTCGGCTACTGGCGGATCGGGGGCGGCAGCGCCGTCACCGGCCTGCCCGGCGCCCTGGCCGGCAGCATCGACGAGGTGGCGGTCTACAAGCGGGCCCTCACGCCGGCCGAGCTCGCCCAGCACGTGGCCGCCGCGGGCCACGGGGCCACGCCGCCGAACGTGCCGCCCACCGCGTCGTTCACGCACTCGCCCACTGCCCTGGCCACGACGTTCCGGTCCACCTCGACGGACTCCGACGGCACCATCGCGTCCTTCCTCTGGCAGTTCGGCGACGGCACGACGTCCTCCGAGGCGACCCCGACGCACACCTACGCCGACGCCGGCACGTACGAGGTCGCGCTCACCGTGATCGACGACGACGGGGCGCAGCACACGACCACGGGCGCGGTCACCGTCACGGACCCGACCAACACGGCACCGACGGCGGCCTTCACGCTCCTGGCGCCGCTCGAGGCGGGGCTCCGGCCGCGGTTCGACGCCGGTGCGTCGGCCGACCCGGACGGGACCGTCACGGGCTGGACGTGGGACTTCGGCAACGGCCGGACCAGCACCCAGGCCGCGGGGCGCGGCGACTACCGGACGTCCGGGCCCGGCACCTATCTGGTGAGACTGACGGTGACCGACAACGACGGCGCCACGCACCAGGTGGCCCGCAACGTAACGGTCTCGGAGGCGGGGATGCCCGTGCTCGGCGACCCGGTGGTGAACCAGCCTCCTGCCGCCGGCTTCCAGGTCGGTCTCCGCGGCCTGACGCTGGACGTCCGGTCGACGTCGACCGATCCGGACGGCGTGATCAGCAGCGTGCAGTGGAGCTTCGGCGACGGACAGACGGCCACCGGCGCCCAAGCGCGACACGTGTACGCCAAGGCGGGCCGGTACCAGGTGACGATGACCGTCACGGACGACCAGGGAGCGAGCCGGAGCACCTCCCAGGTGGTCACGGTGCGGCAGGTGGCGACCAGGACGTCGCTCACCGCCGCAGCGCGGCAGGTCCGCAAGGGCCGCCCGCTGCGGCTGGCCGTCGCGGTGCGGCCCACCGTCGCCGTACCGATCACCGGCACCGTCCAGGTCGTCGACAGGGGCCGCGTGCTCCGCACCGTCCGCCTGCGCGGCACCCCGGCCGGCGCGAGGACGATGCGCCTCGCCCTGCGCGGCCTGTCCGTGGGCAAGCACCGGCTGCGGGTCGTCTACTCGGGCTCGCCCAGTGTCAGCGGCTCACGCTCCGGCGTGGTCGTCGTCCGGGTGGTGCGCCGCTGACGCGACGACTCAGGCCAGCTCGTCCCACCGCTTCTCGCCGCGCTCGGCGAGCAGCCGCTCGACGCGCAGGACGGCGAGCTCGTGCTCGGGGTCCCCGCTCATCACTGCGGCCAGGCGCAGGTGCGGCAGCGCCTCGGCCAGCCGCGACTGACGCTCGAGGCTGCGGCCCAGGGCGTGGCGGGCCCAGACGTCGTCGGGGTAGTCCTCGACGACCGCGGTCAGCTCCGCCTCCGCCTTCCGCAGCTGGGCGCGCATCAGGTAGGCCCAGGCGCGCAACAGCCGCAGCCCGGTGTTGCTCGGCTCGGCATCGAGCGCCGGCTCGAGCACGGCCATCGCCTCCCGCGGGGCACGGCGCGACAGCAGGTCGTAGGCCGTGCCGTAGGCGGACTCGGGTGCGTGTCGCTGCCCCGGGAACACCACCGGAGGAGCCTGGAGGATGCGGTCGTCGTTCATGCCTGCTCAACAGTCCGACCGGGCCCGGCATTCCTCGGGCGCGGGCGGCCCGACAGGGTGCCGTTTCCCCAAGGTATGCAGCCCGAGCGTCACTTCCCTCGCGCTGCAGACCGAGGGAAGTGTCGCTTCGCCGACATACCTTGGTGAAACGGCCGCGTCCGCCGACGCGACGCCCACCACCGCGTTGCCCTACAGTGCGGGATGCGAACGGGCTGGCCGGGCGACCGCGTGGAGGAGACTCCCCGAGGAAGGTCCGGGCTCCGCAGAGCGAGGTGGTGGGTAACACCCACCCGGGGCAACCCGCGGGAAAGTGCCACAGAGAACAGACCGCCGGTCCTCTCCTCCGGGAGGGAGTCGGTAAGGGTGAAACGGTGGAGCAAGAGACCACCAGCGACCCGGGCGACCGGGCCGGCTCGGCAAACCCCACCTGGAGCAAGATCAGACAGTGCACGTCCGAGGGCTGCTCGCCCGAGTGCACGGGTAGATCGCTGGAGGCTGTCGGCAACGGCAGCCGTAGATGGATGGTCGCCCCTCGGTCTCGACCGAGGACAGAACCCGGCCTACAGGCCAGCCCGTTCGCCCCGGCTCACGCCAGCGGAACTTTTGGCCGGGTCGACACACTGGACTGATGACTTCATCCACCCGACCCGGAGCAACCGTCACGACGCGCGTCCTGGTGACCGGCGTCCGCGGCAAGACCGGCGTGCCGCTGGCGGAGCTGCTCGCCGCGCGGCCTGACGTCGAGGTGCTCGGCGGCAGCAGCACGCCGTCCACGGTGACCGCGGACGGCGTACTCCCCACCGCGTTCTCCTGGGACGAGCCCGACGCGTGGCCGAGCGCGCTCGACGGGGTCGACGCGGTGTACGTCGTGCGGCCCGACCGCGTCGACGCCCCGGGGCTCATCGCGGACCTGCTCGCCATGACCGCGCCCGCGACCCGCGTCGTCCTGCTGTCGGAGAGGGCGGCCGAGGACGTGCCCGAGGGGACGGACGGATGGGCCGTGCGGGCCGAGCGCGCGGTCCGCGACAGCGGCCGGGCGTGGACGATCCTGCGGCCGGGCTGGTTCATGCAGGTCCTCACCGACCCGCGCTTCTTCCTCGACGAGATCGCCGCCGGGGAGCTGCGCTACTCCAGCGGTGGTGCGTCGCTGGCCTGGATCGACGCCCGTGACATCGCGGCGGTGGCCGAGCGGGCCCTGCTCGGCGACAACCGAGACGGGGAGGTGCTCGAGCTGACAGGACCCGAGGCCCTGACCCTCGAGACCACCGCGAGGCTCATCGCCGAGGCCGGCGGCCGGCCAGTCACCCACGTCGAGATCCCGATCGACGAGGCGCTGACCGGCACGGAGGGGTTCGAGCGCGAGCTCACCCGCGTGACGTTCGAGCGGGTCCACGCCGGCACCTTCGCGGTGGTCACCGAGACCGTCGAGCGCGTGACCGGCCGACCGGCTCGCACGCTCCAGGGCTTCCTCGACGACCACCGGCAGGTCCTCAGCCCTGGGACGGGTCGTCCAGCAGCACGCAGTCCCCGATCCTGATGTTGCAGCGGGCCGCCTGACCCCCGTCGTCCCGACCTGCGGGCATCACCCACGCGATCAGGTTGTCGTCGTCCTCCCAGTGCCAGCTGGAGTTGCCGAAGGCTCCGCCCTGCGGCGCCCGGAGGACGACCTCGTCGCCACCCTCGGTCGGCTGCGCCTGCAGCGTCCCCGTGCCCGTGACGTCGCCGACGGTGGTCCCAGCAGCCGAGCGCACCAGCCAGGTGCCTCCGGTGCTGACCTCCACGGAGTCGAACGTCGGCAGCTGCGTCACCTCGTCGATCCGGCCCTCCCCGGAGACGGTGGCGAGGTACGGCGCGGTCGTCGCGGAGTCGGTGGGACCGTCGGACTCGTCGACCACGACCAGACCGGCCGTCGTCGCCTGCAGGACCCGCTGGCCCGGGGCCGTGTCGGCGAGGTCCACGACGCTCCGCTGGTCCTCGAACTGCGCGCGCCACATCAGGCGGGTGCGCCAACCGGTGACGAACACGTCGCCCTCGTTGGTGACGGCCGGGACCGTCAGACCGACACCCTCCTCGGACGTCGGCAGGTCCTCGATCGGCGCGTCCCCGAAGCCCTCGCCGGCAGGCTGGGTGTCGGCGCCGGTAAGCACCGCCTGGCCGCTGCTGACGTCGATCCAGGCGACGTAGCGGCCGTCGGGCGAGAGGGCCGGCGACTGCTGCACCTCGCCCTCGAGCCGGCGCGGCTCCCCGCCCGGTCTGCCCCACCACCAGGAGCCGTCCGACTGCGCCGCGAGCCAGACCTCACCGCCGGTCTGCAGCGCCCACCACTCCCCCGGCACCTGCTCGCCGCCGGAGTAGAGGCGTCCGTCGACGACGTACGGGACGGTCGGCGCCGCGGTCGAGACGGACGTCGGGTCGGTGACGGTCGGGCTCGGAGAGGGGGCGGGCTGCGGCTTGTCGTCGCCACCGCGTCCGGCGACCGCGGCCACCAGCCCGACGACCAGGGCCACCACGGCGGCGGCCAGCAGCGGCTTGGCGTAGCGGGTGACGCGCGGCGTCGGCTCCTCCGTGGGCAGCGCCGGCATCGGGGGCACCTGCACGGCGCCGGCCACGTCGTGCAGCTCGCGGGTCAGCATGTCTTCGATCTGCGTGGTCATGTCAGACCTCCTCTCCCTCGTGTGCCTCGGGGCCGACGGCGGCTCGCAGCGCCTGGAGCGCGCGGTGCGCCGTGGACTTCACGTTGCCGGTGGAGCAGTCCAGCGCGTCGGCGATCTCGCGCTCGCTGAGCTGCTCGTAGTAGCGCAGGACGATCACCGCCCGCTGCCGCGGCGGCAGGGAGGCGACGTGCGGCCAGAGCACCATCCGGTCCTCGGGTCCTGGCTGCTGCATCGCCGCGCGCGGCTCGGGTGGCGCGTCCGTGAGCAGCTCCAGCCGCCGGCCCTGGGGGCGGCGCTGGGAGATGTAGAGGTTGGTCAGCATCCGTCGCAGGTAGGCGCGCGGCTCGTCGGCGCGGCTCACCTTGGACCAGGACCGGTAGGCCTGCAGCAGGGTCTGCTGCGCCAGGTCCTCGGCGTCCGCGTGGTTGCCGCTGAGCAGGTACGCGCAGCGGTAGAGCCACGGCCAGGCCGACGCCGCGTACTCGTCGTACGCCGGCGCGGCTGGTGCTTGCTTGGTGGTCGAGAAGGCCATCGGGGCACCCCTTTCGTACTCCACCTGACGACACCTCCCGGCGGAAGGTTGCGTGCGACACGCAAGTTCCTGGGCCGGGTACGCCGACGGGCCGGCCTCCCGAGGAGACCGGCCCGTGGCGCGGGGTCCGCGGTCGCGGACCGCCGACTACTTCTTGACGCTCACCCGCACGGCGGCCGACCTCACCGCGGTCCAGGTGCCGTCGCCGGCGTAGGACACGACCGCCTTCCAGGCGCCCTTCGTGAGCCGCGGCAGCGACACCTGGGCGACGCCCCTGACCAGGGTGGCCCTGACCACCTTGGTGACCTTGCCCTTGGTGAGGGTCACGGTCACCTGGCCGCCCGCCTTGGCCAGGCCGGCCGCGGTCGGGACGGCGACCGTCGCCTTGCCCTTCCTGGCCGCAGACACCTTGCCCTTCGGCTTGAACGACGGGCGGCCGGGCGCGGCCTTGCTGACCGTGAACGACACCTGCGACTGCGAGGCGTTCAGGTTCGCCGTGCCCGCGTAGGCGATCTTGGCGGAGTACTTCGCCACCGCCAGCGTCCGCGGCAGCGTGAAGGTGGCGCTGCCGCCGGACAGCTCCCTGGTCTGCGCCGGGCCGACGCCGGACAGCGTCACCGGACCGGTCACCGCCGCGCCGCCGGGGCTCGTCAGGCTGACCTTGAGAGCGCCGCCCCTGCCGTAGACGACCGAGCCGGACGCGGCCTTGACGATGGTCAGCGCCTTGCCGACGACCAGGTCCTTCGCGGCCGACGTCGAGGACGCGTACGTCTCGTCGCCGGCGTACGTCGCGCTCAGGCTGTAGGTCCCGGCCGGCACCGTGGCCGGCACCGCGAACGTGGCGGTGCCGGACTGCACCGGCGCCACCACCGCTCCGCCGGGCAGGCCGGTGAGCGTGGCGGTGCCCGTGGCGCCCGAGGTGACCGTGGCCGTGACCTGGCCCGCGGTGCCGTACCTCAGCGGTGCGGGGTCGGCCAGCGTGGTGGTCGAGGAGCTCGCCACGACCGTGAGCGGCTGCGTGACCTCGGAGTCCTTCACCAGGCCGCCGTCGGCGGCCTCGTAGACCGCGCGCAGCTCGTGCTCACCGGTCGTGAGCGCCGGGATCGACCCGGTGAGCGACACCGTCCGGTCCTCGGCGACGTCGCCCTGGGTGACCAGGGTCTCGTCGACGTACAGCTTCACGGCGCCGCCCAGCGGCACGTCACCGACCAGCGGCGCCGCAGTGGCGCTCGCGGTGCGGTCGGAGTAGAAGCCGTCGAAGATCGACTCGACCGTGACCTCGGCGTCGACCTCGGCCTGCTGGCCCACCGGCACCGAGACCGGGAGGCCCGTGGCGGTCACCGAGCTGTCGTAGCCGCCGGCGACGCCGGCGATCACGTCGCGCACGTCGCGGATGGCCTCCTTGGCGAAGTTGCGCTGGTTGCGCAGGGCGTTCTGACCGGCCGCCGCGGTGACGTTGTTGTTGCCCCGCAGCCGGTCGGGAGCGGTCGCGTCGAAGGGCTCGTCCTTGCCGAGGGTGTACCACCACTCGGTCATGTACTCGACGTTGCCGGCGTACTCGGGAGCCGGCGTGGTGCCGGCCTCGGGGTTGGTCCAGTCGGCACGGATCGCCTGGTCCAGGACGGGGGCGGGCTGCCCGGCGTCCTGCGCGTCCTTGTCGTAGGACAGGAGGTGACCCACCTGGATCTTGCGGGCCAGCTTCTCCCCCGTCGCCGGGTTGGCGGGGTCGGGGACGACACCGTCGTCGTAGTAGCGCACCGGGCTCACGGACTGGGTGCCCGTCTCGGCGGTGGTGGTGCGGTACTGCGTGCGGGCGTTGGAGAGCCTCTCCAGGATGCGGCCGTAGAGGTAGGAGGGCCGGGTCTTCTGCGAGGTGCCGGCCACGGTGCGGAAGGCGTTGTCGCGGATGTGCTTGTCGAGGCTGCCGCCGTTGCCGGTGGAGTCGAGCGAGAAGTCGAAGTTGTAGACCTTCTTGATGCCGAAGTCCCGGGCGTACTGGGCCGTCTGCTTGATGACGGCCGCGGTGTTGTGGCACCACGTGCCACCGAAGAGGAGGACGAAGTCGCCGTCGCTGTCGAGGATGTGGAGGAGCTCGGGGTAGGTGATGCTCTCGATCCGGAAGTCCTCCTCGTCACCGTCGGTCAGGTCGTCGGCGGCGTTGAAGATGTCACCTCCGAAGCGCGCCCGGTTGGCCGCCTCGGTCGCCGGGTCTGCGTTCTTGACGTAGCGCTCGAAGTGCCGGCGGTTGTGCTCGGCGCTGAGGAAGTCCCACTGGGTGTCGACGTCCAGCTCGGCGGAGCCGAGCACCCGCGCGACGTCCTGGCGGTACGTCGTGACGGCCGCGGGTGTGCCCAGGTCCGCAGGCGGCGTCGTCAGACCGTCGACGATGCGGGCGCTGTCGCCGCCGGCGGCGTCGTAGACGAAGAGGTAGGGGTAGCCGTCGGCGACCCGCTGGTCCGGCCTGGTGACGTCGGTGGCGAGCCGGAACGGCGTCTCGGCGTCCTTGCCGAGGTAGTCGGTCACCAGGCGCTGGCCCAGGTCGAGGAACTGGTCCTTGCCCGCGTTGTCGGCGCTGGCGAGGTCGAAGCCGGTCAGGTCGAAGACGCTGAGCGCCTCGCCGTCCAGGTTGGGGTCGAAGTTGTAGATCTTCTCGATGCCCTGGGCCTTGGCCACGGCGTCGATGTGGCCGATCGTCTGCTGCAGGTAGTCGTCCTCGGGACCGCCGACGACGAACGCCCAGCGACCGGTGTTCTTCCTCAGGAGGTACTCGAAGCGCTCAAAGGTGACGGTCTCGAAGACGTGGTCCGCCCCGAGGGCGGGGTAGGCGTCGTCGAACCAGTCCACCGTGGCGCCGTGGGTGGGCTCGGGGGCGATGGTGGTCGGCGCGGCGGGTGCGGCGGCCTGCGCGGGGGTGGAGACCCCCAGCAGACCGGACGCGACCAGCGCGAGCGCGAGACCGGTGGCGGCGCCGGTGCGCCGTACGAGGGTGCGCGGGTTCATGTGGTGACTGCACTTTCTGCTGCCATGATGGGCAGGCCTGAGGTGTCGTGTTGCGATGTGTCGGGCGGCTGGGCTGCCGGATCTCCTGCCAGGGGTCGGCGGCCCAGCGTCGTCGTGCGGGCGTCGTCGTGCCCGCTCAGGGGAGGTCGCGGGCCTCACCCCGCTCCCGGCGACCGAGGGTCACCCGGGCCGAGCGCCCGGGGACCGATGCCTCAGGACGCACCCGGCACCGCGGGGTGGCCAACGGCGGGAAGGGACACGCGGCGGCGGCCGCGCAGGGTCCGCCAGAGCAGGGACAGCACCCCGGCTCCGGCCAGGGCGCCCAGGATGACCAGGCCCGCCTGGTCGGGCACGGGTGCGGAGTCGCCGCCGGTCGTCGCGACGTCGGCGGCCTGCTCCTCGGGTGCGGCGGCGGCACCCGTGCCGACCGTCACCGGCGAGGAGGAGACCTCCTGGCCCCCGAAGAGCACGACGACCGAGTGCTCGCCGGCCGGGACGGTGGTCGGGATGACCACCTGCGAGGTGAAGCCACCCTTGTCGTCCGTGGCGACGGTGCCGAGGAGCACGGGGTCGGAGTGCAGCTCGACGGCGAACCCCTCGATGCGCGGAGCGAAGCCGGCGCCGGTGACCGTGACGGTCGCGCCGGGGGCCACGTCGCCGGTGACGGTGACCTCGCCCTTCACGGTGCTCGGGTCGGCACCGACGATGACCGGCTCCGACGGCAGCGAGCCGAGGGACTCGCCCGCGGCGTTCTTGGCCCAGACGGCGGCGCGGTAGCTGCCGGGCTTGAGCTTGGGGAAGTCGTGGCTGAACGTCGTCGCGTCGACCTCGATCGCGGCCTTGCCCGTGAAGCGGATCAGGTAGTTCGTCACCTGCTCGAGCTCGGCGTTGGGCGTCGCCGCCCAGGAGACGGTGACGGTGCGCCCCTGCACGGTCAGGGTCGGAGCGGCCGGCGCGGTCGGCGCACCCGCGACCGCGACGGGAGCGGCGGTCCCGGCGCCGGGGACGCCGGTCGTCGCGCCCGGGACGCCGGTCGTCGTGCCGGGGACGACGCCCGTGCCCGTGCCCGTGCCCGTCCCGGTGCCGCCGCCCGAGGCGCCCCCGGAGCCACCGGAACCGCCGGAGCCGCCCGACCCACCGGAGCCACCGGACCCTCCCGACCCACCGGGCGCCGGGGTCGGCGTCGGGGTGGGGGTCGGGGTGGGCGTCGGGGTGTGCTCGTCCGCGTAGCTGTAGGAGCCCGCCGGGTAGGACGTCGAGCCGTTGCGGTTGGGGTAGATCGGGCGCTGGTTCTCGTCGAGCTCGCAGTTCTCGATCCACAGGCACGTCACGTCGTCGAGGCACGGGAACTCGTCGGCGCCGTCGACCCAGCCGTCCGCGGCCGCGCGAGCGGCCGGCTCGGACGCCTGGACGGGCGCGGTCGAGCCCAGGCCACCGGCCAGGAGCGCTGCCGCGAGGGCTGCGAGGGAGAGGATCCGTCGGGATCGTCGGGGGGTCATACGGTCACTCCTTGAGGGCGGGCTTCGACCACGTCGGCGTCAGCGGGATGGGATGTTCGTGCAGGCTCTGGCGACGCCGCTCGGGCAGGCGCGGCGTCGCGGGAGGGCAGCGCGCAGGCGCCCACAGGGACCGCGTAGACCTCCTCGACGGGGTCGCGCCGGGCCGTGGCCGGGGCCGCGTGGGCGCCGCCCGGGACCGACGCGTCGGGCGGGCTGTCGGGCCCGTGGTCGGTGTCGAAGACCGCGTCGTCCAGCCGTCCCTCCCCACGAGCCACGAGCGTGGCCGCGACCGCGGCCGACGTGACGTTGTCGAGGGTGCGGGCCATGTCGGCGAGCATGCTGACAGGCAGCGTGATCGCGACCAGCTCGAGCGGCAGGCCGGCCGCGGTCAGGACCGTGGTCGCGGTGATGGTCGCGGTGCCGGGGACGCCGGCGGTGCCGACGGAGACGATGACGCCCAGCAGCACCAGGACCACGTAGTCCTGGATGCCCCACTGGAGGTTGAGCGCGTTGACGCCGTAGACGGCGATCAGGACCGGCCACACCCCGGCGCAGCCGGGCATGCCGATCGTGGTGCCGAGCGGGGCGGTGAAGCCCGCGATGTCGGCCGGCACCCCCACGCGCTCGCGCAGCACCCGGGTCGTCACGGGCAGCGTGCCGGCGCTGCTCTGCGTGGTGAACGCCGTGACCTGGGCCGGCACGATCTTGCGGAAGAAGCGCAGCGGGTTGACGTCCGCGAAGACCCGCAGCAGGACACCGTTGACCACGAAGGCGTGCAGGAAGCAGGCGACGTAGGCGAGGGCGAGCACGCCGAGCAGCGAGACCATCTGCGACCACTGGCCGGCCGCGCGGGAGACCGCCACGGCGGTCAGCGAGAGCACGGCGTACGGCGTCAGGGCGATCACGAACCCCACGGCGCGGTAGATGATCTCGCGCGCCGCCTCGACGATCCCCTTGAACGGCGCGACGGTCTCGGGACGGCGATCCGCGATCAGTGAGTAGGCGACCGCCACCATCAGGCTGAAGACGATGATCGGGATGACGTTCGTCTCGGCGATGTCGGTGACGATGTTGGTGGGGAAGAAGTCGATGAACACCTCGGTGAACGGCTTCTTGATGTTCTCCAGCGCCGAGACGTCCCGGTCGCCGACGGCGATGTCGGCGCCCTTGCCCAGCCCGAGCTGGAGAGCGAGGCCCAAGGTCAGCAGCACGGCGATGGCGTTCAGCGTCATCAGCCAGAACACCGACCGGGCGCCGATCGTCTTCAGCTGGGCGGTCGTGCCCAGCGAGGTGATGCTGGACAGGATCGACACGATGATGAGCGGCGCGACGATCGCCAGCAGCAGGTTCAGGTAGACCTTGCCCACCGGCTCGACGTAGTCGACGTGGCCCTCGAAGACCACCCCGACGCCGGCGCCGACGACGAGCGCGCCGATCGTGAGGACGCTGAAGTTCACCTGGCGGCGCCCGAGGACGTAGAGGCCGGCGAACAGCCCCAGGGTGATGAGCAGGGCGAGCGTCGGATAGCTGAGCATCAAGCCAGAGGCCTCTCGTGTGGGTGGCCCCCGATGGCCATGTCTACTATTTCAGTAGTATTACACACTTTTGTCGACAGGTTGGCACAACCCCCGTGGATGCTGAGGAAAGTCGGTAGCGTGCCGGTCATGGCTGACTCCCCCATCGATCCGACCGACCAGCGCTCGATGCGCGAGCGCATGGTCGCCGGCGACCTCTACCTCGCCGACGACCCCGAGCTGGACGAGGAGAGCCACGTCGCCCAGGACCTGATGGAGGCCTACAACGCCACCCGGTCGCGCCAGAGGCCCCTGCGCCGCGCCCTGCTCGAGCAGCTGCTCGGATCGATCGGCGAGGACACCGCGATCCGCCCGCCCCTCCGCGTCGACTTCGGCAGCCACATCAGCATCGGCGCCCGCTGCTTCGCCAACTACGGCCTCGTGGCGCTGGACGTCGCCACGATCACGATCGGCGACGACGTTCAGATCGGGCCGAACGTCCAGCTGCTCACACCGACCCACCCCCTGGAGCCGGGACCCCGGCGTGACAAGTGGGAGGCCGCCGAGCCGATCACGATCGGGGACAACGTCTGGCTCGGCGGCGGCGTCATCGTGTGCCCCGGCGTCAGCATCGGCGCCAACACCGTCGTGGGCGCGGGCTCCGTGGTCACCAAGGATCTCCCCGCCGACGTCGTCGCCGTCGGCAACCCCGCGCGGGTCATCAAGCACCTCTGACCCGATCCGTCGCGGATGTCGAGAACGCCGCTCGTCGACGGTCAGGCCCTGTCCCCCGAGGGGACGTGGGTGCGGTACGACGGCGAGGGTCGCCCGCCGCTCACCGACGGGCCCTTCGCCGAGACCAAGGACCTCATCGCCGGCTGGATGGTCATCGACGTCGACACGCACGAGCGTGCGCTCGAGCTGGCCGGGGACCTGTCGGCCGCCCCCGGGGCGGGCGGGAAGCCGATCCACGAGTGGCTCGAGCTGCGGCCCTTCCTGACGCAGCCGCCCACCATCTCGGACTGACACCCGGGTGGACGCGCTGCTGCTCCGAAGCCTGACGCCGAGCGTGCTCGGGGTTCTCGTCCGCCGCGGAGCCGACTTCGCGGCGGCCGAGGACGCCGTGCAGGACGCCCTGGTCGAGGCGGTCCGCGTGTGGCCCGACGACCCGCCGCGGGACCCCCAGGGCTGGCTGGTCACCACGGCCTGGAGGCGGTTCCTCGACGGGACCCGGGCCGACGCCGCCCGCCGACGCCGGGAGGACGTCGTCGACGGGCAGCCGGCGCCGCCCGGTCCCGCGACGGGGGTGGACGACACGCTCCAGCTCTACTTCCTGTGCGCCTACCCGTCCCTGAGCTCGTCGTCCGCGGTGGCGCTCACCTTGCGCGCCGTCGGCGGGCTGACGACGCGCCAGATCGCCCGGGCGTACCTGGTGCCCGAGGCGACGATGGCGCAGCGCATCAGTCGGGCGAAGCGCACGGTGGCGGGGGTCCGGCTGAACCAGCCCGGTGACGTCGCGACCGTGCTGCGGGTCCTCTACCTGGTCTTCAACGAGGGCTACTCCGGGGACGTCGACCTCGCGGCCGAGGCCATCCGGCTCGCGCGGCAGGTCGCCGCGGCCGTGGACCATCCCGAGGTGGACGGGCTGCTGGCCCTCATGCTGCTCCACCACGCCCGGCGCCCCGCGCGGACCGCCCCCGACGGCGGCCTCGTGCCGCTGGCCGACCAGGACCGTGCTCGTTGGGACACCGCCTCGATCGCCGAGGGAGTCCGGATCCTGCAGCACGCCCTCTCCCGAGACCGGCTGGGCGAGTTCCAGGCGCAGGCAGCCATCGCGGCCCTGCACGCCGACGCCCGCTCGACCGAGGAGACCGACTGGGTGCAGGTCGTCGAGTGGTACGACGAGCTGGTGCGCCTGACCGGCAACCCGGTCGCGCGGCTCAACCGGGCCGTCGCCGTCGGGGAGGCCGACGGGCCGCGGGCCGGACTCGCGGCGCTCGCCGAGCTGGACGGCTCGCTCCCCCGCCACACCGCGGTGGCCGCGTACCTCCACGAGAAGGACGGGGACCTGACGACCGCGGCGCGCCTCTACGCCGAGGCCGCCCACCAGGCTCACGACCTCGCCGAGCGCGACCACCTGACCCGGCAGGCGGCGCGACTCAACGCGCGGCGGTGACCGGGGGGATGCGCGGCATGGTGGCCCGGCGGGCGGGGTACGGGGCGTCATGACCACGAACCCCACCGAGCCCCTGCCCGACCCCGACGTGGTCCCGAGCCCGGGCCCCAGCAGTCCCGGCGACCCCGCCGTCCCGCCCGACCCGGGCCCCGGCGAGACGCCGCCGGACCCGACGCTGCCCGACACCGAGCCCGTGCTTCCCTGACCGCACGAGGACGACGCCCGCCTTTCGCCCGCGCCTAGGCTGGGACTCATGACCTGGGCGACGTGCGACCGCGGGCACGCCCACTGGGGCAGACGCGGGGCCGCCGGCCTGCTCCTGGCCGAGGGCGGCCGGGTGCTGCTCCAGCTGCGCGCCCGCTGGGCGCACCAGGGCGGGACCTGGTCGATCCCCGGCGGCGCCCGCGAGCGGGGCGAGAGCTGGGTCGAGGCCGCCCTGCGCGAGGCCGGCGAGGAGCTGGGCGTCGCGGCACACGAGGTCGAGGTGCGAGGCTCCTCGACGGCCAGCTGCGGCGGCTGGACCTACGAGACGGTGCTCGCCGTGCCCACCGGGCGCCTGGAGCTCGCCGACCTCTCGGAGAGCGACGGCCACGCCTGGGTGCCGGCGTCGGAGGTCGAGGACCTGCCCCTGCACCCGAGCTTCCGCACGGCGTGGTCGGCGCCGGACTCCGCCCTGGCGGAGTTCGTGGCCGCGTCCTAGCCGGCCCCTAGGGGCGGACGAGGCTCAGCTCGACCTTGCGGGTGTCGACGTCGGCCTTCTCCAGCCGCACGCGTACGTCGGTCCCGAGCGGGAGGTCCTCGCCCACGACCCGGGCCTCCACGCCGAGCTCGGCCAGCATGACCACCCCGTGGTCGGGCCGCTTCTCGTCGACGCTGACCACCACGCCGTCGAACTCCTCGCCGACCCGGGCGGCCAGCAGGCCGGCCTCCACGAGGTCGAGCACGGCGCGCTCGTAGCCCTTGGCGCGCTGGCTCGACTGCTGCATCGTCTTGGGCAGCCCGGGCAGCGCGGCCAGCACCCAGTCGGGCACGGGCTCCCCGGCGCACAGCGCCACGCACACCTCGCCGGTGTAGCGGTCGGCCAGGCGCCGCAGCGGCGCGGTGACGTGGGCGTACTCCGAGGCCAGCGCGGAGTGCAGCGGCTCGGCGGGGACCTCGCCGTCGAAGGCGACGTAGCCACTGCCGCGCAGCAGCCGCGCGCTCGCGACGACCATGGCCGCGTGGGTGGGCCTGGTCGGGTCCAGCGAGCGGATGAAGTCGGGGTAGAGGATCTCGGCCGGCCACTCGATGCCGAGCGCGCGGGCCGTGCGGTGCAGCCGCTGCACGTCGCGGGGGTCGGGCGCGGGCAGGGTGCGGAGCAGCCCGACGCGGCCGTAGACCATGAGCGTCGCGGCGCCGAAGCCGGTGAGCAGGGAGATCTGCGAGTTCCAGAGCTCCACGGGCAGCAGGCTGCGGAACTCCAGGCTCCAGTGTCCGCCCTGGATGTCGATCTCCTGCTCGGGCAGCGGGAGGGAGACACCGCCGCGGGCCGCGTCGCGGGCCAGTCGCAGCTCGCCGATCTCCTGCAGCAGCCCGAGCACCTCGCCGGCCGTGCCGTCGTCGACGGCGGCCTGGGCGGCCTCGTAGGACAGCTTGGCCGTGGAGCGCACCCGCGCGCGCTCGACCCGGACGTCGGTGCCCTCGCCGGTGTCGTCGACCCGGATCGTCCAGAGCAGGGCGGGTCGCACCTCGCCGGCGACGAGCGAGCCGGCGTCCTCGGAGATGACCTTGGGGTGCAGCGGCACCTTGGAGTCGGCGCCGTAGAGGGTCTCCCCGCGCCGGTGCGACTCCAGGTCGATCGGGTCGCCCGGGCTCACGAAGGCCGCCACGTCGGCGATGGCGTAGTGGACGACGTAGCCGTCGCCGTCACGCTCGATGTGTAGGGCCTGGTCGAGGTCCATCGCCCCCTCGGGGTCGATGGTGACGAACGGGATGTCGGTGCGGTCCAGGTCGGGCAGGCGTGGCGCCGCCGCCGCGGCGGCGGCTGCGGCCTCGACCTCCGGCGGGAACTCCGGGCTCACGTCGAGCTCGGCGCGGATCCGCTCGATGCCCTCCCGCAGCGTGGCCACGACGGCGCCGTCCTCGGCGGTCTCGTCGGCGACCTTGATGTGGACGACCCGGTTGCTCGGCATGTGCTCGACCCTAGATCACCGCCCCCTAGGGTTGCCGGGTGCTCATCCTGCTGCCGCCCAGCGAGGGCAAGGTCGCCCCGCGCCGGGGCAAGCCCCTCGACCTCACGACCCTGGGCAGCCCCGAGCTGACGGCCGCCCGCGAGCGGGTGCTGGACGCCCTCGTGGAGCTCTGCGAGGGCGACCCCGACGTCGCCGCGACGACGCTCGGGGTGCCCAAGACCCAGCTCGATCTCGTCCGGCTCAACGCCGACGCACGCCGCACGCCGACGGCGCGCGGCGACCAGGTCTACCGCGGCGTGGTCTACGAGGCACTGGACTTCGCGACCCTGTCCACGGCCGGGAAGCGGCGCGCCACCGGTCGCGTGGCGGTGACCAGCAGCCTGTTCGGCCTGGTCCGGCCCTCCGACCGGATCCCGGCCTACCGGCTGTCCGGCGACGCGTCGCTGCCCGGGCTGGGCGGGGTCGCCGCCCACTGGCGCGCCCACCTAGGCGCCGCCGTCACCGCCGCCCTGGGCACCGGGCTGCTGGTCGACCTCCGGTCGGGGACCTACGCCGCCTTCTGGCGCCCCGCGCCCGAGCTGGCCCGGCGCGTGGCGACGGTGAGGGTGCTGCACGAGGTCGACGGCCGCCGCCAGGTCGTCAGCCACTTCAACAAGGCGACCAAGGGGCGCATCGTGCGGGCCCTCCTCGAGGACGGACGCGACCCGCGTACGCCGGCGCGCCTGGCCGAGGTGCTCCGCGACCTCGGATGGGTCGTCGAGGTCGGCGAGCCCACACCCCAGGGCACCCAGCTGGACGTGGTGGTCGCGCAGCTCTAGGAGCCGCTCGGGGAGCCGCTCGGGGACCCGCCGGTCACGACCCGGACCAGGAGCCGGCGCAACCGGTCGCGCTGCCCGGCCGAGAGCCGTCCGAGGACCCGGTCGGCGGCCGCGTCGGCGCGGCCGTGGACGGTCGGCAGCAGCTCCTCCCCCAGCGGCAGCAGGTGCAGCAGCTGCGTGCGTCGGTCGGTCGTCGAGCGGCGCCGCTCGAGGGCGCCCCGTCGCTCCAGCTGGTCGACGATCTCGACCACGCTCGGGCCGCTGATGCCCAGGTGCCTCGCGAGCTCGGCCTGCGCGACCGGCCCGGTGCGGCGCAGCACGAGGAACGTGCCGAGGTGGCGCGGCTCGACGTCGAGCTCGCCCAGGTCCGCCGCGACCTCCGCGTGCAGCCGAGCGTGCAGACGGGTGACCAGGAAGGCGGTGCTGGCCAGGAGCGGCGTCGGCGTCTCCTCGGCCAGGTCCTGCCCGACCTGCGCGACCAGCAGCGAGTGCAGCTCGACGCGCTCGGCGTCGGTGAGGCCGGCGACCAGCGAGTCCTCGACCACGGCGACGTGGCGCGCCCAGCTGGTCATCGCGGTCGCGCCGGCCGGAGTGCGGGTCAGGGCGTAGGCCCGGCGGTCGTCGGCGTTGCGCACCCGCTCGACGAGCCCGTCCGCGACCAGCTGCCCCGCGACCCGGGTCAGGGTGGTGCGGCTGGTCGCGACGGCGTCGGCCAGCCACTGCTGCGAGCGCGGCGGCTCGTCGGCGAGGGCGACCAGCACGGCGTACGCGTGGATGTCGACGCCGGGTGGCAGCGTGTCCGCCAGGGCCGACGTCACCCGCGCGGCGGCTCGCCAGACCACGTGGCCGGGCGAGTCGGCGAGCGCGGGGAGCAGGGCCACCGTGATCCCTCTCTCACTGAATCATTAGGTACTTGACGGACAGCAGGACTCGGATACCGTTCCTAGGGTAATCGTGAGGCACGTGATGAAATCGAGAGGTCCCCGCATGACCGACCAGGCCGCCCCGGCGCCCGACCGCACCGGAGCCCGCGACCCCAAGTGGTGGACGCTCATCGCCGTCTGCACGGGCGTGTTCATCCTGCTGCTCGACATCACGATCGTGAACGTCGCGCTGCCCGACATCCAGATGGAGCTCGACGCCTCGCTGTCGGACCTGCAGTGGGTCATCGACGCCTACGCGCTCAGCCTGGCCGCCCTCCTGCTCACCGCGGGGTCGCTGGCCGACCTCTACGGACGGCGGATGGTGTTCGTCATCGGCACCGGCCTGTTCATGCTCGGGTCGATCGCCTGCGGCGCCGCGCAGGACGTCTTCTTCCTCCAGGTCGCCCGCGCCTTCCAGGGCGTGGGCGGCGCCGCGATGTTCGCGACCGCCCTCGCGCTGATCGCCTCGGCCTACACCGGACGCGACCGGGGCGTTGCGTTCGGCGCCTTCGGTGCGACCACCGGCGTGGCCGTCGCGATCGGCCCGGTGCTCGGCGGCGTGCTGACCTCCGGACTGTCGTGGCGCTGGATCTTCTTCGTCAACATCCCGATCTGCCTGGGCGCGATGGCCATCGGGCTGTGGCGGGTGAAGGAGTCGCACGACCCGCGCGCCGGCCGCCCCGACTGGATCGGCTTCGTGACGTTCTCCGTCGCGCTCGGCTCGCTCGTCTACGCCCTCATCCGCGCCGGGCAGGAGTCCTGGGGCGACGGCCGGGTGCTGGTCTGCCTGGTCGCGACCGTCGTGCTGCTGGCGGCGTTCGTGGTGAGCCAGCTGCTGCAGGAGCACCCGATGTTCGACCTCGCCCTGCTGCGCAAGCCGACCTTCACCGGCGGCCTGATCGCGGCGTTCGGCGTCTCGGCGTCGATCTTCTCCCTGCTGACCTACCTCGTGCTGTACCTGCAGAACGTGCAGGGCTACTCCGCCGTCGGCACCGGCACGCGGCTGCTCTTCCTCTCCGGCGCGTCCTTCGTCGCGGCCGCGATCGCGGGCCGGCTCACCGCCAGGCTGCCCGCGAAGTGGCTGATCGTGCCCGGCTTCGCCCTCACCGGCACCGGCCTGCTCCTGATGAGCGGCCTCGAGCCCGACTCGTCCTGGACGCACCTGATCCCGGGGCTGCTGGTCGCCGGGGTGGGCATCGGCATGATCAACACCCCGCTGGCCTCGACGGCCGTGGGCGTGGTGCCGGTCGAGCGGTCGGGCATGGCCTCCGGCATCAACTCGACGTTCCGCCAGGTCGGGATCGCGACCGGCATCGCCGCGCTCGGGTCGCTGTTCAGCCACCAGGTGGCCGACGGCGTGCGCGACGGTCTCGCCGGCACGCCCGCCGCGGGTCAGTCGGCCGGCATCGCGGAGGCGGTGACCGGCGGCCAGATCCGCGCGGTGCTGGCCCAGGCGCCGGCCGACGTGCGCGACCAGCTCGCGGCCGTGGCGACGTCCAGCTTCGTCGACGCCCTCAACCACATCATCGTGATCGGCGCCGTCATCGCCTACGTCGCCGGCGCCTGTTGCCTGGTGCTCATCCGCCAGCGGGACTTCGTGCCGCAGGGGCCCGCGAAGCAGGCCACCCAGGACGCGTAGGCGCCGGGGCGAGCCCCGTCAGCCCTCGGCCTGCAGGCGCAGGCCGGCCAGGATCAGGTCGAGACCGGCGCGGAACTGCTCGGCGTCGTCGTGCGTGGCGAACTCGTCGACGATGTGGTGGACGAAGGGATAGGTCTTCGCATCGAGCGCCCGCCACTCCTCCGCCCAGCGGGCGAGGTACTGGTCGCGGCTGACCTCGCCCTCCACCACCTCGCGCGGCGGCTCCTGCCCCATGTCGGCGGCGGTGCCGACGACGAACCCGATGACCGCCGAGACCGCGTGGAAGCGCTGGCGCGGCGTGAGGTCGAGCCGGAGCGTCTGCTGGCCGAGCTGCTCGTACAGCTTGAGGCCGTGGGGCTGCAGCCCGGTGTCGCGCATGAAGTAGGCGCCGAGCCACGGCCGCTCGGCGACGGCGTCGAAGAGCGTGACCGCGATCGCGCGCATCCCGTCGATGGGGTCGTCGCGCTCCACCTGGAGCTCGGCGTCGGCGAGGACGTCGGCCAGCACGTGGTCGGCGGCCCGGTCGAGCAGCTCGTCCTTGCTGGCGACGTACCAGTAGATGCTGGCGACGCCACCGCCGAGACGGGCGGCGAGCGCGCGGAAGGTGAGGGCGGCCTCCCCCGCCTCGTCCAGGAGGGCGACGGCCTCGGTCAGCACCGCCTCCATCGAGTGCGAGGCGCGCCGGCGGGCGCCCGTGGGACCGGACGAGGTGCGAGCGGAGGATCGTCCGGTGGGGGGTGCCATGAGTCACAGTCCATCACACCTTGCTCCGTATCGAACAATGTTCTAGATTGTGGAACATTGTTCGATTCTCGAACGTCGTTCGATGTCAGGAGCCCGCCATGACCACTGCCACCACCACTGCCACCACCACCCCTCCCCGGACCTACCCCTCCCTCCGCGCCGCGTGGATGCCGCTCGCCGCGCTCTGCCTCGCCTTCTTCGTCGAGATGGTCGACAACACCCTGCTCACGATCGCGCTGCCCACGATCGGCCGTGACCTCGGCAGCGGCACCACGGCGCTGCAGTGGGTCACCGGCGTCTACTCGCTCACCTTCGGCGGACTGCTGCTCACCGCCGGGTCCATGGCCGACCGTCTCGGGCGCCGACGGGTGCTGCTCGTCGGGCTCGTCGCCTTCGGCGTCATCAGCGCCCTGGTGGTCACCGTCGAGAGCGGTGGCGAGCTGATCGCCCTGCGCGCGGCGCTCGGCCTGTGTGCCGCGGCGATGGCGCCGATCACCAACTCCCTGGTGTTCAGGCTCTTCGACGACGAGGCGCTGCGGATGCGCGCCATGACGCTGATGATCGTCGTCGGCATGTCGGGCTTCATCCTGGGCCCGGTGCTCGGAGGCACCGCCCTGGCCCACGTGAGCTGGGAGTGGCTGCTGGTGGTCAACGCCCCGATCGCGCTCATCGCCTTCCTGGGGGTGCGGCTCGGCGTCCCCGCGGACCGACCGGAGGACCTCACGCGGGACCGGCTCGACCTGCCGGGAGCCGTGCTCAGCATCGCCACCATCGGCCTGGCCTGCTACGCCCTCACCAGCGGTGTCGAGCACGGCTGGGCGTCCGCGGCCACCCTCGTCACGGTCCTCGGCGCGGTGCTCGCCGGCGTCGCGTTCGTCCGGCACGAGCGGCGCACGCCGTCCCCCATGCTCGACCTCCGGCTGTTCTCCTCCGGCACCGTCCGCGGCGCCGCCATCGCGCAGCTCGGGACGTCGATCGCGATGTCGAGCGTGATGTTCGGGCTGATCCTGCACTTCCAGTACGCCTACGGCTGGAGCCCGGTCAGGGCCGGACTGGCCAACCTGCCGCTGATCGCCACGATGGTCCTGGCGACCCCCGTCTCGGAGTGGCTGGCGCGACGGTTCGGTCACCGCGTCGCCTGCCTGGTGGGCGCCGCGCTGATGGGGGGTGCGCTGGCCGGCCTCGCCTGGGGCGTCGGCCACGGGTACGCCGCCGTCGCGGCCTGCATGGTCGTGCTGACGGTCGGCCTCCGCACGGTCATGACGATCTGCGCCGTGGCGCTCGTCGACGCCATGCCGAGCAACCGCACGTCGATCGGCGCCGCGCTCAACGACACCGCCCAGGAGGTCGGCACCAGCATCGGCACCGCCGTGGTGGGCACCCTGATCGCCGTCCTGGTCACCACCCGGCTGCCCCCGGGCGCGTGGAGCGACGACCTCGTGGCGTCGTTCTTCCACGGCGAGCGGGTGATCTACGCGGTGCTCGCGGTGGTGGTCGGTCTCGTCGCGGCCGGCGGTGCGCTCACGCTCACCGACTCCCGCAGCACCGACGAGCACCCCTGAGGCGGGCGGCTACCAGGCGGAGGGGTCGGAGAAGGCGTCGCGGTGCGGCGGCAGCGCGTTGTAGAGCCGCAGCGACGTGCGCGGCTCGTCGTCGTCGGAGGAGAAGAAGGACACCACGGTGACCGACGCCGGGGTCAGCTCCATGCGGAACACCGAGTCCAGCGGGGCGTCGACGGCGTGGCCGACCAGCGTCTTGATGGGTGTCACGTGGCTGACGACGACCACGGTCTCGCCGGCATGCGCCTCGAGCACCCGACGCAGGCCCGCCAGCACCCGCTCCTGCACGACCCGGAACGACTCGCCGCCCTCCGGCGCCGCGTCGAGCGAGCCCAGCCACTGCTTCAGGGCGTCGGGGTGCTGCTCGGCGACCTCGGCGAAGGTCAGGCCGTCCCAGATCCCGAACTCCATCTCGGCGAAGCCCGGCTCCACCTCGACCTGCTTGTCCAGCACCTCGGCCACGATGTCGGCCGACTCGCGGGTGCGGCGCACCGGCGAGGCGATGACCGCGCCGACCCGCTCGGCGAGCGGCGCGAGCCACTCGGCCGTGGCCCGCACCTGGTCGCGGCCCTCGTCGCTCAGGGCGGGGTTGGCGCTCGCCAGCCCGCCGGAGAAGCGCTTCTCGAGCGTGTGGGCGGTGACGCCGTGGCGCACGAGGATCAGCGTGGTGGTCGCTCCCCCGCCGGCCGACCAGCCCCGCGCCTGGCTCTGCACGGTCGCCGGCCGGTCGCCCTCGGCCGCGGCGGCCGGGCTCTCGATCTCCTCGATCAGCGAGTCCTCGTCGTCGCTCGGCTCCGGCGACGTGACGCCCTCGCGGACGCCGTCGAGCGCCTCGTTGACCAGACGGTCCGCGTGGGCGTTGTCGCCCCGCGGGATCCAGGTGTACGTCGTGCCGGGCGGCGCCAGCCGCGTGGCCTCCGCGGCCAGCGGGCGCATGTCGGGGTGCTTGATCTTCCAGCGACCCGACATCTGCTCGACGACGAGCTTGGAGTCCATCCGCGCCTCGACCACCGCCTCGGGCGCGAACTCCTGGGCCAGGCGCAGACCGGCGATGAGACCGGAGTACTCGGCGACGTTGTTGGTCGCACGTCCGATCGTGCTGCCGTCCTCCGCCAGGACCGCGCCGGTGTCGGCGTCGCGCAGCACCGCGCCGTACGCCGCCGGGCCGGGGTTGCCGCGCGAGCCGCCGTCCGCCTCGATGACGACGCGGCGGGCGCTCACAGCACCTTCTCGTTCGCTTCGCTCACAGGCCGGACTCGCCGGTGCGCACCAGGATCCGCTGGCACTCCTCGCAGCGGACGACCTCGTCGGTCGGCTTGGCCCGGATGATCGCGAGCTCGGCGTGGTCGATGGTGAGCTGGCAGCCGCTGCAGCGGCGCTGGCGCAGCTCGGCCGCGCCGACGCCGTGCTTGCTCGCGCGCAGCCGGTCGTAGAGCGCCAGCAGGTCCTCGGGCATGCCCTCGACCGCGGGCGCGCGCTCGGCGACGACGGCCTCGAGCTCGACGTCGAGCGCGGCGGTCTTCTCGTCGCGGGCGGCGACCAGGTCGGCCATCCGGATGTCGACGGCGCTGAGCTGCTCGGTGACCCGGGTGAGCGCCGCCTGGGCCGCCTCGAGCTGCTCCATCACCTCGAGCTCCTCGTCCTCGAGCGTCGAGATCCGACGCTCCAGGGAGGCGAGCTCGTGCTGCATGCGCTCGAGGTCCTTGGGGTTGGTGATCGCGCCGGAGTCCATGCGGTCGCGGTCGCGGGTGCGACGGGCCTTGACCTGCTCGACGTCGGCGTCGGCCTTCGCCTGGGCGGCTGCGAGGTCGTCGACCACGATCCGGGCGTCACGGGCCTGGTCGTCGAGCTCCTTGCGCTGCACGGTGAGCGTGGCGATCTCGGCCAGCTCGGGCAGGTGGGAGCGCTGGTGCCGCAGCTGGTCGGCCTTCGCGTCCAGGGCCTGGACGTCGAGCAGCTTCAGTTGGGCGAACGGGTCGGCTTTCAGCGGGTGCTCCTCAGAGGCGGGTGGTCCACGGGTCGGTGACGGTCGTGCTCACGCGGGTGCCCACCGTATCGCCCAGCGCCGCACGCACCTTCGCCTCCACCACCGGGAGCCACGTGGACTCCGCCGCCCAGTGGGCCACGTCGACCAGCGCCGGGCCGCCGCGCTCGACGAACTCGCTCGCCGGGTGGTGGCGCAGGTCGCTGGTGAGGTAGACGTCGGCGTCCGTGCGCAGGACGTCGTCGAGCAGGAAGTCCCCCGCGCCCCCGCACACCGCCACCCGTCGTACGACGCGGTCGGGGTCACCCGCGACCCGCACGCCCTGCGCGGTCTCGGGCAGCGCCTCGGCGACGTGGGCGGCGAACTCGCCCAGCGTGGTCGGCGCGACCGAGCCGATCCGGCCGGTGCCGGTCGTGGCGTCGCCCACGTCGGCGAGCTCGACGACGTCGTAGGCCGGCATCTCGTAGGGGTGGGAGCGAAGCGCGGCGCGGACCACGTCGGCGCGCAGCTCGCGATCGAGGATGACCTCGATCCGGACCTCCTCGACGGTCTCGATCGAGCCGACGGTGCCGACCACGGGGTCGGCACCCTCCAGCGGCCGGAAGCGGCCCTGGCCCGGCGAGGTGAACGACGCGAAGTCGTAGGCGCCGATGCGCCCGGCGCCGGCCTCCGCGATCGCGGCACGCAGCGGCGCCGCGGCGTCCGCGGGGACGTAGACGGTGAGCTTGTCGCGCGCGGGACCCGTGCTCGGCACGATCGGCGTGACGCCGGTGAGCCCCAGCGCCTCGGCCAGCGCGGTCGAGACGCCGTGGTCGGCGCGGTCGGCGTTGGTGTGGGCGGTCAGCAGCGCGCAGCCCGCCGCCGCGAGCGTCGCGAGCGTGCGCCCCTTGGGGGTGGTCGCGGCGACTCCGTGCACCGGCTTGAGGAAGAGCGGGTGGTGCACGACGAGCAGGTCGGCGCCCCACTCGGCCGCCTCCCGCGCCACCTCGGCCGTCGGGTCGACGGCGAACATCACCTTGGCCACGGAGGCGGCGGGGTCGCCGTGCACGAGGCCGACGGCGTCCCACTCGTCCGCCGTGCTCGGCGGGTACCAGCCGTGCAGCAGGTCGGTCAGGTCCTGGAGGGTCGGCATGCGCGCCAGGGTAGTGGCGAACCTCCGGGTCCGCGGGTCGCGGGTGGGCTGCTCCCGGTCCTGCTCCGGGAGGTTCTGGGCATGGTGGCGAGGTTCTGGGGCGTCGCGACGGCCCAGAACCTCGCCGGTACCAGCAGATGCTGGTACCGGACGCCGTCGCCGGCCACCGACGCCGCCTAGGCTCGACCCATGCCCGTCGTGAAGATCAACGCCATCAGTGTCCCGCCGCAGGCCCACGAGGAGCTCGAGAAGCGCTTCGCCGCCCGAGCCGGCACGATCGACGGCACGCCCGGCTTCCTGGGCTTCCAGCTACTGCGGCCGGTCCAGGGCGAGGAGCGCTACTTCGTGGTGACCCAGTGGGAGGACGAGGAGTCGTTCGCCGCCTGGCGCGACGGCGACGCCCGCGCCGCGCACGCCGGCCCGCAGGACGGCAGCGAGCGGAAGCCCGTCGCCAGTGGCGCCGAGCTGCTGGAGTTCGAGGTCGTGCTCGACGTCCGGCCGAGCTGACCGGGCACGCAGCCGGAGCCGAAGACGATCCCGGACCTCGGCGTCCGCGAGAGCCCGCGACCCTTCGCCCCAGCGCTCACACTGCCCCGACGAAACTCACGCTCCCGGCGTGAAGTTTCGCACCGGAAGCGTGAGTTTCACCGGGTACCCGGTGAAACTCCCCCACGCCGTCGCCGCAATCCGCAGCCGCAGGACCGTCAGTTGACCTGCCGGTCGTAGCCCTCCCAGTAGGCCTCGCGCAGCTTGAACTTCTGCAGCTTGCCCGTCGCCGTGCGCGCCAGCTCCTCGCGGAACTCCACCGACGTCGGCGCCTTGTAGCCGGCTGCCTTCTGCTTGCACCAGGCGATGAGGTCCGCCTCGGTGGCCTGCCCGCCCTCGGCCAGCACCACCAGTGCCTTGATCGTCTCGCCCCACTTCTCGCTCGGGACCCCGATGACGGCGACCTCGGCGACGGCGGGGTGGGAGAACAGCACGTCCTCGACCTCGATCGAGGAGACGTTCTCCCCACCGGTGATGATCACGTCCTTCTTGCGGTCCTGGATGGTGAGGTAGCCGTCGTCGCCGATCACACCGCCGTCGCCGGTGTGGAACCACCCGTCGCGCAGGGCCGTCGCGCTCTCCTCGGGCTGCTCCCAGTAGCCCTCGAGCACGACGTTGGAGCGCGCCAGCACCTCTCCCCCGCCCTCGGGTGAGTCGTCCGTCTCCAGGCGTACGCCGAGCGCCGGCGCCCCTGCCCGCACCAGCTTGGCGGCGCGGTCCTCGGCGGACAGGTCGTCCCACTCCTCGCGAGTGCGGTTGATGGTCAGCAGCGGCGAGGTCTCGGTGAGGCCGTAGATCTGGATGAACTCCCAGCCCAGCTCCTCCTGCACGCGCACGACGGTCTTCGTCGGGGGCGGCGCGCCGGCCATGATGATGCGCACCCGGTCGCGACCCGGGATCTCGCCGTCCCAGTCCTGGGCGGCCTCGAGGACCGCGGCCGCGACCGCGGGAGCAGCGCACATCACGGTCACCCCGTGCTGCTCCACCCGGCGCAGGATCTCGGCCCCGTCGATCTTGCGCATCACCACCTGCTTCGCGCCGAGACCCGTCATCGCGAAAGGCATGCCCCAGCCGTTGGCGTGGAACATCGGCAGGGTGTGGAGGTAGACGTCGCGGTCGGTGACACCGGCGTGCATCGCGAAGGTGACCGCGTTGACCCAGATGTTGCGGTGGGTGATCTGCACGCCCTTGGGCCGCGCGGTCGTGCCGGAGGTGTAGTTGATGGTGGCCGTGGCGTTCTCGTCGGGCTCCCACGGCCGCGGCTCGGCGCCGCCCTCCTCGGGCGGAGCGGCGTAGAGCAGGGCGTCGTCGCCGATGACGATCCGGTGCTCGGCGGTGACGTCCTTCAGCGCCTCGTCCAGCTCGGGGTCGACCACCAGCACGCGCGCACCGGAGTGCTCCACGATGTAGCGCACCTCGTCCGGGCTCAGCCGGAAGTTGACCGGGACCAGCACCCGCCCGAAGCCCGCGACGCCGAAGAAGGACGTCAGGAGCCGCGAGCTGTTGTGGCTGACCACCGCGACGCGCTCGCCCACGCCGATGCCCAGCTCGTCCAGCTTGGCGGCCTGGCGCCGGGCCAGCGCGCCGATCTCGGCGTACGTGAGCTCGCCGCCCTCCGCGCCTAGAGGCGACGCCGGCTGGACCGGCTCGTCCACGGCGCCGACGCGGTCGCCGTAGACCTGCACCGCACGGTCGATGAAGTCGGAGATGCTGAAGGGCACGATCATCGCAAGCCTCCTAGGTGACGCTGTGACGACAGCCACTGTAGTGAGGCTCGTGCTGCCCGGCGGTTGCCCCGCTGGGCGGCGGGGTGCCGCATGAGAGTCCTCTCATGCAGGTCTCACCGATGCCCCACGATGAGAGAGGATCCTGGGGACATGAGCAGGCTCTGGAAGGTCGTCCTCACGCTCGGCCTCGTGCTGCCCGTCGCGGCGTTCGTGGCCGGGTCGCTGGCCGCGTCGTCGGCCGACGAGCCGGCGCCCCGGGAGACCATCCTGATCCAGGACGCGAGCCCCAGCAGCTCCCCCACGACGCGCCCCAGCCCCACGCCGACCGGTCGGCCCTCGCCCACCGGGAGCGGCGACGACCGGGGCGACCGGCCGCCGCGCGTGGTCACCCCCGAGCCCAACCGCGCTGACGGCGGCGGGTCGGGACGGGGCAGTGGCGGCGACGACGGGGACGACGACCGCGACGACCGCGATGACGACGGGGACGACGACCGGGACGACGACGACCGCGGTGGTGACGACGACGACTGAGCCCGTCCCGTCCCGCTCGACCGCCCGACTGCGTCGGTCGGGCGTGTCCGTGCGCCTGCGCATCACCGCCACGGTGGCGGTCCTGGTCGGCATCACCCTCGGCTCGGCCGGCTTCATGGCCTACCTGATCGAGGACCAGCGGCTCGAGGCGCAGACCACCGAGGAGATCGAGCAGGAGCTCGACGAGTTCGGACGGCTCAGCGAGGAGGGGACCGACCCCGCCACCGGCGCGCCGTTCGCCTCGGTCGACCGGCTGCTCGAGCTGTTCATGCTGCGCAACGTGCCCGACGACGACGAGCTCCTCGTGGGCTGGGTGGGCGACGGGGTGGTCAGCTACTTCCCCAACGACGACCTCGTGCGTGACCCCGAGTTCCTGGCGGCGGCGCGGCCGCTCGTCACCGCCAGCAGCAGCGCGCGTCTCGAGACCGCCGAGGGCGAGGTCATGGTCACCAGCCAGCCCGTGCGCCGCGGCGACGAGCGCGGGGCGCTGCTGGTGGTGGTCTACCTCGACGAGGACCGCGCCGAGCTGCTCGACACGATGCGCACGTACACCGCCGTCGCCGCCCTGTCGATGCTGCTGCTGGTGGTCGTGGCCTTCTGGCAGTCGGGCCGGCTGCTGGCGCCCCTGCGGGTGCTGCGCGAGACCGCCGACGAGATCGGCGAGACCGACCTGTCGCGACGGATCCCGCTGACCGGCAACGACGACATCACCGCGCTGACCCGCACCGTCAACAGCATGCTGGACCGGCTCGAGGACGCGTTCGTCGACCAGCGCCGGTTCCTCGACGACGCGGGACACGAGCTGCGCACCCCCCTCACGGTCCTGCGCGGGCACCTCGAGCTGCTGGACGCCGCCGACCCGGCGGAGGTCGAGGAGACCAAGGCGCTGCTGCTCGACGAGGTGGACCGCATGGCGCGCCTCGTCGGCGACCTGATCCTGCTCGCCAAGAGCGACCGCCCGGACTTCGTCACCCCCGGTCCCGTCGAGCTCGACGAGCTCACCGAGGACGTCCTCGCCAAGGCGCGGGGGCTCGCGGAGCGGCAGTGGCTGCTCGACGCGAGCGCCGAGGTCGCAGTGCGCCTCGACGCGCAGCGGCTGACCCAGGCCCTGCTCCAGCTGGCCGACAACGCGGTCAAGCACACGCGTCCCGGCGACGTGGTGGCGCTCGGCTCGTCCTACGACGACGGCGTGGCACGCCTGTGGGTGCGCGACACCGGTCCGGGCGTCGCGCCCGAGGACCGGGCCAAGATCTTCGAGCGGTTCGGCCGCGGCCGGGTCCCCGACCACGACGAGGGCTTCGGGCTCGGGCTCTCGATCGTCAGCGCGATCGCCCACGCGCACGGCGGGTCCGTGGCCGTGGAGGACGCCCACCCCCGAGGCGCCCGCTTCGTCATCACGATCCCCGGTCCGGCCGCCGCCGCGCCGACCGCCGTACCCGAGGAGGAGCCGTGGCCCGCATCCTGATCGTCGAGGACGAGGCGCGCATCGCGTCGTTCGTCGCCAAGGGCCTGCGCGCCGACGGGCACGTCGCCACCGTCGTCGGCGACGGAGTGCTGGGCCTCGACCACGCCCTCAGCGGCGAGCACGACCTGATGATCCTCGACATCGGGCTGCCGCGACTCGACGGCTTCGACGTGCTCGACCAGCTGCGGTCCCAGGGCTCGCGGATGCCGGTCATCGTGCTGACCGCACGCGACTCGGTGACCGACACCGTGACGGCCCTGGAGGGCGGGGCGGACGACTACATGCCCAAGCCGTTCCGGTTCGCCGAGCTCCTCGCCCGGGTGCGGCTGCGGCTGCGCCAGGCCCACGAGGGCGACGGGGGCAACGCGACCGAGGCGCTCGAGGCCGGCGGCGTAAGGCTCGACCTGCGCACGCGCCGGGCCACCGTGGGCGGCCGGGAGCTCGACCTGTCGGCGCGCGAGTTCGCGCTGGCCGAGATCTTCCTGCTCAACCCCGGGCAGGTGCTCTCGCGCGAGCAGCTGCTCGACCACGTGTGGGGCTACGACTTCGACCCGGGGTCGAACGTCGTGGACGTCTACGTCGGCTACCTGCGCCGCAAGCTCGGCGCCGAGTCGATCGTGACCGTGCGCGGGATGGGCTACCGCCTGAGCACGTGAGTTTGGTGCCGCCGCGACGGTGGCAGGCTCCGGCGATGACGACGTTCGGGCCGGTGCGCGGACCCCACGGGCGCGTCGACGTGACGGTCGGGCCCTCCTCGATCACCCTCCGCCCCCGCGGCTCCGCCCTGGACGCCGTCGACGGCGGCGAGATCCTGCTCGTGCTGGGCGCTGTCGTGATCGTCGTCGTGGGGGCGCTGCTCCCCGAGCCCTTCAGCTACGTCTGCTTCGCCGTAGCCGGTCTGATCGTCCTGGGGCTGGCCCTGACGTACGTCGTGGCGTACGCGACCGCGGCGGTGATGCTCGTCGTGACCGCCGTGCGGCTGCTGACCGAGGACGGCCGGCGACGCGTGCGGGGGTCGCTGAAGGACCTGATGAGCGTCACGGCGGTCGAGCACGGCGAGCTCTCACGGGCGGAGATCCTGTGGGTGTCTCCCGTCGAGCGGCGGCTCAGGCCGCGGATCCGGCTCGGTCACGCTCGCGGGGAGCTCGTGCTCAGCGCCTGGGCGTGGCGCGCAGGCGAGCTGGAGGGTCTCGCGCGGGAGCTGGAGGTCAGCGCCGCACCTTGAACGTCAACCGCGCCGGCGGCTGGGCGGTGAGCGCGGGCTCGAGGGCACCGGCCACCTCGTGCGGCTCGGGCCGGTCCCCGGGCGCGGGGGCGAGCATCGCGTAGACGGTCTTGGCGACGTCGGCGCGCACCGTGTCGGGCAGCACGTAGGGCTCCTCGACCAGCTGCGGGAAGCGCACGGCGGGGTCCTCGGACTCGCGGTCGCCCTCGTCGAAGGCGCGGTAGCCGGCGATCGCCTCGAAGAGGGTGACCCCCAGGCCCCAGACGTCACTGGCGTAGCCGGGCGCCCCGGCCCTGCCCGGGTCGCACTGCTCCGGCGCCATGTAGCCGTCGGTCCCGATGGTGCTGGTGAGCTCCGCGGCGCGGTGGCCCGGGCGGGCGACCGAGAGGTCGATGAGCCGGGCGGGAGCGCCCATGATCACGTTGCTGGGCTTGATGTCGAGGTGCACCACGTCGACGTGGCGGAAGTAGTGCAGCGCCGAGGCCACGTCGACGGCCAGTGGCAGGTACTGCTGCTCCTGCAGGGGCCCGTAGCGCCGGATCAGCGTCGAGAGCCGCGGCCCGTCGACGTTCTCCAGCACCAGGTGCGGCCGCTCCCCCTCGAGCTCGTGGCGCAGCCGCCGCACCACCACCGGATGGTTGGCCTGGTCGAGCGCGGCCGCCTCGCGGGCAAGGCCCTCGAGGGTGGCCTCGTCGTCGACCTCGGTGGGCCGGACGACCTTGACCACGACGGGCGAGTAGGTGATCTCGTCGAAGGCCAGGTAGGCCTCGTACGCCGATCCCCCGCCGAGCAGCCGCATCGCGGTCAGCTCGGCGGTGATCGGGTCACCCTCGCGGAAGTGCCAGCTCTCGTCGGCGTGCGTCATGGTCGTCTCCGGTGGTGGTGGGCGGTACGGCGGTCGGGTCGCGTCAGCCGCGCGTGTTGTTGCGCGAGCGGTCGTTGGTCTTGTTCTGCGACCAGTCGACCTTGCGCTTGCCGGGACCGTCCTGCGTCCAGTCCTTCTTCTGCTTGGCGCGGCTCTTGTCGCGACCGGAGTTGGCGCCGGAGCGGGTGTTGTCGCGGGTGTTGCTCTGGCCGCCGGTGCGCGTGTTGGTGTTCGTGTTGCTGTTGTCGCGCTTGGCCAGGCCGGTGTCGTCGTCATCGTCGTCGTCGTTGACGAGCACGAGGTCGGGGGTGTCGTCGTCCCGCTTGAGCCGCGAGTCGTCGGCGGTGGCCGAGGTCAGCGGCAGCGCCAGGAGCCCGGTGGTCACGAGCCCGGCGACCGCCGTGGTGGCGACGCGGAGGGTGGTGATCTTCATGGTGGTGTCCTTCTCTCGGTGGAACTGCTGTCGAGGAAGACACTCGCGGTGCGCGGTGAGCCGTCCATGAGCCGCGCATGAGAGCACTCTCACGAACGCGCAGGTCAGAGGGTGCTGCAGGGCCTCGCGCCACGTCGGCACCCCCGAGGTGGGCGTCGGCCACGGACCCCGTCAGGCGGAAGATTCCGTTCCGCTACCCGTGACCTCCTCCCGCCTCGTCCGTTGACCTCGATGGTGGCCGGGCGATCGGGGGATGGCCCGGCCACACTCACGTCCCGCGCACCCCTCGTCGACGCGCCTCACGTACGGTCGATCGCATGACTCCACGGATGAGGGCCATGGGTGCCGGTGTCGGTCTGGGAGCGGGCCTCGGGCTGGTGTTCTGGCTGCTGTTCGACAACGTCGCGCTCTTCCCGCTCTGGGTCGGCGTCGGGGTGGTCATGGGAGCAGCCAGGGCGAACCAGGCGTCCGACGACCATCCGACCAGCGGTGACGACCGCCGATGAACGGCAGCGGATCGCCGGATGCGGTGGGCGCAGAGGGGATCGAACCCCCGACCACCTCGTTGTAAGGAATGGCCTGCTATGCGTTGTGCCGACCTGCGGTTATGCCGTCGAACCGGTTGCGTTGTGCATTGAGTTATGTGGTCAATCTCTGAGGGCGCCGGCGATCACGGGGATAGCGATCCGTGATCCGACACCTAGGCCGATGAGCACGAACGCGATGAGGCGCTGGGTCGAGATGGCGTCGTTGCACTCTTTCGCGACGGCGGAGATGCGGGCGGCCTCGATCGCGCCGCCCTCGTCCATGATGACCTCCGCCTGACGAATGGCGATCTTGGTGTCGGTGAACTCCGCGCTGATCCAGTTGCCGCAGCTTTCGCCGTCCACCGAGGTGCCCATGAACGTCAGCACCAGCAGTGGTGCGAGGAAGACCAGCGCGATCGCCCAGGAGATCTTCTTGATCGCGCCGGGGGTGTTGCGGCTGGGCGCGGCGTTCGGCGCGATGTTCTCGGTCCACTTGTCCCCGTCCCAGTAGCGGCGCGTGTCGGCCATCGTGGGGTGCGGGTACCAGCCGGCCGGCGGCTTCTGCCTAGCCGGCTGATCTGCGGGCTTCTTCGCCGGCGCGCGCTGTTCCTTCGACAGGGCGGCGTCCATCGCCTTCTTGGAGCGCTCAGACCTCCCCGTCGGCTGCTCGTCCGTCATCGTGTGCCTCCCGGCGTCGTACGGCGTCGCGGACCATGAGCCGCTCCCCCAGGTGCATGTACTCCAGGCGCCGATCGAGGATCCGCCGGGTGACCCACAGCTCGGACGCGGCCTCGTTGCGGTCGTCGGTCCACACCAGCACGTCGGCCAGCTGCTCGACGGTGATCAGCTTCCGCGCCGCCCACGCGTCGGCGTCGGCCTCCGCCCGCGCCCCCTGCCGGCTGGCGTCGGCGTAGTTGCACTGCCCCGTGTGCCCGAGCTCGCGGTGCCCCAGCTCGTGCGCCAGCGCGCACCGGCGCTGCACCTGCTTCAAGCCCGGGCGCATCAGGATCACGTTGTGCGCCGGCACCCACCAGGCGTCGCCCGAGGGGAGATCGGTCTGCTCGTAGATCAGCTCGTCGAGCATCCGCAGCTCGCGCCACGGGTTGTAGCGGCCCCCCGATGTCCCCATGGGTCGAGACCGTAGGTCTCGCCACCGACACGGCCACGACGGTCACTTCTTCTTCGTCTGGTTCTCGCGGGCCCGGCGCGCGATCTCGTCAACCTGCTCGGCGTCCTCGGGGTCGCCCTGCTCGGCCACCGCCTTGAGCGTGCGCTCATGCTCTGCGCGCGCCGCGAGCACCCCGGCCACGGTGGGCTCGATGCTCTCGGCCGGGTCGTCGTACGTCGGCGCCTCACCGCGGCGCGGGTCCTCAACGATGGCGTCGACCAGGTGCGCGATCGCGGCGGCCTGCTGCTCGGAGAGGTCGTTGGCCGTGGTGGGCAGCAGCTGGAAGAGCCGGGGCATGGTGTCTCGCACCTCGAGCCCGAGGGACTGCGCGGCCGCCAGCACGACTGCTCTCTCCGGCACGCGGAGGCCGCGCGCGAGGGCCTTCATGGTGGGCGGGTCCGGGAAGTTCTTGATGGGGTCCTTCACGAGCTGCTGCAGGCGCTTCCCGCTGGGCGTGCCCCCGCAGTCGCGCGACAGCTCGGGGTAGGTCCGACGACCCTTGTGGGTGTCGATGAGTTCGCTGAGGTCCACGCCTACCACTCTCTTGCCCTGCTGCGACGGGCGGCAAGCCGACTGAATCTTGCCCGCCTACCACTAGTTGACGGCTCAGAGTAGTACGACCGCCTACCAGAAATCGGCGGCTTGACCTGCGGTTACGGGCTCACCTGCAGAACTACAACGTGCGTATTAGTTGACAGGTTGCCTACCAGTAGGCACCCTTATGGCAAGCAGCGCTTGACAGATAGGCGCCTACCAGCGGAGGATCGATGCACCGATACAAGAGATGGCCGAAGGGAACGTGGATGCGTCTCGTCAGCAAGGAGCGGCTCCAGTCATTCGTCGGTCCGGAGTCCCACAAGAAGATGAGCCAGCGCCGTCTGGCCCGGTACGCCGACAAGCACCCGTCCTTCATCAACCACCTGACCTCCGGTCGCCGCACCTCGTGCGAGCCGCGGACGGCTGAGCTCATCGCGGAGGCGCTCGACGTGCCCCTCGCTGTTCTCTTCATGCCCGAAACGGCAAGCAGTGGTAGCGCGATCAGCAAGGAGAAGGTGGCATGAGCGACCGCAGCCAGATCGCGAAGATCGCCGCCAACTCGCGGTGGGCGCGCGAGACCGACAGGTCCGCCGCGACCCAGCCGGCCCGCGACGGGCTGAACCGTCGCTTCGAGCTCGAGGTCGACCCCGACGGGGTCCTCCCCGTCAACGAGCGCGCCACCCGCGCGCTGTCCGCGCGGCGCGCGCACTTCCAGCGCCTCGCCCTGAAGTCCGCGCAGGCCCGCCGGGCCAAGCGCTCCGCCTGACCCATCACATGCCGCGGGGCCCGGCTCATCGCCTGGCAGCGACCGGACCCCACGAACGAAAGAAGGATCCCATGAGCACCACCGCCACACCGAGCAACGTCGAGCGACAGGCGCCGACGGCGCTCCTCGCCGTCGTCCAGCACATCCACGACCACGACCTCGGCGTCCCGCTCTCCATCGCACCGCCCTCGACCGCCTCCCCCTTCTTCACGATCGGGATCGTCGCCGACTCCATCGACGCCTGGGTGGGGTCCGGGCTCGCCGTGGACGTCGACGCCATCGAGAGCCGCCCCATCGGCGGCCGGATCAGCGGCCGCCTCTGGGAGCGCATCACCACCCCCGGGCGGCTCCTGCCCTACGGCATCCGCGTGAACCTCATGTACTCGAGGCCCCTCGTCGAGGCCCCCCGCCACCTGGCCGCTGTCGCCGATGGGGGTGCCGCATGAGCGCCTCGCCGGTCCCCGAGCGGGACGACTGGATGGATGTCGCCGAGGCCGTGAACGTCACCCCGATGCGCGCCGAGTCGATCCGGGTCGACTACTCCGACGCCGAGTTCGCGCACGTCATGGCGAACTTCACGCGCCTCGAGGCACTGGCCAACGAGCCGATCCCCTACGAGCTGACCAACGAGGCCCTCGGGTACTGCGGTCACTGCGGGGGCAGCGGTCTGGCTGAGCACCGTTCGGCGCTGACCGGCGCGCCGGCGCTCATCACGTGCCCGGTCTGCAAGGGCGAGTCGTGATGGCCGGGTGGGCCGGCGCGGCCGTGGTCGTGTCCTCGGACCCGTGGCTCGGCGCGCCGACGGATGCCGACCGGGCGCTCGTCGAGGCCGTCGGGCACCTTGTCGACGACACCGTGGCAGGTGCGGCATGACCGCCCCGAAGCACGCCCGCGACGTCAAGGGCAAGGGCCGCTACTACGGCTCCTGCGGGGACGACTGCCCCTTCGGTGACGACCTCTTCATCTCCGTCACCAACGCCCAAGGCGTCGTCGCCAAGCCCGCGCTCGTCCCGGCCGCCGTCAAGGTCACCGCAGAGACCGCCTGGAACCAGCTGCCCGCCATGGTCGCCATGTCCCGCCAGACCCCGACCGGCCCCAACGGGTGCGAGAAGAAGCGCGTCGCCGAACGCTGCGGCTCCTGCCGGTTCTGCCTCACCGCCGCCATCAAACGCGAGCACCAGAACCAGTGGGACACCGCCGCCGACTTCGGCTCCCTCGTCCACTCCTACGCGTTCTCCCACGTCGTCGGCGAGCCCCGCCCCTACGACCCCGACGTCGAGCCCTTCGTCCAGCAGTACATCCAGTTCCTGTCCCTGTGGGGCGTCGACCTCGACCGCCACGTCGAGGCCGCCGAGACCACCGTCCTGAACCGGCCGAAGAAGTACGCCGGCACCGGGGACATCTGGCTGCACCTCCCCACCGGCCCCGCCGGGCGGCGACAGCTGTGGCTCGTCGACATCAAGACCTCCCTCAAGGCCCCGGTCAACCGGGTCTACGCCGACCAGGAGCTGCAGCTCGCCGGGCTCCGCTTCGCGCCCACCGCGCTCCTGGCCGACGACACCGAGATCGCGGTCCCGAAGTTCGCCGGCGCCGCGCTGCTCAACCTCCGCGCCGGCGCCCACCAGCTCATCCCGTTGCCCGCCGACAAGGCCGCCTACAAGGCGTTCCTCGGCGCGGTCGACCTCCAGCTCCACTTCCACGCCCAGGACACCAAGGCCTGGGTCGCCCTCGACGCGCCGGCACTGCCGGCACCTGCCCGGAAGGCCTCCTGACATGCCCATCTCACCCATCGTGCTGCAGCGCCGGCACGCCGAGCTCGGACGGATCCGCCTCGGCGCCAAGCAGGGCGGCAACGGCCGCCCCATGAAGCTCGAGTGCTTCCGCTTCACCAGCCCCTCCGAGGGCTACGTCAAGGACCTCGCGCAGCTCTACGGTGGCGCGGCCCGCCCCTGGGACAACAACGGCAAGGCCGAGTTCGAGGTCTTCACCGAGGCCCGCTCGATCGACGTCATCGCCGTCAAGGGCGGCCTCTCGCAGTGGCTCGAGACCTGGTCCGGCGGCGGCTGCACCCACCGCTGCGACGGCGAGGTCAACACCCTGACCAACGAGGCCTGCAACCCCAACGACCCGGCCCACAAGAACGCGAAGCCCACCACCCGGCTCTCGCTGATGCTGCCCGAGCTCGACGCGATGGGCGTGTGGCGCATGGAGTCCCACGGCTGGAACGCGGCCGCGGAGATCCCGGCCGTCGCCGAGCTCGCGCAGTACGTCGGGGACCTCGTGCCCGCGGTGCTGCACCTCGTCGAGCGCCGCTCGGTCCGCGACGGCAAGACCTCGCGGTTCGTGGTCCCGGTCCTGGACCTGCGCATCGGGGTCGCGCGGCTGCGCGAGCTGGTCGCGGAGAAGTCGGGCACCGCGCCCGAGCTCGCCACGGCCGGCCCGCAGCGCCCGGCCCTCGCCGCTGGGCCGTCCGCGCCGTCCGCTCCTGCCGAGCCGGACGCCTACGCGCCGTTCTTCGCCCGGGTCGCGGACGCCCTGCAGCGCACCGACCTGATCGGGATCTGGGACGACGCGAAGGCGCAGCAGCTCGTCGGCCCGCAGGCCCAGGCCACCGAGCGGGCCGCGGAGTTCGTGGCCGCGTGGAAGGCCCGCGCGCACGACCTGCCCGAGACCGCCCCCGCGGCAGCCTCCACGGTCGACGAGCCGGACGCGGACGGTGTCGTCGACGCCGAGATCGTGCCCGACCCGCCGGCCGCCGCCGGTGACGCCGACGCGGTGTGGCAGCAGGTCCTCGCGGCGTGCGGTGAGCGCGGCATGTCGATGCCCGACGTCGAGGACGACTTCGCGCAGCGCATGGGCGGGCTGTCGTCCGCCGAGGCGTCCGCCGAGGAGCTCGCCACGTACCTGCAACTCGTCCAGGCCGAGGTGGCGGCATGAGCACACGCCTCCGCCACGTCGCGGAGTTCTCCTACCCCGGCGCGCTCTTCCCCGAGAGCGTCACCCGCGAGGTCGACCAGCCGACGCTGGACGCCGCCCTCGCCGTCGCGCCGACCGAGACGGACGGCTTCTTCCGCAAGGACGGCTGGTACGCCGTCAAGATCACCGCCTTCCACGAGAAGCGGTACGTCGCCGACGACGGCGCGGAGACCTGGGTGCGCACCGCCCGGCCGGTGAAGGTCCGCTCCTGGGTCGTCGGCGAGAAGATCCACGCCGACGACATCGAGCCCACCGACCGCAACCGCATCCTGATCGCCAACATCCGCGGCAACAGCACCGACGGGTACGGCGTGCGCACACGGATCGGCAACTGGCAGATGGCCTCGGACTACGACGAGGTCCTCCCGGCGTCGGCGGTGACGCGATGAGCACCCCGAAGTGGCACGACGGCACGATTGTCGCCTTCGACACCGAGACGACATCGGTCGAGCCAACCACGGCCCGCATCGTCACAGCCGCGGTTGTCTACCTCACCCCCGGCGAGCGCCCCCGCCCGATCCGCTACCTCATCGACCCCCAGGTCGAGATCCCCACCGAGGCGGCCGCAGTGCACGGGTGGACCAACGACCGGCTCGAGCAGACCATCGGCCGGCCCGGGTTCGCCCAGCGCACCCTCAACGGCGTCGTCTCGACCATCGCGGCCGAGGCCGCAGTGTTCGAGATCGCCGCCCACCTCGCCGCGACCATCGGCCGCGACCAGGCCGTGGTCGTGCACAACGCGCCGTACGACCTCACCCTCCTCGAGCACGAGTGCGGCCGCCACGACATCGCCCCCCTGTCGGCCCGCCCTCGCGGGCTGGCCGGCGTGGTCGACCCGATGGTCATCGAGAAGCAGTACGACCCCTTCCGCAAGATCTGCCTCAAGGCGCCCGGGTGCCGGCGCGATGAGGGTCACCACGAGTGCGGGGGTTGCCGTGGCGGGAAGGTCCGGTGCGGCGGCTGCGGTGCGACCGACAAGAAGCTCGAGTCGCTCTGCACCCACTACGGGGTTCGGCACGGCGGCGCGCACGACGCGGCCGCCGACGCGATCGCCTCGGCGCGGCTGCTCCGCAAGCTGCTGACCGCGTGGCCGCAGATGGCGTCGTGGCGGCTCCCGACCCTGCACGAGCACCAGGTGACCTGGCGGCGCGAGCAGATGGACGGGCTGCGGTCGTTCTTCGACAAGGCCGGCACCGCCCACGACGGGTGCTGCGGAGTGTGGCCCGTCCACACGTCGGCGTGCGCCGGCGCTCACCGGGTCGAGGTGGCGGCATGACGACCCCCAAGCCGCCGCGGTGCGACCGGCCCTACGCCCACGGCCCGCACACCTTCGTGTCCGACCCGGCCTCCGACGTCGACGTCGCCTGCGTCGGCCGCCGCGGCCCCCGGCACCTGTCCCTGCTCCTCGCCGAGCGTCCCCAGCTCGACGGCGTCGGCGTCGCGCCGGCGCTCTACCAACTCGAGGTGATGTCCGCATGAGGTACACCGTCCGCCCGCTCTCTGACCGCACCTGGCTCGGGACCATGGGCAAGGAGGCCACCCGCTTCGGCGCGAAGTGGGGCTCCACCCTCGAGCTGCTCGACCGCGAGGTCGGCGCGCTGCAAGGCCGCGACGTCGTCCTCGAGATCGACGTCGCCGAGACCGACCTCAAGCTCAACGGCGAGCTCCGCGCCAACGCCCGCCTGACGAGCTCGGCCGTCGTGCTCGCCTTCGAGTCCAAGCACGGCCCGATGCAGTACCGCTGCGACCGCTTCTACACGAACTGGGCTCACCAGGGACCTGAGTGGCAGCACAACGTCCGCGCGATCGCGCTCACGCTCGAGGCCCTCCGCGCGGTCGACCGCTACGGCGCCACCGAGACCGGCCAGCAGTACGCCGGCTTCAAGGCGCTCCCGGCCGGCCACGCCATGCCCGCCAGCCACATGACCCGTGACGAGGCGCTGCTGACATTGCACCGGCACTCGAACGCCTACGACACGGACCCCATTGAAGTGCACCACAAGCGAGCCCGCGCCGCTGTGCACCCAGACCGGCTCGGCGGCGACCGCACCCTCTGGGACCAGGTCGAGCAAGCCGCAGGAGTGCTGGGGGTGCGGTCATGACCGCCGCCCTGGTCGTCATCGTCGTGGTCGCCTTCGTCCTGGCCGCCGTGTGCGTGCTCGTCGAGGCGAACCGTGAGCTGCAGGTCGACGTCGACCTGGTCCTCGGCGAGCCCGGGGGTGGTGCGCGATGACCGCCGCCGACGCGGCCCAGCGCCTGGCCGACCTCACCGACCCGCACGCCGGCTGCATCCCGCGCTTCTGCCGTGCGGGCAACAACTCGGGCGTCGCGAGGTGCGACGACCCTGCGGACAGAACAGCTACTCCGCCCGCCGAGCGTGCGCTGACCGACGCCGAGCGTGAGTCGCTCGCGAAGGACATCCAGCGTCGATTCCACCGCGGCGGGATCCAGACCAACGAGACCGGGCTCACGGCCACGATCCGCTGCGCCCTCGATGCCTTCGACTCCCTCCTCGCTGCCCATGACACCGAGGCAGGTGAGCAGCCGTGATGGCCGACCTCGCGCGCCCGCTCGAGGTGCTCGCCGCCCTGGTCATCGCATTCGGCGTCCTCGACGGCGGCACCGACACCTTCGCCAACGCCCTGGCGGTGCTCCGATGACCAACCTCCGCGAGCTCCTCGCCCCCATCCCCCGCCCGCCGGCGCCGTCTCGACTGGCGCGCCTCACCCACCGCATCCGCTGCAACGACCGCATCCGCGTCCGCGGGTCCGTGCGCGCCTGCTCGGTCTGCGGCCAACTCAGGACCGTCCGATGAACCCCGGGCTGCTCTACCTCGTCTGCGCCGCCGTCTGGGTCCTCGCCGTGGTCGCGCTCGGCTGCGCGCTGGCCCGCATCCGGCAGGGACGAGGCGACCGATGAGCCAGTGCCCCTCCGCCACTGGCCCGGGCCCCTGCATGAACCCAGCCCCGCACACCCCGCCCAAGAACTGCGTCCACCACTCCACCTCCGGCGTCCCCGACCGCCACGACCGACCAGGAAGAGGCGACTCAGAGTGAAGATCATCGGCCTCGACCTCTCCCTGACCTCCACCGGCGTCGCCGTCGTCGACGACCACGTCGAGGTCGGCCGCCGCGTCACCGTCCAACGGATCCGGTCCAACGGCAAGAAAGACGCCACCATCGCGGACCGCACCGACCGTCTCCGGCGCCTCGCCGCGAAGATCCTCATCCCCGCGCGCGACGCCGACCTCGTCGTCATCGAGGGCCCCGCCTACCACCAGTCCAACCCCGGGATGCACGACCGCTCCGGACTCTGGTGGCTCGTCACCGAGCGCCTCCACGCCTACGACTGGCCCGTCGCCGAGGTGTCGCCGTCGGTGGTGAAGAAGTACGCCACCGGCAAGGGCAACGCCGGCAAGGACCAGGTCCTCGCCGCCGTCGTACGCCGCTACCCCGACGTCGAGGTCGGCGGCAACGACGAAGCCGATGCCCTGATCCTTGCCGCCCTCGGCGCCCGCTTCCTCGGGCAGCCGATCGACGACATGCCCGCCCTGCAGAGCGCAGTCGTCGCGTCCGTGCGCTGGCCGGCGCACCTCACTGAGGAGGCGCCGTTCTGATGCTCATCGAACTCGACCCAGCCGGCATCCCCGACGTTCCTGGCGCCGCCTGCCGCGACATCGAGACGCCGGAGATCTTCTTCGCCTTCGAGGAGCACTGCATCGAGCAGGCCCGCGAGGTCTGCCGCCGCTGCCCCGGGATCCGCGCCTGCCTCGCCTGGGCGCTCGCGCACAAGGAGCACGGCGTCTGGGCCGCCACGACCGAGGAGCAGCGCACCGAGCTGCTCGACCGCCATCGAAAGGAAGCCTCATGACCACCGACACGATCGACGTCGACGCCGCCCTGGACGACATCCTCGACCACGAGCTTCCAGACGCTGCGACCGCCGGCGAGAAGCCCGACCCCTACATCGCGGCCCTGCCCGTCGACCAGCTCTTCGCCGACCACACCTACCAGCGCGAGCTCGACGAGCACCGCGTCCAGAAGATGGCCGCCAACTACAAGATCGCGCTCGTCGGGATCGTCGAGGTCTCCCAGCGCGGTGAGGACTCCTTCGCCATCCTCGACGGGCAGCACCGCTGGGCCACCGTCCGCGACGTCCACTTCCTCAACCCCCGCACCCAGCACCTCGCCTGCCGCGTCCACGTCGGCCTCACCATCGCCGAAGAGGCCGCGCTCTACCACCAGCTCAACACCACCCGCCGCCAGCTGACCGGCTGGGACCGGTGGCTCGCCCGCCGCGGTGCCGGCGACCCCCTAGTCGCACAGATCGAGGACCTCGCCGCCCAGCACGGCTTCACCGTCGGGATGCGCGAGGCCCCCGGAGTACTCCGCGCGACCAAGGCCGCCGAGAACGTCGTCACCCTCGGCGCGACCGCGCTCCTCGACCAGGTCCTCGGCGTCGTACGAGCCGCCTACGGCGACGACCAGTCCGGCCTCGACGCCGCGATCGTCTACGGCCTCGGCCACGTCCTGCACGCCTACTCCCGCGACGAGCTCGACACCGCCCGCCTCATCGAGGTCCTCTCCGGGATCGTGCCCCGCCAGCTCACCGCCCGCGCGGCCGCGGTCCGCGAGATCCACAAGGGCACCAACGACCGCCTCACCGCCCACGTCATCGTCGAGCGCTACAACGGCTCGAAGGGACCGAAGCTGCAGCCGTTCCTCGAGCGCGTGAAGCCGACCACCAAGAGCAAGCCCGACGCCTCGGCACGCCGCAACCTCGCCATCCGCGAGTGGGCGGTGCGTCAAGGCCTCATGAACGAAGGCGCGAGCGGTCGGATCCGCAAGACGGTCCGCGAGGCCTACGAGGCTGCGCACCCGGAGACGACCGCCTCATGATCCTCAACCACGCCCACGGCGTCGTCACCACCAAATGCAAGCACCCCGAGTGCGTTAAGTCCTGGTCTCGCTACCTCAAGCGGTGGCGCTACGACCGCTCCCACGGACTCCTCCGCCTCACCGACCCCACCACCGTGCGCCTCCACATCGCGACCCTCCAGGGCGCCGGCTGGTCGATGCGGGCGATCGCGGCCGAGGCAGGGACCTCCCCCACCACGATCAGCCGCTACATGTCCAACAGCGCCGCCAAGGTCAGCAAGCTCATCGTGGAGCGGGTCATGTCCGTCGACCCCTCCCTGGTCCCCTCGAAGGCCTCGACGCAGACCACCGAGCCGTTCGTCCCCCGCACCGGCACCGTCCGCCGCATCCAGGCCCTCATGGCCATGGGCTACAGCCACACCGATCTTGCCGCCCGCGGCATCGACTCCCGCAACCTCCTCAACCAGCAAGGCCGCTGGGTAACCCGCACCACCCACGACCAGGTCGCCCAGAAGTACCGCCAACTCTGCCGCCGCCCCGGCCCGACCGAGAGGTCCATCCGTGAGGCAGCCAAGCGCGGCTACCTCGGCCCAGCCGCCTGGGACGACATCGACCGCGACCCGGAACCCGACACCACCGAGGAGGCCGCGTGATCCACGACCCCGAGACCCAGTACGACGCCGACCCCGACTGGGTCCGCGTCGGCGAAGCAGCCGACCGCGCCGGCGCCAGCCACCGCCAGCTGGACCACTGGATCACCCACGGCTACCTCACCTGCCACAGAACCGGCCACGGCCAGGGCTACCCCCGCTACTTCACCCTCGCCGAGGCCGAGGTCCTCAAGTACATGACCCTCCTCGTCCGACACGGCGTGCTCCCCAAGAACGCCGGCGACCTCGCCCACCAGTTGCAGGCCACAGGCCGAGCCCGCCTGGGCCTGTTCGTCATCACCACCGCCCACTTCGCCGAACACCCCGACCTCCAGCAGCACACCACCACCTCGACAGGAGCAACCGCATGACCGAGAAGAACGACTACAACGCCAAGGTCCGAGGCAAGGGCCTCGAGAACACCGGCGTCACCGAGGACCTCGCCCGCGAGATGTTCAACACCCTCGGCCGCTCCACCATGGCCATCGTCCGCCTCACCCACAAGCGCCAGATCAACGACGACGACACCGGCCGCACCGTCGAGCTCACCATCGACCTCCTCGAGCCATCGACCTCCGCCGAGCTCGACGAGCACCTCCGCGAGCTCACCCGCACCCTCCACCAGAACCGCGCCCTCAAGGCCGACGACCAGCAGCTCCAGATCGACACCCCCGGCGACCTCGAGCCCACCGTCGAGGGCGTCATCGCCGCCGGCCGGGCCCACATCGCCCAGACCGACGACCCGCTCCCCGAGGGCGACGACGACGAGCCGCTCGGTGACCCGCCCGTCGAGGGCGCCACCTACGACCACGACCTCAAGGTCTGGATCGACACCGACGGCAACACCGTCCCCTCCGAGCCGGCCGAGCCCACCGACGACCTCACCGGCGACGAGCCCCCGTGGGAGTACTCCCAGCCCGAAGGCACCGGCACCGCCGACGCCGACCGGCCCGTCAACGACCCCTTCGCCGTCACCACCACCTGAGCCACGCCCGGGGAGTCAACGTCACGGCCCGCAGCCGAGCACCCACTGCGACGCCGAGCGAAGGCCGCCCCCACCGGAACGCCCGCTTCTTTCGACGGGCGAGCGGACCTGCTCCCCGGGCGCGCACCACCCCTGACCCACGCGACCGCTTCCCCACAGAGGACCGAGGGACACCAACCCGTTGACCCACACGGACGATCGACCAGTCAGGCTCGTTGCTCCCGACGAGCCTCCCTTCGACCCTGACTACGACCGACCCCGCGAGCACCGCCAGCCGCCCCAGGACATGGGCGCCGAGCAGGCCGTCCTCGGCGCGCTGATCCTCGAGCCCAACCTCGCCGCCGACCTCGCCACCCACCTCGACGGCCCCGACTTCTACCGGCCCGCCCACGAGACCATTTGGAACGCGATCCACCACGTCGCCACCGCCACCACCGGCGACATCAAGGTCGACGCCGTCACCCTCGCCTCCCACCTCGCGCGCACCGGCGAACTCGAGCGCATCGGCGGAGCCCCCTACCTCCACACCCTCATGGAGGCCTGCCAACTCCCCGAGAACGCCCCGGCCTACGCGAAGATCATCCGCGACAACGCCCGGCTCCGCACCGCGATCGACACCGGCTCCCGCCTCGTCCAGCTCGGCCAGAAGGGCACCGTCGACGAGGTCGACACCTACCTCGCCGAAGCGCTCCAGGTCCTCGACGACACCGTCACCCGCTGGGGCCCCCGCGACACCGTCTCCACCTCCGGATTCCGAGACCTCTCCTGGATCCTCACCGGCCAGGCTCCCGAGATCCCCCCGCCCCGGTGGCTCCAGCACGAAGCCGGCCACGCCCTCTTCTACGCCGGCAAGGTCAACGGCGTCTTCGGAGACCCCGAGACCGCCAAGACCTGGCTCGCCCAGTGCGCCATCGTCGAAGCCCTCAACGACGGCGGCACCGCCGCCATGATCGACGTCGACCACAACGGCGAGAACCACACCGCCGCCCGACTCCTCCTCCTCGGCGCCCACCCCAACGCCCTCGCCGACCCCACCCGCTTCCGCTACTACGACCCCCAAGAAGGCGCCGAGCTCCGCCACGCCATCGCCGACATCACCACCCACAAGTCCGACGTCGTCCTCATCGACTCCCTCGGCGAGATCTTCCCCATGCTCGGCCTCAACACCAACGACGGCGACGAGATCACCGGCGGCCTCCGCCTCATCTCCCAGCCCGCCGACACCGGCTCCTGCGTCATCTTCATCGACCACCTCCCCAAGGCCACCGAAGCTCGCGCCACCGGCTTCGCGATCGGCTCCATCGCCAAGAAGCGCGCCATCCGCGGGTCCTACATCCGCGCCGAAGAAGCCGTGAAGCCCGCCCCCGGCCAGATCGGCAAGATCAACCTCTTCATCGAGAAGGACACCGCCGGCGAGCTCCGCCGCGCCACCCCCGGCGGCAAGTACCTCGGCAAGTTCATCCTCGACTCCACCCAGCCCCACGTCACAAGCTGGAAGGTCGCCCGCGACACCGCCGTCACCACCGACGGCCGGTTCCGGCCCACCCGCCTCATGGAGCGCATCTCCCGCCACGTCGAAGACAACGACCAGTGCACCGGCCGCGACATCCGTGAGGCCGTCGGAGGCAAGCCCGAGAACGTCGTGAAGGCGCTCAAGGTCCTCATCGAAGAGGGCTTCGTCAGCGTCCACAAGGGAGCCCGCAACGCGCTCCTCCACCACTCCATCTCCCTGTACCGAGAGGCCGAGGATGACAACGCCCAGCCCGACGACTAACCCCCACCTGAGTGGTTCCCTCAGTGGTTCCCTGAGTGGTTCCCTACAGGCCCCCAGGGCCCAAGCGAGTCGAGTGGTTCCCCGGGTCCCCTCTCCTTCGGAGGGGAACCACTCGGCGAGCCCTCCGCCGACTGGCACCCCGAGTGGTTCCAGAACCCGGGAACCACTCCTCGCCGACGTGCTCGACCGCAAGGACGTGGCGGCATGAGCATCGACCCCACGGACGCCTCCTCGACGCCCCGGTGCACGGCGACCGCGAAGGGCACGGGGCAGCGCTGCAAGCGCCGTCCGATCCCGGGCGGGACGGTGTGCGTGAAGCACGGCGGCGGGGCGCCGGCGGTGCGTGCTGCTGCTGAGCGTCGTCAGCTGGAGGCGGCTGCGGGCGCGGTGCTGGCGGGCATGGTGTGGAACCCGGCCGCTGCCCCGGTCACGGACAACGTGTTGGAGATGCAGCGGCTGGCTGGGTCGATGCGTCAGGCCGTCGACGTGCTCGGTGGTCGGCTGGAGGACGGGGATCCGTGCGAGGAGTGCGGCCGCGGTGCCGGCGCTGACCTGGACTCGGTGACGGGGACGGCGTGGTTGCGGGTGCTGCGTGAGCTGCGTCAGCTGCTGGCGGACATGCAGCGGCTCGGGATCGCGGAGCGTGCGGTCGAGCTGGAGGCGGACCGTGTGCGGCTGATCGCGGTGGCGCTGGGGCGGGTGTTCGACGTGCTCGGCCTGGATGTGGAGCAGCGGGGTGTGGGGACGCGGGTGCTGCTTGAGGAGCTGCGGGCGGCTGCGGTGGCTGGGGAGGTGGCCGAGTCGTGAAAGCAGTCGCCTACTCAGCAGAAGGTTTCGGCCCAACCGAGGGTGACGACTTCGGCTGCAAGATCCATCAGGCCACCGCACCCGACGACGATGACCGAGGCCTTGGCCCACATCCCAGTGCGATTCTCGATCTTGGCGTCCACGTCCTTGTGCTCCCCTCGCTCGAGGATTCGATGCTGCTGCCAGTCGCGGATCGTGAGGAATGCGAGAAGGGCGCCGACAGCGAGCAACGTCGACCCAGCCACGTCAAGCAGCTGCACCCAGAAGTCGTCGGCGGCGGATTGTCTGATGCACATGGCCGGCACGGTAGTGCGGACTCGTCTCGCACCGCCGCCAATCCCGGCGATCCGCGCGAGTTCCTCGTCCAGCACATCTCGTGTCGACCGTTCTCCCCGTCAACACCGGCGAGGCCCTCGTGAACTGTCGCCCCGACTGCGTCTGCCAGTGCCACCAGCACGGCTGCGGCTGCCACGAGCGCCCCAAGCCCTACGTCCCCGCACGACCCACCTCGACACCCACGGAGACCCGATGACCGACACCACCCCCAAGCCCAAGCCCGACGAGACCCCCGAGCCGACGACCGACTCATGGAACGTGTCCGACTCCGCCAACGAGCTCGGCGTCGACGCCTTCGAGGCTGTCGAGGACGAGCGCAACGGCGTGAGGTTCGGCCGGTGAGGAGCCGAGGCACCATGGCTGGCCGTTGCCCGGCACCGGCCCGCACCGAGTGGGGCACGCTGCGGTGCGTCGTCACCGTCGACGGGTGCAACGACCGCGGTCACGCGCGGTGGAGGCGCGTCGCCTGGCTCATGGCGCTGGTGTGGCGGCTGCGCCCGTGGTGGCCGAACGCGAAGGGCCGGGCCGCGGACCGTGCCGGTCGTGGCCCCGCCGACCGCGCGGGCCGCGCCCGGGCGCTCAGCACCGAGCTCTACCGCACCGACCGCGGGCGCGCGGCATGACGGCGCTGGTGGTCAGCCTTCGTCCGCGTCGAGAGCCTGCTCTTCGGCCCACCACTCGGCGTCGCGTTCCTCCAGGACGTCCTGGAGGTCGCGCCACGACTCGTAGTCGTCGTGCTCGGGTGCGGGCTGGCTCACCCCTCCATGGTGCGACCGGTCCCGCGCAGCCGCAACACCCTTCGGGGCGTGCGGCGTGAAGGCGCTGACGGTGCAGCAGCCGTGGGCGTGGGCGATCGTGCACGGCGGGAAGGACGTCGAGAACCGGACCCAGGCGTGGACCTACCGCGGTGCGCTCGCCATCCACGCCGGCGCCCGGCTCAGCGAGCGCGGGCTCAGGGCCGTGCCGGACATCGCGGCCGCCGAGCAGCTCGTCGACCCCGACATGATCCGCGCCGAGATGCGCGACCAGCTCGTCACGGGGACGATCATCGGCGTCGTCGACCTGGTCGACGTGCACTACTCCGCCGGCTCGAGCCCGGACGCGATCGACTGCTGCGACTCCTGGTGGGCGGAGGCGTCGTACGACGAGCACGGTGGCCGCACCCGGCGCGACGTCGTGCACCTGGTCCTCGAGCACCCCCGCCCCGTGCCGGAGCCGATCGCGTGCAAAGGGCGCCTCGGTCTGTGGACGCCGCCGGTCGAGGTGCTGGAGCAGCTGCAGGCGGTGACCCGCTGATGGCGACGTCGCTGGGCCGCACCGTCGAGCACGCCGACGGCAGCCGCTCGGTCGCGCTCGACATCACCTTCGACGTCTCGGGCTTCGTCGACGCGATGAACCGGCTGGCCAAGGCCATGCAGCACTGGACCGTCACCGTGGACGGCCGGCTCCGCCGTGTCGACGCCCACCACCCGCGGCCGCTGGGCATCGACGGCCGCGCCTACCGCCGGCGGACGCTGGCCCGACGCAGGAGGAACCGATGACTCCCGAGCAGGCCATCCTCAGCGCCTACCGCCCACACGACCGCCGCACCGAGAACCGTCTCCTCGGCCCCGACGGGCTCACCCGGATGGAGATCCTCCAGGCGTTCTACGGCGTCGAGGGCGGCCGGGAGTTCCTGGTGAACTTCCTCGCCGAGCACGCCACCCCAGGCGAGAGCGCGCCGCTCGAGTGCATCGATCGGACCAAGTGCATGGCCGACGAGCACGCCCTGTGCTGCCCTTCGGTGAAGCGCCGTACGGAGGCTGAGGAGTCCTCGGTCCCGCGCGGTGCCGAGAACTGCGCCAGTCGCCTGGACTGTCCTTCGGCGTCACACCTTCGTGACTGCCCGTGGTGGACCGACCCACACCACGAGGTGCCAGTCGAGGTGGGAACCGAGCACGAATCCAACGCCTCGGAGGCACAGGTCTGGGAGCGGCGGGTGCCCGGCACCGACGTCGCCGAGGTCCGTGTCCACCTGGCCGTCGACGACCAGGGCCGCGTCGAGCTGCACGAGGCCGTAGTCGCGCAGCTCCTGGCCGACGCCGGCTGGGAGCGTGCATCGTGAGCGCCCCGCGGCGGGACCCGTCCCGCCCGCTGCGCGACGTCGCCGTGGCGTTGGCCGGTGCGGGGAGGGTCCTCGAGCAAGCGATCGCGAGGGCGCTGTGGGATCTCGACCTGTCCCTCCAACGCGCGCGGCTGCGCCAGCTCCACGCTGCGCGGGCCGCGGCCGTCCTGCAGATCACCCTGCACGCGGACACCGGGCCGTACGTCGACGCCATGACCGGGATCGCTCGCTCGGTAGAAAAGCTCCGGTGGCAGGTGACCATCCGCCGCGAGCAGGCGCTCGCCCGGCAGTTCCTCGACGACCTGGTCGACGAGGCGTGGGCGTCGTACGGCTGGGCGCGCCCGCGCGTGGGCTGCGGCGACCCCGACTGCGAGGAGGCGCACCCGTGATCGCAGCGACCTCAGCGAGTGGCTCGCTTCGCTCGGCGCGCCTCTTCCTCAGCGTCCTTCACCCGCTTGTCCATGTTGCTGTGCCACGTGCGGTGGCGGCCGGTGTAGCTCGGATCGATCAGGGCCCCGCAGGTCATGCAGGCGCGAGCGTCACTCATGAGATTCCTTCCGTCGTCGGGAGTCCTGACGGTAGGGACCACCACCGACACCGCCCCCATCGCCGTCCGCTCAGCCAGCCAGGAGCACGCGTGAACGACACCCGCCGACCAGATCAGGCGATGGCCCGCGCTCGTCTCTCTTCCAGCACAATGCTGGTGACGCCGAGCACGATGCCGATCGCGCCAGCGCCAATGCTCGCGACCGGGAACGAGACGTCGTTGGCGACAACGACCGCGGCGTACGTCGCAATCAGCCCTAGCGCGATGGCATTGGCGACCCGATCCGAGCGCTTGTGCCGAGAGATGACGGTGGCAGGCGCGTACTCACCCAGTAGCCCGTTGACTCTGACCCGCAGACGGTCCTTGTGCACTCCGTCTGGCAACTTCTCGATCAGTTCGAGCTCCTCGCGGATCTCCCGGCGGAGGCGGCGACGCTTTCCGCCCTGCTGCACGAGGAAGAGCGTCACACCCACTGTCAGCGTGACAAGACCTGTAGCCACTGCTTTCAGGATGTCGTCGCCCATAGCAACGGACCGTAGTCGCCGCGCCCGATACCCGCTGGAGAACGCATGACCGACACCCGCCGCCCGCCCGCCTGCCACCACGACCGCACCCTCGACGCCCGCGTCACCCGCGAGCACCGCGACGACTGCACCGACCCCGAAACCCACAACGGCTGCGTCCCCTGCACCGCACCCCACTGCGTCCTCTGCGGACGCAACCACACCAACAACGACCACCCCCTCACCTGCCCCGACTGCATCAGCCGCGTCCGCACCGACCTCGACGACATCCGCTGGTCCTGCCGCCACCTCCGCTGGCAAGCCACCCGCGCCGGCCGCGACGGCCGCCTCGTCGCCGCCGCCCCCATCCCCGGCGGCGACGCCATGGTCATGCTCGCCCGCGCCGGCGCCGACGCCGAAGACCTCGTCTGGTCCCGACACCTCGACGACGACCACCACGCCCAGGACGTCGTCCCCCCGCTGCTGCCCCTCCTCGGCTGGGACCACCAGTGGCGCCGCTACTTCGGGCACCAGCCCCCGGCCAAGCCGTCGGTCACCGGCATCACCCACTACCTCGCCGACCACCTCACCCAGATGGCCCAGACCAGCACCGGCCCCGACTGGCCAGGCTTCGCCCGCGACATCGCAGCCCTCCGCCGCCAGCTCGAGGCGGTCCTTCACGACGAGCGCGACCCCGAGCGCGGGGTGTCGTGCTTCGAGTGCGGCGACCGCCTCGTCCGGAAGTTCAGCGCGCCGAAGCCCTGCCGCCATGTCGCCCAGGCCCGCCGTGCCGGGGTCACCGTCACCCAGTGGGTCTACACCCTCTCGACCTACCCCGAGCTCGACGACGACCACACCCAGTGCACCGACCAGGGCGGCATCGCCGACCCCTCGGTCGGCCAGTCGTGGGAGTGCATCGGGTGCCGTAAGCACTACACGCCCGGTGAGTACGCCAACGCCGTACGCTCCGACCTCCTGCGGGCCGGCCCGGATGGTGACGGGTGGACGCACGTCGCGATGGCGGCCGAGGCTGCGTCGACGCAGACGGGGATCGTGTTCCCGGCCAACACGGTGCGGCGGTGGATGGACCGCGGGAAGGTCGCGTCGCTGTGCCGGTGGGTGGCCGGTGCGTCGTGGGGTCAGCGGTTGGTGTTCTGGCCCGACGTTGCCGAGGAGGCGGCCGCCGCGGTGGAGCGGGCGTACGTCGCCGAGCAGAAGCGCGCCGAGCGGGCGCGGCAGAAGCAGCAGCTCGCGGCCGCGGTCGCGTCCGGGCTCGACGTCGACGAGGCGGGCCGGCGGCTCGGGATCCACCCGGCGCGAGTCGAGGTGTTCGTCGAAGAGTGGGCCGCCGAGCAGCGCCAGACGGCATCATGACCCCGTGACCAACGACAACGAGATCCCTCTCGGCCGGAGTTTCTTCATCGAGGTCATCTTCGCTGGGCTGGTGGTCTTCTCGATTGCCGTCACCATCGGGCTCGTGACCGGTGCCGAGACCGGATCGGTCGCAGACTGGGTCGCGGCGATCGGGACCCTCGCGGCCTTCATCGCGGCGATCATCGCTGCCCGCTACGCCGCCAACGTTGTGCAGATCGAGCGTCGACGAGATCGGCTCCGGGACGAAGCTCTTGAGAGCGCGCAGGCCGAGATGGTCGCCGTTTGGGGGGAGATCCAACAGGACTTTGCCGAGAGCGAGCGTCACTGGCTTGCGGGCGTGTCGAGCGCCAGGATGGTCATCTGGAACACGTCGCAGCTGCCGATCTACAACGTCGACATCTCCTCCACTGTCAGGTTGAAAGTGAAGGGCCAGCCAGAGCGGTCAGAGTCGATGCACGCGACTCCGCGGGTCATCGCACCAGGGGACAACTTCCATCTCAAGATCGTCGACCCGTTCGTCCCGATGTCGCGGGTCGGTTTCAAACTCGAACCGCACACGCCGTACACGGTCGAGTTCGAGATCACGGCGCTGTTTGACGACAACGCCGCACGTCGTTGGCGCCGCAAGGCCGAGGAGCCACTGGAGCGATACACGCCGCCTAGTTGACACCGGTTCTCAAATCGTGTGTCATGTCCTCAAGACCTCGCGACCCCAAAACCTGGCGGAGCGGGGTCTTCGTGCGTCCAGAGGGATGCACTGAAGACCCCCGGGGGCGACCACTGAGCCCCTGACGAGTTCGCAGCGCATGACTTCGCGAAAGACCTGCGGGCCCCGCGCTACTGCCCCATCATGTGACGGTGATCAGCCTCACCAGCATCGCCACCATCTCGACGATCCTCGGGGGCGCTGCCACCACGTACGCCGGTGTCCGCCGTGTGACGCAGAAGAACGAGCGACTCCGTGAGCGCATTATCCGAGACGTCGAACTCCTCAGCACGCTCCCGCCCGCGGCCGCGAGTAGGTCAGGCCTCGAGTCTCACATCGATGACTCCGTGCGGGCGCTCGTCACCCTCCAGGACACGCGAGCCGGCGCCAAAACTGACCCGTTCATCTTGATCTGGGCTGCGATCTTTCTCGGTCTCGGGGTCGGAGCCGGGTTCCTAGCAGTTCAGACCGAACTGCCCCTTGTCGTTGAGGTCGGCCTCTGGGGGTTCGCCGGGTTCGCTGGACTCATGTCGCTGGCCGCAACTGCTACAGCGCGAAAGTCGGAGAAGGACGACGACTCGAAGGACTAGGTGGGACAGGACGCGGCTGCCACCCAGCAGCGCCCGCGTCAGTGGCACCTCCAAGCCCAAGACCTCGCGACGCCAACGGCGGAATCCGCGGTGTCTTAGTCTGTCCGCGTTGGGTACGGGAAGAACCGCTCGCCGCCGACCCTGGGGCCGCTCCCTGGCGCTGAGACAGTCGAGTTCGGGATCTCAACGGTCCGCTCTGCGTGTCCCTCCCTCGCATGCCGTTCGCAGTAGCCGGTTCCCCTCACCAGCACGACGGCCGGTGAGGTGCTGGTGTTGTTGTCGACAAGGCACGTCAAGCACGCGCCGAGCTGTGCGTTTTCGGTCATGACCTGAGCGTGGCACCCGCCACCGACAGTCCGCCGGGAGGTAGTCATGGTCGCTTCCCCACGGTCCTGGGTCGACGACCTCGAGCGCGAGCTCACCGGCATCGTCACCGCTGACCCCGCCGCCGAGGAAGGGCGCTGGGCCACGCCCGGCACGCTGGCCGCCGAGCTCAACCCCAAGACCGTCCAGACCCCCGCGCTCGACAAGATCGACGCCGCGCTCGCCGAGCTGCTCGACACCCCCGACGGCCGGCTGATCATCACCATCGGCCCCCAGGAGGGCAAGAGCACCCGGGTCGCCAAGGACTTCCCCACCTGGGTCCTCAAGCACCGCCCCTGGACGAGGATCGTCACCGGCTCCTACGGCCAGACCCTCGCGAACCGCAACGGCCTCGCGATCCGCCGCACCATCACCTCCAACCCCCAGCTCGGGATGCGCATCGCCGCCGACAACGGCTCCGCCTCCGACTGGCAGCTCGCCGGGCAAGAGGGCGGCGTGGTGTCCGTCGGCATCGGCGCCGGCCTCACCGGCCGCCCGGCGGACCTGATGGTCATCGACGACCCGATCAAGGACCGCAAGGAAGCCGACTCCGAGAAGTTCCGCCAGAACGTCTGGGACTGGTGGACCGACGTCGCCTCGACGCGACTCGCGCCCGGTGCCCCGGTCGTGCTGATCCTGACCAGGTGGCACGAGGACGACCTCGCCGGCAGGCTCCTCGCCGCCGAGGACGGGCACCTGTGGAAGGTCCTGAACATCCCGGCCCAGGCCGACCACGACCCCGACAAGGGCGAGACTGACCCGCTCGGTCGGAAGCCCGGCGAATTCCTCGAGTCCGCCCGCCGCCGCACCCGCGAGCAGTGGGAAGCGATCAAGACCCGCGTCGGGTCCCGCACCTGGAACTCGCTCTACCAAGGCCGCCCCTCAGCCGTCGAGGGCAACATCGTGCTCCGCGACTGGTGGAAGTACTACCCGCGGCCGCTGTGGATCGTGCGCGACGACGGCGTGCGGGTCATCACCGAGTACGACGAGATGCTCGCGTCCTGGGACATGACGTTCAAGGACAAGGAGACCTCGGACTACGTCGTCGGCCAGGTGTGGATGCGCCGCGGCGCGCGCGCCTACCTCCTCGACCAGGTCCGCGGCCGCTGGGCGTTCGCGCAGACCCGCCGCGAGGTGAAGGCCTTCGCCGCGAGGTGGCCGCAGGCGGTCATGAAGCTCATCGAGGACAAGGCCAACGGGTCCGCGATCATCTCCTCGCTCGGACAGACCGTGCCCGGGATCATCCCCGAGGAGCCGTCCGGGTCGAAGTCCGCGCGGCTCGAGGCGGTGTCGCCGTTCATCGAGGCCGGCAACGTGTGGCTGCCCGACCCGACCATCGAGGGATGCGCGTGGGTGGGCGACCTGGTCGAGGAGTACGCCGGGTTCCCCCACGCCACCCACGACGACATGGTCGACACCGGCTCGCAGGCGCTGAACCGGCTCCTGCTGCAGCCGCTGCTCGCCGGCGGCGGTGAGGTCTTCGACGAAGAGGACTTCGACGACGAGCTGGCCGACTACACGATCGCGCCGTACGCCTCCTGACCAGCAGCGGTTCACGATTCTCGACCAGGAATGAGGCGGTGACCATGACGCTCGAGCTCACCGAGTCCCAGCCCGACGTCGGCCACCTCCTCGTCGAGCTCGGCGCCGAGCGCGAGATGAACGACCTCCTCGTCGAGGCGCTCTCCGACCTCGAGCTCGCCGCCGAGGACAAGGGCTGGCGCGTCGCATCCATGGAGCTCGACCGCGAGTTCTCCCGCGAGGGCCTCGACTCCGTCATCCGCAACTGCTCGGTCATGGCGATCGCGTCCCCGCTGATCAAGCGCGGCCTGCAGCTGCGCACCGGATACGTCTGGGGCCAGGGCGTCACCGTCGCCGCCAGGGCCGGCGAGGGCGCCGACCAGAACGTCAACGCCGTGGTCCAGGCGTTCTGGGACGACGACTCGAACAAGAAGGCCCTGACCAGCCCCGAGGCGCAGGAGCGGCTCGAGCGGAAGCTCGGCACCCAGGGGCAGGTCATCTTCACGTTCTTCCCCGACCCCCTGACCGGGCGTGTGCAGGTGCGCACCACCCCGCTCAGCGAGGTCCGCGACAGCGTCTCCAACCCCGACGACCGCGACGACGTGTGGTTCTACTTCCGCACCTACGAGGTCTTCATCATCGAGGCCGGCTACGCCATGGGCAGCACGCGACGCCGCAAGGAGACGCGCCGCGTCCTGCACCCGGCGATCGGTCACTGGCCGACGTCGCGGCCGCGCTCCATCGACGGGATCCCCGTGTTGTGGGACCAGCCGATGCTCCACGTGAAGGTCAACGAGCCCGACCACGGCAAGTGGGGCATCCCCGACGCGTACGCCGCGCTGCCCTGGGCCCGCGCCTACGAGGGGTTCCTCACCGACTGGGCCCGCCTGGTGAAGGCGCTGTCGAAGTTCGCCTGGCGCCTGTCCGGGGACAAGTCGTCGAAGGCACGCCGGGCCGCGGAGACCATGCGAGCGGCACTCCCCCGCCCCTCGACCCACGGCCTACCCGACCCCTCCGGTGAGGGCGGCGTCGGCCAGGTCGCCGCGTCGGGCCCAGGCACCAGCCTCGAGGCGATCCCGAAGTCCGGCGCCACCATCGACTCCGGGTCCGGCCGGCCCCTGGCCGCGATGGTCGCCGCCGGACTCGGCGTCTCCGTCGTCGACCTCCTCGCCGACCCCGGCGTCACCGGCGCCCGGGCCGTGGCCGAAACCCTCGACAAGCCCGTCATCCTCGAGATGAACGGCCGCCGCGGCCTCTGGGGGTCGGTGCTGCAGCAGATCCTCAGCTACGTCATCGACCAGTCGGTCAAGGCGCCCCGCGGCCCGCTCAAGGGCAGCACCGTGCGGGACACCCGCACCGGCAAGGAGACCATCACCCTCACCGGTGACGTCGAGCGCACAGTCACGGTCGAGTGGCCCGCCCTCAACGAGCTCGACCCCGTGAAGCTCGTCCACGCCATCGTCGAGGCCGACAGCACCGGCAAGCTGCCTCCGCTGGAGACCGCCCGCCAGCTGATGAACGCCCTCGGCGTCAAGGACGTCGACGAGCTCCTCGACGACATGACCGACGACGACGGCAACTGGATCGACCCCGAGATGACCGCCGGGCAGGTCGCCGTCGACGCCTTCAACCGCGGCGACGACCCCGCGGCCGCCACTCGCTGACGATGGCCGTCACCCGCCTCACGTTGCGCCTGGCGCAGCAGCTGCGGGTCGTGATCGACGGGATCCTCGACCGCACGGTCCGCGAGCTCGTCGAGGCGTGGGCCCGGGCGTGGCAGGTCATCGACGCCGAGTGGGTCGCCGCGATGGACGAGCTCGTCGAGATGTCGACCGACGGGCAGTGGCCCACCGCGGCGCAGGTGTTCCGCGCCACCGCCGCCCAGGCCGCGCTCGCGTCGGCCACCAGGGAGATCCTCGACCTGTCGGAGTTCACCGGCGTCACCGTCGTCGCGGCCGCGCGCGAGGTCACCGAAGAGGTCGCGGTCTGGCAGTCCCGGCTCATCGCGTCCCAGCTCCCCCGCACCGCCGCGGTCGGCGCGATGCTGCGCCCGATGCCCGACCAGGTGCTCGCTGCGATCGTGGAGCGCACCACCGAGCAGATCGAGTCCCGCCGCCAGCCGCTGTCGGTCGACGCCGCCGAGGCGATGAAGCAGGCCTTGGTCCGCGGCATCGTGGTCGGTGAGAACCCGCGGGTCACCGCGCGGCGGATGGTCGACCGGGCCGAGCACCGCTTCAACGGTGGCCTGACCAGGGCGATGTCGATCGCGCGGACCGAGGTCATGGACGCCCACCGGTCAGCGACCGCGGCCTACCAGCTGGAGCAGACCGACGTCCTGCGCGGCTGGGCCTGGCACGCGAAGCTCGACACCCGTACCTGCCCCTCGTGCTGGGCCAAGCACGGCACGGAGCACGAGCTCACCGAGACCGGCCCCGACGACCACCCGCAGGGCCGGTGCGCGCGGACGCCGCTGACGAAGTCGTGGGCCGAGCTCGGCATCGACCTCGACGAGCCCGACTCGCTGCTTCCCGACGCCCGGGCGAGCTTCGACGCTCTCCCCCGCGGCGACAAGCTGCGGGTCCTCGGCCCGGTGCGGCTGAAGGCGCTCGAGGACGGCGCGATCGGCTGGGAGGACCTGTCGGTGCTCCGTACGTCGGACGGGTGGCGCGACTCATGGGTCCCGGTGCCGGTGCAGGACGCGCGCCGAAGCCTGGTCAGCGTCGCGCGCTAGACCGTTCCGGGGAACGGCTGCTCGGGGGGCCGGTACATCACGGCCCGGCAGTCCGGACGGGCGCAAACGTACTCGGTGGGCGCGCCGTGGCCGGGGATCAGCGCGACGCCGGCCAGCTGCCAGGCGTGCTCACAGTCGGCGCCACCGGTCACTGTTCCTCGTCAGCAGAAGCACTCGGGATGCGCGCCAGCACCTCATCTAGGCGCTCGTGGAACTCGCGGTGACGCTTGACCGGGCCTCCGACAGCAGGTAGGAGAGCCCCACACTCGGGACAGGTGAGCCCCTTGGACGTCTCGTCGTTACGAGCCCAGTCCTGCGACGAAGTCAGCTGCACGCTGAAGTCCTTGTCGACCATCTGTCCTCACCCCACCGACGCGCCGGTGTCGACGTTCCACTGATGAGCGCAGTCCTGACACGTCTTCACCCGGAGTTCGGTCGAAGACGTCTCGGCCGAACCACAGTTCGGGCACGTCGCGAATTTCTCTGCCATCCGCCGAACGCTACCCGTGACCGGGAGGTCTGACCATGCCCAAGCTCCTTCAGGAGACCGGCCGCATCAGCGAGGCGGCCGCCGCCGAGGCGAAGTCCACCGGACGCATGCTGATCCAGCACATCTCGCCCGGCTGGGGCTCCTCCGGCTACTACTCCTCCGAGTGCCTCGAGCAGGCCGTCGCCGACGAGATCATCCCGGCCGGCACCCACATGTACGCCGACCACCCCACCGAGGAAGAGGCCCGGACGCGCCCGGTCCGCTCGATCAAGGACCTGATGTCCGTCACGACCGAGCCGGCACGCCTCGCCACCCAGGAGGACGTCGAGCGCGGCGCCGACCTCGGGGCCCTGGTCAGCGAGGTCGACATCGTGCCGTCCTACCGGCCGCTCATCGAGCACCTCAAGGACGCGATCGGGGTCTCCATCCGCGGCGACGGCGAGCTCGTGGAGGGCACCGCCGAGGGTCGCAACGGGAAGATCGTCGAGTCCCTGGCGCACGTGAAGTCGGTGGACTGGGTCACCCGCGCCGGCCGCGGCGGGAAGGTCCTCTCGCTCGTCGAGTCGGCGCGCGCCAACCGGCGCGCCATCGGGCACGGCCTGTCCGAAGCCACCGTGAACGACACCCGCGAGGCGCTGCAGACCGCGCTCCGCGACGCGTACGGCGCCGCGCCGGTCGACCGGTCGGTGTGGGTGTACGTCCGCGACTTCGACGACAGCACCGTCTGGTTCGAGGTCGAGGGGTCCGGCGCCAGTGACCCCGGCATCTACGGCCAGACCTACACCGACAGCGACGGCGTCATCGCGCTCACCGGACAGCGGGTCGAGGTCCGCGTCCGCACCACCTACGTCCCGGCCACCCGGCCGGACAGCACCACCCCCACCACCGAGTCCCACAAGGAGCACCTCATGGGAATCAAGCAGATCGAGGAGTCGGAGCTCACCCGACTCACCGAGGCAGCCGGCCGGGTGGACGCTCTCATCACCGAGAGCGCCACCAAAGACGCCCGCATCAAGGAGCTCGAGGAGGCGGACGCCGCGCGCGGCCGCACCACGCGCGCCACCGCGATCGTCGAGGCGCGGGCCAAGGAGGCCGGCGTCACCTTCACCCCCCGCGAGGTGAAGGGCTTCCTCGCCGACATCACCCTCACCGAGGCCGGTGAGCTCGACGAGGCCGCGTTCACGACCCTCGTCGACGAGGACGCCGCGGCCCGCAAGGCCGACGGCGGCGCCGGCCAGGTCCGGGGTCACGGCAGCAGCGTCACGGAGGGCGGCAGCACCGTCACCCTCGCCGACATCGACGAGGCCCTGGGCCTCGAGAAGACCGGAGCCTGATCATGTCCAAGAACTGCGTCTTCGCCGGGGAGAGCCCGGCCCTGTCGCTGCCCGTCCCGGCGAACACCCGCTCGGGTGACCCCGTGAAGGTCGGCGGCATCATCGGCGTCTGCGAGACCGACCGCACCGAGGTCGTCTCCGGCAAGCAGTACGGCGGTGTCGGCAACCCCGACGGGTACGCCTCCGTCGCCCCTGACGGCACCTACTCGCTGCTGGTGCCCGAGGTCGTCGCTGCCGCCGGAACGGCGATCTACATCACCGCCGGCAACGCGCTGACCACCGTCGCCGGTGGCAACACGCTGTTCGGCCACACCGTCCCCGTCATCCAGCGGGGCGTCGCCACGGGCGCCACCAAGGCCGTCGACTCCGGAACCCCGGGTCGCGTCAACGTCCGACTCGTCCGGATCTGAGGAGACCCACGATGACCAAGACCCTTCTCGAGATCGCCGAGTCGATCTCGACCGAGACCAAGGGCACCTCGCCCGCGGCTCACCGCCGTCGCCTGGCCAACAACCCGGCGATCATGCAGGAGGCGCTCGGCATGGCGCGCCTCATCACCCACGTCCGCGAGGGCTCGAAGCGCGCCGCGCTGGAGCTCAACGAGGCGCTGACCACCTCGGACCTGGCGCAGTTCGCGTCCGGGATGCTCATCGACCGCGAGATGCTACAGAACTACGACGCGCTGCCCACGCAGTGGCCGAAGTTCCTGACCCCGACCACGCTCAAGGACTTCAAGCCGAAGTACATGAGCCAGCTCGAGCTCGGCGCGCAGGTCTTCAAGGACGTCCCCGAGCGGACGGCCTACCCGATGGCCGAGGGGCCCACCCTCGGGGAGTACCCCATCCAGGGCAAGAAGACCGGCCTCCTGTGGGGCTTCTCCTTCGAAGCCCAGGTCAACGACGACCTGGACCAGCTCCTGCTGGTCCCCCAGCAGATGCCGCAGATGGCCGTCGACACCGAGGACGACCGCGGGCTGCGGCTCCTGATCAACCTCGAGACCGGCGCGCTGAACACCGCGTTCTTCAACGTCGGCAACGCCAACATCGGCACGCTCGCGCTGACCGCGACGAACCTCGAGAACGTGCTCACCGCGCTGCGCACCAAGCGGGACCCGAAGACCGGGGCGATCATCCCCGCGGGCACGCTGCAGCTGGTCGTCGGCTACGCGCTGCAGACCACGGCCGAGCGGATCCTGAACGTCGACCGGATCCAGATCTCGAACGGCGCCGGCGGCTTCACCTACGCGCCCAACCCGCTCAAGGGCAAGTTCGAGCTCGTCGTCAACGAGAAGCAGGTCGGCTCCTCGTGGATCGTGATGCCCAAGCCGGGCACCGCGCGCCGCGCGCCGTTCTGGTTCGCCCGCGTCCGGGGCTACGAGAAGCCCGACTTCCGCTACAAGGCCGACCAGGGTCGCGCGATCGGCGGCGGGGACCTCGTCCTCACCGACGGGTCGTTCGACGACGACACGATCTGGTACCGCGGCCGCCACATCATGGGCGTCGCCCACGGTGACCCGACCCTGACCTACGGGTCCGACAACAGCGGCGTCTGAGGAGGACGAGATGGCTGACAACGAGCAGACCAACGAGAACGCCGGGCAGTTCCTCCTCAAGGAGAAGGACTTCGTCAAGGTGGTCGACGCCGAGGGCAACGACCTGCCCCCCGTGCCGAAGCACTGGGGCGCGGACCAGCTCCCCGCCGGCGCGGAGAAGAAGGGCCGGGCGTCCAGCTCGGGCAGGAGCGGCCAGTCCGGCTCGCAGTCGGGCGCCGACGCCGAGCCCGCGGGCAACGCGTCGCGCGAGGACTGGGCGACGTACGCCGAGAAGGTCAAGGGCGCCAAGCCCGAGGACCTCCTCGACGCCGACGGCAAGGACCTCGGCCGCGACGAGCTCCGCGAGAAGTTCGGGACCCCCTCCGGGTCCTGACTCACCACCGGTGGGCGGGCTGGCGATCCCGGCCCGCCCACCGGACCAGCACCACCGAGAGGAGCACGCCGTGACCATCGACTTCACGAGCAAGGCCGGCCAGGTGCGGCTCCTTCTCAACGACATCGACGAGGGCGACTTCGTCTTCGAGGACGAGGAGATCGCGGCGTTCCTCCTCATCGAGGGCGACCACGTGAAGCTCGCGGCCGCGCAGGCGATCGACACGAACGCCTCCAACGAGGCGCTGGCCTCGAAGGTCCTGAAGGACCACCAGCTCTCCACCGACGGCGCGAAGCTCGCCGACGCCCTGCGCAAGCACGCCGCGGCTCTCCGCGAGCAGCACCAGGCCGCGGTCGACGACGCGGACGAGGGCTACTTCGACGTCATCGACATCCTGGGCGCCGACTGCCGGCCCGAGCGCACGCAGTACCCCTACTGCTGATGCCCCGCCCACGTCGTCACATGGGCCGTCCCGGCACCCGCGTCATCCCCGCCGACTGGCAGGCCACGCACGCCGCCGTCGTCGCGAAGACGCTCACCTCGAGCGTGCTCATCGCCGAGCCCGGCGACGGCGAGCCGGTGTTCAACCCCGACACCCACCAGTCCGAGACCCCGCTCGGCGCGACGTCGTACGACGGGCCCGCGACGATCATGCTCGTCAGCGACTCCGACCAGGCCCCCGAGGTCGCCGGCGAGGACGTCCCGACACGGCGCTACGAGGTCAAGCTGACTCACGCGGCCGCCGGCGTGAAGCCCGGCCACATCCTGCAGGTCACCGCGTGCCAGGACCCCGACCTCGGTCCCGGCGTCCGCCTGATCGTCGACACCGTCGAGCGCGGCACCCAGCGCTTCTCCCGCGTCCTGTACGCAACCCTCACCCACTGACCGCCCCGACCGGGCGCCCGCACCCGTTGGGAGGCCCGTCGTGTCCTTCGTGACCCTGGACCTCACCGAGGTCGACGCCCTCGCCCGCGACCTGCGCACGGGAGCCGACGACATCGAGCCGAAGGCCGAGCTCGTCGTCGCGAAGGGCGGCCACGACGTCGTCGCTGACGCGCAGGTCCTCGCCCCCTACGAGTTCGGGGTGCTGACCGCGTCGATCGGCGTCGACGTCGACGGCCTGTCCTTCGTCGCCGGCCCCACGGTGGAGTACGGCCTCTACCAGGAGCTCGGCACGAGCGAGATGCCCCCGCAGCCGTACATGGCGCCAGCGTTCGACCGGAACCTCGTCCGCATCGAGTCCGCGCTCGGCCAGCTCGGCGCGCAGGTGCTCCGGTGAGCGGCCCGTCGCGCCGCGAGCTCGCCCGGAAGGTTTACGACCGGCTCCGCGGGTCCTGGCTCACCGTCTACTTCGGCGAGATCCACGGCACCGTCCCCACGCTCATCACCGGCGGCAAGCCCGACCCGTCGGGGCGGGTCCGCTCCTACGCCGTGGTCTACCCCGGCGCCGGCACCCCGAACGGCGACGTCGACCTCGGGGACTCCTCGGCCGACCTCGACTGGTCGGTGCAGGTCACCGTCGCAGCCGGCTTCACCGACGACGTCCTCGACGCAGCCGACTTCGTCCACGACCGGCTCCACCGGTGGCGCCCCACCGGGCTCACGGGCGTGCACGCCGACGGCCTCATCCCCCCGCCGGGCTTCGACCCCGGCCCCGTCCGCGTCGACCGCGACCTCAAGCCCCACCGGTTCTGGCTCCCCCTGCAGTACCGCCTCACCGCCACCACCTAACCCGCCCTGCGTCCGAGGAGGACCCATGCCGCCCGTCGACCTCGTCGAGATCGTCAACCCCGCCAACGGCCGCAAGGGCATCGTCTCCGCGACGTCCCGCGCCGCGACCGCCTACAAGCGCCCCCCGTCCGCGCGCACCGGCGACGCCGAGCCCGTGCAGCCCGCGGCCGCCGTCGACCCCCGCCTCGGCGAGCCCCTCGAGCTGCCGGCCAAGAACGCCAGCACGGAGGCGTGGGTCGAGTACGCCACCCACCCCGCCACCCCGAACGGCCTGTCCTCCGACGAGGCCGCCCAGATGGGCCGCGACGACCTCGCGGCCCGCTTCCACAAGGTCCAGGAGGACTGACCCATGAAGATGCTGAACCAGGACAACCGCCTGCTGCTGTGGGTCCCCGACGGCGGGATCCTCGACTTCACCGAGCCCACCCTCGCCGAGCTCACCGACGAGGGGGTCCTCGACATCAGCTGCCTGGTGACGAAGAACAACTTCGCCCTCGGCGCGACCGGTGACGAGGTCATCGACGACCCGCCCCTGTGCGCCCCCGGCTCCTCGCCGGCGCCCGGGACCACGACCTACGAGGCCGGAATGGACTTCTTCCGGTACACCACGACGATCGAGGACATCGCCTGGTCGACGTTCACCGGCAAGGGCATCCCCGGGTTCCTCGTCTACCGCATCGGGAAGCCCCACACGTCGCCGCTCATCGCCACCGACAAGGTCGGCGTCTACGGCGTCATCACCGGCACCCCGCGCAACCTCGCCCCGACCACGCAGTCGGCCTGGGAGAAGTTCCGCCAGGAGTTCATGGTCCAGTCCGAGCTCGTCGACGAGCGCGCCGTGGTCGCCGCGGCCTGACCCGGCCCCCGTACGGGGTGGCAGGCGCTGTCGAGGACGCCTGCCACCCCACCCCCTGCAGCACCCCTCCTCGACGCTCCTCGACCCTCGACAGCAAGGACCCCTGCCATGAGCGACCAGCCCCTCGGCTCCCCCACGCCCGACACCGCCCCGGTGATCCGGGAGCCCTCGATCGTCGACACCATCCTCGACCTCGACAAGTTCCTCTCCAGCGACGTGCGCCTGGCCGAGAAGACCGCCCGGTTCTGCACCCGCCCCGACCTCGAGGCGAAGCTCGACGAGCTCGAGCACCAGCTCGCGCTCCTGGTCGACGAGGCGGGCCGCCCGCTGCCTGGCACCGACGACTCGCTGGCTGGTGCCGACGGCGCCGGCGAGGCCCTCGCGGTCGCGCAGGAGATCTACGCCGTGCGCCAGGAGATGGCCGCGGCGTTCCGGTCGGTCCGGATGCGGCAGCTGCCCGACGACGAGTGGCAGGCGTTCAAGGTCGAGCACAAGGAGGCCATGGACTCCACCGAGCAGGGCCCGGCGCGGGTCCGGATGCTCGACGAGCTCCTCCTGAAGTCGGCGGTAGCGCCGAAAATCAGCGCCTCCCAGCTCGCGCAGCTGCGGCACCAGGTCGGTGCCCCGCAGGTCGACGAGCTCATCGAGAAGGCGTGGGCGGTGAACACCCAGTCGGGGGTGTCGGTCCCAAAATCGCCGCGCTCCTCGGCCGCCCTGAGGCGGCTGCTGCCCGGAGCGAGCTAGCCCTCTGCCAGCGGCTCGGCATCCCGCCGTCACAGCTGCGGGGCCGGCCGCTGGTCACGACGTACCAGTACGACGAGCTGGGCCGGGTGGCCCGCACGGTCACCGCGTCAGCCTGGACCGCTGAGGACCGGGCGCTGATGCTCGCTTACGAGGACCACCTCGCGACGCTCTGCCCAGGCTGCGGGCACCCGAAGGCCACAGCGTGGCACTTCGACAACGAGGGCGAGTTCGAGGTCGTCGAGCAGTACACCTGCCACCCCTGCACGGCCATGAAGGGCCAGGACGACGGCCCGACGCAGCCGGTGCTGTTCGCGTCGGTGCGCGACACCCGGAACTACGCCGAGCACCCCCTGCCGGGCCACTACACCGACTTCGGGTCCAGCGACTACGCGCCGGGCCCGGTGGCCGCGGCTCCGCCCCCACGCGATGAGGAGACTCTGTGACCACCACGGTGCGCTCCGTCGACGTTCGTCTCAACGCCCACGTCGACAGCTACATCGCGAAGATGAAGCTCGCCGGGCAGGCGACGGATCAGGCGTTCAGCCGGTCGCAGGTGGGGCTGAAGAGCACCAACGAGCAGCTCGCGAAGAACGAGGAGCGCCTCAGCCAGACCACGAAGAAGACGCGTGAGTACTCGCTCGAGACTGCGATCGCCGACGAGCGCACCGCGCGGCTGCGGAAGTCGCTGCGCGATCAGGCTCGCGCGTCGCTCGACGCCGCTGACGGGCTCACGGCCACCCACGTGGCCACGCGACAGGTGGGCGACTCCTCGGTCCGCGCTGGCGCGCAGATCGACCGCTTCTCCGGCCGTCTCAAGCTCGTTGCGCAGGCCGGCGCGGTCTTCGGGCCCGGGCTGATCCCTCTCGGCGCCGCTGGGCTGCCCGCGCTGGTCGGGATGACCGCCCAGGTCGGGGCCCTGGTCTCCGCGCTCGGCGTCGGGGTCCTGGCGTTCAACGGCATGGGCGACGCCCTGAAGTCGGTGAACGACTACCAGCTCGAGCCGACCGCCGAGAACCTCCAGGCGATGCGGATCGAGATGGAGAAGCTCGGCCCCGACGGCGCGCACTTCGTTCGATTCGTCGACGACCTCAGCAGCGAGCTCTCCACGCTGAAGATGGCCGCCCGCGGCGGGCTCCTCCCCGGCGTCGAGGAGGGCATCACCGCGCTGATGCCGATGCTCCCCCGCGTCCGGACCATCATCTCCGACATCGCCGGCGCCATGGGCGGCCTGGCCGCCGACGCCGGCGCGGACCTCGCCGACCCTGAGTGGCGCGACTTCTTCGACTACCTCGAGTCCGACGCCGGCCCGCTCCTGACGGACTTCGGGCTGACGCTCGGCAACTTCGCCCAGGGCTTCGCCAACGTCCTCGTCGGGTTTGGGCCGCTGACCTCGGACTTCTCCGACGGGCTGCGCGGCATGTCCGAGGCCTTCGCCGACTGGTCGGCGAACCTCGACAGCAACGACTCCTTCCAGAGCTTCCTCGACTACCTCGCCGACGCCGGCCCCATGGCCCTGGACTTCCTCGGCTCCCTGGTCGAGGCCCTCACCGCGCTGCTCCGCGCCGCAGCCCCCGTCGGCGACGTCGTGCTCCCGACCCTGACCGCGATGCTCGACGTGATCGGCGCCCTGGCCTCCACCGATATGGGCACCATGTTCTTCGCCGCCGCGGCCGGCTTGAGCGTCTACAGCCGCGCCGCAGGCCTCGTCGCGGCCGCCAACACCCGCATGGCGGCCTCCTCGCTCCTCAGCTGGCGCCAGACGAAGGCCCTCGGCGCCGGCATCGGCATCGCTGCCCTGTCCATGACCGACCTCGACGACAAGGCCGGCCTCTCCAACACCGCGATGCTGGCCCTCGCGGGGTCCATCGCAGGCCCGTGGGGTGCTGCAGCTGGTGCTGCCGTCGGCGTGACCATGGACCTCGCGGCCGCCAACGACGACCTCGCCTCCGCGGTCGAGGCCGCCAACGACGCGATGGCCGCCGGCGCCGACGACGCGCAGATCCGGCAGCAGATGGAGGCGGTCCGCAAGGAGATCTCCGCGACCGAGGACGTCCTCGGCGGCGACGGGTTCTTCTCCATGAACAAGCCGAAGCAGATGCTCACCGGCCTCAACGAGGTCCTCGGGATCTTCGGACCCACCACCGAGGACGCCGCCTCCGCCCTCTTCGTGCTCGAGGGCCAGCTCGGCACGACCGACGCCGTCACCGAGCAGCTGGCCGCCGCCGTGGGCATGACTGCCGACCAGTTCCGTGTCGCGACCGGCAACGCCCAGGCGTTCACCGGGGCGCTGGCCTCGATGGCCGGCTGGCTCGACAAGCGCGCCGCGTTCCGCGAGTACCGCGAGGAGCTTAAGAGCTTCGGCAACGCGCTAAAGGACGGCTTCCAGCCGAAGAATGCCGAGGGCCTCGACCGGGTCGCGTCGAGCATCATCAAGGTCGCCTCGCAGATCAAGAACGTCGACAAGCGCGCCGACTTCATGGCCGGCGCCCGCGAGAGCCTCCTGCAGTTCGCCGAGACCGGCCCGAAGGCAGAGCGCGCCGTGGGCAAGGTCATCGCCGAGTTCGTCCGGCTCGGCCTCATGGACCCCGTGGTCGACGTCGACGCCGACACCAAGAGCGCCGACGGCAAGCTCAACCGCACCGGCCGCAACGCGCGCGACCTCCAGGGCCTGCGCGTCAGCCCCCGCGTCGATGCCGACACCCGGGCCGCGAACAACAAGCTGTCCTCGTCGATGCGCCTGGCGCGCGAGCTCGCCGGCCTGCCCGTCCGACCCAAGATCGACGTGAACAACGGCCAGGCCAACAGCGCGATCGCCGACACCGCACGGCGACTGGCCGGCGTCCGCGACAAGACCGTCACGATCACCGTCCGCCAGCAGCGCGTCATCGACAACATCATGGGAGACGACGGCCCCCGCGCCGACCGGCCCCGCAAGCCCAGCGCGGACGGTGGTTCAGTGCCCAAGACGGGCATGCCCTACGCCGACCGTCACCCCTACCTCCTCGCCGACGGCGAGGAAGTCATCAGCAATCGCTATGGCCAGGCCGACAAGAACCGCGCCGCACTCAAGGCTGCGAACGCCGGCGCCCGTCTCACCGTGATCGGCGGCCTCGCTGACGGAGGCACCGCCCGTAGCGGCCCTCCCCGCCGACGTCCGCGCCTCGACTTCGACATCGGCGACGACGTCTCCGAGCTCCGCGCCGCGCTGCGCGACCTCCGCGGGGACCTGAAGAAGTCGGGCCGCGACTGGACCGCCTCGATGGACCGCCAGGCCGCGCGCCTGGTGAAGCTCACTCGCGGCTACGAGCGCCACACCCAGGACCTCAAGAACATGCGCGAGGCGTCCAAGTCGTTCCGCGACGAGGTCGGCGGCACCTTCCGCAACGACGTCTTCGGCAACGGCCTCGAGGGGCTCCGCGTCGGGCTCGAGGCCGACGCCAACGACGCCGACGCCATGGAGCGCGCGCTGCGCGCCGCCGCCAGCAAGGGCCTCGACGGGGCCCTGGCCGACGCGCTGGCCGCGTCCGGGGATCTCAACACCGCCCAGCAGCTCGCCGGGCTCTCCCGGTCCGAGATCGCCCGCTACGAGCGGCTCTTCAGGGAGCGCGACACCCAGACCGGGCAGCTCGGCGCGTACGCCGCGCAGCAGAAGTACGGCGAGGGCATCCGCGAGCACACCCGCTGGCTGGCCCGCAACGAGGGCGCCATCAGGGACCTCACCCGGGTCCTCAGCGGCCTCCCCCGCAACGTCGAGCTCGGGCTGCGACGCGGCTCCGGCGACCGGGACCTCCAAACCAGGCTGCGCGTACGAGCGGGGGTTCGCTGATGACGACCTACCCCGTCCTGCGGTTCGTCGCCGCGCCGTCCCCGGACGCTGCGGTGCGCCTCGACCTCCACGCGTACACCGCCTACACCGGGGTGCGGATCTGGCCGGTCAAGAACGGTTGGAGCATCGGCACCCCCGCCATGGAGGGCGAGCCCGACGGCGTGGGCGTGGAGTACGGGCCCCGCACCCTGGGCTTCGACCTGCGTGTCGAGGGCTCCAAGGTCCACGCCCTCGCCAAGCACTCGCAGATCGCGCGCGAGATCCTCCGCGACGGCAACTGGCTCCTGTTCCAGCTCTCCGCGTCCACCGAGCCGGTGTGGTTCCACACCTACCGCACCGAGCCGGGCGAGCTGTCGTTCGAGCACGTCACCTCGCGGGGCGACGCGGACCGGTGGGGCATCGGGATGAAGCTCACCGCCGAGCCGTTCGCGCTCGGGAAGCGTGTCGTCATGCCGCCGGTGACGATCACCAACGACCCGACCGCCGGTCCGCACCGCATGTCGTGCCTGCTGCCGGAGATCCTCGGCGACGCCCCGTCACCGGTGCGGATCCAGGCCGACTTCACCACGACCCTGGATCAGCACGACATCGAGTGGACGATCGCGCCGGTCCCCGACGACTACGAGCCGCTCGTGTGGCCTATCGGCGTGGGAGACACCTTCACCGCCGGCACCGACACCGGCCCCGGCACCCCGGGCGCCGCGTTCGCCGGGGAGTCGTACCGGCCCGTCACCTTCGACACCGACGAGGACCTCGTCACCCGCCTCTACGGCCCCGCCCCGGGACCGGTCCCGCCCGGCCGGTACCGGATCCACCTCCGCGTCGGCCGCACCCACCAGGACTCGACCTACGAGCTGCGCCTGGGCCGCCACAACGGCGTCTTCGGTGACGACGCCAGCGGCGCCGACACGGTCACCCTGCACCCCTCCACCACCGGCGCCGGCGGCGCCACCGACGCGACCTGGGTGGAGCTGGGCACCATGTCGTTCCCGGCGAACCTCACCGAGATCGACCTCGTCGGGTTCAACTTCACCCCCAGCATCGCGCTGCAGATCGGCCGCACCGCCGGCACCGGCGACCTCAACCTCGACTGCATGGTCCTGGTCCCCGTCGACATCCAGGGCACCGAGGGCGTCGCCACGACCCTGACCTCTGAGTTCGCCGGCTTCGGCCCCCAGGCCGCCGACTCCTACTCCGTGTGGGACGGCGACGTCGAGGCCTACACCCGCATGAACGGCTTCGGGGTCATCGACTCCGGCCTGCAGCCCGTCAACCGCGGCGGGTTCCCCACCGTGCACCCCGGCGTGACCAACGCGCTGCACCTCATCACCCAGACCCGCACCACCCGAGGGTTCTTCGACACCACCAACGGCGACTCCAGGACCACCACCACCGACGTCACGCTGTCTTACCACCCCCGCCACCTCTGGATCGGGGACCGCTGATGCGCTCGAGCCTCGCCGTGCGGATCCGCGACGGCTACACCAGCCGCCACGTCACCCGCCACGTGAAGGACCTCCGCTTCAAGAAGACCGCCCCCGGCGGCCACCACTCCGCGTCGATGCGCGTCAGCCTCCCGCCCGACACCTTCCGCGACCTCAACGCCGCCGACAAGGTCTGGATCTACGACACCTCCACCGGCCGCACCGTGTTCGAGGGCTACGTCGAGTCCCCCGGCACGAAGAAGGGCCCCACCGGGGAGGCCTACGAGCTCGGCCTCGTCGGCGGCGTGCTCCTGGCCTCCGACCAGTCCCAGCCGATGGTCTACATCGACCGCGACCTCAGCCCCTGGTTCCAGTACACCGGCGGCGCACCGTCCTCCCAGGCTTCCTCCGGGAGCGACCCGGCCGACGACAACGTCGACGGCCTCCTGGTCCAGTTCCCCCCTGGGCAGCCCATCAGTGGCGGTGCCGTCGCGCAGATCGGCTACGGCGCCGTCGGTGGGTTCCCGATCGGCGCGATCGGGTGCGTCACCCGGTCCGGGAAGGTCGACACCGGGTACCAGAACCAGATCCCCACCGCGGTCCCCACCGCTCAGATCCCTCCCAACACCGGGATCTCCACCGTCGCGTCCGCGAAGGTCGCCCGCTTCGCCGGCGACTCCCCCGGCCTGCTGACCGGCCAGTCCCAGGTCGTGCTCCGCATCCGGCGCTCCGGCGGCTCGACCAACATCGCCGACGACAACACCTGGACGTTCTTCTCCGACGTCTCCGTCCTCGGCCGCCGCATGGACCGCTACGGCGACCTCCTCACCGGCGCCGCCGAGATGATCACCGTCGAGCACGTCCGCGCCGACTGGGTCGTCGAGGACCTCCTCGGCCGGCTCCTTACACGCTGCGACCCCGACGCGTCCGTCATCGAGGCCGCCACCTGGGCGATCGACCAGCTCGCCTACCGCGACGGCGTCAAGGCCTCCCAGGTCCTCGAGGACCTCGCGCTCTGGGAGCCCGACATGCTCTGGGAGATCCTCGAGTCCAACCGCAGCGGCCTGCACCGCTTCAACTACCGCGCCTGGCCCACGACCCCGCGCTACGAGATCTCCACCGCCGACGGCTTCGACCTCACCGGCGCCGAGATCGACCTGTGCAACCGCATCGCGGTGAACTGGGTCGACATCAAGGGCCAGCAGCAGGTCACCGTCGTCACCGCCTACGTCCCCGAGCTCGCTGAGTCTGGCCGGATCCGCGACGCCGAACCAGTCACCCTCCCCCCGGGGCAGGGGTCCGAGGCCAACGCGCTGCGCATCGGCCAGCAGGTCCTCGCCGCGAAGGCCGACCCGCCGACCGCCGCGACCGCGCGGGTCGCGCGCCCGATCCTGGACCACCTCACCGGCTCCCGCGTGAAGCCGTGGGAGATCGAGCCCGGCTACCTCACCCGCGTCCGGGAGACCGGCGAGGACCTCCGCCTCACCGAGGTCGACTTCGAGGACTCCTCGTGCACGGCGAGCCTCACCCTCGGCACGCCGGCACCGACCAACGAGCAGCGCATCGCGCGGCTCTCCACGATCCGGAGGACCTGAGCATGGACGTCATCGCACGCCCCGCACCCGGCAGCGAGGTCGACAGGCTGTCCTTCACCGACCTCACCAACGTCCGCGTCGTCGCCGTGGAGTGGATCCCGGACGGCTTCCTGCAGGTCACCTTCGCCGCCCCGATCACCGACGCCGAGGCGGCCGCCGTACGCCGCCGCCTGATCTCGGCCACCCCCGCCGAGGAAGAGCTCCGCGCTGCCTGCGAGGCCTACCTCGAGCACCCCACGACCCCGACCCTGGACCAGGTGCACCTGCAGCTGCTCCGGCTCACCCAGCTGATGACGAAGGTGGTCTGACCATGGCCGATGTGTTCGAGCTCTCCGGGTTCCTCGGGGACCTGACCGGCGACTTCGAGGGCTACGAGATCACCGGGGTGTTCCTCGAGTCGACCGAGCAGGCCCTGACCGACGTCGACACCGGCACCATCCACGTCGCCTCGGGCAAGCAGATGGTCGTCGACGCGGCGACCGGCGCGGCGTCGCTGACCGGGATCCCGTCCTCGGTGGACGCGTCGTGGCGCCCGGGTGGGCAGCAGTACAGGCTCGCGGTCTACTTCGTGCACCACCAGACGGGGCAGGAGCGGCGGTGGCGGTCGGGCTGGTTCCCGATCGACGGTGACAAGACGTTCGCGGACCTGCAGATGGGGACGCCGACCGTCGTCAACAGCGAGGTCTACGAGAGCGTCCTGACCGCGCGCGACGAGGCCGTTGAGGCCCGCGACCAGGCCGTCGAGATCTCCGGCATCGACGACGTCGACGGGGCGATCGACAATCTCCTGCCTGACAAGATCGAGGACCCGACGAGCGCGGTCGGGCTGGCCCTTTTGGCCACGATTGGTCAGCGGGTCACGCCCGCCCTGGGCTCCATGCAGCGCCTCATGGCCGGGATCCACGCTGGCGAGGAGGACCAGAACGTCCTCCACATCGGCACCTCCACGGGCAATGAGGCCGGCGAGTGGATCCGCCAGCTCTGGCTCGCGGTCGCCGCCCAGTGGCCCGCCGTGACCTTCGTCTACCGGCTCATCAACGACGGCGCCGGCACCTACGGCACCGAGACCCTGCAGACCGGCACCGGCCCGCGCACCGTCACGATCTACAACTGCTCGGTCGCCGGCGCGACCACCCGCTACTTCCAGGGCGCGAAGTTCGCCACGCACATCGCATCCCTCGCCGCCGTCGCCCCGGTCGCAGGGCTGATCTCGCTCACCCACAACGAGGGCTCTGTGCCCAACCTGTGGCTCGGCCAGCAGACCGCCTTCGTCGAGGAGGTGGCCCTGGCCTTGCCCGGGATGAGCATCAGCATCGTCCAGGAGAACCCGGTCACCGCGAACACGCTGCAGCAGCAGCGCGCTGCGGTCTACCGCGAGTACGCCGCCAGCCGAGGCTTCGGCTGGTTCGACATCTGCCAGGCGTTCCTCGACTCCGGCGTACCCCTCGCGAACCTGCTGCTCGACGGCATCCACCCCAACGCCACCGGCACCGCGCTCTGGGTGCAGACCATGCTGCCTGCGTTCCGCTACGTCCCCGAGGTGGCGCCCCGCACCCAGACCTCTCCGGCCCTCGAGGGTGCCTCGCCCGAGATCCTCGTCAACGGCGACTTCTCCGACTTCGGCGGCGCGCTCCCGACCGGGTGGCTCGCCAGCGGCACCGCCACGGCGGCGAAGAACACGACGAACTTCGAGTCGCCGAACGGCTACTCGGTCGACGTCACCTCGGCCGCAGCCGGGGACAACCTCTACAAGAACCTGCCGGCCAAGCTGGTCCTCGGCCGGTGGGTCACCCTCACGGTGCGCCAGCGTGTCGCGGCAGGACAGGACGTCACCGCAGGTCGCATCGCCCTGGCTGATTCCCTGGGTACGACCACCAGCCAGGCCGAGTCCTACGGCCGCGACGGCTTCCGCTACGTCGTCGTCTCTCGCTTCATCGCGGCCAACGCCACCGTGCCGAAGGTGATCCTGTACGGCGCGTCGGCCGGCGGTGGAGGCGTCACGGCCTACGACTTCGCCTCTATCCGGATCGGGAAGCTGCCTGGCCGAGGAGGCACGGGGGCTCGCGGACTGCAGGGGCCCGCTGGAGTCGTCGCCGGCCAGATCGACTTCATGTCGAGCGTGGGCGGTCTCGGCCCCTTCCTGTACGCCTCCAGCCTCTCTACCGGCATGGCGATCGCCAACGACGCCGTCCTGGTTGAGTTCCGCCCGTCACGCGACGTGTCGGTCAACGAGCTCGTCTGGTTCACCGGTGCCACCTCGGCCGGGAACTACGACATCGGGATCTATGACGCCAGCGGCAACCGCCTGTGGGCGAAGGGGTCGGCGGCGTGGCCAGCGGCGAACAGCCGCGTCGCCGAGACCATCAGTTCACCCATCGCCCTCACGGCCGGCACGAAGTACTACCTGGCGATCGCCAGCGACGGCACCACGGGCCTCTTCCGAGGAGTCCCGGAGACGTTCACCAACCACATCCGGAACGTCACGGGCGGCTTCTTGTCGCTGCGTGTGGGCTCGGCCTTCCCGCTGCCCTCGTCACTGGCACCGGGCAGTACCCGTGGCGGCAAGTACCCCGCGATCAGCGTCCACGGCACCTGAGTCAGCCCAGGGCGCGAACGACGACCTTCGTCCACAGCTCGCCGCCGCGGGGGTTGGGGTGGGTCTTGTCGATGAGAAGCTGCCCGACCGGGACCCCGGCCTTCACGAACGCCGAGTGCACGTCGATGATCGAGAAGCCCAGCCACGCGGCCACGCCGGAGCGTAGGGCGTAGACCGTGCCCTCCTGGCGGTCGGCCTGGTCCGTGGTCGAGGGGTTCTGCAGCATCAACGTCGAGGTGATCGGCCCGCCCCACTGCTGCTTAACGGCCTCGTTGGTGGTGTAGAGCGCGAGGTCGATGTCCTCGTCCGAGTTGTTGTGCCCGTAGTTGTAGATGATGAGGTCGGGCTTCTCGGGCTGTGCCTTGCGGATCTTGTCGGCCGGGTAGTCGGCTGCCCGGCCGGGGGCGCTCATGTTCCAGATGGTGAGCTTCGGGCCGGTCGTCGACATCTGCTCGACGGGCTCCCACTTCAGCGCTACGTCGTTCCAGGCGCGGTAGGCGACGGCCCGTGTGCGGGCGAGGTGCTTCGCCCACTGGTAGACCCACTCGTAGGTGTCGTTGCCGGTGGAGTCGCCAAGCACGCTGATGGTCGCTGGCTTCTTCGAGGCGACGACCGCGCGTGCCTTGCTGAGGTCTGGCGCGACCGGCTCGGGCTCGTCGGAGGAGAACGAACGAGGCTCGCTCGTGTCGATGACCGGCTCGGGGCGGTCGAGCAGCGCGACAGAGACCGACCCGACCGCGATGACGGCGAGGACCACGAGCCCGATGAGCTGCGCCGCATTGCGACCGCGATCCGCAGCGGGCGGCCGCCGGCGACTCCTACCTCGTTTCACCCGGGCGACCCTACGTGACCGGCGGCGTGACCGCTGGCCTCCGGCCTCACTCCGCACGACTAGCACTAGCCGTAGGACGCCCACGGGCCCGGCCGAGACTCGCTAGTTGGCAAGGCTTCGCGGACGCCGATGCCGATGCCGAAAGGCGACCCTTAGTCGCCGTCTCGCTTCTCGACCAGACGCGCGGCCAAGGGCCGCAAACCTGCTTCGGTAACTCTGCCGATCGCGCGCAGTACTCCTTGCTGCCAGACCAACCCCTCGATCCTGGGGTCGGGATGTACCAGTAGGGCGAGGAGCTGCGCCTCAAGTTCTCCAGGCACGTCTCGATGTACTGCGCCGAGCGAGTGAGCGACTGCCAGCACGTATTCGCGGACAGTCACCGTTCGCCCGTCGAAAACACCGACCTGGTGCTTCAACCAACCATCGCGAGTGAGCTTGATCGGCTCATCACTGTTTCCGCACGGCACCCGAGGGTCGAGGCAGTCCCCGTGATTCAGGAGCCTTACTCCCGGAGAGGCTCTCTGCATCTGAGAGTGGTGCATGGGTCGGGCGAAGAAGTGAATGGCAAGTCGCTCGCGCCGGTTGGCGAGGTCGAACAACGGTCTCTTGTCGATGAGCAGGGCACGGATCAGACCTGCTGCGCCGAGAGTCTCGAACCAGTCCGCCTGCTCAAGGTCGCAGCGAGCTCTCAGGTCGTCGAGACTCCGCACAAACAAGCGTCGAGTGTGATGGTCCCAACGGGCCTGCGACCCGTCGTCAAGCTGCGATGCAGGGCGTTCCTGCCGTCCTCGTTTACTCATGGCGCAGCGTAGGGCTCAACCACCTGTGTGCGCAGCCCAGCAGGCCGTTACGACCGCGGAAATCAACCTCACGACCGCCCGACGGGCGGCCCCGACCCACGCCAGGAGCCGCTGTGAACATGGTGCTGCCCGTTCCCACCGTTGAACCAGACGTCATGACCAAGCGCGCCCGCGGCTACCTCACCGTCACCGCGCTGCGGCACGTCGCCGTCGGCATCGTGTGCCTCGCGCTCCCGAACGACTTCAAGGGCGACAGCTACCAGATCATCATCGAGGTGCTCCCCATCGGGCTGTGGGGGCTCCTCTTCCTCGCGGGAGGCGCGCACCTGGGCTACGCCGCGGTGAAGGGCGACGAGCGGCAGGCCCGCATCGGGCTGTCGCTCTCGGCCGTGTCGACGAGCCTCTGGGCCGCCGGCTTCTTCATGGCGTACTTCGTCGGCGGGATCGTCACCCTGATCGGCGGGATCCTCTGGACCGCGCTCACGCTCAAGGACCTGGTCGTGTGCGCCCAGCCCATGCGTAGCCCGTTCGAGCGGATCACGAGGGAGTACGTCGGACCCCAGGCCCGGTGATCATCATGATCATCGCCCAGGCGATCGACGGCACCGTCGCCACCTACATCACAGCCTGCGTCGGCGCCGCCGTCGGGCTCGGCGGCCTCTGGCTCAATCGGATCTCCCAGCGCGAGCAGAACCGCCAACAGCGCGCCGCGAACAAGGTCGCTGAGGACCGTGCCGACCTGGACGAGACCGCCCAGGCGCTCGCTGCCACCGTCCGCCGAGCCGAGCTCGCTGAGGCCGGTGAGGACCGCAAGCAGAAGCGCATCGACCAGCTCGAGGACGAGATCGAGGAGGAGCGCTCCCTGCGCCGCGTGCTGTTCTCGGCGCAGGAGGCGCGCTGTCGCGAGGTCCAGGCGCAACTGACCGACGCGCTGATCACCCTTCGAGGCGTGGTGACCGACGAGATCGCCGCCGCGGCCGCGACCACGGCGCTGATGCTCTCCACTCCGCACCCCCACCAGCTGCCGCCCCCGGGCGACGGCGACAAGCCGGACCTGCCCTGACCCTCCGCCTCCGCACCGCCCGACTCATCACGGGCGGCGATCACCCCTGCCCGAAGGAGTACCTCGACATGGCCACCATCACCCAGCGCGTCGTCCGCAACGCCCGCCGCCGCGGCCTCACCGTCCTCACCCGCCCCCAGTGGGGCTCGCGGTACGGCTCCGTCTACGTGTGGCGCCGGCTCTTCAAGCGGGCCCACCAGCCGGCCGACACGGTCGTGCAGCACATCACGGTGACCTTCGACTCCGGCAAGCTCGTGGGCGACTTCAAGACCGACATGCGCACCATCGAGCGCATCGGCTACGAGCGGTTCAAGTCCGGCTTCTCGTACAACTTCGCCGTCGACATGCGCGACGGAACCATCGGCGTCGGCCAGCCCCTCGATGCCAAGGGCACCCACACCGTGAACGACAAGAACGTCCGCGGTTTCTCCCGGGACCAGAACCTCAGGGCCCGCGCGATCGCCGTGATCGGGATGCCTGGCGACCAGCTGAGTAAGGACGCGGAGGCCGCGATCGTGCAGCTGCTCGCCGCGATGGTTGACGAGGGCGCGGTGACACCCGGCTTCGACTACGAGCCGCACTCGAAGTTCGCGTACAAGGACTGCCCCTGTGGCCCGACCCGGGACCGGATGCCCGCCATCCGCGCAGCGGTGAACAAGGCCGTCCGGCGCCCGAAGCGATGAGCGTTACGGCGGCGCGCGCTGGGACGGGCCTGCTTCCGGCTGCCCGGGAGCTCCACCTCCTCCCGTCCCGCTGGGACCGGCCCGGACGGTGGTTGCTGTCGGCGGTGGTCCGCTCGAAGCGCATGGGCGCCGTCTCCTGCGCCATCACCGAGGCCGCCGACGGCAACCGTCCGCACACCCTTGTCAGGGGATGCCGCCTCATGGGCTGGGGCGTGCTCCAGGACCGGTCCCCGTGGTGGATGGGCGAGTGCGCGATCGCCTACGACCTCGAACTCGACGTCGCCTGGTGGAAGGCCATGGAGGTCGGCCCCGACCTCGGCCCGGGCCTCCCATCCGTGGCGATCCTCGCGGTGTTCGATGACCCCGCGACGGGCCTGCGCTACCTGACCGGCACCTCGCATCTGCCGTCCGCCGTCGAGGGCGACATGGCCCGCAAGCGCCACACCCAGCGCGTCGGCGCCTACCAGCGCGCCGCCCTGAACTACCGCCGTGAGGTGCGCAAGGCCCGACGCAAGCACCGCCCCGACGTGTCCGCTGTCGGCGCCGACTGGAACCTCAACGGCCTCCACCTCTGGGCCAGGGTCTACATCCGCTCGCTACTGCCCGGCCACCGGCTGCTCTGGTCCCGCAAGGGCGGCACCCATGGTCCCCGACAGATCGACCTCTTCCTGGTCTGGCTGAGCAAGAAGGCCAGACGGGTCCTGCGGCGCCCCGTCCGGTCCCGAATCCTGCCCAAGCACCGCCACTCCGACCACCGCGGCGTCGCCCTCCAGCTGCGCCTTCGGCGTCGGCGCCGTCGCATCCTCACCACCACCAAGGAGAAGCCATGACCGACCCCGACTACAGCACCTCGAGCACCAACGTCCCTCAGCCAGCTGCCGAGGTCGTGCCGGTCACGGCCAACCCCGACGACGGGTCCACCCGCACCGCCGTCGTGGTCTCCCCCACCCAGGTCCGCCGCCCCTGGCGGTCGACTGCCCGGACGTTCCTCCAGGCGCTCATCCCGACCGTGCTCGCGCTCGGCGTGATTGTCCCGGAGGTCGTGAAGATCATCCTCGACGAGACCGGCGACGCCATGCCCCCGCGGCTCCGCCTGATCCTGCTCGGCATCTCGGCCGGTGTCGCCGGCGTCGCGGCCGCCCTGGCGCGGATCATGGCGATCCCGGCCGTGGAGGTCCTGCTGCGCCGGTTCAAGCTGACGCAGTTCCTCGCGGCCGCGCCCAAGCAGTAGCCGTGCACCGGCCGCGACCCGGCTTCGTGCTGGGCTTCGGTCTCGGGTCCCTCACTGTGCTCGCCGTCGACCTCTGGACGCACCTCCAGCTCGGCGACGGTCTCCGCGGCTTCCTCCACCGCACGCCCCTCTGACCCGCTACCGACGGGAACACCGCCCCCACCCAGGCTCCGGCCCGGGTGGGGGCGGTCTCGTGCGTCTGGACCTGATGGCTGCCCGGCATCAGGCTGTGGGCTTATGGACGGCTTCCTCGTGCTCACCCACTTCGCCGCGGCCGCCGGCGGCATCCTCATCGGCATGTGGCTCCGCGAGCGCCATCCCCGGTGATGGCGGGCTGCCGCCGCCGGCATGGGGTCCGGCGGCGGCAGCGCGAGTCCGTGGCGGCCACGTCCCGGTCGCAGCGCCCTCGAGGACAACGGCGCGGTGCCACCACGACTTCCCCGCAAGGATCCATCCGCCCGGCGGCTGCCGTCATCCCCAGGTTGGGGGAAGCACGTGCAGGTGGCGTCGACGCCTCGTCCTACGCTCGGATCATGCAGCTGCACGCCTCCGCCCGCCCCGCCGACGACCAGACCGCCGAGCCCCACCGCTGGACCGTCACTGCCGACACCTACGACGACGCGCTCACCGAGGCGAAGGCCTCCGTTCCTGAGGGGTGGATCCTGCAGCACGTCCAGGTCGACCGCTCGTGACGTACCGCCGCTCCGACCCCTTCGACCCGCCCATGGTCGAGGTCCTGGAGGACGACCAGTGGTGGGACGGCCACGTCGAGGCCCAGGAGCAGCGCGAGGGCGTGTGGTGGGCGAAGGTCCGCTACCGCCGCGACGACGGCCAGCACGGCGCCTGGTTCCCCGCCGACCGGCTCCGTCCCGACGAGACCGACTGGTCCCGAGGCCGCGACAGCGCCGCCACTCCTTCGGGTGAAAATCCCTGATCGTCAGACAGTGACGACGACCACGCCTACGGTCACCGGATCAAGACCTCGACCTTGGGAGAGCACATGATCCGACGCACCACGGCCTACCTCGCCAGCCTCATCATCGCCCTGGCCGGCGCCCTCGCGCTCGTCTCCGCGCCGACCGCCCAGGCAGCCGACAAGGACTGCGGCGACTTCCCCAACCAGGCCGCCGCCCAGAACTTCTACATCAACAACGGCGGCCCCGACTCCGACCCACACGGCCTCGACTCCGAGGGCGACGGAGTCGCCTGCGAGTCCCTGCCCTGCCCCTGCTCCGACGACCAGGGCGGAGGAGGTGGCGGGAACGGCAACAACAACCCGCCCAAGGACCCCATCCTGAAGCAGAAGGCCCGCGTGCTGCGCGTCATCGACGGCGACACCGTCAAGGTCAAGCTCATCGGCGGCCCCAAGCGCGACGTCCGGATCCTCGGCATCGACACCCCCGAGGTCCACGGCGGTGTCGAGTGCGGCGGCCGGGTCGCCTCCAGGGCCGCGAAGAAGATGCTCCCCCGCGGCACCCGGGTCCTGCTGACCTCCGACCGCTCGCAGCGCCTGAAGGACCGCTACGGCCGGCTCCTGCGCTACATCGAGAAGGGCAAGACCGACATCGGCCGCAAGCAGCTGCGCCGCGGCAACGCCACCGTCTACGTCGTGGGCAAGCCCTTCAAGCGGGTCAAGACCTACCGCGCCACCCAGGCCTCGGCGAAGGTCAACAACGTCGGGATCTGGAAGAACTGCCGCTGATCCACTAGCCGCCTGTCCGGCCCCTTCCTGGCTCACGCCGGGGAGGGGCCGGACTGCTGTGTCGGCGGCGCCCCCTAGCCTCGCCCGCATGACGACCTGGGGGGCCGGACTAACTGTCCGCGAGCACATGACACTGCAGCTGGCGGGGCAGCGCTTCGCCTTCGAGGGCGTCCGCGTCACCAGGGCCCGCGACGAGCTCGGCTACTCCGAGACCCGCTTCTGGCAGGTCGTCGACGCCCTTCTCGAGCACCCCGGCGCGCTGGCCGCGCACCCGAGCCTCGTGCGCCGGCTGCAGCGCGTCCGTGACGCCCGCCGGGCCGCGCGCAGCGGCCGCGCCGCGTCCTAGAGGTTGTCCATCGGCGAGCGGCCCTTGTAGGCCTCCCTCGCCCGCTCCGCCCGTGTCGCCGCGGCGTACCGCGTGACCATCTGCCGCGACCGCCACCCCGCGAGCTCCATCAGGTCGCCCTCCGCCCCGCCCGCGCGCAGCCAGGCGTCAGCGAACCCGTGCCGGAACATGTGCGCGTGCAGCGCGGGGACCCCGGCCTGCGCGCCGCGGCGCTTCAGCATCTGGTGCACCCCGTTCGCCGTCATGGCGCGCCCGTCCTTGCCCGAGAGCCACAGCCACGGACCCTCGGCGTACGACTGCCGCCCCCGGACCCGGAGGTAGCGGTCGATCGCGCGCGCGGTCCGCGCCCCGAAGGGCAGCACCCGCTCCCGGTTGCCCTTCCCGGTGATGAGCAGCGTCCGGCCGCGCAGGTCGAGGTTCTCCAGCTTCGCGACCGCGATCTCGGAGAGCCGGGCGCCGGTGTCGGCGTAGAGCAGGATGATCGCTTGGTCGCGGCGGTCGACGAGGTAGGGCCCGTCGCAGGCCGCGATGACGGCCTTCAGCTGGTCGACGCTGAGGAACTCGACGACCTTCTCGGGCAGCGCGGGCGCCTTCACGACCGCCATCGGGTTGGCCGGGATCTCGCCTTCCTCGGCGGCCCAGGCGAAGAACGACCGCAGCCCGTTCCACCTGGTGCGCGACGTCGACGCGGACCGGGTCTCCTTGAGCTCGATGAGCCAGGTGCGGAGCAGCTCGGTGGTGATCCGGTCGGGGTCGGTGGGGTGGTCGCCGTCGATGAGCCACCGGACGAACAGGTGCAGGGAGTCGCGGTAGTTCCCCACGGTGCGGGGGCTCTTGGCCTCGGCCTCGAGGGTGAGGGTCCACGACTCGATGAGCGCGTGGAGCGCGGTCGGGTTCGGCATCTGCGGGGGGTCCTGACTATGTGGTCAACGAACGGTGTGCTTTCGCAAGCATGTTCGATGCCACCGACATAGCCGCTGGTCAGGAGGGTTTGGTGGGCGCAGAGGGGATCGAACCCCCGACCACCTCGTTGTAAGCGAGGGGCTCTACCGCTGAGCTATACGCCCGTGCTCGAAGCGGGAGCAGACTACGTGACGGCGGTCCGCCGTGCGAAAAGGTCCCGAAATGAGTTGAACCGCTGGCGTCTCGGGTCACCAGCGGTTCAACAGGAAAAATACTAGGGCTTTCCCCGGTGCTCCGTCACCCGTTCCGCGGAAATCGTCGAGAATTGTCTAGACGACCGCGGTGAGCTGCCGCAGGTGCTCCTCCAGGTCACGCCCCTGGGGCATCGCGTTGTGGGCGGCCCAGCGCACCACGCCGTCCTTGTCGATGACGTACGACGAGCGGTGGGCGGCGCCCGTGGTCTCGTCGAGCACGCCGTAGGCGCGGGCCACCTCGCCGTGCGGCCAGAAGTCGCTGAGCAGCGGGAAGTTCAGCCCGTCCTGGTCGGCGAAGGCCCGCAGCGCGAACATCGGGTCGCACGAGATCGCGAGCACCTCGGTGTCGAAGGTGAGGAAGTCGGCGAGCCGGTCGCGGATGCCGGCCATCTCGCCGGTGCAGACGCCCGAGAACGCGTAGGGGTAGAAGAAGATCGCGACCGCCTTGCTCCCCCGGTACGACGACAGCGTGACGTCCTGGCCGAACTGGTCGCGCAGCGTGAAGTCGGGCGCCTGCCCGCCGCACTCGATGCCGCTCATGAGTCCCTCTCGTCCTTCGCCAGCTCGCGCTTGAGCACCTTGCCCGTGGAGTTGCGGGGCAGCTCGTCGAGGAGCACCACCTCGCGGGGCACCTTGTAGCGGGCGAGGTTCTGCTTCACCCAGTCCTTGAGGTCGTCCTCGCCGACGGAGTCGTCGTCGACCACGACGAAGGCCTTGAGCCGCCTGCCGTACTCGTCGTCGTCGACCCCGACGGCGGCCGCCTCGACGACGTGGTCGTGACGGGCGAGGCAGTCCTCGACCTCCTTGGGGAAGACGTTCTCCCCACCGGAGACGATCATCTCGTCGTCGCGGCCCTCGACGTAGAGCCGGCCGTCCTCGCCGAAGCGTCCGACGTCTCCCGACGACATCAGCCCGTCGATCATGTCCTTGCCGCCACCGCCGGTGTAGCCCTCGAAGAGCAGGCTGTTGCCGACGAAGATCCGGCCCGACCGTCCCGCCGGGAGCTCCTGCCCGTCGTCGTCGACGACCTTCACGACCGTCGCGTGCGGCGGTCGGCCCGCCGACGACGGCGCCTCGCGGAGGTCCTCCGGCGTGGCGATCGAGGCCCACGCCACCTCGGTCGAGCCGTAGATGTTGTAGAGGTGGTCGCCGAAGCGGTCCATCCAGGCGAGGGCCAGGTCGCCGGGCAGCGCCGAGCCGGACGCGGCCACCACCTCGACCCTCGACAGGTCGTGGCCGGCCAGCGTCTCGCTCGGCAGCCCGAGGATCCGCTGCAGCATCACGGGGATGACGACGAGCGACTCGCAGCGCTCCGACTCCACGACGTCCAGGACGCCCTCGGGGTCGAACCTGCGGCGCAGCACCACGGTCGAGCCGAGCAGCATCGCCAGCGCGAGGTGGGCGAATCCCCAGGTGTGGAAGAGTGGCGCGGCGATGTGGGTGCGCCAGCCGGCGCGCAGCGGCATCCGCGACAGCAGGGAGACCGCGGCGTCGATGCCGGCCTCGCTGCGAGGTGCGCCCTTCGGCGTGCCCGTGGTGCCGGAGGTGAGGATCACGATGCGGCAGTGCCGGGACGGCGGGTCCAGGTCGTCGGGCGTCTCCGAGCAGATCAGCTCCTCGAGCGTGGGCGCGTCGACCTCGTCGGTGTCGGTCCAGGCGATCACGCGACGGCCGGAGTCGGCCTCGGCGAGCAGCTCGGTGAACTCCTCGTCGTGGATGACTACGGCCGGCTTCTCACGCTCGAGCACGTCGACGAGCTGGGGCCCGGCGAAGGCGGTGTTGAGGTAGAGCAGGTCGGCGCCCAGCTTGGCCACGGCGATGGTCGCGTCGACGAAGCCGCGGTGGTTGCGGCACATGAGGGCGACGGCGTCGCCCTCGCCGACGCCCTGGGCGCGCAGGGCGCGGGCCAGCGCGTTGGAGCGCTGGTGCAGCTCCCCGAACGTCAGCTCCCCCAGCTCGTCGACCAGACCGACCTGGTGCGGTGCCCGGACGGCGAGCGAGGCGAAGCCGCCCGCGGGTCCGGTCCCCCACGCGACGACGGTCCTCAGCAGACCGACGAGCACCCGCGGGGAGTAGGGCCGCACGATCCCGGAGCCCGCCAGCACCTGGGCGCTGACGCCGAGTGCGGACGCACGGAGAGCAAGCTTCTGGAGCACGGTGGGGTCCTAGCGGGAGACGACGGTCGCAGAGTACGACGGACCCGTGCGGCGCCACGCGCCAGGCTCGCCTCAGGCAGGGGTCTTGGGAGCGACGAGCCGCGTCGCGGCCCAGTCCTTGCTGACCGCGGCCGTGGTCGTCTGCGCGAGGCCGGCGACGGGCGCGGCCTCGGCGACCGTCGCGGCGTCGACCGCGTTGGGCCGGCCGATCTTGGGGGTGAGCAGCCAGATGGCGCCACCACCCACGAGGTCGGTGAGCGAGTCGACCAGGCCGTCGACCAAGTCGCCGTCCTCGCTGCGCCACCAGAGGATCACCGCGTCGACGACGTTGCCGTAGTCGGCATCCACCATGTCGGCGTCGAGGGCGTCCTCGATCGCGATCCGGAGGTCGTCGTCGGTGTCGTTGTCCCAGCCGAGCTCCTGGATGACCATGCCGGGCTTGAAGCCCAGGCGTTCGGCCGGTCCGGTGACAGAGCCTGTCTGGGTGGACCCGCCACCCGCGGTCGAGCTCACTGGTTCCTCCAGTCGTGGAAACGTCGGGGCCCGCCAGGCGGACCAAGTTGGGGAGTAGTCCACCGGAGTTGACGCAGGGGCGCAACCTCTGGCGGACGGCACGACCGTCTCATGGACACCCGCAGTCGCCCCAAAGGAGAGCGCGGGGCCGCTGCGAGGGGACGCCGGCCGGGACTACCCATGGGTAGATTTGGTTGCGCACCCCCACGTGGGACGATGGACGGGTGACCGAAGAAACACCCTCCACTTCAGGCACCCGCACCGGCACCACTCCCTCTGTGATCCACGAGGGACTGCCGACCCAGCTGCCGGACATCGACCCCGACGAGACCTCCGACTGGCTGGCGTCGTTCGACGACCTGGTCTCGGAGCGCGGCCGCGAGCGCGCCCGCTACGTCATGCTGCGACTCCTCGAGAGGGCCCGCGAGAGCAACGTCGGCGTCCCCGCGCTGCGCAGCACCGACTACATCAACACCATCCCGCCCGAGCGCGAGCCGTGGTTCCCCGGCGACCTCGAGGTGGAGCGGCGCATCCGCGCGTTCCTGCGCTGGAACGCCGCCGTCATGGTGTCGAGCGCCAACCGCAAGGGCCTGGAGGTCGGCGGCCACATCGCCACCTACCAGTCCTCCGCGAGCCTCTACGAGGTCGGCTTCAACCACTTCTTCCGCGGCAAGGACCACCCCGGCGGCGGCGACCAGATCTACATCCAGGGTCACGGCTCCCCGGGCGTCTACGCCCGCGCCTTCCTGGAGGGCCGCCTGAGCGAGGAGCAGCTCTACCGCTTCCGCCAGGAGGTCCAGCACGGCGCGGGCAAGGGCCTGCCGTCGTACCCCCACCCCCGCCTGATGCCGGAGTTCTGGGAGTTCCCCACGGTCTCCATGGGCCTGACCGGCATCAACTCGATCTACCAGGCGCGCTTCAACCGCTACCTCGCCAACCGCGGCGTCAAGGACACCAGCCAGCAGCACGTGTGGGCGTTCCTCGGTGACGGCGAGATGGCCGAGCCCGAGTCGCTGGGCGCCATCCGCGTCGCGGCGCGCGAGGAGCTCGACAACCTCACCTGGGTCATCAACTGCAACCTGCAGCAGCTCGACGGACCGGTCACCGGCAACGGCAAGATCATCCAGGAGCTCGAGGCCAACTTCCGCGGCGCCGGCTGGAACGTCATCAAGGTCGTCTGGGGCCAGGAGTGGGACCCGCTCCTGGCGCGCGACGTCGACGGGGTGCTCGTCAACAAGATGAACACCACGCCCGACGGCGCCTTCCAGACCTACTCGGTCGAGGACGGCGCCTACGTCCGGGAGAACTTCTTCGGAGGCGACCCGCGGCTGCGCAAGATGGTCGAGCACATGAGCGACCAGCAGATCCAGAAGCTGCCGCGCGGTGGCCACGACTACCGCAAGGTCTACGCCGCCTTCGACGCCGCCACCAAGCACGTCGGGCAGCCGACGGTGATCCTGGCCAAGACCATCAAGGGCTGGACGATCGACGCCCTCGAGGGCAAGAACGCCACGCACCAGATGAAGAAGCTGACGCCGGACGACCTCAAGAAGTTCCGCGACCGCCTCTACCTGCCGATCTCCGACCGCGACCTGGAGCGCTCCTACGAGGAGACCGGCGCCGCGCCGTTCTTCCACCCCGGCCAGGACTCCCCCGAGTTCGAGTACATGATGGAGCGCCGCAAGGCGCTCGGCGGGTCGGTCCCGAAGCGGGTGCTGCGCGCCAAGAACCTCACGCTCCCGGGCGACAAGGTCTACGCCGAGCTCAAGCAGGGCGGCGGCAAGCACTCGGTGGCGACCACGATGGCCGTCGTCCGTCTGCTCAAGGACTGGATGAAGGACCCGGAGATCGGCAAGCGCATCGTGCCGATCGCCCCGGACGAGTACCGCACCTTCGGCATGGACGCGATGTTCCCGTCCGCGAAGGTCTACAACCCCGGTGGCCAGCAGTACGAGTCGGTCGACCGCAACATGTTGCTTTCCTACAAGGAGTCGCAGCAGGGCCAGATGCTCCACGAGGGCATCTCCGAGGCCGGCGCCATGGCCTCGGCCACCGCGGCGGGATCGGCGTACTCCACGCACGGCGAGCACATGATCCCGTTCTACATCTTCTACTCGATGTTCGGGTTCCAGCGCACGGGCGACTCCATCTGGGCGATGGCCGACCAGCTCGCGCGCGGCTTCCTCATCGGCGCCACCGCGGGCCGCACCACGCTGACGGGCGAGGGCCTGCAGCACGCCGACGGCCACTCGCCGCTCCTCGCGGCGACGAACCCCGCGGTCGTCCACTACGACCCGGCGTTCGCCTACGAGGTCGCGCACATCATGAAGTCCGGCCTCGAGAGGATGTACGGCGAGCAGGCGGAGGACATCATCTTCTACCTCACCGTCTACAACGAGCCCGTGCACCAGCCCGCCGAGCCCGAGGGCGTCGACGCCGAAGGCATCCTGCGTGGCATCCACAAGGTCGCGGACGCCGAGGGCGACGGGCCGCGCGTGCAGCTGCTGGCCTCCGGCGTCGGCTTCCCGTGGATCGCCAAGGCGGCCGACCTGCTCCGCGAGGAGTGGGGCGTGCAGGCCGACACCTGGTCGGTGACCTCGTGGAACGAGCTGGCCCGCGACGCCGTCCAGGCCGAGGAGTGGAACCTCCTCAACCCCGGCGAGGAGGCACGCACGGCCTACGTCAGCGACAAGCTGGCCGACGTCAGCGGCCCCGTCGTGGCCGTGTCCGACTACATGTGCGCGGTGCCGCTGCAGATCGCGCGCTGGGTCCCCGGCGACTACCGCGTCCTGGGCGCCGACGGCTTCGGCTTCGCCGACACCCGCCCGGCCGCCCGTCGCTTCTTCCACATCGACGCGGAGTCCGTCGTCGTCCAGGCCCTCCAGGCCCTGGCCGACGCCGGCGAGATCGACCGCGACGTCGTGGTGAAGGCCTCCGAGAAGTACCGCATCGACGACCCGACCGCGGTCGCCGGCGTCAAGCAGGAGGGCGGCGACGCCTAGCTCGTCCCCGCCCCACCGCTGGCCCGTCAGGATCCGTCCTGCCGGGCCAGCGTCATTTGCGGCCCCGTCTCCGGTGGTCGAGCAGCGAGGAGCGCTAGCGACGAGCGCCCGTCGAGACCCCGTGAGCCGCACGCCCTCCGTGCTCAACCCCCGGACTCCCCGGTGGTTGAGGAAGGCGCGCTAGCGCCGGTCTCGAAACCCCGTGAGCCGACAAGCAGCCCTATGCGCTGGTGATGTCCGTGACGGTGGCGACGGGGCTGACCGGGCCCTGGGGACCGACCTGCCCGTTGCGGAGCAGACCGCGCCACTTGGCCCGACTGTAGGACGCCGGCTGGCTGCTGCGGATGAACTCGTGGAGCACCTTGGCGAAGCGCTCGGGGTGGTCCTTGTGCGGGAAGTGGCCGGCGTTGGGGATGACCTCGACGCGCGCCTTGGGCGCGAGCGCGGCGGCGTTGCTGGCGTGCCGGACCGGGATGACCTTGTCGTCGCGGCCCCACACGACGCACATCGGCATCGCGTCCGTGAGGTAGGCGCGGTCGGCCATGGTGACGATCTGGCCCTCCCAGTCGACGACCGCGCGCACGACGTGCCGGATGGCGGCACGGGCCGCGGGGTCCTTGAAGGAGTCGTAGATCTCGGCGACCTCGCGCAGGTCGCGGGTGAGCTTCCAGCCGGTGCCGTCGAGGGCGCGCATCCCGGCGAGCCCGACGTGCCGGACGCCCGGGAGCGTGAGCACGCCCATGAGCTGGTGGTAGCCCGGCGTGGTGATGGCCCGGATGAACGTCGACACCTCGGGGCCGAGGCCGCCGGAGGCGACGAGGACCATCCGCTCGGTGCGCTCGGGGAACTGGTAGGCGAACTGCATCGCGACGCCGCCGCCGAAGCTGTGCCCCACGACGGTGACCTTGTCGACGCCGAGCACGGTGAGCAGGTCGCGCATGCCGTTGGCGTAGCCGCCGAGGCTGTAGTCCGCGCGCGGCTTGTCGGACTGCCCGTGGCCCAGCAGGTCGGGCGCGATCACCGTGTAGCGCTTGGCCAGCGTCGAGATGACCGGCTCCCACGTGGTGTGGTCGCAGCCGAGCCCGTGGAGCAGCAGCAGCGCCGGCCCCTGCCCCACCTTCACGTAGGCGCGACGGTGCCCGTGGATCGAGACGAACTGCACCTCGTGCTGGGGTCCCCCCACCGGAGCCTCCTCGGTTCGGCGTTGTCCAGGATTCAACCAGAGGACGACCCCCGTCGGTAGGGCGGCTACCTCCAGAATCCCGCAATTTCCCGTGCAGGACGGGGGTTTCGCGCTTCTCCCCGCCGCGCTTCCCCCGGTGGGGTGAGAGCAGCTGGGCGACGGCCTAGGCTCCTTGCGTGCCCCCACGCTCCACCAGCAACCCCCGCGCGCGCGCCGCGACCGCGCTGCGCCGCTCGACGGGCGCCCTGAGCACCGCCGCCATGGCCCGCATGGAGGCCGACATGGCGTGGTTCCGCGAGCTGAGCGCGGAGGACCGGTCCTGGGTCGCGGCCATCATCCAGGCCGGCATCAAGGGCTTCGTGGACTGGTACCCCTCGGACGACGCGGCCGCCGAGAGCGGGGGCACCGCGCTGGCCTCCTCCGTCTTCGGAGCCGCCCCGCGGGCGCTGGCCGGGGTCATCACCCTGCAGCAGACCGTCGACCTGGTGCGGCTCTCCATCGAGGTGGTCGAGAGCAACATCGACGACGTCCTCGAACCGGAGGACGCACCCGCCGTCCATGCCGCCGTGATGCGCTACGCGCGCGAGGTCGCCTTCGCCACGGCGGAGGTCTACGCCCGGGCGGCGGAGTCGCGCGGTGCGTGGGACGCGCGGCTCGAGGCCCTGGTGATCGACGCGGTGCTGCGCGCCGAGACCGACGAGTCGGTGCTCTCGCGGGCCAGCGCCGTCGGCTGGGGCGCGAGCGGGCGCGTTGCGGTGGTGCTCGCGGCGATGCCCGAGCGCCGCACCGAGACCGACCTCTTCCAGGAGGTACGCCGCCGGGCGCGCGTCGCCGGCCTCGACGCGCTGTGCGCGGTGCAGGGCGACCGCCTGGTGGTGCTGCTCGGCGGGGTGGACGACGAGAAGCGGGCGGCCGAGCCGCTCGTGGACCTGGTGGCGGAGGGTCCGATCGTGGTGGGGCCGGTGACCGAGGACCTCAGCCACGCGTACCTGTCCGCGCGGGCCGCGCTCTCGGCCTACCGCGCCGCCTCGGGCTGGCCCGAGGCTCCGCGGCCGGTCCGCAGCAGCGACCTGCTCCCCGAGCGGGTGCTGGCCGGTGACGGTCACGCCCGGCGGCACCTGGTCGAGGAGGTCTACGTGCCGCTGCTGCGGGCGCGCGGCACCCTGATCGAGACGCTGGCGGCGTACTTCGCCACCGGGTCCTCGCTCGAGGCGACCGCGCGGGCGCTCTTCGTGCACGCCAACACCGTGCGCTACCGGCTCGGCCAGGTGGCCGACGCGACCGGCTACACGCCGTCGGTGCCACGCGACGCCCTGGCGCTGCAGATCGCGCTGGTGCTGGGCCGCCAGTCGGGCCGCCAGTCGGGCGGGGAGCCGGGCCCCGCGAAACTGTAGGAACCCTACAAACCTCGCGGGCCTCTTTGGTGGGTGCCGCAGACGCGGTCGGCACCCGTCTCCGGGCACAGTGGACACGTGCTCGTCATCGTCGCCCCCGGCCAGGGGGCCCAGACCCCCGGCTTCCTCACGCCCTGGCTCGAGGACACCGTCTTCGCCTCCCGCATCGCCTGGCTCTCCGCCGTCGCCGGCCTCGACCTGGCCCACTACGGCACCGAGGCCGACGCCGACGCCATCCGCGACACCAAGGTGGCCCAGCCCCTGCTGGTCGCCACCGGCCTGATCGCCGCCCTCGAGCTCTTCCCGCACCCGATGGACGCCTTCGAGCGCGTCGGGGCGGTGGCCGGCCACAGCGTCGGCGAGCTGGCCGCCGCCGCCGGTGCCCGCACGATCACCGCCGAGCAGGCGATGGTCCTCGTCCGCGAGCGAGGCCTCGCGATGGCGCGGGCGGCTGCGACGACGCCCACCGGCATGACCGCCGTCCTCGGCGGCGACCGCGACGAGGTCCTCGCCGCGATCGCCCAGCACGGCCTCACCCCCGCCAACGACAACGGCCCTGGCCAGATCGTCGCCGCCGGCACCATGGAGCAGCTCGCGGCCTTCGCCGAGGCGCCGCCCGCCAAGGCCCGCCTGATGCCGCTCAAGGTCGCCGGCGCCTTCCACACCGAGCACATGGCGCCCGCCGTGGGCCACGTCGCCGCGCTGGCCCGCTCGGTCTCGGTCCACGACCCCCGCATCCCGGTGATCTCCAACAGGGACGGCCACGTGATCCACGACGGCGCGGAGGTGCTGCGCCGCATCGTGGGCCAGATCGCCAACCCGGTCCGTTGGGACCTGTGCCTCGACACGATGTCCGACCTCGGCGTGACCGGCATCCTCGAGATGCCCCCCGCCGGCACCCTCACGGGCATCGCCAAGCGCGCGCTCAAGGGGGTCGAGACCTTCGCCCTCAAGACGCCCGACCAGCTCGACGACGCCCGTGCGTTCTGCGACAAGCACGGCGAGGGCTCGTTGATGAACACCACGCCCACCTGGCGCATGGTGGTCTCCCCCAGCAAGGGCACCTTCCACCTCGACCCCGACGCGGCCCGGGCCGACGTCCTCGAGGCCGGCGCCACGCTGGGCGACGTCGCCAGCACCCGCGACCGGATCGTCATCACCTCCGCCCACGGCGGCGAGATCGTCGAGTGGCTCGTCGAGGACGGCGACATCGTCTCCCCCGGCCAGCCGCTCGTCCGCATCCACCCGGTGGGGAGCTACTGATGGCCACGCTCACGACCACCACCGGCACGTCGCACGCCGCGATCCTCGGCGTCGGCGCCTACCGCCCCACCCGGATCGTCCCCAACTCCGAGATCGTGGACGCGATCGAGTCGAGCGACGAGTGGGTCCAGCAGCGCTCGGGCATCAAGGAGCGGCGCATCGCCGGCGACGACGAGACCGTGCAGTCCATGTCGGTGGCCGCCTCGCGGATCGCCCTGGAGCGCGCGGGCGTCGAGGCCCGCCAGATCGACTGCGTCGTGGTGGCGACCGTCAGCCACATGATGCAGACCCCCGCCATCGCCACGGCGATCGCGCACGAGCTCGGCACCGAGCACGCGGCGGCGTTCGACATCTCCGCCGCCTGCGCCGGGTTCTGCCACGCCGTCGGCATGGCCAACGACTTCATCCGCGGCGGCACCGCCCAGCACGTCCTGGTGATCGGCGTCGAGAAGCTGTCCGACATCACCGACTTCACCGACCGCGGCACCGCCTTCATCTTCGCCGACGGCGCCGGCGCCGTCGTGATCGGCCCGAGCGAGACGCCCGGCATCGGCCCGGTCGTCTGGGGCTCCGAGGGCGAGCACTTCGACCACATCCGGCAGGTCGAGGACTGGCGCGACGTCATCGCCAGCGACAAGCCCTCGATGCCGCACCTCACGATGCAGGGCAACGCCGTCTTCCGCTGGGCGGCGTTCTCCATGGCCAAGGTCGGCCAGGAGGCCCTCGACCGCGCCGGTGTCTCCGCCGACGAGCTCGACTGCTTCGTCCCCCACCAGGCCAACATGCGCATCATCGACGCCCTGGCCCGCTCCATGAAGCTGCCCGACACCGTCAAGATCGCCCGCGACATCGCCCAGATGGGCAACACCTCGGCGGCGTCCGTGCCGATGGCCCTGGAGCGGATGATCGCCGACGGCGAGGCCACGTCCGGCGACACCGCGCTGCTCATCGCCTTCGGCGCCGGCCTGGCCTACGCGGCCCAGGTCGTCGTCGTCCCCTGATCGCACCACCCCACCACCCCACCGAAGAGAAGGAAGCCCACATGGCAACCACCGAAGAGATCCGCTCCGACCTGGCCGAGATCGTCAACGAGGTCGCCGGCATCGACGCCGACGACGTCCAGCTCGACAAGTCCTTCGTGGACGACCTCGACGTCGACTCGCTCTCCATGGTCGAGGTCGTCGTGGCCGCCGAGGAGAAGTTCGGCGTCTCGATCCCCGACGACGAGGTCAAGAACCTCAAGACCGTCGGTGACGCTGTCGCGTTCATCGAGCGCGCCCAGGCCTGAGAGAGCACATCATGAGCAACCGCATCCGAGTCGTGGTCACCGGTCTGGGCACCACCAGCCCCGTCGGCGGTGACGTCGAGAGCACGTGGGAGTCCCTGGTCGCGGGGCGCTCCGGCATCCGTGAGCTGACCGACGAGTGGGCTGCGGAGATGCCGGTCCGGATCGCCGGCCGCGTGGCCGTCGAACCGACCGAGGTCATCGAGCGCGTCAAGGCACGCCGCCTGGACCGGTCCTCGCAGCTGGCCATGGTCGCTGCCATGGAGGCCTGGCGTCACGCCGGCCTCGAGGGCTCCGTCCAGGACGGCACCGTCGACGGCGACCGCGTCGGCGTGGCGATGGCCTCGGGCATCGGCGGCGTCAACACGCTGCTGGCCAACTACGACATCCTGAAGGAGAAGGGACCCCGTCGGGTCTCCCCCCTCGCGGTGCCGATGCTGATGCCCAACGCCCCCGCGGCCAACATCAGCCTGTACGTCGGAGCGCGGGCGGCGGTCAACACGCCGGTCTCCGCCTGCGCCTCGGGCAACGAGGGCATCGCCCTCGCGCTCGACCAGATCCGCCTCGGCCGGGCCGACGTCGTCGTGGCCGGCGGCACGGAGGCGGCGATCCACCCGCTGCCGATGGCCGCCTTCGCCAACATGATGGCGCTGTCCAAGAACGCCGGCGACCCCACCACGGTCTCGCGCCCGTGGGACACCGGTCGCGACGGGTTCGTGCTCGGCGAGGGTGCCGGCGTGCTGGTGCTGGAGTCCGAGGAGCACGCCCGTGCCCGTGGCGCCACCATCTACGCCGAGGTCCTCGGGGCCGGCATCACCGCCGACTCCCACGACATCGCCCAGCCCGACCCGGCGGGCCGCGGCGGCTCGCGCGCCATCCTGCGCGCGCTCGCCGAGGCCGACATCTCCCCGAGCGACATCTTCCACGTCAACGCGCACGCCACGTCGACGCCCCTGGGCGACATCGCCGAGGGCCTGATGCTGCACGCCACGCTCGGCGGCCACGTCGACAACGTCGTGGTCACCAGCACGAAGTCGATGACCGGCCATCTCCTCGGAGGAGCCGGTGCGCTCGAGTCGATCGCCACGGTGCTGGCGCTGCACCACCGCGTCGTGCCCCCGACGATCAACCTCGACGACCTCGACCCGCAGGTGGAGCTCGACATCGCCACGAAGCCGCGCGACCTGCCCTCGGGCGACATCGCGGCGCTCAACAACTCCTTCGGCTTCGGTGGCGCCAACGTCGCCGTCGCCTTCGGTTCGGTCTGATGAGCACGCCCACGGCGGAGCGGGTCCCCAAGCCCGTCAAGGTCCCTCGCGAGGAGGACCCGCGCAACCCGGTCACCCGGCTGCGCGCCCTGATGGACGACGGCACGCTCGAGCTGATCACGCCGGACGACGACTCCGGGATGATCGCCGCGATCGGCCTGGTCGACGGCACCCGGGTGGTGGCCTTCTGCTCGGACGCCACCGTCATGGGCGGCGCGATGGGCGACGTCGGCTGCCGCGTGGTCGTCGACGCCTACCACCGCGCGATGACCGACCAGCTCCCCATCATCGGTCTGTGGCACTCCGGCGGGGCGCGCCTCGCCGAGGGCGTCCTGTCGCTGCACGCCGTGGGCCGGATCTTCCACGTCATGACCCAGGCCTCGGGCAAGATCCCCCAGATCTCCGTCGTCCTGGGCCCGGCCGCCGGCGGCGCCGCCTACGGGCCGGCCCTGACCGACGTGGTGATCCTCGGACCGGAGGGCCGGATCTTCGTGACCGGCCCCGACGTCGTCCGCTCCGTCACGGGCGAGGCCGTCGACATGCTGCGCCTGGGCGGACCCGAGCCGCACGGCCGCCGCTCCGGTGTCGTCCACATCCTGGCCGACACCGAGCAGGACGCCCTCGCCCGCGCCCGCGACGTCGCGTCGCTGCTCGGCTCGCAGGGCAGCCTGCGCGTCGACGACGTCGAGGACCGCGACCTCGAGTCGATGCTGCCCGAGTCCAAGAAGCGCGCCTACGACGTGCACCCCCTGGTCGACTCCGTCCTCGACGAGGGCACCACCCAGGAGCTGCACGCCCGGTGGGCGCCCAACATCGTGACCGCCCTCGGCCGCTTCGGCGGCCGGACGGTCGGCGTCGTGGCCAACAACCCGTTGCGCCTCGGCGGCTGCCTGGACTCCCTGTCGGCCGAGAAGGCCTCCCGCTTCGTGCGCATGTGCGACGCGTTCGGCGTGCCGCTGATCGTCCTGGTCGACGTTCCGGGCTACCTGCCCGGCGTGGGCCAGGAGTGGGACGGCGTCGTCCGCCGGGGTGCGAAGCTGCTGCACGCCTTCGGCGAGTGCGTGGTCCCCCGAGTGACGCTGGTGACCCGCAAGACCTACGGCGGCGCCTACATCGCCATGAACGCCCGCTCGCTCGGCGCCACCAAGGTGTTCGCCTGGCCCGGTGCCGAGGTGGCCGTCATGGGCGCGGTCGCCGCCGTGCGCATCCTGCACCGGCGCAAGCTGGCCGAGGTGTCGGCCGACATCCGCCCGCAGGTCGAGGCCGAGCTGGCCGCCGAGCACGAGCGCATCGCCGGAGGCGTCGAGAAGGCCGTCGAGATCGGCGTCGTCGACGAGGTCGTCACCCCCGACCGCACCCGCTCGGCCATCGCGCGGGCCATCGACGAGGCCGTGCAGACGCACGGCGTGCTGCACGGCGACCACGGCAACATCCCGCTCTGAGCCGTAACCGGGCGCGTGGCGCGACGTTGTAGATGACGTCCGTCACACGCCCGGAGGCCTCGATGCTGCGCACCGTCCTGCTCGCCCTCATCGGGCTCACCCTGGGCCTGGGGGTGCTCGTCGCGCCCTCCTCTGCCGCGACGGCCACCGCGCCGCGGACCACGACCGGCTACGAGCCCACCTGGGGACGCACCAGCGCTCCGAACCAGACCTTGCGACGTGGGTGCCGCAACTATCGTCTCTCCTACCGGGTCACGCCTCCGGGGTCGCGATGGACCGCCGAGCTGCGGGTGCTCTCACCACGTGGCCGCTCGGTCGCCGCGCGGACCCTGGTCTCGGAGAAGGACGCGGCCGCCGGCGTGCGGCGCTTCCAGCTGTGCCGCGCCACCGTCGCGCCCGGCCGGTTCACCATCCGGATGCTCGTCACCAGCTATGCGGACCGCTACGACGACGGCAGCGTCGCCCGCGTGGCGCCCTCGCACTTCCGGCTCCGCCGGCCCCGGTAGCCCCAGGACGGCAAGCCGCTGCCTAGCGCGCTGCTCAGACCACCTGGTGGAGCCAGCGCACGGGTGCGCCGTCGCCGGCGTGGCGGAACGTCTCCAGCTCGTCGTCCCAGGGCTTGCCCAGCAGGCGGTCGATCTCGAGCAGGAGCGTCGTGTCGCCGAGCGCGGCCTTGACGACCGCGGCCTTGAGCCGGTCCTCGGGGATCATGATGTCGCCGTGCAGGCCGGTCACGGCGTGGAAGACGCCGAGCTCGGGGGTGTAGGAGAAGCGGGTGCCCTCCGTCGCCGACGTGGGCTCCTCGGTCACCTCGAAGCGCAGGTGGTTCCAGCCGCGCAGGGCCGAGGCGATCTGGGCGGCCGATCCGGCCGACCCGGCCCAGGACAGCTCGGCGCGATAGGCGCCGGACTGCGCGGGCTGCGGGGTCCACGAGAGGTTCACGGCGACGCCGAGGACGCCCCCGACCGCCCACTCGATGTGGGGGCACAACGCGGAGGGCGCTGAGTGGACGTAGAGAACGCCCCTCGTCGCCGCGTGGGTGGCAGTGCGTGTGGTCACCATGACCTCCTTCATCGTCGGCGCGAGCTACGCCTTCCCCAGCGGTCTCGCTTCGATGAACGATCAGTCGTGTGACACGTGTGTAGTTAGAGCCCCATTGTGACTCATGAGGCGGCTCAGCACCAGCGGAAGCGCGAATCAGACCCCGAGGCGCTTCTCCAGGGCCTCGGCCCGCTCGGCGGCGTCGGTCATCTCGTCGCTGTCCACGGCGTGCGTGCGGTGGAACCACGTCAGCGCGTCGGTCTCCCGACCGGCGGCCTCGAGGATGTCCGCGTAGGCGTAGCGCAGCCGGGTGACCCACGGAGCGCGGCTCTTGGAGGTCAGGGGGGCCAGCTCGAGCGTGCGGAGCGCGGCGTCGAGCTGACCCATGTCGCGTCGGGCGCCGGCCTCGACGATCGTCATCTCCGCCTTGGCCTCCGGCGCGAAGTTGGCGACCGACGGGCTCTTCGCCAGCTTGAGCGCCTGCTCGGGGTTGCCGAGCGCGCGATGGCAGTCCGCCATGATGGGCAGGTACGCCGTGGCGCCGTTCATGCGCTTGGCCGCACGCAGCTCCGCGAGAGCCTCCGCGTAGCGACCGGCGGCGTAGGCCGCCTCACCGGCGGCCTCGCGCACGACGGCCAGCCGCGGAGCCCGGGCGCGGGCAGCCAGCGTGTGCTGGTAGGCCGTCTCGGGGTCCGTGTCGACCAGCAGGCCGGCCGCCACCATGTGGCGGGCCACCCGGTTGGCGAGCTTCTCGGGCAGGCCCTTGAGCTGCGCGCCGATGGCACGGTCCAGCTCCTCGCCCGTCACCTCGGCCGGCAGGTCGGGACCGTCGTAGAGCGCCTGCTCCTGCGTGCGCGGGGCCTGGTCGTCCGAGGAGCGCTTCCAGTCACCCGCGCGGGGCGGGCGCCCCTGTCCGGAGCCCTGGCGCGATCCGCTCGGCTTGCCGCCGCTGCGGCGCTCACCCGTGGGCTTGCCGCCCGTGCGCCGGTCCCCCGACGCCGACGAGCGGCCGCCGGCGGCCTTGCCCGAGGACGGCTTGCCCGAGGACGGCTTCCCGGAGGAGGGTCGCCCTCCCCCGGTGCTACGAGCGGGCCGTTGGCCTCGACGATCCTCAGCCACGATGACTCATCCCTTTCGGCTGCGACCGTCCCGGCCGCGTGAACATGTGTGAAATAGCGTAGAGGCCACCATGACGGTGGCCTCTACGAGGTGTTTGTCCGGCGGCGTCCTACTCTCCCACAGCCTCTCGGTTGCAGTACCATTGGCGCTGGCAGGCTTAACTTCCGGGTTCGGGATGGGTCCGGGTGTTTCCCTGCCGCTATGGCCGCCGTAACTCTATGACCCCAGTATGCCCGTGTGGGTGTCACCAGACCGCCTCCCATGAAGGGGGGGTGGTGGTGACCACGGGTGGGGTGGTCTTGTAGTGGACGCGAACACGCAGGGTGTCTTGTGGTTTTGGTTGAGGGTTTGTGGGGCAAGCCCTCGGCCTATTAGTACCGGTCGG
>NZ_JACJGM010000019.1 GCF_015024225.1 Nocardioides lijunqiniae
TGCCGGCGCGGCCGCGGCCGTCCGCCGACGCGACCGACCTCGCCCGGCGGGTGGGCGCGGTGCTCGGCATCCTGGTGCTCCCGCAGCGCCGCACCGAGCTGCTGCGCCGGACGCTGCTGCCCCGGCTGCTGGACGTGCCCCCGGCCTCCGGGGCGCCCGGGGCGCCCGGCGCACCGCTCGCCGTCCCCGCCGAGCACGCCGACTGGGCCCTCGACCGGGCCGCCCGCATGCGCGACGACCTGATCGGCGCTGGCTACGCTGTCCACGGCGACCCGGACCTGCTGCTGCCCCGGCGCGAGGACCTCGCGGCCACGACGGCCGGGCCGAGCGAGTCCGGGGTGCTCGAGCTCGCGGTCCGGCTGCTGCTCGGGTCCGGCGACCGGCCGGCGCACCCGATGGACAGGCCCACGGAGAGGGAGGAGCACCGATGACGCGGCGCGTGCTGCTGCACGTCGGCACCCCCAAGACCGGCACGTCGTACCTCCAGGACGTGCTGTTCCGCAACCGCCCGACCCTGGCGGGCGCCGGCATCCTCTACCCCGCCGACCGCTTCGACGCCCACTTCCTCGCCGCGCTCGACCTGATGCGGCTGCCCTGGGGCGGCCTGGAGTCCGAGGCGATCGGGGCCTGGGACCGCCTGGCGTCGCAGGTGCGCGCCCATCCCGGCACCTCGATCATCAGCCACGAGATCCTGGCCGCGGCGTCGCGCTCGCAGGTGGGCCAGGCGATGGAGTCGCTCGGTCACGGCGCCGGCACCGAGGTCCACGTCGTGCTGTCCGTGCGCGACCTGGTGCGCCAGGTCCCGGCGGAGTGGCAGGAGAACGTCAAGCACCGCAGCACGATCAGCTATCAGCGGTTCCTGCGCCAGATCCAGGACCCCGCCCGGCGCGGCCGGATCTCGAGCTGGTTCTGGAGCGTGCAGGAGATCCCCGACATCCTCAACCGCTGGGGGCTCGACCTGCCGCCCGAGCAGGTGCACGTGGTGACCGTGCCGCCGCGCGGCGGCGACCGTGAGCTGCTCTGGAAGCGCTTCAGCCACGTGCTCGGTCTCGACGGCCTCGAGCTCGACCTGGAGGCCGAGCGCGTCAACCCGTCGCTGGGGGTGCCCGAGACGGCGCTGATCCGGCGCATCAACCGCGCGGCCAACCGCCAGGTCGCGCCCGTCGACTACCGGCCGCTGGTGCGCGAGCTGCTCGCCCACCAGACCCTGTCGCGGCGCACCCGCTCGCCGCGGCTGGCGCTGCCGCCCGACGTGCACCCGTGGGTGCGCGACCTGGAGGACGCCTGGATCACTGAGATCGGCGAGCGCGGCTACGACGTCGTCGGCGACCTCGAGGACCTGCGCGGCGGGCGGCCCCCGAAGCGGTGGGCGAACCCGGACTCACCGGTGGAGAAGCAGGTCGCGCGCGCGGCCGTCGACGCCGTCAAGGCGCTGCTGCTCGAGAACGCGCGGCTGCAGCAGGAGGTCCGCGACGTGCGCGGCGAGCTCGACGACGCCTACCGCGCCCTCGAGCGGTCCTACCTGCGACCGACGTACCGGGCGCGGGCGAGGGCCGTGCGTCGCCTGCAGGCCTCCGCGATGGGCCGGAACGCGCTCCAGGCCTACCGCGCGGCGCGCGGCAGGAACTCGCGGTCGGCGTAGCGGCCGATCTTCCAGGTGAGGTAGCCGTCGGCGCCCATGCCGACGATCCCGCCCACGACCGGCACCCGGCGGCCGACCGTGACCGCCAGGCGCTTGCCGGCGACCTTGGCGATCAGGTCGGAGCCGACCTCGGAGGAGATCACCAGGTCCAGGGCGCCGTCGTGGACCGGCGCGGTCGCCAGCGCCATCGGCGGCGCCGGGATCTTCTTCTTCTTGACCAGCGAGGTGACCGAGTCCTCGCCGAGGATGGTCACGAGCAGCGCGTTGCGCACGCGCGGGTCGTCGAGGTCGTAGCCGCGCAGGTGCGCGATGCCGGCGATCATCCGGCACTGGATCAGCGCCAGGCCGGTGATGTTGGTCGGGATCGTGAGCGCGGCGGTCACCAGCCCGCCGATGTTGGTGACGAAGCCCTGGGCGCCGGCGTAGCGGACGTGGTTCTCGATGACCTCGTGCACCGCCTTGTCGACGTCGCCGTGCTGCTCGGCGAGCTGCTTGTCCGCGGCGGCGGCCGCCGGCGGGAGCGGCCCGACGCCCGCGATCGCGCGGTGCAGGGCCTCGCGCACGAACGACGCGGTCAGGCCCGGTGCCAGCCCGGCGACCTTGGGCGCGAGCTGCTTGCCGATGCTGCCGGTGAGTCCCATGCTCCGATCCTAGAACGGCTACGGTCGTGGCCGTGCCTCCCGTCGAGCCCCCGCCCACCGCGTGGGTGTTCGGGGACCCCGGACGCTTCGACCCCGAGGACGACCTGGTCGGCATCGGCGCCGACCTGGAGCCGGGCACCCTGCTGGCGGCGTACCGGCGCGGGATGTTCCCGATGCCGGTCGACGAGGGGGACGGGCCGATGTACTGGTTCAGCCCCGTCGAGCGGGGTGTGCTGCCGCTGGACGGGCTCGTGGTCTCGCGGTCGCTGCGCAAGGCGGTCCGTGACTTCGAGATCCGGGTCGACACCGCGCTGCCGGAGGTCATCGACGCGTGCGCCGACCCGAGCCGGCCCGCGGGGTGGATCGACGGCCGGGTCCGCGAGGCCTACCTGCGCCTGCACGAGCTCGGCTGGGTCCACTCCGTCGAGGCGTGGCGCGACGGCGAGCTGCAGGGCGGGCTGTACGGCGTGGCGATCGGGGGGCTCTTCGCCGGGGAGTCGATGTTCCACCGGGCGCGCGACGCCTCGAAGGTGGCGCTGGTGGGCCTGGTCGACCTGCTGCGCGACGAGCACGCCGACCGGCGCCTGATCGACACCCAGTGGGTCACCCCGCACCTCGCGACCCTGGGCGTGCGCGCGATGCCGCGCACCGACTACCTGGCCCGTCTGCCCTCGCTGTTCACCGTCCCGCCACCGACCCGCCTCGCGATGTGACGTGTTCGGAGGACTGAACCCGGTGTGTCCTGGGTAGGTATCGCCTTCATCCCCGAACTGAGGAGAACCAACCCCATGAAGATCGCCCTGCTCGCTGCCAGCCTCGTCCTCATCGGTGGCACCGCCACCGCCTGTGGCGGTGGCGCGCCGACGGACGCTTCGAAGGCCGACTTCTGCGACTCCTTCACCAAGATCAGCGAGAGCACCGCCGGCTCCGACGGCGGCGACCCCACCAAGGACGAGATCAAGAAGGTCAAGGACGCGGTCAAGGACCTCGAGGACACCGGCACCCCCGAGGGCATCCCCGACGACGCGCGTGAGGGCTTCGAGATCTTCACCGAGGCCGTCGCCGACATCGACGACGACGCCGACGCCAAGGACCTCGAGGACCTCGACGACTTCAGCGGCGACGAGGAGAAGAAGTTCGAGGCCTTCGGCGAGTACGTCACCAAGACGTGCGCGCCCGAGGCGCCCGAGGCGCCCGAGGCTCCCGAGACGGAGTGACCCACGCGCCGAGCACCGGACGGGCCGATCGGGCCCGCTCGGTGCTCGGCGTCATTTCGGGGTGCCCGTCCGATGTCGAACGGGCGTCGCTCGGGGTGGGGCCGGGCGTCAGACGACCTGCGGCGGCTGGCCGGTGTCGCTGACCATCGGGCGTCCGGCCGCCTCCCACTCCAGCATCCCGCCGTCGAGGTTGACGACGTCGTAGCCCTGCTCGACGAGGTAGCCGACCGCCTGGGCGGAGCGGCCCCCGACCTTGCAGACCACCAGCGTCTGCTCGCGCGGCAGGTCGGCGAGGCGCTGCGGCAGCTCCATCAGCGGGACGTGCAGGGCGCCCTCGATGTGCCCGTGCGCCCACTCGACGGGCTCGCGGACGTCGAGGACGGCCAGGCCCTCGGGGACGCCGTCTATGGACACGGTCGGGATGGCGGTCATGGACCTATTTGAGCAGTCGGCTCATGCGCCGGTCGGCGAGGGGCTTGCCGCCGGTCTGGCAGGTGGCGCAGTACTGCAGGCTCGAGTCGGCGAAGGACACCTCGCGGACGATGTCGCCGCAGACCGGGCACGGCTTGCCGGTCTGGCCGTGCACGGCGAGGTTCGACTTCTTCTCCCCCTTCAGCTCGCTGGCCGCGAGCCCGCGGGAGCGGTCGACCGCGTCGCCCAGCACGCCGCGGATGGCGGCGTACAGGGTGTGCAGCTCCTCGTCGTCGAGGCTGTTGGCCGGCTTGAACGGCGACATCCGCGCGGCGTGCAGCAGCTCGTCGGAGTAGGCGTTGCCGATGCCGGCGATGGTGCCCTGGTGGCGCAGCACGCCCTTGAGCTGCTTGCGCCCCTCGCGCTGCAGGATCTCGCTCAGCACGTCGATGGTGAACTCGTCCGCGAGCGGGTCGGGGCCGAGCCGGGCGATGCCGGGCACGTCGGCGGGGTCGCGGACGACGTACAGGGCCAGCGACTTCTTGGTGCCGGCCTCGGTGACGTCGAGCCCGGTGTCGTCGTCGAGCACGATGCGCACCGCCAGCGGCGACTTGTTGCTGGGCTTGGGCGGCAGCGCCGGCACCTCGTCGCGCCAGCGGATCCAGCCCGCGCGGGCCAGGTGGAAGACGACGTGCAGCCCGGAGGCGTCGATGTCGAGGAACTTGCCGTGCCGGGTCACCTCGTCGACCAGCGTGCCCTCGAGCGCGCTCAGCGGCGGGTCGTAGGTCTTCAGCGCGCTGAACGCCGCGATGTGCACCTTGGTGATCGCACGCCCCTCCAGCCGCCCCCGCAGGTCGAGGGCCAGCGCTTCCACCTCGGGCAGCTCGGGCACGCAGCGATTCTAGGTTGCTGGGGGCGATTCGCCGGGTGAGATTCGCCGGTCGACCGGCGAAACTGGAGGTTGACCGACGAAACTTCGGCCGGGAAGCGTGAGTTTCGCCGGTCGACCGGCGAAACTCCCGCGCCGGAGCCCGCGCTCAGAGCCCGACCCCGCAAACCGATGACAACCCACGGCCAGCGGGAGCATGATGGGGCATGCCCGCCGCACGCCCGCTGCCCGAGACGGGGTCGATCTTCCTCGACGCCCGCGGTGCGGACCGCGCGCTCCGGGTCTCCTGGCACTCCGAGGCCGACATCGTCGTGCTCTCGCTGTGGCGCGACAACCTGTGCACCGGCTCGTTCCGGCTGGCCGTCGAGGAGGTCCCCGACCTGATCGACCTGCTCCGCACCGGCCTCGCCCAGTCCTACGCCGCCGTCCGCCGTCCGGACGCCTGGGACGACACCGCCATCCGACCCAGCACCGCCACCGGCTGATCCCGGCCGGGGCGCGTCGCCGGGGTGGTCCCTGACGTTCGTGTCGCCCTCAGCCGCTCTCCACAGCACGATCGTCAGGGACTATCGCCCTCGGCGCGCCACTCTAGGGAATCGGCTAGACACCCCGATACCGTCCTGGCATGGATCCGATCCGCAACCCGTACGCGCCCGGCGCCGGTCAGCGTCCGCCCGAGCTGGCGGGGCGCGACGAGCAGCTGCGCGCGTTCGACGTGGTGCTCGAGCGGGTGGCGAAGGGGCGCCCGGAGCGCTCGCTGGTGCTGACCGGGCTGCGGGGGGTCGGCAAGACGGTGCTGCTCAACACGCTGCGATCGCAGGCCGTGCGCAAGGGCTGGGGCACCGGCAAGCTCGAGGCGCGCCCCGACCAGCGCCTGCGCCGCCCGCTGAGCAGCGCGCTGCACCAGGCGGTGCGCGAGCTGGGCCACCCCGAGACCGACCAGAGCGACCACGTGCTCGGCGTGCTGCGGGCCTTCGCCCAGCGCGAGGCCGGACCGCAGGCCAAGCTGCGCGACCAGTGGAGCCCCGGCATCGACGTCCCGGCCGCGCGCGGGCGCGCCGACTCCGGCGACATAGAGATCGACCTGGTCGAGCTGCTCACCGACGTGGGCGGGCTGGCCGCCGACCTCGGCAAGGGCGTCGGCGTGTTCCTCGACGAGATGCAGGACCTCGGCCCCGACGACGTCTCCGCGCTGTGCGCCGCCTGCCACGAGATCAGCCAGACGGGGCTGCCGGTCATCGTCGTGGGCGCCGGGCTGCCGCACCTGCCCGCCGTGCTGTCGGCGAGCAAGTCCTACTCCGAGCGGCTCTTCTCCTACCAGCGCATCGACCGGCTCGAGCGCCCCGAGGCCGACCGCGCGCTGACCGCGCCGGCCGCCGACGAGGAGGCGACGTTCACCGACGACGCGCTCGCCGCGATGTACGACGCCACCGGTGGCTACCCCTACTTCGTCCAGGCCTACGGCAAGACCTTCTGGGACGTCGCACCGCGCTCGCCGATCACCGTCGACGACGTGGCGGTGGCGGCGCCGGAGGCCGAGCGCGAGCTGGCGGTCGGCTTCTTCGGCAGCCGCTTCGAGCGGGCGACGCCGGGGGAGCGCGAGTACCTCCACGCCATGGCCGACGCGGCCGGTGACGAGGTCGACGCGGTGGGCTCGGTGCCGACCGCGGACGTCGCCGCCGTGCTCGGCAAGAAGCCGCAGTCGCTCTCGCCGGCGCGTGACTCGCTCCTCAAGAAGGGCCTCATCTACTCCGGCGAGCGGGGCCGGATCGCCTTCACCGTGCCCCACTTCGGCCGCTTCCTGCGCTCACGCTGACCCGCGACGCGACGCGGCCCACCCCGACGCGCAAGACTGGTCGTATGAGGCCGCAGGTCGTCGCCCATCGCGGAGCGAGCCACGAGAGAGCCGAGCACACGCTGGGCGCCTACCTCGCCGCGCTCGACACCGGCGCCGAGGGCCTGGAGTGCGACGTCCGGCTCACCGCCGACGGCCACCTGGTGTGCGTCCACGACCGCGACCTGCGCCGTACGGCGAGCCGCAAGGGCACGATCTCCACCCTGGACCTCGCGGACCTCTCCGAGCTCGACTTCGCCTCCTGGAAGAACCCGTGGTCCGAGCTGGACGACGAGGCGCCCGACCGCGACGAGGAGCTCGACCGGGTCCTCACCCTGCGCAAGCTGCTGGAGACCGTCGCCGACTACGACCGGCGGATCGAGGTGGCGATCGAGACCAAGCACCCCACCCGCTACGGCGGTCTCGTCGAGAAGCGGCTCGTGGAGATGCTCCGCGACTTCGGCTGGGACCGGCCGGGCTCGCCCGTGCGGGTCATGAGCTTCTCGTTCACCGCCCTGCAGCGCGTCGAGCGCCTGGCGCCCGACATCCAGCTGGTGCAGCTCGTCGAGCACGCCGTCAGCTGGCGGATGCTGCGCCGGGTCATCGGCAAGGACTGGATCGTGGGGCCCGGCATCGACGAGCTGCGCGAGAGCCCGCGCTTCGCCAGGAAGATGGCCGGCAGCGGTCACGACGTCCACGTGTGGACCGTCAACACCGCCGAGGACCTCGAGCTGTGCCTCAAGCTGGGGGTCAAGGCGGTCATCAGCGACCGCCCGGCCTACATGCTGGAGCTGCTCGACCAGTAGGTTGCGGCCATGGCCAAGCGCAACCGCAGCATCAGACGAGAGAACCTCCCCGCCGGCGAGGTCGGCCCCCGCCAGCCCTGCCCGTGCGGCTCCGGCAAGCGCTACAAGGCCTGCCACGGCGCCAAGGGCGGCGCGCCCGACGTGTTCGTCGGCCGCACCTTCGAGGGGCTGCCGTCGGAGTGCGACATCGTCGCCCTCCGCGAGCTGGTCCCGGCGGCCACCGCGCCGCTGACCGTCCCCTCGGCCGGCGACCGCCCGGTCGTGCTGTGCTCGCTGCTGCCGATGGCGGTGCCGGCGATGTCGCGCGACAGCGGCCAGGTCTGGCTGGGACTGCAGGTCCAGCACAACTACGGCGACCCCTCGCGCGACCTGGCGGCGGTGCTGACCCGCGCCCTCGAGGCCGAGCCCGGCATCGTCGGCCTGACCGAGGCGCCCGGCGAGGGCCCGCGGCTCCAGGACCTGGTCACCGGCACGTCGCTCGACGTCACGGTGCACGACGGGTTCGACTTCTGGGTCAGCGACGTCGAGGACACCAGCGGCATGGAGGCCGCGCTCGAGCAGGCCAACCAGCAGGCGACCCCCACGACCCGGCTGAGCTCGGTCGAGGCGGCGTACTGGACCAACGTCGGCAGCAAGGAGCACCTGCGCTGGGTCATGCCCGAGCCCGAGGACCAGCTGCTCGACGCCCTCGCCCGGCTGCACGCCGCCGGGCAGGACTCGATCGCCACCGACTCCCGCCTCGTCGGCATGTTCCGTGCCCACGGCCTGCTCGCGCCGGTCTGGGACCTGCCGGTCGGCACCGGCGCGGAGGTGCTCGAGGACAGCGCGGCGGCGTTCGCGAAGGACCTCGCCGAGGCGCTCGCGGACACCTCCGACCTCACCACCGAGCAGCGGGCCGCGAGGTCCGGTCTGGCCAATCGTCAGGTGACCATCCGCTGACTCCCCGCGAGTTGGCCCGAGCCCCCCGGAGCGATTAGATTTGGGTGCTGGCTCGGTCGCTGCCGAATCCCCCGTTGGCAGCGGCCGAGCCGCTTCGCGTCCCGCCCGTCGAGGCGGTCCGGCTCAGCCCAGCCGGGACGCGGCCACCGCGTCGAGCGCCTTCTTGAACGACGGCATGTCGTCGCAGAGCTGGCGCACCGTCTCGTCGGTGAAGTGGATCACCTCGAGCGGCGTGAGCGCCACGATCGAGGCGTTGCGCAGCTTGTGGCCGATGATCGCCTGCTCGCCCATGATGTCGCCGGGGCCGAGCTGGGCGATCTCGGTGCCGTCCTTGCGGACCGAGACCGTGCCGTCGACGAGGATGTAGGCCTTGTCGGCCGGCGTCCGCTCCCAGATCGGCGACCAGCCCTGAGGCAGTCGCACGTGGCGGCCCTGCGCGCTGATGCGCGCCACCTCCTGCGGGGTGAACGTGTCGAAGAACGAAGCCATGCCGTGCCCTTTCGCCGTGGGGCCCTCCCCGCAGGGGATCCTCCCCGAGCGGCCCAGGCCTGTCCAGCGACCGTCCGCCCCCGCGCGCGGGGGCGGACGGCTACACCAGCGGGTCGCGGGCGATCGGGCAGCTCATGCAGCGCGGGCCGCCGCGGCCCGAGCCGAGCTCGGAGCCGGCGATCCGGACGACCTCGATCCCGGCGTCCTCCAGGCGGTCGTTGGTCTCGTCGTTGCGCTCGTAGGCGACGGCGACCTTCGGGGCCAGCGCGAGGGTGTTGTTGCCGTCGTCCCACTGCTCGCGCTCGGCGGTGACGGGGTCGAGGCCGGTGTCGATCTGGTGCAGCTGGTCGATGCCCATCGCCTTGGCGGCCGCGACCAGGAACGGCTCGGCCTCGGCCACCTGGAGCCGCAGCGTGCCGTCGTCGTCCTGCCCGTCGCGGGTGACGGCGTACGCCGTGAGCGTGTGCGCGACGTTGGGGTACATCACGACCTTGTCGACGTCGACCATCGTGCAGACCGTGTCGAGGTGCATGGTCGCGCGCTCCTGCGCGATCGGGACGGCGAGCACGGTGTCGGCCAGCGCGGCCTCGAAGACCTGCCGGGCCAGTCGCTCGACGCCGGCCGGGGTGGTGCGCTCCCCGACGCCCACCGCGATGACGCGCGGCGCCAGCAGGAGCACGTCGCCGCCCTCGACGTGCTCGAAGTGGTGGCCCAGGATGCGGGGCGAGTCGGCGAAGCGCGGGTGCAGGCTGTAGATGATCTCGGTCAGCTGCGACTCGCGCTTGCGCGCCGGCATGGCCAGCGAGGTGATCGCGATCCGGTCGTGCACCCACACCGAGGAGTCGCGGGTGAAGAGCAGGTTGGGCAGCGGGTCGACGAGGAAGTCGTCGTGGGCGAGCAGCGAGGTGACGAGGCCGAAGCCACCGCGCACCTCGTCGTTGCGGATGCCGGCGGTGAGGTAGCCGGTGAGGTCCTCGGCGCTCGCGTCGTGCAGCATCCCCTTGAGGTAGCCGCGCATCGTGTCGCCCAGGTCGAGGTCGGCCAGGGCGGTGGCGATCGCGCTGTCGCGGGCCGCCTGGGTCTCGAGCGTCTCGGTGAGCAGCTCGGTGAGGTAGAGGACCTCGACGTCGCGCGAGCGGAGCGCCTCGGCGAACGCGTCGTGCTCCTCCTGGGCGCGGGCGACCCAGGGGATCCCGTCGAAGAGGAGCTTGTCGTTGTTGCGGGGCGTCAGGCGCTTGAGCTCGTTGCCGGGCCGGTGCAGCATCACCGTGCGCAGGCGGCCGACCTCGCTGTCCGCTCCATGGGTCGCAGTCATGGGCTCAGACTAGGGCCCGCGGCGCCGGGACGCTCAGCGCACCAGCTCGTAGATGGTGAGCGTGGCCAGCACCAGGCAGACCACGGCGCCGAGGTAGTGGAGCACGTGGATCGAGATGAAGCGCAGGAGGCTGCGCCCGACGATGACCGCGAGCGCACTCACGGTCAGCAGGGCACCGAGGGCGCCGACGAAGACGCTGAGCGGCGCCTCGTACTTCGCGACCAGCGACAGCGTCAGCAGCTGCGAGAGGTCGCCCCACTCGGCCGCGAAGAGCACGAGGAACGACGCCAGCACCGCCCGGAAGCCCTGCACGGGCTTGGCCTTCTCGGCGAACTCCTCGCCGTCGTCGGCCTCCTGGTGGCTGCGGCCCTCGCGGAAGAGCACGACGGCCCCGATGAGGAACAGCACGATCGCGGCGGTCTTGACGACGTCCGGCGGCAGCAGGGACGCCGCGTGGCCCAGCAGCACCGCGACCAGGGTCTGCACGGTGAAGGCGAGCCCCACCCCGATCCAGACCAGGATCGGCCGGTACTTCGTGGCCAGGACGAGGGTCGCCAGGAACGTCTTGTCCGGCAGCTCGACGAGGAAGATCGCCCCGAAGGTGAGCGCGACGGCGGCGAGGTCCATGGGGCCCATTCTCCGGGTGTCGGCGGCGCCGACCTACTCAGGGTGGGCTGACCCGGCCCAGGCGCGTGAGGTACGCCGCGATGCCCGCCGCGCCCTGCATCCAGCCGACGCCGGGCGGCAGGAGCGGGTCCTTCTCCGCGGGCGCCACGAAGCGCCACCGCGCCCCCTCGTCGTCGCGCACGGCCCGCTCGACCAGCGCGTCCCCGAGCCGGCGGGCGAAGGCGAGGTCGCGCTCGTCGCCGTCGTCCTCCCACGCGTCGAGGACGACCTCGCCCACCCCGGCGGTGCCGCAGCAGCGGCCGTCGTTGTCCCAGAAGCCGGGGCGCACCCGGTCGGGCACGCCGGAGGAGACGACGCTCGCGAGCAGGCGGCGTCGCCAGGCCGACGGGGGCGCGCCGCCCACCGAGGCCACGCCGGCGGCGTCCAGGGCGGCGAAGAGCTGGGAGGTGCCGGCGGCGCCGTGGCACCAGCCGAAGGACCACGGCTCCTCGCCGGGGAGGGGGTCGGGCGCGTAGCGGGGCAGGACGACGCCGTCGCCGCTCGGAACGGCCAGCGTCACGAGGTGCTCGGCGCCGGCCGCGCCCGCCTCGACCAGATCCACCCGCTCGAGGGCCACGCCCGCGCGGGCGAGCACCGCGGCGACGCCCGCGGTCCCGTGCGACCAGTTGGGCATCTCGGTGGCCGGCGTCGTGCGGAAGCGCTCCGGCACGTGGCGCCACCGCAGGCCGCCCTGCGCCGGCTCCGCCTCGGCCAGGAGCACCTCGACGGCGTGCTCGGCCACCTCGCGCGCGCCGGACACGTCGTGCTCCAGGCCCGTCACCGCTGCCAGGAGGACGCCTGCCGTGCCGAGGGTCACGTCGTTGATGCGGGCGCCGGGGAGGAACTTGGGCGGCGCCGTGACCTCCTGGGCCCAACCGTCCGGTGTCGCCAGGTCGCGGAGCCGGGCGAAGGCGGCGTCGGCCCCGTGGGTGCCGAGAGCCAGCAGCGCGCAGGCGTCGCCGGGCAGCCCGTCGAACCACGTGGCGTCCTGCGAGCCGGGGATCATGCCTCGCAGCCGGTCGGCCACGCCGGTCGCCAGTCGCTCCTCCTCGCCGGTCCACGGCCGCGTCCGCGCGACCTCGGCGAGCGCCAGGGCGAGCCCGCCGATCCCGCTGTGCAGCCCGTCGCGGTCGTCGGGAGGGCCGGCGTCGTCCGGCCACGGGTCGGACGTCGGCACCCACGGGCCGTCGTCCCAGCGGACCCGGCCCAGGACCCAGCGCCAGGCCTCGGCGCCGACCTCGGCGTACGTCGCGTCGCCCACCGTCAGGCGAGCGCGAGGGCCCCGCGGCGCTTGCCCTCGGCCAGCGACGTCCGCGTCTGGCGCCACAGCTTCGACAGCTGGCGGGGCAGGTTGCGCCGGTCGGTCTCGGCCAGCCAGTCGTTGGGCAGCGAGAGCCGCAGCACGCGGTGCCAGGCGCTGGCGACCTGCTGCGGCAGCGGGCGGGCGTTGTAGCTCAGGCCGTAGCGCTCGAAGAGCTCACGCACGCGCGGCGCGATCTCGGCGTACCGGTTGCTGGGCAGGTCGGGGAAGAGGTGGTGCTCGATCTGGTGCGACAGGTTGCCCGACAGCAGGTGCATGATCGGCGGGCCGGAGATGTTGGCCGAGCCGAGCATCTGGCGCAGGTACCACTCGCCCTTGGTCTCGCGGGTGTCGAGCTCGCGCATCTCGAACGTCTCCACGCCCTCGGGGAAGTGGCCGCACATGATGATCGAGTGGCTCCACAGGTTGCGCACGAGGTTGGCCGTCGCGTTGGCCGTCAGCGTCGCCAGCCAGCCCGGGCCGGCCAGCAGCGGGTGCACGACGTAGTCCTTGGTGATGCCCTTGGACGCCTTGGCGGCGGCGGCGCGGATGCGCTCGCGCAGCTCGGGGGTGATTCCCTTGCCCTGGCGCAGGTGCTCGCCGAACTCGATGTCGTACATCGCGATGCCGTACTCGAAGATGCACGCGTTGACGAAGTTCCACAGCGGCTGCGCGAGGTGGCGCGGCTTCCACTCCTGGTCCTCGTCGACGCGCATGATGCCGTAGCCGAGGTCGTTGTCCTGGCCGAGGATGTTCGTGTAGGTGTGGTGCGTCTCGTTGTGCGCGCGCTTCCACTGGGCGGGTGGGGACGCGTGGTCCCAGTCCCAGGTCGTGGAGTGGATCTTGGGGTCGCGCATCCAGTCCCACTGCCCGTGCAGGACGTTGTGGCCGATCTCCATGTTGTCGAGGATCTTGGCCAGGCTGAGCGCGGCGGTGCCGGCGACCCACGCCGGGGGGAAGCGCCCGGCCAGCAGGATCACGCGGCTGGCGAGCTCGAGGCGCCGCTGGACGGCGATCACCCGCCGGATGTAGGCCGCGTCGCGCTCACCGCGCGTGTCGATCACGTGCTGGCGGATCCGGTCGAGCTCCTCGCCGATCTGCTCCACGTCGTACGGCGTGAGGTGGCGGACCTGGCTGTGGGCCTGTCGTTCGAGCGCAGTCATGGGGAGACCTCTCGCGATGGGGGCGCGATGTGCGGTACCCAGTGTCCCCGAAGTCGATCCGACGACGCGCGGCGACCCCGGTGTCGGCGGCAGGTTCTGGGCCTTTCCCGGCGGTTCTGGGGTGAAGTTCCGGCCCAGAAGCGCCGGGTTCTCAGCATCTGCTGAAAAACCTGCCCCTCACGACCGGAACGGGTCCGCGGGGTAGACGCCCAGGACCTTGACCTCGGTGGTGAAGAAGGCGAGCTCCTCGAGGGCGCGGGCGAGGCCGGGGTCGTCGGGGTGGCCGTCGACCTCGGCGAGGAACTGGGTGGCGGAGAAGTGGCCGCCGACCATGTAGCTCTCGAGCTTGGTCATGTTGACGCCGTTGGTGGCGAAGCCGCCGAGCGCCTTGTACAGCGCGGCGGGCAGGTTGCGCACGTTGAAGATGAAGCTGGTGACGACCGGGCCGTCGCCCGCGGGCGCCTGCACGAGGTCGCGGGAGAGCACCACGAAGCGGGTGGTGTTGTGGTCCTCGTCCTCGACGTCCTCGGCGAGGATCTCCAGGCCGTAGATCTCGGCGGCCAGCGGCGGGGAGATGGCGGCCTGCGTCGGGTCGGCGGCCTCGGCGACCTCGCGGGCGGCGCCGGCGGTGTCGCCGGAGATCAGCGGCACCAGGCCGTGCTCGCGGATGATCTTGCGGCACTGGCCGAGCGCGTGGACGTGGCTGTGCACGGTGCGGACCTGGTCGAGGGTCGCGCCGGGCACCCCCATCAGGTGGAAGCGGATACGCAAGAAGTGCTCGGCCACGATGTGCAGCCCCGAGCCGGGCAGGAAGTGGTGGATGTCGGCGACGCGGCCGGCGATCGAGTTGTCGATCGGGATCATCGCCAGGTCGGCCTCCCGGGCCTCCACGGCGGCGAAGACGTCCTCGAACGACGCGCAGGGGAGCGTGTCCCAGTCGGGGTAGTGCTGGCGGCTCACCTGGTGGGAGTTGGCGCCGGGCTCGCCCTGGTAGGCGATGCGTCGAGGGGAAGTCACGCCCAGAGTTTAGGGTCGGCGACGTGGTCCTCCTCGTCGTGCTCAGCCTGGTGGTCGCCGTCGCCTCCCTGACGGTCTCGGCGGTGGTGCTGCGGCGCCTGCGCCGCGCGAGCGACGAGATGGGGGCCGACGCGCTGCCCGAGGACGTGCACGGCCTGCGCCAGGAGGTGGCCGCGCTGCGCGCCGAGGCCCGTGGCTCGCTGCGGCACGTCGCGGTGGTGCGCTACGACGCCTTCGGCGACATGGGCGGGCGGCTCTCGTGGTCGCTGGCGCTGCTCGACGACGCCGGCGACGGCGTCGTCCTCACCTCGATCCACGGCCGCTCCGACGCCCGCGGCTACGCCAAGAACATCGCCGGGTGGACCTGCGACCAGCAGCTCTCGCCCGAGGAGGACGAGGCGATCGCCCACGCCCGCCCCTGAGCTGCGGGACGACCCGACTCCCACCTCCCGACGCGCCGGAGACAACCCGGTGCGGCCCCGGACGTCTCATCAGCATGACCATCGACGTGACGGCGAGAGGCGGGCCCATGGCCAGGACGCGATCGGGGGCGCCCCCGACCTTCGGTGAGGCCGAGCTCTCGGAGCTCTACGCCGCCCACCGGCTCTCGCTGGTCCGGCTGGCGATCCTGCTGGTCGACGACCTGGCCTCGGCCGAGGACGTGGTGCAGGACGCGTTCGCCGCGATGGCCGGTCGCCGGGGCCGTCTCGACAACAAGGCGGCCGCCTTGGCCTACCTGCGCACGTCGGTCGTCAACGGCAGCCGCTCGGCGCTGCGCCGCCGGCGTACGGCGCGCGGCTACGTCGCCCCGCACGACGCGCCACCCGACGGCCCCGAGGGCACGGTGGTGCTCGCCGAGGAGCACCGCGAGGTCTACCAGGCGCTCGACCACCTGGCGCCGCGCCAGCGCGAGGTGCTGGTCCTGCGCTACTGGTCGAACCTCTCCGAGATCGAGATCGCCGAGGCCCTGGGCATCTCCCGGGGCTCTGTGAAGTCCACCGCCAGCCGCGCGCTCGACGCGCTCGAGCGCATCCTCACCCAGGAGGGCCCCCGATGAGCACGATCGAAGACCGACTCACCCGCGCCCTCGAGGCCCGCGCCGACCTGGTCCGGGCCGAGGACCTGCGCCCCCTGGAGGTCCCGGGCGCGACCGTGCACCGGCTGCGCCGCCCCGCGACGTACGCCGTGGCGGCCGCCGCCTGCGCGGCCGCGATCGCCGCGCCGTTCGTCCTCGGAGGCGACGGCGGCTCCTCCCCGCAGCCCCCCGTGAGCTCGGAGAGCCCCCGGCCGAGCCTCCCGCCGCAGCAGGACGTCGGCGGCGGCTGGCCGATCCCGTTCGCCAGCGACCCGGTCGACGTCGACGGGGACGGCGTCGGGGACGAGGTACGGATCCGCCACGAGCCCGGCGAGCCCCTGGTCGGGGCCCGGGCGCGGGTCGAGGTCGACCTCTCGGCCACCGGCGCGACGGTCTTCGGACTGGTCGAGACCTTCGGTGGCTTCGTCAACGTCGCGGACGTCGTGGACCTCGACGGCGACGGCGACCGCGAGCTCACGATCTACCGCGGCGACAGCGACCCTGCCGACGGCACCGAGCCGTTCGCCGTCCTGATGCTGGTCGAGGGCCGGCTCGTCGAGGCGACGCAACCGGAGAGCCCGCCCCTGGTCACCGGCACCGTGCCGGCGGACGGCGGCCGCGCTCGTGACTCGAGGGTGTTCGTCCGCGACGGTGCGCTGTTCTCCTACCTCACGGTCGACGCCGTCGCCGGAGGCGAGCCGCTCGCTCTCCCGCTGACCTACCCGGTCGAGGTCACGCGCTGGTCGCTGGAGGACGGCGCGCTGGTCGCCGGCGAGCCCACCCGCGAGTGCGTCGACCACGCCTCCACCGACCCGATGACCTACGACGGCCTGCCGGTCGCGTGCCTGGACGGTGACGGCACCGCCGTGCCGCAGCTGTTCCCGGCGGCCGAGGCCACCGTCGGGGTCGGCGACTCCGAGGAGTACGAGCTCGACGGCGAGAGCGTCACCGTCACCCTGGAGCGCAGCCGCGTGGTGCTGACCGGCGCCGGACCCGAGCGGTCCGTCCCTCTCCCGGAGGGTGGCGCGCCGGTGCTGTTCCTCGACCGGCTCCTGCTGCCGAACGACGAGCTGGCGCTGCTGGTGCGCCAGGAGTCGGGCGAGCTCGACAGGCTGACGGTGGTGACGACGTGGAACGGCGGCCTCTACGCCGCCGAGGTCCCCGACGGGGTGCTGTTCGGCAACGGCGCGACGGACGCCGGGACCTACGACACCTGGATCGGCCCGGACCGCACGCTCCACACGCGGCTCCTGGCCGACCCCGACACCCAGCAGTACGACGTGACCTCGTGGACCCTCGGTGGCACGGTCGCCGAGGACGTGGCTCCGCCGCTGCAGCCGCTGAGCCAGGGGTGCGTCCGGATCGACGAGACCGTCAGCCCGCCCACCACCGAGCGCTGCTGACCCCGCCGGCTCAGGGCTCGAGCGTGTAGCCCAGCCCGCTGGTCGTGACCAGGTGGCGCGGGTGGGCCGGGTCGTCCTCGAGCTTGCGGCGCAGCTGGGCGGCGTAGACGCGCAGGTAGTGGCCCTCGTGCTCGTAGCCCGGCCCCCACACCTCGCGCAGCACCTGCTCGCGCGGCACCAGCCGGCCGAGGTTGCGGGCCAGCAGCTCCAGGAAGGCCCACTCCGTCGGCGTCAGGCGTACGTCGGTCCCGTCGCGGGCGACCCGCTTGCGGGCCAGGTCGATGAGGAGGCTGCCGACCTGCACGGTGGAGACCGTCGGGGCGACCTCCTCGGCCCGGCGCACGGCCGCCCGCAGGCGGGCCATCAGCTCGTTCATGGCGAACGGCTTGGTGACGTAGTCGTCGGCGCCGAGGTCCAGCGCCTCGACCTTGTCCTCGCCGTGCTGGCGCGCCGAGAGCACCACGATCGGGACGCTGGTCCAGCCGCGCAGGCCGGAGATGACCTCGGTGCCGTCGAGGTCGGGCAGGCCGAGGTCGAGCAGCACCACGTCGGGGTGGGTGGTGGCGGCCGCGTCCAGCCCGCTGCGGCCGTCGGCGGCCGTGACCACCTCCCAGCCGTGGGAGCGCAGGTTGATCGCCAGGGCCCGGGCGAGCGCGGGCTCGTCCTCGACCACCAGCACCTTGTGGCTCACGCGTCCGCCTCCTCGGGTGCCCGCGGCACCGACAGCACCATCGTCAGGCCACCGCCGGGGGTGTCCTCCGCGGACAGCGTGCCACCCACCGCCTCGGCGAGCCCGCGCGCGACCGCGAGCCCGAGCCCCAGGCCGCCGGGCGAGGAGTCGCCGAGTCGCTGGAAGGGCTCGAACATCCGGTCGCGCTGGTCGGGCGGCACGCCCGGGCCGCGGTCGACGACCATCACCTCCACGGAGCCGGGCAGCACGTGCGCCAGCACCCGCACCGGCGCGCCCTCGGAGACGCGCACGGCGTTGCCGACCAGGTTGGCCACCACCCGCTCGAGCAGGCCGGGGTCGGTGAGGACGAGCGGCACGGACTCGGCGACGTCCAGCGACACGGCGCCGGGCGGATGGCCGGTGACGGCGATCGGCAGCACCTCCTCCAGCGAGAGGGGCCGCAGGACCGGGTGCAGCAGGCCGGTCTGGAGGCGGGACAGGTCGAGCAGGTTGTCGATGAGCCGCTCGAGCTGGTCGGTGGACCCGTCGACCGCGTCGAGCAGGGTCTGCCGGTCGGCGGCGTCCAGTCCGCCCGAGACCAGCCCGTCGACGGCCGTGCGCATCGTGGCCAGCGGGGTGCGCAGGTCGTGGGACACCGCCCGCAGCAGGGCGGTGCGGGTCGACTCGGCGCTCTCCAGGGTGGCGGCGTGCTCCTCGCGCTCGCGCAGCCGTCGGTACTCCAGGACCAGGCTGGTCTGGAGGGCGAACGCCTCCAGCACCCGCTGGTCCGACGCGCGCAGCGGCTCGCCGCGCAGGCACAGGACGTGGTCGTCGTCGACGCGCACCTGGGTGTCGCCCTGGTCGGGGGCGCAGGCGTGGTCGGGGCCGCTGGAGGTCAGCACCGACCACCCCGACGCCGAGCGGTCGAGCAGCGAGACCGACTGCTGGCCGAAGGTCTCGCGGACCCGGGCCACGATCGCGTCCGCGGTGTCCTGGCCCGTCAGCACCGAGCGCGACAGGGCGCTCATCGTGGCGGCCTCGGCACGTGCCCGGGCGGCCTCGGTGCCCCGTCGCGAGGCGCGGTCGACCACGGTCGCGACCCCGGCCGCCACGGCGACGTAGACCAGCAGCGCCACGACGTCGCTGCCCTGGGCGATGGTGAGCCGCCCCAGCGGCGGCGCGAAGTAGTAGTTGAGCGTCATGAAGCTGACCACCGCGGCCAGCAGCGCGGGCAGCAGACCGCCCACGAGCGCCACCACGACCGTGCAGGCCAGCAGCAGGAGCTCGGCGACCGCGAGCTGGTCGGTCTCGCCGGAGCGGTCGAGCGCGAGCGCCATCACGACCGGCAGCGCCACCGCGAGCACCCAGCCCACCAGCTGGCGGGCCCGCGAGAGCGGCGAGAGGAACGAGCGGGTGCGCGCGGCCCGCGCGACCTGGTCGTGGGTGACGAGGTGGACGTCGATGGCGCCGGCGAGCGAGGCGATCCGGTCGCCGGTGGTCCCGGCGACGAGGCGGCGCAGCCGGCCGTGGCGGCTGACGCCGACCACGACCATCGTGGCGTTGGCGCCGGAGGCGAAGTCGACCACCGCGGCCGGGACGTCCTCGCCGACGACCGAGTGGAAGGTCCCGCCGAGCGCCGCCACCAGCTCCTGGGCCCGTCCGAGGCGCCGGTCGTCGGGGGAGCGGAGGCCGTCGCTCGCGACCACGTGGACGGCGAGCAGGTCCGCGCCGGCCGCCCGCTGCGCCAGGCGGGCGCCGCGGCGCAGCAGCGTCTCGCTCTCCGCGCCGCCGGTGACGGCCACGACGATGCGCTCCTTGGCCGGCCAGGTCTCCTGGATGCGGTGGGCCCGGCGGTAGTCGCCGAGGGCGTCGTCGACCCGGTCGGCCAGCCACAGCAGCGCGAGCTCGCGCAGCGCGGTGAGGTTGCCGACCCGGAAGTAGGAGGTGAGGGAGGCGTCGACGTTGTCGGCGGCGTAGATGTTGCCGTGGGCCATCCGCCGCCGCAACGCGTCGGGGTCCATGTCGACGAGCTGGATCGAGTCGGCGGTGCGCACGACCTCGTCGGGCACCGTCTCCTGCTGCCGGACGCCGGTGATGCGCGCGACCTCGTCGTTGAGCGACTCCAGGTGCTGGATGTTGACGGTCGTGATGACCGAGATGCCGGCGGCCCGGATCTGCTCGATGTCCTGCACGCGCTTGGCGTGCCGGCTGCCCGGGACGTTGGTGTGCGCGAGCTCGTCGACCAGGACCACCACCGGGGCGCGCGCGACGACCGCCTCGGTGTCCATCTCGGTGAACGTCGAGCCGCGGTAGGTCACCTCGCGGCGGGGCACGACCTCGAGGTCGCCGACCATCCCCTCGGTGTGGGTGCGGCCGTGCGTCTCGACGTACCCGACCACGACGTCCGTGCCGCGGTCGCGCCGGCGCCGGGCCTCGCCGAGCATCGCGTAGGTCTTGCCCACCCCCGGCGCGGCGCCGAGGTAGACGGTCAGCCGACCCCGGCGCGGCTCGTCGACCATGTCCCCACTATCCCAGTGCGGCGAGCACGGCGGCGTCGAGCGTCAGCACGTTGACGTGCGGCTCGCCGAGGACGCCGAGCGTGCGCCCGTCGGTGTGCTCCTCGACCAGCGCGCGCACCTCGTCCTCCTCCAGCCCCGTCAGCCGGGCCACGCGCGGCACCTGGAGGGCGGCGTACGCCCTCGAGATGTGCGGGTCCAGCCCGGACGCCGACGCGGTGACCGCGTCCGCAGGCACGTCCGCGGGGTCGACGCCCTCGCGCTCGGCTACCTCGGCCTTTCGCTCCTCGATGGCGGCGACCAGCTCGGGGCTGGTCGGGCCGAGGTTGGAGCCGTAGGTGCCGAGCATGTCGTAGCCGTCGCCCGCGGCCGAGGGACGGGGCTGGAAGAGCCGCTCGTCGTCGACGACCTGGCCGATCAGGGCGGACCCCACGGCCTCGTCGCGGTCGGTGGTGTGGGCGCCGTCGGCGGTGACCAGCGAGCCGTCGGCCTGCCACGGCATCGTGGCCTGGGCGATCCCGGTGATCGCCAGGGGGTAGGCGATGCCGAGGACCAGGGTCATCAGCACCAGCACGCGGAGCCCGGCGAGGCTGGTGCGGAAGAGCGTGTGCAGGTCTTTCATGGCGATGTCCTCAGAGTCCGGGGATGAGCGAGATGACGAGGTCGAGCAGCTTGATGCCGACGAACGGCGCGACGAGCCCGCCGACGCCGTAGAGGAGCAGGTTGCGGCGCAGCAGGGCGGTCGCCGACGAGGGCTGGTAGCTCACGCCGCGCAGGGCCAGCGGGATCAGCGCGACGATGACGAGGGCGTTGAAGACGACCGCCGAGACGATGGCCGACTCCGGGCTGCTGAGCCGCATCACGTTCAGCACGTCGAGCTGCGGGAAGGCGACCACGAACATCGCCGGCAGGATCGCGAAGTACTTCGCCACGTCGTTGGCGACCGAGAACGTCGTCAGCGCGCCGCGGGTGATGAGCAGCTGCTTGCCGATCTCGACGATGTCGAGGAGCTTGGTCGGGTCGGAGTCCAGGTCGACCATGTTGCCGGCCTCCTTGGCCGCGGTCGTGCCGGTGTTCATCGCGACGCCGACGTCGGCCTGGGCCAGGGCGGGGGCGTCGTTCGTGCCGTCGCCGCACATGGCGACCATCCGGCCGCCCTCCTGCTCCTGGCGGATCAGGGCCAGCTTGTCCTCGGGCGTGGCCTCGGCCAGCACGTCGTCGACCCCGGCCTCCGCGGCGATCGCCTTCGCGGTCACGGCGTTGTCGCCGGTGATCATCACGGTGCGGATGCCCATGGCGCGCAGGTCGGCGAAGCGCTCGCGGATGCCCTCCTTGACGACGTCCTTGAGGTGGATGACGCCCAGCAGCCGGGCCGGGCCGTCGCCGCGCTGCTCGGCGACGACCAGCGGGGTGCCGCCCGACGAGCTGACCCGGTCGACGAGCTCGTCGAGCTCGGCCGAGGCCTGGCCGCCGAAGTCGCGCACCCACTGGACGGCGGCGGACGCGGCGCCCTTGCGGACCCGGCGGCCGTCGGCGTCCAGGCCGCTCATCCGGGTGGTGGCGGAGAACTCCACCAGCGTGGCGCCGGCCGGGACCGGGCGGCCCTCGCCGATCAGGGCCACGATGCTGCGGCCCTCGGGGGTCTCGTCGGCGAGCGAGGACAGGAGTGCGGCGTCGACGAGGTCCTCGCGGGCGACGCCGGTGATCGCCAGCAGCTCCGAGGCCTGGCGGTTGCCGTAGGTGATGGTGCCGGTCTTGTCGAGCAGCAGCACGTCGACGTCGCCGGCCGCCTCGACCGCGCGACCGGACATGGCGAGCACGTTGCGGCGCACGAGCCGGTCCATGCCGGCGATGCCGATGGCCGACAGCAGCGCCCCGATGGTGGTCGGGATCAGGCAGACCAGGAGTGCCGTCAGGACGATCAGCGACTGGTGCGCGCCGGCCTGGTCGGCGATCGGGTAGAGCGTCGCGCAGACCACCACGAAGACCACGGTGAGTGCGGTGAGCAGCACGTTGAGGGCGAGCTCGTTGGGGGTGCGCTGGCGCTCGGAGCCCTCGACCAGGGCGATCATCCGGTCGACGAACGACTGGCCGGGCTCGGAGGTGATCCGGACGACGATCCGGTCCGACAGGACGACGGTGCCGCCGGTGACGGCGCTGCGGTCGCCGCCGGACTCGCGGATGACGGGGGCCGACTCGCCGGTCACGGCCGACTCGTCGACCGAGGCGACGCCCTCGACGACGTCGCCGTCGCCGGGGATCCGCTCGCCGGCCCCCACGACGACCCGGTCGCCGGCGCGGAGCGCGGTGCTGGGCACGGCCTCCTCGGTGCCGTCGGGGCGCAGGCGGCGGGCGGTGGACTCCTGCTGCAGCGCCCGCAGACTGGCGGCCTGCGCCTTGCCGCGGCCCTCGGCGACCGACTCGGCCAGGGTGCCGAACAGCACGGTGAGCCACAGCCAGACGGTCACCAGGACCGAGAGGGTGGTCGGGTCGAGGACCGCCATGACGGTGGTGGCCAGGGCGCCCACCTCGACGACGAGGAGGACCGGGGTGGCCAGCAGGGCACGGGGGTCGAGCTTGCGGAGGGCGCCCGGGAGCGCCTCGGACAGGGATGACGCGTTCACGACAGGGACTCCACGATCGGGCCGAGGGCGAGCACGGGCACGTAGGTCAGACCGACCACGACCAGGGCGACGCCGGAGAGGAGGGCCACGAAGAGCGGCCGGTGGGTGGGCAGGGTGCCGGCGCTGGGCGGCAGCTGACGCTGCGAGGCGAAGCGCCCGGCGAGGGCGAGGACGAAGATCATCGGCAGGAAGCGCCCGACGAGCATCAGGACCCCCAGCAGCGTGTTCCAGAACGGCGTGCCCGAGGTGAGTCCGCCGAACGCGCTGCCGTTGTTGTTGGACGCCGACGTGACGGCGTACAGGGCCTCGGAGAGTCCGTGCGGGCCGCTCTCCTGCAGTCCCGCGAGCCCGTCGCTCGCGGTGAGCGCGATCGCGGCGCCGGTCAGGACCAGGATCGGCGTGGTCAGCACGTAGAGGGCGACCAGCACGATCTCGCGCTGCCCGATCTTCTTGCCGAGGTACTCCGGCGTCCGCCCGACCATCAGGCCGCACAGGAACACCGTGACGACGGCGAGCATCAGCATGCCGTAGAGGCCCGAGCCGGTGCCGCCGGGAGCGATCTCGCCGAGCATCATGTTGAACATCGCGACGCCGCCGCCGGGTGCGGTCAGCGAGTCGTGCATGGAGTTGACCGCGCCGGTCGAGGTGCCGGTCGTGACCGCCCCGAAGAGCGCCGAGCCGGCCTCGCCGTAGCGGACCTCCTTGCCCTCCATGGCGGCTCCTGCGGCGTGCGGGGCCGTGCCGGGCCCGGCCATCTCCGACCAGGTCAGCAGCGCGATCGAGACGCCCAGCAGCAGCGCCATGACGCTGAGGACCGCGATGCCCTGGCGGCGGTCGCGGACGATCAGGCCGAAGGCCCACGCCATGGCGAAGGGGATGACCAGCATCAGGAAGATCTCGAGCAGGTTGGACAGGGGCGTCGGGTTCTCGAAGGGGTGGGCGGAGTTGACGTTGTAGAAGCCGCCGCCGTTGGTGCCGAGCTGCTTGATGGCCTCCTGGCTGGCGACCGGGCCGCCCGTCACCTGCTGGGTCCCGCCGGTCAGCGTGCGGACCGGCGAGGTGCCGGTGAGGTTCTGGATCGCCCCGAGGGCCACCAGCAGCAGGGCCGAGACCACCGCGCCGGGCAGCAGCACCCGCAGGACGCCGCGCACCAGGTCGGACCAGAAGTTGCCGACGCGGCCGTCGCGCTGGGAGCGGGCCAGGCCCCGGGCGAACGCCGCGGCCGCGGCCATGCCGACGGCGGCCGAGACGAAGTTCTGCACCGACAGGCCCGACATCTGCATCAGGTGGCCGACGGTGACCTCACCGGAGTACCACTGCCAGTTCGTGTTGGTCACGAAGGACACCGCGGTGTTCCAGGCGCCGTCGGAGGGCAGGGGCGCGAAGCCCAGCGAGAGCGGCAGGTGCTGCTGGAGCCGGCCCAGGCCGAAGAGCGCGAGGACGCTCACCATCGAGAAGCCCAGCAGCGAGGCCGTGTAGGTGCGCCAGTGCTGGTCGGCGTCGGGGTCGACGCGCAGCACCCGGTAGGCGGCGCTCTCCACCCGCAGGTGCCGGGGCGAGGTGTAGAGGTGGGCGAGGTGGCGGCCGAGGAGCGGCACGGCGGCTGCCAGCGCGGCGACGAGCAGCAGGACCTGCCCGATCGCGGGGAGGACGTCGCTCATCGGTCGAGCCTCCGGTCGATCAGGCCGACCAGGAGCACGGCGAGAGCGAAGAGGACCAGGGTCAGGAGGAGGTAGAGGAGATCGGGCACGCCTCCACTACAGACCCGCCGCGACCGGGCGCCGTACGTCCTTGACGGTTCCTTGACGGTGCGAGGTCAGTTGTTGACGCAATCCCCCAGCGAATCCGTCAGCGGGTGAGCTCCGCGCCCATGGCCGCGACCAGGGCCTGCAGGCCCTTCATCGGGCGGACCATGACCGTGAACGACGTGAGCCGGCCGTCGTCGCCCCAGCGCAGCATGTCGACCCCGTGCACGGTGAGCCCGTCGACGAACGACTCGAACTCCAGCACCGCGCTGCCCTCGCCGTACCACTCGTCGACGTAGCGCAGGCCCGGGCCGAGCACGACGAACGCCGCCGCGAGGTACGCCGTGGTGATCGCCTTGCCCTCCTGCGGGGTGTGCACCGCCGGCGAGCGGAACACCACGTCGTCGGCGAGCAGGTCGTCGAGGCCGGCGGGGTCACGCGAGGCGGCCACGCGGTGCCAGGCCTCCACGGGGGCGGGAGTCGTCATGCGCTCTCCTTCAACTTCAACGTGGGACGCGGACGAGGAGCCGGCCGTGGATGCACTCCATGTCGAGGGTGCGGCCGGAGCCGACGGAGTCGCCGTCGAGCTGGCGCGGGGTGTCGGTGTGGGCCCGGATCGAGATCCGCTGGCCGGTCATGCGGTTGATCGTGTCGTCGGTGCGGGCGCCGCGCGACAGGACCCGCACGGCGAGCGGGATCCAGGACAGGAAGTGGCGCGGGTGCAGGATCACGACGTCGAGGACGCCGTCGTCGATGGAGGCGTCGGGCAGCAGCGGCATCCCCGCCTGCAGGAAGCCGACGTTGCCCACGACGATCGTGCGCGCGCGGTGGGTGGTGGCCTCGGCGCCGTCGACGCTGATGTCGACCTTCACGGCGGGGAACATCAGCGACTTGAGCCCCGAGACGACGTAGGCGACCCAGCCGACGCGCTTCTTGAGGTCCTCGTTGACGCCCTCCATGATCGCGGCGTCGAACCCCATGCCGGCCATCACCATGAAGTGGCTGTCCTCGAGGTGGTCGCCGGTCACCTTGACCATGTCGATGGCGCGGTCCTGGCCGGTGAGGGCGATGTCGATGGCGGCGCGGATGTAGAGGGGGATGTCGAGGTTGCGGGCGAGCAGGTTGCCGGTGCCGGCGGGCACGATGCCGACCGGGATGCCGGTGCCGGCGAGCTCGGCGCAGACCTCGCGGACCGTGCCGTCGCCGCCGCACACGATGACCAGCCCGGCGCCCTCGACGGAGGCCCGCTCGGCCTGGCCGGTGCCGGAGTCCTCGACGGTCGTGAGGTGCCACGACGGCGTTGACCAGCCGGCCTCGACGGCCATGCCGTCGACGATCGACTGGAACTGGCCGACGTCCTCGACCTTGATCGGGTTCAGCACGACCGCCAGCTTCCGGCCGGGGGGCAGCACCTCCACCAGCGGCTCGATCCGCTGGGCGTGGCTGCGGGGGAGCGGGTTGAGGACGACCAGGCCCAGCAGGACGACCCCGGCGCCGAGCAGCACCCCGCCGATCACGTCGGTGGGGAAGTGGCGGCCGAGCAGCACCCGGTCCAGGCAGACGGCGACGACGACCGCGGCCACCAGGAGCCCGATCAGCCGCCGGATGTTGGGTCGGCGCAGCAGCATCGTCGCGAGGACGACCACGACCCCGCCCAGCGCGGCGACCGAGGAGGCGTGACCCGAGGGGAACGCGTTGTTGCTCAGGAGCCACTGCGACTCCTGCCACTCCGGCCGGTCGCGGCCGACCGCGAGCTTGATGAGCGTGGTCGCGACCGACGTCGTGGCCATCACTGCGACCGTGTAGTACGCCGCGCGCCGGTGGCCCTTCACGAACATCACGACCGCCAGGACGGCCGTGTAGGCCGTCATCGCGATCGTGCCGAACACCAGCTCCACGCCGCGCAGCACGTGGCGCAGCGTCGCGTCGTCGACGGCCCAGCCACGGACCGTGTTGCCGCGGTCGTCGAACGAGGTCAGCCCGGCCCAGCCCTGCACGACCGCCACGGCGAGCACCGCGAGGACGGCGAGGCACAGCACGCTCCAGCTGAGCAGGAAGGCGCGGGTTCGGTCGAGCACGGCAATCAGTATGGGCGACGGGGTCGCCGTCGCGGCCGACCAGGGGCAACTCGGATGAGCTGCGCCACGTTGCCCCGATAGCCTGAGGTCATGATCGACCCACGGATCCTCCGAGACGACCCCGACCGCGTCCGAGCCGCCCAGGCCAAGCGCGGGCTGTCCGACGAGGTGGTCGACCGGGCGCTCTCCGCCGACACCGCCCGCCGGGCCGCGATCGTGGGCTTCGAGGCCAAGCGCGGCGAGCAGAAGAGACTGGGAAAGCTGATCCCCCAGGCGCAGGGCGACGAGAAGCAGGCCCTCCTGGCCCAGACCAAGACCCTCTCCGCCGAGGTCAAGGAGGCCGAGGCCGCGCAGAGCGCCGCCGAGGAGGAGTGGCAGCAGGCGCTGCTCTCGATCCCCAACCTCGCCGAGGACGACGTCCCCGCCGGTGGCGAGGACGACTACGTGGTGCTGGAGACCGTTGGCACGCCGGCGGAGTTCGACTTCGAGCCCCGTGACCACATCGAGCTCGGCCGCCTGCTCGGCGCCATCGACCTCGAGCGCGGCGCCAAGGTGTCGGGCTCGCGCTTCTACTTCCTCACCGGCGTCGGCGCCGAGCTGGAGTTCGCGCTGATCAACCTCGCCAACGAGACGGCCCGTGACTTCGGCTTCACCCAGGTCATCGCCCCGTCGATGGTCAAGCCGCGCGCGATGGACGGCACCGGCTTCCTCGGCCAGGCCGCCGACGACGTCTACCGCATCGAGGGCCAGGACATGTACCTCGTAGGCACCTCGGAGGTGCCGATGGCGGCGTACCACTCCGACGAGATCCTCGACGGCGCCTCGCTCCCGCTGCGCTACGCCGCGTTCAGCCCCTGCTTCCGCAAGGAGGCCGGCTCGCACGGCAAGGACACCAAGGGGATCATCCGGGTCCACTGGTTCGACAAGGTCGAGATGTTCGTCTACTCCACGACCGAGGACTCCTACGCCGAGCACCGGCGGCTGCTCGAGATCGAGAAGGCCTTCCTCGACAAGCTCGAGCTCGCCTACCAGGTCATCGACGTCGCCGCCGGCGACCTGGGCCTCTCGGCGCAGCGCAAGTTCGACTGCGAGGCGTGGATCCCGACCCAGGGCCGCTACCGCGAGCTCACGTCGACCTCCAACTGCACGGAGTTCCAGACCCGCCGCCTCGACACCCGCGGCCGCTTCGGCGAGGAGGTCAAGGCGATCTCGACGCTCAACGGCACGCTGTGCGCGATCACCCGCACCATCGTCGCCATCCTCGAGACCCACCAGCAGGCCGACGGCTCGGTGCGGGTCCCGAAGGCGCTGCAGCCGTTCCTCGGCGGCCGCGAGGTCCTGACGCCGGTCGTCGCATGAGAACTCCCGACGGCTGGCGTCCCGGCATCGTCGCCCTGGACATCGACGGCACCCTCCTCAAGTGGGTCGAGGGCGCCGGCATGACCTACGAGCAGATCGAGCCCGCGGTCTACGACGCCGTGCACCGCGCGCTCGACGCGGGCGCCCACGTGGTGCTCGCCAGCGGGCGCTCCCCGCACGGCATGACGCCGATCGCCGACCTGCTCGACCTGCGCGGACAGGACGAGGAGCGGGTGTGGATCGTCGCGAGCAACGGGGCGGTGATCTTCCGCTACCCGCCCTTCGAGGTCGTCCGCGAGGAGACCTTCGACGCCGGGCCCGCGGTCAAGGCGGTCCTCGAGCGCCAGCCGAGCGCCATCGTGGCGGTCGAGGAGCGCGGCGTCGGCTACCGCGTCTCCACGCCGTTTCCCGACGGTGAGCTGTCCGGCGACATGATCGTCACGCCCGTCGACGAGCTGGTGGCGGGCCCGGTCAGCCGGGTGATCATCCGCGACCCCGAGTCGAGCGCCGACGAGTTCGTCGCGATGGCCTCCGAGCTGGGCCTCCACGGCACCAACTACGTCGTCGGCTGGACCGCCTGGCTGGACCTCTCCCCGGTCGGCGTCTCCAAGGCCTCCGGGCTCGAGTACGTCGCCGGCGAGCTCGGCCTCACCAGCGCCGACGTGCTGGCCATCGGCGACGGCCGCAACGACATCGAGATGCTCCAGTGGGCCGGGCGCGGCGTCGCGATGGGGCAGGCCGTGCAGGAGGTCATCGACGTCGCCGACGCCGTGACCGACTCGGTCTTCGAGGACGGCGCCGCCACCGAGATCGACCGGCACTTCGCGTGAGCGACCAGCCGGTCCTGCCGGCGATGATCCGCTCCGAGCGGCTCCGGCTGGTGCTCATGACGCCGGCGGACGCCGCCGACATGCGGGCCGGGCGGCACCAGGACCGCTGGCACCCCGACTACCCGCGACCCGACGACGTGGACGCCGCCGGGATGCTGCGCGCGGGTGACAGCTGGGGGCCGCGGCACGTCGTGCTCGGAGTGCAGGCCGTCGGCAGCATCGGCTGCTACGGCCCTCCCGTCGACGGCGAGACCGAGGTCGGCTACGGGCTGGTCGAGGCGGCGCGGGGAGCCGGCGTCGCCACGGAGGCCCTGCGCGCGCTGGCCGCCGAGGTGGACGGGGTCGGCGTCCGGCTGCGGGCGGCGGTCGAGCCGCACAACCGCGCCAGCATGCGGGTCCTGGCGAAGTGCGGCTTCACCCAGCTGCGCGGGAGCGACGAGGACGGCAACCTGGTCATGGCCAGGCCCCAGCCGTGAGCACGCCGCACCTGGTCGCGACCGACCTGGACGGCACGCTGGTGCGCACCGACGGCACCGTCTCCCCGCGCTCGGCGCGGGTGCTGGCCGACCTCGACGCCCGCGGCGTGCCGGTGGTCTTCGTCACCGCCCGGCCCCTGCGCTGGATGGACGAGCTGTGGCCGATGGTCGGCGCCCACGGACTGGCGATCGTCTCCAACGGCGCGATCCTCTACGACGTCACGAACCGCGCCGTGCGCGAGGTCCGCGGCCTGGAGCCCGCGGCCGGCCTCGCCGTGGTCGACGCCATCGCCGCGGCGCTGCCGTCGGCGACGTTCGCCATCGAGTCCGTCGACGGCCTCCGGGTGGACGAGCGCTACGTCGACGTCGAGGGCACGGGGGAGGAGACCGCGCGCGGCCCGCTCGCCGAGCTGTGGACCGCCCCCGCCGTCAAGCTGCTGGTGCGCGACCTCGACGCGGACCCGGACGAGCTGCGCCGCGGGGTCGTCGGCGCCGTGGGCGAGGCGGCGATCGCCACGTGGTCGGTCGACCACCTCCTGGAGATCAGCGCGCCCGGCGTCACCAAGGCGGCCACCCTCGCCCGGGTCGCCGCCGAGCTCGGCGTGGACGCCGCCGACGTCGTCGCCTTCGGGGACATGCCCAACGACCTGCCGATGCTGCGGTGGGCCGGCACGCCGTTCGCCGTGGCCAACGCCCACCCCGACGTGGTCGCCGCCGCCGGACGGCTCGCACCGAGCAACGACGAGGACGGCGTGGCGCGGGTGCTCGAGGAGCTCTTCGGCCTGTGAGCGGGCGTTCCTCGACTGGTGCGCGCGACCACCGATCTGTTGTGATGGTGCCCGTGCTCGCCTCCGTACGCCGTCTGCTCCTCGCCGCGCTCGTGGTGGGCTGCTTCGTCACGGTGGGCGCCGCCCCGGCCCAGGCCGCGTGCAGCTGCGCCGAGGCCGCGACGCCCCTGATGTCGCGCATCAAGGCCGCCGACGCGGTCTTCGTCGGCACCGTCACCGCCGTCGAGCGGCCCTCCCCCGCGCCGTCGGCCGGGGTCGGCGCCGCGGCGCGGGTGTTCACCCAGCAGGTCGAGGCCGAGACCGTCTACAAGGGCCGCGTCGACGAGCCGGCGCAGGTCGTCACGACGACCCCGCAGGTCCGGCCGACGTGCGGGCTGGGCCGTCTCGTGAGCGGCGAGCGCTACGTCTTCCTGGTGCAGGCCGCCAGCGGCACCACCGCCGAGAGCTGGGCCGACGACGGCTGCGCCGGCACCCGGCTGGCGACCGACGCCTACGTCGCCCAGGTGGAGGAGGTCCTCGGCAGCGGTGACCCCGTCACGCCGCCCCCGCCCCCACCCGCGGCGGTGCTGACCGACGTCGACACCGCCGAGCCGGCGGCGTTCGGACGTGCGGTCGCGCCCGGCCTCGCGCTGGCCCTGGTGGGGCTGCTCGGGCTGGTGCTGGTGTCGTGGCTGCGCGCGCGCCGCGGCCAGGACCTCTGACGAGGCCCGCGAGAGGACCTAGAGGTACATCCCGCCGGAGCTGCCCGGCCGCTGGTCCTCGTCCGGCTGCGGCGGCCCCGCGGCCTGCGGCGGCTGACCGCCCATGCCGGCCGGCAGCGCGCGGCGCATCTCCTCGAACTGGGCGCGTGCGGCCATCTGCTGGGCGTACATCGCGGTCTGGATGCCGTGGAAGAGCCCCTCGAGCCAGCCGACCAGCTGGGCCTGGGCGATCCGCAGCTCGCCGTCGGAGGGCGTGGCCTCGTCGGTGAAGGGCAGCGTCAGCCGGTCGAGCTCCTCGATCAGCTCGGGCGCGAGACCCGCTTCCAGCTCCTTGATCGAGGCCTGGTGGATGTCCTTGAGGCGGTTGCGGCTGGCCTCGTCGAGCGGGGCGGACTTCACCTCCTCGAGCAGCTGACGGATCATGCTGCCGATCCGCATGACCTTCGCGGGCTGCTCCACCAGCTCGGTCAGCGGCCGGGACCCCTCGCCGTCGTGGTCCCCGTCGCCGTCCTCGTCGCCGGCCTGGGCCAGCGCCGACGCCGGCAGCGTGCCGATCGGCTTCCCGTCGGGACCGACGATGACCACCTGCTGCTCCTGCTCGGGCTGCTCGCTCATGCAGGCCACCCTATGCGGCGGGTGGGCGGCTGCTCGCCGGGTCCGCAGGACACCGCCACCTGGTCACAACCTTCGCGGCCCGGGCGGAGTCTCCCCTCGGACAGGCGCGACACCGACGTGAGGAACCCCCATGAGCTCTCGCCCCGCCAGCACGACCCGCCGCTCCGAAGGGGGAGCGGTCCGTCGCGCCCCGGCCCTGGTGGGTGCCGGCCTGCTCGTCGCCGCCGCTGTCGCCGTCCCGGTGGTGATCCGCGACGGCGGGGACGCCGGCTCGACACCGGCCGCCTCGTCGTCGGTGAGTGAGGCGGGGGTGCGGGCAGCCCGCGAGGAGGACGGCGCGTCGATCCCGCTCCGTGACTTCCCGCTCGACCGCGGCTGGCCGGAGGCCTACGGCGAGAGCGCGGTCAACGGTCCCGACCCCGGCGCCGGGGGCATCTCGATGCCCGAGGGTCACTGCCAGGAGGGGGTGCTGTTCGACTCGGGCTACGCCGACAAGCTCTCGGCCTACGTCACCTCCGGACGGGTCAGTCTCACCCGCGAGATCCTCCGCTATCCCGACCCTCGACGTGCGCGGTCGACCCTGCGCTCGCTCCGCAGCGCGGTGGCGGCCTGTGACGACCTCGACGACGCCTACGCGCCGGGGGTGGCCTACTCGGCGCAGGTCTTCCACAGGATCGACGCGGCGAACGCCGCCGAAGGGGTCGTGACGCTCACCTTCGCCTACACCGCGCCCGACTCGACGCCGTTCAGCGTCATCTACCAGTTCGCCAGGGTGGGCGACCTCATCTACGGGAGCAACCGCTACGGCCCCTGGACCGCGAGGTCCGCGCGCCGCGGCGTCGTGTCCCTGGACGCCGACAACGCGGCGCTCACCCGACTGCTGCCCCGGGTCGAGGGCTAGGCGGGCACCGGGTAGGTCTCAGACCGTCAGCACGATCTTGCCGGTGTGCTCGCCGGACTCCATGAGCGCGTGGGCGGCGGCGGCGTCCTCGAGGGGCATCGTGCCGTGGACCACGGGGCGGACCAGGCCCTCGGCGACCAGCGGCCAGACGTGCTCGACGAGCGCGGCGCAGATCGCGGCCTTCTCACCGACCGGCCGCGAGCGCAGCGAGGTGGCGACGACGGCGCCGCGCTTGCGCAGCAGCGCGCCGATGTCGAGCTCGCCCTTGCTGCCGCCCTGCATGCCGATGATGACCAGGCGGCCCTCGAGGGCGAGCGCGTCGACGTTGCGGCCGAGGTACTTGGCGCCCATGTTGTCGAGGATGACGTCCACGCCGGCGCCGTCGGTGACCTCCTTGACGACCTCGACGAAGTCCTGGTCGCGGTAGTTGATCGTCACGTCGGCGCCCAGCGCCGCGCACGCGGCCAGCTTGTCCGGTGTGCCGCCGGTGGTGAGCACCCGGGCACCGAGCTGGGCGGCGAGCTGGATGGCGAAGGTGCCGATGCCGCCCGCGCCGCCGTGGACCAGGAAGGTCTCGGTCGGCTTCAGCCCGGCCACCATGAAGACGTTGGACCACACGGTGGCGGCGACCTCCGGGATCGCGGCGGCGGTGACCAGGTCGACGCCCTCGGGCACGGGCATGACCTGGCCGGCGGGTACGACGACGCGCGAGGCGTAGCCGCCGCCGGCGAGCAGCGCGCACACCTCGTCGCCGACCGCCCAGCCCTCGACGCCCTCGCCGAGCGCGGCGACGGTGCCGCTGCACTCGAGCCCGATGATCTCGGACGCCCCCGGTGGCGGCGGGTAGAAGCCCTGGCGCTGGAGCGTGTCAGCCCGGTTGACGGCGGTCGCGGCGACCGCGATCGCGATCTCGCCGGGGCCGGGCTCCACGTCGGGCACCTCGGAGACGGACAGGACCTCGGGGCCACCGGCTTCGGCGGCGATCACGGCGCGCATGCGAGCCAGTCTGTCAGGCCTCGAAACGCTCGTCGGAGTGGTCGACCGCGCTGTCGTCGGGCACGGGCTCGTCGACGTCGAGGGGGTCGCGGAAGCCCGCCGGGCGGTCCCAGCCCTCGGCCAGTGACTGCGCCAGCGCGGCCAGCCGCTCGACCCGCTCCGGGTCGGCGCCCTGGGCGCCGGCGGCGTAGCCGAGGAGGTAGGAGGTCACGGGGCCGGCCGTGCGCTCGACGTTCTCGACGGCGATGTCGCTGAGGTCCCTGAGCAGTCCTTCGTCGACCTCGGTCTCGACGTCGAGCACGTCGCAGAGCTCGTCGATCCAGTCGTGGAGGTTCACGCTCCCAGACTCCCCACAGACGCGCGGGGCCGCAACCCCCTTCCGGCGCGTCGGCTCACGAGAGGTCGCGCAGGTCCGCCCAGGTGTCGACGTCGCGGTGCTCCTCGCCGACGGCGGCGACCTCGGCCAGGTCCAGTCCCGACAGCAGCCGGTGCAGCGGCAGGTCGTGCTGCTCCTCGTGGCCCGGGCGGACCGCGTCGAGGCGCGCCACGTCGAGCACGAGCGCGAGCTGACGGCGGCCGTCGGGGTCGACGAGCGCCGCCCCGTCGCCGTGGCCCGCGGCGGCCGTGAGCAGCCGGCGGAACGTGCGCGCGTCGAGGCGAGGCATGTCGACCGCCAGCACCGCGAGGTACGCCGTGCGGTGCAGCAGGGCGTCGCGCCCGGTGAGCAGCGCGGCGACCGGACCGCCGTAGCGCGGGGACTCGAAGGTGAACGTCACGGGCCGCTCTGTCGGGACCGGCTCGCCGACCACGACCACCTCGGTCGCGTCGATGAGGGCGTCGAGCGCGTGGGCGAGCAGGGTGCGCCCGGCGATCTCCACCGACGCCTTGTCCACGCCGCCGAGCCGGGCCGCGCGGCCGCCCGCGAGGATCACCGCGCTGAAGGGGGCGAGCCCCGGGTCCACGTCCACCCCTGGAGTCTCCCACCGCGGACCGCGCCGGGCCGGGCCACCGTGGCAGTCTGGGGCGGTGACCTCCACCACCGCCGGCGAGCTGCGCGTCGCCCTCGTGCAGGAGGCCGCGGGCCTCGACCCCGTCGGCAACCGTGCCCGGCTCGAGCCGGCGACCCCCGCGGACGCCGACCTCGTCGTCTTCCCCGAGGCGTTCGCGCGCGACTTCGGCGAGGCCGGCTCCGACGTGGGTCCCTTCGCCGAGCCGGTCGACGGGCCGTTCGCCCGGGAGCTCGAGCGGGTGGCCGCCCAGCGCGGGACCACGCTGGTCGCCGGCATGTTCGAGGCCAGCCAGGACCCGGCGCGGCCGTGGAACACCCTGCTGGTGCGGGGCGCCGCGACGGCGGCCTACCGCAAGGTGCACCTCTACGACTCCTTCGGCTACCGCGAGTCCGACCGGCTGCTCGCCGGGCCGGTCGAGCCCACCGTGGTCGACGTGGCGGGCTTCTCGGTGGGGCTGCTCACCTGCTACGACCTGCGCTTCCCGGAGCTGGCCCGCGCGCTGGTGGACCGGGGGGCGGAGGTGCTCGTCGTGCCCGCCGCCTGGGTGGCCGGCGAGCGCAAGGTCGACCACTGGCGCACCCTGGTGCGGGCCCGTGCAATCGAGAACACCGTGTTCGTGGCCGCCGCCGGGCAGCCCGGGCCGCGCTACAGCGGTCACTCGCTGGTCGTCGACCCGATGGGCGACGTGCTCGCCGAGGCCGCGGACGGTCCCGCCGTCCTGCGGGCGACCCTCACGCGCACGGCCCTCGACCAGGCCCGTCGTACCAACCCCTCGCTGTCCAACCGCCGTCTGTAGCCTGTTCCTCCGTGTCCAGGTCCGCCGCTCGTCGCCGCGAACCCGACCCGCGCAGCGGCTGGCGGGGACGGGTCGCCGGCATCGGCGACAGCCGGGTCCCGGTCAGCGCCTTCCTCGCGCTGGTGGGAGCCGGGCTCGCCGCGCTGGTCGCCGGCGTGCTCACCGTGGGACCCGACTGGGTGCCCGGGATCGGCGCGGTCGTCATCGCCAGCGCCTACTCGTGGGCGCTCGCCGCGCGCACGGGCGGCCGCCCGGTCGTCTACGGCACGCTGGCCATCGCGCTCGGCGTGGTGGTCCTGGTCAGTGACGAGGCCTACCTGCGCACCGGCGCCGCGGTGATGACCTGCGTCGTCTCGTCGGTGCTGGGGGTGATGGCCACCGTGCCCGCCGTCCGGTTCGTCGAGGCGGCGCGCGAGTGCGTGATCGCGATCGTCATCGCCTGCATCGGCGCGCTGGCCACCGTGGGCTTCGAGCCCACGATCACGGTCGTGGAGTTCGAGTACGCCACCTTCGGCCTCGGGCTCGTGGCGGCGTTCGCGGTCGTCTACCGGCTCGGCGCCGGTCTGCACGGCCTGGGCCGTCGCGGGGTCGCGATCGTGCTCGTCGGGATGCTGGTCCTGGCAGTCACGCTGCTCTACGCCGAGCTCCTGCGCCGCTACGGGACCCCCGGCCTCGTCGAGTCGCTCCTCGACGTCGTGCGCTGGAGCCGGGAGAGCCTCGGCGCCTTCCCCCGCCCCATCGAGACCGTGCTCGGCATCCCGGCGCTGGCCTGGGGCTGCCACATGCGCGCCCGCCGGCGCCAGGGCTGGTGGGTCTGCGCCTTCGGGGTCGCCGCGACCTCGGCGGTGGCCAACTCGCTGGCCAACCCCGCGATCACGCTGCGCGAGAGCGGCCTCTCGGTGGTCTACGGGCTGGTGGTGGGCCTGCTGATCGGCTTCGTGGTGATCCGCGTCGACCTGCGCGTCACCGGCTCCGCCGGCCGCCGCAGCCGCCGTGCCGAGGAGGCCGCGGCCATCCGGCCCGAGCCCGCCCGCTTCAGCGCGCTCTACTGAGGCGGTGCCGACTCTGGTGCCGACCCGGGACCGACTGCGGCGTACCTGTCGGTAACGGCTAGCGTGCCGGCATGGCCCGTGAACAGGTGACCGAGATCCTCGCCGAGATGGTGGCCAACGTGCTGTCCCTGACGGTCGCCGCCGGCGACGCCGTGGCGCCCGGCGACACCGTCGTGCTGCTGGAGTCGATGAAGATGGAGATCCCGGTCCTGGTCGAGATCTCCGGCACGGTCCGCGCCGTGCGGGTCGCCCCCGGCGACGTGGTCCAGGAGGGCGACGTCCTCGTCGAGCTCACGCCCGACGCCTGACCGGCCGCCCAGCTTCGGCAGAGGGGGCGGGATTCGAACCCGCGGCTGACATCTCTGCCAGCGACCGCTTTCAAGGCGGTTCCGATCGGCCACTCCGGCACCCCTCCGTGCACGCCGAGGCGTACGGCGGGCCAGTCTAGGCCGCGCGGGGGCGGGTGGGGCCTGCGCCTACTCCGAGCCGCCCAGCTCGATCTCGACGTCGTCGTAGGCCAGGTCGTGGAGGCGCTGGACGTGCCGGCCGATGTCGACGAGCAGCCGCTTGGCCTCGAGCCGCACCGCCTCCGGGTCCGCGCTCTCGAGCACCCGCGGACCCAGCGAGCCGAGGCGGGCGAGCAGCGTGTTGCGCTCCCGGAACGCCGACCCGCCGCGCGCGGCGAGCCAGCCGTCGTCCGGCGAGCTGGTCTCGCCGACCAGGGCGTCGCGCACGACCGCCATCCGCCGGCGCACGACCCAGCGCCAGTTGCCCAGCGCCGGCCCCTCGCGGCGGGGTGCGTCCAGCGCCGCGTCGAGGGCGCGCATCGCGCCGGCCAGGCCAGGGGTGACGGCGCCCACGACTGCCTCCCGGGGTCCGACGCGCGGTGGACCTCCGAGCATGACCCTCCCGCGAGGTCCCGGCAAGAGCGCGGCGGCATCGGATTGCGCGGTCCCGGCCGGCGTTGTGTTGAATTCTCCCCATGACCGCCTCCGAGACGTCCGACTATCGGCTCTCGCGCGCCTTCGCGGCCCGTTTCGTCGGGACCTACCTGGTCCTGCTCGCCGTGATCGTGTTCGCGGCCACGGCGGTGGTCGCCGCCACCGGCTTCGTGACCCCGGACGCCCTCGTGGTGCTGCTCGTGGTCGGGCTCGTGGGCCTGGTGGTCCTGGGCTCGTGGCTGCGCTCGGTCCCCGTCGTGCGGTTCGACGCCTCGGGCTACACCGTCCGCATGATCCGGGGCGCCGGCGTGAAGCAGGCGACCTGGAAGGAGGTCGAGGACGCCGGCACGGCCTCACCCAGCGGCGTGCCGTGCGCGGTGATCCGGCTGCGCGACGGACGGTCCACGACCATCCCCGTGCCCGCGCTCGAGACCGACCGCGAGCAGTTCGTCCGCGACCTCGCCGGCTACCTCAACCGCGGCCAGGGCCTGCGCCCCCTCTGAGCCCCGACGTCGCTCAGGTGCCGCGGAAGCGGTCGAGCGAGGCGGTGCGGTCGAGCCCGCCCCGGTCGGCACGACCGGCCTCCGAGCGGTAGTGGTCGAGCACCGCGACCAGGGTGGAGGGCGGCCACGCCTGCCCGGCGAGCCGGGCGGTGACCAGTCGCCGACCCGACGCGCCGACAGCCAGGGCCGGCAGCCAGCCACCCAGCGCCGCGACGTCGTGCACGTCGTCCCAGGCGAGGGGGGCGCGGCTGCCCGGCAGGGTGAGCCCGGTCGGGTCGAGGAGGATCCGCGGGTCGGAGCGCTGCCACACGAGGGCGAGGCCGGCGCCGCCCAGGACGAGCACGCCGCCGGTCAGCCGTGGACCTGCGAAGCCGCCGCCGACCGCCAGGACGACGCCCCACGCCGCCACCGCCAGGAACGCGGCGCCGCCCGCGGCCCGGTGGCCCCGCCGCACGGGCAGCGCCACGCCGCCCGGCCGTGGCTGGGCCGGGGGCAGGGGACGGCGAGCCGAGCCCCGCTGGGTCACGGCGTACGCCGCCGCGAGGGTCGTGAGGACCAGGCCGGTCGCGATGACGGTCGGGCTCCGCGTCTCCCCCGGGTCGAGGGGCGCGAACGCGACGGCGAGTCCGAGCAGCAGCCCGGTGGCTCCCATCACCAGGGCGCCGGCGATCGCCAGGTAGCGCGTGGGGGAGCGCAGGGCGCGGTCGGGATCCTCCCCTGCGCCCCGGACCCGCCTCACCGGAACCCCGTCGCGTCCAGCCACGCCCCGGCACCGGTGACCGTGGTGTGCCGGGTGTCGTCCCACGCGTCGCCGACCGCGTCGTCGACGGGGTCGGTGGCGCTGTCGGGAAGCTGCTCCCACCCGGACTGCGTCGCCTCGCTGACGGCGTAGCCCACCCCGACCGCGACGACCACCACGCCGACCGCCGGCGCCCCGACCGGGGCGAGGGCGACGACGGTCGCCGTGCCGGCGGCGCCGGTAGCCACCGCGAGCAGCCCGCCACCAGGCTTGTCCTCCTCGAGCCCCTGGTAGGCGTCGTAGACCAGCGCGCCCGGGCCCAGGACCGCGATGCCCCGGCGCAGCATCCCTGCCTCCTGGAGCAGCCGCCGGACGCTGGCGCGCGCCTGGGGGTCACGCGCGCCGGAGCGGCGTCGCGGGTCGCCGGACCGGCGGTCCTGGTAGCGGTCGCGGAGGCGGTCCGCGAGCCGCTCGCCGCGCTGCCGGGCGGCCTCCAGGGCGGCCGCCAGCCCGAGGCTGCCGGCGTTCTCCCGGAGGCTGTCGAGGAGCCGCGAGACCTCCGGCGAGGCGACGTCGGCGACGCTCGCGGTGAGGTGGGCCCCGACCCACTCGCCGAGCGAGGCGGCCTCCCTCTCGGCGTCGGCGAGGAGCTGGTCGTAGAGCTGCCGCCGGAGCCCGGCGGCGTCGGTGTCGGCCATCGGCGCCGCGGTCGTCGGCTCGTGGACGACCGTGCCGGTGACGGTGAGGCCGACCCGGGCAGCCGCCGCGCGGAAGGCGGCCATCCGGTCGAGGCACAGCTGGAGCCGGTCGGCGTAGTCGTCGAAGGAGCGCGCGGCCCGGGTCACCGTCGAGGCGTGCTCGTCGAGGTGCGTGATGACGGTGGTCGTGTAGCCCTGGTAGGCCTCGCCGGCGCGGCCGCGGAAGCCCGCCAGCGCCTCGTGGCGGGCGGCGGTCGTGTCGTTGGCCGCGTGCTCGACCGCCGTCCCCAGGGCGTCGCGCAACCAGGCAGCCACCGCGCGCACGCTCGCCGGTGAGCCGTTGACCGCCGTGTCGAACCCGCCGCCGCTCACGGGCTCCACCCGGGAGGGACGACACGGTGGAGCGTGCCCGGCGGGACGAGCGGCGCCGGGCCGTCGAACCGGTCGGGGTCGACGCGGAGGTAGGCCTCGGCCACCACGGCGTCGACCCCCAGCAGGTGACCCTCGACCGCCCGCACGGTCTGAGCGGCCAGGGTGCTGATGACGGAGAGCTCGCCGGAGGTCGAGAGCACCAGGGCGAGGATGGTCAGCAGCTCGGTCTCAGCCGGCCCCGCGTCCAGTGCCGGTGCTCCGCCGGAGGCCTCGGCGAGCGCGGCCGCTGCCGCCTCGTGGCGGGACGCGACGGCGCGGGCCGTGCCCGCCTCGAGCTCCAGCTGGCGCGCACCGGCCGCGCCGGGTCTCGTCCGCGGTGCTCCTGGGTCCATGCAGGACGGCTGCCCGGTGCTCCGAGGCGAGAAACCCCGTCCCCGACGACCTGTGGATGCAGGCGTGCGGCTACTGCGTGGCGCCGGGCTGGAACACCACCAGGACCTGCGCGCCGTGGTACAGACTCGCTCGTCGCACGGGCTGCTGGTTCTCGGTGATCCTCAGGGTGTAGGTGTGCCGGCCCGCCGCCACCGGCACCACGCCGGAGCAGCTCTGGTGCTGGTCGTAGCCGTCACCCGCGTCGCCGGCGTCCCAGTTGCACGAGAACCGGTCGCTGTCGCCGTCGCGCACCTGGACGTTGAGGTGCCCGGCACCGGCGTCGACGGCCTTGAAGACCGCCTGAACGGTGACCAGTGCGACGCCGTCGGCGGGCGCGTCGAAGGTGAGGGACGCGACGTCCATCCCGGTGCCCGAGGGGGCGAGGGCGGCGGACCCGCTGGGCTCCCCGCCGCGGATGACCGCGTTCGACGACGCAGGGGGCAGGACGAGGGATCGCTCGTCGATGTCGGCCCCGGTGAGAGTGCCGTCCCTCACGTCCACGCCGGTCAGCGAGCGATCACGGACCTTGCGTCCGTCCACCGCCCCGCGCGCGAGGTCCACCCGACCGACGCCGAGATCCTTGATCTGACGTGTCCCCACGGAGTTGTCGGCGACCGCGGCCGCGACCGCCACGCCGCCGCCGCCCACCGTGACGACGAGGGCCAGCGTGGAGGCGATGTTGGCGTAGGAGAAGGGCGAGCGCGGCATGGGAGGTCCTCAGGTGGTGGGCGGGTCGACGAGGCCATCGTCGAATACAGTGTGACTGTAATCGATCCGGGGCGCCGTCGCCGGTGTCGGGATCAGCGTGGGACGAGGAGGTTCCGCTGGTGCTCGACGGCGAGGTCGCTGGCCAGGGCGAGCGCGCCGAGGACCTCCGACCGCTCGCCGAGCGCCGAGGCCCTGACCTCCACACGCGCGGCGGCGGCCGGCTGCGCCCAGTGGTGCACCGCGGAGGCCACGTACTCCGCGAGGAGCTCGTTGACCGAGGCGAGGTGGCCGCCGACCAGGAGCAGTCCGGGGTTCAGGACGGTGACCAGGCTGGCCAGCACCTGACCGACGGTGCGACCCGCGTCGGCTACCACGCGCACGGCGCCGGGGTGACCCTCGCGCACCAGTCGCCCGAGCTCGTCCGCGTCCAGGTCGTCGCGGGTGACGGGGGCGAGGGCGCTCAGCAGCCGCGGCACGGAGACGACCGTCTCGAGGCAGCCGCGCGAGCCGCACCGGCACAGGACGCCGGCAGGGTCGACCTGCACGTGCCCTATCTCCCCGGCCGTCCCCGCCTCTCCCCGGAAGAGCCGACCGTCGAGCACCAGCCCGGCGCCGATGCCGGTGGCCAGCTTGAGGTAGACGAGCGACCCAGACGTCGTGGCGGGCTCGTCGACCACTCCGGCGCCGTGGCGCTGCTCCCCGAGCGCGCCGAGGTTGGCGTCGTTCTCGACGACGAGCCGGGCTCCCCGCAGGTCGTCCAGCAGCTCGCCGAGCTCGACCCCGGGCCGCCGCCCCACCCACAGGGGGAAGATGTTGTTGTCGGCGACCCGTCCGGTGCGCTCGTCCAGCGGCACCGGCACCCCTACCACGGCGATGCGCACGTCTTCGAGCCCGTGTCCGGCCTCGGTCACGGTCTCGCGCACCAGCGCCTCCGCGCGGCGCAGCGCGTCCTCCGGCTCCTGCGCGCGCGCCAGCGGCACGCACCGCTCGGCCAGGACCGGGCCGCGGACCTCGGCCACCGCGACGCGGATGTGGGTGTTGCCGATGTCGACGCCGACGACGATGCCCTCCGGCGCCCGCAGGCTCAGCAGGTACGCCGGACGGCCACGCCGCCGCTCGTGGCCCGGGTCGGGCTCCTCGTCCAGGAGGCCCTCGGCGAGGAGCTCCTGGGTCAGCGCGGAGATCGCCGACGACGACAGGCCGGTGCGCCGGCCGAGGTCGACGCGGCTCCCGGGACCGTGCTCGCTGAGCGCGGCGAGCACCTGGCGTCGTCCGGCGCCCCGCCCGCGGGAGGAGGCCGCTCCGACCGGCTCGGGATCGGCGTCATTTTGTCCGTTCACAGCATGAAATGTGGCAGAACAACCTCTACGTGGGAAGAGGTAGCGGTGGTTCTCCCGGCAATGCTCTAATGCCGCAGTGACGGCCGTCACGTGCCGTCCCTTTTTGCCGGTTGAGCGAAGGAAAACAACTGCTCATGAGACTTCAGCTTCGAGCTCGGGCGACGGCGGCGACGCTGAGCCTCGCCACCACCGTGGCGCTGGTCGCCACGATCCCCCTGACCCCCGCCAGCGCGGCCGACCCGGACCTCGCGCAGCTGGGCACCATCACCGCCTCGGCGTCCCAGGACGACCAGGACGGCGCGTTCCCGGCCGAGAAGGCCATCGACGGCGATCCCGCCACGCGCTGGGCCAGCGGCAACGGCCCCGACGGCGTCGACGCGGTCTTCACCGCCGACCTGACCTCCGACCTCGGGCGCGTCGCCACGGTGTCCTCGGTCGAGCTGTCCTGGGAGGCCTCCTACGCCACGGCCTACGACGTGCAGGTGGCGACGGCCGACCCGCAGGAGCCGGCCAGCTGGACCACGGCGTTCTCGACCACGACCGGTGACGGCGCGCAGGACGTCGTGACCCTCGACGCCCCGACCCCCGCGCGCTACGTGCGGATCGCGATGAAGAAGCGGTCGGCGGCCACGTGGGACTCGCCGCGGCTGCACTACTACGGCTACTCCCTCTACACGTTCGCGATCCGCGGCAGCTTCGCCAAGCCGCTGGTCAACCTCGGCGCCCCGACCAGCGTGCCGGCCGGCGCCACCGCCACGGTCCCCGTGCGCCTCTCGAACGCCTCCGAGACCGAGGAGAGCGTCCGCGTCCGCACCGAGGGTGGGACCGGAGTCGCCGGCACCAACTACACCGCCGTCGACCAGGTCGTCACCTTCGCGCCCGGCGACACCGAGGAGACCGTCGAGGTCGCGACGACCAGCCGCGGTGCGCTCGCGCCCCGTCGTACGGTCCAGCTGACGCTCAGCGAGCCGTCGGCCGGCGTCGAGACCGGTGCCCGCACGACCACCACGCTGACCATCACGCCCACCGGCGCGCTGCCGGAGTCGGGCTCCCAGCGGGTGCTGCAGGGCTTCGAGGACGGCGTGCCCGCCGGCTACGCGACCTGGGCCAGCCGCGACGAGGTCAAGCCGGTCCTCACCACGGTCGCCGACGACACCGTGCCCGGCGCGCTCGCCGACAACGACGTCCTCGTCGCGACCGTCGGGTCGACGCCGACCGCCGGCGACTGGTTCGGCTTCACCCACGACACCGCCGCCACCGACTGGAGCGACCAGGACGGCTTCCGCTTCTGGTTCCTCGGCACCGGCTCGGGCAAGCGGCTCAGCTTCGAGCTCAAGAGCGACGGGCGGATGTTCGACCGCGACGTCATGGACGACAGCGTCGGCTGGCGCCGCGTCTCGGTGCTGTTCTCCGACCTGCGGGTCAAGGGCAACCCCGCCTCCGAGGTCCGCTTCACCCCCAACGCCTCGACCGGCTTCGCGGTGACCCTCACCGGCCTGGGCCAGGGCGCCTGGCGCTTCGACGACATCGCGCTCTTCGAGCGCGCGGTGCTCGTCGACGACTACGAGACCCCGGTCGCGGTCGGCTCGGCGGAGAACCCCGTCGGCTACTTCACCTGGAAGGGCTCGGAGGCCACCGCCATCACGCTGGGCCAGGAGCCGCAGGAGCGCGGCGACGTCGTGGACAACGACGTCCTGTCCGGCACCTACGACATCCCCACCGGCAGCTACGGCGGGTTCAGCAAGAACCTGCCGGACTCCCAGGACTGGAGCAGCTTCCGCGGCCTCCGCTTCTGGTGGTACGCCTCGCAGGCCAGCAACCCCGCGTCACCGACCGCCGGAGCCGACATCGCCGTCGAGATCAAGGACGGCGGCCCCGACGGCGAGCACTCCGAGCTGTGGCGCGCCACCTTCAAGGACCGCTGGGGCTCGGCGGAGAGCCGGTGGAAGCTGGTGGAGCTGCCCTTCACCTCGTTCACACCGAGCAGCTACCAGCCCGGGTCGCCGGAGACCAAGAACGGCACCCTGGACCTCACCAGCGCGTGGGGCTTCGCGGTGACCTTCGCGCCCGGCACGACCGCCCCCGTGCGGTGGGCGGTCGACGACGTGGAGCTCTACGGCACCCCGGCCACCGCCGGGACGGTCGCCGTGGCCGCGACCCAGGACGTGACGCTGGTCGACGCCGGCGACACCGCCGCGGTGACCCTGCGTCTCACCACCACGACCGGGGAGCCCCTGGCGTCGCCCGTCGAGGTGGCGTGGTCCACGGGCGCGGGCAGCGCCGTGGCAGGCACCGACTACGAGGCCGCGTCCGGTACGGCGACGTTCCCGGCCGGCTCGGAGTCCGGAGCCACCCAGGTGGTGGAGGTGGACACCCTCGCCCGGGACGGCGCCTCGGAGGCGCTCGACGTCCCGATCGACCTGACCGCCACGGGTGTCTCCCTGCCGGAGACCCGGACCCGGGTCGTGATCAACGCCCACGGGCTGCCCTATCTCGACGACACCCTGCCCACCGAGCAGCGCGTCGCCGACCTCCTCGGTCGCATGACGCTCGAGGAGAAGGCGGGGCAGATGGCGCAGGCCGAGCGGCTGGGGCTGACCAGCCCGGACCAGGTCGCCGACCTGGGTCTCGGCTCGATCCTGTCCGGCGGCGGCTCGACCCCCGCCGCCAACACGCCGGAGGCCTGGGCGGCCATGATCGACGACTTCCAGCGGCAGGCGCTCTCGACGCGGCTGCAGGTGCCGCTGGTCTACGGGGCGGACGCGGTCCACGGGCACAGCAACGTCAAGGAGGCGACGATCTTCCCGCACAACGTGGGGCTCGGCGCGACCCGCGACCCGGCGCTGGTGGAGGAGATCTCGCGGGCCACGGCCTCCGAGACCCGCACCACCGGCGTCAACTGGGCCTTCGCGCCCTGCGTCTGCGTCAGCCGTGACGAGCGGTGGGGACGTGCCTACGAGTCGCTGGGCGAGGACCCCGCGCTCGTGCGTGCCTTCGCCCGCTCGGCCGTCGTCGGCCTCCAGGGCGAGGACCCGAGCGACATCACCGCGGCCGACGAGGTGCTGGCCTCGGCCAAGCACTGGGCCGGTGACGGCGGGACGTCGTACGACCCGACCAAGGTCGGCAACGGCTACCCGATCGACCAGGGGCTGACGGAGGCCGCCTCGATGGAGGAGTTCCGTCGGCTGCACGTCACGTCGTACGAGCCGGCCGTCGAGGCGGGCGTCGGCACGATCATGCCGTCGTACTCCGGCGTCTCGATCGACGGCGGACCCGACATCCGGATGCACGAGCACACCGCGCTCAACACCGGGGTCCTCAAGGAGGAGATGGGCTTCGACGGCTTCCTGATCAGCGACTGGGAGGGCATCGACAAGCTGCCGGGCGGCACCTACGCGAACAAGGTGGAGCGCTCGGTCGGCTCGGGCCTCGACATGGCGATGGCGCCGTACAACTTCGGTGCCTTCATCACCGCGGTCACTACCGGCGTCACCGAGGAGCGGATCCCCGCGGCGCGCGTCGACGACGCCGTCACCCGGATCCTCACCGAGAAGATGGACCTAGGCCTGTTCGAGCAGCCCTTCACCGACGCCTCGCAGCGCGACCAGTTCGGCGGCGAGGCGCACCGCGCCACCGCCCGTCGGGCGGCCGCGCAGTCGCAGGTCCTGCTGCGCAACGAGGGTGCCCTCCCGATGGCCCCCAGCGGCAAGCTGTACGTCGCTGGCTCCAACGCCGACGACCTCGGCAACCAGATGGGTGGCTGGACGATCTCCTGGCAGGGCGGCTCCGGCAACGACATGACGACCGGCACCACCATCCTCGAGGGCATCCGCGAGGGCGCCCCCGGGCTGGACGTGACGTACTCGAGGACGGCCACCGAGCCGACCGCGGGCTACGACGCGGGCCTCGTGGTCGTGGGCGAGACGCCGTACGCGGAAGGTCAGGGCGACGTCGGCAACAACAACAAGTCGCTGTCCCTCTCGGCCGCCGACCGTGCGGCCGTCGCCACCGTCTGCGGCGCCATCGAGACCTGCACCGTCGTGGTCGTCTCCGGACGCCCCCAGGTGCTGGGCGCGGAGCTCGCGCAGGCCGACGCGGTCGTCGCGTCGTTCCTGCCGGGCAGCGAGGGCGCCGGCGTCGCCGACGTCCTGCTGGGCGAGGTGCCCTTCACCGGCCAGCTGCCGCTGACCTGGCCGGCCTCGGCCGACCAGGTGCCGGTCAACGTCGGTGACGCGGCCTACGACCCGGCCTTCGCCTACGGGTGGGGTCTGCGGACCGACGCCCCGCGCCAGCGGCTCAGCGACCTGGTCGCGGAGCTCGACGGCGCCGCGGCCACCGCGGGGCAGGCGCTCCTCGACGCCCCGGTGTGGGACGACGAGGGTGCGCTGGCGGACGCCGGCGCGGCCTGGCCGAAGCTGGCCGACCTCGCGGAGGCGCTGTCCGGGACCGATGACGGCACGCTGCCCCAGGCCGCGACCGTGGTGTCCCTGGCCCGCGACCTCGCGCAGACCGCGGTCGTGGAGGGCACCACCGGCGTCGCCGACGGTGCCGCTCAGCGCGGCATCGCCGACGCCGAGCACCTGCTGTGGTCCGGCGACCCCGCCGCTGCCGTCGCGCTGCTCGGCCAGGTGGCGGGGGTGGACGCCTCCGGCGAGCCCACGGCGGTGACGTCGACGTCGGCCCCCGTGGTGCGCGGCACCCCGGTCGCGGGCGGGCGGCTGAGCGCCACTGCCGGCGCCTGGTCGGTGCCCGGTGTGACCACCACCTACCGGTGGCTGCGCGACGGTGCCGTCGTGCCCGGCGCGACCGGGTCGTCGTACCGCCTGGGTGCGGCGGACGTCGGTCGTCGGCTCCAGGTGCGGGTCACGGCTACCGCGGCGGGCTACCTGCCCGGCACCGCGACCTCCACGGCGACCGGCACGGTCCGCAAGGCCCGGCCCGCCGTCACGGCCCGCGTCTCCGACCGGACCCCGCGTCCGGGCGCACGACCGAAGGTCCGGGTGCGGGTGTCGAGCGCGGCGCTCGACCGTCCCACCGGGCGCGTCGTGGTCCGCTACGCCGGCCGCGTGCTGCGGGTGAACCTCGCCGCCCGCGCCGACGGCGTCGTCACGGTGCGGCTGCCGGGACGACCGCGCGGCACCTACCGCCTCCAGGTGTCCTACAGCCCGACCGGTCAGTCCGCTCGCGTGCTGACGGGTGCCGCGGCGCAGGTGGTCAGGGTCGTCGTCCGCTGACGAGACCCCTCCGGCAACGGCGTCGTCCCCTCGGTCGGGGGCGGCGCCGTTCGCCGTTGCGGGGCGTTCCTACGCGGCGCGCTCGCGGCGCGCCGCCAGGCGGCGGACGCCGTGGCCGACGAGAGCGAGCAGCATGAGATGCACACGGCGGGCGCGACCTCGGTGCCCGGCCAGACCGCCCGCCGCCTCTGAGAGGCGGCGGGCGGCGGTGGAGGGGGTGGCGCGGTCACGCAGGTCGACGCACGAAGGCGAGTGCTGCTCCCAGCAGGGGAACCAGGATCCATGCCGCGAAGACAGCTGCACCCATCGTCGGGCTGAGCTGGGACGAGTCCGGTGCCACCGAGGTGAAGGAGCTCCCCGCCGTGGTGGGCAGATACTGCAGGAGGTCGTCTCGCAGGCTCTCGGGGAGCAGGATGAAGCCCAGGCCGGGGAGGACGAAGATGATCCCGAAGAGCGTCGAGATCGCTCCTGCCGTGCTCCGCAAGAGGCCGCCGAGAGCGAGCCCCAGCAGGGCTGTGCCCGTCAGGAAGGCGGCGGCGCCGAGGACGGCTCGGAGCACACCGGGGTCGCCCAACGCCGCGGTGTCGACGTCGCCGCTGCCGATCAGGACCTGACCGGCGAAGAACGTGACGAAGGCACTGATCCCGAGCACGGAGAACGTCGCGATGGTCACGACCGCGACCTTGGCCCAGACCACGGGCAGCCGGGACGGTACCGCGGTCAACGTGGTCCGAATGGTGCCGGTGCTGTACTCGCTGGTGATGGCGAGGACGCCGAGCACGCCGATGATGAGCTGCGCCACCTGGACCCCGGCCAGGGCTACCCCGGCGGGGTCGTCCCCGGCGTCCGCCGGTGGGTTCCCGACCACACCGCCGACCATGGCCGAGAAGATCAGACCGATGAAGAGGAGCGCGCCTGCCGCAGCGGCGAGCGTGACCATGTTGCTCCTCACCGACCGGAGCTTGGTCCACTCCGAGCGCATCAGGTTGTGCAGCGTGATGCGGTCCGGAGCTGCCGGAAGACCTGCGGGTGCGGTTGCCTGGGTACTCATCGGGCTGTCCTCTCGTCTGCGGGATGAACGGTGGTGGTGGTCTCGCCGGCGTACTCGACGGCGTCTCGGGTGAGCTCCATGAATGCCTCCTCGAGAGACGCCTGGTTGCTGCTCAGCTCGTGGACGGGGATGGAGGCCTCGCTGGCTCGGGCCCCGATCTCCTCCGGCGTGAGGCCGATGACGTCGAGGGATCCGTCCGGCTCCGTCGTCACGGTGACGCCGTGGCCGGTCAGGAGCGGCTGCAGCAGAGCCGCCTGGGGGCTGCGAACGCGGACGCTGCGGATGGACCTGCTCATCAGCTCGGCCACCGGCAGGTCCGCGATGAGCTTGCCGCGACCGACGATGACGAGATGCTCGGCGGTCATGGCCATCTCGGTCATCAGGTGGGAGGAGACGAACACCGTGCGACCCTCCGCGGCGAGGCTGCGCAGAAGCTCGCGGATCCAGCGGATGCCGTCGGGGTCGAGCCCGTTGACCGGCTCGTCCAGCACGACGGTCTGGGGGTCCCCGAGCAGGGCGCCGGCGATCCCGAGGCGCTGGCCCATGCCGAGCGAGAAACCGCCCACCCGGTCCTTGCTGACGTCGGCCAGTCCGACCAGCTCCAGCATCTCGTCGACGCGGCTCGCCGGAAGCCCGTGCGTGTGGGCCTGGGCCAGGAGGTGGTTGCGGGCGGAACGGCCGGGGTGCCTGGCCCCTGCGTCCAGCAGCACTCCGAGCTCGCGGATGGGCAGGGGGTGGTCGCGGTAGGAGCGACCGTTGACGGTGGCGCGTCCGCTGGTCGGCTCCTCCAGCCCGACCAGCATCCGCATCGTGGTCGACTTCCCCGCGCCGTTGGGCCCCAGGAAGCCGGTGACGACGCCGGGCTTCACAGTGACGGTGAGGTCTTCGACCACGGTCTTGGAGCCGTACTGCTTCGTCAGGTGCTGTAGTTCGATCATGGTGTTCTCCTCGTGTGACCGGAGCCTCCGGCGTTGAGGAAATCCTGCTCCGCGAGGGGGCTGTGCCGCGTCGTGCAGTCGCAGACACCTGGGCCTGCTGCACGCGCAGCAGTGCCGGGCGCATGGACGGTCCACGTACCGCAGCGGCGGTACCCGTGGCCGTACTGCGGCTGGACGACGCCCCCAGGCGAATTCGTTCGTAGGCTCCGGGCATGACGCGGCTCCGCGACCTGCGCGCACTCCCGTTGAGGCACCCTGCGGCCTCCGATGCGTTGCTGGCGGTCGCACTGATGCCGATCGTCATCTTTCTCCCCGACCCCGACCGCCCGGACGGGTCTTCCTTGTCCGGCGCGGCTGCCGTGGTGGCCATCGCCACCTGCGCGGCCCTGGCCTGGCGTCGCCGCCGGCCCGGCGCCGTGCTGGCGGGCACCGCGTCGGGTGCCGCGGTCGTCATCGTTCTCGCGGGCGGGTCGTCGTGGATCCCCCTGACGACGTTCGTGGCTCTGTACACGTTCGCCGTCCTGCACGGCCGGCGCAGCACGTTGTTGGCCCTCGCGGCGTCGCTGGCGATGATCGCGGCGGGCATCGCCGTGGCGGCGGGTCCATGGCCGCCGGACGCACAAGCCTTCCAGCACGCGTCGTCGTTCGCCGTCGCCGCAGCCGTGGGAGCGGCCGTCCGGTCTCGTCGCGCCTACGTCGTCGCCGTCGAGGAGCGAGCCGAGCGGGCTGAACGCTCTCGCGAGCAGGAGGCTGCTCGGCGCGTCGCGGAGGAACGGCTACGGATCGCGCGCGAGCTCCACGACGTGGTCGCGCATCGCGTCGCGATCGTGAACGTCCAGGCGTCGGTGGCCAGCCATCTCGTGCGCACCGACCCGCCGGGGGCACTCACGGCGATCCAGCACGTGCGCGACGCGGGGCGAGCGATCCTGGATGAGCTGAGCGACGTCCTGAACGTCCTGCGTCAGCCGGACGAAGCAGTGAACCCACACTCGCCTGCACCCGGTCTGGACGAGGTGCACCACCTGGTCGCCTCCTTCCAGTCCGCCGGCCTGAGCATCAGGCAGTCGGTGTCAGGGAGTCCTCGCGCTATCGCAGGAGGAGCGGATCTCGTGGCGTACCGGGTCCTCCAGGAAGCCCTCACGAACGCCCACAAGCACGGAACCGGGCAGGCCACCATGACCATCCGCTACGCGCCGACCGAGGTCGGGCTGGACGTCACCAATCCCACCGCCGAGCACGAGACGTCCGCACTCCGCCCCGCGACCGATGAGGCGGTGGGTGTGCGAGACGCCTCCTCCGAGAGCGCCGGCTTCGGCCTCATCGGGATGCGAGAGCGGGTCGCTGCAGTCGGCGGGGAGATGGCGACACGGCACGACCCGGACGGGCACTTCCGGGTGTCGGTCCGACTGCCTGACCGAGCGGGAGCGGAGCGGTGAGCATGATCCGTGTCGTCATCGCGGACGACCAGGGCCTCATCCGTGGCGGCTTCAAGGCGCTGATCGACTCCGCTCCGGACATGTGTGTCGTGGGCGAGGCCGCCACCGGGCATGAGGCTGTCGGCCGGGTCCGCGACACCCGCGCCGACGTGGTCGTCATGGACATCCGCATGCCGGAGATGGATGGGATCGGGGCGACGCGCCTCATCTGCGCCGACGAGGACATGGCTGGGGTCCGCGTCCTCATCCTGACCACCTTCGAGCTCGACGAGTACGTCCTGGAAGCGGTGGAGGCCGGCGCCAGCGGGTTCCTCGGCAAGAGTGTCGACCCCGACGAGCTGGTGCAGGCGATCAGGACGTTGGCCGCGGGCGACGCCCTCCTGTCGCCCAAGGCGACCAGGGCTCTTCTCAGCCGTTACGCCAGGGTGGGCGTGGCCGAGGCGGCTGGGGTCCTGGACTCAGCACGGTTGCCCGAGCTGACCGACCGGGAGCGCGAGGTCGTCGCCCTGGTGGCCCACGGGTTGACCAACGACGACATCGCCGAGCGTCTCTTCGTGTCCCCCTTGACGGCCAAGACCCATGTGAACCGAGCGATGATGAAGGTGGGCGCGCGCGATCGGGCGCAGCTGGTCGTCGCTGCCTACCAGAGCGGCCTCATCCGCCCGGGGCCGAGCTAGCGGCGCGCATGTCGGGCGGCGTACCCCCCCCTCGGTTTCTCCGCGGTCATGGAACGCACCGGAGCCGGTGTCACCGGGGCAGCTCCCAGGCGATGATCGCGGCCACGACCAAGGCACGCAGCTCGGTGGGGACGTCGGGATCGACGAAGGCCAGCCGCCACTTCGCCTTGTCGAAGGGTCGCTCGGCGCCCTGCCAGGTGAACTCGGCAATCAGACGGTCATCGGCGTCGAACACCTGCGGCGCCCCCATGCTGGTCGCGTGACCCAGTCGCGCCCCGGTGGGATCGGTGAGCTCGATCTTCGGGAACGGGTTGATGAGACCGCCGTCGGCACTCGCCCGGCCGACCGGGGTGCCGTCGACAAGGGTGACCTCGGCGGCGAAGGTGTTGGGGTCGCCGGGCTCGAGCACGATCTGCCACCGCGGGACGTCGGAGGCGTCCAGGACGTCGATCTCGATGCGCCGTGTGGCGTTGCGGGACCCGAGCAGGCGCAGGATGTAGCTCCGCCAGTGGGACGCCGCGACCGGGCGGTTGCGGGTGCTGGCCACGCGGCGCCCGCCGGCCGAGATCTCGTACTGCGTGTGGGTGCGGGTCGCCACGAGGTCACCATCCGCGAACAGATCGATCATGCCCGCGATCATGGCACCGGGCGTGACCCTCGCCACGAGGCGCGTGGCGAGCTCCTCGGCGTTCGTCCGTTCGCGCAGAGCCGCGTACAGCTGGTGCAGGGGGCGCTTCTCCTGGGACTCCCTGTCTGCTCCACGACGCCAGCCTCGGTCGGATGAGTGAGCAGCCGAATCCGGCCCCGTAGCGCAGGTCATGCGGTGAATCCGATGTGCGCCTGCAGGGATTCGAACCCCACACCTTCTGATCCGTAGCCAGGGTCGGAGGGTCTTCAGGGTGACTGGCGACGACCCGACACACCTACGGCCGACACCGTGCTTCCCCCTGAAGTAGCAGGTCAACGGGGTGTCGAGTGCGATGTCGCACCGGCGTCGCCCGGGCGTCGTCAATCCTGGGACGGGCTGGGGCGGCGCGCTGTGAGCAGCTCGTCGATGTCGTCGAGCAGGCCGTCGGGCCCGCGCGAGTCGGCGATGGCGTCGCCGAGCCGGCGGCTGGATGCGGCGTAGGCCGGGTCATCGAGGATGGTGCGCACCGCTGACCGCACGGCGTCGGCCGTCGGCCTGCCCGTGCGGAGGCTGATCCCCACCCCCGACCAGGCGACCCGCGTGGAGGTCTCGACCTTGTCCTCGGAGTCGCCGGCGACCACGATCGGTACTCCGTGCTCCATGGCGTGGTGCAGCCCGCCGTAGCCGCCGTTGGTCACCAGGACGTCGGTGCGCGGCAGCAGCTCGTCGTAGGGCAGGAACTCCGCCGCGCGCACGTTGGCCGGCAGGGGCCCGAGGGCGTCGAGGTCCGTCAGCGGGCGTCCCCCCGTGGTGACGACCACGGTCACGTCCTGGTCCGCCAGGGCCCGGATCGTGGGGCCCACGAGCTCGTCGAGGTCGACGTTGGCGACGGTGCCCTGGGTGACGTGCACGACCGGCCGTCGACCGTCGAGCTCGGCGAACCACGCCGGCGCCTCGACGCCACCGCGCATGGAGCGCGTCATCGGTCCGTAGAAGCGCAGCTTGGTGGGCGCGTCGGGGCGGGGGAACTCGAAGCCGGGCACGGTGAACTGCGCCAGCAGGTCGGCGCGGCTCAGCAGGTCCATGAAGAAGCCCCCCTCCAGGCGGGGCGCCCCCATGTGGGCCAACATCCGGTCGGCCGCGCGGTGCACCGGTCGCAGGACGACCTTGGTCGCGAACGCCCCGACCAGACGGTTGCGGAGCCGGTTGAGCCGGGGGCGGGCGAGCGGTTGCAGCCCGAGGCCGTACGGCGGCGTCTCGCGGCTTGACAGGCCGAGCGGGCCGAGGCCGCACAGCACCGTGAGCGGCCGCTCGCGCTCGGGCATCGCGTAGAGCACCTGGACCCCCACGAACGTCGGCTCGTGGATCACCAGGTCGGCCGCCGCCTGGCCCAACAGGTCCAGAAGGGCGCGTCCGGCGGCCGGTGCGGGCGCGAGGAAGGCGCGCTCGATGCCGCGGTTGATGGAGGCCAGGCCGCGGTCCCGGTCGGTCTCGGCGCCGATGGCGTCGAGCGTGTCCGCCTCGGCCGGCAGCGCAGCGAACTCGACGCCGGCCGCCGTCACGAGCGGCTCGTAGCGCTGCCCGGTGAGGAAGCGCACGCGCCAGCCCCGCTCCCGCAGCGCCCGTGCCACGACCAGGAGTGGCCGGACGTGGCCCTCGGCGGGCATGCTGCAGATGACGGCACTCGACATCGCGTCCCCCCTATCGATACAGAACGGTAGTATCTAATCATGGCCGCCAGCAACTCCGAGCCGGAGCGTCGGCCGCGTCGCCGTTACGACGCCACCGGGCGACGCGAGCGAGCCGCACGCACCCGCGCCACGATCTACCGTGCGGCGTTCGAGCTGTTCAGCGAGCGCGGCTACGCCGGCACCACCATCGCGGACATCGCCGCCGCAGCAGGCGTCTCGTCCGAGACCATCCACAAGATGGGCCCGAAGAGCTCGCTCCTCGACGGGGCGCGCGAGGTGGCAGTCTTCGACGACTCCGACATCGCCTCCCTCGGTGACACCGACGTGATGGGCCGGGTCGCGGCTGCGGGGTCCTTTCCCGCCGCCGTCGAGGTCCTGGTGGACTTCTACGCCGTGTCCAACCGGCGCGCGGCCCGCTTCTGGGTCAGTTGGCGCGCTGCGGCGTCCGAGGACCCGGCCGTCGCCGGGGCCTGGCAGGTCGAGATGGCCTCCGCCAGGCGCGCGTTCGAGGCCAGCATCGCGTTCGGGCGCAGCCGGGGTTGGTTGCGCGACGACGTCGAAGACCAGGAGCTGGCCGCGACCTTGTGGCTGCTCGCCTCTGCGGAGACCTACTTGCGGCTCACTGCTGACGCCGGCCTCGACGAGGACGGCTACCGCGCCTGGTTGCGCCGGTCGCTCCTCGAGCAGCTCGGCAGCTAGACCGCACGCCGCCGCGGTGTCGGCCCCCTCGGTCAGGCGGCGCACCTTCCGCAGGCGGACGACCCCGACTGGCCGTGCGCCCGCCGGCACTCAGCCCAGGGCGAGCTTGCAGGTCTGGGCGGGTCCCGAGGGCAACCCCGGTGGGGGTACGCGCCCGGAGAGGACTCGAGGCGACACCTGGCCCAGCGAGAGTGGTCGGGCCGGTCCTCGAGACGGAGAAGGGCCGCTACCCCGGTGGGGAGCGACCCTTGTCAGCGCGTGTGCGCAGGTCATGCCATGAATCCGATCGGTGCGCCTGTAGGGATTCGAACCCCAAACCTTCTGATCCGTAGTCAGATGCTCTATCCGTTGAGCTACAGGCGCAGGTCGCTCACCGAGGTGAACGACTGCACGAGGATAGCCGACCACCCGCGGCATCTGGAAATCAGCCCGGGACCCACCACGGTGGAGACGGGGCGAGGGCATGTGGGACAGTGCGATGCATCCACCAGGCGGGACCACGCGCCCGCGCCGACGGCAGTTCCAGAAGAGGGAGCCAGGCAGAGATGGCAGATGTTGAGGCGGCCCTGGAGGCTGCCGGACTGACCAATCCCCACGTCCTCGAGTACGTCCGCCACTACGCGGACCTGACCGGGGCCGAGCGCATCGAGGTCGTCAGCGCCGCCGACGACGCCCGGCTGATCCAGGAGTCCCTGGACGCGGGCGAGCTGCACCAGGCAGGCGAGGGGCGCTACTACTCCCGCAGCTACCACAAGGACACCGCCCGCTCCGAGGAGCGCACGATCGTCGCGACCGGCGACGAGAAGGACAAGGGCGTCTACAACAACTGGCGCCCCGCCTCGGAGATGAAGCCGCTCCTGCACGACCTGATGCGCGGGCAGTCGGCCGGCAAGACCATGTACGTCATCCCCTACCTGATGTCGCCTCCCGGCAACGACCTGGCGCCCTGGGCCGCCGGCGTCCAGCTCACCGACACCCGCACCGTCGTGCTGCACATGATCCGGATGTCGCGCGTCGGCGCGCACTTCCTCGAGGACCTCGAGGACCCCTCCCACTTCGTGCGGGCCGTCCACGTGACCGGTGACCTGGAGAACCTCGGCCAGGGCACGCCCGACGACCAGCGCTACTTCGTGACGGTCGCCGACGAGCGCACGATCCTGCACTTCGGCTCCTCCTACGGCGGCAACGCGCTGCTGGGCAAGATCGCCCACGGCCTGCGCCAGGGCGCCTACGACGGCTGGGCGTCGAAGAAGTTCCTCGCCGAGCAGTACATGCTGATCGGGATCAAGGACAAGCAGACCGGCACGGACTACCACATCTGCGGCGGCTTCCCGAGTGCGTCCGGCAAGACCAACCTCGCCATGATGCTGGCCCCCGACGCCCTGGGCGACCGCTACCACGTCTCCTTCTACGGTGACGACATCGCGTGGCTGTGGGTCGACGAGAGCACCGGCCGGCTCATGGGCATGAACCCCGAGTACGGCGTGTTCGGCGTCGCCAAGGACACGAACGAGAAGACCAACCCCACGGCGCTGGCGTCGCTGGACGAGGGCACCAAGACGATCTTCACCAACGTCGCCTACAACCCCCAGAGCGGCGAGGTCTGGTGGGAGGGCCGCACCCAGGCGCCGCCCGCCGACGTCACCGGCTGGCTCGACTGGACGGGCGCGCCGATCGCCGACCGCAAGGACGAGGACGACACCCCCTGGGCGCACCCCAACAGCCGCTTCACCACGACCCTCGACAACGTGCCCAACATCGCCGACGACTACGACGCCGCCCCGGGCGTGCCGATCGACGCGATCATCTTCGGTGGCCGCACCCGCGACCGCGAGCCACTCATCCGCGCCATCCACGACCTGGCCGAGGGCGTCTACGACGGGCTGACGCTCGGCGCGGAAGCCACCTCGGCCGCGGAGGGCAAGGAGGGCGTGCTGCGCTACGACCCGATGTCGAACCGCCCGTTCATGGCCTACGGCGAGGGCGACTACGCCCAGCACTACCTCGACATCGTCGGGGCGGCCACCGACCAGCCGATCTTCGCCCACGTCAACTGGTTCCAGCGCGACCCCGAGGACGGCCACTTCCTGTGGCCCGGCTACCGCGACAACCTGCGCCCCCTGCTGTGGCTGCTGCAGCTGCGCAACGGCGAGGTCACCGGCCGCCAGACCCCGGTCGGGATCATCCCGACCGAGGAGGAGCTCAACCTCGAGGGCGTGGAGATCAGCCCCGAGGACCTGGCCACGATCCTCACCATCGACACGCCCCGCTGGCAGCAGGAGATGGAGCACCGCGCCGAGCACCTCGAGCTGTTCGAGCGCATGCCCGACGCGATCTGGGAGGCCCACCGCCGCGTCGCCGACGCCCTGGGGCGCGAGGACGGCTGACGCATCGGGCGGACCCGGTGGTTGAGGTGCGAGCGCAGCGAGCCTCGAAACCACCCCACCGGTGGTCGAGCAGCGAGGAGCGCCAGCGACGAGCGCCCGTCGAGACCCCCGCACCTCTGGCTGTCTCCTCGGGGCCGGACTGGGGTGCCGCGCGCTTAGCCGGTCGCGTCTCCGCGTCAAGGAGCTTCGCCCGCTTCGCGGCGCCCTTCGGGCGTCCTTGACCCGGAGCCTCTCTCGACCGGCTTGACGGCGCACGGGGCGACACGGGCTCCGCCCGCGCCGCCCGCGCAAAGCGCGGCACCCCTCTGGCTGGTGTTGCTGGTGGTGCGTCTACTGACACTCAGCGTCGGCAGTTGGTCACCACCCCAGGCTGGTCCAGCGCAGGCAGGTCCGTCCTCGGCTCGAACTGCCGACCTGGGTGACCGATCCGGCCCCCCGTCAGCCCGCCGGGCCGTCGTCGTACGCATTGATCGATCCAATATGTGAACCCGCTGGGCCGGGTTAGCCTCGCCCCACCCATCTCGTCGGGCAATGGAGCCGGACGAAACAGCACATTCCACGACACCTTCGTCGACACGCTCGACGACGCGGCGCTCTCGGCTTCCGGCCGTGACGACGTGCAAGGCGCGAGAGGGAAATCAGGCATGACAGCCGACACGCAGACCCCTACCCAGACCACGGCGACCGACACCGCCCCCACGACCCACCAGGGCATCCTGGACTTCGTCGCCGAGGTGGCTGCCATGACGCAGCCCGACCGCATCTACTGGTGCACCGGCTCCGACGAGGAGTGGACCAAGCTGACCGAGGCGCTCGTCTCGACCGGCACGTTCACCCAGCTGAACCCGGCCATCAAGCCCAACTCCTTCTACGCCGCCTCCGACCCGATCGACGTCGCGCGCGTCGAGGACCGCACCTACATCTGCTCGGTTGACGAGAAGGATTGCGGGCCCACCAACAACTGGATGGCGCCCGAGGAGATGAAGGGCATCATGCGCGGCCTGTACGACGGCTGCATGAAGGGCCGGACGATGTACGTCATCCCCTTCGTCATGGGCCACCTCGAGGCCGAGAGCCCGATGTTCGGCGTCGAGCTCACCGACTCCGCCTACGTCACCGCGTCGATGCGCGTCATGTCCCGCATGGGCAGCAACGTCCTGGCCCGCATGGAGGAGCTGGACGCGCCGTTCGTCCAGGCCGTCCACTCCGTCGGCCACCCGCTGGCCGAGGGCCAGGCGGACGTGAAGTGGCCGTGCAACGACACCAAGTACATCGTGCAGTTCCCCGAGGAGCGTGCGATCTGGTCCTACGGCTCCGGCTACGGCGGCAACGCGCTGCTCGGCAAGAAGTGCTACGCGCTGCGCATCGCCTCGGTGATGGCCCGCGACGAGGGCTGGCTCGCCGAGCACATGCTGATCCTCAAGCTCACCGGCCCGACCGGCGTGGCCAAGTACATCGCGGCGGCGTTCCCGAGCGCCTGCGGCAAGACCAACCTCGCCATGCTCCAGCCCACCGTCCCCGGCTGGAAGGTCGAGACCCTCGGCGACGACATCGCGTGGATGCGCATCGGCGCCGACGGCCGGCTCTGGGCCGTCAACCCCGAGTTCGGCCTGTTCGGCGTGGCGCCGGGCACCAACGAGCACACCAACCCCAACGCGATGCGCACCATCAACAAGGGCAACTCGGTCTTCACCAACGTCGCCCTGACCGAGGACGGCGACATCTGGTGGGAGGGCCTCGAGAACCCGCCGGCCAAGGCCACGTCGTGGAAGGGTGAGCCGTGGACGCCGGAGAGCGACGAGCTCTCGAGCCACCCCAACAGCCGCTACTGCACCCCGATCAAGCAGTGCGACATCCTCGCGCCCGAGTACGACGACCCGCGCGGCGTGCCGATCGACGCGATCCTGTTCGGCGGTCGCCGCAAGACGACGATCCCGCTCGTCTTCGAGGCTCGCGACTGGACCCACGGCACCTTCCTGGGCGCCACGCTGTCCAGCGAGACCACCGCGGCCGCGGTCGGCCAGGTCGGCGTCGTGCGCCGGGACCCGATGGCGATGCTGCCGTTCATCGGCTACAACGCCGGCGACTACTTCAGCCACTGGATCAACGTCGGCAAGGACAACGACGCCTCCAAGCTGCCGCGGATCTTCTACGTCAACTGGTTCCGCCGCGACGACGAGGGCGGCTTCCTGTGGCCCGGGTTCGGCGAGAACAGCCGGGTCCTGAAGTGGATCGTGGAGCGCATCGACGGCCAGGCCGCGTCGGTCGAGACCCCGATCGGCCACGTGCCGGCGCCGGGCTCCCTCGACGTCGACGGGCTCGACATGAGCGACGCCGCCCTCGAGCAGGCCCTCGCGGTCGACCCCGAGGAGTGGAAGGCCGAGATCCCGCAGATCCAGGAGTGGTTCGAGAAGTTCGGCGACGACCTGCCGGCCGTCCTGTGGACCGAGCTGGACGGACTCAAGGTCCGCCTGGGCGTCTGAGCCCCACCCCGCCCCACAACACCGCACCGCACGGCGCAGGCCCCGCCCCCACGGCGGGGCCTGTGCCAATTGTGGGACGATGCGTCTCGCTCGGGGGAGCAGGTGCGGTGGGTGTGCCGAAAGGGGAGCACGGTGGCTGGCTACGGTCCCGAGGAGCGAGCGGTCTTCGAGAGCGGCTCGGCGAGCCTCTTCGAGGCGATCCTGGCCCAGGGAGGCATCCCGGCCGACGACGCCCGGATCGCCCCCGACTCCGAGCAGCGCCCGGCGTTCGACCTGCTCGTCGAGCTCGGGCTGCTGCAGCACGACCAGGAGTCCGACACCTGGCTGCCCGAGGACCCCACCAGCGTCCAGTCGCGCATCGTGTCGCCGCTGAGCCAGGAGGGCGCCCAGCTGCTCGAGGAGTCCTCGCAGTGGGCCAAGGCGTTCGGCGGACTGGCCCAGAGCTGGCGCCGCTCGCCGATGTCGTCGGCCCGGGGCCCGTTCACCCACATCCACGACGAGGCGATCGGGCCCTTCCTGACCGGCCTGGTCTCCGAGTGCGAGGACGAGGTCCTCACGGCACAGCCCCAGACGGGCCGCGACGCCCAGTCGCTGGCCGCGGCGGCGCTGCGCGACACCCAGATGCTCGAGCGCGGCACGAAGATGCGCACGCTCTACCAGCACAGCGCCCGGCGCAGCTCGATCACGCACAAGTACGTCGCCGCCGTCACGGCGCGCGGCGCCGAGGTGCGCACGCTGGACGAGTTCTTCAACCGGATGCTGGTCTTCGACCGCCGGATCGCGGTCATCCCGGGCCGCGAGGACCTGCGCGCCGCCATCGCGATCCGCGAGCCGTCGGTGGTGGCCTACCTGGTCGACATCTTCGAGCGGGCGTGGGAGCGGGCGCGGCCGTTCACCAACCGCGATGCCTCGATGATGAAGGACATCGCCGCCGAGCAGCGGGCGATGACGATCCGGATGCTCATCGAGGGTCACTCCGACCCGGTGAGCGCCAAGCGGCTCGGCGTCTCGCCGCGCACCTACGCCGGCTACGTGGCCGACCTCAAGGGGGAGTACGAGGCCGAGACGCGCTTCCAGCTCGGCTACACGATGGGCCAGCAGGGCGTCTCCGGCAGCGAGCCGGCCGAGGCCGACGACTGACCCCTCCTCCAGGCCACCCGCGCGGAACGCTGGCTCGGGTGCGCCGCCCTGTGGTGGAATGCAGCGAGGGCGGTGACTCGAGTCTGGATCGAGTCACCGCCCTCACCTTCGTTGAGACCGGCCGGGGGGTGGCACGGGGGCCCAACAAGTGGGGGGATGGTTGGGCCCGGGTCTCAAGTTCTGGGGGTGGTGCGAGTGGTGCTGGTGGTGCCGGTCAGCGGGCGGTGCGGCAGTAGCCGCCGCAGCCCCAGCTGGTGTCCTTGGCCTGCGCCGGAGCCGAGACGCCGAGGAGGCCGACGGACAGGGCGGAGGCAGCGACGAGGATGCCGAGCTTGCGAGCGATGTTCATGGGGTTCCCACCTTCATTCTCTGTAGGGCCCACGGAATGGCCCTGAGAAGGAGTCTGGTCGCTCGGGGCGGCCAGGGGTGAGGGAAACGTTGGCTCATATATCTGCATTGCAGAATGCTGCAGTGCAGGACTGTGCATCGCCGGGGCCCGAGGCGGCGCGCGGGTGCCCCATCGGTGGGTGACCCTCCGTCGTGCGACAGAAGGTACCCGACGGTGGCCGCGATCCGCGGTGCCACGAGGGGGAAGGTTCCGGCGAGGCCGACGGTGTCCGGTTTCGCCCGCGACGGGCCGAACGCACGACACCCGGACCCTCGTCTCCGTGGGTCCGGGTGCGGCCGGTGTCCGAGGACACCGTCATGGCGGAGGCGGAGGGATTTGAACCCTCGATGGGGTTGTAGCCCCAAACCCGCTTAGCAGGCGGGCGCCATAGACCGGACTAGGCGACGCCTCCTCCGCGTCCCAGGCGGACCTGGAACAGCCAGCACAGGCTACAAGGACGCGCAGCCGCAGGACGAATCACCCCTCGGGCGAGTCGCGCGGCGGCAGCGGCCTCAGCCCCGGGGCTTGGTGAGCCGGGCCAGCAGCGGGGTCGCGAGCGCGTCCGGCAGGTGGGTGCCGAGCTCGGCCTGGATCCGGTTGCTGAACGACCCGGCCACGACGCTGGAGCGTCCGGCCATGAGCGCCTCGAAGCCGTCGTGGGCCACGGTGGCGGGGTCGTCCTTGTTCTCCATCTGGCCGATCGTGGTGTCCTCCATGTCGGCGCGGGTGAAGAACTCGGTCTCGGTCGGTCCCGGCATCAGGGACGTCACCGTCACGCCGGTGTCCTTGAGCTCCTCGCGGATGCCCTCCGCGAAGGAGTGCACGAACGCCTTCGAGGCGGAGTACGTGGCGAAGTACGGCCCCGGCGCCACCGCGGCGATCGACGAGGTGATGAGGACCCGCCCCTGGCCGCGCGCCACCATGTCGGGCAGGAGCAGCTTGGCCAGGTGCACGGTGGAGCGCACGTTGAGGTCGACGAGGTTGAGCTCGTCCTCCAGCGACGACCGGTGGAAGGGCCCGCTGACGCCGACGCCGGCGTTGAGGGCCACGGCGTCAACCGGCCGGCCCTGCTCGCGCACGACGCGGGCGAGCGTCTCGACCCCCTCGGCGGTGGCGAGGTCGGCCTGGACCGGCACGACGGTACGGCCGCCGCGGCCCAGCTCGGACGCCGCCTCGTGGACGGCCACCTCGTCGGCGGCGATCACGACGTCGAAGTCGTGCGCGACGAACTCCGCGGCCAGGGCGCGGCCGATGCCGGTGGAGGCGCCGGTGACGACGGCCAGGGGTGCGTAGGTGTCGGTAGTCATGGGCGGCCGGTAACCCGGGGGCGGCGTTCCATCCCCCGGGTGCGGCGTGGTCAGTCCGGGAACGAGCGCTTCCGGGCGGTGTCGAAGCCGTGCTCCAGGGCCCAGCGGGTGGCCTGGCTGCGCCGGTTCACGCCGATCTTGGCGTACGCCGTGCGGATGTAGGTCTTCACCGAGTTGACGCTGAGGTAGGCCGTGGCGGCGATCTCGTGGTTGCTCAGCCCCTTGGCGATCAGCGCCATCATCTCCGCCTCGCGCGGACTCAGCCCGAACTCGCTACCGGGCTGCACCGGGTCGGAGTCCAGCGCGTCGACGCCGGCGGCCGGCACGAACCTCTCACCGGCCAGGATCGCATCCAGCGCGTCGATCAGCTCGAGCGCGCCGAGCGACTTGGGGACGTAGCCCGAGGCACCGTCCGCCAGGGCCCGCTCCACGGCGCGCGGGTCGGTGCTCGAGCTGAAGACCACGACGCGCGGCCCTCCGGGGCGGACCAGGTCCACGACGTCGACGCCGTCTCCCGCCACGTAGCCGAAGGTGTCCAGGAGGACCACGTCCACGTCGGAGACGACGGTCTCCTGGTTGTCGAGCTCCACCACCTCGACCCGGTCCGGGTAGGGCGCGAACATCGCCGCGAGGCCCAGCACGACGAGCTCGTAGTCGTTGACGATCGCCAGGCGCAACGGCCGGGAGGCAGCAGCGGTCACGGTCGGCTCGATCCTGGGGACGGGGAGGAGGTCCGACCTTAACGCGGCCGGCCCCGCTGTCACCCGGACGCGAGGTCGACGGGGCGACCGAGCAGGGGAGCCACCATGGTGCGGATCGCGGGCGACGGGCGCAGGCCCAGCTCGGAGGCGAGCAGCCGGCGGTACCCGTCGTACTGGCGCAGCGCCTCGGCGTGGTTGCCCTCCGCGAGGTGGACCGCGATCACGCTGCGGTGGGCACTCTCGCGCAGCGGCTCCGACTCCACCGCGCCCAGCCCTGCGCTGAGCGCGTCGGTGTAGCGAGAGCGCTGCCGCAGGGCCTCCGACGAGCGCTCGAGCGCGTGGAGCCGCTTCTGCCGGAAGCTCTCCTGCGCCGTCTGCAGCCAGTCGTCGTGCCAGTCCGGCAGCAGGTCACGGGTGAGGGCGGTGAGGTCGGCCAGGGAATCGGGGGGAGGCGACCCGAGGGCACACAGGAGCCGGGCCTGCTCCTCGGCCTCCCACAGGTCGACGCGCACGTCCTCGGCGAGCCGCACGGTCGTGGCGGTGCAGGTGACGAGCGTGCGACCTCGCGGCCGTGGCAGCCGCCACAGGACCGACCGCAGGCTGGAGGCGGCGCGGGTGGGCGACGACTCGGGCCACAGGCGTTCGGCCAGGGAGGTGCGCTGCGTGGGCCGGCCGCGCCGCACGACGGCCAGCTTCGCCAGCAGGCGCTGGGCCGGCGCCGCGACGTGCAGCACCTCCCCGGCGAAGGTGACCTCGAAGTCCTCCAGCAGTCCCAGGCGCACGTGCGGGTGCTCCGTTGCCTCCACCGCGCCTCCCGGTGCTCTCGGTCGTTCCTCGGCCTGCAGCAGGTGCCCACGACCTCGCGACTCTGGTCTCACCCCACGGGGTGATTCCCGGGCGGACGGTCACGTCGTGGTGACGCGGCGGGGACGCGGAGCGCCACGCCAGGGCCATGCGCCGACCCACGGCCCGGACACGGGCGGCCGGAAGGGTCGTGGCATCGGGAGCGACCAGCGCCCCCACTCCGGAAGGACAGTCATGTTCCGACACAGCATCGAGCTGCAGAACGACGTCAAGCCCGACCGCCCGGACGCGCTCTTCGCGGCCAAGATCCAGGAGCTGGTGGGCGGCCAGTTCGGCGAGATGACGGTGATGATGCAGTACCTCTGGCAGGGCTGGAACTGCCGCATCCCCGGCAAGTACAAGGACATGATCCTCGACATCGGCACCGAGGAGATCGGTCACGTCGAGATGCTGGTGACGCTGATGGCGCGCCTGCTCGAGGGCGCTCCGTCCGAGACCCAGGCCGAGGCGGCAGCCGCCAACCCGGCTCTCGCGGCGGTGCTTGGCGGGCAGAACGTCCAGCACGCCATCGTCACCGGCGGTGCCGCGATGCCGACCAACAGCCAGGGCGTCCCGTGGAACGGCGGCTACATCGTCGCGAGCGGCAACCTGCTCGCCGACTTCCGCAGCAACGTCGCCGCCGAGGCGCAGAGCCGGCTCCAGACGGCGCGCGTCTACCAGATGACCGACGACGCCGGGGTCAAGGAGACGCTGAAGTTCAACCTGGGCCGCGACACCTTCCACCAGCAGCAGTGGCTGCTGGGCATCGAGCAGCTCATCGAGGACGGCTACACCGACGGCCTCGAGGACTCGCTCAAGGAGGAGGAGGACAAGGACGCCGCCCGGACCTTCTACAGCTTCCACGAGGACAGCACCGCCCACGAGGGGCGTTGGGCCCAGGGCACCACGCTCATCGGCGAGGAGGAGATCCGCTTCGAGCAGGGACGTCCGCTCTCCGACGACATCAACGACGTCCCGGCGCCGGACCCGCTGCTGTTCGCGACGTACGACGGCCACAAGGGCCCCGGCAAGCCCGGGACCGCCGGCGGCGCCTACGTCCAGGGCGCGGAGAACCTCCTGTCCAAGGCCAAGGACGCGCTCACGCCGAACGACTGACGCCGCCCACCCACGAGGAGAGCACCATGACCGAGATCCTGCTGCGGCCGCTGGCAGACGCCTTCATGCAGGTGGGGGTCTTCGTCGCTCTCCTCGTGGCGCCGTTCGGGTGGGCGCGCTACCGCTGGGGCCACCGGCTCGACGAGGCCCTGGTGCGGCACCGCCGGCTCGGACCTCTCGTGGCCGCGGCGCTCACGGTGCCTCCGGGCTGCGGCGGCGCCATCATCGTGATGGCGGTCTACTCCCGGGGGGCCGTGTCCTACGGCGCCGCGATCGCGGCCCTCGTGGCCACGATGGGCGACGCCTCCTGGGTGCTGCTCGCGGCCGACCCGATGCTGACCGTGCAGCTCAAGGTGCTGCTGGTGGTGACCGGCGCGGCCTCGGGGTACGTCGTGGACGCGCTCGGGATCGCGCCGCGCCTGCGTCGCGACGCCGTCGCGCCGCAGCGGCGTCCGGTGCCGGTCGCCCCCGTCGCGGTCCCCGCGGTGCGGCTCGCGACGGCCACTGGCCTGCACGAGCTCGGGGTGCTCCCTGCCCTGCTGTGGCTGACGCTCGGCACGGGTGCGACCGTCAGCGTCCCCGTCACCTTCCAGCTGCTCCAACCCGACAACCTCTACCTGGTGCTCGGCGTCGCCGGCACCCTGCTGGCCGTCGTCGCGTTCGCGCGCGGCGGGGGCAAGCTGGCCGACGACGACACCGAGTCGGCCCACCCCACGTCGATGACGCAGGTCCTGCGCCACGGCGGGCACGAGATCGCGTTCGTCACCGTCTGGGTCGCCGTCGCCTACGTGACCTGGTCGGTGGTGTCCCACACGACCGGCTTCGACGGCTCCCAGCTCCCGCTGCTCGGCGTCGCCGGAGTCCTCGTGGGGGCGCTGATCGGGCTGGTCCCGGGGTGCGCCGTCCAGATCGTCTTCGCCGGCATCTTCCTCGCCGGCGGGATGCCGCTGCCCACGCTGGTCGCCAACATGGTCAGCCAGGACGGCGACGCCCTGCTGCCGCTGCTGGCCCTGGAGCACCGCTCCGCCCTGCTGGCGACCGTGCTCACCACCGTCCCGGCGCTGCTCGTCGGCTCGGCCCTGCTCGTCCTCACCTGACACGCACCAGACGAACCCTGCGGAGGTCCCCCATGCACGGCACGCTCGGCACCACCCGGCTCCACCTGCTCCTCGCCGCCGCCGCGGCGCTGACCGGCACGACGTACGGGCTGGCGGTAGGGCTCACCGTGCTCGTCGTGGTCGCCCTGCGCCACGCCGCCCGCGACCTCGTCACGCGGGAGGCATCAGCCTCGGCGGGTGCTGGGGCGCTCGCCCCGGCGCAGCACGCCGACGTGCTCGATGCGTCCCGCGGCCCGCGCCATCGCCTGGCTGGCTGAGCGCAGCCGCGCCGAGGTCTCCTCGCCGGTACGACGGGCGGCCGCGTCCACCAGGTCGCGGCCGTGGTCGATCACGGTCAGGGGCAGGGCAGCCAGCGCGTTGCCGGGAGGCCGGCGCGACACGACGGGGTGCGGCCGCGTCGGCGCCGTGCGCCGTACGACCTCCCAGGCGACCCCCAGCTGACGCAGCCGGCTCGGCGGCACGGCCTCCTGGAGCCGCGGCAGCAGCTCGTCCTCCTCGTCGCGCACGTCCTCGCGCAGCACCTCGACGAGACGGTCGATGGCCGACCGGCGCTCCTCGGCGTCGAGCTCGCTGCTCTCGAGGCGCGACCAGATCTCGTTGACCTCCTGGTGCTCCTGCTCGACCTGGAGGGTGAGCTCCTCGCCGTCGGGCAGCACCCGCCGCAGCACCGGCCACAGCACCGACTCCTCGGCGAAGGCGTGCGGGAAGACCAGGCGGGCGATGGCGTGCAGGACCCGCTCCTGCGCCGCCCCGGACGTCCCCTCGAGCTCGTGGAGGAGGCGGTCCAGGCGGACGTGGTCGCGCTTCTGGCGGGTGAGGACGCTCCAGGGGCCGCCGAGCTGGTCGACGGACTGGTCGGCGAGGGAGGGCATGAGGGGGCTCCTGGGTCGGGGAGCCGGCTGGTACCCGCGGTCGCGGCGCGTCATTCCGGCCGTCGCGCGGCGTCAGCCCGCCGCCGCCGCGAGCCGGGCCGACAGTCGGGCGCAGGCCTCGCGCAGCTCGGGCGGCCCGACGACGGTGACGTCGGCGTCGTAGCGGGCCACCGCCGCGGCGAGACCGGCCCAGGACCACGAGCCGAGGACGAGCCGGCACCGGTCCGGGCCGAGCTCCTCGACCACCCCGTCCAGCGCGTACGGCGTGACGTCGCGGGCGGGCAGGTCGAGGACCACCTCGCCGGTGCAGGGCCAGTCGCCGGGACCCTCGGCGCCACGGAAGCGGCCGGCCACGAACGCGCCGGCGTCGCCGCCGGGCACCTCGCGCGGGGTGAAGCGCGGTCCGGTGGGAGTGCGCGGGCGCACCCGGTCGACGCGGAAGGTGCGCCAGTCGTCACGGTCGAGGTCCCAGGCGAGGAGGTACCAGCGACCGGCGCGCGACACCAGGTGGTGCGGCTCCGCGCGACGCGGCGGTGCGCCGTCCTCGGGCGCGCCGTAGTCGAAGCGCAGGACCTCGCGGGCGGAGACGGTGGTGCTCAGCGCGACCAGCACGTCCGGGTCGACGCGGCCCTCCCGACGGGTGGCGACGGCACCGACCTGGACGGCGTCGATGCGGTGGCGCAGCCGCGACGGCATCACCTGGCGCAGCGTCGTGAGCGCCCGCGCCGCGGCCTCCTCCACACCGGCGCCGCTCGCCGCCACGACGCGGAGCGCGACGGCCAGCGCCACGGCCTGATCGTCGTCGAAGAGCAGCGGCGGCAGCGCGGTGCCCGCGTCGAGCCGGTAGCCGCCGTCGGGACCCTTGACCGCGTGCACGCGGTAGCCCAGCTCGCGCAGGGCATCGACGTCGCGGCGCACGGTGCGGGGGCTGACCTCGAGCCGCTGCGCCAGCAGCTGGCCGGGCCAGTCGCGGCGCACCTGCAGCAGCGAGAGCAGCGCCAGCAGCCGGGCGGAGGGTCCGTTCGTCATGTCCTCATCCTCGCGCAGGTAGCGGACAGGATCCGACCGCTACTGGCGTCACTGTCTTCTCAGCGCCCCGGACGGACCGGGGCCACATCCCTGAGGAGAACCATGAGCATCACCACCGTCGCCCACCTGAACCTCCGCGGCGACGCCCGCGCCGCGCTCGAGCTCTACCGCTCGGTCTTCGGCGGCGACCTCGTCGCCGTCACCTACCGCGACGCGCACAGCGTGACCGAGCCCGACGAGGCCGACTGGGTCATGTGGGGCGAGGTCCGCTCCGAGTCCGGCTTCCACGTGATGGCCTACGACGTGCCGTCCGCGCGGCCGTGGAGCCGGGGCGAGGACCCGTTCTTCGTGTCGGTGCGCGGCACCGACCCGGCCGAGGTCACGTCGTACTGGGAGAAGCTGAGTGACGGCTCCACCGTGGTCGTGCCGCTCGCCCCGGCCGGCTGGTCGCCGCTCTACGGCATGCTCACCGACCGCTTCGGCGTCACCTGGGTCCTCGACGTCGCGGTCGCCTACGACCCGGCTGCCCAGTAGTGCGAGTCGGCCGGTCGCCCGAGTCGGCCAGCACCCCGAGTCGGTCAGCACCCCGAGTCGGTCAGTACCCCGAGTCGGTCAGTAGCCCGACGGCAGGCGCGGGGTGTAGGCCTCCTCGAGGGCGGCGACCTGGTCGTCGGTGAGCTCGAGGTCGAGCGCGGCCACCGCGTCGGCGAGGTGGTGCTCCTTGGTCGGCCCGACGATCGGGGCGTCGACGGACGGGTGCCGCAGCACCCACGCGAGCGCCACCTGGGCCATCGCGACGCCGTGCTCCTCGGCCACCCGGCCGACGGCCGCGACGATCGGCTCGTTGGACTCGTCGACGTAGCGCCGGCCCATCGGGTCGTTCTCCGAGCGGAGGGTCTGCTCGCCCCACGGCCGGGCCAGCCGGCCCTTCGCCAGGGGGCTCCACGGGATGCTGCCGACGCCCTGGTGGGCGAGCAGGCCGAACATCTCCCGCTCCTCCTCCCGCTGGAGCAGGCTGTACTGGTTCTGCATCGACACGAACCGGGTCCAGCCGCCGAGGTCGGCGGCGTGCTGCATGGTGGCGAACTGCCAGGCGTGCATGGAGGAGGCGCCGAGGTAGCGCACCTTCCCGGCGCGCACGACGTCGTGCAGGGCCTCCATCGTCTCCTCGACCGGGGTCTCCGGGTCGAAGCGGTGGATCTGGTACAGGTCGACGTAGTCGGTGCCGAGGCGGGTCAGCGAGGCGTCGACCTGCTCCAGGATCGCCTTGCGGGACAGGCCGGAGCCGCCCGGGCCGTCGTGCATCGGGAAGAAGACCTTGGTCGCCAGCACGACGTCCTCGCGGCGGCTGAAGCGCCGGATCGCCCGGCCGGTGATCTCCTCCGACGTGCCGGCGCTGTAGACGTTCGCGGTGTCCCAGAAGGTGATGCCGAGCTCGACGGCCTGACGGAAGATCGGCTCCGCCGCGTCGTCGCCGAGCGCCCACCCGTGGGCGCCGCGCGAGGTGTCGCCGAAGCTCATGCAGCCGAGCGCGATGCCGCTGACCGTGAGCCCCGAGCTGCCGAGACGCGTGTAGTCCATGTCCTGCTCCTCCGGTGTGTCGAGACGTGCCTCCACCGTAGGTGGCCTGTGGGAGGGTCACGCAGGCGTGAGGGCGGAGGAGTTTCACCGGGTACCCGGTGAAACTCACGCTTCCGGTACGAAGCTTCGTACGGGAAGCGTGAGTTTCTCGACGTCCGTGTGACGGGTGCGGTGGATGGAGCCGGTCACGCGTCGACGACGCACCGGAGGCCGACGTGGCTGGTGCTGCTCAGCACGCCCTGGCCCTGGCGGGCGGCGGGACGGGAGCGCCGGCAGTACGACGACGAGCACAGGTGCGAGCCGCCCGTGGTCACGGCGCGCTCCTCCTCGGTGTCCGCGACCGTGCGCGCGCAGCAGGAGGCGACAGGCGCGGGGGGCAGCTCGGCGAGGGTCTCGGTCCACGGGGTGGAGGTCCGCTCCCAGACGTTGCCGATCATGTCGACCAGGCCGTAGCCGTTGGGCGGGTCGCTGCCGACCGCGCTGGTGCCGGGACCGCGCGGGTGCAGCGAGCGCCAGGGGAAGTCGCCCCGGTAGGTGTTGGCCAGCACCCGGCCGCCGGCCTCGAGCTCGTCGCCCCAGGCGTAGGCGCGGCCGGGCACGCCGCCGCGGGCCGCGTGCTCCCACTCGGCCTCGGTGGGCAGCCGCAGACTGGCCCACGAGGCGTAGGCCAGGGCGTCGGGGCGCGCCACGTGCACGACGGTGCTTCTCGCGGCCGGACAGGTCGGACCCGGCGCCGTGCGGGTGGCGCCAGTCGGCGCCGGGCACCCACGCCCCACCACTGCCGCCAGTCGTCGAGCGGGACCGGGCGCGGCGTCCCGACGAAGACCAGCGAACCCGGCACCAGCTGGTCGGGGCTGGCGTCCGGGCAGTCCCGTGCGTCCGGCGCCCGCTCGGCCGCCGTGACGCGGCCGGTGTCCTTCACGAACCGCCGGAACTCGATGTCGGTGACGGGGTGCTCGCCGACCCACAGGTCGCCGACCTCGACCTCCACGACCGGCTCCTCCTCGGGGTAGAAGCCGGTCCCGCCCATCCGCGCCGCGCCGCCGCGGACCAGGCGGCTGCGGCCGGTGCGCCGCGGGCTGGGTCGGTACGGACCAGGGTCTCCGTCGTGGGAGCAGCCTCCCGCAGGTGGCGGACGTGGGTACGGTCAGCCGACCAGCGAGGCGATCGTCGAGGAGTCCTCGGCGTCGCCGGTGTCGAGGGTGAACGTGTTGTTGCTGGTCGCCCAGATCACGGCCTGGCTTCGCGAGGTCACGCCGGTCTTGGCGTAGGTGGTGCGGATGTAGGTCTTGATCGTGTTGACGCTGAGGAACATGGTGGCCGCGATCTCGCGGGTGCTCATGCCTCGGGCGATGAGCGAGAGCACCTGGGCCTCTCGAGGGCTGAGCTGGTGGTCATCGCTCGGCCCGTCGTCGGGGCTGGGCATGGAGGCGCGGCCCTGCACCAGGGTGGCGGCGCTGACGACTCGTTCACCGTTCACGATGCGTTCGAGGCAGTCGACGAGCTCGGAGGAGGACAGCGTCTTCGACAGGCAGCCGGCAGCCCCCTGCGCGAGTGCCGTCAGGACTGCCTCCGGGGGCAGGGCCCAGGCGAACAGCACGACTCTCGCTCCTGCGCCGCGCGGCAGGGTCGGGAGCGGTATGCCGTCACCTGCATCTGGGGTGGTGCCGTACAAGACGATGTCGACGTCCGCGTCGGGGTCGGTCTGGGCCCCCGAGTCGAGCATCTGGATGCGGTGCTCGTACCCGCTGAGCATGGCGCGCAGCCCGGCGTCGACGACCGGGTAGTCGTGGGTGAGGGTGATCCGCAGTGCCGTCGGCCTGGCGGCTTCCGGGCTCATCGTGCTTCTCTGGCTGAGGCCGTGGAGGTGTGGCTCGCGGGTGCGTGGCCGGGTGCTGCTGCTGCCGGCGTCGGTTGGTGCTGCGCGTGGTCCCGCATCAAGATGACGGCCTGGGAGCGGTGGACGACGCCCAGCTTGCGGTAGCCGGTGCGGATGTAGGTCTTGATCGTGTTCATGCTGAGGTGCAGGCGGGTGGCGATCTCCTGGTTCGTCAACCCGATGGCGATGAGCCGCAGCACGTCGAGCTCGCGTGGGGACAACGGGCCAGCGGCCAACTCGTGAGTCGGTGCGGTGCGCGGCGACGTGCTCAGGGCCTGGACGAGGTCATGGGCACTGAGGGTCTCGAGCAGCTCGGAGGTGCCGTGCCGGGTCTCGAAGATCGCGGCATCGACGAGCTCGTGGGTGCTGGAGGCCTGACCGAGCAGCTCCAGGAGGGCCGACCGGCCCGACTCTCCGACGGGGCCGACGATGATGACGGCGGCAGCAGCCCGACACACAGGCGATCGGTGGATCTGGTGCGCAGTCATGAGAGGCCTTCCGGACGAGAGCTCGGATCGTGCTTTCGTCGGGGTCCGGGACGACTGTGCTGTCGTCGACACTACATGTTGGCGGCAGAACGGCTACCCTGAGAGGGATTCCGTCGTCCCAGACCTTGCCGACGTGCCGCGCACGCCGATGCAGCTCAAAGGACTCACCCTCGTGAAGGATGGCGAACCGCAGGGACCCCACGCCGAGGACCCGGTGCGCAGCCCCCGAGCGGGCGACGGGGTCACTGGCGCTCTGGGCCGCCTGTGCCGCGAGATCTCCGACGAGCTGCACCTGCTGGGCGCGGTGGTGGCGCTGATGCCGAGCGTGGAAGCGCATGCCGTGGCGGCGTCGTCGGCCGAGGTGGCGCGCAAGGTCGAGGACATGCAGTTCTCCATGGGCGAGGGCCCGACGCGTGACGCCTTCAACGCCCAGCGTCCCGTGCTGGTCGCGGACCTGCGCGCTGACGGGATGGGCCGGTGGCCGGGCTGGGCGCCAGCAGCCTGCCAGTCCGGCATCGAAGCGGTCTACGCCTTCCCGTTGCACGTCGGTGCCTCGATCTTCGGCGTGCTGACCGCGTACGCGTCGGCCGGGGATCGCCTCGACGCCACGGGGCTCAAGGTGGCGCTCGCCTTTTCGCAGGCAGCCACCGAGGTGCTCCTCGACGGCTCGATCCCGCCCGGAGGCACCCAGCTCGAGCCGGACCTCGACACCTCGCTCGGGGCCAACAGCCACGTCTACCAGGCGCAGGGTGTCGTGATGGTGGAGATGGGGGTGAGCCTTTCCGAGGCCTTGGCCCGCATGCGTGCGTATGCTTGGGCGAACGGCCAGGACCTCGCCGCTCTCTCTCGAGACATTCTGGCGGGCCGGGCGATGCCGGACCGCGAGCCACGTTGATGCCGAAGTTTCCGCGCAGCCCAACCAAGTGTGAGGCCCAGCCATGATCTCCGTGAGCGACCTGTCAGAGTTCTTCGTCGAGGTCGCGGACGCACTCGTCGACGACTACGACCTCGTCGACTTCCTGCACGAGCTGACCGAGAAGGCCGCCGCGGTGAGCGGGGCCTCCGCCGTGGGCCTGGTGCTGGCCGATCACCGCGACCAGGTCCGGTTCATGGCCGCGAACAGCGAGTCCGGCGAGCTGCTCGAGCTGTTCCAGATCCAGGCCGAGGAAGGACCCTGCCGGGACTGCCTCGTCACCGGGGAGCCGGTCGTCAACGCGGACCTCGCCCACGCCGGCGACCGCTGGCCCAGGTTCGCCCCGCAAGCGCGTGCTCTGGGCTTCCAGTCGGTGCACGCGTTCCCGATGCGGCTGCGCAGCACGGTCATCGGTGCGCTCAACCTGTTCGGCACGGAGGACGCCAAGTTCGAGGCCGACGAGGTCCGGGTGGTCCAGGCCCTGGCGGACGTCGCGACGATCGCCATCCTGCACGAGCGCAACCTGGTCCAGGCCGAGTTCATCACCGAACAGCTGCAAGGTGCCCTGAACAGCCGGGTCATCATCGAGCAGGCCAAGGGCGCCCTGTCGCACGCCGACGCCATCTCGACCTCGGAGGCCTTCGACCTCCTGCGCTCACGCGCCCGGTCGACCCGCACACCCTTGGTCGCGGTCGCGCGGGGTGTCCTTGCCGATCTGGAGCAGGTCGGCGGCTCAGCCTAGGCAGGGGCCGACGCAATCCGCGACGGCCACCTGGCCCAGCCGACCTCGCTCAGGCGCGCAGCTCGGCGTTGACCGCGTCGGGGGAGAACTGCTGGTCGACGACCAGGCGGGTGAGGCCGGCGACGGCGGCGTCCTCGCCGAGGGTGCCGAGCTGCAGCGCCATGTGGCGGGTGGCGCGGGGGAGGGCGAGGCGGTAGAGGGTCTCGCGGATCCCGGCCAGCAGCGAGGCCGAGGCCAGGGCGCCGCCGATCAGCACCACCTCGGGGTCGAGCAGGCACACGACGGTGGCCATGACCTCGCCCATGCGCTGGCCGACCTCCTGGGTGAGCCGGACCGCCTCGGCTGCCAAGCGCGGCGAGCCGTCGGTCGTGGAGGCGCGCGAGCTTCGTGAGCTTCCAGGACCCTGGACGTGATGGCCCCTAGGGTCGCAGGGTGAACGACGTGTCGATCGAGCAGCACGAGCTGGTGGCCGAGCAGTTCGAGTACACCGGGGCACTGACCGTGCTCACGACGACCGCCCCTCGTGAGCAGGTGGCGCTCGCGCTCGGCGTCGACCTCGAGAAGCCCCTGGGGCATGGTGAGCGCGGCGGCGACAGTGCGACGGCGTGGGCGATCCGGGACGTGCCAGGCGGGGTCTTCGCGATCGAGGTGAGCGGGTACGGCGATCCTCCGTCGGCCACCCTCACGAGCCTCGCTGCGGAGGGGGGAGCTGCCGCCGTGGTCCGGAACAACGTCCAGGCGCGGATGCGGTTCGGCTGCGCGAAGGACGGTCACGTGGTCTTCGATGCCGACGACTACATGTACGAGGACCCTTCAAGAGTGCCCGTGAGTCTGCGTCCGCTGTTCGATCTCGTCCATGACGACCTGACCGGGGAGACCGATGACGACGCCCCGGACGAGTTCGCGGTCGGCCTCGCGATGAGCGAGGTCATCACCGGGATCCGGCTGAGCGCCGACGACGTAGCTGCGATCCAGGAGTCGCGGTTCTTCATGGTGGAGGCGGCCGGCCACTAGTCGATCGGGTGCCTCCCGCCGGCGCGCACGTGTCGGTCAAGGCCACGGGCCGCCACGTACATCTCGGGGGAAGGCGCTGGTGACGCGAGCGCAGATCAGGCGCGCAGCTTGGCGTTGACCGCGTCGGGGGAGAACTGCTGGTCGACGACCAGGCGGGTGAGGCCGGCGACGGCGGCGTCCTCGCCGAGGGTGCCGAGCTGCAGCGCCATGTGGCGGGTGGCGCGGGGGAGGGCGAGGCGGTAGAGGGTCTCGCGGATCCCGGCCAGCAGCGAGGCCGAGGCCAGGGCGCCGCCGATCAGCACCACCTCGGGGTTGAGCAGGCACACGACGGTGGCCATGACCTCGCCGATGCGCTGGCCGGCCTCCTGGGTGAGCCGGGCCGCCTCGGCGTCGCCTGCGCGGAGCAGGTCGCGCACCTCGCGGCCGGACGTCGCCGGGATGCCGAGGGCGGTGAGCTCGGCGGCGACCGCGCGGCCGCTGGCCACCGCGGCGAGGCAGCCCGTGAGGCCGCACTGGCAGCGCGCGTCGGAGCGGGGGGAGACGCGGACGTGGCCGATGTCGCCGGCCCCGCCGTCGACGCCGCTGTAGGAGCGGCCGTCGATGACGATGCCGGTGCCGATGCCCGTGGAGACCTTGACCAGGCAGAGCGAGCGGACGTGGGCGTAGCCGGCGGCGTACTCGCCCATCGCGGCGGCGTCGGCGTCGTTGGCGGTGAGCACGGGGACGCCGGGCAGGGCGCTCTGGAGGTGCTCGGCGATCGGGTAGGCGTCCCAGCCGGGCAGGATCGGCGGCTGGCTGGGACGCCCCGACTCGGGGTCGACCGGGCCGGGGAGGCTGAGCCCGAGCCCGCACAGGCGGTCGGGGCCGAGGTCGTGCTTGTCCAGGAGGGCCGCGGAGGCGGAGGCGATCCGGTCGAGCACGGCCGACGGCCCGGCCGAGACGGCCACCTCGATCGAGTCCTCGGCCAGCACCGCCCCGCCGAGGTCGGTGACCGCGATCCGGGTGTGGGTGGTGTCGATGGCGGTGACGAGTACGTGCGACTGGGAGGTGTTGAACTCCAGGCTGCGCCGGCGCCGCCCGCCGGTGGCCTCGGTGGTGGGCCCCTCGACGATCATCCCGGCCGCGAGCAGGGCGTCGATGCGCTGGGTGATCGTCATCCGCGACAGCCCCGTGACCTGGAGGACGTCGCCGCGGGTGCCGGCGCGGCCGTGGCGGATCAGGTCGAGGACGTCGCCGGGGCCGGTGGGCATGAGCACCTCTTCTGACGCGGGCGGCCGGCTGGCCGCGGCGACCTGAGTATAACGACGGCGCAACAAATGCTTGACAGATGTACGACATAGGTCCAATGTCTGGACAAAACTATCCGAACTTCCGGAGGCCTCATGTCCACACCCCGTCGGCGCCGCGCCAGTGTTGTCGCCGCGCTCTCGACCCTCGTTCTCGGAACTCTTGCCGCCTGCAGCTCCGACGACGGTGGCGACGGCGGGGACGGCGGCAAGATCACCGTCTGGATCGTGGAGGACCTGCCGGACCGGGTGGCGGCCACCCAGGCGATCGTCGACGACTTCACGGCGGACGCCGGGGTGGACGTCGAGCTGGTCGCGGTCGCCGAGGACCAGTTCAACCAGGTCCTGACGTCCAGCGCCGCGGCCGGCGACCTCCCCGACGTGATCGGCGGCCTGCCGCTCGGACAGGTCCGCACGCTGTCGACCAACGAGCTGGTGGACACCGCCGCCGTCGGCGAGGTGCTCGACACCCTCGACCCCGGCACGTTCAGCGAGAGCTCGCTGGAGCTGACCGCCGACGGCGACGACCAGCTGGCGATCCCCAGCGAGTCCTGGGTGCAGCTGCTGGTCTACCGCAAGGACCTGTTCGAGAAGGCCGGGCTCGAGGTGCCGTCGACGTACGACGACGTGCTGGCCGCCGCCGAGGAGCTCGACTCCGGCGACGTCTCCGGCTTCCTGGGCGCCAACGTCGCGGGCGACGCGTTCACCGCCCAGACCTTCGAGGAGATCGGGCTGGGCAACAACTGCGAGATGGTCGACGACGAGGGCGAGGTGACCTTCGACAGCGACGAGTGCGTCGAGGCGCTCGACTTCTACGGCGAGCTGCAGCAGGACTACTCGATCGAGGGCGCGCAGGACGTCGACACCACCCGCGCGGCGTACTTCGCCGGTCAGGGCGCGATGCTGATCTGGTCGAGCTTCATCCTCGACGAGATGGCCGGGCTGCGCAACGACGCCCTGCCGAGCTGCCCCGAGTGCAAGGCCGACCCCGGCTTCCTCGCCGAGAACAGCGGCGTCGTGACCTCGATCCAGGGTCCGTCGGGCGACGAGCCGGCGACGTTCGGCGAGATCACGTCCTGGACGATCACCGCCGACTCCGCCACCGACTCCGCGAAGCAGTTCGTCGAGTACCTCCTCACCGACGGCTACGAGCCGTGGATCGCGATCGCTCCCGAGGGCAAGATCCCGGTCCGCACCGGCGACGCCCCCGGCGGCACGGAGTACTCCGAGGCCTGGGCGAAGATGGAGGTCGGCGTGGACACCAAGGCGCCGCTCTCGCAGTTCTACGGCCCCGACGTCATCGAGGCCCTGACCGGCGGCGCGGACACCCTGGCGCGCTGGGCGATCCCGCAGGGCCAGGGCGACCTGCTCGGCGCGATCCAGGGCGAGCAGCCCGTGGCCAACGCCGTCAACCAGGTCTCTGGCGGCACCGACCCCGAGGAGGCGGCCAAGGCCGCCGACGAGGCGATCACCTCGGTCCAGGACTCCCAGTGAGCGACGTCCGGTGACCTCGCCCCTCCTCCCGGAGCACCGATGACCACAGGCGGACCGGCCGGCCAGACGGCCACCGCCCTGGAGGCGCCCACCCCGGCGCCCCAGGGCGGCCGGTCCCGCCGGGCCCGGGCCAGCCGCGCGAGCGACGACCGTCGCGCGGGCTACCTGCTGATCTCGCCCACCGTCGTCATCGTGTTCGCGATGGTGGTGCTGCCGATCCTGTGGACGTTCTCGCTGGCCTTCCAGCAGGTGCGGCTGCTCAACCTGCGCCAGACCGGGATCATCGGCGACTACAGCCTGGAGAACTTCACCAACGTCCTCACCTCACCGGGCTTCGTCGACGCGCTGGTCACCACGCTCGTCTACTCCGTGGCCGGTACGGCGTGCGCGATCGGCCTCGGCCTGGTCGCGGCGCTCGCGCTGCGCCGGCCCTTCCGCGGGCGTGGGCTGGTGCGGGCGTGCATGCTGCTGCCGTACGTCGCCCCCGTGGTCGCGGCGACCTTCGTGTGGTCGACGATGCTCAACCCGCAGTTCGGGATCGTCAACCACTACGGCGCGAGCCTGCTCGGCTGGGACGACCCGATCGCGTTCCTCAGCTCCTCCGACCCGATCTCGCCGTTCGGCATCGACCTGCACGTCAGCATGTCGCTGTTCACCGTCGTGCTCTTCGAGGGCTGGCGCTCGTTCCCGTTCGCGTTCCTCTTCATCACCGCGCGGATGCAGGCGATCCCGGAGTCGCTGGAGGAGGCCGCGACCGTCGACGGCGCCACGCCCACCCAGCGCTTCTTCCACATCGTGCTGCCGCAGCTGCTGCCCACGATCGCGGTGCTGACGGTGCTGCGCTTCATCTGGACCTTCAACAACTTCGACGACATCTACCTGCTGACCGGCGGCGCGTCCGGCACCCAGGTCGTCGCGGTCCGCGTCTACGACTACCTCATCAACCGCGGCGACATCGGCGCCGCGGCCGCCCAGGCGCTCGTGCTGGCGGCGATCCTCGCGGTGCTGGTCGGGATCTACCTCAAGTTCTTCGGCCGCTCGGAGGACGTGGCATGAGCTCCTTCAACCGCGACGCCGTCGAGCGGCGGATCCTCGGCGCGCTGCGGCCGCTGACGATCATCGTGCTGCTGCTGATCTGCCTGTTCCCCTTCTACTACATGCTGCTGCTGTCCTTCCGGCCGCTCGACGCGGTCATCCAGGACCCCGGCGCCCTGTGGCCGAAGGCGGGCGAGATCGACCTGGGCACCTACCGCGACGTCCTCGCCTCGACCGAGGACGGGGGCCAGGGCTTCCTGACCTTCATCCGCAACAGCTTCATCGTGGCGATCGGCACCGTCGTGCTCACGCTGCTGGTGGCGATCCCGGGCGCCTACGCCGTCAGCCGGCTGGAGTTCTTCGGTCGCCGGCAGATCAGCGCGGTGTTCCTGGGCGTCTACTTCTTCCCCGCCATCCTGCTGGCGATCCCGCTGTTCGTGTTCTTCACGCGCATCGGCCAGCGCGGCACGCTGCTGGGGCTGCTGGTGGTCTACGTCGCGCAGGTCGCGGCGGTGTCGATCTACATGCTGCGCAACTACTTCGACACGATCCCGGCCAGCATCGAGGAGGCAGCCGCGATCGACGGCTGCACCCGCCTGCAGGCGATGCGCCACGTCAGCCTGCCGCTGGCGATGCCGGCGATCATGTCGAACGCGCTGTTCATCTTCATGATCGCGTGGAACGAGTTCCTCTTCGCGCTGCTCTTCCTCGTGGAGAAGCGGGAGAACTGGACCGTCTCGCTCGGTCTCTCGCAGCTCGCCGGCAGCATCGAGGTCCCGACCACCGTGCTGATGGCCGGCTCGGTGATCCTCACGGTGCCGATCATCGGCCTGTTCTTCCTCAGCGAGCGGTGGCTGGCCGGCGGCCTGACCGCCGGCGCCGAGAAGGGCTGATCCGCGCCGCGACCCGCGCCCGCCGCCTCGCCCCGCCCGCCGTCCCGCCCGTCATCCCGAGCCCAGGAGCCGTCCGTGCCCGAGGTCGTGTCCTTCACCGCCCCCTTCGAGGTGGCCCTGGCGCCCACCGACGCCCAGCCGCTGGCGCCGGGGACGGTGCGGGTGCGCACGTGGTACTCCGGCGTCTCCGCCGGCACCGAGCTGACGGCGTACCGCGGGTCCAACCCGTACCTCACCGGCACCTGGGACGCCGAGCGGCGGCTCTTCGTCGAGGGGGCGCCGACGTTCGGCTACCCCGTCGAGGGGTGGGGCTACTCCGAGGTCGGCGAGGTCGTCGAGGTGGCCGACGGGGTGGAGGCACCGGCGGTCGGTGACGTCGTGCACGGCATCTGGGGCCACCGCAGCGAGGCGGTCGTCGCCGCCGCCGCGGTCCGCGACCGGGTGTGGACCGGCGAGGACGCGCTCGCGGGGATCTTCGCCCGCGTCGGCTCGATCGCCCTCAACGCGGTGCTCGCCGCGGAGGCCCGCCTCGGCGACCGCGTGGCGATCTACGGCCAGGGCGTCATCGGCCTGCTGGCCACCCGGCTGGCGGTGCTGAGCGGCGCCGAGGTCGTGGCCGTCGACGGGGTGCCCGACCGGCTCGAGGTGGCGCGCCGCATGGGCGCCACGCACACGCTGACGCCCGACGCCCCGGGCGGGCCCGGCGCGCACGTGCGGGAGTGGTCGGGCGGCGGCGTCGACTCGGCCATCGAGCTCAGCGGCAACGACCGGGCCCTGCACGAGGCCGTGCGGTCCGTGGTCGTCGACGGCACCGTGGTGGCGTCCGGCTTCTACCAGGGAGGCGCCGCCCACCTGCGGCTCGGCGAGGAGTTCCACCACAACCGGGTGCGGATCGTCGCCAGCCAGATCTCCGGTACGCCGCTCGCGCTCGGGCCGCGGTGGGACCAGCCGCGCCTGGTCCGCACGTTCATGGAGCAGGTGCGCCGGGGTCGCGTCGACGTGCGGTCGATCGTCACGGACGTGGTCCCGGCCGCCGACGTCGCCTCGGTCTTCGAGCGGCTCGACCGGGGCGACCCGGGCGTCCTGCAGGCGGTGCTCCGCTTCCCGGCCGCGCCGGAGGAGCGGTGAGCGACCCGGACCCGGCACGGCTCGCGACCGGTCCGCGCTTCCCGGAGGACCGCGGTGGGGTCGCGATCCTCGGTGCCGGCACGATCGCGCAGTCCGCGCACCTGCCGGCCTACGCGCAGCACGGCGTGGGCGTGACCGGCGTCTGGAGCCGTACCGCGGAGACCACGGCGTCGGTCCGCGAGCGGTTCCCCTTCGTCGGCCGCGTCTACGGCAGCGCCGAGGAGCTGCTGGCCGACCCCGAGGTGCGGTTCGTCGACCTCGCCACCGGGCCGGAGGGCCGGCTGGACCGGCTCGAGGCGGCCGTCGAGGCCGGCAAGCACGTGCTCGCCCAGAAGCCGCTCACCCTCTCGCCCGACGACCTCGACCGGCTGCCGGCGCTGCTGGCCCGCGCCGACGAGGCCGGGGTCCGGATCGCCGTCAACCACAACGGGCGCTGGGCGCCGCCGTGGCGCGCGGCCACCCTGCTGGTGCGCGCGGGCGCGATCGGCGACGTCGTGGGCGTCACCCACCTGCACGACAAGGCCCTGCCGCCGCTGGCCGGCACGCCCTTCGACGACGTGCCGCACATGCTGCTCACCGACTACCTCCTGCACTGGGTCGACATCACCCGCACCTGGCTGGCCGAGGGCGGTGCGGGACCGGTCGCCTCGGTGCAGGCCGTCGACTCCCGGGTCCCGGGCCAGCCCGCCGAGGCCCGCAACCCCTGGTCGGCGACGGTGTCGCTCGCCACCGCCTCCGGCGCGACCGCGAGCGTGCGGATCGCCGGCAGCGTCGTCTCCTCCGAGCCCGGCTGTCCCTTCTGGGTGCACGGCACCGGCGGCACCCTGCGCGGCAGCGTGCTCCTGGACTCCGACCGGCTCGAGCTCGACGACGGCGCGCACCGGACCGACGTACCTCTCACGGGGGCGTGGTTCGTCGACGGCTTCGCCGCCGCCATGGGCGAGCTGATGTGCGCGGTCGCCGAGGACCGCGAGCCGGAGAACTCCGCGGCGGACGCCGCCGAGTCGGTGCGCCTCGTCCTCGCGGCCGCCGCCTCGGCCGAGCAGGGCGGCGCCCCGGTCGAGGTGTCGCGGTGAGCGCGCCGGAGCAGGGACGCCCCGTCGACGAGGTGCGGGTCGACGTCGCCGCCGGTCGCGTCTACGCCGAGGGCTGGCAGAGCTGGAGCCCCGCGACCTGGTACGCCGTCGGCGCCACCGGCCGCGCACCGGCCGAGGAGTGGGAGCACCAGATGCGCTTCCGGCCCGGCACCTCCGTCGCCCGCCGCGGCGTCCAGGGCGAGGGGCTCCTGGTCGTGGACCCCGGCACCGGCGCACCGGCGCGCTGCTACGGCTCGAGCGACCCGACGGCCGTGCCGACCCTGCGCGCCCACCTCGAGGGCGACACGCTCCTGGTCCGGGCCACCGGCGCGGTGCAGACCACCGAGCACGCGGGCGGCGGCGAGGCCGCGCTGGCGGCGTACGGCGACTCGCTCGCGGCCGGCGTCGTCCGGCGCACGTTGCCGCCGCCGCGCGTCTGGTGCTCGTGGTACCGGTTCTTCGAGGAGGTCACCGACGACGACGTGCTCGAGGCGGTGCGCGACCTCGACGTCCACGACCTGCCCGTCGACGTGGTCCAGGTCGACGACGGGTGGAGCCCCGGGCTCGGCGAGGGCCTGGTCGTCTCCGACCGCTTCGGGTCGCTGCCCGCGGTCGTCGACGCGATCCGCTCGTCGGGACGCCGGGCCGGGATCTGGCTGGCGCCGTTCGCCGTCGGCGCCGAGACCACGATCGCCCGCGAGCACCCCGACTGGCTGGTCGGGGAGGCCGGCCGCAACTGGGGCCAGGCCCTGCGCGGCCTCGACCTCACGCACCCCGGCGTCCGCGACCGGCTCGCCGAGGCGCTGCAGGGGCTGGTCGCGATGGGCGTGGACTACCTCAAGCTCGACTTCCTCTACGCCGGCGCCGTGCCGGGGCCGCGCCACTCCGGCGTCGACGGCGTCGCCGCCTACCGCTCCGGGCTCGAGCTCGTGCGCGAGGTCGTCGGCCCGGACGTCCAGCTCGTCGGCTGCGGGGCGCCGCTGCTGCCGAGCGTCGGCCTGGTCGACGCCATGCGGGTCTCGCCCGACACCTTCCACGAGGGCGGCGAGGACGGCTCGACCGGCCTGCGGGGCCTGATGCCGCTGGCCGCGCGCGCCTGGCAGCAGGGGCGGCTCTGGGTCAACGACCCCGACTGCGTCGTCGCGCGGCCGTCGTACTCCCAGCGCGAGACGTGGGCCGGTGCCGCCCGCACCTACGGCGGGCTGCCGTCGTTCTCCGACCGGGTCGGCGAGCTCGACGACTGGGGCCTGGACGCCGTCCGGGGACTGCTCGCCGGCGGCGGCACCGCCGAGCCGTTCGCGCCCGACGTGCTCCGCGCCGGCGCCGCCCTGGCGCGCACCGAGGGGGAGCGGTGAGCGGCCCGGTGCGTGCCCGCGCCCTCGCCGACCGGATCGCTCCTCATCTCACGCTGCTCTACCCCGCCGACCACGCCGAGGTCACGGCGCGCCTGGTCGCCCTGGCCGAGCGGTACGCCGCGCGGCTGGCCGGACGGACGGTCGACCCGCCGACCCACCGCACCGCCTGCCTGATCACCTACGGCGACGGCATCCGGCGGCGCGGCGAGGCGCCGCTGCACACGCTCGCGGTCTTCCTGCGCGAGCAGGTCGGCGACGTGCTCAGCGACCTGCACCTGCTGCCGATGTTCCCGTGGACCTCCGACGACGGCTTCGCGGTCGTCGACCACCGGGCGGTCAACCCGGCGCTCGGCACCTGGGACGACGTCGCCGAGCTGGCCGCCGACCGGGCGGTGATGTTCGACTTCGTCGCCAACCACACCTCCGCGCACAGCCCGTGGTTCCTCGGCTGGCTGGCCGGCGACCCGGCGTACGACGGCTTCTACGTCGAGCGCGACCCGGACTTCGACGCCTCCCACGTCGTGCGCCCGCGCACGACGCCGCTCTTCCACCCCTACCTGCGCCCCGACGGCACGAAGCGCTGGGCGTGGACGACGTTCGGCGACGACCAGGTCGACGTCGACGTGCGCCGGCCCGGCACCTTCGAGGAGCTGACCGACGTGCTGCTCGGCTACCTCGACCGGGGCGCGTCGGCCGTGCGGCTCGACGCGATCGGCTTCCTGTGGAAGGAGTCCGGCACCACCTGCCTGCACCTGCCGCAGACGCACGCGGCGATCAAGGTGTGGCGGGCGCTCGTCGAGCACGTCGCGCCCGGCGCCCGGCTGCTGACCGAGACCAACGTGCCGCACGCCGAGAACATCTCCTACTTCGGTGAGGGCCACGACGAGGCCCACCTCGTCTACCAGTTCGCGCTGCCCCCGCTGGTGCTGCACTCCTTCGTCGCCGGGTCCACCGCGCGGCTGAGCGCCTGGGCCGACGGCGTCGGGCCGGTCAGCGACACCGCCACCTGGTTCAACTTCCTGGCCAGCCACGACGGCATCGGCATGCGCGCCACCGAGGGGATCCTCGACGACGCCGAGCGCGAGGCGCTGGTCGAGCGCACCCGCTCGCACGGCGGCGAGATCTCCTGGGCGGGCCGGCCCGACGGCAGCCGGTCGGTCTACGAGCTCAACCTCAGCTACCTCGACGCGCTCTGCACCGTCGAGGAGGCGCACGACCCCGCGGTGCTCGCCGCCAAGGCGCTGGCCGCGCATAGCATCCTGTTCGTGTTCCTCGGGGTCCCGGCGGTCTACCACCACTCGCTCGTGGGGTCGCCGCCCGACCTCGAGGGGATGGTCGAGAGCCGCATCAACCGTCGCATCAACCGCGCGGTGCTCGACGCGGACCGGCTCGCCGCCGAGCTGGTCGACGACCCGCGTCGCCGGGCCGTCTTCGAAGGCATGCGCCACCTGCTCGACGTACGACGGCGGCACGAGGCGTTCTCGCCGTTCGGCACCCAGCGGGTCGAGCTGCTCGACGACCGGGTCTTCGCGGTGCGCCGCGGCGAGGGCACCGACGACGAGCTCCTGTGCGTCACCAACGTGTCCGGCGAGGAGCTGACCCTGCCGGTGCGCGGGCTCGACGTCCTCACCGGGGAGCGCGTCGACCCGCTGGTGCTGCGGCCCTGGGGCTACGCCTGGGTCAGGCAGGAGGCGTGAGCCGGCTGCGCGTCGTCGTCGCGATGGACTCCTTCAAGGGCTCCCTGGCCAGCGACTCGGCCGGCGAGGCGGTGCGGCTCGGCGTCCTGGACGCCGCGCCCGATGCCGAGGTGCTCGTGCTGCCGCTCGCCGACGGCGGCGAGGGCACGGTCGAGGCGCTCACCCGGGGCGCCGGCGGCCGGGCGGTCGGGACCGACGCGGTCGACGCGCTGGGACGCCCGCTGCGTGCTGCGTACGTCGCCCTGCCCGACGGCACCGCGGTGGTGGAGGCGGCACGGACCATCGGCCTCGAGCGGCTGACGGTCGTCGACGACTCCGTGCCCCCGCGGGCCTCCTCGACCGGACTCGGGCTCCAGCTCCGCCAGGCGCTGGCGGCCGGCAGCGGGCCGGTGCTGGTCGGGCTCGGTGGCAGCGCCACCACCGACGGCGGCACCGGGATGCTGCGCGCGCTGGGCGCCGACGTCCGCGGCGGGGAGGAGGGCAACCCGCTGTGGTCGTTCGCCTCGCTGGACGCCGCGACCCTGCCCGACATGGCGCGCGTCGTCGTGCTCTCCGACGTGACCAACCCGCTGACCGGCGAGGTCGGGGCCGCCCGGGTGTTCGGACCGCAGAAGGGCGCCACCGCGGAGCAGGTCGAGCACCTCGAGGCGCAGATGCTCCGCTGGGCGGCGGCCCTGGACGCGGCCCGCCCGGTCTCGGCGCTCCCGGGCGCCGGCGCCGCCGGAGGGCTCGGCGCCGCGCTGCTGGCCTGCGGTGCCCGGCTCGTCGGTGGCTTCGAGGAGGTCGCGCGCCGCAGCGGGCTGGCCGAGGCGGTCGTCGGCGCCGACCTGGTCGTCACCGGCGAGGGCTCCCTCGACCACCAGACGGCGATGGGCAAGGGGCCCGCCGGCGTCGCCCGGCTGGGTCACGACGCGGGCGCGCTCGTGGTCGGGCTGGCCGGGCGCGTGGACCGCCCGGCGCCCGCGCCGTTCGACGCGGTCTTCGCGATCCACGGCGAGCCGCGCAGCCTCGCGGCCGCGCTGGACCCCGCGACCGCCGCCGCCGAGCTGCGGGCGACGGCGCACGAGGTGGTGGCGCTGCTCGGGCACCGAGCCCCCCGAGGGGCCCGGTAGCCCGGCAGCGTCGTGGTGCTCGGGCCGGTCAGGCGCTGAGTCGCGCCCCGCTGGCGGTGTCGAACACGTGCACCTTGTCGGGCGTCGTCGCGAGGTGCACCGTCGCGCCCTTGACGAGGTCGCGACGCGCCTCGACGCGCACGACCATCTGGTGCAGCGGGTCGGAGCCCTCGGCGGCCGGCGTGCCGTAGAGGTAGGCGTCGGCGCCGAGCTCCTCGATCACCGCCACCTTGATCGGGTAGCCCGCCTCGCCCTCCTCGGCCAGGCGCCACGACTCGGGCCGGACGCCCAGCGTGACCTCGCCGTCGGCGCGCGAGAGCGCCTCGCGGTCGACCAGCAGCTCGTGCCCGTCGACCTCGACGCGGCCGTCGGCGCCGACCTTGCCCGAGAGCAGGTTCATCGCCGGCGAGCCGATGAAGCCGGCCACGAACAGGTTGGCGGGCCGGTCGTAGAGAGCGAGCGGGGTGTCGACCTGCTGGAGGATGCCGTCCTTGAGCACGGCCACCCGGTCGCCCATCGTCATCGCCTCGACCTGGTCGTGGGTGACGTAGACGGTGGTGATGCCCAGGCGCTGCTGGAGCGCGGCGATCTGGGTGCGGGTGGAGACGCGGAGCTTGGCGTCGAGGTTCGACAGCGGCTCGTCCATGCAGAACACCTGCGGCTGGCGCACGATCGCGCGGCCCATGGCGACGCGCTGGCGCTGGCCGCCGGAGAGCGCCTTGGGCTTGCGGCCGAGGTAGTCCTCCAGGTCGAGCAGCTTGGCCGCCTCCTGGACGCGGGTGCTGCGCTCGGCCTTGCTGACCCCGGCCATCTTGAGCGCGAAGCCCATGTTCTCGGCGACGGTCATGTGGGGGTAGAGCGCGTAGTTCTGGAACACCATCGCGATGTCACGGTCCTTGGGCGGGACGTGGGTGATGTCGCGATCGCCGATCCTGATCGTCCCGTCCGTCACCTCCTCGAGTCCCGCGAGCATGCGGAGGGAGGTGGACTTGCCGCATCCCGAGGGGCCGACGAGGACCATGAACTCCCCGTCCTCGATCTCGAGGTTGAGGTCGTCCACGGCCGGCGTGTCCGACCCCGGGTAGATGCGCTGAGCGTTCTCGAAGCTGACAGAAGCCATGACGAGGCCATCCCTTCACCGGCAGGCACGTGCCGGACGATCCGTAGTGAGAGGGTCGACCGGGTGATCCCGGTCACAGCGGACTGTAGTCGGCGCGGCGCGGGGTGGCCAGGGTCACGGGTGAGCGGCTCGCGTGCGGAGCAGGGTTTTCAGCAGATGCTGAAAAACCTGAGGTTCTGGGCCGAAATTGCGGCCCAGAGGCGAGGGGAAAGGCCCAGAACCTTGCCGGTGCTACTCGGCTGGGGCGCCGCAGCGACTCAGAGGGCGGCGCCGTCGCCGGCGCCGCGGTCGGACGCGGCCTCGCGGGTGATCAGCTCGAGGAACTCGTCGGCCATGTCGAGCTGGCGGGCGAGGGCGGCGCGGCGCTCGACGGCCTCGGTGCGGATGGCGTCCACACGGGCGCGCGCCGTACGTCGTGCCTCGGCGTCGGCCGCCGCGTCGCGCAGGGTCTCGGTGTCGTCGAGGACGGCCTTCATCTGCTCGAGGGTGAAGCCGAGCGGCTTCATCCGCCGGATCACGAGGATCCTCTCGACGTCCGACTCCTGGTAGAGGCGGAAGCCGCCGTCGCTGCGGCCCGACGGGTGCAGCAGCCCGACCTCGTCCCAGTGGCGCAGGCTGCGCAGCGACAGCGACGTGCGGGCGGCCACCTCGCCGATGTGCATCGCGGAGGAGCGCTCGCGCGGGGCGTCGGTATCGGTCACGGTGGTCAGCCTCACGGTCGGGACGGCTCAACCCTACCCTTACGTGAGGGTAGGGTTGGGAACGACGCCGGCGGCCTCCCGGCTCGATGCCCGCGTCCGCCCTCGTCCCGCGGGCGGCCCTCGTCCCAGCGGCCGCGCCCACCGCGCCCCGACCCGCCCCATCCCGAACGGAGCACGACCATGCCCGCCGCCACCTCCCGCCATCCCCTGCCGGAGACGCCGACGGTGCGCGACGCCCTGCGCTCACCGCGGCTGCTGCGCACGGAGGTCCTGGCCGGGCTGGTCGTCGCGCTCGCGCTGATCCCCGAGGCCATCTCGTTCTCGATCATCGCCGGGGTCGACCCGCGCGTGGGGCTGTTCGCGTCGTTCACGATGGCGGTCGCCATCTCGTTCCTCGGCGGACGCCCCGCGATGATCTCGGCCGCGACCGGCGCGGTCGCGCTCGTCATCGCGCCGGTCATGCGCGACCACGGCTACGACTACCTGATCGCCACCGTCCTGCTGGGCGGCGCCATCCAGGTCGTGCTGGCGCTGGCCGGGGTGGCGCGGCTGATGCGGTTCATCCCGCGCTCGGTGATGGTCGGGTTCGTCAACGCCCTCGCGATCCTGATCTTCCAGGCCCAGATCGAGCACCTGGTCGACGTGCCGTGGCTGGTCTACCCGATGGTCGCCGTCGGCATCGCCGTGCTGGTGGGGCTGCCGCGGGTCTCGAACGTCGTCCCGGCGCCGCTGGTCGCCATCGTCGCCCTGACGGCGTTCACGGTCGTGGGCGGGCTCACCGTGCCGGACGTCGGCGACGAGGGGGAGCTGCCCGACAGCCTGCCCACGCTGTTCCTCCCCGACGTGCCGCTCACCCTCGACACGCTCCAGGTCATCGCGCCGTACGCGCTGGCCATGGCGCTCGTCGGGCTCCTGGAGTCGCTGCTGACGGCCAAGCTGGTCGACGACATCACCGACACCCCGTCGGCCAAGACCCGCGAGGCGTGGGGCCAGGGTGCCGCCAACGTCGTCACCGGCCTCTTCGGCGGCATGGGCGGCTGCGCCATGATCGGCCAGACGATGATCAACGTGAAGGTCTCGGGTGCGCGCACGCGGATCTCCACGTTCCTCGCGGGCGTCTTCCTGCTGATCCTGGTGGTCGGGTTCGGCGACGTCGTGGCGCTCATCCCGATGGGCGCGCTCGTCGCGGTGATGGTCATGGTCTCGGTCGGCACCTTCGACTGGCACTCCGTGCACCCCGGCACGCTGCGGCGGATGCCGCGCTCCGAGACCGCGGTGATGCTCGCGACGGTCGTCGTCACGGTGCTGAGCCACAACCTCGCGCTCGGCGTCGGCGCGGGGGTGCTGGTCGCGATGACCCTCTTCGCGCGGCGCGTCGCCCACGTCACCGAGACCCGCCGCGAGCTCGTCGAGGAGCCGGACGGCAGCACCACCGCGGTCTACACGGTCACGGGCGAGCTGTTCTTCGCCTCGAGCAACGAGCTCTACACCCGGTTCGACTACGCCGGCGACCCGGCGAGGGTGGTCGTCGACCTGTCGGCCTCGCACGTCTGGGACGCCTCCACCGTCGCCTCGCTGGACGCCATCACCGCGAAGTACGCGCGCAAGGGCACCACCGTGGAGATCGTCGGCCTCGACGAGGCGAGCGCCGAGCGTCACGGCCGGCTCACCGGACGGCTCGCCACGCACTGAGCGGCCGGCGCTAGGACCGCAGGTAGGTCAGCGTCGCCAGCACCCGGCGGTGCCCGCTGTCGGAGGTCGAGAGCCCGAGCTTGGAGAAGATGTTGCCGATGTGCTTGCTGACGCCGGTGTCGGAGAGCACCAGCTCGCGGGAGATGTCGGCGTTCGACCTGCCCTCGGCGACCAGCGAGAGCACCTCCCGCTCGCGCGGCGTGAGCGAGCGGATCGGGTCGTTGCCCGACCGGCGGCTGAGCAGCTGCGCGATGACCTCGGGGTCCATCGCGGTGCCGCCGTCGAGGACCCGGCGCAGCGCGTCGACGAACTGCCCGACGTCGCCGACGCGATCCTTGAGCAGGTAGCCGACGCCGCCGGACCCGCCGGAGAGCAGCCGGCCGGCGTACTGGTCCTCCACGTGCGCGGAGAGCACGAGCACCGGGAAGCCGGGCTGCCGCTCGCGCAGCTCGAGGGCCGCGCGCAGACCCTCGTTGGTGAACGTCGGCGGCATCCGCACGTCGAGCACGGCGCCGTCGACGCCCTCCTCGCGGTGCGCGTCGTAGGCCGTGAGCAGGTCGTCGGCGTTGTCGACGGCCTCCACGACCGTGAACCCCTCGCTCTCCGCGAGCAGGGTCAGGCCGGCGCGCAGCAGCGCGTCGTCCTCGGCGATCAGAATCCGCATGGAAGCTCCACCCTCACCATCGTCGGCCCTCCGGCCGGGCTGATCAGCTGCAGGTCGCCCTCGAAGGCGGCGGCGCGGCGGCGGATGCCGGCCAGGCCGCTGCCGGTGCCATGGTCGACGGCGCCGCCGTGGCCGTCGTCGCGCACCTCCACGACCAGGACCTGCTCGGCGGCGCCCTCCGTGACGCCCTGCTCGATGACGCTCTGCTCCGTGCGCAGCGACACGTCGATCCGCGAGGCGCCGGAGTGCTTCATCGCGTTGGTGAGCGCTTCCGCGAGCACGAAGTACGCCGCCGACTCCACCGCCGCCGGCGCGCGACGCAGCCCGCGGACGTCGAGCGTGCACGGGATCGTGGACCGGCTCGTGAGCGACGAGGCCGCGTCGCCCAGGCCCAGCTCGTCGAGCACCGGCGGGTAGATGTCGTGCACGGCCGTGCGCAGCCCCGACAGGGCGTCGCCGGCCGCGTCCTGGGCCCGCTCGAGGAGCGGCAGGGCGTTGGTCGCTCCGCTCTCCAGGGCCCGTCGGGCCATGCCGAGCATCATCACGACCGACACCAGGCGGTTCTGGGCGCCGTCGTGGAGCTCGCGCTCGATCCGCCGCAGCTCGGCGGCGTGCGCGTCCAGCGCGGCGGCCCGGCTCACCGAGAGCGCGTCGACCCGCTGCGCGAGCACCTCCGAGCGCGGCGGCTCGAGGATCCCGAGGGTGCCCCAAGCGATCCGGCGCGAGGTCCACGGGACCAGCACCCACGCCAGGGCGCCGTAGAGGAGGCCCAGCGCCACGGTCGCGCCCGCGCGCCTCCAGCTGGTGATCTCGAAGGCCAGCGACATCGGCGCGTCGTCGGGGAACAGCCACCACCAGGGGGCCACGAGGGAGTAGAGCACCGGGGCGACGCTCAGCGCCACGAGCAGCAGCGACAGCCCGAAGACGACGGTGGCGTGCAGGACCAGCCACCCCAGGTTGCGCCGGGTCTGCGGCGCTCCCAGGCTGGCCGCGGCCTCCTTCGGCAGCTCCGTCGTACGACGGTCGGCGGCGAGGCGGCCCGCGGCGTCGTGCGCGCGCAGCGCGAGGCGGTGGACCAGGTCGAGGGTGGGCGAGCCGCCCGTGCGCCCGCCGGCCAGCACCGCCAGCGGCAGCACCAGGACGCTCGCGACCAGCAGCGCCATCGAGGCCGGCCAGGAGGCGGCCTCGACCGCGAGGTAGCGCAGGTCGCGACCGCGGCGCCTCAGGGCGGGGGGCGTCGTCACGGTCACCGGTCCATTCTCGCGGTCGCGCGTCCCGTTGTCGGTAGAGCTGGCTACACCATCAAGACGGTAGTCACCACCGTCGCGAGCGGGGCCTGCCGAACCTAGCGTCGAAGGCACATCCCGATGCAGGACGACGAAGGACGGACCATGCCGACCCAGGACCTCACCACACCCCCCACGACCACCACGGCGGTCGCGCTCTCGCTGCGCCACGTCACCAAGACCTACGGCAGCGGGCCCCGCCCGGTCACCGCCCTGCGCGACGTCTCCGTCGAGATCCCCACCCGGTCGTTCACGGCCGTCATGGGCCCCTCCGGCTCCGGCAAGAGCACGCTGCTCCAGGCGGCCGCGGGGCTGGACCGCCCCGACAGCGGCACCGTCGTCGTCGGCGGCACCGACATCTCCCAGCTGCGCACCAAGGCACTGACGACCTTCCGCCGCGACCACGTCGGCTTCGTCTTCCAGGCCTACAACCTGCTGCCGCACCTCTCGGTCGAGCAGAACGTCACGCTGCCGCTGCTCCTCAGCGGTGACGCCGTCGACCGTGCCTGGCTGGCGCACATCCTCGACGCGGTCGGCCTGGCCGATCTGACCGGACGGATGCCCTCGGAGCTGTCGGGCGGCCAGCAGCAGCGCGCGGCGATCGCCCGCGCCCTCGTCACGCGGCCGGCGGCGGTCTTCGCCGACGAGCCGACCGGCGCCCTCGACTCCGTCACCGGTCACCAGGTGCTCGAGCTGCTGCGGCAGACGGCCAAGGACCTCGACCAGACGGTCGTTATGGTCACCCACGACGCCGTCGCCGCGGGCTACGCCGACCGGGTGCTGTTCCTCGCCGACGGCGAGCTGGTGGGCGCGATGGACGCGCCCGACGCCCGCCGCGTGGCCGAGCACATGACGACGATGATGGCGGGGCGCTGACATGTGGGGCCTCGCCTACGCCGGGATCCGCCGCCACCGGGGCGGGTTCGTGGGCGTGTTCGTCGCGGTGCTGCTCGCCTCGACGCTGATGACCGGGCTCGGGGTGCTGATGGAGTCCGGGCTGCGCGGCGGCGTGCCGCCCGAGCGCTACGCCTCCGCCGACGTCATGGTCGGTGGGCGCCAGTCGCTGCCGGTCGAGGAGGACCTCGCCGTCCCGTTCGCCGAGCGGGTGACGCTGCCGCAGGAGGCCGTCGAGGAGATCGCCGCCCTCCCGGGCGTGGAGCGGGCCGTCGCGGACGTCAGCGTGCCCCTCGGCACCGCCGACGACCGGAGGGTCGACGCGCACGGCTGGGGCTCCGCGGCCCTCGGCTCGCAGGAGCTGGTGGACGGGGAGGAGCCGCAGGGCGACCTGGACGTCGTGGTCGGCACCGGCCTCGGTCTCGAGCCGGGCGACGAGCTCGTGCTCACCCACGGCGCGACCCCGACGACGTACGCCGTCAGCGGCACCGTCCGCGGCGACGACGCGACCGTGCTGCTCAGCGACGAGCGGGCCGAGGAGCTGTGGCCCCACCCGGGACGCGTCGCGGCCGTGGGCGTGATCGCGGCCTCGGGCACCGACGCCGACGAGCTCGCGGCGACCGTGGAGCGTGACGTGGACGGCGTGGAGGCCTACACCGGCAGCCGTCGCGGCGACCTGGAGTCGCTGGCGTCGTTCTCCTCGCGCGAGCAGCTGATGGTGCTCAGCAGCTCCTTCATCGGCGTGGCCCTGGCCATCGCGGTCTTCGTCGTGGCGGGGACGCTGTCCATCGCCGTGGGCCAGCGGCGCCGGGAGTTCGCCCTCCTGCGCGCGGTCGGCGCGCTGCCCGGCCAGGTGCAGGGGCTGATCCGGCGCGAGGTGCTGGTCGTCGCCGGCGTGGCCGCGCTGCTCGGCGTCGGCCCCGGTCTCTGGATGGCGCGCGTGCTGGGTGACCAGTTCTCCCGGGCGGGCGTCATGCCCGCCGACTTCGCCCTCGCCTACAGCCCGATCCCGGCGCTCGGCGCCGTCGTGCTCTGCCTCGTGAGCGCCGTCGGCGCAGCGGCCCTCGCCGGGCGACGCACGTCGCGCATCTCCCCGGTCGAGGCGCTCGCCGAGGCCGACGTCGAGAGCCCCGAGCTCTCGCGGCTGCGCACCGTGAGCGGCCTCGTCCTGATCGGGCTCGGGCTGGCCTGCGCCGGCGTGCCGTACGTCGTGTCCGGCGTCGCCGGCCTCGCGGCCGCGGCCAGCGCCGCGCTGCTGCTGCTCTTCGGGGTGGGACTGCTCGGGCCGCAGATCGTGCAGCGCGTCGTCGGGCTGGCGCACCGCGTCACCCGGCGCAGCAGCTCTCCCAGCCTCACCCTGGCGACCGCCAACCTGCGCGGCTACACCCGCCGCTCCGCCTCGGCCGTCGTGCCGCTGGCGCTGGCGATGTCGTTCGCGTGCGTGCAGCTGTTCCTGCCGACCACCGTGGAGGCGGAGGCCTCCGCCCAGTCGCGCGAGGGACTCGTGGCCGACTACGTGGTGGCGGCGCCGGCCGGCATCTCGGGCGACGCCGCGCAGCAGGTCGCCGCGCTCGACGGCGTCGACGACGTCAACCGGGTCGTGCGCAGCCAGGTGCTCCTGACCGGGACCCTGCTCGGCGACCCGACCACGGAGGCGTTCGCGGCCCAGGGCGTCGACCCGCAGTCGCAGGACGCCACCCAGGACCTGGACGTGACCGACGGCTCGGTCGCCGACCTGGGCCGGCCCGGCACGGTCGCGCTGAGCGCGGAGGCCGCCGGCTTCGTCGGGGCCGACGTCGGCGAGACCGTCTCGCTGCGCCTGGGTGACGGCGCCGCCGCGGACGCGACCGTCGTGGCGACGTACGAGCGGGGGCTGGGCTTCGGCGACGTCACGATGGACGGCGAGACCCTGCGCGAGCACACCACCGCGGGCCTCGACGACTACCTGCTGGTCAACGTCGCCGACGGGCAGCAGGCACAGGTGGAGGCCGCCGTGGGCGAGCTGGGGCTGGCCCCGAGCAGCGCCGAGTCGCTGGCCGAGGAGGGCTCCGCCGAGCGCGACTCGCAGGCCTGGGTCAACCGGATCGCGCTCAGCGTGATCCTCGGCTACGTCGCCCTCTCGGTGGTCAACAGCCTGGTCATGGCCACCTTGGGCCGGCGCCGGGAGCTCACCCTGCTGCGGCTGGTGGGGGCGCAGGACCGCCAGGTGCGGGCGATGACGCTGATCGAGTCGCTGGCCACGGGCGCGATCGCGGTCGCCCTGGGCGTGCTGGTCGCCGTGCCGCCGCTGGTCGGCATCGCGGTCGGGGTGTCGGGGCAGCCGCTGCCCTCGATCGTGCCGCTCGAGCTGCTCTCCATCGCGGCCGGCGTGATGGTGCTCGGCGTGGCCGCCGTCGCGCTGCCGACCCGGTCGCTGACCCGGCAGCAGCCTGCCCTCTGAGCGGCCGACCGATCGACCCGCGGGCCCGCCACGGCGGGCCCGCGGGTCAGGTCACGGCGAAGACTCGGTTTGGACACAGTGCTTGACAACACACCGGCTAAAAAGGATCCTCATCCTACTAAATGTGTCCCAGGATGGAGACCGCCTTGAAGAGAACAATCAGCACCGCCCTCGCCGCGTGTGTCGTCGCGCTGTCCCTGACGGCCTGCGGGTCCGGCAGCAGCGACAGCGACAGCGGCAACGCGGCGGACGAGCTTCGCCTCGGCATCGCCCTCGGCGACCTCGCCACGTTCGACCCCGCCCGGGTGCTCGCGGACGCCATGCAGCTGGTGATCCCGATGTACGCCGAGACGCTGGTCGACGTCGACCAGGACGACCCGAAGACCGTGCTGCCGAACCTGGCCACCTCCTGGGAGGCCTCCGAGGACCTGAAGACCTACACCTTCAAGCTCCGCGACGACGTCACCTTCCCCAGCGGCAACACCATGACCGCCGAGGACGTGAAGTTCAGCCTCGAGCGGGTCAAGAACGTCCAGGGCGCCTCGGCGTTCAAGATGGGCATCGTCGACTCGGTCAACGTCGTCGACGACACCACCGTCGAGTTCGTGCTCACCGGCCCCGACAGCTCGTTCCCCTCGCGCATGGCCGCGCCGTACCTGTCGGTCTTCGACTCGAAGGTGCTCCAGGAGAACGGCGCCGTCTCGGACGCCTCCGCCGTCACCGCCGACGACGCGCAGGCGTTCATGGACAAGACCACGGTCGGCACCGGCCCCTACGAGCTCGAGGAGTGGCGCCGCAACTCCGAGGTCGTCTTCAAGCTCCGCGACGACTACTGGGGCGAGGCCCCGGCCTTCGACACGATCGTCCTCGAGGACATCCGTGACGCCTCCACGCAGGCCCAGCTGGTCGAGCGCGGCGACATCGACATCGCGATGGACATCGAGCCCGACACCGCCGCCTCGCTCGAGGGCAAGGACGGCATCAAGGTCGTCACCGAGCCCTCGTTCAACATCAACTACCTGGCGATGAACCACCAGAGCAAGGACGCCCCCGAGCTCGCCGACGACAAGGTGCGTCAGGCCATCCAGATGGCCGTCGACTACGACGGCATCAGCTCGGCCCTGGCCGACGGTGCCCCGCGTCCCGCCGCCGTCGTCCCGCTCGGCTTCGTCGGTGCCGACAAGGTCGAGCCCATCGGCTACGACCCCGACGCCGCCAAGAAGCTGCTCGACGAGGCCGGCGTCTCCGGCCTCGAGCTCGACGTCGAGTTCGCCAACGTGACCTGGTACGGCGTCTCCCAGCAGAGCCTGTGGGAGAAGCTGCAGTCCGACTTCGACAAGGTCGGCATCAAGGTCAACATCCGCCCGGTCGAGTACGAGAAGTGGATCGAGGGCTACCGCGCCGGCGAGTTCTCGATCACCTCGGGCCTGTGGGCGCCGGAGGACTTCGACTCCTCGTCGTACTTCGACCCGTTCGGTCGCGAGGCCGGCATCTACGGCGAGCGCACCTCGATGGACTTCCCCATCGGCCAGAAGCTCTACGACGAGTACCTCGCCGAGAAGGACCCGGCCGGCCGCGAGACGATCGCCGAGGAGCTCATCACCGCGATGCGCGACGACGCGACGCTGATCCCGCTGTTCCAGGCCAACAAGTTCCTGGTGCACTCGGACGCGGTCACCGGGGTCCGCTACAGCCCGAACAAGCAGATCCGCCTGGCGGAGATCAAGCCCAGCTGATCCCCGCCGGTCGGCTCCCGCTGACCAGCTCCACCCGCGAGGCCCTCGACGACGACGTCGGGGGCCTCGCGGCATCACCAGGAAGGCACCCCGTGCGCATCACCGGCCTGACCGACGTCATGTTCATCCTCTGCGACCCCGTCGACCACGTCCGGGGGAGCGACCTGCTCAACCGCCGCTTCGCCGCGGCCGGCGACGACGTCGCCGTGTCGCCGCTGCACGTGTCCCCCGACGACCTCGCCGCCGTCGTGGGCACGGTCCGGCGGATGCGCAACGTCGCGGGCTTCGGCGTCACCATCCCGCACAAGGTGGCCGTCGTCGGCCTGCTCGACGACCTCACGGACCGCGCCCGCCTCGTCGGCGCCGTCAACTTCGTGCGCCGCGACGCCGACGGCCGGCTGACCGGCGACAACGTGGACGGGGGTGGCTTCCTCGCCGGCCTGGTCGCGGACGGCGTCACCGTCGAGGACGCCTCGGTGCTCCTGGTGGGCGCCGGCGGGGCCGGTCGTGCGCTCGCCTTCGCGCTGGCCGGCGCGGGGGCGCGCCGCCTGGCGATCCACAACCGGAGCAGGGACACGGCCGAGCGGCTCGCCGAGGCGGTCGTCGCCGCGCACCCGGCGTGCCGGGTGGTGGTCTCCGACGCCGACCCGGCGCAGGCCGACCTCCTGGTCAACGCCACGTCGCTGGGGCTGCGGCCCGACGACCCGCTGCCGGCCGACGTCTCGCGGATGTCGCCCGGGTCGGCGGTCGCCGAGATCGTCATCCAGCCCCGGATGACGCCCCTGCTCGAGGCCGCGGTGGCGCGCGGCCTGCGGGTCTCCTACGGGCAGTCGATGCTCGACGGCCAGTTCGGCCTGGTGCGCTCCTTCGTCTGGCCCGACCGGCTGCCGCCCCGCGCGTCCGCCGCCGACTGAGCGAGCGGCCCCGCGCAGGGGCCGGCGGTCAGGACCAGGAGGTCTCGCCGTGCCGGTCCACGATCCGCCCGGAGGCGTGGCCGGGCCCCTCGGTCGCCAGCGCCACGACGGCGTCCGTGCCCTCGGTGACGGTCTGCGGGCCGCTGTGCGCGTTGAGGTCGGTCGCGGTGTAGCCGGGGTCGGCGGCGTTGATGCGGATGTGGGGGAAGGCCTTGGCGTACTGCGTCGTCAGCATGGTGAGGGCGGCCTTGGAGGCCGTGTAGACCGGTGCGACGGCGTGCGACTCCGGGCGGGACGGGTCGTGGGTGTGCTCGAGGGAGCCCATGCCGCTGCTGACGTTGATGATGACGGGATCGGCGGATCGCGCCAGCAGCGGCAGGAAGGCGGTGGTCGTCCGGACGGCGCCCGCGACGTTCACGTCCATCACGTCGAGGACGTCCGTGCCGCTGAGGTCGGCCGGCTCGACGCCGTGGCTGCCGGCGACGCCGGCGTTGTTGACGAGCACGTCGAGGTGCCCCTCGTGGCTCTCGACGTCGGCGGCGGCGGCGCGGACGGAGTCGTCGTCGGTGACGTCGATCCGGACGAAGCGGACGCCGAGGCCCCGCGCCGCGGCGGCGCCGCGCTCGGGGTCGCGGGCGCCCAGGATGACGGTGTGGCCCAGCTCGACGAGTCGGCGGGCGGTCTCGAGGCCGAGGCCCTTGTTGGCTCCGGTGATGAAGGTGGTGGTCATGCCTCGATCCTGCGGGCTCAGCGAGGCGCTCACCAGGGACGTCACGACGGTAGGAGCGGCAGTACCACCCAGGACCCCCCGGTGACACCCATGGGCGTGCGATCGCGAGGCAGGATGGTCGGGTGACGACCACCAGCGACCTCGGCTCCACGATCCGCGCCTGGCGCGACCGCCTGTCGCCGTCCGCCGCGGGGCTGCCCGCACGGCTCGGGCGGCGGACGACCGGGCTGCGTCGCGAGGAGCTCGCCGAGCTCGCCGGCCTGTCGGTCGACTACGTCGTGCGCCTCGAGCAGGGCCGCGCCACGACGCCGTCCGCCCAGGTGGTCGCCGCCCTGGCCCGCGCCCTGCAGCTCAGCGCCGAGGAGCGCGACCACCTGTTCCGGCTGGCCGCCCTCGCGCCGCCCAGCAGCGGACGCGTCTCCGAGCACCTGTCCCCGAGCGTGCAGCGGCTGGTGTCGCGCCTGGGGGACGCGGCGGTCGCCGTGTTCGCCGCCGACTGGCAGCTGGTCTGGTGGAACCGCAGCTGGGCGGCGGTGCTCGGCGACCCCGCCGGCGTGCCGCTGCCAGTGCGCAACTTCGCCCGGTGCGTCTTCCCCCTGCCGGGAGACGGCGCCGCGGTCGCCCAGTGGCCCGTCGTCGTGCACGACCAGGCGCACACCGAGGCCGCGGTGGCCTCCGACCTGCGTCGCGCCACCGGTCGCTTCCCCGACGATCCGCGGCTCGGCGGTCTGGTGCGCAGCCTGCTCGCCGGCAACGCCCGGTTCGCCGAGCTGTGGGCGGCCGGCACGGTCAGCGCCCACCGCGAGGACCGCAAGGTCGTCCACCACCCCGCCGTCGGCCCCATCGCGGTCGACTGCGACACCGTCACCGACGGGGAGGCCGACCTCAAGATCGTCGTGATGTCCGCGGCCCCCGGGACCGAGGACGAGAGCCGCTTCCGGCTCGCCCTCGTCGTGGGCGTCCCGGACGTCGCGCCCGCGACGCCGGGAGCCTGAGGGGGCGTCCGCCCGCCGACGCTCAGCCCGAGGTCGACCTGGCCAGGAGCTCGCGCACGCCGTTCTCCGTCAGCCGGGCGACGTCGTTGTCGAAGCCGTCGTAGGCCAGGCTGCCGGTCCACGAGATGGCGGCGGTCGACAGCACCGCCCCACCCGCGGGCGTCTCGAAGAACGTCACGTCCGCCCGCACGTCCGGGTTGTTGGTGCCGTTGATGAGCGGGGTCGGCGCGGGGACGTTCTCGTTGGAGGCGAGGTAGTAGGCCGAGTGGGGCTGGGAGGTCGCGACGACCAGCGCGTTGCGTGGGGTGCCCAGGCTGACGTCGGCGCGGTCGATCTCGTCGCCGGCGGCGCCGCCGAGCACGAGGCCGTAGTCACCGATGACGTCGCGATCGACGCCCTCGAACAGGAACGCCACCCGCTCGTCGCGGGAGGCCTCGGTGCGCTCGAAGCCGGGGGTCGCGTCGTCCCAGCCCTGCGCCGCCATGCCGATGCCGACCAGGAGGTTCGGGGCGCGGCCGCGCAGGCGCCACAGGCCGCCCTCCTCGACCGACTGGCTCATGACGGTCTCGCCGGGCTCGCTCTGCCAGGTGCGGATGCCCTGGTGACCGCGCCGCATCTCGACCAGGTGCGGGCGGTCGAGGTCGGCGCTGGTGACCCAGTAGAAGCCGTTGCCGCCGAGGTAGACGATGCTGCCGCCGTCGTCGAGGAGCGCCTGGGCGGCATCGAGCATCCGCTTGCTCCAGTACTCCGGGTGGCTGCCCGTCACCAGGACCCGGTGGCCGGCGAGGGCGTCGAGTCCCTGCTCGTGCAGGGCGTGGTCGGTGGTCACCGAGTGCTCGAGGCCGAGGTGCTCCAGCCAGGTGGGGATGACCAGGTCGGCGGCGAAGTGACGGGGCGCGTCCTGGATGGCGCTGCGGAAGTCCCAGCGCATGTTGAGGATCGGCCGCAGGTGCGAGGAGTAGCAGACCCCCGAGCCGTCGGTGTGGTGGTCGTAGAGCGAGCTGCCGAACTCGCGGTGCGCGTAGATCTGCCTGTCGCGGTCGCTGGGGATGACGTCGCGGTTGGTGAGGACGTCGCCGGAGTAGTCGAACTCCTCGGCCAGGCGCGCGTTGGCGTAGGCCAGGTAGGAGAACGTCGGCAGCAGGAACAGCACGCCGCCGGGCGCCTGCGGGCGGACGACGACGGGCACGTGGTCGACGGAGCCCGAGCCCTCCACCAGCACGGCGTAGACGCCGCTGGCCAGGTCGTCGGGCAGGACGAGCTCGTGGGTGACGGCCCAGCCGCAGTCCTCGAGGTCGTCGCTGTGGAAGTGCGCGGCGCCGTACTGCCCCGGCGCCAGGCGGTGGTCGACCTCCGTCGCGTCCCACCAGCGACCCGTGACGTTGCGGGTGGGGGCGTTGACGAGCAGCCCGTCCTCGGCGCCGTCGGTCGTGCCGCGGAGGATCGTGGTGGCGAAGTCGGTGCCGAGGTCCCAGGCGAGGAGCGCGGCGTGCGGCCGGGGGTCGACCGCGAGGTCGGCCAGCGCGTGGGCGTCGCGGGATCCGGCGAGGACGGTGGGCGAGTCCAGCTTGCCGTCGAAGCAGCCGGTGCCGCGCGGGCTGCCGTCGGGGGCCGTGGTGGTCCCGCCCGCGGCGAGGAGCAGCCGGCGCAGCGGGCCGAGCACGGCCAGGGCGCCGCTCGCCTCGGTGGTGCGCGGCAGGTCGCCCGGCACCAGGCGGTCGAGCGGGCGCACGTGCAGGCGCAGCATGCCGCCGGCCGGGTCGACCGACAGCGCGAGCGTCACCCACTGGCGCAGCTGCAGCGCGGCCTCGGCGACGACCTCGACGACGCCGTCGCCGGTGCGCACACGTCCGGTGAGCATCCCGTCTGCGTCCACGGTGAGCTCGACGGTGCCCTGGTCGCCGGTCAGGGACAGCAGGGTCGACCGGTCGCCGGCGAAGCGGGTGGGCCACGCGTGGACGACGACGGTGAGGCCGTCGGCGACGTCGGCGTCCAGGCCCTCGACGAGGCCGAACGAGCCGACCCCGGTCGGCTGGAGGGACCCGGGGGTCTCCTGCGGCTCGACCGCGGCGACCGGCTCGTGGCGGTGCCGGATGCGCTCGGTGTCACCGTCGGCGCGCGGGCGCACCAGCGAGACGCGCAGCCGCTCCGAGCCCGACGACGCGTGCACGCGCACGGTGTCGCCGGGCGCGTAGTCGAGGCGGTCGCAGTAGGCGAAGGTCTCCTGCTCCGAGGTGCCCACCACCGGTCAGGAGGCCTGGCTGGTCGGGGCGACGACGACCTCGCGGACGCACACGTCCTGCGGCAGCTCGTAGAGACCCACGATGGTCTCCGCGATCGTCGCGGCGTCGAGGCCGCCGCGCAGCCGGGTCTTGGTGGCCTCGTAGGACTCCTTGATGGCGGCGTCGGAGACCGAGACCAGGAGGTCGGTGTCGACGATGCCGGGGGAGACGAGGCTGAAGCGCACGCCGTCGTCGGCGTGCTCGCGCCGCATCGTCTCCGTCATCGCGTTCACGGCGAACTTGGTGCCGCTGTAGACGGCGTGGTTGGCGTAGACGTTGCGCCCGGCGATGGAGGAGATGTTGACGACCGTGCCGCGGCCGGCGGCGACCATGCCCGGCAGCACCAGCTGCGTGGCGGTCAGCAGCGCGAGGCAGTTGACGTCGAAGAGCGTGCGCCACTCCTCGGGGTCCTGGTCCACGACCCGCGACAGCGGCATCACCCCGGCGTTGTTGACCAGCAGGTCGGGGGCGCCGTAGCGCTGCGTCGCCTCGTCGAGCGCGGCGGCCAGCGCGTCGCGGTCGGTCACGTCGACGGACCGGGCGATCGAGTCGGGCACCCCCAGCTCCTCGATCAGCTCGGCGCGGCGGGCCAGGAGGAGGGTCGGGTAGCCCCGGCCGCCGAACGCCTGTGCCGTGGCGGCACCGATCCCGGAGCTGGCTCCGGTGATGACGACGAGCGGGCGGGCCTGGGACATGCGATCTCCTGGGGGACGTGGACCTGGCGGTCCGGATGGGGGTTTCAGAGGCGCGAGGAGTTGCTCGCCCACTTCTCGGGGCGCAGGACGGGTGAGTCGAGGTGTCCGGACTTCTTGATCACCGCGAGGAAGGACTTGAGGTGGCGCTCCATGGCCTCGGCGGCCCGGTCGGGCTCGCGGGCCGCGATGGCCTCGACGATGTCGCGGTGGGCGCCACGCGCGACGCACACGTCGTCGTGGGAGAGGCCGGCCTGGGGGGTGTGCCACGCGGCGATGTTGAGGACGTAGCCCAGCGAGACCCGGTAGAACTCGTTGCCGCACGAGTCGGCGATGAGGTTGTGGAAGGACACGACGCCCTCGACGGTCTCCTGGCCCTCGTCGTCGGTGGCCCGGAACATCGCCTCGATCTGCTCCTGGGTGGCGTGGGTGGCGGCCAGGCTCGCGGCCGCCGACTCGACGCCGAGGCGGAAGTGGAACAGGTCGCCGAGGGTGGCGTCGGACAGCGCGAGGAGGACGGCGATCGACCGGGTGGCCTGCGAGACGTCCGGGCGGCTGACCCGCACGCCGCCGTAGGGGCCGCGGCGGGTGCTGATGAGCCCCTCCGACTCGAGGAGGCGCAGGGCCTCGCGGACCGTGCCGCGGCTGTAGCCGGTGCGCTCGATCAGCTCGCTCTCGTTGGGGAGGTCGCGACCGACGGGCATCTTGGTCACGACGATCTCGTCGCGCAGCTTGTCGGCGAGCACGGCCGATGCCTTCGGCACCTTGGACTTGGGCCACGGGGGCCGCTCGCTCTGGTCGGCCTTGATGAGGTCGCGCCCGGAGAGGTCGTAGTTCATGGGGGGCTCCTGGAGTCTGGATGCCGGGAGGGAGCCGGCGGTCACGAGTCTGCGCCACCGTGGCGCATGCGTCGGATCATCCCTTGCGACAGCCCCAGTGTCTGCAGCACCGCGTCGGTGTCCGCCCCGTGGCGCGGGGGCGCCGACGTGACCGGCAGCGAGGCACCGTCGACGCGCAGGGGCGTGCGCACCTGCGGGACGCCGTCGACCTCGACCACCATCCGCTCGGCGATGACCGGGTCGGCGAACACCTCGGGGAGGGTGTTGACCGGCGCGACCGGCACCTCGGCCGCGGTCAGGACCTCCAGCCAGTGCGCGCGTCCCTGGGCCAGCAGCCGGGCCTCGAGCTCGGCCACGAGCTCGGCCCGGTGCGTCACCCGGGCCCGGTTGTCGACGAACCGCGGGTCCTCGGCGAGCTCGGGGGAGCCCAGTGCCTGCGCGAACCTCAGGAACTGGCGGTCGGTGCCCACCGCGACCGCGAGCGGCTGGTCGGCCGTCTCGAGGGTCTCGTACGGCGCGATGCTGGGGTGCTGGTTGCCGAAGAGCGAGGGCTCCTTGCCGGCCGCGAGCCAGCCCGAGGCCATGTTGGCGAGCATCGACACCTGGGCGTCGAGCAGCGAGATCTCGATGTGGCGCCCCCGGCCGGTGGCCTCGCGCTCGTGCAGCGAGCTCACGATGCCCAGCGCCGCGAACACGCCGGCGAACAGGTCGGTGACCGCGACGCCGACCCGGGTGGGCGTGCCGCCCTTGGCGCCGGTGATCGACATCAGGCCGCCCATGGCCTGGGCGAGGAAGTCGAAGCCCGGCCGTTCGGCGTAGGGGTTGTCGGAGCCGAAGCCGGAGATCGAGGCGGTCACGACGCGCGGGTTGTCCCCGGCGATCGAGTCGCGATCGAGGCCGAAGGCGGCCAGCCGGCCGGGCAGGAAGTTGTCGATGACCACGTCGGCGTGCCGCGCCAGGTGCTGGGCGACCCGCGCCCCGTCGGGGTCGGCCAGGTCGAGGCAGACGCTGCGCTTGTTGTGGTTGACGGCCAGGAAGTACGACGCCGTCACGCCGTCCGGCGCGAACGGCGGCCCCCAGTGGCGGGTCTCGTCGCCGCGCGAGGGCGACTCCACCTTGATCACGTCGGCGCCGAGGTCGGCGAGGTTCATCGTCGCGTAGGGGCCGGCCAGGATGCGGGTGAGGTCGAGGACCCGCACCCCCGTCAGCGGACCCGGCCGGCTCTCGCCGGCGGGCCAGCCCGACAGCGACTCGGCCCCGACCTGGTCGGTCGGCTCCGTCACTGGGCCGCCTTGGCGGCCACCAGGTCGGCCATCCCCGGCTGGGCGAAGTGGCAGGCGACCATGTGCTTCTCGCCGTTCGTCCCCACGTCGCGGAACTCCGGCTTCTCCGTGGCGCAGACGTCCTGCGCCAGCGGGCAGCGGGTGCGGAAGACGCAGCCGCTGGGCGGGTTGAGCGGGCTGGGCACGTCGCCCTGGAGCAGGACGTGCTTGCGGTTGCGCTCGACGTCGGGGTCCGGGATCGGCACCGCCGACATCAGCGCCACCGTGTAGGGGTGCTGCGGGTCGTTGTAGACGGTGTCGCGCGACGCCAGCTCCATCGGCCGGCCGAGGTACATCACCAGGATCCGGTCGGAGATGTGGTGCACGGCCGACAGGTCGTGGGAGATGAAGAGGTAGGACAGGTCGCGCTTGCGCTGCAGCTCCCGGAAGAGGTTCAGCACCTGCGCGCGGATCGACACGTCGAGGGCGGCCGTCGGCTCGTCGCAGATGATCAGGTCCGGCTCGACCGCCAGGGCGCGGGCGATGCCGATGCGCTGGCGCTGCCCGCCGGAGAACTCGTGGGGGTAGCGGTCCAGCGCCGACTCCGGCATGCCGACCAGCCCGAGCAGCTCGGCCACGCGCTCGCGGTGCTGGGCCTTGGGCAGGGTCTCGTGCACGAGCAGGGGCTCGGCGACGATCTGGCCCACGGTCATGCGCATGTTGAGCGAGGACGTCGGGTCCTGGAAGACCATCTGCGTACGCCGCCGGGCGGCGCGCACCTGCCGCGACTTGAGCTTGGTGAGGTCGACGCCGTCGAGCATGATCGAGCCCGACGTCGCCTTCACCAGACCCTGGATCGCCAGGCCGGTGGTGGACTTGCCGCAGCCGGACTCGCCCACCACGCCGACGGTCTCGCCGTGGCCGATGGAGAAGTCCAGGCCGTCCACGGCCTTGACCACGCCGGAGCCGCCGCGGGCGCCGGCCTTGGCGTTGAAGTGCACGGCGAGGTCGCTGACCTCGAGCAGGGCGTCAGTCATGCGGTCCTCGCCTCGTCGGCGGCGACGAAGCACGCCGCCTGGTGTCGGGGGGCCACGTCCACGAGCTCGGGCATCCGGCTCAGGCAGCGGTCCTCGCGCACGCCGCAGCGCGCGTAGAAGGGGCATCCGGGGGGCAGGTCCACCAGGCTCGGCGGGAGCCCCGGGATCGAGACCAGGTCGCCGCGCTCGGGGTCGCGCAGCCGCGGCACCGAGCCCAGCAGCGCCCGGGTGTAGGGGTGGCGGGCGTCGTGGAAGATGTCGCGCACGGGGCCCTGCTCGATGATCGAGCCGGCGTACATCACCGCGACCCGGTCGGCCAGGCCGGCGACCACGCCGAGGTCGTGGGAGACCCACACGATCGAGAGGTCCTGGAACGAGCGGACCAGCTCGAGGATCTGGGCCTGGACGGTGACGTCGAGCGCGGTCGTGGGCTCGTCGGCGATCAGCACCTTGGGCTCGCCGGCCAGGGCCATGGCGATCATCGCCCGCTGGCGCATGCCGCCCGAGAGCTGGTGGGGGTACTGGTCCACCCGCTGCTGGGGGTCCGGCACGCCGACGCGCTCGAGCATCTCGATGGACAGCGCGCGCGCCGCCTTCTTCGACAGGCCGCGGTGGCGGCGTACGCCCTCGCTGATCTGGCGGCCGATGGTGAGGATCGGGTTGAAGGCGCTCAGCGAGTCCTGGAAGACCATCGAGATGTCGCGGCCCAGGACGTCGCGCAGCTCCTTGCGCGACAGCGAGAACAGGTCGACGCCGTCGACGAGCACGCGTCCGCCGGTCGTGCGCGAAGGCGGCGTGGGCAGCAGGCGCAGGGCCGCGAGCAGGGTCGCGGTCTTGCCCGAGCCGGACTCGCCGACGATCGCCAGGCACTCGCCGGGCGCGACCGAGAACCCGACGTGGTTGACCGCCTTGGCGACACCGGCGCTGGTGCGGAACTCGACCTGCAGGTCGTCGACCTCGAAGATCGGCTTCACGCCGAGGGGCGTCTGCGTCGCCGGCTCGGCGCCGGTGGTGAGGGGAGGCGTGGTGCTCATGCGGCGCGCTCACCCGCCCGGCCCAGGAAGGTACGGCGCAGGATGCGGGACATCGCGCCGCCGCCCTTGCCTCGTTGGGTGCGCATCTGGGGGTCGAACCGGTCTCGCATCGCGTCTCCGATGAAGTTGAAGGCGAGCACCATCGACAGGATCGCCAGGCCCGGGAAGAGGCCGAGCCACCAGCTGTCGATGCGGGACTGCGCCTCGCTGACCATGGCGCCCCACTCGGGGGTCGGGGGGACCGCGCCCACGCCGATGAAGCTCAGGCCGGCGGCCAGGAGGATCACCATGCCGAGGTCGACGGTGGCCTTGACCAGGATCGGCTGCAGGCCGAAGGGCAGCACGTGCACCCGGAAGACCCGGGCCCGCGAGCAGCCGATCGACTGCGCCGCGAGGACGTGCAGGTTGTTGCGGATCGAGAGGACCTGGCCGCGCATCAGGCGGGTGTACTCGGGCCAGGTCACGGCCGCGATCGAGATCACCACGTTGGTGGTGCTGGGGCCGAGCGCGGCGGCGATGGCCAGCGCCAGCACGATCGCGGGGAAGGACAGCACGATGTCGCTGATGCGCATGATCACCTCGTCGGCGATCCCGCCCAGGAAGCCGGCGACGGCGCCGATCAGGCAGCCGATGGCGACCGAGACCGCGACCGTGACCAGCGCGATCGGCAGCGACAGCCGGGCGCCGTACATGACCCGGGCGAAGACGTCGCGGCCCAGGTTGTCGGTCCCGAACCAGTGCTCGCCGCCCGGGCCGGCGAGCCGGCCCTGGAGGTCCTGGTCGGTCACCGGGTCGAACGGCGTCCACCACGGGATCGTGATCGCGATGACCACCCAGAGGAGCACGAGGGTGACGCCGATGTTGAACGCCAGCCGGCCGCCGCCTCCGCCGCGGTCGGCCTTGCTCAGCGCGAACGTCGGGGTCACGGGCGCCCCGGACATCGTCTCGCCGGGCCCGGCGAGCGCGACCGGAGAGGTCGGGTCGGTCGCGTCGCCAGGACGCTCCATGTCCGTCATGTCATTCCCCCAGCCGGATGCGTGGATCGAGGGCGGCGTAGACGATGTCCACGACCGCGTTGGTGATGACGTAGACCGCGCCGATGAGCACGGTCACGCCGAGGATGGCCTGGTAGTCGAGGGCCTTCGCCGCGTCGACGGCGTACCGCCCGATCCCGGGCCACGAGAACACCGTCTCGGTGAGCACCGCGCCGGCCAGCAGCCCGCCGATGGCCAGGCCGAGCACGGTCACCGTGGGGATCAGGGCGTTCGGGAGGATGTGGTACTGCAGCAGCGTGCGGGCGGAGACGCCCTTGGACCGTGCGGTGACCAGGTGCGGGGCGCGCAGGACCTCGAGCATCGAGGCGCGGGTCATGCGGGCGAGCAGGCCGAGGAAGAACGAGCCGAGGACGAACGCCGGCAGCAGCAGGTGGCGCATCGCGTCCCACATGGTCCCGAAGTCGCCGGTCACCAGGGCGTCGAAGGTGTAGAGCCCGGTGATGTGGGTCGGCGGCTCGAAGTCGCGGCCGAGCCGGCCCTCGGGGCCGGGCAGCACGTCGAAGCGCAGGTAGAAGACCTGCAGGCCGATGATGCCGAGCCAGAAGACGGGCACGCCGGAGGCCACCAGGGCGATGGTGCGGACCACGAGGTCGGGCCACTTGTTGTGGTAGAACGCCGCGACCGAGCCGAGCACGAGGCCCAGGACGCCGGCCACGACGATGGCGGCGAGCGCCAGCTCGACGGTGGCCGGGAAGAACTCCAGCAGGTCGTCGGCCACGCCGCGCCGGGTCAGCGTCGACTGGCCCATGTCGCCGGTGACGAGGTGCTGGAGGTAGACCCAGAAGCGCTCGTAGATCGGCGCGTCGAGCCCCCACTCCTTCTCGTAGGCCGCGCGGGCGACCGGGTCGCTGCCGCCGACGTCGCCGAGGAGCCGCGCGAGCGGGTCACCGGGCAGGTAGTTCGCCAGCACGAAGGCCACCACCAGCAGGCCCAGCAGCGTCGGCAGGGCGAGGAGCAGGCGGCGTGCCGCGAACCGTACGAGTCCCACGTGCGTTGTCCTCCGACAGCCATAGAATTTGTAGATTGATTATCCTATAGTGAAGTGACCCAGACCATAAGTCAACGACCTGGTCCCGTGCCCGACCCCGAGTCGCGGCCCGGTCGCCGGCCACCCAGGAGGTCCCGTGCGGCACCCCGACACCACCCCAGCACCGACGCCGGAGCAGCTGTCGCTGCTGGCCGACCGGGCCATGTTCATCCGCTCGGAGACGGTACGCCTCGCCGCGATCGCGGGCGCCGGCCACTACACCTCGGTCTTCTCGATCGCGGAGATCCTGGCGACGCTCTACTACGGGCGGCTGCGACTGACCCCGGGCGAGCCGCGCGACCCCGACCGCGACCGGGTGGTGCTGAGCAAGGGGCACGCGGCCATCGGGCTGTACCCCGTCCTCGCCGACCTCGGCTTCTTCGAGCCGTCCGCGCTGGACACCTACACGCGCCTCGGCTCGCCGTTCGGCGACCACCCCGACATGAAGAAGGTGCCGGGCATCGACTTCAGCTCCGGCTCGCTGGGGCACGGCCTCTCGATCGGGGTCGGCATGGCGCTGGGCGCCCGCCTCGGCGGCCGCGACTACCGGACCTACGTGCTCCTCGGGGACGCCGAGCTCAACGAGGGCCAGGTGTGGGAGGCCGCGATGAGCGCGGCCCACTTCGGCCTGGGCAACCTGGTCGCCGTCGTCGACAACAACCAGCTCGGCATCGACGGGATGACCCGCGACACGATGCCGGTCGAGCCGCTGCGGGAGCGCTTCGAGAGCTTCGGCTGGCGGGTGCAGCGCGTCGACGGGCACGACCTGGGCGCCCTGCTCGCGGCGTACGACGCGCTGCCGGACGCCGCCGACCGCGTGCCGCAGGTGATCGTCGCCGACACCGTGAAGGGCCGGGGCGTGCGCGCCATGGAGTACAGCCCCGACTGGCACGTCGGCAACCTGGTCGGCGAGGACTACGACGACGTGCTGGCCGAGATCGCGGCCGGTCTGCGACCCCTGGAGGCACGCGCATGAGCGAGGACACCACCACCCTGCCCGAGGGCGCGGCGCCCGACGCGGCCGTCGACGACGAGGCGCAGGAGCAGTCCGACATCTTCAACGGCACCGGGCGGACCGGGCTGCGCAACGCCCGCTCCTCCGACGGCAACGACACCCGCGCGATCCCGGCCTTCGTGTTCGGCGAGGAGCTCGCCGACCTGGCCGACGTCGACCCGCGCGTCGTCGTGCTGACCGCCGACCTGGCCCGCGCCAACCGCGCCGTCGACTTCGCCGAGCGTCACCCCGACCGGTTCTTCAACGTCGGGATCGCCGAGAAGAACATGATCACCGTGGCCGCCGGCCTCGCCTCGTGCGGCTACGTGCCGTTCGCGGCGACGTTCGCGTCGTTCGCCGCCCTGCTGGGCTGCGAGCAGATCCGCACCGACTGCGCCTACCCGCAGATGCCCGTGCGCGTCGTCGGCCACCACTCCGGGGTGTCGATGGGCTTCTACGGCACCAGCCACCACAGCCCCGAGGACCTCGGGATCATGCGGACCATCGCCGACCTCACCGTCGTCTGCGCCACCGACGCCAACCACCTGCGCGCCCTGTTGCGCGCGAGCCTCGACCACCCGGGTGCGATGTACCTGCGCCTGGGCCGGGGTCGCGACCGCGACGTCTACGACGAGGTGCCCGACCTGACGATCGGCAAGGCGATCACGGTGCGCCCCGGCGACGACCTCACGATCATCTCGACCGGCACCGAGGTGGAGCCGTCGCTGCGCGCCGCCGAGGCGCTGGCCGAGTCGGGGCACAGCGTCGGTGTGATCGACATGTTCACCGTCAGCCCGCTCGACACCGAGGCCGTGCTCAGCGCGGCCGCCCGCACCGGCGCCGTGCTCACCGTGGAGGAGGCCAACGTGACCAACGGCCTCGGCACCGCGGTCGCCGAGTGCCTCTTCCAGTCCGGGACGGGTCAGCCCGTCCGCTTCCGCAAGGTCGGCATCCCCGATGCCTACGTGCCCGTCGGGCCACCGGCCGCGCTCTACGCCCACTACGGGCTGGACGCCGCCGGCATCACGAAGACCGCCAAGGAGATGCTCGTATGACCACGACCCAGTCCACCACCAGCACCGACCAGGCGCTGCGCGCCCGGGCCCGCGGCGTCATCCCGGGCGGCATGTACGGCCACATGTCCATGGGGCCGATGCCGCCGTCGTACCCGCAGTTCATGGCGCGGGGCGAGGGCGCGCGGCTGTGGGACGTCGACGGCCGCGAGTACGTCGACCTCATGTGCGGCTGGGGGACCATCGTCCTCGGGCGCCAGCACCAGGAGGTGGACGCCGCCGTCGCCGCCCAGCTCGGCAACGGCGACTGCCTCAACGGCCCCGGCCCCGTCATGGTCGACCTGGCCGAGCTGCTCGTCGAGACCATCCCCAGCGCGGACTGGTCGATGTTCGCCAAGAACGGCACCGACGCCACCACCATGTCGGTGACGATCGCCCGTGCGGCGACCGGTCGCCGCCGCGTGCTCATGGCCAACGGCGCCTACCACGGTGCCGCGCCCTGGTGCACCCCCGGACCGTCCGGCGTCCTGCCCGAGGACCGCGCGTTCATCGACAAGTTCGACTACAACGACGTGGAGTCGCTGCGCGCCGCGGTGGCCGCGGCCGGCGACGACCTCGCCGCGATCATCGTCTCGCCGGTGCGCCAGGACAACCGTCGCGACCAGGAGCTGGCGCTGCCGGAGTTCGCCCGCGAGGTGCGCGAGCTGGCGACGTCCTCCGGCGCGGTGCTGATCCTCGACGACGTGCGCTGCGGCTTCCGCCTCGACGTCCGCGGCAGCTGGGAGCCGCTCGGGATCCGTCCCGACCTGACCGCGTGGTCGAAGGCCATCGCCAACGGCCACCCGCTCGCCGCGGTGACCGGCATCGACAGCCTCGCCGAGGCGGCCTCCTCGATCTACACGACCGGGTCCTTCTGGTTCGCCCCGACCGCGATGGCGGCCGCCATCACGACCGTCACGCTGCTGCGCGACACCGACGCGATGGCCCACACGCACCGGATGGCGCAGCTGATGCGCGACGGCATCGAGGAGCAGGCTCGTCGTCACGGCCTCGAGATCCGTCAGTCCGGCCCGGCCGCGATGCCGCTGGTGCTCTTCGAGGGCGACACCGACCTGTCGACGGTGGCCTCCTGGGCCGACGAGTGCGTCAGTCGCGGGGTCTACCTGCACCCCTGGCACAACTGGTTCTACACCGCCGCGCACCAGCCCGAGGACATCGCCTGGGCGCTCGAGCGCACCGACGACGCCTTCGCGGCCGTCGCCGCACGCCGTACGGCCTAGGCACGCAGGAGAGACGACGAGGGGCGGCCCCGCACGGTGGGACCGTCCCTCTCGTCGTCCGCACGGCTGCAGGTTTTTCAGCAGATGCTGAAAAACCTGAGGTTCTGGGCTGAAGTTTCGGCCCAGAAGCGACAGCAAATGCCCAGAAGGTGCCTCCGCCGCGCGTCATACGGCTTGGTCCCGACGGAGACGACGAGGGGCGGCACCCGCAGGGCGGGACCGCCCCTCTCGTCGTCTCCGGTCCGCGGCCCGGGGGCCGCACGGGGGTTCAGCCCAGGGGGCGGAGCCCGGTGACGACGGCCTTGGAGTGGAGGTAGCCCTCGAGTGCCTCGGTGCCGTTCTCGGCACCGATCCCGGACTCCTTGATCCCGCCGAAGGGGATCTGCGCGCCGCTGACGGCGACGGTGTTGACGCCCACGATGCCGACCTCCAGCAGCTCGGCGGCGCGGGTGGCGATCGTGAGGTCGTCGGAGAAGACGTAGCCCGCGAGCCCGTACGGCGTGCCGTTGGCGCGCTCGATCGCCTCGTCGAACGTCGAGAACGTCGCCACGGGCGCGATCGGGCCGAACGGCTCGGTCTGCATGATCGCGGCGCTCTCCGGCACCCCGCTCAGCACGGTGGGGGAGTAGAAGTAGCCGGCCGTGTCGGCGAGCGGGCTTCCTCCGGTGCGCACCTGCGCCCCCTGGCGCACGGCGTCCTCGACGAGCTCGCCGGCACGGGCCAGCCCGCGGGCGCTGGCCAGCGGCCCCACGTCGGTGCCGTCGGCCAGGCCGGAGCCCACGGTCAGCGCCGCGGTGGCGGCCGTGAAGGACTCGAGGAACGCCTCGGCGACGGTGTCCTGGACGTAGAAGCGGGTGGCCGCGATGCAGACCTGCCCGGCGTTGCGGAACTTTCCCGCGGCGCAGAGCCGGCCGGCGAGCTCGGGGTCGGCGTCGCCGAACACCAGGACCGGGGCGTGCCCGCCCAGCTCCATCGACACGTTCTTCACGCCCTGGGCGGCCAGGCCCAGCAGGTGCTTGCCCACCGGGACCGAGCCGGTCAGGCTCACCTTGCGGATCACCGACGAGCCGATCAGGTGCTCGCTGATGGTGGCGGGGTCGCCGGTCACGACGTTGAGGACCCCCGGCGGCAGGCCGGCGTCGGTGAGCGCCTGCGCCATGGCCAGCGCGGCGCCGGGCGCCTCCTCGGCGGGCTTGAGCACGACCGAGCAGCCGGCGGCCAGCGCCGGGGCGACCTTGCGGGCGGCCAGGAGGACCGGGAAGTTCCAGGGCGTGAACGCCGCCACGGGGCCGATCGGCTGCCGCAGCACCTGCATCCGCTGGTCGGGGTTGCGCGAGGACACGGTGCGCCCGTAGATGCGGCGGGCCTCGTCGGCGAACCAGTCGAGCTGCTCGACGGTGGATCCGAGCTCGGCACGCGCCTCGGCGAGGGGCTTGCCCTGCTCGCGGGTCAGCATCGTGGCGATCTCGTCGGTGCGCTCCTCGAGAAGCGCGGCCGCGCGGCGAAGGACGCCGCTGCGCTCCCACGGGGTCGTCGCCTTCCACGCCTCCCAGCCCGACGCCGAGGACGCGAGCGCCCGGTCCAGGTCGGCGGCGCTCGCGCGCGGCGTGGTCGCGATGACCTGACCGGTCGCCGGGTCCTCGATGTCGACGACCGCGCCGTCGGAGGCGGCGACCTGCTCGCCGTCGATGAGCATGGCGTGCACGTGGGTCATGGGGCGCTCCGCGGGTCGGTGGGGTGGGTGGGTCAGGGGATCAGGACGGGGGCGTCGCGCACGAAGCGCTCGAGCTGGTCCCAGTCCTCCAGGAGGCCGTCCGAGCCGAGGCCGGAGGCCACCAGCGCGGCGGCGCCCGACGCGCGGCGCAGCGAGTCCTCGACCGAGTCGCCGCGGACGGTGCTGAGCAGGAACGTCGCGCAGAACGAGTCGCCGCAGCCGGTGGTGTCGACGACCTCGACGCGGAACGCCGGCTGGTGCACGACCCGGTCGGCGTCGCGGTAGACGGCGCCGTGCTCGCCGCAGGTGACGACGACGGCGCGCGGCCCGTGCTCGAGGAGCCGGCCCGCGACCTCCTCGGGGGTGCCGTCCCCGACCAGGCCGACGGCCTGCTCGAGGTTGGGCATGAAGTAGTCGGCGCCCGGCAGGAGCTCGAGCAGGTCGGCCTCCAGCCACTGCGCGGAGGACTGGAAGTCCAGGGAGACGACGGCGCCGGACGCCCGCGCCGCGCGCATGACCTCCAGCGACCGGGGCCGGTCCAGGGCGCTCATCGCGTCCAGGCCGCCGATGTGCACGCCGGCGAAGCCGTCGAGGTCCGGCGGGCCGAGGTCGTCCCAGGTCGCGATCCCGTTGGCGCCCTTGACGTGCAGCGCCGGCCGGTCGCCGTTGGGTCGCACCAGCAGGATCGAGGCGGACGTCTGCACGCCGTCCAGGTGCACGACGCCGGCGGTGTCGATGCCGTGCCCCCGCAGGCTGCTGAGGAGGAAGGCGCCGATCTCGTCGTTGCCCACGGCGCCGAACGTCGACACGTCGGCCCCCAGCAGCGCGAGGTCGACGGCCACGCCCGCGGCGGTGCCGGCCGGGGCGACGCGGATCTCCTGCAGCCGCAGGCTGTTCTGCCCGCTGGGCAGGTGGTCGACCGGCGCGCCCAGGGTGTCGAGGATGTGCACGCCGACGGTGGCGATCCTCGGCCGGGCGGAGCCGGGGGCTGTGTCGGTGGTCAGGGGCTCGGTCATCGGGTCCTTCACAGTCGGTAGCCGGTCTGCTGGGCGCTGCGTGCGACGTCCTCGAGCTCGGCCATGGTGAGCTCGGCCGGCTCGCCGAGCACGGCGGCCCGGCAGTAGAGCTGGCAGAGCCACTCGAGCTTCTCGGCGTTCTGGGTGGCCTCCTCGAGGTCCCCTCCGTAGGCCACCGCGCCGTGGTTGCGCATCAGGGCGCCGCGGCGCTCGCGCAGCGCCTCCGACACGTGCGCGGCGAGCTCGGGGCTCCCGAACGTCGCGTACGGCGCCACGCGGACGGGCCCGCCGAGGGCGCGGATCGCGTAGTGGACGCTGGGCAGCGTGTCGCGCACCAGGCCGAGCGCGGTGGCCCAGGGAGCGTGGGTGTGCACGACCGCCCGGGCGTCCTCCGAGCCGCGGTAGACCGCGAGGTGGAGGGGGGCCTCGGACGACGGCGGGAGCGGCGCGTCGAGCACCGCGCCGTCGTGGAGGTCGAGAGTGGCGAGCTGATCGGGCAGCATCTGCTCGTAGTCGACACCGGAGGGCGTGATGAGGACTCGGTCGCCCACGCGGGCGCTGACGTTGCCGGACGTGCCGGTGACCAGCCCCGAGCGCAGCATCCGCCGGGAGACGTCGACGACCTGGCGGCGTACCTCGTGCTCCGACGTGGCGTGCATCACGGCCTTTCCAGAGGGTCGACGTACCGTGGGTGATTAAGTATATTAAACCTCACTTAGTCGAAGATGTTCAAGGAGAACGCCGTGGACGCCCAGCACGACTTGCTCGATGTTGACCACCTGCTCGATGACGAGGAGCGTGCGATCCGCGACACTGCCCGACTCTTCGCGCAGAAGCGCCTCGCCCCCCAAGTCGCCGAGTGGTTCGAGTCCGGCACGCTGCCGGCGCGCGAGATCGCTCGCGAGATGGGGGAGGCAGGCCTGCTCGGCATGCACCTCGAAGGGTACGGCTGCGCCGGCGTCTCGTCGCTGGCCTACGGCCTGGCCAGCGCGGAGCTGGAGGCGGTCGACAGCGGGCTGCGCTCGCTGTTCTCCGTGCAGGGCTCCCTGGCGATGTACTCGATCCACGCCAACGGCTCGGAGGAGCAGCGCCAGCAGTGGCTGCCGGGCATGGCGGCCGGCACCTACGTCGGCGCGTTCGGCCTGACCGAGCCCGACCACGGCTCCAACCCCAAGGGCATGCGCACCAAGGCCCGCCAGGACGGCAGCGATTGGGTCCTCAACGGCTCGAAGATGTGGATCACGAACGGCAGCATCGCCGACGTCGTGATCATCTGGGCCCAGACCGAGGAGGGCGTGCGCGGCTTCGTCGTGCCGACGGACACCCCCGGCTTCTCGGCCCGCGACATCAAGCAGAAGATGTCGATGCGCGCCTCGGTCACCAGCGAGCTCGCCCTCGAGGACGTGCGCCTCCCGCACGACGCCATGCTGCCCGGCGCCCGCGGCCTCAGCGGCCCACTCGGCGCGCTGAACGAGGCGCGCTTCGGCATCCTGTTCGGCACCACCGGCGCCGCGCGCTCCTGCGTCGAGACCGCGATCGAGTACGCCAAGACGCGCGTGCAGTTCGACCGGCCCATCGCCGCCTTCCAGCTCACCCAGCAGAAGCTGGCCGACATGAGCCTCGAGCACGGCAAGGCGCTGCTGCTCGCGGTGCACCTCGGCCGCCTCAAGGAGGCCGGCAGGCTCACGCACGCCCAGGTCAGCGCGGGCAAGCTCAACAACACCCGGGTCGCCCTCGACATCGCCCGGACCGCGCGCACCGTGCTGGGCGCCAACGGCGTCTCCGGCGAGTACCCCGTGATGCGCCACGCCAACAACCTCGAGTCGGTCCTGACCTACGAGGGGACGGCCGAGATCCACACCCTCACCATCGGGCGGGCCCTCACCGGCATCTCCGCCTTCGAGTGACCCACCCCCTCCCCCGCGACTGAAGGAGCAACCGCACGTGAAGATCGGCGTCCCGAAGGAAGTCAAGAACCACGAGTACCGGGTGGCGATCACGCCGATCGGTGTGCACGAGCTGACCGCGCACGGTCACCAGGTCTTCGTCCAGGCCGGTGCGGGAGTGGGCTCCTCGATCGCCGACGAGGAGTACGTCGCGGCGGGGGCCACGATCGTCGCCGACGCGGACGCCGCGTGGGGCACCGACGGGTCGATCGACCTGGTGCTGAAGGTCAAGGAGCCGGTCGCGGAGGAGTACCACCGCATGCGGGAGGGCCTGACGCTGTTCACCTACCTGCACCTCGCGGCGGACAAGGCGTTGACGCAGGAGCTGGTGGCTCGCAAGGTCACGGCGATCGCCTACGAGACGGTGCAGCTGCCCTCGGGTGGGCTGCCGTTGCTGTACCCGATGTCGGAGGTCGCGGGGTGTCTGGCGCCGCAGGTCGGTGCGCACTCGCTGTTGAAGGCCCAGGG
>NZ_JACJGM010000020.1 GCF_015024225.1 Nocardioides lijunqiniae
GGGTCTCGACGGGCGCTCGTCGCTGGCGCTCCTCACTGCTCGACCACCGGAGGGTGGTTTCGAGGCTCGCTGCGCTCGCACCTCAACCACCGTGGTCGCCGCCTTCGGAGGTTGCGCGGCAACCGTCTCGGAACCACCGCCGGCGGCGGCGGTCAGCGGAGGAGGCGGCGGAGGAGGGCGAGGGCGACGATGGCGCCGAGCGCCTGCTTCCAGTAGGTCTTGAGGAGGATGGGGACGACGGCGGCGCCGAGGTCGAGGGAGTCGTCCGCGGGCTGCGGAGCGGGGGCCGGTCGCGGTGGGGGCGGCGGCGGGGCGGTCGCTGCGGCCGCCTCGTCGGCCAAGGGGGTCGCCTCGACGACGGGCTCCTCGACCGCCGCAGCAGGCTCGTCCGCAACCGCCGGCGACAGCCGCTGCTCGAGGCAGGCGACGAACTGGCCGAGCAGCTTGTCGGAGACGTCCTGCATCACACCGCGTCCGAACTGCGCCGGCTTGCCCGTGATGTTGAGGTCGGTGACGACCTCGACGTCGGTGGCGCCCGCGGAGTCGGTCATGGTGCAGGTCACCACCGCACCCGCGGTCCCGTTGCCGCGCTTGTCCTTGCCCTTGGCGTCGACGACGAACCGGTGGGCGTCCTCGTCCTTCTCCACGAACGTCCCGGAGCCGTTGTAGACCAGGGCGATCGGGCCGAGCTTGACCTTGCAGGAGCCCTGGAACGTGTCGCCCTCCACCGACGACACCGTGGCGCCCGGGAAGCACTCGGCCACCGACGCGATGTCCTGGAAGTGCGCCCAGGTCTCCTCGACGCCGGTCGGGACGGTGAACCGGTGGGTCAGGTCCATCAGCTGCTCCCGGCCGCCGACAGCACTGCCCGGCGTACGAGCACGGTCGCGAGGTGGGACCGGTACGCCGCCTCGCCGTTCAGGTCCGAGGGCGGGTTCGTGCCCTCGGCCGCGTGGGCAGCCGCGGCGCGCACGGCGTCCTCGGTGGCGGGCTGTCCCACGAGCGCCGCCTCCACCGCACGGGCCCGCAGGGGGGTCGAGCCCATGTTGGTGAGGCCGACGCGCGCCTCGGCGATGGTGCCGCCCTCGACCCGGACGGTCGCCGCGACCGCGACGATCGGCCACTGGTGGGCGACCCGCACGAACTTCTCGTACGTCGCTCCCCAGCCGGTGTGCTTGGGCACCCGGATCTCGGTGAGGATCTCGTCCTCGCCGATCGCGGTCTCGAACAGGTCCACGAAGAAGTCGTCGGCCGCGACGGTGCGCGTGCCGCCGGGACCGGCGATCACGAACTGCGCCTCCAGCGCCAGCGCCGGAGCCCCGAGGTCGCCCGCCGGGTCGGCGTGGGCCAGGGCGCCGCCGAAGGTGCCGCGATGCCGGATCTGGTGGTCGGCGAGATGCTCGACTGCCTTGGAGATCAGCGTCGTGTGCTCGGCGACCAGCGCGTCGTGCTCCACCACCGAGTGCTGCGTCATCGCGCCGATGACGAGGGCGTCCCCGTCGTCGCGGATGCCCCGCAGGCTGTCGATCTTGCCGAGGTCGATGACGACCTCGGGCGCGTTGAGACGCATCCGCAGCACGGGCAGCAGGCTCTGCCCCCCGGCCAGGATCTTGGCGTCGTCGCCGTGCTGGCCGAGGGCGGCGAGCGCCTCCTCCACCGTGGTGGGGGCGAGGTAGTCGAACGGTGCGGGGATCATGCGTTTCCTCCAGACGTGCGGTCCACGGTGCCGTCCATGCCGGTCGACTCGTCGAAGTGCGGAGCGGCCGCGCCGACCGTCTCGGCCTGGGCGCCGCCGCGGGCGTCGTTGATGGCCTTCCACACCCGCTCGGGCGTGCAGGGCATCCGGACGTCCTGCACGCCCAGGTGGCGCACGGCGTCCACCACGGCGTTGACGACGGCCGGGGTCGAGGCGATCGTGCCGGCCTCTCCGACGCCCTTAGTGCCGAGCGTGTTGGTGGTCGCGGGCGAGGTCGTGTGGTCGAGGTCGAAGCTGATCGTGTCCGCCGCCGTCGGCAGCAGGTAGTCGACGAACGAGCCGGTCACCAGGGTGCCGGAGTCGTCGTAGACCGCCTCCTCCCACAGGGCTTGCGCGATGCCCTGCACAAGACCTCCGTGCAGCTGCCCGGAGACGATCAGCGGGTTGATGATGTTGCCGATGTCGTCGCAGGCGGCGTACTTGCGCATCGTCACCTCCCCCGTCTCGGTGTCCACCTCCATGGCGCAGAGGTGGGTGCCGTGGGGGTAGTTGAAGTTCACGGGGTCGAACGTCGCGTCGGAGTCGAGCGAGGGCTCGACGCCGTCGGGCAGGTTGTGCGCCGCGAACGTCGCCAGCGCGATCTCCGCCATGGCCAGCCCCTGGTCGGTGCCCTTCACCGAGAACCGGCCGGAATTGAACTCGATGTCGTCCACCGAGGCCTCCAGCAGGTGCGCCGCGATCGGCTTGGCCTTCTCGATCACCTTGTCGGCGGCCTTGACGATCGCCTCTCCCCCGACGACCAGCGAGCGCGAGCCGTAGGTGTCGAGACCCTTGTGGCTGACCATGGTGTCGCCGTGCAGTACCTCGACGTCCTCGAACGCGACGCCGAGCCGGTCGGCGACGATCTGGCTGAACGCCGTCTCGTGGCCCTGCCCGTGCGCGGACGCGCCGGTGAGGACCTCGACCTTGCCGGTGGGCAGCATCCGCACGCTCGCGTGCTCCCAGCCGCCGGCGCCGTAGTCGAGCGAGCCGAGCACCCGCGAGGGTGCCAGGCCGCACATCTCGGTGAACGTCGAGACGCCGATCCCCAGCTGTACCTGGTCTCCCGAGTCGCGACGCCGCCTCTGCTCGGCCCGCAGCTCGTCGTACCCGAACAGCTCCTTGGCGCGCGCGGTGGCGGCCTCGTAGTTGCCGGAGTCGTACTCGAGACCGGCCACCGTCGTGAACGGGAACTCCTCGTGCTTGATCCAGTTCTTCTCGCGCACCTCGAAGGGGTCGACGCCGAGCTCGGCCGCCAGCTCGTCCATGATCCGCTCGATGGCGTACGTCGCCTCGGGCCGGCCGGCGCCGCGGTAGGCGTCGGTCCAGGTCTTGTTGGTCAGGACCGTCTGGCAGTTGAACTGGTAGGCCGGGAACTTGTAGATCGCGTTGAACATGAACGCGCCGAGCACCGGCACGCCGCCGCCCACCAGGGACACGTGCGAGCCGAGGTCGGCGAGCAGCTCGACCTTGAAGCCGGTCACCGTGCCGTCCTTCTCGGCCGCGAGCGTGAGCTTCTGCCACTGGTCGCGCCCGTGGTGCGCGGCCATCAGCGACTCCGAGCGGGTCTCGGTGTACTTGACCGGCTTGCCCACCTGGCGGGCCACGAGGAAGGTGATGAACTCCTCCGGCGTGGTCTGGAGCTTGCCTCCGAAGCCGCCGCCGACGTCGGGGGCGATCACCCGGATCTTGGACTCCGACACCCCGGTGACCGCCGCGAGCAGGAACTTGAGGATGTGCGGGATCTGGGTCGACGACCACATCGTGATCTGCTCGCCGGTCGGGTCGACCACGGTCGAGCGCGGCTCCATGAAGGCGGGGATCAGGCGCTGCTGGCGGTACTCCCGCTCGATGACGATGCCGTCGGCGCGGGCCTTGGCGATGGCCTCGTCGACGTTGCCGCCGGTCCCGGCCTCCTCGGAGTCGAACCTCCAGAACGCCGACTTGTTGGTGCCGAGGTCGGGATGGGCCAGCACCTTGTCTTCTGCTGCCTCCTTGAGGTCGAGCGCGGCGGGCAGCTCGTCGTAGTCGATGTCGACCAGCTCGGCGGCGTCGCGCGCCTCGGCGGCGGAGCGGGCCACGATGACCGCCACGATCTCGCCGGCGAAGACGACGCGGTCGACGGCGATGGGTGGGTGGTTGGGCGTCACCTGGTCGGGCGTGATCGGCCACGCGTTGGGCAGCCCGCCCTGCTCGTCGGCGACGTCGGTGCCGGTGATGACGCGCACGACGTTCGGCGAGGCCTCGGCCGCGGACTTGTCGATGTTCGTGATCGTGGCGTGGGCGAAGGGGCTGCGCACCATCGCGAGGTGCAGCATGCCGGGCAGCGTCAGGTTGTCGGTCCAGCGTGTGCGGCCGGTGATCAGGCGCTGGTCCTCCTTGCGGCGCCGGTCCTTGCCGATCTCCAGCGTGGCGTCGGGCTGGGCCTGGGTCATCTCGTCCTCAGTGAGCGTCACTGCGCACCTCCCTGCGCGGCCGCGTGCTGCACGGACTTCACGATGTTGTGGTAGCCGGTGCAGCGGCACAGGTTGCCCTCGAGGCCGACCCGGATCTCCTGCTCGGTGGGGTCGGGGTTCTCCTTGAGCAGGTCGACGCTCTGCATGATCATCCCGGGCGTGCAGAAGCCGCACTGCAGGCCGTGGCACTCCCGGAACGACTTCTGCACCTGGTGCAGCTCGCCGTCCTTCGCCAGACCCTCGATCGTGGTCACCTCGGACCCGTCGGCCTGCACGGCCAGCACGTTGCACGACTTCACGCTCGTGCCGTCCAGGTGCACGGTGCACGCCCCGCAGTTGCTGGTGTCGCAACCGATGACGGTGCCGGTCTTCCCCAGCTTCTCGCGCAGGTACTGCACCAGCAGCATCCGGGGTTCGACGTCGTCGGAGACCTTCGATCCGTCGACGGTCAGGTTGATCCGGGTCATGGACGACTCCCTCGAGCGTGGGGTGTGGTGACCCAGGTCACGCTAGGGACGATCGGTTGGCGGAAGGTAGGTCCGTGGACGCCGGCCCGGCAGCCCCGAGGTTCTGGGCGTTTCCTGGCGCTTCTGGGGTGGAATTTCGGCCCGGAGGCGCCGGGTTTTCAGCATCTGCTGAAAAACCTGCTCAGCGAGCCGCGACCGCGAGCCGGCCCTTGAGGAGCGGCACGGCGGGGTGGGAGGTGCCGGCGAGGCGGGCGAGGCAGACCTCGATCACCTCGCTGTCGTACGGCGCGAGCTCGCTGTAGCGGACCACGGCGTCGGGCACCGGGTCGACCAGGAGCGCCTCGCGGACCGCGACGGCGACGTACTCGGCCAGGTCGCCGAGGGCCGGGGAGTTGGTGCCGGGGAGCAGGTCGCCGCCGTAGGCGTCGACGGCGGCGGCGACGTGGCCGCCGCGGAGCAGGGCGAGGACGTGCTCGACGTCGGTGGCCACGGGCATCAGCAGCCGGTAGGGGCGGGACGAGAGCTGGCCGCCGAGGGCCGCGCGCAGGTGGGACACCTCGGCCTTGAGGGTCGAGAAGGTCACCGCCTGGTCGCCGTATACGAGGGCGTGCAGCTGCTCGAGCGAGAGACCCTCGGGGTGCAGCGCGAGCAGCGCGAGCACCTCGGTCTGGCGGCGGTTGAGCAGCAGCCGCTGGCCGTCGAGGCGCACCTCGGCGGTGCCGAGCAGGGTCATCACCAGGCCGGGGTCCTGGGTGAGGTCGTCGGCCAGGGCGGAGGGGTGCTGCGAGGACTTGGGCAGCGCCGACTCGATGAGGCGCGCCATCACTCGCGCGGTGGCCAGCCCGATCGGGTGCGTGCGGTCCCAGGTCGTCGAGAGGTCCAGGACGCCGAGCTGCAGGCCGGTCGTGGGGTCGACCACCGGGGCGGCCCAGCACACCCAGTTGTGGACGATGGAGGCGTAGTGCTCGGCGCTGAAGACCATCGCCGGCTCGCCGAGCCGGTTGGCGAGGTCGAGGGCGTTGGTGCCGACCGACTGGTCGTCCCAGCGCCCGCCGGCCACGAAGTTGACGGTCTCGGCCTTGCGGCGCATCACGCGTCCGCCGTAGGTCCACAGGATCCGGGTCTCGGCGTCGGTGACGGCGAGCACGAGGTCGCCGTCCTCGGCGGTGCGGCGCAGCTCGGACTCGACGCTCTCGACCGCTGCCTGCAGCGGGGAGTCCTTCCAGATCGACGCCGTCTCGTCCTCGTCGGCGAGCGGGGCCTCGGTCACGTCGGGCGTGATCGCGGCGGTCGAGCGGGTCCAGCTGGTGAGGATCTCGGGACGGACGACGGGCTCCGCGAGGTCGCCGCTCTCCACGAACGTCGTCCAGGCGCGCATCGCCTCGCGCTTGCGGTCGCGCAGGTCACCGCGCCCCATTGGCCTACCCCCGATGCTGGTCGTCGCCAACGTAGCACCGGCGCGGTGACGTGGGTCACAGCCGCTTCGGGGCCCTGACGCCCCGGCCGGCTCAGCCCAGTCGGCGCCGCAGGAACTGGATGGTGCGGTCCATCGAACGCTGCCAGTCGAAGGTGAACGCGTGGGCCTCGCCCTCGTAGACCTCGAGCCGGCTGTCGACCCCGGCACGGCGCATCGCCTTCTGGGTGTCCAGCGCCCAGGGGAACGGGCACACCTCGTCGGTGTCGGCGTGGTGGGCCAGGACCGGCTCGGTGATGCGGTCGAAGTAGCGGCGGGCGGAGAGACCGGCGTAGACCTGCGGCGAGTCCTCGGGGCTGCCCAGCTCGTCGTAGAGCGCCGCGACCTCGTCGGGGCGCTCGGGCTCGGCGAAGTGCCGCACGTTGTCGAGGTAGCGCGAGGAGACCGAGGCGTAGATGACGGCGGCGTCGACGAGCCCGGGCGCGACGACGAGCGCGTTCATGGTGACGCCGCCGCCCATCGAGCGACCGAGCATCGCCATGCGGTCCTCGTCGACGTAGCGCTCGCGCTCGAGCGCGAGCACGGCGTGGATCGCGTCGCGGGTGTAGCCCAGACGGGTCTCGCGCGACAGGGGGCTGGCGGGGTCGGAGCCGGCGTGGCCGCGGTAGTCGGTGTGGAGCACCGCGAAGCCGGCGTCCGCCAGGGCGACCTGCTCGCGGGCCAGGCCCTGGCCGGTGACGTAGATGGACGGCTCGATGTAGCCGTGGTTGAGCACGATCCCGGGGAACGGCCCGCGTCCGCGCGGGCGCAGCAGCACCCCGGAGACGGTCACGTCGCCGCTGCGGTAGGTGACCTCGTAGCGCGTGTAGCGGTCGGTCTCCTCGATCATGTCGCCGTAGCGGATCCGGCTCGGGCGGAGCTCCTCGCGCATCAGCCCCGGCAGCGAGCGCGGGCCCGTGACCGGCGGCAGCGTGTCCTCGGGCTCCGGCGGCGCGGACGGAGCAGGGGCGGCGGAGGTCGAGGGGGTGGCGGAGGGGCTCGTGGTCGGCGACTCCTCGGAGGGCTGCAGGCCGGGGGTCTCGGTGTCGGTGCTGCAGGCGGCGAGCGGCAGCAGCAGGACCAGCGCGAGCCAGCGCGACGCCCGCCTCACGGCGCGCGGTCGATGTCGCGGTGGATGCGGCCGCCGGTGGCTGCCAGGCGCTCGCCGCTGCCGCCCCAGCGGCCGGCGATGATCTCCGCGGCGATGCTGATCGCGGTCTCCTCCGGGGTGCGCGCCCCGAGGTCGAGGCCGATCGGGCTGGACAGGCGCCCGAGCTCGTCGTCGGCCAGGCCGGCCTCGCGCAGCCGGGCCATCCGGTCGTCGTGGGTACGCCGCGAGCCCATGGCGCCGACGTAGGCGACCTCCGGCAGCCGGAGCGCCACCTCGAGCAGCGGCACGTCGAACTTCGGGTCGTGGGTCAGCACGGTGATCACGGTACGTCCGTCGAGGCGACCGGCCGCCTGCTCGGCCTGCAGGTAGCGGTGCGGCCAGTCGACCACCACCTCGTGGGCGTCGGGGAAGCGGCTGGCGGTGGCGAACACGGGTCGGGCGTCGCAGACGGTGACCTGGTAGCCGAGGAAGCCGCCCACCCGGGCGACCGCGGCCGCGAAGTCGATGGCGCCGAAGACCAGCAGCCGCGGCTTGGGGGCGAAGGCCCACACGAACACCCGCATGCCCTCCCCGCGGCGCTCGCCGTCGGCACCGTAGGTGAGCGTCGCGTTGGTGCCCGACGCGAGCAGCCCGAGCGCGTCGTCGTGCACGGCGTCGTCGGCGCGCGGGGAGCCGAGACCACCGGTGCAGTCGGCCCGGTCGGCGCGCACGACCATGCGGCGCCCGATCCGCTCGGGGTCGGGGTGGTCGATGACGGTGGCCAGCGCCACCGGCGTGCCGGCCTCGATGTCGGCGGCGAGGTCGCCGAGCTCGGGGAAGGTCTCGCGCGAGACCTTCTCGACGAAGACGTCGAGGACGCCGCCGCAGGTCAGCCCGACCGCGAAGGCGTCGTCGTCGCTCACGCCGTACCGCTCGAGCACGGGCTCGCCCGTGGAGACCACCGTCTGCGCCAGGTCGTAGACCGCGCCCTCGACGCAGCCGCCGGAGACCGAGCCGACGGCGGCGCCGTCGCCGAGGACCAGCATCGAGGCGCCGGGCGGGCGGGGAGCCGAGCGGAACGTCGCCACAACCGTCCCGACGCCGACCTCCTCGCCGGCGTCCCAGCGCTTGACCAGGTCGTCCAGCACGTCACGCACGGGCCACCACCTCCAGCACCTCGGCGAACGTCGCCAGTGAGTGGCCGGCGACGAAGTCGTCCACGTGCGGCAGGACCGCCAGCACGCCCTGCTGCACGGGCTCGTAGCCCTCCTTGCCGCGGTGGGGGTTGACCCACACGACGTGGTGCGCCACCCGGCGCAGTCGCGCCATCTGCGCACCGAGCAGGGCGGCGTCGCCGCGCTCCCAACCGTCGCTGAAGACCACGACGACCGCGCCGCGCGCCATGCCGCGCCGGCCCCACCGGTCGAGGAACACCTGCAGCGTCTCCCCGAGGCGGGTTCCGCCGGACCAGTCGGGGACGGCCTCGCCCGCGGCGACCAGCGCCCGCTCGGCATCGCGGTTGTGCAGCGCCCGGGTGAGGTGGGTGAGGCGGGTCCCGACGGTGAACGTCTCCACCACGCCCGGTCCCTGGGAGATCCGGTGCGCCAGGCGCAGCAGCGCGTCGGCGTAGCCGTTCATCGATCCGGACACGTCGACCAGCAGCACGATGCGTCGCGGGCGCACGGCCCGGCGCCGCCACTCGATGACGGCCGGCTCCCCCAGGCGGCGCAGGCTGGCGCGCAGGGTGCGGGAGGCGTCGACCTGGCCGCGGTGCCAGCCGCGGTGCCGCGCCGTACGTCGGACCGGTGCGCGCGGGCGCAGGGTCGCGAACATCGCGTCGAGGCGGTGCTTCTCGGCCGCCGACAGGGTGGCGACGTCGCGGTGGCGCAGCACCTCCGCGGCGCTGGCGCGGGCGTGGACGGCCTCCTCGGCCGCCTCGCCGGAGCCGGAGGACTCGTCGGCGGGCAGGTCGGAGAAGGACGGGACCGACGGCGCCGCGGGCCGGGCCCGGGGCAGTCCGTCGCGGGCGTTGAACCACGCGGTGAAGACCTGGTCGTAGCGCGCCAGGTCGTCCGGGGAGCCGCAGAGCGTGGCCCGGCCGGCGGTGTAGGTGGCGCGCTGGTCGTCGACGCCGACGATCGAGACCGCCTCGACGAAGGTCTGGGCGCGGTCCTGGGTGACCGGGACGCCGGCGGCGCACAGCGCGCGGGTGAAGCCGACGAGCACCTCGTCGACCTCGTGGCGCACCGTCGTGCTCATGCGCGCAGCATCTGGTCGAGCGCCTGGCGGACGCGCTCGGTGTCCTCGCGGTACTTGACCAGCGCCCCGAGCGTGCGCGCGGCGGACGCCAGGTCCAGCTCCGAGCTGCCGAGGTGGTGCAGCGCCCGCGCCCAGTCGAGCGTCTCGGCGACGCCCGGGGGCTTCTCCAGGTCGTGGCGGTCGCGCAGCTGCTGCACGACGGTGGCGACCTGGCGGGCCAGCAGCTCGGGCACCTCCGGGGCCCGGGAGCGCAGGATCTCGACCTCGCGCTCCAGGCCGGGGTGGTCGATCCAGTGGTAGAGGCAGCGCCGCTTGAGCGCGTCGTGCAGCTCGCGGGTGCGGTTGGAGGTGAGCACGACGATGGGAGGCGTGGCGGCCTTGACGGTGCCGAGCTCGGGGATGCTGACCTGGTAGGTGGACAGCACCTCCAGCAGGAACGCCTCGAACTCGTCGTCGGCGCGGTCGACCTCGTCGACCAGCAGCACCGCCGGGCTCTGCTGCAGCGCCGCGAGCACCGGCCGGGCCAGCAGGAAGCGCTCGTCGTAGAGGCTCTTCTCGGCCTCCTCGACGTCGGCGCCGCCGGCCGCCTCGAGGGCGCGCAGGTGCAGGATCTGGCGCGGGAAGTCCCAGTCGTAGAGGGCCTGGGTGGCGTCGATCCCCTCGTAGCACTGCAGCCGGACCAGCGGCAGCCCGAGGCTCTGCGCGATCGCCTCGGCCAGCGCGGTCTTGCCCGTGCCCGGCTCGCCCTCGAGCAGCAGCGGCCGCTCCATGCGCAGCGCGAGGAACGCGACCGTCGCCAGGGAGTCGTCGCAGAGGTAGCCGGTCTCGCCGAGCTGCTCGGCCAGGGCGTGGGCGGACGCGGACTCCATGACCCCGAATCTAGCCGGGGGTGCGTTGGCGGCGGGTTGGCGTGGCGACGCCGGGCAGACTGGGGGCATGAGCGACACCGACGCCCGGCTGGAGGCGACCATCCTCGAGCTGCTCGGCCGGCGCGCGCCCGGGGCGACGATCTGTCCCTCCGACGCGGCCCGCGCCGTCGGGCCGGAGGACGGCTGGCGCGAGCTGATGGAGCCGGCGAGGCGTGCGGCCCAGCGGCTCGTCGACGCCGGCGAGGTCGACGTCACGCAGGGCGGTGAGGTCGTGGACCTGGCCACCGCGCGCGGACCGGTGCGGATCCGGCGGCGCTAGCGCGCGTCGACGTCCTGGCCGGTGGCGAGGTCGCCGCACTCGACGAGGCGGGCACCCGCCGAGTCGAGGTAGTCGCGCGCGCCGCGGTCGCCCGTGGCCGAGCCCTGGACGCCCGCCCAGTGGGCGCGCCCGAGGAGCACGGGATGGCCCGGGCGGCCGTCGTACGACGCGCGGGCGAGGTCGTCCGGCCCCGCGCCGGCGGCGACCACACGCCGTACGACCTCGGCGGTGACGTCAGGCAGGTCCACGAGCAGCACGACGGCCGCGTCGGCGCCGGCGGGGAGGGCGGCGAGCCCGGCGCGCAGCGAGGCCGACATGCCCGCGGCCCAGTCGGTGGCGACCGCGACGTCGACGCCGAGGCCGTCGAGCAGCGGCATCGCCTCGTCGGCGGCGGCGCCGAGCACGACCGTCACGTCGTCGCAGCCGCCGTCGCGCAGCACCTGCACCGCGCGGGCCAGCCAGGACTCCTCGCCGTCGTGGACGAGCGCCTTCGGCATGCCCATGCGGCTGCCGGCGCCGGCCGCGAGGAGCAGGCCGGCGGTGCTCACCCGGGGAACGCCTCGACGTAGAGGGCCTCGAGGTTGGGGCTCAGCGGACCGCTGAAGCCGCAGACGGTGACCTGGCCGTCGGTGGCGCTCACGAGGTAGCGCCGGCCCTCCTCGAAGGAGACCGCACCGACCAGGGCGGTCAGCTCGTCGGGCGTGGCGCGCACCTCGACGAGCTCGGTGGCCTCGCCGGTGTAGAAGCGGTCGGGCACGAGCGTCACGACGCCGGCCTCGACGGACTGGACGGTGCCGGAGAAGGCGACCTGTGCGGTCGACAGGGCCTCGGCGGTGGGGACCATGCAGCGACCGGCGGCGGGCGGCGGCGCCCCCAGCTCGGTCACCGAGGGCGCGGTGGAGCCGGGGTCGACGCTCGCGGAGGCGCTCGGGGCCGCGGTGGGCGCGTCGTCGCGCTCGGGGTCGTTGCCGAGCAGGCTGAAGACCCCGACGCCGGCGATGAGGACCGCGGCCGCCGCGACCAGCCAGGTGAGGGGGCTGCGGTTGCGGGTGCCGTCGTTGCGGCTCTCCTGCTCGGGGGTGCCGGGGGTGCCGGGAGCGGACGTGTCGGTGAGGTCGGTGTTCATGGTGTCCTCCAGGAGTCGGGCCACCCGGTCGGGGTCCGCCGGGGTCAGGTCGGACGCCGGGTCGATCGCCCGGAGTCGCTGCTGCAGCTCGTCGTCGTTCACGGTGTCCTCCCTTCCGTCGACTCCTCATGTCCGGCTGCGGGCCGGTCCTTTCGCAGGATCTCCTTGAGCTTCTCGCGGGCGCGGTGCAGGCGGATGCTCGCGGCGTTGGGGGTCAGGTCCATCACCCCGGCGATCTCGGAGGGGGTGAGCTGCTCCCACGCCCACAGCCGCACGAGCTCGGCCTCGGTGTCGGTCAGCCGGGCGAGCGCCTCGTGCAGCCGCTCCTCGCCGTGCTGGGTCTCGCCGGGTCCGGGGCTGCTCTGCGTCGGCGGGTCCACGGTCGCCACCCGCGCGGCCACCCGGCCCTGCCGGCGCGCGGAGCGCTGGGCGTTGGCGAGACAGTGGCGCGCGACGCCGTAGGCCCAGGGCAGCGCGGCGTCGGGCGGGACGTCGTCGAGCCGGCGCCAGCAGACGAGGAGGGTCTCGCCCAGCACGTCGTCGGCCGTGACCGGGTCGGTACGGCGGGCGAGGAAGCGCCGCAGGGGCTCCACCAGCTCGGGCGCCAGCGCCTCGAACCGAGCGCGGCGCTCGGCTGCTCCAGGGTCGTCGTCGGCCACGCCCCCACCCTCACACGTGCCGCCGACTCCGCGCACGTCGCGGCCCGGCGCCGAGGAGTTTCGCCGGTCGACCGGCGAATCACCCGCTTCCGGCACGTAATTTCGGCCCAGAAGCGTGAGTTTGGCCGGTCGACCGGCGAATCTCACGCGGCGTCCGCCCCGCCCCGACGGCCCGCCGTGTTTCGACAGGCCCGGCAACGGATAGGTTTCCCTCGCTGGACCGCCCGCGACGGAGGAGACGAGATGGCCCGCTTCCCCTCGGTGGGCGAGGAGTTCGGTGGCTACCGCATCACCGGCACGCTCGGACGCGGCGGCATGGGCGTCGTCTTCGCCGCCGAGCAGCGCGGACTCTCGCGCACCGTCGCCCTGAAGGTGCTGGCCCCGGAGCTCGCCGAGCAGCCCGACTACCGGCGCCGCTTCGCCCACGAGGCGTCGGTCCTGGCCCGGCTCGACTCGCCGCACATCATCCAGGTCTTCGACCACGGCGAGCAGGACGGCTGCCTCTACATCGCCACCCAGTACGTCGCCGGCGGCGACCTGAGCGAGGCCATGCGGCGCCACGGCGCGGTGCCCACGGCCCCGGCCGCGCAGATCGTGGGCCAGCTGGCCTGGGCGCTGGCCGACGCCCACGCCGCCGGGATCGTGCACCGCGACCTCAAGCCCAGCAACGTGCTGCTGCGCAACGGCGACGCCACCGACGTGTTCGCCTACCTCTGCGACTTCGGCATCGCCCAGGACCGCAGCCCCGGCCTCACCGCCCCGGGCGCGGTCGCCGGCACCTTCGCCTACCTCGCCCCCGAGCGCCTGCGCGGCGAGCCGGCCACCCCGAGCGCCGACCTGTACGCGCTCGGCTGCGTGCTGTGGACCGCGCTCACCAACGCCACGCCGTACGCCGGCAGCGACGTGCAGATCGCGATGAGCCACATCAGCGACCCGGTCCCCAGGCTCGCCGACACCTCGCCCGTCGCCCGGGCCGTCAACGACGTGCTGCAGCGGTCCATGGCCAAGGAGCCGGCTCAGCGCTACCCGACGGCCTCTGCCATGCGCGCCGCCCTCCAGCAGCTGGCGCACCTCGCCCAGACGACGCCGCACCCGCCGCTGGTGCCGCACCGCTCCACGTCGCCCGGGCCTCCCCCGCCCCCGCCGCCGTCGCAGCCCTCCAACCCGGCCAACCCCGCCCCGCCCTCGCCGCCGCCGCCCTCACCGCCGCGGCCGTCGTACCCGTCCCACCCCTCGCACCCGTCACACCCGTCGGCGCCCACGATGCTGCCGTTCCGGCCGCCGCCGCCGGCGCCTGCGCGCAACGGCCGCCGTACGGCGCTCGTGGTCGCCGCCTCCGTCGCCGCCGTGGCGCTCGTGGCCGGGACCGTCGCCGTCGTCGCGACGCAGGGCTCCGACGACGACCCGACCACCACCTCGACCACCTCCTCGGACCCGACCCCGACCGACTCCGGCGACCCCACCGAGTCCACCGAGTCGCCGACCGAGTCGCCCACGATCGAGATCGACCCGTCCCTGCCCACGGTCAGCTCGCCGCCGGCCCCGCCGACCAGCAGGGCGCCGAAGCCGACGTACCCCGACGTCGCCCCGGCCACGGGCATCAAGCTCGCGGTCGGCAAGGCCGAGATGCGCGCGCCGGCCGGCTGGGGGCGGGTGACCGAGACCAAGATCCCCAACGACGGCGTGGGCTCGCGCGACTACTCCGACTACGAGGGCTACTACTCCTCGGTCTTCCTGGAGCGCACCGAGCCGCGCTTCGAGCTGACCTCGCTGAGCCTGCTGGAGCTCGTCGCCATGGGCTCGGTGCGGGCGCTCGCCGACAACAACCCCGAGATCAAGCTCCTCAGCCAGGACACGCTGAAGCCCGGCTGGCTCGACGGCGAGCAGGCCGCCCGCGTGCGCGGCGTCTACTCCAACTCCAAGACCGGCTTCTCCTTCGCCGAGGAGTCGTGGTTCGTGCAGCGCGGCAAGTTCCTCTACCGGCTCACGTTCCAGCACAGCAAGGTCGACCCCCTGGACCAGCGGCGCGCCGACATCGACCCGGTCACCGTGTCGTTCCGCTGGCGCTGACCCGCGGGCCCCTCCCCCGCCGTTCGGCGCCGGCCGTTTCCCCAAGGGATGCAGGGAAGACGTCACTTCCCGGGCGCTGCAGACCGAGGGAAGTGACGCTTCGGCTGCATCCCTTGGGGAAACTGCAGCCGGCGTACGCCGGAACGCCGACAGGGCCCCCGCCGAAGCGGAGGCCCTGCCGGGTGGTGCTGGTTCGTGACGCTGTCGAGCTGGCTGGGGTTTCGAGACGCGTCGCACGTCCCGGGCTCCGCCCGGTCCGTGCCGACGCTCCTCAACCTGCCGGCCTGATCGCTTCCCCGCGGCTGCGCCGCGAGGAAGCGGGCCGTCAGAAGTCCATGCCGCCCATGCCGCCGGTCGGGTCGCCGCCGCCCATGGGCGCCGCCTTCTCCGGCTTGTCGGCCACGACGGCCTCGGTGGTGAGGAAGAGCGCCGCGATGGAGGCGGCGTTCTGCAGCGCGGAGCGCGTGACCTTCGCCGGGTCGATGATGCCCTCGGCGATCATGTCGACGTACTCGCCCGTGGCCGCGTTGAGGCCCTGGCCGGACGGCAGGTTGCGCACCTTCTCGGACACGACGCCGCCCTCGAGGCCGGCGTTGATGGCGATCTGCTTGAGCGGGGCCTCGGTCGCGACGCGCACGATGTTGGCACCGGTCGCCTCGTCGCCCGTGAGGTCCAGCTTGTCGAACGCGACGACCGCAGCCTGCACGAGCGCCACGCCGCCACCGGCGACGATGCCCTCCTCGACGGCCGCCTTCGCGTTGCGAACGGCGTCCTCGATGCGGTGCTTGCGCTCCTTGAGCTCGACCTCGGTGGCCGCGCCGACCTTGATGACCGCCACGCCGCCGGCCAGCTTGGCCAGGCGCTCCTGCAGCTTCTCGCGGTCGTAGTCGGAGTCCGACTTCTCGATCTCGGCGCGGATCTGGTTGACCCGGCCGGCGATCTGGTCGGCGTCGCCCGAACCCTCGACGATGGTGGTCTCGTCCTTGGTGATGACGACCTTGCGGGCCTGGCCGAGCAGCTCGATGCCGGTCGACTCCAGCTTGAGGCCGACCTCCTCCGAGATGACCTGGCCGCCGGTCAGGATCGCGATGTCCTGCAGCATGGCCTTGCGGCGGTCACCGAAGCCGGGGGCCTTGACGGCCACGGACTTGAAGGTGCCACGGATCTTGTTGACGACCAGCGTGGACAGGGCCTCGCCGTCGACGTCCTCGGAGAGGATCAGCAGGGGCTTGCCCGACTGCATGACCTTCTCAAGGAGCGGCAGCAGGTCCTTGACCGAGGAGATCTTCTGGTTGGCGATGAGGATGTAGGGGTCCTCGAGGACCGTCTCCATGCGCTCGGGGTCGGTGACGAAGTAGGCCGAGATGTAGCCCTTGTCGAACCGCATGCCCTCGGTCAGCTCGAGGTCCAGGCCGAAGGTGTTGGACTCCTCGACCGTGATCACGCCCTCCTTGCCGACCTTGTCCATCGCCTCGGCGATGATCTCGCCGACGGTGGTGTCGGCGGCGGAGATCGACGCGGTGGACGCGATCTGGGCCTTGGTCTCGATCTCGACGGCCATGCTGGAGAGCTGCTCCGAGACGGCGTCGACCGCGGCCTCGATGCCCCGCTTGAGGCCCATCGGGTTGGCGCCGGCCGCGACGTTGCGCAGGCCCTCGCGGACCATCGCCTGGGCGAGGACCGTGGCGGTGGTGGTGCCGTCGCCAGCGACGTCGTCCGTCTTCTTGGCGACCTCCTTGACGAGCTCGGCACCGATCTTCTCGTAGGGGTCCTCGAGCTCGATCTCCTTGGCGATGGACACACCATCGTTGGTGATCGTGGGGGCGCCCCACTTCTTCTCGAGCACGACGTTGCGGCCCTTGGGACCGAGGGTGACCTTGACGGCGTCTGCGAGCGTGTTCATGCCACGCTCCAGGCCGCGCCGGGCCTCTTCGTTGAAAGCGATCAGCTTCGACATATCTGCTGCGATCCTTCGCACTTCAGAGCTGTGGACGGACCGGCTCGCTGCCCGCGACGGACGGTCAGGCTGCCCGGCGAACCCTTCTCGCCGGCGCTTCGGACCTCAGCTCCCCGGTCCGGGGAAAGTTGTCACTCTCATGAGGAGAGTGCCAACCTCATGTTTAGCACTCGGGCCAGGCGAGTGCAAACGATCGGGCCGGCGCCGACCGCGCGCCTGGCTGCCCACGACGACCTCCTCACCGGGCGTGATGCCGGTGTGATGCCTGGTGGTCGTCCACGGTCCTCCGTCCGTCGCCCGCACCTCTCTACCGGGGCACGGGCGGCCCGGACGGTGGGAGGGTCAGAGGCGCGCGACCACCGCGTCCGCGAAGAGCCGACCGTTGTCGGGGATCACGTCGAGGTAGAGGCCGGGCTCGGTCACCTCGACCTCGCTGACCGAGAGCCGGCCCTCGTGGAGCAGCAGGTCGATCCGGGCGTAGACGATCTCGCGCCCGACCAGCCGGGAGGTCGCCGCGGCGGCGGCCTCCGCGACCGAGGCCGCCTCCGGCGAGAGCGCGGCGGGCACGGACGTGCCGCCGTACTCCTCGTGGACCCGGACGTCGCTGGCCCCGGCGACCTTGTGGACCTGGCTGACCGAGCGCCCGTCGATCACGAACACCGACTCCTCCCCCTCCTGCTGCACCGAGGGCACCAGCGGCTGCACCACCCACGAGCCGGGCTCGCCCGTCGGCTCCCACGACCCGTCGCGGACGACGACGAGGCCGCGACCGCCGGCTCCGACGCGGGGCTTGACGACGGCCGGCCGGACCCGCGCCACCGCCGCACGCAGCTCCTCGACGGTCGCGGGCACCTCGGTGGGCACCACGGGCACGGACCCGAGGCCGGCGAGCTCGACGAGGTAGGCCTTGTCGGTGTTCCACCGGAAGACGTCGGCGCCGTGGAGCAGGGTCGGGCCCACCCCCTCGGCCCAGGCCAGGAAGTCCTCCAGCCGGTCCTCGTAGTCCCAGGTGGAGCGCACGGCGACGAGCGCCGCCTCGGCCCAGTCGACGGCCGGGTCGTCCCAGCGGACCCAGCGGCTGCGGACGCCGCGCTCGGCGAACGCCGCGTCGAGCGCGGCGTGCCCGGCCTCGCCCTCCTGGTGCTCGCGGTCGGTGGCCAGCAGGACGAGCTTGGAGGTCATGGAGGAAAGAGTGTCATCCGTGTCGATCGAGGGGTGCCTCGCCCGTCATCGAGGTGTCACAATCCGACAGCCACGACGCGAGAGGTCCCCATGACCCAGACCAGCACCACCTACGTCATCCTCCTGCCGGGCGACGAGTCCGCCTGGGAGGCCGCCACCGAGGACGAGCGCACCGCGGTCTACGCCCTGCACGAGGAGTTCTCCGCGGCCCTGGAGGCGCGCGGTCACAAGATCACCGGCGGCCTGGAGCTCGGCCCGTCGCGGGAGGCGCGCACCCTGCGCACCGCCGCCGACGGCTCGATGACGGTCACCGACGGTCCCTACGCCGAGACGGCCGAGCAGCTCTCGGGGTTCTACGTCGTCGAGTCGACCGACCTCGACGACCTCATCGACGTGTGCCGGATCCTCGGCCGCGACGAGGGCGCCATCGAGGTCCGGGCCACGGCGGTGGAGCCGTGAGGTTCCTGGTGCTGATGGCCGAGGAGGACCACTTCGCGCGCTGGGACGCCGCCGACGAGGCCGCGCGCCAGGCGGTGGTGGAGTGCTTCACGGCCTTCGACGCGGCGGTCAACGAGCGCGGCTCGATCGTCGCCGGCGAGGCGCTGGCTCCCCCCTCGGAGGCCAGGACGGTCCAGCCCGGCCCCGGCCGCGCCGTGACCGACGGGCCCTACGCCGAGACCGTCGAGCAGACCGGCGGCTTCTACCTCGTCGACCTGCCGTCGCACGAGGTCGCGGTCGAGGTGGCGGCGCTGCTGCCGCCGGCGTACACCGTGGAGGTGCGGCCCGTCGTGGACGTGGTCTTCGACTGAGCGTCCACGACGACGCTCCCGAGTCTCTCGAGCGAGCGCTGCGCGACGAGTGGGGCCGCCTGCTCGCCCTGCTCGTCGCGCAGTACCGACGCCTGGACCTGGCCGAGGACGGCCTGGCCGACGCCTTCGAGGCGGCCGCCCGCACCTGGAGCGAGGCCGGCGTGCCGGACAACCCACCCGCGTGGCTGCTGACCGCAGCCCGGCGCCGGATCGTCGACCGCCTGCGGGCCGAGGCGGTCGCCGCCCGCAAGCTGCCGCTGCTCGCCGTCGAGGCGGACCTGACCGAGGAGGCGCACCGCACCATGGCCGACCCCGGGACGCCTGCCGTGCTCGGCGACGAGCGCCTGCGACTGGTGCTGCTGTGCGCCCACCCGGACCTGCCGCCGGAGTCCGCCGCGGCGCTGACCCTGCGCCTGGTGATGGGCGTCCCGACCGCCGACATCGCGCGGCTGTTCCTGGTCAGCACCCCCACGATGGCCGCCCGGCTGACCCGGGCCCGCAAGCGGCTGACGGGCGCGTCGTTCGCGCTGCCCGCCGGCGACGCGCTCCAGGCACGACTCTCGTCCGTGGCCGACGTCGCCTACCTGGCGTTCACGGCCGGCTACGCCCCGGGGACGGGGCCGGACGTGCTGCGCGCCGACGTCGCCGCCGAGGCGCTGCGACTCGTGCGCGTCGTGCGCGAGCTCGCCCCGGGCGACGACCTGGACGCCCTGCTCGCCCTGATGCTGCTCCAGCACTCCCGTCGCCACGCGCGGGTCGTCGACGGCGCGCTGGTGCTCCTCCCCGACCAGGACCGGGCCCGGTGGCGCCACGACGAGGCCGGCGAGGGGCTGCGCCTGCTGACGCCGCTCGCCGGGGCGCCCGCGACCCCGCTGCTCCTGCAGGCGCTCATCGCCGGCGAGCACGCCATCGCGCGCCGCGCGGAGGACACGGCGTGGCCGCGGATCGTGCGCCACTACGACGAGCTGCTGGCCCTCACCGACACCCCCGTGGTCCGGCTCAACCGGGCGGTCGCGGTCGCGGAGGCGGACGGGCCGCTGGCCGGCCTCTCAGCCCTCGACGGGCTGGACTCCGGCGCCCTGCCCGGCCACCGCCTGCCCGCCGTGCGCGCCGAGCTGCTGGCGCGCGCGGGCCGCTCCGCGGAGGCCCTGGCGGCGTACGACGAGGCGCTCGCCGCCTGCGCGAACGACGCCGAGGCGGCGTTCCTCCGGCGCCGGCGCGCCACCCAGGTGACCTGAGGCGCTCAGCCCCCGGCGACCGCCGGGATGACCGAGATCTGGGTGCCGTCGGGCGTGGGCGTCGCCAGGTCCTCGAGGAACCGCACGTCCTCGCTGCCGACGTAGACGTTGACGAAGCGGCGCAGCGCGCCGTTGTCGTCGAGGATCCGCGCCTTGATGCCCGTGTAGCTCGCCTCGAGGTCGTCCAGCACCTCGCCGAGGGTCGCGCCGGTGGCGGTGACCTCGGACTCCCCGCCGGTGTAGGTGCGGAGGATGGTGGGGACGCGGACGGAAACGCTCACGGGTGGCTCCTGGCTGTCGGTGCGTGCGGTGCGGTCCGGCTCAGGCCAGGCCGGTCTGGACGAAGGCGGCGTACGACGGCTCGATGGTCGCGACCGGGCCGACGGAGTCGGAGACCGCGTCGAGGGTCTTGAGACCGTGGCCGGTGTTGATGACGACGGTCTCGAGCGAGGTGTCGAGCTGGCCGGTCTCGACGAGCTTCTTCAGGACGCCGACCGTGGTGCCGCCGGCGGTCTCGGTGAAGATGCCCTCGGTGCGAGCCAGGAGCACGATGCCCTGGCGCACCTCGTCGTCGGTGATGTCCTCCACGGCCCCACCGGTCTGGCGGCAGATGTCGAGGACGTAGATGCCGTCGGCGGGGTTGCCGATCGCGAGGCTCTTGGCGATCGTGTCGGGCTTGACCGGGCGGATCGCGTCGGTGCCGCCCTTGTAGGCCGCCGACACCGGCGAGCAGCCGTTGGCCTGGGCGCCGAAGACCTTGTAGGGCTTGTCCTCGACGAGCCCGAGCTTGATCAGCTCCTGGAAGGCCTTGTGCACCTTGGTCAGCTGCGAGCCGGAGGCGACCGGGATCACGATCTGGTCGGGCAGGCGCCAGCCGAGCTGCTCGGCGATCTCATAGCCCAGCGTCTTGGAGCCCTCGGCGTAGTAAGGGCGCACGTTGACGTTGACGAACGCCCAGCCGTCCTCCTCGCCCGCGATCTCGGAGGCGAGCTTGTTGACGTCGTCGTAGTTTCCGTTGACGGCGACCAGCGACTCGGTGAACACCGCGGAGTTGACCTGCTTGGGCTTCTCGAGGTTGCTGGGGATGAAGACGACGGTCTTGATGCCGGCGCGGGCACCGGCGGCCGCGACCGCGTTGGCGAGGTTGCCGGTGGACGGACAGGCGAAGACCTTCGAGCCGAACTCGGTGGCCGCGCTCAGCGCGCAGGCGACGACCCGGTCCTTGAACGAGTTGGTGGGGTTGGTGCTGTCGTCCTTGACCCAGAGGTTGTCGATGCCCAGCTCGCGGCCGAGGTTGCCGGCCTTGAGGAGGCGGGTGAACCCGGGCTCCATGTTGGGGCTCTGCTCGATGTCGGTCGGGACCGGCAGCAGCGCCTTGTAGCGCCAGATGTTGCGGGGGCCGGCCTCGATCTGCTCACGCGTCACGGCGGGGAAGTCGTAGGCGATCTCGAGGGGGCCGAAGCACTCCATGCACGCGTAGTGCGGGCCGAGCTCGACCTCGTGGCCGCACTCGCGACAGGTCAGGGTCCGGGCGTTGCCGAAGGCACCCTCGCGGATCCCGCTGGTGGTGGTGCTGGTGGTCTCAGCCTGCTCGGCGATGACGGCGCTCATGAATCCTCCTTCTCATCTTCCCCGGCACGTACCTCGCGCCGGGACGGAATTAGCACCGTTTCCACGACTGCGCGATGGCAGGGAGCACGTGGCGGTTGCCGGGACTTCACTGGGCCGTACCCTCAGTCCCTCTTGATGAGCTGGAAGAGACAGTACGGCCGCGTCTCACGATGTGCACATCGGGTCCACGATCCGGGACGGGCTCGTCTCATCCCTCGTCACCCCGACGCGGACCCTCGCGAGCGTTCACCTCGGCGGCACCGGCCGCTCGGCCCGCGTTCAGCGGACGGGAGGACCGTCGGAGCTCCCCCGACGATCCCCCCGTCCCTCCGGAGGACCCCGTGACCCACCACGAGCACCCCCACCTGCACGACCACGACCACGCACACGCCCACGCCCGCGACGTCGACCCCGAGGCCGTGGCGGCCACCCGCGCCGCGGCCGACGAGACGGTGCCCGACCGCGACCTCTCGCCCTCCGAGCTCTCGCGGCGCAACCTCCTGCGCGCCGCCGGCATCACCGGCGCCGTCACGGCCGGCATCGCCGGGATGAGCGGCGTCACGCCGGCCATGGCCGAGGGGACGCGCTCCTCGCGCGGTCGCGGCCCCGGTCGCGGACCCCGGGTCTGGCTCGCCGGCGACCACCACATCCACACGCAGCACAGCTCCGACGGCCAGTACACCGTCCTCGACCAGGCCCAGCACGCCGCGGCGTACGGGCTGGACTGGCTCGTCATCACCGACCACGGCGGACCCACGCACGCCCGCCTCGGCGTCGACCTGGTCAACCCCGACATCGTCGCCGCCCGCCAGGAGCTGCCCGGCACGCTGGTCTTCCAGGGCCTGGAGTGGAACATCCCCTCGGCCGAGCACGGCACGGTGTTCGTCGCGCCCGGCCGCCACGAGGTGGCGGTGCTCAAGCAGTTCGAGAACGACTACGACGGCAACGTCAAGGGGGCCGCGGCCAACGAGGCGCTGGCCGTCGCAGGCATCCAGTGGCTCGGCAAGCAGGTGGACAAGCGCCGGGTGTCGGACGCACTGTTCCTCGCCAACCACCCTGCCCGCAACGGCATCGACAGCCCGCACGAGATCCGAGCCTGGCGCGACGCCGATCCCCGCGTCGCCATCGGCTTCGAGGGCGCACCGGGCCACCAGGCGGCGGGGCTGCCGGCCGGCTACGGCCCCGGCTCGGCCCGCGGCTTCTACGGCAACGCGCAGCGGCCGGACTCGTTCGCGGCGTACCCGCCCGAGAGCTACCGCACCTGGGGCGGCTTCGACTGGATGACGTCGACCGTCGGCGGGTTGTGGGACAGCCTCCTCGCCGAGGGCAAGCCGTGGTCGATCAGCGCCAACTCCGACTCCCACGTCAACTGGTCCGACACCTCGAAGCGCCCGGACGGCTCGACCCAGGCGCAGTTCGACGCCGACGGCCGCTACGGCGACCCCGTCTACGGCGGCCGGGTCAACCTGACCGCCGGCGACTTCTGGCCCGGCTTCTACAGCCGCACCCACGTCGGGGCCGCGTCGCGCGGCTACGTCGACGTCATGCGCGGCATGCGCGACGGCCGCATGTGGGTCGACCACGGGGGCCTGGTGAAGTCCGTGGACGTGACGGTCCGGTCGTCGGGTCGTGGCGGCACGCGGAGCGAGACGCTGGGCGGCACCCTGCAGGCCAGGCGCGGCAGCCGGCTGGAGCTGGTCGTGCGGATCACGGCGCAGGACGTGCCGAACTGGGCGCAGTTCCTCCCGCAGCTCAACCGGGTCGACGTGGTCCGGGGCGCCGTCGACCCCCTGTCGGCGGCCAAGGACCGGGACCGGTTCACCGCACCGGACACCAAGGTCGTCCGGCAGTGGGACACCTCCGGTCGCACCGGCACCTACGAGCTCCGCTACGACCTGGGCGTGGCCGAGGAGCCCTTCTACGTCCGGCTCCGGGGCACCGACGGCAACCGCCAGCAGCCGGGCTTCCTGGGCACGGCGGTCGACCCGCAGGGACCGGCCATCGACGTCGTGGGCTCGGCCGACCCGTGGCTCGACCTGTGGTTCTACACGAACCCGATCTGGGTCGTGCCGGGCCGGTGACACCTCCCCCGACCTCGGCGACGGCGGCCGCGCTCGTGCTGGCCGTCGATGCCGGGACGGCTGACCACGCGGGCGCCGAGCACCTGCTGCACCGGCTGGACGCGCTGCTCGACGGCGTCGCGGGCCTGCCCGGCCCCAGCGACCTGGCGAGCACGCACGTCGTGCCGGGACCGGTGGCGCACACCGCCGTCGTGCTCTCGTGGGACGGCCAGGCACGCCGGGGCGAAGAGGCCCAGCGGCTGCTCGCCGAGGCCCTGCCCGACGCCGGTGTCGTGGTGGCGCCGACGGGCAGCGCCGCCGGGCCGGACGACCGGGTCGCCGGCGCCGACCACGCCCTCGCCGAGCACGAGGAGCGGCGCGCCGGCCGGCTGGCGCGCTTCCCCGGTCAGGCCGAGGTCGAGCGCCGGATCGCGGTCGCGGACGTGCTGACCCTCTCCTGCGTGGACGCCGTCGAGGGCCTGGCCGGCAGGGAGGTGGGGCCGGGGACCATGCTCGACCTCACCGGCTTCGTCCGCCCGACGTGGCGCGACCGGTGGTGCGTCGTGCTGGTGCAGGCGTCAGCAGGGGACCTGGTGCCCTTCGAGAGCCGACACCAGATCCCCTGCTGCTCCGACCACTGAGTCCGATGACGTGGCCGGGCTACCCGGTCAGGCCGCGACCGAGCCGGTCTCCGCCGCGTCGTCCGCGGCGACGTCCGAGGCGACGGGCACGAGCGCGCCCTTCACCACGTCGAGCACGTCGCCGACCACGTGCACCGTCACCGTCTCCAGCACCTCGGCCGGCACGTCATCCAGGTCGGGCTCGTTGCGCAGGGGCACGAAGACCTCGGTCAGGCCGTTGCGCTGCGCGGCGAGCAGCTTCTGCTTGAGCCCGCCGATCGGCAGCACCCGGCCGTTGAGCGTGACCTCCCCGGTCATGCCGACCTCGGAGCGCACCGGCCGCCCGGTGGCCAGCGACGTCAGCGCCGTGACCATCGTGATGCCGGCCGACGGGCCGTCCTTCGGCGTGGCGCCGGCGGGCACGTGCACGTGGATCGCCCGGTCGAAGAACGCCGGGTCGACGCCCAGGTCGTCCGCGTGGGCACGGACGAAGGACAGCGCGATCTGGGCCGACTCCTTCATCACGTCGCCGAGCTGGCCGGTGAGCGTCAGCCCCGCCGTGCCCTCGTGGGCCGAGGCCTCGATGAACAGGACGTCACCGCCCATGCCGGTCACGGCGAGGCCGGTGGCCACGCCCGGCACCGACGTGCGCTCGTGCGCCTCGGGGGTGAAGCGCGGTCGCCCGACCAGGTCCTTGAGGTCGGCCACGTCGATCTCGACGGTGGTCTGGTCGGTCGTCGCCAGCCGGGTCGCCGCCTTGCGCAGCGCCTTGGCCAGCAGGCGCTCCATCTGCCTGACGCCGGCCTCGCGGGTGTAGTCGGCGGCGAGCTCGTGCAGGGCGCCGTCGCTGATCGTGACCTCCTCGGCGGTCAGCGCGGCGCGCTCCAGCTGACGCGGCAGCAGGAAGTCGCGGGCGATGGCGACCTTGTCGTCCTCGGTGTAGCCGTCGAGGGTGACCATCTCCATGCGGTCCAGCAGCGGGCCCGGGATCTGCTCCACGACGTTGGCGGTCGCGATGAACAGCACGTCGGAGAGGTCGAGGTCGAGCTCGAGGTAGTGGTCGCGGAACGTGTGGTTCTGCGCCGGGTCGAGCACCTCGAGCAGCGCCGCGGCCGGGTCGCCGCGGTAGCCGTCGGAGCCGACCTTGTCGATCTCGTCGAGCAGCACGACCGGGTTCATCGAGCCGGCCTCCTTGATGGCGCGCACGATGCGGCCCGGGAGCGCGCCGACGTACGTGCGCCGGTGGCCGCGGATCTCGGCCTCGTCCCGGACACCGCCGAGCGCGACGCGCACGAACGTCCGGTCCAGCGCACGCGCGACGGACTCGCCCAGGGACGTCTTGCCCACTCCCGGAGGCCCGGCGAGCAGGATCACCGCGCCGGAGCCGCGGCCGCCGACGACCTCGAGGCCGCGGGAGGCACGACGGGCGCGGACGGCGAGGTACTCCACGATCCGCTCCTTGACCTCCTCCAGGCCGTGGTGGTCGGCGTCCAGGACGGCCCGCGCGGCGGACACGTCGGTGGAGTCCTCGGTGCGCACCGACCAGGGCAGGTCGAGCACGGTGTCGAGCCAGGTGCGGATCCAGGAGGTCTCGGGGCTCTGGTCGCTGGAGCGCTCGAGCTTGTCGACCTCGCGCAGCAGCGCCTCGCGCACGTGGTCGGGGAGGTCGGCGGCCTCGACGCGGCCGCGGTAGTCGTCGGCCCCCCCTGACTGCTGAGCCTCACCCTCACCTAGTTCTTTCCGGATGGCGGCCAGCTGCTGTCGCAGCAGGTACTCGCGCTGGGTCTTCTCCATCCCCTCGCGCACCTCGGTGCCGATCTTGTCGGTCAGCTCGGCCTCGGCGAGGTGCTCGCGCGTCCACGCGATCACGATCTCGAGCCGCTTCTCGATGTCGGGCGTCTCGAGCAGCTCGCGCTTCTGCTCGCCGGTGAGGTACGGGGCGTAGCCGGCCGCGTCGGCGATCGCGCTCGGGTCGGTCATCTGGTGCACCGAGTCGATGACCTGCCACGCCTCGCGGCGCTGCAGCACGGCCACGACGAGCCGCTTGTACTCCTCGGCCAGCTCGCGCGCCCGGTCGGTGACGGTCTCCTCGACCGGCTCCACCTCGACCCACAGCGCCGCCCCCGGACCGGTCACGCCGGCCCCGATGCGCGCGCGGGTCTCGGCCCGCAGCACCGCCGCGGGCGACCCGCCCGCGAACTTCCCGACCCGCTCGATCGTGGCCACCACGCCGTACGAGGCGTAGCGGTCCTCCAGCCGCGGGGCGACCAGCAGCCGGCTCTCGCTGCCGGCACGGGCGGCGTCGACCGCGGCCTGCGCGGCCTCGTCGAGCTCGATGGGGACGACCATGCCGGGCAGCACGACGAGGTCGTTGACGAACAACACAGGCAGACGGGTGACGGACATGGAGCGCCTCTTTCGGAGAGATTCAAACGTTGAGCGTGATCGACTCAACCTCCGGCTCCGCGGCGGTGTTCCACTGTTCGTCCTGAGCGAACGCGGGCGGCGGGACGCGGCGTGACCGGAGGGTCGGTATGTCGGCAGTTCGAGCCGATGGCGGACCCGGCCGCGCTCGGCCGAGCCGGCGTGGCGCCGAACTGCCGACGCTGAGTGTCGGTCGAAGCACCACCAGCAACACCAGCCCCATGAGGAGGGTGCCGCGCTTTGCGCGGGCGGCGCGGGCGAAGCCCGTGTCCGCCCCGTGCGCCGTCAAGCCGGTCGAGAGAGGCTCCGGGTCAAGGACGCCCGAAGGGCGCCGCGAAGCGGGCGCCGCAGGCGATCCTTGAGGCGGAGACGCGACCGGCTAAGCGCGCGGCACCCCAGTCCGGCCCCGAGGAGACAACCAGAGGTGCAGGGGTCTCGACGGACGCTCGTCCACCGGTGGGGTGGTTCCGAGGCTCGCTCCGTGTCAGGCGCGGAGGGAGGCGGCGTCGGCGGCGAGCTGGCGCAGGAGGTCGAGGACGCCCTCGGGGCCGTGGACGACGACGTCGGCGAGGTCCTTGAGGCGGCTCTCCTCGTCGGAGGCGGAGCAGACGCGGAGGGTGGCGAGGCCCTGCTTCTCCAGGGCGGCGACGGCCTCGAAGGCCTCGATGTCGCCGAGGTCGTCGCCGGCGAAGAGGAAGCCTCCGGCGTCGAGGTCGTCGGCCAGCCGCTCGACGACCTGGCCCTTGTGGACGCCTGCCGAGCGGACCTCGATGACCTGGCGGCCGGGCTCGATGACGAGGTCGTGGCGGGCGGCCAGCTCCTCGATCTCGGGGAGCAGCCGACGGAAGGCGGCATCCGGCTCGGGCAGGCGGCGGGTGTGGATCGCCACGGACAGGACCTTGTCCTCGAGGTGGGCGTCCGCGGCGTCGGCGCGGCGCAGCACGCGGGGCAGCTCGCGCTCGAAGCTCGCGAGGCCGGCGGGCGGGCGCGGGCCGATGACGCGCCGGTTGGTGGAGCTCCAGCGCTCGTTGCCGTACTGGCCGAAGAGGTAGAGCTCCTTGCCGGCGTCGCCGATGGCGTTGCCGACCTGCTCGAGGCCGCCGAGGTCGAGGGCCTGGCGCGCCGGCCGACCGGTGATCACCGCGACCGCCGCCACCTGCAGGGCCAGCTCGAGGAGGACCTCGGGGGCGTCGGGGTGGATGTGCGCCTGGGAGGGGTCCTCGACGATCGGGGAGAGGGTGCCGTCGAAGTCGAGCCCGACGACCGTCTCGGCGGCGGCGCGCACGAGAGCGGCGTACTTCTGCTCACCGGCGCTGGAGGTGAAGTCCACACGCCAAGCCAACCATGCCGCGCGACGGGTTTGCCCAGGTGTCCCCCGCGGCAGGATCCCCCTCATGCGAAGCGTCGTGGTCGGTCTGGCCGTCGTCACCCTCCTGGCGTCCGGCTGCTCCGGCGAGTCCGAGGCGCCCGAGGAGGAGCCCCGACCCACCGCGGTGTCTCTGACCGGGGAGGACCGCGACGCGTTCGTCCGGGAGGTCACGGACCTCGGCTACACCTGTCGCGACGCGCTCCCGGAGACCTCGGAGCACGTCGCCTGCACGCGCCCCGGGCCGGAGGACGAGGCGAGGTACGACGTCGTGAGGATCTCCAGCACCCCGGACGGCGACCAGGTCCTGCGCGTCGCCTACTGCGGGGCGGAGCGCGGCGTGGTACCGGCCATGAGCCGCGCCTTCCTGGCCGAGGTCGACTCCCCCGACCTCCGCTCCGACCCTCCGCGGCTGGACGGGGTCCGGGTCACGCCGTGTCGCACGGAGGCCGGCGAAGGGGTGTCGCTGGGCGGGCCCGGACCGACGGTCCTGCGCGAGCTGGACCTGAACCTGCTGAACGTCAACCTGCGGCGCCGGGGCTGGGACTGCGGCGAGGACAGCGCTCGAGTCGACTGCCGCCAGCCCACCCCAGGGCCCGGGACGCACGTCTTCGGCATCGGCGACCAGGTGCTGGTCACCGCCCCGAGCAACCGGGCCCTGGCCGGGGCGACGCAGGCGCTGGGGCTGAGCCCGGTGGTCGCCGAGGCGGCGAGCTCGTGCCGGCCCGGGACGGCGTGCGAGCACCTCGTCGTCGACGGCTTCGACCTGTACCTCTCGGCCGACGCCGACTACCGGCGGCTCACCATCACGGAGCTGCAGGACTTCTAGACCGAGCCGACGTGGCGAGGACTAGCGCAGCTCGCCCGTCAGGATGACGGTGAGCCGGTCGAGCCGCATCGGGTCGACGGCCAGCGACGTGCGCTGGATGCCGAGGTCGAGCGCGAGCAGCTCGGCGGCGGCCTTGAGCCGCTTGGGGTAGAAGACGGTGTTGCCGTTGACCGAGCCGACCCAGTTGTCGGTGCCGACGACCTGCCAGCCGGCGTCGGTGGCACGGGTGGCGACGCTGCCGGCGAGACCGGTGATGCCGGAGTTGTTGTAGACCTCGACGTAGGTCTTGCCCCGCTTGACGACCGGCTTCGGCTTGGGCTTCGGCTTGGCGCTGGGAGCGGCGCTGGTGGTGGGCGTCGAGGGCTGGGCCGAGGACGGCACGACCTCGCGCTCGGTGGGCTCGCTCCCGCGGGTGGCGACGAAGGCGACGGCGGCCATGGCCACGGCGATGATGCTGAGCATCACGACCGGCGAGGGGAACACGACCCCGCGCTCGTCACGGCGGCGCGCCGACACGGTCAGACCTCGAAGCCGAGTCGGCGGGCGGAGCGCTGACGCTGGCGCTGCGAGCGCAGTCGGCGCAGGCGACGAACCAGGAGCGGGTCGGCCTCGAGGGCCTCGGGACGGTCGATGAGGGCGTTGAGGACCTGGTAGTAGCGCGTGGAGCTCATGTCGAACTTCTCGCGGACCGCGGTCTCCTTGGCACCGGCGAACTTCCACCACTGCCGCTCGAACTCCAGGATCTCGCGGTCGCGGTCGCTCAGGGTCGGCGTGGCCCCGGCCTGCTGGCCGTTGAGGGCGTTCGCGGCGTCCATGCGCTGTCTCCCGTGCGGTATGTGCGGTGCTCGTCGGGTCCCACTGTAGGCGACGAACCACAGCCGTGTCATTCGCCTCGCGCAAGTGGGCTTGTCCTAGGGTCGGGGGCATGGCAGAGACGACCCGCTGGGGCATCCTCGCGACCGGCAAGATCGCCCACAAGCTGGCCGAGGACCTCGCCCTCACGCCCGGCAACGAGCTGGCCGCCGTCGGCTCGCGGCGACTCGAGGCCGCGCAGGCCTTCGCGCAGCAGCACGACGCCCCGGCGGCGTACGGCTCCTACGAGGAGCTGGTGGCCGACCCGGACGTCGACGTCATCTACGTCGCCACCCCGCACGCGCTGCACCTGGAGTGCGCGCGACTGGCGTTCGAGGCCGGCAAGCACGTGCTGTGCGAGAAGCCGCTGACGCTCAACATCGCGCAGGCCGAGGAGATGGTGGAGCTGGCCCGCCGGCACGACCGCTTCCTGATGGAGGCGATGTGGACCGCCTGCAACCCCGTCATCCGGCGGCTGGGCGACGACCTGCGGGCCGGTCGGTTCGGGACGCCGCGCCAGGCGCACGCCGAGCTGGGCTTTCGCGTGGACGCCGGACCGGACCACCGGCTGCTCAACCCCGACCTGGGCGGCGGCGCGCTGCTCGACATGGGCATCTACCCGCTGACCTTCGCCCACCTGATGCTCGGCCCCGCCGAGGAGCTCACCGCCACCGCGACGCTCTCGGACGCCGGCGTCGACCTCGACGTCGCGATCACCGGGCGCTACGCCGGCGGGGCGCTCGCCACGATGACCGCCTCGCTGACCTCCGGGGCGTCGCGGACCGCCGCGGTGGCCACCGACGAGGGCCGCCTCGACGTGCCGGCGGAGTTCCACCACCCGACGTACGCCGTCTGGACGCCCACCGGCGGCGAGCCGGAGCGCATCGAGGCCGACGAGCCGATCATCGGCGTCGGCTACGGCAACGAGGTGGCCGAGGTCGGCCGCTGCGTGCAGGCCGGCCTCCGGGAGAGCCCGCTCGTCCCCCTCGACCGCACCCTGCTGCTCATGCGTCAGATGGACGACCTGCGGCGGCAGATCGGCGTCCGGTACGCGACGGACTGAGGGCAGGTTTTTCAGCAGCTGCTGAAAACCCTGAGGTTCTGGGCCGAAACAACGGCCCAGAAGCGCAGGTTCTGCCCCAGAACCTCGCCCTCAGCCCGAGCGGAGGTAGCTCAGCACCGCCTGGACGCGGCGGTGGGCGGCGTCGTCGGGAAGCAGGCCGAGCTTGGCGAAGATCCGCTGCGTGTGCTTCTCCACGGCCCCGAGCGTCACCGTGAGCTCGTCGGCGACCGCGGCGTTCGAGCGTCCCTCGGCCATCAGCGCGAGCACCTGCCGCTCGCGCGGGGTGAGCGCCGCGATCGGGTCGCGCCGGCGACCCATCAGCTGCCGCACGACCTGGGGGTCGAGCACCGTGCCGCCACCGGCCACGGTGAGCAGCGCGTCGAGGAAGTCGTCGACGTCGCTGACCCGGTCCTTCAGCAGGTAGCCGATGCCACCGTCGCCGGTGGTGAGGAGGTCGTCGGCGTAGGAGACCTCGACGTACTGCGACAGCACCATCAGCCGCGCCGCCGGCCAGGACCGCCGTACCTCCACGGCCGCCCGCAGGCCCTCGTCGGTGTGGGTCGGCGGCATCCGCACGTCGACGACGGCGAGGTCCGGCCGCTCCCCGAGCACGGCGGTCACCAGCGACGGGCCGTCAGCCACCGAGGCCACCACCTCGTGGCCGGCCTCCGCCAGGAGCAGCTGGAGACCCTCGCGCAGCAGCACGGAGTCGTCCGCGACGACGATCCTCATCGGCCACCCGCGTAGGGCACGTGTGCGGTCAGGACGGTGGGCCCGCCCTCGGGCGAGACGACGTCGAGCCGGCCCTCGACGCCGGTGAGGCGCTGCTGCAACCCGGCGAGCCCGTGCCCCTTGGCGGGGTGCGCCCCTCCGATCCCGTCGTCGGCCACGCGCACCTCGATGCGGTCGGCGAGCGTGGTGACCTCGACGCGGGCGGTCGCGGCGGCGCTGTGCTTGGCGACGTTGGTGAGCGCCTCGGAGACCACGAAGTAGACGGCCGTCTCGACCTGCGGCGGCAGCGACGCGGGCACCTCGACGAGTGCCTCGACCGGCACCGGGCTACGCGAGAGCATCTCCTCGAGCGCCACCGCCAGACCCCGGTCGACGAGCAGCGGCGGGGCGATGCCGCGCGAGAGCGAGCGCAGCTCGTCGACGGTCTCGCGCGCCTGTCGCAGCGCCTCGTCGAGGGTCTCGCCGGCGCGCTGCGGGTCGTCGGCCAGCTGCTTGCGCGCGCGACCCAGGTCCATGGTCAGCCGCACCAGCCGCTGCTGCGGACCGTCGTGCAGGTCGCGCTCGAGTCGCCGCAGCGAGTCGGCCTCGGCCAGGTGCGCGGCGTCGCGGCTGTCGGCGACGCGACGTACCTCGCCCTGCAGCTCGGCGCGGCTCGACAGCAGCACGGTGGCCAGGCTGGCGTGCACGACCGCCGCGAGCCGCACCGCCAGCGGCAGCGTCAGCACCGCGAAGACGCCGATCCCGAACATCAGCCACCGCTCCGGCTCGCGTCCCTCGCCGAGCCCGATCAGCGAGGCCACCGTGACGTTGTCGTCGGGGTCGTAGGGGATGAACCGCGACCAGAACCAGTAGCTCAGCCCGCCGAGCGCCGCCACCCACCAGACGAGCGCGAGGACGCTCGCGACCACGGAGGTGGCCAGGCCCAGGACGGACCAGAGCATGTCGAGCCACGACTGGGGGTCGCGCAGCGGCGTAAGGACCTTGCGCACCACTCCGGCGCCGGGCTCGGCGCGCAGGTAGTCGGGCGTCGGCGCCGCGCGTCCCTGGGCCGAGCGCAGCCGAACCCGCTCGAGCGCCGCGACCGCCCGGGCGACCTGGGTGGCCAGCGCCACCACGGCGACGCCGGCCACCACGACGCTGAGCCCGACCCCCAGCGCCAGGGTGACGACCACCAGGACGAACGCCGGCAGGGCGATCACGAACGCCGTCAGCGCGTAGCCGCTGTCGCGCAGCATCCGCCGTACGACGGACGGGGTCGCCGCCGGCGTCGCCGGAGCCGGAGCGGTGGCGTGGGTCGTGGTCATCGGCAGCGTCTCGGTCATGTCTCCAGCCTCGCGTCGGCGAGGGTCGTGCACGATCCTGCCAGCCCGACACCTCCTGTCGGGCCAGCCCGACAGGAGGGCGTCCGACGACATAGGGTGAGCACCGTGCCCGCGGACCTCGTGATCGTCGCCAACCGACTGCCCGTCGACCGGGTCGAGCAGAGCGACGGGACGCCCGGCTGGCGCGGCTCGCCCGGCGGCCTCGTGACCGCCATCGAGCCGGTGATGCGCGCCAACGACGGCACCTGGATCGGCTGGCCCGGCGGCACCGAGACCGACCTGGAGCCGTTCGAGTACGACGGCATGAACCTCGTCCCGATGACGATGTCGCAGAGCGAGATCGAGCTCTTCTACGAGGGCTTCGCCAACGGCACGATCTGGCCGCTCTACCACGACCTGGTCGCGAAGCCGGAGTTCCACCGGGAGTGGTGGGACGCCTACGTCGCGGTCAACCAGCGCTTCGCCGAGAAGGCCGCGTCGCTGGCCAACAAGGGCGCCACCGTCTGGGTCCACGACTACCAGCTGCAGCTGGTCCCGCAGATGCTGCGCGAGCTGCGGCCCGACCTGCGCATCGGCTTCTACCTCCACATCCCGTTCCCGCCGGCCGAGCTGTTCCAGCAGCTGCCGTGGCGCCGTCAGATCCTCGAGGGCCTGCTCGGGGCCGACCTGGTCGGCTTCCAGCTGCCCGGCGGCGCCGGCAACTTCGTGCGCCTGGTGCGCCAGCGCGTGGGCCACAAGACCCACCGCGACCTGGTCTACCTCCCCGACGGCCGCACCGTCCGCGCCGCGGCGTTCCCGATCTCGATCGACGCCGCCGGCTTCGAGGAGCTCGCGCAGAGCGACGCCGTGGCCGCGCGCGCCACCGCGATCCGCGAGGCGCTGGGCAACCCGCGCCGGATCTTCCTGGGCATCGACCGGCTCGACTACACCAAGGGCATCTACGCCCGCCTGCGCGCGTTCAGCGAGCTCATCGCGGACGGCCACCTCGACGTCGAGGACGCCGTGTTCGTCCAGGTGGCGGTGCCCTCGCGCGAGCAGGTCGAGCAGTACCGCATCCTGCGCGACGAGATCGACCGCCTCGTCGGCCGCATCAACGGCGACCTCGGACGCATCGGCAAGCCCGCCATCAGCTACCTGCACTCCTCCTACCCGCGCGAGGAGATGGCCGCCCTCTACCGCGCCGCCGACATCATGGTCGTCACCCCCTACCGCGACGGCATGAACCTCGTCGCGAAGGAGTACGTCGCCTGCCGCTTCGACGACGACGGCGCCCTGGTCCTCTCGGAGTTCGCCGGCGCGGCCGACGAGCTGCGTCAGGCGTGGCTGGTCAACCCCTACGACATCAACGCCATGAAGTCCTCCATGCTCGAGGCCTACGCCGCCGACGAGAAGGAGCTGACCAAGCGGATGCGCGCCATGCGCAAGACGATCCGCCAGCACGACGTGGCCGCGTGGGCCGACAGCTTCATGTCCGAGCTCGCCGACGTCGACAACACCCACGCCAAGCCGGTCAAGCCCGCCAAGCGCTCGTGACGCTCGAGGTCACCACCGACCCGGAGCGCCTCGACGTCGGCCTGGTCCACCGCTGGCTGTCGGAGGACAGCTACTGGGCGCTGGGCCGCTCCCGCGAGGTCATGGACCGCGCCGTCGCCGGGTCGCTGAGCTTCGCCGCCCTCGACGACGGCCGCCAGGTCGGCTACGCCCGCGTGGTGACCGACGGCGCGACGTTCGCCTGGCTCTGCGACGTCTACGTCGACCGGGCCGCCCGCGGACGGGACGTCGCGAAGGCCCTGGTGGCCGCCGTCGACGCCACACTCACCGAGCTCGGCGTCCGCCGCACCCTGCTCGCGACCGAGGACGCGCACGCGCTCTACACGCCCGTGGGCTTCGAGCCCCTCAGCGACCCGCACCGCTGGCTGATCCGCACCCGCAACGCTTGACGGAGCCGGGGGTAGGTTCTGGACATGGATCTGATCCCCAAGCCCGGTCAGGTCGTCTCGGCGGCGGGCAACGTGGCCACCCTGCTCGTGCGAGGGGGGCTCGCCGACCTCCGCCCGATGCCGCGCACCCTCGTCGACGAGGGCCCGCTGCGCGAGCTCTACCACTACCGCCCGGCCACCACCGTGGCCGCGCAGTCCGACCCGGTCCTGCTGGTGACGCCCCCGGCGGCGCCCTCCCTCTGCTACGACCTGCGCCGGGGGTGCTCGCTGGTCGAGCACCTGGTCGTCGGCGGGCGGCCGACGTACCTCGTCGAGTACGGCGAGCTGTCACTGACCGACCGTGACCTCGCGCTGGACCCGTGGGTCGAGGACGTCCTGCCCACTGCCGTCCGTGAGGTCTCCGAGCAGGCCGGCGGACGACCGGTCCACCTCGTGGGCTGGAGCCTCGGCGGGATCCTGGCGCTGCTGACCGCGGCCGACGACCCGACGCTGCCGATCGCGTCGCTGGCGCTGCTCGGCTCCCCCGTCGACCTCGCGCAGGTGCCGCTCGTGGCACCGCCCCGTCCGCTGCTCGACCCCAGGAAGGCCGGCGGCCTGACCGGTCGGGGCGCGCAGGTGCTCGGCAGCATCCCGATCGTCAAGTGGGCCGCCGACCTCGGCCCGGTCCAGCGGCTCGTGGCGAAGCCGCTCGCGGTCGGCACGCGCCTCGACGACGCGGAGTTCCTGGCGCAGATCGAGGCCGTCGACCGCTTCACGGCCGGCATGTCCGCCTACTCCGGCCGCACCTACGGGCAGCTCTACCACCGGTTCGTGCGGGGCAACGCGCTCGTCGCCGGCGAGATCGAGCTCGGCGACCGCACCGTCGAGCTGGCCGCCGTCAACAAGCCGGTGCTCGTGGTCGCCGGCGCCACCGACGGCATCGCTCCCTTGAAGGCGGTCCGGCCCCTGGTCGACCTCCTCGACGGCGCTCCCGAGGTGCAGCTGGAGATCGTGCCCGGCGGCCACCTCGGGCTGCTGACCGGCCGCGAGTCCCGCACCACCACCTGGCCCGCGCTGGACGACTGGTTCACCCAGTGGCCGGCCGAGCCCACTGAGCCCACCGCGCCGCCGGGTCCCGCGATCGGCACGGGCCGGCGCCAGCACGGCTCGAAGGCGTCGCGGAGGCTCTCGAACTAGGCGCCACGCCGGAAGGTTCCGGTTTCCGGGGCGGCGCGCGGGGCAGGGGACCGGCACCTGTTCCCGACGGAAGGTCTCCCCCATGTCCCGGATGCGTGCCTCTCTCGTGGCGGCGCTGGTCACCCTGACCAGCCTCGTGGCACTCACCACCGCCACCACCGCCCCCGCCCATGCCGACGAGTGCTACTCCTGGGGCCGCAGCCTCAGTCCCGGCGCCACCGGCGACGACGTCGCCCAGCTCCAGGTCCGCGTGGCGGGCTGGGCCGGGTACGGCGTCAACATGGCCATCGACGGCAGCTACGGCGCCCAGACGACCCAGGCGGTGCGCGGCTTCCAGGCGGCGTACGGCCTGAGCGCGGACGGCGTCGCCGGCCCGGCGACGTACGCCAAGATCTACGAGCTCCAGGATCCCGACTGCACCCCGATCCACTTCTCCTACGCCGAGGTGGACGGCGGCTGCGGCGCCGGCGGCTACAGCGGCGGCTCGGTGGGCGCGGCGACCGTGCAGCGGAACCTGCTGCGCGCGATGTGGCGCGCCGAGGCGCTGCGGCACCGGCTGGGCGACCGGCCGCTGACCGTGACCTCGGGCTTCCGCTCGCAGGCCTGCGACCGCCAGGTCGGCGGCAGCGGCACCGGTCAGCACACCTACGGCACCGCCCTCGACCTGGTCGGCTCCTCGACCAGCCTGTGCACCATCGCCCAGGGCTCCCGCTCCGCGGGCTTCGGCGCGATCTTCGGTCCGGGCTACCCCGACCACGACGACCACGTGCACGTCGACGTGCGCGCCGGCCGGTCGTGGAGCGCGCCGAGCTGCGGGATCTGACCCCGCGAGCGGCGGTGGCGTCCTAGGGTGCGGGACATGTCCGCACCCGTGGCGACCACCGCCGCCCTGCCTCGCGCCGTTCGCATCGGCTACGGATCGGGGTCCGTCGCCACCGGCGCCTTCGGCACCGTCCCGGGGCTCATGCTGCTGCCCTACCTCACCGACAGCCTCGGGATCACGGCCATCGTGGCCGGTGTCATCGTGTTCCTGCCGAAGGCGTGGGACGTGATCCTCAACCCGATCGCCGGACGCATCAGCGACCGGACCGTCGACCCGCGTGGGCCGCGGCGTCCCTGGCTGCTGCGGGCCGGGCTGACGCTGTCGGTGGCCTTCGCGGTCATCTTCGCCGCTCCCGAGCTGGGCTCGAAGGTCGCCGAGGCCGCCTGGGTGCTGGTGGCGTTCCTGGCCTGCGCCACGGCCTACGCGTTCTTCCAGGTGCCCTACGTCGCGATGCCGGCCGAGATGACCTCGTCGTACGACGAGCGCACCCGGCTGATGACCTGGCGAGTGGCGATCCTGGCCTTCACGATCATGCTGGCGGGAGCGACCGCACCGGTGATCCGCGACGCCGTCGGCGGGCGCGACGGCTACCGCGTCATGGGCGTCGTGATGGCGCTGATCATCGCGATCGGCGTCGTCGGCTCCTACCGCGGCACCCGCCACGCCCCGGTCGGCTCCGTCGAGGCCGGCCCGGGGTCGCTGCGCGACCAGCTGCGCATCGTGGCCACCGCCCACGACTTCCGCAACCTGCTCATCACCTTCGTCATCCAGGCGCTCGCGACCGGCTGCATGCTCGCCGGCGTCGCCTACCTCGCCGAGGACGTGCTCGACAGCAAGGGCGCCGCCACGGTCCTGTTCGTGTGCTTCGTCGGCCCGGCGCTGCTGCTGACGCCGGTGTGGTCGGCGATCGGCGGCCGCATCGGCAAGAAGCGCGGCTACCTCTACGCCTCGCTGATCCTCGCCGCCGGCGCCGCCCTCGCGGCCCTCGCCCAGTCGGCGCCCGCGGCCGTGGTGTTCCTCGCGACGGGTCTGGTCGGCGTCGGGTACGCCGGCTGCCAGGTGTTCCCGATGGCGATGCTGCCCGACGCGGCCGCCGTCGACGCCCGGCGCACGGGCACCAACCGGGCCGGCGTCTACACCGGCGTCTGGACCGCGGGCGAGACCCTCGGCCTGGCGCTCGGACCCGGCGTCTTCGCGCTGGTGCTCGCGCTCGGCGACTACCGCTCCAGCACCGACGGCGACGCGGTCCAGCCCGACTCGGCGCTGACCGCGATCGTCCTCGGCTTCTCGCTCCTGCCCGCCGCCCTCACGCTGCTCAGCCTCTGGTGGCTGAGCCGCTACACCCTCGACGCCTCGGAGGTCGACGCATGACCCGCTCCGCCGACATCCTCGCCCGCCTCGCGCTCATGCGCGCCGGCGACGTCCCGGTCCACGGTGGCCGCACCCTGGCCTACGTCTACGACTCCGGCATGGCCGAGGTCGAGCAGGTCGGGCGCGACGCGGTCGCGGCCTTCGCCGGCTCCAACGGCCTGGACCCCACGGCCTTCCCGAGCCTGCTGCAGATGGAGAACGACCTGGTCGCCTTCGCCGCCGGGCTGCTCGACGCACCTGAGACGGTCGTCGGCTCGGTGACCTCGGGCGGCACCGAGTCGGTGCTGCTGGCCGTGCAGACCGCGCGCGACTCGCGCCTCGACGTGGCCTCGCCCTCGATGGTGCTGCCGAGCTCGGCCCACGCCGCCTTCCACAAGGCTGCCCACTACTTCGGCGTGCGCGCGGTGGTCGTGCCGTGCGGCCCCGACCACCGCGCCGACGCCGCCGCGATGGCGGCCGCCGTCGACGACACCACGGTGCTCGTGGTGGCCAGCGCGCCGTCGTACGCGCACGGGGTCGTTGACCCGGTCACCGAGATCGCGGCGGCCGCCGCCGAGCGCGGGGTCCGCTGCCACGTGGACGCCTGCATCGGCGGGTGGGTGCTGCCCTACGCCGCCAGGCTGGGCCGCGAGGTCACGCCGTGGACCTTCGCGGTCCCGGGCGTCACGTCGGTCTCGGTCGACCTGCACAAGTACGGCTACGCCCCCAAGGGCGTCTCCCTGCTGCTGCACGCGACGCCCGCGCTGCGGCGACCGCAGTTCTTCGCCTCGGCCGACTGGCCGGGCTACACGATGCTCAACTCCACGATGCAGTCGACGAGGTCCGGCGGCCCCACCGCCGGTGCGTGGGCGGTCGTGCAGATGCTGGGCGACGCGGGCTACGAGAAGCTCGCCCGCGACGTCTTCGAGGCCACCGACCGGATCGCCGCCGGGATCGCGGAGATCCCGGGCCTGCGGCTGCTCGCCCCGCCCGACTCCACGCTCGTCGCCCTGACGACCGACGACACGTGCGACCCGTTCACGGTGAGCGACGAGATGGGCGCCCGCGACTGGTACGTCCAGCCCCAGCTCACCTACGGCGACGTCCCGGCCAACATCCACCTCTCCGTCAGCGCCGCCACCCTGGCGCACGTCGAGGACTTCCTCGCCTCGCTCGCCGAGTCGGTGCGGGTCGCGGCGCAGTCCGGGCCGGTGCAGGTCGACGCCGGCGTGGCGGCGTACATCGCGTCGCTGGACCCGGCCTCGATCACCGAGGAGGACTTCGACGGCCTGCTCGCGGCGGCGGGCCTCCTCGGCGCCGCCTCCGCCGACGAGGGGCTGGCGCTGCCCGACCGCAAGGCCGACATCAACGCCCTCCTCGACGTCGCCTCCCCCGCCCTCCGCGAGGCCGTCCTGCTCGCCTTCCTCGACCGCCTCTCCCGCCCGTCACGCCCCGGCGCCTGACGAGGCCACTGCCAGGCACCACCACCAGCCTACGGTGGTTGAGGTGCGAGCGCAGCGAGCCTCGAAACCACCCCACCGCACCCAACCGGTGGTCGAGCAGCGAGGAGCGCCAGCGACGAGCGTCCGTCGAGACCCCTGCACCTCTGGCTGTCTCCTCGGGGCCGGACTGGGGTGCCGCGCGCTAGCCGGTCGCGTCTCCGCGTCAAGGAGCTTCGCCCGCTTCGCGGCGGCTGCGCCGTCCTTGACCCGGAGCCTCTCTCGACCGGCTTGACGGCGCACGGGGCGACACGGCTTCGCCGCGCCGCCCGCGCAATTGCGCGGCACCCCTCCTCATGGTGCTGGTGTGACTGGTGGTGCGACAACCGACACTCAGTGTCGGCAGTTGGTCGCCACACCAGGCCGGCCAAGCGTGGAGACGTCGACGTGAGGCGCGAACTGCCGACGCTGATGACCAATAGGCAGGGCCCGCGCTGTTTGCGGGCGGCGCGGCGAAGCCGCCGCCGCCCGTGCGCCGCCAAAGCAGCCCGGGAGAGGCTCGGAGTCAAGGACGGCGAAGCCGCCGCGAAGCGGGCGAAGCTCCTTGACGCCGAGACCCGGGCTGCTAGCGCGCGGGCCAACACCAGCCCCGCACAAGCGGGGTGGTTTCGAGGCTCGCTGGCGCCTCGCACCTCAACCACCGGTGGGGTCGTTTCGAGGCTCGCACCTCAACGACCGAGGCGTGTCCCGGACCTCTCAGGCGACGAGGTCGGCGTACGCCGGGTGACGCTCGATGTAGCTCGCGACGAAGGGGCACGACGGGACGACCCGCAGGCCACGGTCGCGGGCGGCGTCCAGCGCGTGCTTGACCAGCGTCCCGCCGATGCCCTTGCCCTCGAACTCGTCACGGACGACGGTGTGGGTGAGGTCCATGACGCCCTCGGAGAGCTCGTACTCGGCGAACCCGGCGAGCGTGCCGTCGGCGGTGATCTCGAAGCGGTGCTGGGCGGGGACGTCGGTGACCTGGGTGGCAGCCATGGGCACCAACCTACGGGCGCTCACCCAGCGAGGGCGCTCACCGACTCCAGGGAGTAGGAGCCGGCGTCGGTGCCGAGCCCCTGCGCGACCTGGGCCGCGGTGGCGCACCCGAGTCGCGCCGCCGCAGCGGCGTCGTGGCCGAGCGCGAGCCCGCGCAGGAAGCCGGCCGAGAACGCGTCGCCGCAGCCGGTCGTGTCGACGACCTCCACCGGGTACGCCGCCACCTCGACGACGTCGTCGGAGGTGACGACGAGCGCGCCCTTCGCGCCCCGGGTGACCGCGACGCAGCCGGCACCGGCGGCGAGCAGGGCGCGGGCGCCCTCGGCGAGGTCGGTGGCGCCGGTGAAGCCCAGCACCTGCTCGTCGTTCGGAAGCAGGTAGTCGGTGTGGGGCAGGGCGCCGGCGATCCAGGCGAGCATGTCGGGGTCGCCAGGGGCGAGCACGTCCAGCGACGTCGTCGCGCCGAGGGAGTGCGCGTGCGCGAGCAGCTGCCCGGCGGCCTCCCCGCCGAGGAACTCCGGCCCGCCGAGGTGCAGGTGGGTGATGCCCTCCAGCGCACCGAGGTCCAGGTCGTCGAGCGTGAACGCACCGTTGGCGCCGATGCAGTGCCAGGCCGGTCGGTCGCCGCCGGGGCGAACCGGGATCACCGACGAGGAGGTCTGGTGGTCCGGCTTGCGCACCAGCCCCGACACGTCGACGCCCTCGCGCCCGAGGAGCGCGAGCAAGGTGTCGCCGATGACGTCGGTCCCGATCGCGCCGAGGGACAGCACCTCCGCACCGAGCCGCGCGAGCACCACGGCGGTGCCGCCCGCCGTGCCGGCCGGTGACCACCGGATGGTCTCGACGAGCTGGCCGTCCGAGCCCTGCGGGATGGACTCGACGCCGATCACGTGGGTGTCGAGGACGTGCACGCCGACGGCGGCGACTCTCATGGGTTCTCCTGCGGGGTTCCGTAGCTGCGGGCGATGGCCGCGGCGACCACCGCGGCCTGGTCGGCCCCGGTCAGGGTGCGGGGCGTCCCGAGGACGCTGGCGCGGTGGTGGAGAGTCGCGAGCCACTCCAGGAGCAGCGCGTGCTCGACGGCCTGGGCCAGGTCGGCGCCGACGGCGACCGAGCCGTGGTTGGCCATCAGCGCCGCCTGCCGGTCGACCAGCGCGTCGCGCACGTGGACGGCGAGCTCGGGGGTGCCGAACGTCGCGTACGGCGCGACGCGCACCGCCCCGCCGAGGGCCAGCTGCTGGTAGTGGAGGACCGGCAGCTCGTCCAGGACGCAGGCGACCGCGGTGCTGTAGGGCGCGTGGGTGTGCACGACGGCGGCCGCGGCCGTGGTGGCGTAGAGCCCGAGGTGCAGGTCGAGCTCGGAGGTGGGGCGCAGGGCGCCCTCGAGCACCCGACCGTCGGTCGAGACGACGGTGACGTCGTGGGTGGTGCAGTCGCCGAGGACGACGCCGGAAGCCGTGACGGCGACCCGGTTTCCCTGGCGGGCGCTGACGTTGCCCGCCGTGCCGACGAGGAGCCCGGCCTCGGCCAGGCGCCGCGACGCCGCCGCCACGGAGGCGCGCAGGTCGTCGCTCGTCACGGCTGGACCCGGAGGCTGGAGGCGGGCACGGCGTAGCGCTGGAGGTAGGCCGTCACGAGGATGATGCCCTCCTCGACCAGCTCGGCGTCCCCCTCGTCGTCGTGCTCGTAGGCCAGCTGGAAGACGCGGTCGCCGATCTCGACGGCCAGGAGTGCCGTCTTCACGGGCAGCGTCGGCAGCGCCAGGCCCTTCTCGATCGCGAACCCTCGCAGCGTCGCGGCCACCCGGGCGTTGTGCTCGCGACCGAACTGGTGCAGCGCCACGTTGGTGCGCCCGCGCAGGTAGATCTCGACGAAGGCGCGCCGGCGTCGGTAGACGGTGACGAAGGCACCCATCGTCGTGCGGACCAGCGACTCCAAGGTGAGCTCGCGCAGGCTCGCGAGGTCGGCCAGCACCTGGTCGTCCATCTCCGCCATGTCGCGCTCGGCCAGCGCGATCAGGACGTCCTCCTTGTCGGCGAAGTACTGGTACAGCGACGCCACCGGGACGCCCGAGGCGAGCGCGATGTCGCGGGTCGTCAGCGCCTCGACGCCGTGCTCGACCACCAGCCGCGAGGCGGTGTCCAGGAGGTGCTCGACCTTGCGACGGCTCCGGACCTGGGTGGGCACCCGGCGCCGGCGGGGAGGCGCGGACTCGGCCGCGTGCGATGTCACGACGCAAGAGTAGAGCCAAAAGACGAAGCCGACACATGTTTATGTTTCTCGGCCCCACGCCCCGCCTCTCATCACCGCCAACCCGACCCTGGTGGGATGTACCCATGAGCGCACTCGCGGGCCTGGTGGACAAGGGACTGATGGCACCGGACTGGGCGGAGGCCCTCGCACCGGTCGACGACCGGATCGGCCGCATGGGCGCGTTCCTGCGCGACGAGCTCGCCGCCGGGCGCGACTACCTCCCGGCCGGCGACCACGTCTTCCGGGCCTTCCGCCGCCCCCTGGCGGACGTGCGCGTCCTCGTCGTCGGGCAGGACCCCTACCCCACTCCCGGACACCCGATCGGCCTGAGCTTCGCCGTCGACGCGCACGTGCGACCCGTGCCGCGCAGCCTCGCCAACATCTACCGCGAGCTGGGCACCGACCTCGGTCTCGCCACTCCTGAGCACGGCGACCTGACCGCGTGGTCCGAGCAGGGCGTGATGCTCCTCAACCGGGTCCTGACCGTGCGTCCGACCGAGTCGGCCTCCCACCGCGGTCGCGGCTGGGAGGAGGTCACCGAGTGCGCGATCACCGCCCTCGTGCGGCGCGTGGCCGACGGCGGCCCGCCGGTCGCGGCGATCCTGTGGGGCCGCGACGCCCAGTCGCTCAAGCCGCTGCTCGGCCCCGTCCCCTGGGTCGAGTCGGCGCACCCCTCTCCCCTGTCGGCGTCCCGGGGCTTCTTCGGCTCGCGCCCCTTCTCCCGAGTCAACCGGCTCCTCGAGGAGCGCGGCGGACAGGCCGTGGACTGGTCGCTCCCCTAGCCGTCCCGCTTGACGTCCGGGATATAGTTGAAACATGAACTACCGGATGCCCGCTCTCTACCTCGGCCACGGCGCGCCGCCCCTGCTCGACGACCCGATCTGGTCGGGTGAGCTTGCCGCGTGGGCGCGCGACCTCCCGCGCCCGAAGGCGATCCTGATCGTCAGCGCGCACTGGGAGTCGGCACCGGTCAGCCTGAGCGCCAACGGCGCCCCGCTCGTCTACGACTTCGGTGGCTTCGACGCGAAGTACTACCGGATGACCTACGAGACCCCCGACGCCACCGCACTCGCCAAGCGGGTCGCGGCGATGATGCCGGCCACCGAGCCGGTCCACCAGCACACCTCGCGCGGCCTCGACCACGGCGCGTGGGTGCCGCTGCGGATCATGTACCCGGAGGCCGACATCCCGGTCCTCCAGATGTCCCTGCCCACCCAGGACCCCGCGCGCCTGCTGGCCCTCGGCGAGAGGCTGCGCCCGCTGCGCGACGAGGGCGTGCTGATCATCGGCAGCGGGTTCCTCACCCACGGGCTGCCGTTCCTGAAGGAGTTCCGCATCGAGGCGGCCGCGCCCGGCTGGTCGCAGGAGTTCGACGCCTGGGCCGGCGAGGCGCTGGCCCGCGGCGACGTCGACGCGCTCGCCAACTACCGCGCAGAGGCCCCCGGCATGCCCTACGCCCACCCCACGGTGGAGCACTACACGCCCCTGTTCGTCACCCTCGGCGCCGCCACCACCCCCGACGACCCCGGCATCCAGGTCATCGACGGCTTCTGGATGGGGCTGTCGAAGCGCTCACTCCAGATGGCCTGACCCCGACACCCCGCAGCCTCTGGGCATTTCCTGTCACTTCTGGGCCAGAGTTCTGGCCCAGAACCTCAGGTTTTTCAGCATCTGCTGAAAACCCTGCTCCCGCTACGCCGGCCCCGACGCACCCGCCGCGACGTCCGCGGGACGCTCCGAGCCGGGGACGGCCATCAGCCGGCGCACGTCCTCCTGCAGGGCCGGGCCGAGCTCGCCCCAGCCCGGCTCGTACCCGTAGAGCTCGCGCAGCGAGACCCGCGAGCGGGTGCCGTCGAGCAGGTCGACGTCCTCGGGCCCGATCAGACCCGGGTGGACGACGCCGACGGCCTCGCTGACCTTGATCAGGTCGCGGCGCAGGGAGGTCACGTAGTTGGCGGCGCGCACGGACTTCAGCGTCGGGTCCAGCCCGCGCTGGAGCCAGGCGTTCTGCGTCGCGACGCCGGTCGGGCAGTGGTCGGTGTGGCACTTCTGGGCCTGGATGCAGCCGATCGCGAGCATCGCCTCGCGGCCCACCTGGATCAGGTCCGCGCCCAGCGCGAACGCCACGGTCGCGGTCTCGGGGATGCCGAGCTTGCCGCCGCCGATGAACGTCACGTCGTCGGTGAGCCCGGCGGCGGCGAAGCGCCGGTAGACCTCGCTGAAGCCGATCCGGAACGGGTAGGCCACGGAGTCGGCGAAGACCATCGGCGCCGCGCCGGTGCCGCCCTCGCCGCCGTCGATGTTGACGAAGTCGACGCCGCGCTGCCCGCCGGCCATCTCCGCGACCAGGTGGTCCCAGAAGTCCAGGTTGCCCACGGCCGACTTGATGCCGACCGGCAGCCCGGTCTCGGCGGCGATCATCTCGACGAAGTCCAGCATCGAGTCGACGTCGTGGAAGACCTCGTGCCGGCTCGGTGAGGCGCAGTCGACCCCGGCCTTGATCCCGCGGATCGCGGCGATCTCGTCGCTGACCTTCGCGGCGGGCAGCATCCCGCCGAGGCCCGGCTTGGCGCCCTGCGACAGCTTGATCTCCAGCGCCCGGACCGGCGCGCCGGCGACCAGGTCCTTGAGCCGCGCCAGGTCGAAGCGGCCGTGCTCGTCGCGGCAGCCGAAGTAGGACGTGCCGATCTGGAAGACCAGGTCGCCGCCGTTGCGGTGGTACGGCGAGAGCCCGCCCTCCCCGGTGTTCTGCAGGCAGCCGGCGAGGTCGGCCCCGCGGTTGAGCGCCTCGATCGCGTTGGCCGACAGCGAGCCGAAGCTCATGCCGGAGATGTTGACCACCGACGGCGGCCGGAAGGCCTTGGCCCGGCCCCGGGCGGCGCCGATGACCTTGGCGGCCGGCACCGGGACGCCCTCCTCGGCGTGCCGTCCGGTCGCGGCGCCCGGCCCGGTGAACGTGCGGTGCTTGATGATCGGGTAGCCGACGACGTTCTCGACGTCGTTGTCGGTGCCGAAGCCGAAGTAGGAGTTCTCCAGCTTCGAGGAGGCGTAGACCCAGCGCCGCTGGTCACGGCTGAACGGCCGCTCCTCGTCGTTGGAGGTGACGATGTACTGGCGCAGCTCGGGGCCGAACCGCTCGAGCTGGAAGCGCAGGTGCCCCACGACGGGGAACGTGCGCAGGATGGCGTGCTTGCGCTGGGTGAGGTCGTGTGCGGCGACCGCACCGAGCGCCGCGGCGCCGAGGGCCGCGACCCGGGTGAGCTTCATGCTCTAGAGGTACCCGCAATCGGCACCGGACGATAGGGCGTCAGCGGATCCGCGTCTTGCGCATCATCCGCAGCCCCGACAGCATCCCCTTCACGTACTCGTCGTAGTCCTGGCCGGGCCGGGCCCCCATGACCTGCTTCTTGAGGACGGCGAGGTTCTGCACATCGGTGTACTTGGTCAGGCCCTGGTCGCCGTGACGGGCGCCCACGCCCGACTGCTTCACGCCGCCCGAGGGCGTGCCCTTGGACGCGAACGCCGTGGCGAGGATGTCGTTGACGTTGACGTTGCCGGAGTGGATGCGTCGCGCCACCGCCTCGGCGCGCGACAGGTCGCCGCCCCAGACCGAGGCGTTGAGGCCGTACTCGGTGTCGTTGGCGAGCTCGACGGCCTCGTCGACGGTGCGGTAGCGGTGCAGCCCCACCACCGGGCCGAACGTCTCGGTGGAGCCGGCGAGCATGTCCTTGGTGACGCCCTCGAGGATCGTGGGCTCGAAGAACGCCGGCCCCAGGTCGGGACGAGCCCTGCCGCCGGTGACGACCGTGGCGCCCTTGGCGACCGCGTCGTCGACGTGCGACTGGACGCGCTCCTTGTGGTCGGGCGAGACCAGCGAGCCCATCTCGGGGCCGAAGTCGTACGTCGCGCCGACGTTCAGCGCCTCGGCCGCCGCGGTGAAGCGGGTCTTGAACTCGTCGTAGCGCGACTCCGGGAGGTAGATCCGCTCGATGTGCATGCAGATCTGGCCGGTGTTGCCGAACACGCCGAAGACCGCGCCCTGCACGGTCTCCTCCATGTCGGCGTCGTCGAGCACGATCATCGGGTTCTTGCCGCCGAGCTCGAGGCAGCAGCCGATGAGGTTGCGCCCGGCGCGCTCGCCGATCACCCGGCCGGTCGCGGTGGAGCCGGTGAACATCACGTAGTTGGCGTTGTCGATGAGCGTCGGCCCGACGTCCGGGCCCTCGCCGCAGACCACCTGGAACAAGCCCTTCGGCAGCCCGGCGTCCTCCAGCATCTGGATGCCGTAGAGCGGCGAGAGCGCGGTCTTGTTGTCGGGCTTCAGCACGACGCCGTTGCCCGCGATCAGGGCGGTCACGGCGTCGGAGAGGCCGGTGGCAAAGGGGAAGTTCCACGGCGCGATGACGCCGACGACACCCTTGGGCTGGCGGATCTCGGTCGAGGTGGTGAGGAACGGCACCGGCCCGCCGCGCTTGACCGGCGCGAGCAGGTGCGGCGCCCGCTTGATGTAGTGGCTCATCACCATCGGCGGGTCGCAGCTCTCCTCGATCGCCATCCGCCGGTTCTTGCCGCTCTCGACCTGGATCAGGTCGGTCGTGGTGACCGCGTTGTCGACGAAGAGCCTGTGCGCGCGCTTGAAGACGGCCAGCCGCTTCTTCAGCGGCCACGAGGCCCACTCGCGCTGCTCCGTGCGTGCGGTGGCGAAGGCCCGCTCGATGTCGGCGGGCGTCGACTGGGGCAGCTCGACCAGGACCTCGCCGGTGTAGACCTCGGTGAGCTTCCACGTGCCGCCGCTGGTCGACGGGATGCGGGCGACCAGCCGCTGGAGGAACGCGTCGGTGATCGACGCGGGGCGCTGCAGCGTCATGTCAGGACCCCGCGCGGGCGCCGCCGAGGACGAGGTCGGCGCCGCGCTCGCCGATCATGATCGCCGGTGCGTTGGTGTTGCCGCCGGTGATCGACGGCATGATCGAGGCGTCGCAGACGCGCAGCCCCTCGATGCCGCGCACCTTGAGGTCGGGCCCGACGACCGCGAGCTCGTCGACGCCCATCCGGCAGGTGCCGACACCGTGGTAGACCGACGTCGCGCGGTTGAGGATCGCGTCGCGCAGGGCCTGGCCCTTCACGCTCGCACCGGGGTGGATCTCCTCCTTGACCGCGCCGCCGAACGCCGCGCCTCCCATGATCTCGCGCACCATCTCCGAGCCCTCCGCGAGCACCTCCAGGTCGGCCGGGTCCGCGAGGTACTGGAAGTCGATCAGCGGCGCCGCCGTCGGGTCGGACGAGGCCAGGCGCAGGGTGCCGCGGCTCTTGGGGTAGATCAGTGTCGAGAGCAGCGTGAGCGACGTACGCGGGTCGACCTTGTGCTGGATCGGCTCGTCCTGGTTGGGCGAGACGTAGGACCACGGCAGCAGGTGCAGCTGCAGGTCGGGTACGTCGGTCGCCTGCGAGGTGCGCAGGAAGGCCACCGACTCGAAGACCGAGTTGGCGAGGAACGTCTTGCCCGGCCGCAGCGCCTCCTGGGCCACGCCCTTGGCGAAGAAGAAGGCGTTGCCGCGCATCTTCGACGTCGTGGTGTGGAAGGTCAGCGCGTGGAACATGTGGTCGTGCAGGTTGTCGCCGACGGGCAGGTCGGCGATCACCTTGATGCCGTGGTCGATGAGGTGCTGCGCGTGCCCGACGCCGGAGAGCATCAGCAGCTGGGCCGACCCGACGAAGCCGGCCGAGAGGATGACCTCCTTGCCCGCGCGCACCGTGCGGCGCGAGCCGTCCTTGTCGGTGACCTCGACGCCCGTGGCGCGCCCGTTGTCGATGACGACCTTGGTGACCATGACCTCCGACTGCAGCTGCAGGGACGGCACGTCGAGGTGGTGGATGTAGCCGCGCGAGGCGCTGTAGCGCAGCCCGTCGGACGCGTTCTGCTGCATCCGGCTGACGCCTTCCTGGGACTCGCCGTTGTAGTCGTCGAGGATCTTCACGCCCATGGCGTCGGAGGTCGCCTGGATGAACTGCAGCGACCCCTCCTGCGGCGCGCGGTTGCGGGTGACCTTGATCGGCCCGCCGGACCCGCGGTACTGGTCGGGCCCGCCCTCGAAGTCCTCCATGCGCCGGTAGGCCTCGTTGACCTCGTCGGCCGACCAGCCGGTGTTGCCCTCGGCTGCCCAGGCGTCGTAGTTGGCGCGGTTGCCGCGCACGTAGACCATGCCGTTGATGGAGCTGGAGCCGCCGACGACCTTGCCGCGCGGGACCGGCATCTTGCGGTCCAGGAGGTGCTTCTGCGGCGTGGAGTAGAAGCCCCAGTCGACGCGGGCCTTGATCTGCGGGACCGAGTGCATCGGTCCGATCATCCCGGGCTTCTTCACCAGGTACTGGTCGTCGCTCTTGCCGGCCTCGAGCACGATGACGCTGGCGCCCGACTGGGCCAGGCGGCCGGCGATCGCGGCGCCGGAGCTGCCGGACCCGACCACCACGTAGTCCGCTTCGTTCCGGGGGGGAGCAGCCTTGGCCATGGGTGTGGTCCTCGCGTCAGTCGGGGTGATGGCGGCCACAACTGTAACGCGTTCTAGTTTGCTCCGTACACCCTTCCACGACGACACTCGGAGCGTGCAGATCCTCTCGATCCAGTCCTCCGTCGCCTACGGCCACGTCGGCAACTCCGCGGCCGTCTTCCCGCTCCAGCGCCTCGGCCACGAGGTGTGGCCGGTCATCACGGTGCACTTCTCCAACCACACCGGGTACGGCGCGTGGCGCGGGCCGCTGCTCGCGCCCAACGACGTGGCCGAGGTGATCGCCGGCATCGGCGACCGCGGCGTGCTGGGCGAGGTGGACGCGGTGCTGTCCGGCTACCAGGGCGACCCGGCGATGGGCCAGGTCATCCTCGACGCCGTCGCCCGGGTGAAGGCGGCCAACTCCGACGCCGTCTACTGCTGCGACCCGGTGATGGGCGACGTGGGCCGGGGCATGTTCGTGCGGCCGGGCATCCCGGAGTTCCTGCGCGACACCGTCGTCCCCGCCGCCGACGTGATCACGCCCAACCACTTCGAGCTCGACTTCCTCGCCGGCACGACCACGACCACCATCGACGAGGTGCTCGCGGCCGTCGACGTGGTGCGCGAGGGCGGCCCCCGCGACGTCCTCGTCACGAGCGTCCTGCACGGCGACTCCGCGCCCGACACCCTCGACGTGGTCGCCGTCTCCGACGCCGGCGCCTGGGCGGTCACCACACCGCTGCTCCCGATCACGCCCAACGGCTGCGGCGACGTCACGGCGGCGCTCTACCTCGCCCACCTGCGCACGACCGGCTCCCCCGAGCTCGCCCTGGGCCGCACGACCTCGTCGGTGTTCGGCATCCTCGAGGCCACGCTGGCCGCCGGCACCCGCGAGATCCAGCTCGTCGCCGCCCAGGACGCCATCGCCGACCCCGCCGACCGCTTCCCGGTGCGGCGGCTGCGCTGAGCGTCAGTAGGACCTGCCTTCGGCGTAACGCTCACGGCGCGCAAAGCGCCCGCGCCCCCTGTTGCGGCTCTTGAACGTCGGCAACTGGGAATCGCAGTTCGGGCACACGAGTCGTAGGTTGTCTCGCCCATTGTGGGAGGCGTCGCCATCGACGTGATCGAGCACGAAAGTCAACGGTTGCCCGTTCCAGGTGGAGGGACAGCCGCACAAGGCGCACCGCTCCTGCTGCTCCTGAGCGATGTACCGACGCACGTAGTGCCCCTTGCCGGTGCCGGGATGCGCCACGCCGGTCTCGAGCCAGATCTGCACGAGCAAGGCGCGCTCGTGAGCCCTCTGACACGAAAGGCTGCAGAAGACCCGTGACCTGCGACCTTCCGTGGTCGATCCGCATCCGGCGCACTGGAACATGTCCAGCACGCTAGGAGCAGCCACCGACAGAGCCGCGTGAGAGAATCGAACTCTCGACATTCGCATTACAAGGGCGATGCTCTGCCAACTGAGCTAACGCGGCGCGCGCTCTCGCGCGCGGCAATCCTAGGCGGTGGCGGCCCGACGGTTCGCACCCTGCCCGCCGCATCGCGCGGCAGGGCGCAGGAACTCCTCGAGCGCGCGGGCGATGCCGGCGGCGTCGAGGCCGTGGGCGCCGACGTGCTGCTCGGGGGTGCCGTAGCGGCGGTGCTCGACGCGGTCGACGCCGAGCGCGAGCAGGCGGTGCGGCACGTCGCGCAGGGCGTCGGCGACGTGACGGGCCGACGTCCCGGCCAGCCACGGCTCGACCAGGACCACCTCGGGGCTGCCGAGCGCGGCGCGGAGGCCGCGGGCGTCGAAGGGCCGCACGGTGCTGGTGTAGAGCACGGTCACGTCGCGCCCGGCCGTGGCCGCCACCACTGCGTCCAGCACCGGCCCGACCGCGACCACGGTGGCGCCGGCGCCGCGGCGTACGACGTGGAAGTTGCCCGACGTCACCGCGAACGTGCAGGCGTTGGCCTGGCCGACGACCCGCACGTAGTGGAGGCCGGAGCCGGCCACCGCCGAGCGCAGCACCATGTCGGTCTCGACCGCGTTGCCCGGTGCGTGCAGCGAGATGTCGGGCAGGGTGTCGAGGAGGGCGACATCGCCGGGCGACTGGTGGGTACGTCCCCCGCCCGAGACGTCGAACGATCCGCCCGACCCGACCAGCACGCCGCCGACGTCCTGGTGGGCGAAGCCGAGCTTGACCTGCTCGAAGGCACGCTCCACCAGGAACGACCCGAACGTGTGCACGATCGGCCGCAGCCCGGTCAGCGCCATGCCGGCGCCGACGTTGACGAGCAGCTGCTCGCGGATGCCGACATTGACCACCCGGTCGGGGTGTCGGGCCTCGACCTCGCGCAGGTACTGCCCCGAGATCTCGGCGTAGACCAGCGCGACGGAGTCGTCGGACTCCACCAGGTCGGCCGCGGTGGCCGCGAACTGTCGACGCGCGTCCCTCATCGCCCCACCACCTCCACGACCTCCGCCACCACGACGCCCGGACGACCTACCGCGCGGTGCGCGAGCGCCTTCTCGAGCTGGTCGTGGTCGCGGCCGTCGACGGTCACGGCATGCCAGCCCTCGGTGCGGAAGCGCTCCTCGATCCGCCCCGCCACGGCGTACGACGCCGATCGGTTGTCCACGACCACGACCGTGAGAGCGTCGAGCTCGAGCGCCACGGCCAGCGCGAGCGCCTCGTGGTTGGAGCCCTCGTCCAGCTCGGCGTCGCCGACAAGGACCACGACGCGCGAGTCGATGCCCTGGGCCCGCAGGCCGAGCGCCGTACCGACGGCGAGCGGCAGCCCGTGCCCGAGCGAGCCCGAGGAGATCTCGACGCCGGGCACGAGGTTGCGGTCGGGGTGGTGCCCCAGCGGGGAGTCGTAGCCGCCCCAGCCGGCGAGCCACGAGGCGGGGAAGAAGCCGCGCTCGGCGAGGACGGCGTAGTAGGCCATGGGGCCGTGGCCCTTGGAGAGGTAGAGGCGGTCGCGGTCGACGTCGGCCACGCGCTCGGGCGAGACGTCCAGCACCCGCTCGTAGAGCACGCGCAGGACGTCGAGGGTGGAGGTGGCGGCGTCCGAGTGCTTCTCGTCGCCGGTCATCAGGCCCATCAGCCTGGTCGTCTCGCTCATGCCGACCATGCTCGGACTTCAAGTCGACTCGAAGTCAACACCCCGCCCTCGGGAGCCGCCCGGCCTTTGACAGACTCCTCCGGTGACCGACGCGCCCGCCACCGAGAGCCGCGCTGCGCGGATCCTGGTCCTGGTCGGCATCGTGGTGCTGGCCTTCAACCTCCGCCCCGCCGCCGTGAGCGTCGGCCCGGTCCTCGACGAGATCCGATCCGGCCTCTCGATGTCGGGCACCGAGGCCGGGGTGCTGACCTCGCTCCCGGTGCTGGCGTTCGCGCTCTTCGGCGGACTGGCGCCGCGCTTCGCCCGCGCCGTGGGCAGCCACCGGCTCACGCTGATCGCGCTGCTCAGCGTCGTGGTCGGCCTGTTCCTGCGCGCCCGCATGGAGAGCGTGGTCCCGTTCCTCGCGCTGTCCCTGCTGGCCCTGGCCGGCATGGCCACCGCCAACGTGCTGCTCCCGAGCCTGATCAAGGCGCACTTCCCCGACCACACCGGGCTGATGACGTCGATCTACTCCACGGCCCTGGCCATCGGGCTCACGCTCGCCTCGGTGACGACGGTGCCGATCAGCGAGGCGACCGGCGGCTGGCGCGACGGCCTGGCCGTCTGGGCCTTCACGGCCGCGATCGCCGCCCTGCCCTGGCTCGCGCTGCTGCGCCACGACCGACCGACCGGCGACCGCGACCGCGCCGGCCACGCGCCCATCGGCCTGCTCGCCGTGGCCCGCACCCGCCTGGGCATCGGCATGGCGCTGTTCTTCGGGATCCAGTCGCTGCAGGCCTACGCGATCTTCGGCTGGTTCGCCGCGATCTTCCGCGACTCCGGCTACTCCGCCACCCAGGCCGGGGTCCTGCTCGGCGTCGTCACGGGCGTCAGCATCCCGCTCTCGTTCGTGATCCCCACGCTGGCCGCCCGGATGCCCGACCAGCGACCGCTCGTGTGGGCGATCCTGTCGTGCTACCCGGTGGGCTACATCGGCATGATCGTGGCGCCGTACGAGCTCGCCTACCTGTGGGCGGTCCTGGTCGGCATCGGCACCACGACGTTCCCGCTGATCCTGACCCAGATCGGGCTGCGCTCGCGCACCCCCGCCGGCACCGCCGCCCTGTCCGGCTTCACCCAGTCGACGGGCTACCTGCTGGCGGCGCTCGGCCCCTTCGGCGTCGGTCTGCTGCACGACGTCAGCGGCGGCTGGACCGTGCCGCTGGTCGCGCTCACCGTGCTGACGATCCCGCTGCTCGCGGTCGGGCTCTCGGTGTCGCGACCGGCGTACATCGAGGACGAGTTGGACCAGCGCCGGACGTCGGCCTAGCTCATCCCGCCGTCGAAGGCGAGCACGCTGCCGGTGATCATCCGCGCCTCCTTCGAGGCGAGGTAGACGATCGCGGAGCCGAGCTCGGCGGGAGTGATCGCGCGCCCGGGCAGCATCATCATCAGGCGGTCGGCGACGCGGGCGTCCAGGTCCGGCGGGAAGATGCTGGCGACGTGCGACACGATCGGGGTGTCGACGGTGCCGGGACAGATCGCGTTGACGCGCACACTGTGCGGCGACAGCTCGAGCGCGAGCGACTTCGTCAGCATGGTGAGCCCGCCCTTCGCCGCGGCGTACGCCGTCGCGTAGGGCTGCGCGACGTTGCCGGCGACGGAGGAGACGTTGACGATGTTGCCCCGGCTGGCCTTGAGGTGGGGCAGCGCGGCCTGCATCAGCATGAACGGACCCTTGAGGTCGACCGCGTGGACGCGGTCCCACTCGGCGTCGGAGATCTGCTCGAACCGCCCGAACTGCACGATGCCCGCGACGTTGGCGAGCACGTCGATCCGCCCGCCCTCCGCGCAGGTGGCGATCGCCGCGTCCACCGACGCCCGGTCGCCGACGTTGCACTCGACGTACGTCACGCCGTCGGGGACCGTCGCCTGGATGTCCAGCCCGAAGACGGTGTCGCCCAGGTCGCGGAAGAGCTCGGCCGTCGCGAACCCGATGCCGGACGCCGCCCCCGTGATGACGACGACGCGCGGGCTGGAGGCGGGGGTCTCGGTCATGGCGCGGAGCGTACCAGCGGACTAGAACGTGTTCTAGGTTTGTGGATCGGCGGCACCTCTGCCGACACTCAGCGTCGGCAGTTGGTCTCCGCACCGGCTGCGCCAAGCGCGGCGTTCGGCTCACCGGGTCTCGACGGGCGCTCGACCACCGGAGGGCGGCCGCATGTTGAAGTTCGGTTGAGGTACCGGCAGGGTGACAGGGTGGAGCTGACGGTGGGACAACTGGCGGAGAGGTCGGGCGTGGCGACGAGCGCGATCCGCTTCTACGAGTCACGGGGGCTGGTGCACTCCCGGCGTACGACGGGCAACCAGCGCCGCTACCCGCAGGCCGAGCTGCGGCGGGTGGCGTTCATCCGCACCGCCCAGCGGGTCGGGCTGTCGCTCGACGAGATCGCCGAGGCGCTGGCCACGCTGCCGGACCGCCGGGCACCCACGAAGTCCGACTGGCACCGCCTCAGCAAGGCCTGGCGTCCGCGCCTCGACGAGCAGATCCGCCGCATCGAGCTGCTGCGCGAGCGCCTCGACGGCTGCATCGGCTGCGGCTGCCTCAGCCTGAAGAGCTGCGCGCTCACCAACCCCGGCGACGTCGCCGGCGCGCGCGGCACCGGGGCGGTGTTCCTCGAGCCATGAGCCTCCTCCTCGAGCCCCACCACGACGGGTCCCCCCTCTACCTCCCCGACGACCGGCCCACGCCCGACGGCACGGTGACGGTCCGGATGCGCACCCACGTCGACGACCCCGTGACGGCGGCGTGGGTCCGCACGACGTACGACGCCGAGCCGGTCTTCCACGAGTGCCGGCGCGAGGCGACCGACCCGGACGACACGACCGGCACCGTGTGGTGGTCGGCCGAGCTGCCGGTGCACAACCCGGTGACCCACTACCGCTTCCTGCTCGCCGACGGACCCGCCGCCGGCGACGACGGCGCCGTCACCGCGCCAGCCCAGCGCTGGCTGACCGCCGCCGGGATCGTCGAGCACGACGGGCCCGACGCCTTCGACTTCACTGTCAGCTGGCACGAGCCGGCGCCCGACTGGGGTCGCGACGGCGTCGTCTACCAGGTGTTCCCGGACCGCTTCGCCCGCTCGGCGCAGGCCGACGAGCGCCCCACGCCGGCGTGGGCCCTGCCGGCCGCGTGGGACGACGAAGTGGTGTTCGAGCTCGACGACCCGCGTACGGCGGTCCAGCTCTACGGCGGCGACCTCGACGGCGTCGTCGAGCACCTCGACCACGTGGCCGAGGTGGGGGCGACGATCCTCTACACGACGCCGGTGTTCCCCGGGGAGAGCAACCACCGCTACAACGCCTCCACCTTCGACGGCGTCGACCCGCTGCTCGGCGGCGACGAGGCCTACGCCCGGTTGAGCGCGGCCGTCCACGAGCGCGGCTGGCGGATCCTGGGCGATCTCACGACCAACCACACCGGCGACACCCACGAGTGGTTCCTCGACGCCGTCGCCGACCCGGAGTCGGACCGGCGCACCTGGTACCACTTCGCGCCGGACGGCAGCTACGAGTGCTGGATGGGCTGGCAGAGCCTGCCCAAGCTCAACCACGCCGACGACGGCGTGCGGCGGGCGATGGTCGCCGGGCCCGACAGCGTCGTCGCGCGCTGGCTGCGACCGCCGTTCGACGTGGACGGCTGGCGCATCGACGTCGCCAACATGACCGGCCGGCTCGGGGCGATCGACGTCAACCACGCCGTCGCCCACGACGTACGGCGCACGGTCGCCGAGGGCCTCCCCGACGGCCTGGTCATCGGCGAGCACAACCACGACGCGTCGGGCGATCTCGACGGCGCGGGCTGGCACGGCACCATGAACTACTCCGGCTTCGCCTGGCCCGTCTGGTCGTGGCTGCGCGACCCCGCCTCCCCCGCCCGCGCCTTCGGGCGGCCCGTCCCGGTGCCGCGGCGCAGCGGGCCGTCGGCGCAACAGGCGCTGCGCGAGTGGCTGGCGCGCTTCGGGTGGCGCGCCACCAGCCAGTCGTGGAACGTGCTCGGCTCCCACGACAGCGCCCGCATCCGCACGGTCACCGGCGACCCGGCCCTGCACCGGGTCGCGGCCGGCCTGCAGTTCACGCTGCCCGGCGTCCCGATGGTCTTCGCCGGCGACGAGATCGGGCTCGAGGGGATCGCCGGCGAGGACTCGCGCCGCCCGATGCCCTGGCACCGCCCCGAGACCTGGGACCGCGCCACCCTGACGACGTACTCCGCGCTGGCCGCGGCCCGCGCCGAGCACGTCGCCCTGCGCCGCGGCAGCCTGCGGTGGGCGCACGTCGACGACGACTGCCTGATGTACCTGCGCGAGCACCCCGCCGGCTCGGTCCTGGTCTGCGTCCGCCGCGCCCCGGGGCCGGCGGTCGACCTGCCCGCGGACCTGGTCTCGCTGGGCGAGCCGTTGGTGTCGACCGAGGCCGACCCCGTGGGGCCGCACGCCAGCGACCATCCGGGGCTCACCGTCTGGCGGGTCTAGTCTGAGGGCCATGGCGCTCCACATCGTGGCGAACCGGCCCGACCCCGCACTGCTGCGGCTGCCCTGGGCGACCTGCCTGGAGGAGTGGGACGACGAGTACGTCGTGCCGCTGCCGCGCGGCCTGTCGCGCCACGTCGTCCGCATCGTGCGGCTCGGCACGCGCACCTACGCGATCAAGGAGACCGTCGCCGAGATCGCGTTCAAGGAGTACCACCTGCTGCGCGACCTGAACCGGCTCGGGCTGCCCGCCGTCCTCCCCCAGGGCGTCGTGACCGGCCGCGTCGACGAGCACGGCGAGGAGCTGCCCGCGGCGCTGCTGACCGAGCACCTGCAGTTCTCCCTGCCCTACCGCAGCCTCTTCGCGCACGGGCTCACCGCCGACAACGTGCCGTCGCTGATGGACGCGCTCGTCGTGCTGCTGGTGCGCCTGCACCTGGAGAGCTTCTTCTGGGGCGACGTGTCGCTGTCCAACGTGCTGTTCCGGCGCAACGCCGGCGGCTTCGCGGCGTACCTCGTGGATGCCGAGACCGGCGAGCTGCGCGGCACCCTGTCGCAGCAGATGCGCGACTACGACCTCACCATCGCCACCGAGAACGTCTTCGCCGAGCTCCTCGACCTGCAGGCCAGCGGATCGCTCGACGAGCACGCGCAGGCGCTCGAGATCGCGACCTCCATCCGGGAGCGGTACGCCGCCCTCTGGGCCGAGCTGACCGACGTCGAGGAGTTCTCCGCCGACGAGATGTGGCGCATCGAGCAGCGCATCGAGCGGCTCAACGACCTCGGCTTCGACGTCGACGAGCTCGACATCGTCACCGACCTCGGCGGCGACCAGGTGCGGATCCAGCCGAAGGTCGTCGAGCTCGGCCACCACCGCCGCGAGCTCCAGGCCCTCACCGGGCTCAACGTCGAGGACGGCCAGGCCCGTCGGCTGCTCAACGACATCGCCGCCTTCACCGCCCACTACGACCTCGGCCGCGAGGACCGCACCCTGGTCGCCAACCGCTGGCTCACCAGGACCTGGGAGCCGCTGATGGCGATGATCCCGGCCGAGCACCGCGGCAAGCTGCCGCCCGCGGAGTTCTTCCACGAGGTGCTCGTGCACCGCTGGTACCTCTCCGAGCGGGCCGGCCACGAGGTCGGCATCTTCGACACCGCTCGCGACTACATCGAGCACGTCCTCCCCCACCGCCCCGACGAGGTCGTCGAGGTGTCCTCGGGTCGCGACTCGGCGGGATAGTCCCGACGGAGCGACCTCAGCGGAGCAGGTCGCGCCCGATCACCATGCGCTGGATCTGGTTGGTGCCCTCGAAGATCTGGGTGACCTTGGCGTCGCGGAAGAGGCGCTCGACGGGGTAGTCGCGGGTGTAGCCGTTGCCGCCGAGGACCTGGATCGCGTCGGTGGTGACGCGCATGGCGGCGTCGCTGGCGGTGAGCTTGGCGATGCTGGCCTGGCGCGAGAAGGGGCGGCCGGCGTCCTTGAGCCGCGCGGCGTGGAGGTACGTCGCCCGCGCGCGCTCGACGTCCGCGGCCATGTCGGCCAGGAGGAACTGCATCCCCTGGAACTCCCCGACCGCGCGGCCGAACTGCTCGCGCTCGCCGGCGTAGGTCACGGCGTGGGCCAGCGCCGCCTGCGCGATGCCGGTGGCCACCGCCGCGATGCCGAGCCGGCCGGCGTCCAGCGCCGAGAGCGCCACCCGCATCCCGGCGCCCTCGTCGCCGATGCGCTGCGCGGCCGGGATCCGGGCGCCGTCGAAGAGCACCTGGGTCGTCACGTCGCAGTGCAGGCCGAGCTTCTTCTCGGGGGCGCCGAAGCTCATCCCCTCGGTGTCCGCGGGCACGATGAACGCCGACAGCCCGCGCTTGGGGTCCTCGCCGGTGCGGGCGAACAGGATGTAGTAGTCGGCGCAGGAGCCGTTGCTGATCCACTGCTTCGTGCCGCTCACGACGTAGGTGTCGGTGGCCGGGTCCAGCACCGCCTTCGTGCGGATGCCGCTGACGTCGGAGCCGGCCTGCGGCTCGGAGAGGCAGTAGGCGCCCAGCCAGTCGCCCTCGAGCATCCGCGGCAGCCAGGTCGCGCGCTGGTCGTCCGAGGCGTTGGTCGACACCACCGTCGCGGTGAGGGAGTGCACGCTGGCGCCGACGCCGACGCTGGGCCACGCGGTCGCGATCTCCTCGATCACCTGGAGGTAGACCTCGTAGGACTGCGCGCCGCCGCCGACGTCCTCGGCGAACGGCAGGCTCAACAGCCCGGAGCGGCCGAGCAGCCGGTAGGCGTCGGCGGGGAACTCCGCGCGCTCCTCCATCGCGTCCACCTGCGGTGCGAGCTCGCGGGTGGCGATGTCACGGGTCAGCGCGAGGAGCGCCTCGGCGTCCTCGTCGGGCAGCAGTCGGTCCACGGTGGTCGGCACGCCTCCCACCCTATGACCGCGCCATGAGAGGTCCGTCGTCAGCCGGTGACCGCCTCGGGACGCTCGGGCTCGACGCCGTAGCGCTCGGAGTAGCCCGCGAACCGCTCCCGCAGCGCGCCCTCGTCGAGGCCGTACTGCGCCACGTCGTAGGCGTGCGCGCCGAAGGCGCCGCGCGGGCGGTCGGCCACCGACGCGGCCATCGCGTCGAAGGCGCCCGCGCCCGGCTCGAGGCCGAGCGCGGCGTAGAGCGACTCGACGGTGCCGACGGGGTCGCGCGCCAGGTCGGCGTACTGGACGTCGAGGATCGCGTGCTCCGGGCGACGGGCCCGGAAGTCGTCGATGCGGGCGACGGACTCCTCCAGGGTGTCGGTCCAGTGAGCGGCGATGTAGTCGCGGTGGTCGGCGTCGGAGAACGTGCTGGACATGGTCGAGATCAGGCTGCACACCGAGCCGGTCAGCACCACCGGGTCCCGGTGCAGCAGCACCAGCCGCGCGTCGGGGTAGGTGTCGACGAGCGCGTCGAGGGCCAGGGCGTGGTGCGGGCTCTTCAGCGTCCAGCGTCCGCGCACTCCCCCGCTCTGCAGCACCTGGAGCACGGTGCGGTGGTAGGCGTAGGCCGGGGCGTTGTCGGCCGCGCGCCACCAGGCGCCGTACGACGGGACGTTGGCGATCGCCTCCCAGGAGATGCTCTGGAAGGCCTGGCCCATCACCGCGATGCACTCGGTGGCGTCGGCCGCGCCCTCGTGGTGGATCTTGCTGATCTCGGGGTTGAGCATCTCGAGCATGTCGACGCCGCCCTGGGCGGCCTCGACGCGCGGTCCGCTGCGCCGCTCCTCGGGAGCCGGCGGCGGCACCGAGTCGCCCGACTCCCACGCGAGCAGCGCGCGGTTGGCGGGGTCGCGGTCGAGCAGGTTCGACAGGAACGTCGTGCCGGCGCGGAACATGCCGATCACCACCACCGGCGCCTCGATGCGCTCGTCGAGCACCTCGGGGTGGCGCCGTGTCCAGTCGACGACCTTGAGCCGGTTGGTGAGGGCGGCGACGACCGCCGGCCCGAGAGCCACACCGCCGAGCTCGTTGAGCTGCGCCTCGTCGTCGAGCGCGGCGACGTAGTGGTCCAGGCCCGCGCGGAACGCCGGGTCCCCGAAGTCGTCCAGCCCCGTGGCCTCGCTGGCCTGGGCCATCAGCTCGTCGCTGTTCATCGCTCCTCCGTCCGGCCGAGCCGCAGGTCGGCGACCGTGCGCCCCGTCGTACGCCGTGCGGCGTGCGCCTCGAGGGCATCCGCGACGCCGTCCAGGCCGATCGTGCGCCCCACGACCGGTCGCACCCGGCCCTCGGCGACCAGCTCGAGCAGCGCCGCGTGCACCCGGGCGCCGGTGGCCGGGGGGAACGGGTTGACCCCGAATTGGCGGAACGCGCGCGGCACCTCGAGGTAGGCCAGGATCACCCCCATGACGGTCATGTTGGCCATCGACAGCTTGCGCAGGGGACGACCGGTCAGCCCGGACTCCGGGTCGTCGTTGAAGCCGACCGCGAGGTAGCGGCCGCCAAGCGCGCCGCAGGTCCACATGGTCTCGGTCTGGTCGCCCCCGATGGGGTCGAAGATGACGTCGGCGCCGCGCTCGCCGGTCTCGTCCATGACCGCGTCGAAGACGCTCTCGGTCTCCTGGTCGACCGCCCGGGCGGCGCCCAGCTCGAGGCACAGCCGGCCCTTCTCGGCCCCGCCGGCGACCGCGATGACGCGCGCCCCCGCGGCGACGGCGAGCTGGATGGCGGCGGTGCCCACGGCGCTCGCCCCGCCGCGGACCACGACCGTCTCGCCCGACCGGAGCGCGGCGCGCTCGTGGAGCGCGAGGTAGGAGACGTGGAACGGCAGGGTGAGGGCGGCGGCCGCCACGTCGTCGAGCGACGGTGGCGCGTCGAAGACGCTGCCCACCAGCGCCTTCTCGGCCAGCCCGCCCAGCGACTGCGGGCAGATCCCGACGACCCGTCGGCCGAGCCACTCCTCCATGCCCGCGCCGGCGGCCTCGACCACGCCGGCGACGTCCATGCCCAGCGTGAACGGCGGTTCGGCCATGACCGCGGCGACGCCGCCGCGGCAGCGGGCGATGTCGCCGAAGTTCAGCGAGGCGGCCGCGACGTCGACCCGCACCTCGCCCGGCCCCGGCTCCGGGACGGCGACGTCCTGGACCTCGATGGCGTCACCCGGTGACGCGTGACGGACGACGCGGACTGCGCGCATGGCCACCTTCCCCCGACCCCGACGACGGTGTCCGGGTCGCTCGGAACCTACTGAGAGGGAGTACTAGGCGTCAACGGTCGGCGCGGTCAGCATCGCGGACGCCATCAGCACCAGGTTGGCGACGAACCGGTCGGTCGGCATCTGGTGGCGGTGATTCTCGTCGGCGAGCGAGCGCACCCGTCGCGCGACGGTCCCGAGCACGAACGCCGTCATCAGCGCGAAGCGTTCGGAGCGCAGCTCGTCGTCGAGGTCGGGCAGCCGCTCGCGCAGCGTGCGGTAGACCTCGTAGCCCCCGCTCCCGGCGAGCGCGGCCTCCACCTCGGGGCTGTACGTCGAGGGGTCCTGCTCGGCGAGCTCGGCGACGATCACCAGGTAGCAGGCCTCGCTGGGCCCCCGCTCGGCCAGCTCCACCGCGGGGCGGACGATGGCCTCGACCACCGCGGCGACGTCCTGGCCCGGCCGCTCGCGCGCCTGCCGGAGCAGCTCCATCTCGCGCTCCTGGAGGAACGCGTTGTACTGCTCCAGCACCGCGACGAGGAGTCCGTCGCGCCCGCCGAAGTGGTAGTGGACGGCGCCACGGTTGCGCTGTCCCGCCTGCCGGGTGATCTCGACGAGCGAGGCCGACTGGATGCCCTGGTCGGCGAAGCCCTTCGTCGCCGCCTCCACGAGTCGCTGCCGAGTGGTCACCATCACCGCAGCGTAGGGCCTTACGCTGTCAGCCGCCTCAATCCACGGTCAAGTTTTCCGCAAGGCTGCCCGGCCGTGTGACGCGCTCCGTCAGGCGCGCGCCTGCGCGATGGCGTAGAGCGCGACGGAGGCGGCCACACCCGCGTTGAGCGACTCCACGTTGTTGGCCATCGGGATCGACAGCAGCTGGTCGCACGTCTCGCTCACCAGCCGCGAGAGACCGTCGCCCTCGGAGCCCACCACGAGCACCAGGGGCCCGTCGGCCAGGTCGAGGTCGGGCAGCGAGACGTCGCCGTCGGCCGCGAGCCCGACGACCATGCAGCCGGCGTCCTGGAAGGCCTTGAGCTGGCGGACCAGGTTGACGGTCTGCGCGACCGGGATGCGCGCGGCCGCGCCGGCGCTGGACTTCCACGCCGACGCGGTCATGCCGGCGGCGCGGCGCTCGGGGATGACCACGCCGTGCGCGCCGAAGCCGGCCGCGCTGCGGATGACCGCACCGAGGTTGCGCGGGTCGGTCACCGAGTCGAGCGCCACGATCAGCGGCGGCTCGTGGTTGGCCGCGGCCAGGTCGAGGAGGTCGTCGGGGTGGGCGTACTCGAACGTGGGGATCCGCGCCGCGAGGCCCTGGTGGACCGCGCCGCTCGTCATCCGGTCGAGCTCGCCCTTGCTCACCTCGAGGAGGTTGAGACCGCGCTCGGCGCAGATCGCGAAGACCTCGCGCAGCCGGCCGTCGCGCTCCGCGCCCTCGGCGACGTAGACGGCGGTGACGGGGACGTTCTCGCGCAGCGCCTCGACGACCGAGTTGCGCCCGGCCATCCACTCGGCGTCAGTGGTCTTCTTCCGCTGCCTGCTCGCGTTGCTGCCCGTGCGCCCGCCGGTGCTCTTGGCCTTCTGGTCGGCCTTGTAGGCCTTGTGGTACTCGCGCTCCTTGGCCTTCGGCGTCGGGCCGCGGCCCTCGAGGCCGCGCTTGACCCGCCCACCGGACCCGGCGGTCGGCTTCTTGCTGGTCTTGCGGATCGCGCCCTTGCGGCTCGAATTACCTGGCATTACAACGTCCACCTTGCTCCGGCAGGGGTGTCCTCGATCTCGATCCCCGCTGCCTTGATCTGGTCGCGGATGGCGTCCGCGCGCGCGAAGTCCTTGTCGGCCCGGGCCTGGGCGCGCTGCTCCAGCAGCCCGGCGACCAGGGCGTCGACGGCCCCCGAGAGCTGGGTCAGCCGGGCGTCGTCGCCGGAGCCTCCCCACGCCGGGTCGTCGGGGTGCAGGCCGAGCACGTCCAGCATCGCGAGGACGTCGGCCACCTGGGCCGAGGCGCCGTCGCCCGCGGCCAGCAGCCGGTTGCCCTCGCGGACGGTGTCGTAGAGGACCGCGACGGCCGCCGGCGTACCGAGGTCGTCGTCCATGGCCGTCACGAACGCCTCGGGCAGGTCGCCTTGCTCGCCAACGGGCGCGCGGTCGAGGAAGCCCTCGATGCGGCGGAAGCCGGCGGCGGCCTCGTCGAGGGCCTCGAAGCTGAACTCGACGTGGGAGCGGTAGTGGGCCATGAGGAGGTAGAAGCGCAGCTCGATGCCGCGGTAGCTCTCGAGCACCGCCGGGATCGTGAGCGAGTTGCCGAGCGACTTGCTCATCTTCTCGCCGGCGGTGGTGATCCAGGCGTTGTGCATCCAGTACGACGCGAAGGGGCGGCCGGCCGCGCGGGACTGCGCCTGCTCGTTCTCGTGGTGGGGGAAGCGCAGGTCGACGCCGCCGCCGTGGATGTCGAAGGCGGGGCCGAGGTACTTGCCAGCCATGGCCGAGCACTCGATGTGCCAGCCGGGGCGGCCGGGGCCCCAGGGCGAGGGCCACGCGGCGGTGGCCGGCTCGCTGTCCTTCTTCCAGCCCTTCCACAGGGCGAAGTCGCGAGGGTCCCGCTTGCCGCGGGGGTCGGCGTCGGAGGCGGCCTCCATGTCGTCGATGCCCTGACGGGTCAGCTCGCCGTAGGACGGCCACGAGCGGACGTCGAAGTAGACGTCGCCCGACCCGTCCTCCGCGGCGTAGGCGTGACCCTTGGCGATCAGCTCGCCGATCAGCTCGACCATCTCGGGCACGTGGCCCGTGGCGCCCGGCTCGTACGTCGGCGGCGCGACGTTGAGCGCGGCGTAGGCGCGGTCGAGCTCGCGGTGCATCGCGTAGGCGAGGTTGTACCAGGGGCGACCCTGCTCGGCGGCCTTGGTGAGGATCTTGTCGTCGATGTCGGTGACGTTGCGGATGAAGGTCACGTCGAGCCCGCGGTGCCGCAGCCAGCGCTGCAGGACGTCGAAGACCACGCCGGAGCGGACGTGTCCGACGTGCGGCTCGCTCTGCACGGTGAGCCCGCAGAGGTAGAGACCCGCCTTCCCCTCCTCGAGGGGGACGAAGTCACGGACCTCGCGGGTCGCGGTGTCATAGAGCCGGAACGTCACCTGCCAAGTCTAGGAGCCAGGCGTCCCGAGCCCCGCATCGAGCGGTCAGGCGGCGGCCCGCGATCACGCCTGTGACAGGAGTGACGGATGTGACCTATCGTGGGCAGGTGCGCCTGCCCTTCCCCGCCCTGCTCGCCGCCACCGCCGCCTCCGGTCTCGCCGTGGCCCTCTGCGCGCCGCTCGTCCCGGCCACCGGGGCCGCGACGTCGGCTCCGGCCGCCGCGAGCGCCCCGCGCTCGATCGCCTACACGCAGTGGGACACCGCCCCGCAGCTGCGCACCGGCACGGTGAAGGGCACCCGCGTCATCAAGGGCGGTCGCGTGGCCGTCACGCCGACCGCGGCCGGGCGCCGTACCTATGCGAAGCGGACCTACCAGGTCGGCCGCTGGACCTCCCCCTGGACCCGGACGTCGTTCGGGCTGACCGAGCTGATCGCCTCGTGGAAGGCCACCACCCCGGGCAACAGCTGGGTCGAGATCGAGGTCCGCGGGCGCACCAAGGCCGGTGCGACCTCGAGCTACGACGTGCTGGGCCGCTGGACCTCCGGCGACGCCCACACCAAGCGGCAGACGGTCTCGGGCCAGAAGGACGACCTCGCCCGGGTCTCGGTCGACACCTGGCGCAGCAACGCCGCCGCCGGCCTCACGTCCTGGCAGCTGCGGGTCTCGCTGATGCGCCTGCCCGGCAAGGCCAGCCCGACCCTCGACACCGTCGGCGCCGTGGCGTCGCGACTGCCCTCGGGCGCCGTGGTCGAGTCGACCCCCGGCGTCGCCCGCGGGAAGGTGCTCGACGTCCCGCGCTACTCGCAGATGATCCACCGCGGCCACTACCCGCAGTGGGGCAACGGCGGCGAGGCCTGGTGCTCGCCGACCTCCACCTCGATGGTGCTCGGCTACTACCGCAGGCTGCCACGCCCGGCGCGCTACTCCTACGTGCCCTCCGACCACGTCGACCCCTGGGTCGACCACGCGGCGCGGATGACCTACGACCACGCCTACCAGGGCACCGGCAACTGGCCCTTCAACACCGCCTACGCCGCCGGCCTGAGCGGTCACGCCTTCGTCACCAAGCTGCGCTCCCTGCGCGAGGCCGAGCAGTTCATCGCCGCCGGCATCCCGCTGGTCGCCTCGGTCGCCTTCGGCCCCGGCGAGCTCAGCGGCGCCCCGATCTCCTCGACCGAGGGTCACCTGCTGGTGATCGTCGGGTTCACCAAGTCGGGCGACGTCGTCGTCAACGACCCGGCGGCGTCGACGCGCGCGGGCGTGCGGCGCACCTACGACCGCGGCCAGCTCGAGAACGCCTGGCTTCCCACCAGCGGCGGCACCGTCTACGTCATCACCGACGACGCCCACCCGGTCCCGGCCACGGCTCACACCAACTGGTGACGTCGCCCCCCGTGGGCTGAGGAGGGACGACGTCCCGTCTCGAGACCCCCGGGCCGTCCAGGCGACCTCAGACCGAGTAGCCGCCGTCGACGTCGAGCTTCTGGCCGGTGACGAAGCTGGCGCGGTCGGAGGCCAGGAAGCACACGGCCTCCGCGATGTCGGCGGCATCGCCGAAGCGGCGCAGCGCGATGTTGCGCCGGGTGATCTCGAGGGCCTGCTCCGACAGCTCCCCCGAGGCGATCAGCCGCGCGGCCATGCCGTCGGTGAGCATCCCCGGCCCGACGCAGTTGAGGCGCACGCCGTAGCGCCCCTCCTCCGCGGCGAGCGCGCGCACCATCGCCTCCACCGCTGCCTTGGGCGCCGACGACAGCCCGTCGCGCACCGGGAAGCGTGACGTGGCGGCGGTGGTCACGGCCACGACCGAGCCGCCGCTGCTGCGCAGGTGCGGCAGCGCCGGCTGGACGACGGAGAAGAAGCCGGCGGCATCGGCCGCCAGCTGCGTCGCCATGACGGAGGGCTCCACCGTCGACAGGTGGACCATCGGGACGTGCGGCCCGGCGGCGTGCACGAGCGTGTGGAGGCCGCCCAGGTCGGCGACGGCGCGCTCCACCACGCCGGCTCCGGCGTCGTGGTCGGCCAGGTCCAGCTCGTACGCCGGGTGGTCGCCCGCGGGACGACGCGTGCGGTAGGTGACCGCCACGGCCGAGCCGCGCTCGGCGAGCATCGTGGCGATGGCGAGCCCCAGCCCGCCGCTGCCGCCGACCACGAGCGCGCCGCCGGGGCGGCCCGCGAAGTCGGCGCTCACGCCGAGACCGAGACGTCGACGCTGTCCCAGCCGGTGGCGCCGTCGGGGAGGACGTCGCGCTCGACACCGGTCTGCACGAGGCCGTCCTTGTCGGTGGCGCGGACCTGCAGCACGTGGTCGCCGGGCTCGAGCTCGACGAGCGCCCGCCACTGCACCCAGGTGTCGACCGTCCCGGGGTCGGCGATCTCGCCGGCCTCCCACGGACCGCCGTCGACGGAGACCTCGACGCCCGCGATGCCCGTGTGCTGGGCCCACGCCACCCCGGCCACGACGACCTCGCCGGGCTCGAGCTCGGCGCCGGAGCCCGGCACGTCGATGCGCGAGGACATCTTGACCGGGCCGCGCTCGCCCCAGCCCTTGGTGGTCCAGTAGGCCTGGACGTCGGCGAACCGGGTCACCTCGAGGTCGACCACCCACTTGGTCGCGGAGACGTAGCCGTAGAGGCCCGGCACGATGGTGCGCACCGGGAAGCCGTGCTCGATCGGCAGCGGCTTGCCGTTCATGGCCAGGGCCAGCATCGCGTCGCGGTCGTCGGTGAGCGCCTCGATCGGGGTGGCGCAGGTCCAGCCGTCGTCCGAGGTCTGGAGCACCGCGTCGGCGCCGGGGCGCACGCCTGCCTCGGCGAGCAGCGTCGCGAGCCGCACGCCGCTCCACCAGGCGTTGCCGATCAGGGTGCCGCCGACGACGTTGGAGACGCAGTTGAGGGTCACCCAGGCCTCGGTCTTCTCGAAGGCGTTGAGCTCGTCGAAGGTCACCACGACCTCGCGGTCGACCATGCCGTGGATCCGGACCTGCCACTCGGTCGGGTCGATGACCGGGACCGAGATGGCGGTGTCGATGCGGTAGAAGTCGTCGGCCCTGGTCAGCCAGGGCGTGACCTCCTCGGTCCCGATGAGGGCGCGCGGAGGGACGTCGGGCGCGGTCACGCCGGGCAGCCGCAGCAGCCCGCGGATCCGCTCGACCTCGCGCCGTCCGGCGCCGACGAGCCGTCCGAGCACGCCGACGACGGCCACCGCGCCGGCCATGGTGGCGGCACCGACCAGGAAGCCGCGGCGCGACGAGTCCGGCAGCCCTGCGGGCTGGGGCCGGTCGCCCGGGTCGGTCGGGGACGTCGCGTCGGCCGCGGGGCCTGCAGCGTCCGCCGTACGCAAGGGGGAGGTGAGCAGCGTCAGGGCCAGCAGCCAGGTCACGAAGCCGACGGCGACCGGGAGCGCGTCGCTGCCGTTGGCGGTGCCCTTCGGCAGGAGCACGGCCAGGGCGCCGGTGAGGGCCAGCGCGAGCAGCACCAGCGTGGGCGCCCACGTCGAGCGCCGCGACAGGCGCCCCACGAGCGCGAACAGCCCGACGCTCAGCAGCAGGATCACCCCGACCAGCACCGGCTTGTCACGGTGTCCGAGGACGTCGATGGCGGCCTCGGCCACCGAGCCGGGCGTCAGGCGGATCACGTCCTCGGCCACGGCCACGACGGGCGACTCGCGGATGGAGAGCGCGTTGGCCGTCAGGTAGCTGGTGGCCAGCCCCGCCGCGCCGGCCAGGACCCCGGCCAGCGACCACGCCCAGCGAGTCGTCTTCACACCCTCGATTGTGGCTCAGGCATCATCGTCGGGTGAAGCAGCCCCGGATCGGCATCGGCACCGACGTCCACCGGCTCGTCCCCGGCGTCCCCCTCCACCTCGCCGGCCTGTCCTGGCCGGACGAGCCCGAGGGCCTCGAGGGCCACTCCGACGCCGACGTCGCGGCGCACGCCGCGTGCGACGCGCTCCTGTCGGCCGCAGGGCTGGGCGACCTCGGCTCCAACTTCGGCACCTCGGACCCGGCCTGGGCCGGAGCCTCGGGCGCGGCGCTGCTGGGTGAGACCGCCCGGCGGGTGCGCGCCGCCGGCTACGAGGTCGGCAACGTCGCCGTCCAGGTGATCGGCAACCGGCCGCGGCTCGGCCCGCGCCGGGCCGAGGCGGAGGCCGCGCTGTCGACGGCCCTGGCTGCGCCGGTGACGGTCTCGGCCACCACCACCGACGGCCTGGGGCTCACCGGGCGCGGGGAGGGCGTCGCCGCGATCGCGACGGCCCTGCTGCTCGCGGGGACCGACTAGCCGCTCGGGGGTGACGCCGTCACTCCCCCAGCTCCACCCGCATGGCGGACGCCGCCTCGTCGATGATCTCGCGCATGGCCGCCTCGGCCGCCGCGCAGTCCCCCTCGCGCACGGCCCGGGCGACCGCGTCGTGCAGCTCGATCGCGCGCGGGTTGGGGCGGCTGGGCATCAGCCCGTGGTGGGTGCGGCCGGCGAGGATCTCGGCGACGACGCCCGCCATCGAGCGCAGCATCTCGTTGCCGGCGGCCGCGAGCAGGGTGCGGTGGAAGACCACGTCGGCGTCGAGGTAGGCCTCGAGGTCGCCGGCGCGACCGTGGACGAGCATGTCGCTGGCCGCCGCCGCCAGCACGCTGCACTGCTCGGCGGTGGCCCGCTCGGCGGCGAGGCTGGCCGCGACCGGCTCGAAGCCGCGGCGCAGCTCCGAGAGCGACAGGAGCTGGGCGCTGCGCTCGGGGCTGTCCAGGCGCCAGCGGATCAGCAGCGGGTCGAAGACGTGCCAGTCCGACCGCGGCAGGACGGTCACGCCGACGCGGCGCCGCGAGGCGACCATGCCCATCGACTGCAGCACCCGGATGGCCTCGCGCGCGACCGGGCGCGACACGGCGTACTCGCGCGCGATGGCCTCCAGCGTCAGCACCCGCCCGGGGGCCAGGTCGTCGGTGACCAGCCGCATGCCCAGCGCGTCCAGGACGCTGCCGTGCAGGCCGGGCGAGGAGGCGGTCACGGGGTCATCCTGACAGGCGGACCCCGGAAAAAGAACTGATCTTTACCTCACTCGCCCTTGCAAAGATCAGATCATTTGCGGCAGGCTGTGGCTCATGTCACGAGACGACGGTCACAGCATCCCAGGCCCCGTGGTGGTGATGGGAGTCTCCGGATCCGGCAAGAGCACCGTCGGCGCCGCGCTGGCGCAGCGCCTGCGAGCGCCGTTCGCCGATGCCGACGACTTCCACCCGGAGGCGAACGTCGCGAAGATGACCGCCGGCCATCCGCTCGACGACGACGACCGGCGCCCCTGGCTCGAGGCCATCGGCGTCTGGCTGGCCGGCCACGAGGGCGGCGGCGTGATGACGTGCTCGGCGCTCAAGCGGGCCTACCGCGACCAGCTGCGCGACCACGCGCCGACCACGACGTTCGTGCACCTGCACGGCGAGCGCGCGGTCATCACCCGGCGCCAGGCCACCCGACCCGGCCACTTCATGCCGGCCTCGCTGCTCGACTCGCAGTTCGCGACGCTGGAGCCGCTCGAGGACGACGAGGACGGCTTCGTGGTCGACGTCGACCAGTCGGTGGACGACATCGTCGCCGAGGCCACCCGCCACCTGACCACCTCCGAGGAGAACTGATGTCCCCGACCATCGTCATGGCCGCGACCGAGCTGACCGAGCCGGTCGCCGGCGGCGGGCGCCTGGTGATCTCCGCGCTCGTCGGCATCGCGCTGATCGTCGCGCTGATCACCTTCCTCAAGGTGCACCCGTTCCTGGCCCTGATCGTCGGCGGGCTCGCGGTCGGCATCGTGGCGGGGGTGGACGTCGCCGACGTCATCACCAGCTTCACCACCGGGTTCGGCACGACCGCCGCCGGCGTCGGCATCCTGATCGCACTGGGCGCGATGTTCGCCAAGCTGCTCGCCGACTCCGGCGGCGCCGACGAGATCGTCGACGCGATCGTGGGCCGCGCCAGCACCCGGATGCTGCCGTGGGCCATGGCCGCGGTCGGCGCCCTGATCGGGCTGCCGATGTTCTTCGAGATCGGCCTGGTCCTGCTGATGCCGGTGATCTACCTGGTCGCCCGGCGCGCGCAGCTCTCGCTCGTCACCGTCGGCATCCCGGCACTGGCCGGCCTGTCGGCCATGCACGGCCTGGTGCCGCCGCACCCCGGCCCGCTGGTCGCCATCGACTCGCTCGGCGCCGACCTCGGCACCACCCTGGCGCTCGGCGTCCTGGTCGCCGTGCCCACCGTGATCGTGGCCGGCCCGCTGTTCGCCCCGATCGCCGGCCGCTGGGTGCCGGTCCCTGCGCCCGACCGCTTCGAGGCCGCCCGCGAGTCCGAGGAGATGGAGCAGCGCCCGTCGTTCCCCGTCACGCTCTTCACCGTCCTGCTGCCGGTGATGCTGATGATGGGCAAGGCCCTGGCCGACATCATCATCGACGACACCGAGAACGGCGTGCAGCGCGTGCTCGACGTCATCGGCACCCCGGTCGTCGCCCTGCTGATCGCGGTCATCGTCGCGATCTTCACCTTCGGCCGCGGCGCCGGCATGAACGGCGAGGCGGTGGCCAAGTCCATCGAGTCGTCGCTGCCCCCGATCGCCGGGATCCTGCTGATCGTGTGTGCCGGCGGTGGCTTCAAGCAGGTGCTGGTCGACACCGGCATCGGCACCAAGCTGGCCGACTGGGCCCAGGACTTCGACGTCTCGGTCATCTTCCTCGCCTGGCTGCTCGCCGTCCTGATCCGCCTGGCCACCGGCTCCGCCACGGTCGCGACCATCACCGCCTCCGCGCTCGTCGTCGGCCTCGCCGAGGGCCTCAGCCAGGGCGAGACCTCGCTGGTCGTGCTCGCCGTCGGCGCCGGCTCGGTGTTCTTCTCCCACGTCAACGACGCCGGCTTCTGGCTGGTGAAGGAGTACTTCGGCATCTCCGTCGGGCAGACCATCAAGACCTGGTCGGCCATGGAGACGATCCTGTCCGTCACCGGCCTGATCTTCGTCCTGCTGCTCAACATCGTGATCTAGCGGCGCACGACCGGCCGCATGTAACACGTCGTCCACGGCACTTCCAGCCCGCTGCAGCGGGCGGGTAGTGCCGTGGACGACGTGTTACATGGGGTTGCGGACCCCGCGGACCCGGCCGATCCAGCTCAGGCGGCGTCGACCTTGCGGTGGCCGATGTGCACGACGCCGTCGACGACCTTGACGCCGTACGCCGGCACCGAGACGTGGGCGTCCTCGAGGCACTTGCCGCTGCGCAGGTCGAAGGCGTGCTTGTGGGACGGGGAGGCGACGAACGGCACCTCGCCCCGGGTCCCCACGATCCCGCGCGCGATGACCGAGGCCTTCGCGAACGGGTCGTGGTTGCCGAGGGCGTAGACGTGGTCGTCCTGCGTCCGGAAGATCGCGATCGCCTGGCCGTGCACCAGCGCCGTGACGCCGCGCTCGACCTCGAGCTCGACCACCCGGCAGACCGGCTGCCACTCCTCTGCGTAAGGGGAGCGAGGTGTCATCGCGACCTCCTTTCGTGACTCGGAACCTAGGTCGCCCGTGTGTGCCCCCTGTTTCGCCGTGTAACAGCCGTGAAAATGAATCCGCAGCGCGTCCGGCCGCGCTGGCACACTGCCTCGCATGGACACCGACCGGCCGAGCGCGCGCCGCGAGACGACGCACTTCGTGGCGTGGTGCGTCGTCGGCGCCGCCCTCGCGACCGGCGTCGCCGGCCTGCTGACGATCGGCGTCGTCGTGCTGCCGCTCGCGGTGGTGGCGGGCGCCGCGACGCTGTGGCTGGTCGGCCTCGACCGCGGTCTCGCCGGGCTGGTCTCGGGCCTCTCGGCCGCTCCCCTGCTCGTCGCCTGGGGCTCGCGCGGCGGCCCCGGCGAGGTCTGCCGCGCTCAGGCGGCGGACGCGACGTACGTGTCCTGCATCGAGGCGTGGAACCCCTGGCCGTGGCTCGCGGCCGGCGTCGTGCTGGTCGTGGTCGGGGTCGCCGTCTTCGCCGCCGTCGGACGTGGCCGCGTCACCCGTGGCGTCGGCGCGGTCGCCGCTTCGTAGACTCCGGCCCGTGCCCGCCGCCGTCGTCGTCCTCGCCGCCGGGTCCGGCTCGCGCGTCGGGGCGGACGTCAACAAGGTCCTGCTGCCCCTGCGCGGGCGCCCGGTGCTCGCCTGGTCGGTCGCGGACGCGCTCGCGCTCCCCGACGTACGGCGCGTGGTGCTGGTGGTGCGCGACGGCGAGCAGGACGAGGTCGGGCAGGCGCTCGCGCCGCACCTGGGCGAGGCCGAGGTGCACCTGGTCGCCGGCGGGGAGACGCGCCACGACTCGGAGTGGGCCGCGCTGCGCGCCCTGGCGACCGACATCCACGCCGGACAGGTCGACGTGGTGGCGATCCACGACGCCGCGCGACCGCTCGCGGGGGCACCGCTCTTCGACACCGCCCTGGCCGCGGCCCGCGAGCACGGCGGCGCGATCCCCGTCGTCGCCCTCACGGGGCTCCTGCACCGCGACGGCACCCACCCCGGCGCGGCGCTCGCCGGCGTCCAGACCCCGCAGGCCTTCCGCGCTCCCGAGCTCCTGGCGGCCTACGAGCAGGCGGCCGCCGACGGCTTCCAGGGCACCGACACGGCCAGCTGCGTCGCGCGGTACGCCGCCGGGCCGGTCGCCGCCGTGGCGGGGAGCTCCCGCAACCTCAAGATCACGTTCCCCGAGGACGTCGCGCTCGCCGAGGAGCTCATCGAGGTGCGGTGAGCGCGGCGAGGACGGCGACGTCGTCCTCGCTGGAGACGCGGCGCGCGGCGGGCGGCGCGTCGGCGTACTCGACCGGGAAGCGCGCGGCCAACGCCGCGACCAGCTCGGCGAAGTCCAGGCTGGGCAGCCCGTCGAGCGCGGCCACCACCGCAGCCGGCAGCACGACCGGCGAGCACACGGCCAGCAGGCCGTCGCGGTCGACGGTCTCGCCCACGAAGCCGTCGTCGACGGTCTTGACGGTGTCGGTCACGGGGCGCACCCCGACCACGACGGCGCCGGTGTCACCCGAGCGGGCGACGCAGGCGGCGATGAACGAGGCGGGCGTCATCGGGCACAGGCTGTCGTGCAGAACGAACGGCTCGCCGGAGTCGACGAGACCGGCCCACTCCGTGCCGAGGTCGACCGGGGTCACGCCGGCGTCCCCCAGCGCCCACACCGCACAGGTCACCAGCGCCTCGCCGTGGATCAGCGCGAAGGGCAGCGACCCGCGCCCCTCCTCCACCACGGTGCCGAGGGTGGGCTGGGGGTCGGCGTCGTCGTACGGGCTGCTGGTCATGGCGCTCCCAACCTACGACGAAGGCCCCCGGCAGGAGCCGGGGGCCTTCATCGGTGCGGGTGGAGCGGGTGGAGCGTCGCTCAGGAGGCGAGGACCTCGTCGAGGATGGCCTCGGCCTTGTCCTCGTTGGTGTGCTCGGCCAGGGCCAGCTCGGAGACCAGGATCTGGCGCGCCTTGGCCAGCATCCGCTTCTCGCCGGCCGAGAGGCCGCGGTCACGCTCGCGGCGCCACAGGTCGCGCACGACCTCGGCGACCTTCATGACGTCGCCGCTGTGCAGCTTCTCCAGGTTGGCCTTGTAGCGGCGCGACCAGTTGGTCGGCTCCTCGACGTGCGCGGCACGGAGGACGTCGAACACGCGGTCGAGGCCTTCCTTGTCGACGACGTCACGCACGCCGACCAGGTCCAGGTTGCACGCGGGCACGCGCACGACCAGGTCCTGCTGGGCGACGATCCGGAGGACGAGGTACTCGCGGTCCTCGCCCTTGATGGTCCGCATCTCGATGTCCTCGATGACAGCGGCCCCGTGATTTGGGTAAACAACCGTTTCGCCGACGGTGAAAGTCATATGTGATGAACCCCTTCCTAGGTGTCCATTCTAACACGCCTCCTGGCGGACGCTTTCGACGTTTCTGCAGGTCAGAGCCCTTCCGCGGGCTTGACGAAATCGAATTCGTGTGGTGGAGCCCCTCTCCGCCTACGCCGTTGCGAGGTCGCCGCGGCGACGAAGTCGAGGCGATCTGGTGCGTTTGCCGCTCCCTCGTCGCGACGTGACCGATACTGCACGGATGGCCAAGACGCAGCGCTGGAGGCGACGCAGCCCCGCCGAGGAGAGCGCGGTCGACGCGACCGTCGAGACCGCCGTCGAGGAGCCCCAGGAGGGCGCGACCCTCACTGAGACCAAGGCGGCCGAGAAGGGCGCAGCGAGTGCGGAGGCCACCAAGGACGCCGCAGACGCCGAAGCCGAGGACGTCGAGGACCCCGAGGACGTCGAGGAGCCCGCGGCGCCGCGCACCGGCCGACCGCGCCTCACCCAGCGGGCGCCGCTGACCCTCATCCAGGCCGCGCACCCCCGCCAGGCCGTGCTGACCGCCGCGTTCGTCGCCGTCGCGGCCGCCCTGTCGGGCCGGGCGGCGCGCGAGGTCGCGGTGGTGGCGGCCACCGTCCTGGTCGGCCAGGCCATCCTGGGCTGGCACAACGACCTCACCGACCGCCGCCGCGACGCGCGCCACGAGACGCCGGGCAAGCCGGTCGCCCAGGGCCACCTCGACCCCGGGACCGCGTGGTTCGCCCTCACCTGCGGCGTCCTGCTGGTCGTCCCGCTCTCGATCACCTCCGGCGTCACCGCGGGCGGCGTCTACCTGCTCTCCCTCGTGGTGGGCCTGCTCGGCAACGTCGCCCTGCGGCAGGGGCTCCTCTCCTGGCTGCCGTGGGCGCTCTCCTACGGCCTGCTGCCGGCGTACCTGTCGTACGGCGGGTGGGGCGGCGAGTTCCGCGGCGACGCCCCCAACCCGGTCCTGACGCTGCTCTTCGCGCTGCTCGGCGTCGGCGTGCACTTCCTGCGCGCCCTGTGGGGCCTGGTGCCCGACCACGAGGACGGCTGGACCTACCTCCCGCTCCGGCTCGGCCTCAAGCTCGGCGCCACCCGGCTGCTGGTCCTCGCGGGGGTCTACAGCTCGCTCGTGCTGGTCCTGATCGCCTTCACGGGCAGCTACTCCGGCCTGGCCCGCTGACCGGCCGGTCCGGGCGCGGGACGGGGCACTAGGCTGAGGGCATCATCGCCGTGCGGCGCCCGATCGAACCGAAGGCTCTGACGATGCATCACCGCAGCAAGCTCGTGCTCGCCGTGGGAGCGCTCCTGCTCGCCACCCCCGCTCTCAGCTCGTGTGGCTTCAACCTGGCGACCGACCGCATCAACACCGTCCAGCACGGCGGGACCAACCGCGACGCCTCCGTCGACCTGCTGGCCGTCGTGATCGTGTCCGCGACCGACGGCTCCGGCACGCTCAGCGGACGCATCGTCAACAGCTCCGAGGACGCGACCGAGCTCAGCGCGGTCACGGCACTCGACGACGCGTCGGTCTCCACCGGCGAGATCGCCTCGGTCGAGGTGCCCTCTGGGGACGCGCTGGCGATGGCCGACCTCGGCGACGGCGTCCGGGTCGAGGGCGACTTCGCCGCCGGCGACATCATCGACCTGACCTTCGAGTTCACCAACGGCGAGCAGGTCGAGGTCGAGGTGCCGGTCGTGCGCGAGTGCGGCTACTACGCCGACCTCGACTCCGCCCCCACCGTCGGCGAGGGCGGGCCGACCGAGCCCAGCGAGTCGGCGGGCGCGTCCGCCAGCCCCTCCGGCGACGACGAGCCGTCCACCGAGCCGACGGACGAGGCTGCCGAGGAGACCGACGCCTCCTCGTGCGAGACCGAAGCGGCGGAGGCCCACTGATGACGTCGACGCTGATCCTGCTCCGCCACGGCGAGAGCGAGTGGAACGCCAAGAACCTCTTCACCGGCTGGGTCGACGTCGCCCTCACCGAGAAGGGCCGCGCCGAGGCGGTGCGAGGCGGTGAGCTGATGCGCGAGGCCGGCGTCCTGCCCGACATCGTCCACACCTCGCTGCAGCGCCGCGCGATCAACACCGCCTACCTCTCCCTCGACGCGGCCGACCGCCACTGGATCCCGGTGAAGCGGTCGTGGCGCCTCAACGAGCGCCACTACGGCGCCCTGCAGGGCAAGGACAAGAAGCAGACGCTCGAGGAGTACGGCGAGGAGCAGTTCATGCTCTGGCGCCGCAGCTTCGACACGCCCCCGCCGCCGCTCGCCGACGACGACGAGTGGTCGCAGGTCGGGCTGCCCCAGTACGCCGACCTCGGCGACGACATGCCCCGCACCGAGTGCCTCAAGGACGTCATCGAGCGGATGCTCCCCTACTGGGAGTCCGACATCACCGTCGACCTCGCTGCGGGGAAGACCGTGCTCGTGGCCGCCCACGGCAACAGCCTGCGCGGGATCGTCAAGCACCTCGACGGCATCAGCGACACCGACATCGCCGGCCTCAACATCCCCACGGGCATGCCCCTGGTCTACGAGCTCGACGAGTCCTTCGCCCCCACCACCCCGGGCGGCACCTACCTGGACCCCGAGGCCGCCGCGGCAGCCGCTGCCGCCGTCGCCAACCAGGGCCGCTGACCCACGCGCCTGCTCGCAACGCTGGGACAGTCCCTCACGAACTCGTGGCCCCGCCTGAGGCGGGGCCACGAACGTGTGAGGGAGTGTCCCGACGACGTCAGCTGACGGCGTCGACGGCGCTGGGGTTGTGGCCGGTGACGACGAAGACGACCCGGTTGGCCACGGAGACGGCGTGGTCGGCGATGCGCTCGTAGTAGCGGCCGAGCAGGGCGATGTCGACCGCGGCCTCGACGCCGTTCTGCCAGTCGTCGGAGAGCAGCTCGGTGAAGCTCTGGCGGCGCAGCTGGTCCATGACCTCGTCGTCGCGGCCCAGCTCGATGGCGGCCTCGACGTCGCGCCCGGTGATGATCTGCGAGACGCGGCGCACCATGTCCTCGGCGACCTCGGCCATCCGGGCGACGGTGGGCTGCACCTCGACGGGCACGGCGACCTGCGGGACGCGCAGCCGGGCGATCTTGGCGACGTGGACCGACAGGTCCCCCATCCGCTCCAGCTCGCTCACCATCCGCAGCGCGGACACGACGGTGCGCAGGTCCCCGGCGACGGGCTGCTGCAGCGACAGCAGGGCGAAGGCGTTGTCCTCGACCTGCTCGCGCGCCCGGTCGATCTCGACGTCGGCGCTGATCACCTGCTCGGCGACCGCCGCGTCGCCGGTCATCAGGGCCTGGGTGGCCAGACCGACGGCCGTCTCGACCTGGCGGCAGATGCCGGCGAGGTCGACGAACATCGCATCCAGCTGGTCATGGAAGAGCTCACGCATGTGCTGGACCCTAGGAGGCGCAGGTGTCCGGCAGGGGCGGAGGCGTGAACGACGGGTGAACAGTCGGAAGTCACGCCTTCCCCGGCGAAATCCCGATGAACACGGCCGTACGATTCCCCTGTGGACCCGACGACCCAGGCGTTCCTCGCCGCGCTGGCGGGTGCTCTCGTCGCGGGCGGTGCCGTCCTCGCCTGGGCCATCAGCGAGCGCCAGCAGCACGGCTCGCGCGACGTCGACGAGCCCGTGGTCCCACCGGGCGTGGCCGCGGTCCTCTCGGTCCTGCGCAGCAGCGCGGTCGTCGTCGACGAGTCCGACGTCGTGCTCAAGGCCTCCGCGCCGGCGTACGCCTTCGGGCTCGTGCGCGGCGCGCAGCTGGTCTCGCGCGAGCTGGCCGACCTGGTCCGGCAGGTACGCCGGGACGGGCAGATCCGCGAGACCGAGCTGGTCATGGCGCGCGCGATCGGCCCCGACCGCCACGTCACCGCCCGGGTCGCGCCGCTCGGGTCGCGCCTGGTGCTCGCCCTCGTCGAGGACCGCACCCGTGAGCGCCGCGTGGAGTCGGTGCGGCGCGACTTCGTCGCCAACGTCAGCCACGAGCTCAAGACGCCCGTCGGCGCGATCCGGCTGCTGGCCGAGGCGATGCAGGAGGCGGCCGAGGACCCGACGGCGGTGAAGCGGTTCGCGGACCGGATGCTCACCGAGAGCGACCGGCTCTCCCGCCTCGTGCAGCAGGTGATCGAGCTGTCGCGGCTGCAGGGCGACGACCCGCTGGACTCCCCCGTGCCCGTCGCGCTCGACCACGTGATCGAGGTGGCCATGGACACCAGCGCCATCGACGCCTCCTCCAAGCGGATCCGGATCGTCAGCAGCGGCACCGAGGGCCTCGTGGTCCTCGGCAACGACGAGCAGATCACCGCCGCCGTCGCCAACCTCGTCGCCAACGCCGTCGCCTACTCCGAGCCCGACTCCACGGTGCTGGTCACGACCAAGCGCTCGGACGAGATCGTGGAGATCTCCGTGGTCGACCAGGGCATCGGCATCCCCACCACTGAGATCGACCGCATCTTCGAGCGGTTCTACCGCGTCGACCCGGCCCGGCACCGCTCCACCGGCGGCACCGGCCTGGGACTGTCCATCGTCAAGCACGTCGCCGCCACCCATGGCGGCGAGATCCGGGTCTGGTCCGCCGAGGGCCAGGGCTCGACGTTCACCCTGTCGCTGCCCCACCATGCAGGCAGCAGGGCCACCGATCGACAACTGCAGGAGGAGATCCAGTGACGCGCGTACTCGTCGTCGAGGACGAAGAGAGCTACAGCGACGCGCTCGCCTACATGCTCCGCAAGGAGGGCTTCGAGGTCGCCATCGCCGCCGACGGGCACGCGGCGCTGAGCGAGTTCGACCGCAACGGCGCCGACATCGTGCTGCTCGACCTGATGCTGCCCGGCATCCCCGGCACCGAGGTCTGCCGCACCATCCGGCAGACCTCCAACGTCCCGGTGATCATGGTCAGCGCCAAGGACGACGAGGTCGACAAGGTCGTCGGCCTCGAGCTCGGCGCCGACGACTACGTCACCAAGCCCTACTCGCCGCGCGAGCTCGTGGCCCGGATCCGCGCCGTGCTGCGCCGTGGCACCGACCCCGACCTCACCCCGGACACCCTCGAGGCCGGCCCGGTGCGCATGGACGTCGAGCGCCACGTCGTCACCGTCGACGGCCACGAGCAGCGACTGCCGCTCAAGGAGTTCGAGCTGCTGGAGATGTTCCTGCGCAACCCCGGCCGGGTGCTCACCCGCGGCCAGCTCATCGACCGGGTCTGGGGGTCCGACTACGTCGGCGACACCAAGACCCTCGACGTCCACGTCAAGCGGCTGCGCGCCAAGCTCGAGCCCGAGCCCAGCGAGCCGCAGTACCTCGTCACCGTGCGCGGGTTGGGCTACAAGCTCGACCTCTGAGGCGGGAGTTTCGCCGGTCGACCGGCGAAACTGGTGCTTGACCGACGAAACTCCACCCCGGAAGCGGGAGATTCGCCGGTCGACCGGCGAATCTGGACGGCTGTCCGCATCTCGCGCATCGCCGTCCGAAAACCGCGTGTCAGGGAGCTGCGGCGGTGCCTAGGCTGTGACGAGTGACGACCACCGCGGCCTCGGGCCGTTCGACCCCGACGAGCACCGCGCCACCGTCCTGGATGCCGGTCGCGGCCGTGGCGACCACGCTGGTGCTGTGGGCGTCGGCGTTCGTCGCGATCCGCCACCTCGGGCACGACTTCTCCGCCGGTCCGCTCTCGCTGGGCCGCACCCTGATCGGCGCGATCGTCCTGGGCGCGCTCGCCCTCAGCCGCGGCCTGCCTCGCCCCACCCGGCGTGAGTGGGTCTCGCTGGTGACGATCGGCGTGCTGTGGTTCGGCGTCTACAACGTCGCGCTCAACGAGGGTGAGCAGCGCGTCGACGCCGGCACCGCCGCCATGCTGATCCAGGTCTCGCCGGTGCTGATCGCGCTGCTCGCGGCGGTGTTCCTGTCCGAGCGGTTCACGGTCTACCTCGGGCTCGGCCTCGCCCTCGCCTTCTCCGGCGTGGCCGTCATCGGGTTGACCACCTCCCCCGACGCCGACGGTGGCCGCGACCTCCTCGGCGTGGCGCTGTGCCTGGTCTCGGCCGTCGTCTACTCCATCAGCCTCATCCTCCAGAAGCCCCTCGTGGCACGTCTCTCGGCGCTGCACGTCACCTGGCTGGCGTGCACGATCGGCGCCGTGGCGTGCCTGCCGTTCGCGCCGGCCCTGCTCCGCGAGGCCGGCGAGGCGCCGACGTCGTCGCTGCTCTGGGTGCTCTACCTCGGCGTCTTCCCGACCGCGATCGCGTTCACGACCTACGCGTTCGCCCTGCAGCACATGACCGCGAGCAGCCTGGGCGTCACGACGTACCTGGTGCCGCCGATCACCATCGTGCTGGGCCTGATCTTCCTCGACGAGGTCCCGCCCGCCATGGCCTACGTCGGCGGGGCGCTCGCCCTGGTCGGCGTCGCCGTGGCCCGGCGCAAGCCCCGGCCGCGCGCCCAGCAGGAGCCGACGCCCGCCTGACCCGCGCCGAGAGTCCCCCGGCGGGCGCGACTGCTGTCATGCTGCGGGGATGTCACTCCTCGCCAACGTCCTCGTCGGCGTGGTCGCCGCGCTCCACCTGCTCTTCCTCGTGCTCGAGATGTTCCTGTGGACCGAGCCGCTGGGTCGCAAGGTCTTCAACAACAGCGTCGAGCTCGCAGAGACCACCAAGGTGATGGCCGGCAACCAGGGCCTCTACAACGGCTTCCTCGTGGCGGGGCTCGTCTGGGGTCTGGTGAGCGACCAGACGGACGTGAAGGTGTTCTTCCTGGTCTGCGTCGTGGTCGCCGGGGTCTACGGCGCCGCGACGGTCAGCACCCGGATCCTGCTGGTCCAGGCGCTCCCCGCGGCGCTAGGCCTCGCCGCGGTCCTCGCCGCCGCCTGACGTCGCCGACGTCGCCGACGTCGCCGCCGCTGCGGCGTCCTCGGCCTCCAGCCACCCGCGGAACGCCTCGAGGTTGTGGGTCGGCTCGCCCCGCAGCTTGCGCCACTCCCACTCCTTGCGGATGGAGGTGGCGAAGCCGAGCTCGAGGATCGCGTTGAACGACTCGTCGGCGTAGGTCAGCACCGAGCCGAGGAGCCGGTCCAGCTCCTCGGGGCTCACCGAGGCCAGCGGCAGCCGCGCGTCGAGGTAGATGTCGCCGAGCCGGTCGACGGCGAACGCCACGGCGTACATCTTCAGGTTGCGCTCGAGGAGCCAGCGGTAGACGCGCTCGTGGTTCTCGTCGGGCTTGCGGCACACGAACGCGTGCAGCCCCAGGGCGTGCGGGCCGACGTCGAGCCGGACGGCGGTCTGCAGCTTCTTCTCGCCGGGCAGGGTCAGCGAGAACACGCCCTCGGTCGCCTCCTCGTACTCGATCTCGTTGTCGCGCAGGTAGTCGCGGACGAGGTCGGCAGGCGGGTAGGTGGTCACGACACCGACTCTCGCATGAGGCTGTGCGCGCGCTCGTAGACCGCGAGGGTCTGCGCCGCCGTGGCCTCCCAGGAGAACTGCCGTGCCTGCTCCAGCGCGCCGGCCTGCAGGCGGACGAGGAGCTCGGGGTCCGTGAGCGGTCGCGCGAGCGCGCTGGCCCAGGCTCCCGGGTCGTGGCCCTCGACCAGCAGCCCGCTGTGGTCGTCGCGCACGACGGTCGTCAGTCCCCCGACGGCGGCCGCGACGACCGGGGTGCCGGCCGCCTGCGCCTCGGCGGCGACCAGGCCGAACGACTCGTTGTAGGACGGTACGGCGACCAGGGTCGCGGCGGCGTACCACCGGGCCAGCTCGGCCTGCGAGACCGGCGGCACGAAGCGCACGACGTCGTCGATGCGCAGCTCGGCGGCCAGCGCGGCGAGGGACTCGGGCCGGTCGAGCCCGGACCCCGACGGGCCGCCCACGACCGGCACGACCAGCCGCGGACGCAGGCCGGGGTCGCGCTCGAGCAGCGCCGCGACCGCGCGCAGCAGCACGTCGGGGGCCTTGAGCGGCTGGATGCGACCCGCGAAGAGCAGCACGTGCGCGTCCGGGGCGAGCCCCAGCGAGGCGCGCACCTCGCCCTGGTCGAGCGGCCGGAAGACCGACAGGTCGACGCCCGGGTGGATCACCTGGACCCGGTCGGGCTCGGCGTCGTACAGCTCGACGAGCTGGCGGGCCTCGAGCTCGGTGTTGGCGATCAGCACGTCGGCGGCCTCCACCACCTGCTCCTCGCCGATGAGTCGCGCGGACGGCTCGGGGCTGTCGCCCTCGGCGAGCGCGGCGTTCTTGACCTTGGCCATGGTGTGCATCGAGTGCACCAGCGGCACGCCCCAGCGGTCGCGCGCGAGCGCGCCGACCTGCCCGGAGAGCCAGTAGTGGGAGTGGACGGCGTCGTAGTGGCCCAGCGGGTGCGCGGCCTCGGCGCGCAGCACCTCGCGGGCGAAGACGCACAGCTGACCCGGCAGCTCGTCCTTGGTCAGGCCCTCGAAGGGGCCGGCGTGGATGTGGCGCACGGTGACGCCGTCGCAGGCCTCCACCAGCGGCGGCAGCGCGGAGTTGGTGGCCCGCGTGAAGATGTCGACCTCGATGCCCTGGCGCGCCAGCCGCTTGGCGAGCTCGATGACGTAGACGTTCATCCCGCCCGCGTCGCCCGTGCCCGGCTGGTCGAGGGGCGAGGTGTGGAGGCTGACCATCGCCACCCGGCGGATCCGCTGCATCTGACTCCCTCGTGTCCCCATGTCCACCGTCCCCTGTCCGGGACGGCTCCCCTCCACCGAACCACGGCGGCGGGCCGCGAATTCCCGCAGGTGGGGGCTCGGTACCCGGAGCGTCCTACGGCGCTCAGCCCGCGCGCGACCCGGCGTGCGACCCGGCCGGCCGACGGCCGCCCCGGACCATCGCGACGAGGCAGGTCAGGGCGATCACCGCGCCGGCCGCTGCGTCGACCAGCGAGTCCTCCGCCGAGCCGTGCAGCACCTCCACCACCGACCAGACGAGGACCGGGAAGCAGAGGGCCACGAGCAGCCGCAGCCACGCGGCGCTGCTGCTGACCAGCCCGGCGCCGGCGCCCGCGAGTGCCACGCCCAGCAGGACCAGGCCCGGCCAGCGCAGCTCCTCGACGCCGGCGACGTGGCGGACGACCCACGCGAGGCCACCCAGGACGCCCGCGACACGGGCCACGAGCAGGAGACGCACGGGGGGAGTCTGCCACCGCGCCGGGCGGGGCGGCCAGAATGGCTCCATGCCCTCCTCCTCCACGCCGTCCTCGCGGCCCACCGCCGTCGTCACCGGCGCCAGCAGCGGCATCGGTGCCGCCACCGCCCGCACGCTGGCCCGGGCCGGCTTCCACGTCCTCTGCGCGGCCCGCCGCGCCGACCGGGTCGAGGCGCTGGCCGCGGAGATCGACGGCACCGCCGTCGTGTGCGACGTGACGTCGCAGGACGACGTGGCCGCGCTGGCCGCGCAGGTGGGCGAGCGGCTCGACGTACTCGTCAACAACGCCGGTGGCGCGTTCGGCGCCTCCCCCGTGGCGCAGGCCGACAGCGACGAGTGGCGGCGGATGTACGAGGTCAACGTGATCGGCCTGATGCAGGTGACGCGGGCGCTGCTGCCCGCGCTGGTCGCCTCCGGCGCCGGGGTGATCCTCAACGTCGGCTCGACCGCCGGCCGGGTCGCCTACGAGGGCGGCGGCGGCTACACCGCGGCCAAGCACGGCACCCAGGTCGTCACCGAGACGCTGCGCCTGGAGCTGTGGGACCAGCCGGTCCGGGTCTGCGAGATCGCGCCGGGGATGGTCAAGACCGACGAGTTCGCGATGGTGCGGTTCGAGGGCGACCGCGAGCGGGCCGAGGCCGTCTACGAGGGCGTCGCCGAGCCGCTCACCGCCGAGGACGTGGCCGACGCGATCGGCTGGATGGTGACCCGCCCGGCCCACGTCAACATCGACGAGCTGGTGATCCGCCCGCGCGCGCAGGCCGCCCAGCACAAGGTGCACCGGGTCCCGCAGGACTGAGCCTCCGGGCGGCGCGTCCCGCCGGCGGCTCGGCTGGTGAGACCCCCGGTCGCGGGGTGGCAGACTGCGCGCGTGCAGACCATCGGACTCGTCGGCGGCATGAGCTGGGAGAGCAGCGCCGTCTACTACCAGGCTCTCAACGAGGGCGTCGAGCAGCGGGTCGGTGGCCTGAGCTCGGCGCGGACGATGCTCGCGAGCGTCGACTTCGCGGAGGTCACGGCCCTGCAGGAGCAGGAGCGCTGGGACGACGTCGCCGCCATCCTCACCTCGGCCGCCCAGGGCGTCGAGCGCGCCGGCGCCGACTTCCTGCTGCTGTGCACCACGACCTTCCACCGGGTCGCCGACCAGGTCGAGGCGGCGGTCGGCATCCCGCTGCTCCACCTCGCCGACGTGGTCGCCGAGGCCTGCAAGGCCCAGCAGGTGACCTCGGTGGGCTTCCTCGGAACCGAGTTCGCGATGTCGCGCTCGTTCTTCACCGACCGGCTCGCCCAGCACGGGCTCGAGGTGCATGTCCCCGACCCGCGCCACCACGCGGCCCTCAACGCGATCATCTACGACGAGCTCGTCCACGGACGCGTGCTCGACAGCTCCCGCCGTACGGTCGTCGGACTGATCGAGGAGCTGTGGGACGCCGGCGCCGGCGGCCTGGTCCTCGGCTGCACCGAGCTCGAGCTGCTGGTGCGCCAGCCCGACTCCGAGCTCCCGCTCTTCCCCTGCACCACGCTGCACGTCGCCGCCGCGCTCGACCGCGCCCTGGGTTAGCGGCGCCGGCGGGTGAGTTTCGCCGGTCGACCGGCGAAACTCACGCTTCCGGTGTGCAGTTTCGGCCCAGGGGCTCCAGTTTCGCCGGTCAGCCGGTGAATCTTGAGGCCTGTGGGACTGACCTCCCACCCCACCTCACTGGTCGAGCACGAGCTCCACGACGCGGCGCAGGTCCTCGGTGAGGTCCTGCTCGAAGACGCGGGCGGAGGCTCCGGGGAGCTGGACGTCGTAGACGAAGCGGTCGGGCTGGGGGCGGCCGGTGCGGAGGCCGGTGAGGTCGATGCGCTCCACGAGGCCGCGCAGCTCACCGGCCCGCTCGTCGTCGCCGTCGAGGTCGACCTCCGCCTCGGTGGTGAGGCCGGCGAAGCCGCCGCCCCGCCGGACCCGGACGCTGCGCGCGCTCTCGCTGCCCGGGGGCGGCGGGAGGCCGGGGCCGCCGGTGCGGCCGGCCTCGGCCGTGGCCGGGGTGATCCCGACCTGCTCCCATGCCGCCTCGACGTGCTCGGCGCCGCCGAGCTCGCGTGCGGCGGCGACGGTGGCGGCCGCGAAGCCGGCGAAGTCCGTGCGGGCGTGCACCTGACCGCCGGTCAGCGCGGCGTACCAGACCCGGCCGGCGCCGTCCCAGCTCGTGCCGCCGATGCCGAGGGCCGCGAGGTGGAAGGCGCGGTTGGGGATGCCGGAGTTGAGGTGGACGCCGCCGTTGTCGTCGGTCGTGTCGACGTAGTCGTCGAGGTGCGCCGGCTGCGGGTCGCGGCCCAGCGCCGGGTCGTCGTACGCCGTGCCGGGGTTGGCCATGTCGCGCAGGCCCCGCGCGTCGACGCCGGGGAGGAAGAGGCCCTCCCCGATCAGCCAGTCGGCCTCGAGCGGGGTCTGGGCCAGCAGGCGCTGCTTGAGGCAGGCCGCGAAGACGTCGCTGACCGACTCGTTCAGGGCCCCGGACTGACCTTGGTACTCCAGCCCGGCGGTGTGCTCGGTGACGGCGTGCGCGAGCTCGTGGGCCAGGACGTCGACCGGCTTGGTGAACCGGTCGAACACCTCCCCGTCGCCGTCGCCGAACACCAGCTGCCTGCCGTCCCAGAACGCGTTGGCGTAGTCGCGCCCGTAGTGGACCGTCAGCGACACGGTCGCGCCGTCGCCGTCGTACGACGAGCGCCCGTAGACCTCCTCGAAGAGCGCCAGCGACCCGGCGATGCCGACCGCCGCCTCGTCGACCGCGAGATCGCCCGACGGCTCGTCGCTCGGGGAGCGCACCACGTCGCCGGGCAGGTCGGTGCCGTTGCCCGCCGTGTGGACGACCCACGCGGCTCCGCCGGCCGCCGTCGAGGCCGCTGATGCCGTCGAGGACCCAGCCGCCATGCGGCCGGCGGCCATCAGGCGCGACGACCGCAGGCGCTCGTCCATGGCCAGCGTGCCCTCCCACCGGGCGGCGACGTCCGGCCGGGCGAGGGCCAGGTGCTGGAGCAGGTACGGCGGCAGGAAGCAGCGGGTCCGAGACATGGGGTCCACGCAACCCCACGTGTCCGGCCGCCACAAGCCCCTGAGGCCGATGTCCGCCGATGCGGGCGCCCGTGGGTGTGCCCACTAGACTCGCCAAGGCCCATCGGGCCCCCTGAACCTCCACCGGAAGAGTCGTCGTACACCCATGTCTGCCACCAAGACCGCCAACCTGCGCAACGTCGCCATCGTCGCGCACGTCGACCACGGCAAGACCACGCTCGTCGACGCCATGCTGCGCCAGGCCGGCGCGTTCACCGAGCACGAGGCGGAGAGCGTCGCCGACCGGGTGATGGACTCCGGTGACCTGGAGCGCGAGAAGGGGATCACGATCCTCGCGAAGAACACCGCGATCCACTACAACGGCGCGTCCGCCCCCGAGGGCATGACGATCAACATCATCGACACCCCCGGCCACGCCGACTTCGGTGGCGAGGTCGAGCGCGGACTGTCGATGGTCGACGGCATCGTGCTCCTGGTCGACGCCTCCGAGGGCCCGCTCCCGCAGACCCGCTTCGTGCTGCGCAAGGCGCTGAACGCCGACATGCCGGTCGTGCTCGTGGTCAACAAGGTCGACCGCCCCGACGCGCGCATCGAGGAGGTCGTCGACGAGACCTACGAGCTCTTCATGGACCTGCTCGACGAGTCCCACAGCCAGGACGCGCTCGACTTCCCCGTCGTCTACGCCTCCGGCAAGGCCGGCATCGCGGCGATCGCGCAGCCCGCCAACGGCACCCTGCCCGACGCCAAGGACCTCGAGCCGCTCTTCAAGACGATCATCGACACGATCCCAGCGCCGAAGTACACCGAGGGCGCCCCGCTGCAGGCCCACGTCACCAACCTGGACGCCTCGCCGTTCCTCGGCCGGCTCGCGCTGGTCCGCATCCACGAGGGCAACCTCAAGAAGGGCCAGCAGGTCGCCTGGATGCGTCGCAACGGCGACGTCAAGAACGTCAAGATCACCGAGCTGCTCGTCACCGAGGGCCTGGAGCGCAAGCCCGGCACCGAGGCCGGCCCCGGCGACATCGTCGCCATCGCGGGCATCCCCGAGATCACCATCGGCGAGACGCTGGCCGACCCGGAGAACCCCGTCGCGCTGCCCCTGATCCACGTCGACGAGCCCGCGATCTCCATGACCATCGGCACCAACACCTCGCCGCTGGTCGGCCGGATCAAGGGCTCCAAGGTCACCGCGCGCCTGGTCAAGGACCGCCTCGACCAGGAGCTCATCGGCAACGTCTCGCTCAAGATCCTCCCGACCGAGCGCCCCGACGCCTGGGAGGTCCAGGGCCGTGGCGAGCTGGCGCTGGCGATCCTGGTGGAGCAGATGCGCCGCGAGGGCTACGAGCTCACCGTCGGCAAGCCGCAGGTCGTCACCAAGGACATCGACGGCAAGCGCCACGAGCCCGTGGAGCGCCTGACCATCGACGCGCCCGAGGAGTACCTCGGCACGATCACCGAGCTGCTGGCCTCCCGCAAGGGCCGCATGGAGTCGATGACCAACCACGGCACCGGCTGGGTCCGCATGGAGTTCCTGGTCCCGGCGCGCGGCCTGATCGGCTTCCGCACCGAGTTCCTCACCGACACCCGCGGCACCGGCATCGCCCACCACATCTTCGAGAAGTACGAGCCGTGGGCCGGCGAGATCCGCTCGCGCAACAACGGCTCGCTGGTGGCCGACCGCAAGGGCGCCGCCACGGCGTACGCCATGACGTCGCTGCAGGAGCGCGGCGTGATGTTCCTCGAGCCGACCACCGAGGTCTACGAGGGCATGATCGTCGGCGAGAACTCCCGCGCCGACGACATGGACGTCAACATCACCAAGGAGAAGCAGCAGACCAACATCCGGTCCGCCACCTCCGACAACTTCGAGAAGCTGATCCCGGCCAAGCGGCTCTCGCTCGAGCAGAGCCTGGAGTTCTGCCGCGAGGACGAGTGCGTCGAGGTGACGCCCGAGTCCGTGCGGATCCGCAAGGTCATCCTCGACGCCAACGAGCGCGCGAAGATCGCGAGCCGTGCGCGCAAGGGCACCAAGTAGCCCACCCAGCTTCTCCGTCGGGGGTAGTCCCTGACGTTCGTGTCACCGAAGTGCCCCTTCGACGACACCGGCGTCAGGGGCTACCCCCGTCGACGTGACGCAGGTCCCACGCAGATACAGTTGCCGACGACAACTACTTCGGTAGGCTGCAGCTTCCTGCCTGCTGCCACCCCGAGGATCTCGTGACCACCGTCTCCACCCCTGCGTCCACCACCGATCCTGCCGTGCCCGTGGGGCCCGGCCTGTCGGTCGCCGTCCTGTGCCTGGGCGGGCTGATCGCCGCGCTCACGCAGACGTTCGTGATCCCGCTCCAGGGGGAGCTGCCGGTCCTGCTGTCGACGTCCGCGGCCAACGCGTCCTGGGTCATCACGGCCACCCTGCTGGCCGGCGCGGTGGCGATGCCCATCGCTGGCAGTCTGGGCGACCTGTTCGGCAAGCAGCGGGTGCTCTTCGTCAGCGCGCTGATCCTGCTCGTCGGCTCGCTCGTGGCGGCCCTGTCGGACTCGCTGCTGCCCATGCTGGCCGGCCGCACGCTGCAGGGGGTGTCCATGGGATTCATCCCCGTGGCCATCAGCCTGATCCGCGACATCGTCCCGCCCGAGCGCACCGGCACCGCGATCGCGGCGGTCAGCGCCACCCTCGGCGTCGGTGGGGCCATCGGCCTGCCGCTCTCGGCGTGGATCGCCGACAGCTACGACTTCCACGCGCTCTTCTGGGTCTCGACCGTCCTGGCCGCGGTCACCGCGCTCGCTGTCGCCGTCGTCATCCCGCACGTCCAGCCCGCTCGCCGCGGCCGGCTCGACCTCGTCGGCGCGCTCGGCCTCGCCGTCGGGCTGGTCGCCGTCCTGGTGGCCGTCACCAAGGGCCGCGAGTGGGGCTGGGACACCGCCCGCCCGTGGACCTTCATCGCCGTCGGCCTGGTCGTGCTGCTGGCGTGGGGCCGCTACGAGCTGTCCCACCCTGCTCCGCTCTGCGACCTGCGCGTCACCGCCCGCCGTCCGGTGCTCCTCACCAACCTGGCAGCCGTCGCGATCGGCTTCGGGATGATGGGGCAGGCGATCATCGTGCCGCAGCTCCTGCAGCTGCCCGAGCTCACCGGCTACGGCCTGGGCCAGTCGCTGCTCGCCGCCGGCCTCTGGATGGCGCCCGGCGGACTGGTGATGATGGCCTTCGCGCCCGTCTCCAGCACCCTCATGACCCGCTACGGCGCCCGGGTGACCCTCGCCCTCGGCGCGGCCGTCCTCGGCAGCGGCTACCTGGTCGCGGTCGCCTTCCACGGCGCGCCCTGGCAGCTGCTCGTCGTCTCGTGCGTGACCTCCGCCGGCGTCGGCATCGGCTATGCCGCCATGCCCGCCCTGATCATGGCCTCGGTGCCCGTCACCGAGTCGGGCGCCGCGGTCGGCGTCAACTCCCTCATGCGCTCGGTCGGCACGACCACCGCCAGCGCCGTGATGGCCAGCGTGCTCGCCGCGTCCCTGACCGACTTCCACGGCTTCCCCGTGCCCTCCGAGGGCGCCATGGAGCTGGGCTTCCTGATCGGTGCGGGCGCGGCCTTCCTCGGCGTCGTCCTCACCCTGCTCATCCCGCGCCGCACCGTCGACTGACGGGCCGCTCTCCCCCGGACACCACCCGTCACAGGGCCTGTCCGAAACTCACGCCTCCGGTGCGAAACTTCGCGCCGGAGGCGTGAGTTTCACCGGGTACCCGGTGAAACTGGCGCGCCCGCGCCCTCAGCGACGCGCCCGTACGGGCCACACCAGCGCGCCTCCGCACGCTCCGCGACCACACCCGCCCATGGAAGCGCTCCCACACCCGGCACCCACTAATTACGCCGGGTTCAGGCAGAAGGTTGTGGCGACGGTGTGACGCATGTCATCTTGATCGCGCCAACACCGTGGAAGCGCTCTCACACCGACAGCGCCCCCGTCCCCCGGGCCATCCGGTCCGCAGCCCAGCACTACGGCAGGAGCGTTCCCCCGTGCACATCTCACCCTTCGGGCCCCGTCAGGAGCCCCGTCAGCCGCTCAGCTCGCGCCCGACCAGCAGCAAGCGCCGCCGGCGCCTCACCCTCGCGTCGGTCGGCGCCCTGGTCCTCAGCCTCGGACTCGCCGCGTGCGGCGGGGACGACGAGGCCGAGGACGGCAAGACCACCCTCACCGTCGCGACGTTCAACGAGTTCGGCTACGAGGGCCTGATCGACGAGTACATGAAGCTGAACCCCGACATCAAGGTGGTCCAGAAGAAGCTCGGCACGTGGGAGGAGCACCGCGACAACCTCTACACCAAGCTGGCCGCCGGCTCGGGACTCTCCGACATCGAGGCGATCGAGGGCGACGGCATGCCGGCGATCCTCGAGGAGAAGGGCGCGTTCCTCGACCTGAGCGACGACGCCGTCGAGGGACGCTGGCTGGACTGGAAGGTCAAGGCCGGCACCAACGCCGACGGCGAGCTCATCGGCTACGGCACCGACATCGGCCCCGAGGGGATCTGCTACCGCGCCGACCTGTTCAAGAAGGCCGGCCTGCCCACCGACCGCGAGGAGGTGGCCGCGCTCTTCGCCGACTGGGACACCTACTTCGAGACCGGCAAGGACTTCGTCAAGAAGATGCCGGACACCGCCTGGTACGACTCGTCCAAGGGCACCAGCCAGGCGATGATCAACCAGCTCGCCTACCCCTTCGAGGACGAGGACAACAAGGTCGTCGCCACCTCCAACCCCGAGGTGCGCGAGGTCTTCGACACCGTGACGTCGATGCAGTCGGCCGGCCTGGCGACCAACCTCGACCAGTGGTCCCCCGACTGGGTGGCCGCCTTCCAGAACGACGGCTTCGCCACGATGGCCTGCCCGGGCTGGATGCTCGGCATCATCGAGGGCAACGCCGCCGGCGTGAAGGGCTGGGACATCGCGGACGCCTTCCCCGGAGGCGGAGGCAACTGGGGCGGCTCGTTCCTGACCGTGCCCACCATGGGTGAGCACCAGGAGGAGGCCAAGAAGCTCGCCGAGTGGCTCACCGCCCCGGAGCAGCAGGTCAAGGCCTTCGACGCGAAGTTCACCTTCCCGAGCCAGGTCGGCGCCCAGGAGGACCCGGTGCTGCTGAAGGCGACCCAGCCGTTCTTCAACGACGCCCCGGTCGGACAGATCCTGTCCAACCGCGCCGCGGCCGTCGAGCTGCAGCCCTACAAGGGTCCCAAGTACGCCGACATCATCACCGCGTTCCAGGCCGCGATCCTCCGGGTCGACCAGGGCCAGGAGTCGCCGGACGAGGCCTGGGACTCCTTCACCTCCGACGTCGAGCGGATCGGCTGAGACCGAGTCCATGACCTCGCAACCCACCACCGCGCCCGCCGGGGAGGTCTCCTCCTCGACCTCCCCGGCCGGGCCGGCCCCCGCGAGGGAGCCGCTGCCCCGGGAGACGCCGCCCCGGCTGACCCTGCGGCAGCGGCTCTCCCGCTGGGACGTCCGGTTCTCCCCCTACCTCTACGTCTCCCCGTTCTTCATCCTGTTCCTCGTCGTGGGGATGTTCCCGCTCGCCTACACCGCCTACGTGTCGGTGCACGAGTGGGGCCTCATCGGGGGCAAGGGCGAGTACGTCGGCCTCGACAACTACCGCGCGATCTTCGAGGACCGCTACTTCTGGCGGGCGATGCGCAACACCGTCAGCATCTTCCTGCTGTCCTCCATCCCCCAGGTGATCATCGCCCTGGGCGTCGCCGGCCTGCTGGACACCCAGCTGCGCGGGCGCACGTTCTGGCGGATGAGCGTGCTGATCCCCTTCGTGGTCGCGCCCGCCGCGGCCACCCTGATCTTCGGCAACCTGTTCGGTGACCGCTACGGCCTCATCAACGGCGGGCTCGGCCTCATCGGCATCGACCCGATCGCCTGGCACGTCGACACGCTGCCCAGCCACATCGCGATCGCCTCGATGGTCAACTGGCGCTGGACCGGCTACAACGCGCTGATCCTGCTCGCCGCCATGCAGGCGGTCCCCCGCGACCTCTACGAGTCGGCGGCGCTGGACGGCGCCGGCAAGGTCCGGCAGTTCCTCTCCGTCACGATCCCGATGATCCGCCCGACGATGATCTTCGTCGTCATCACCTCGACCATCGGCGGGCTCCAGATCTTCACCGAGGCCCGGCTGTTCGACAACGTCGGGCTCGGCGGGTCCGACCGGCAGTGGCAGACCGTCACGCTCTACCTCTGGGAGCTCGGCTGGCGCCTGCGCGACCTAGGCATGGCCTCGGCCGTCGCCTGGCTGCTGTTCCTCTTCATCGTCATCTTCGCCCTGGTCAACCTCGCGGTGTCCGCACGCCTCGGGGCAGGAGGCCGCAAGTGAACCGCCGTCCTGGATTCCTCGTCTACGGCCTGCTGACGGCGTTCGTCCTCGCCTCGGCGCTGCCGCTCTACTGGTCGCTCATCGTGGGCTCGCACACCAAGGAGGTCGTCACCCGCGAGGTGCCGCCCCTCCTGCCCGGCGGCCACTTCTTCAGCAACGCCCAGCGCGTCTTCGAGACCGTCGACTTCTGGAAGGCCCTCGGCAACAGCATGATCGTGTCGACGGTCTGCGCCACGTCGGTGGTGTTCTTCTGTACGCTCGCCGGCTACGCGTTCGCCAAGCTCACGTTCCGCGGCAGCAAGGCGATGATGGTCTTCGTCGTCGGCACCCTCGCCGTGCCCACCCAGCTCGGGGTCATCCCGCTGTTCATCCAGATGGCCAAGCTCGGCTGGACCGGCCACATCTGGGCGATCATGGTGCCCACCCTCGTGACGGCGTTCGGCGTGTTCTTCATGCGCCAGTACCTCGTCGACGCCATCCCGGACGAGCTGATCGAGGCCGCGCGCGTCGACGGCTGCTCGATGTTCGGGACGTTCTGGAATGTCGCCGTCCCGGCCGCCCGGCCGGCGGCCGCGATCCTCTGGCTGTTCACGTTCATGACCGTCTGGACCGACTTCTTCTGGCCGATGATCGTGCTCCCCGCCACCAACCCCACCGTTCAGATCGCACTCGCCCAGCTCCAGAGCAGCTACTACGTCGACTACAGCCTGGTGCTCTGCGCCGCGGTGCTGTCGACGATCCCGCTGCTGGCGCTGTTCGTCCTCACCGGCCGCCAGCTGGTCGCCGGCATCATGCAAGGAGCAGTCAAGGGATGACCCACCAACTCGACACCCGCGCCGAGGCCCTCCCGGGCCAGGAGCTGCGGTTCCCGCCCGACTTCCTGTGGGGCGCGGCCACCGCGTCGTACCAGATCGAGGGCGCCACCCGCGAGGACGGCCGGACGGCCTCCATCTGGGACACGTTCGCGAGCGTGCCCGGCGCCGTCATCAACGGCGACACCGGCGACCCGGCGTGCGACCACTACCACCGGATGCCGCAGGACGTGGAGCTCATGAAGAGCCTCCACCTGGGCAGCTACCGCTTCTCCGCGGCGTGGCCGCGGGTGCGCCCCGACGGCGGCGCGGTCAACCCGGCCGGCGTCGACTTCTACTCCCGGCTCGTGGACGAGCTGCTCGGCCGGGGCATCAAGCCCTGGATGACGCTCTACCACTGGGACCTGCCGCAGGCGCTCGAGGACGCCGGCGGCTGGACCAACCGCGACACCGCCTACCGGTTCGCCGAGTACGCCCTGTCGCTCTACGACGCGCTCGGCGACCGGGTGCCGGTGTGGACGACCCTCAACGAGCCGTGGTGCTCGGCGTTCCTCGGCTACACCGGCGGCCAGCACGCGCCGGGCCGGCAGGAGGGCGTGGCCGGGCTGGTCGCGGCCCACCACCTGATGCTGGGCCACGGGCTCGTCGTCGACGAGCTGCGCCGTCGCGGCACCACCGCCCAGCTCGGCATCACGCTGAACCTCACCGTCGCCGACGCCCACGACCCGAACGACGAGCTGGACCGCGACGCCGCGCGCCGCATCGACGCGCTGCACAACCGGGTGTTCCTCGATCCGATCCTCACCGGCCGCTACCCCGTCGACCTGCTCGGCGACACCGCGCACCTCACGTGGGAGGGGCGTCCCTGGGGCACGGTGGTCCGCGAGGGCGACCTCGCCCTCATCAGCACGCCCCTCGACGCGCTGGGGGTCAACTACTACAAGGGCGACGCGGTCTCGGGGCGCCCCCAGGCGCACACGACGGGCGTCGACGGCGCGCACGCCGAGCGCGCCACCAGCACGCCGTTCGTGGGCTGCGAGGACGTCACGTTCCCCAGCCGCGGTCTGCCGCTGACGGCCATGGGCTGGGAGGTGCAGCCCGAGGGCCTGACCCGCCTGCTCAAGCGCCTCGACGCCGACTACGACGTCCCACCGCTCTACGTCACCGAGAACGGCGCCGCCTACGCCGACGAGGTCGGCGCCGACGGTCGCGTCGACGACCCCGAGCGGGTGGCCTACGTGCTCGCCCACCTGGCCGCCGTCCACGCGGCGATCGCCGACGGGGTCGACGTGCGCGGGTTCTTCCAGTGGTCGCTGCTCGACAACTACGAGTGGGCCTACGGCTACGACAAGCGCTTCGGGATCGTGCATGTCGACTACGACACCCAGGTGCGCACCCCCAAGACCAGCGCCCTGGTCTACGCCGAGGTGGCGCGGACCGGACGCCTGCAGGCACCGGAGAGCTGAGTCGATACCGTGGCGCGCGTGGAGGGGACCCGCAGTCTCGCAGGGCCGGGCGGTTCGCCGACCCTGGACGAGGTCGCGCGTCTCGCCGGGGTCTCGCGCGCCACGGCGTCGCGCGCCATCAACGGCGGCAACCGGGTCAGCTCGCAGGCGCAGACGGCGGTCGACGACGCCGTCCGCGCGCTGGGCTACACGCCCAACCCGGCGGCGCGCAGCCTCGTCACGCGGCGTACCGACTCGGTGGGGCTGGTCGTGCCCGAGCCCGACGAGCGCGTCTTCTCCGACCCGTTCTTCGCGCGCACGCTCAAGGGCGTCACCCGGGTGCTCGCGGAGCGCGACCTCCAGCTCGTGCTGCTGCTCACCCGGCCCGGCGAGGAGGAGGCGCGGATGCTGCGCTACCTGCGCAACCGCCACATCGACGGCGCGCTCGTCGTCTCCCACCACCGCAGCGACAGCCTCGCCGACCACCTGGCGGCGCTCGACCTGCCGTGCGCGTTCGTCGGCCGGCCGTGGACCAGCGCCGACAAGGTCGCCTACGTCGACACCGACAACCTTGCCGGCGGCCGGCAGGGCGCCAGCGCCCTCATCGAGCGCGGCTGCAGGCGCATCGCGACCATCGCGGGGCCCGACGACATGAGCGCCGGCGTCGACCGGCTCGAGGGCTGGCGCTCGGCGATGCGCGAGGCCGGCCTGGAGACCGACGCCGTCGTCCATGGCGACTTCACCGAGCGCGGCGGCGAGATCGCGGCGGCCACGCTGCTGGAGCGCCACCCCGACGTCGACGGCATCGTGGCGGCGTCCGACCTGATGGCCGCCGGCGCCCTGCGGGTGCTCCTGGCCTCGGGACGCTCGGTGCCCGGCGACGTGGCGCTCGTCGGCTACGACGACCTGGGCGTCGCCGAGCGCACGCTCCCCCAGCTCACCACCATCCGCAACCCGATCTCCGAGATGGCCGAGCAGGCCACCCGCCTGCTACTGCAGCAGATCGACGGCGACAGCAGCGTCCGCGCGATGCGGGTCATCTACCCGCCGACGCTGGTGCACCGCGACAGCGCCTGAGCGCGGGCGCGGGGGGGCAGTTTCCCCAAGGTATGCAGGGGAAGCCGCACTTCCCACGGTCTGCAGCGCTGGGGAAGTGCAGTCTCGGCTGCATACCTTGGTGAAACTGCAGCCCTCCGCGGCCGCGAGCTACGCCCCCGCGACGAGCTCCTCGCGGCGCGCGGCGAGCGCGCGCTCGTCGGCCTCGGCCGCGTCGATGCGCCGGTCCAGGTCGGCGCGGACCTTCGCGACACGCTCCTGCGCGGACGTCGTACGTCGGCGCGCGTCGGCGATCCGGTCGCGCACGGCCCAGTCGCTGAAGATGTTGTCGAACCACACGTCGAAGGTGCGGGTCATCCCGTCGACCTCGACGCCGTCCACCTCGGCCACGCCGACGTCGACGAGCTCGGCCGAGAGGTGGCGCAGCGCGGCGTCGGCCTCGCGCAGCCGCTGCTGCGCCTGGTCCATCCGGTCGTACTTCACCGCGTCGGTGAGCATGCCGCCGCCCAGGAAGGTGTCGTACGTCGCCCAGTCGCCGGCCCGCGAGAGCAGGTCGGCCGCGGCGGCCAGTCGGTGGGCGGCGCCCTCGGCGGCCGCGGACGCCTCGCGCAGCTCGGTCAGGTGCGAGCGCACGAAGCCCAGGCGGTCGGCCAGCCCGGCCAGCTCGGTGCCGGCCTGCGTGTCCGCCTCGCGCAGCAGCCGCTCCTTCGCCTCGAACGCCTGCTCGCGGCGGGTGTGGACGTCGCCGAGGGCCTGCCGCGCGGCGCGAACAGTCGCCAGCTCCGCCTCGACCTGGGCGAGGTGGGCGTCGGCCTGCGCGGTGGCGTACTCGGCCGCCTGCTGCTCGGCCTGCTCGGCCTGCAGCTCGGTGTCGCGCGCTCCGCGCAGGGCCGCCCAGATGCGGGTGGGGCTGTAGGTCTCGAGCGCGCGCACGTCGGCGGCCTCGGCGAGCGCCGTGGCACGCACCTGCGCGGCCACCCGCGCGGCCTCGGCGACATCCTCGCGACGGCGCTCCTCGCGGGCATGGAGACGCTCGTGCTCGGCGAGCGCGTTCGTGGCGGCGGCGAGCTCCTCGGTGGCTCGGGCGATGTCAGCGGTCACCTCGCCGAGTGTTCCAGACAGCGATGCCGGTCCGCTCGGGCGACGCCGAGCGCTCGCGTCCCAAACTGCAACGTGTTCTAGTCCGCGGCGGTAGGTTCGTCCCATGCTCCTCGACCTGCAGCTCGACGCCCGCCCCGACCGCGCGGCGGCCCGCGCCCTGGAGCTGGTGGGCGCCGGGGTGGCCGGGCTGTTCACCTTCGAGGGCCCGCACGACGTGTTCTTCCCGCTCGTCAGCGCCGCCGGGGTCGTCGAGACGGACCTGATGACCAACGTCGCCATCGCGATGCCCCGCAGCCCGATGCACCTGGCCCACGCCGCCTACGACCTGCACCTGCTCTCGCGCGGACGCTTCCGACTCGGGCTGGGGTCGCAGATCAAGCCCCACATCGAGAAGCGGTACGGCGCCACGTGGAGCCCGCCGGCGGCGCGGATGCGCGAGATCGTGCTGGCGGTCAAGGCGATCCTCGCCTCGTGGCAGGACGGCACGCGGCTCGACTTCCGCGGCGAGCACACCCAGCACACGCTGATGCCGCCGACGTTCGTGCCCGGCCCGCACCCCTACGGCGTGCCGCCGGTGCTGCTGGGCGCGCTCGGCCCGGTCATGACGCGGACGGCGGCCGAGGTGGCCGACGGGCTGCTCGTGATGCCGTTCCACAGCCACCGGCACTTCCGCGAGCGCACCCTGCCCGCGGTGGAGGAGGGGCTGGCCCGCTCCGGTCGGGACCGGTCGTCGTTCTCCGTCTTCCCCCAGGCCATCTGCGCCATGGGCCGCACCCCCGAGGAGCAGGAGAGCGCGGCCCTGGGGGTGCGCGGTCTCCTGGCCTTCTACGGCTCGACGCCGGCCTACCGCCCGGTCCTCGACGCCGAGGGCTGGGGCGACGTCCAGCCCGAGCTCAACGCCCTGTCCAAGGTCGGTGACGTCGCCGCGATGATGGCGCTGGTCGACGACACCATGCTCGAGACCCTCGCGGTGCGCGGGACGCCCGAGGAGTGCGCCGCCGAGCTGACCCGCCGCTTCGACGACCAGGCCGAGCGCGTCTGCGCCTACTTCCCCGGCTACGAGCCGCCGCTCGACCAGGTCTCCGCCCTGGCCTCGTCGCTGGCCTGACCGGGGCCACCGGCCCTGCCGTGGCATGCACGACGGGCCCGGCGGAGGGGGGGAGCCGCCGGGCCCGTCGCGGTCATGCGGTCATGCGGTCAGCGGCGCGCCTTGACCTTCGCGGTCGCGCTGCTCACCTTGGCCACCGTGGCGTAGCCGGCCAGGCGGCCGGTGACCTGCACCGAGATCCGCTTGCCCTTGAGCTTGCCGGTCACGGTGAGGGTGCGGCCGGTGGCGCCGGCGACGGCCTTGCCGTTGGCCATCCAGCGGTAGCTGAACGACGTACCGGCCGTCCAGGCACCCGGGGCGGCCGTGAGGCGCTTGCCGACCTTGGGCGTGCCGGTCACCCGCGGGGTGGCCGAGCGCAGCGTGCCGGCCACGACCGGGGAGGTCGCGGGCGCGGTGACGGAGGCGTCCTCGTAGAGCTCGTGGCTGCCCACGACCTCGACGGTGATGGCCTTGCCGAGCTGCGCGGCGCGCAGGACGACCGAGGAGCCGGTGCCGCCGAAGGCGACCCCGTCGGCCTTCCAGCGGTACGTCGGCGTCGTGCCGGGCGTCCACTCGCCGGCGACCGTCGCGGTCAGCGTGCTGCCGACCTTCGGGGTGCCCTTGATGGCGGCCGCCGCCGGGGCGGAGACCACGCGGTGCACGTTGACCTGGTCCTGCACGGAGCCGACGCCGCCCTGGGGGTTCTTGGCGGCCTTCCAGGTGCCGTCGGTCATCGACAGGGCGTTGGACGCCGTGCCGCACCACTCACCGTCGACGGTGTTGCGCTGGACGGCGGGGTTGGGCGTGCTGCCGTCGCACTCGCCGCTGCGGATGTTGGCGACGGTGAGGCGCTTGTTCGTCACCGAGACCCGGATGTAGGTGGGGACGTGCTCCTGGTTCTCGACCGAGTTGGCCCAGTGGCGCACGTGGCCGTCCTTGTCGGTGTCACCCTCGTCGAGCGGGTCGGGACCCATGTCGCCGTTGTTCAGGGTGACGTCCGGCTCGCTCAGGTCGTAGTACTTCGAGCCCGAGGCGCTGTTGGCGGTCACGTAGAGGACGCCGCCCGGTCCGGCGGTGACGTCCGGCGCGGCGGGCTTCTCGGCCGCGTCGGCCTTGGCGCCGCGCTTGTTCAGGTAGCTGCGCGAGTAGGAGTGGTCGTGACCCTGCAGGACCACGTCGACGCCGAGGCGCGAGAAGGCCTTGGGGAAGTCGAGGCGGCGCTTGGCGGCGTCGCCGTCGTCGGCGTGCGCGGCCGGCGAGTACACCGAGTGGTGGTAGACGAGCACGGTCCACTTCGCCTCGGCGCCGTGCTCCTCGATGACGTCGGTGACGTAGTTGATGTGCGCGGCGTTGCCGGTGCCCGTGGCGCCGCTGCTGACCTGGTAGCTGTTGGAGTTGATGTCGACGAACAGCACGTCCTTGTACATGTACCAGTAGTTGCCGCCCGAGGTGTTCGACGCCGGGTTGCCGTTGGCGTAGTACTCGCGCGACGCGTCGTGGTTGGGCACGTGGAAGTGCTGCTCGTAGTTCTTGCGGCCCACGTCGTGGTTGCCGATCGTCGCGGCGAACGGGGTGGAGCGCAGCTGGTCGGGAGCGAGGAAGGCGTCCCACTCGGTCTCGTAGCCGGCGTGGTCGACCTGGTCGCCGCCCGAGACGTAGAGCTCGGCGTCGGGGTCCAGCTCGGAGGCCACGTCCAGGGTGTGGCCCCAGCCCTTGCCGTCCAGGGCGACGTCGCCGGACGAGCCGATCTGCGGGTCACCGAGGAAGAGGAAGTCGAAGTCGCCCTTGGCCGCGCCGGTCTTGAACTCGTACGTCTTGGACCAGTGGCTCTCGCTGCCGACCCGGTAGGTGTACTCGGTGTCGGGCTTCAGGTCCTCCAGGACGAGGTAGCCGTGCGCGAGCTCGGGGGTCGGGCTGGCCTGACCGGCGTCGGCGGGGCTCGTGTTGAGCTCGGCGTCGACGGGGATCGGGACCGCGCTGGCGGGGAACTGGTCGCCGGTCAGGGTGCTGCTGGGCGCGATCTGAACGCCCTGGGCGCCGTCGGTGCTGGCGGACCAGGAGATGACGCGCTCGGTCTCGTCGGCACCCACGGTGAGGACGATGTCGGTGATGTCCGCGGCCGGGGAGTCGGCCTGCGCGGACGGGAGGTTGAGGCCGCCGTAGACCGCGGCGCTCAGGGTCACGGCCGCGACGGCGGCTGCGGCCCGGCGACGGCCGCGGGGTGCGGCCGACGTGGTGGAGAGCTTCATCGAAGTGCTTCTTTCTCGACGAGGGAGGCGTGGAACCTGCGGGCAGGGCCGCAGCCCCGCCAACCTGTCGGCGTGGGATGTCGCGCGCGTGAACGGAGTCTGTCTCCGGCCCGGCCGCGCGCCGAAGACGCCGCGAGCCGACCGTCGTACGGCTAGGCCAGGACGCGCTGGACGAACCACACGAGGCCCATCGCGGCGACCCCGGCGGACACGAGGCCCGTCACCCACAGGGCTGTGACGGGTGAGCGACGGCGCAGGAGGACCAGCAGGGGGAACGCCACGGCGATCATGGCGAGCTGCACGGCCTCGATGCCGATGTTGAAGACCAGCAGCGACCACAGCAGCGTCCACGACCAGGCCGCGTCGATGCCGAGGGCACCGGCGAACCCCAGACCGTGGACCAGGCCGAAGCAGAAGACGATGCCCAGCCGGCCCCAGCCCGTGCGGTCGAGGCTCAGGTGGCTCTGCGACGTGGACGCGATGTCCAGGGCTGCGCCGCGACGACGCCAGATCGTCACGAGGTGCCAGGCGGCGACCACGGCGATCGAGAGGGCGATCACCGGCTCCACGAGATCGGCGGGGACGTCGACGAGCCCGAGCGCGGCCAGCACGAAGGTGACCGAGTGAGCGAGGGTGAAGCTGGTCGCGGCCAGCACCACCTCGCGCAGCCGCCGCGAGCCTGCGATCAGCGCGACGAGGAACAGCACGTGGTCGAGGCCGCCGTAGAGGTGCTCCGCCCCGAGCCGGAAGAACTCCCAGAAGCGCTCGAGGGTCGACTGCTGCGTGGAGAACGTCGGGTCGTCGCTGTCGAGGGCGGCGCTGCCGTCGCGCAGGTCGAGGTCGTAGGTGACGACGGTCTTGGTGTCCTTGACGTAGCCCTCGTCGTCGGGGAACAGCTCGCTGGTCACCTCGTGGACGTCGGCGGCCGGGCAGTCGTAGTCGAGGACGAGGTGGGCGTAGGGGACGTCGCGCATCTCGATCTCGTAGTCGCCGTGCACCGTCGGGGTGCAGGCGGCTCCGGCCGCGGTGACCGCGAACCGGTCGGTGACGTAGGCGACGACGGAGTCGGAGTGCTCGGCCAGGGCCGTGGCCTGGGCGGGCAGGTCGCCGTCCTCCCACGCCGCGGTGCCCTCCTCGAAGAGCGGGTCGTCGTCCTGGTTCTCGGCGGCCGAGACCACGAGCAGGTCGTACTCGAGGCCCAGGTCGACGCGGACCACCCCGGTCTCCGGCGACGTCACGTCGGCGTAGACGGTCGAGGAGAAGCCGTGCGCCTGCGCGCCGCCCCACGGCAGCAGGAGGACGAGCGTCGCGAGCACGAGCAGGACGCCGGCAGCGGACCGGCGGAGGGCAGGGGGCACCGAGGACTCCTTGAGAGGGGCGAGCGCGCGTCACCCTGGCCGGGTCGGGCCAACGGTCGGGGCGCCCTCGGCGAACGCCTGGCGAACAGCCGCTACGTCGGTCGTCTGCGCGTGGAGGAGGGCCGGACGCCCCTGCAGACTGGGAGCGGCACCACCCCCGCCTACCCCAGGAGAGCCGTGCTCCCCCGCACCACGACGACCGTCGCCGTCGCCCTCGCCGCCCCCTTGCTGGCCCTGCTGCTGACCGGCTGCGGCGCCGACCCCGACCGTGCTGGGGCCGTGCCCACCGGGTCGTCGCCGACCGGTGCCCCGACGGCGGCCCCCGTCACCGCCGGGCCCGGCTTCGCCCCGGCCACGCCGCCGCCTCCCGCCGGGACGTTCACGCCCAGCCCGGGCTCCTGGGACGGCGTCGCTCCCGAGCCGGGCTACCGCGTGGTCCTCCTGACGACCGAGGAGGACGCGGCGACCCGGGTGCTCTCGGACGCCGTCCGCGCGTGGGCGGAGGAGGTGGACGCCGACCTGAAGGTGATCGAGGCCGACGAGCCGCACGCGTACGTCGACCGCATCCAGGAGTCCGTGGACGAGGCCGCCGACCTGGTGGTGACGACGGGCGAGGGGCTCGTGGACGCGCTGGCGCTGGTCACGGCCAGCCACCTGGACCGCCCGTTCCTGCTGGTGGGCGCCGAGCTTGCCGAGCCGACCGCCAACGTCACGGCCGCCGACTGGACCGGGGCGGCCTTCCGCGGTGAGGGGCTGGGGCGTCCCGCCACCCACGACCCCGCGTCGTTCACGCCCGAGCGCGCCGCCCGGGCCGTGCGCGCCGGCGTCACGGCAGTGCTGACGGGCCACTCCGGCACCGTGGTCTGGCTCGACTAGGCAGGGCCTGCGGGCGCTCTCGCAGCCGGAGCCGACCCAGGCGACCGATTGCGGCACGGCGACGGGTACGGTCGGGCCGTGACTGCCCAGCCCGCGTACGACCAGGTCGCCGCACTGCCGGCGTACTCCGAGCAGGCCATCCCGGCCGCGTTCGAGGACTTCAACGGCCACCTCAACGTGCGCCACTACCTCGGGATCGCCAGCGAGGGGCTCGACGAGTCCCTGGTGGAGGTGGGCATCCCGCAGAACTGGCCGCTCGCCGCGGGCCAGGCGGTCTTCTCCGCCGAGCACCACCTCACGTACTTCTCCGAGCTGCGCACCGGCGACCGGATCTCGGTGCGGGTGCGGCTGGTCGGCCGCTCGCGCCGCGCCGCGCACGTCGTGGTCTACCTGCTCGACGACTCGCACTCGCGCGTCAGCTACGTCATGGAGGAGGTGCTGCTCCACATGGACATGGAGACGCGCAAGACCTCCGACTGGCCCGACGACGTCGCCGACCGCATCGACGAGCGTCTCGCCGAGGAGAAGAAGCTGCCCTGGGTGCCGGCGCTCTCCGGCTCGATGCAGCTGCGCTAGAGCGAGCTCCGCTCCCGGCGCTCGCTGAGCGCGTACGCCGCCAGCGCGCCACCGGCTGCCCCGAACAGGTGGCCCTGCCAGGAGATGCCCTCCTGGCCCGGCAGCACGCCGAGCAGCAGACCGCCGTACAGGACGAAGAGCAGGATGCCGAGCGCGATCTCTCGCACCCGGCCGGTGAAGAAGCCGCGGAGCATCAGGTAGACCAGCCACCCGAAGATCAGCACCGAGGCGCCCAGGTGGGTGGTGCCGGAGGGGGCGACCAGCCACACGCCGACGCCGCCGACCACCCAGATGACGGCAGTGACCGCGAGCCCCCGGCTGACGCCGGAGACCAGCACCAGGAACAGCAGCACCAGCGCGGGGACCGTGTTGGCGGCCAGGTGGCCCCAGCCCGCGTGCAGCACGGGCGCGAACAGGATGCCCAGCAGGCCGTCGCCCTCGCGCGGCTGCACGCCGAACTGGTCGAGGCGGTGTCCGACCGCCGCGTCGATGATCTCGAGGGCCCAGAGCAGGACCACGAAGGCGCCGGCGCCGACGGCGGCCTGCGACCACGCCGAGCGGGTGTCGGGGCGCGGCGTCCTCATCGCAGCAGCTCCGCGACGCGCTCGACCTGGGAGACGCCGGAGCCGGTGGGGATCAGGTGCACCTCGTCGGCGCCGGTGTCCTCGAAGCGCCGCAGCGTGTCGCGCAGCTCGGCGAGGGTGCCCGCGAACCCGGTGGTGGGGGCCATGGCGTCGACGAGGGAGACCGGGAGCCAGTTCATGTAGTGGCGCAGGTGGCGGTGCACCTGGGCGCGCGCCGACCCGTCGCCGTCGTCCAGGGCGAACCAGAACGACGTGGTCAGGCGGGGCTCCGGCCGCGCCGCCTCGGCCCAGGCCGCGCGGGCCCGGTCGAAGAGCCCGGAGACGGCGGCCGTGTCGAGGTCGAGCGTCACGCCGGCGAGCCCGTCGGCCCAGGCCGCGGAGTGGCGGATCGTGCGGGGACCCATGGTGCCGACGAGCAGCTCGGGGCCTCCGGGCTGGGCGGGTGACGGCCCGACCGGGCGGGTGGCGCCGGTGACGTCCTCGCCGGACCAGACGCGCCGCATCACCGCGACGCGCTCGGCCATGCCGCGCATCGTCTGGGTGGCGGGGTCGGCGCCGGCGGCGCGGTAGTCCTCCTCGCGGCCGCCCACGCCGAGGCCGACCGTGAGCCGGCCCTCGCACAGCCGGTCACCCGTGGCCAGGGCCTTGGCGAGCCAGACCGGGTCGTGCAGCTGCGGGACGATGACGGTGGTCGCGACGCGCACCCGCGACGTCCAGGACGCGACGGCGCCGAGCAGCGTGAGGGTCTCGGGGTTGTCGAAGGCCATGCGCTCGCCGAAGCACAGGGAGGCGAAGGGGCCCTCGTCGATCGCGTGCGCCCAGTCCTCCAGCGTGCGGGCGCCGCGCTCCCACAGGTCGGGCTCCATCACCGGCAGCGTCATCCCCACGTGCATGGCGACACTGTGGCAGAGAGCCGGTGAGCGGCGGGGTCAGACGGGCTCGCGCACGCGCCGGAGCTCGGGGACCAGGGCCACGAGGCCGAGGAGCGGCAGGACCGCCAGCACGGCGAGGGACGCGGGGATCCCGGCGACCTCGCCGAGGCCGCCGACCACCGCGGAGCCGACCGAGCCGCCCACGAGGAAGAGGAGGGTGGCCACTCCGAGCGCGACTCCGCGCACGTCGAGCGCCACCGACTCCCCCACGGCCGCCATCAGCGCGGGCTGGCCGAGGCCGAAGGCGACGGTCACCAGCGCCACGGCGACGACGAGGACGACCGGCGAGACCAGCCACGTGCCGAGCGCGGCGAGCAGCAGGGCCACGGTCGACACGATGCCGGCCAGCCCGAGGGCGGCGGCGGGGCCGATGCGCGAGAGCAGCGTCCCGGCCGTGCGCGGCATCACCATGGCGAGCAGCGCGCTCGGCACCAGCAGCAGGCCGACCTGCCAGGCCGCCCAGCCCTCGTGCACCAGCACGGCCGGGACGGCGACCAGGTGCGCGAACCACGCCGCCGGGATGGCCGCCGCGGCCAGCGAGCTGCGGACGACGGTCGCGTCGCGCACCACCGAGAGCGGCAGGAAGCCGAACGGCCGCCGACGGACCCGCCAGGTCACCGCCGGGACGCCGAGCACCAGCAGCACCCCGCCGACCAGCGCGATGAGCACGCCCGCGGCCGGCGACTGCACCAGCAGCACCAAGCCGGCGGCCGTGGCGGCCACCAGGACCGCGCCGATGACGTCCAGGCTGGCGCCCGAGCCCTCGGGGCTGAGCGCGCGCCACAGGAACGGGATGACGGCCACGCCGAGGATCGGCAGCGCCATGACGAGCCGCCAGCCGAACGCGTGCTCCAGCAGGCCTCCGGCCAACGGGCCGAGGCAGCTGATCGCGGCGGCCATGCCGGCCAGGCGGCCCAGCGCCACGCCGCGCACCTCACCGTCGTACCGCTTGCTCAGGACGGCCACGCCCAAGGTCGGCACCGCCGCGGCGCCGGCGCCCTGGAAGACCCGGCCCACGAGCAGCACCTCGAACGACGGCGCGAACGCCGCCACCAGCGCGCCCGCGGTCATCAGGCCGATGCCGACCAGCAGCGGGATCCGCACGCCGACGAGGTCGGAGACCCGGCCGTAGACGGCGGTGGTGACGGCGAGCATCAGCACGTAGAGGGTGATCGTCCAGGTCGCGTCGCCGACGCCGACCCCCAGGTCCTCCCCCAGCAGCGGCAGCGCGATCGCGGCCGACGAGGACCCCATCCCAGCCAGCCCGAAGAGGATCCCCAGCAGCACGGAGACGCGTCGCGAGTCGTTCGGGGTCATGTGACGGCCCAACACCGCACACCCACCCCCCATTCCCCCACCGGTGGTCGAGCGGCGAGGAGCGCCAGCGACGAGCGTCCGTCGAGACCCCGTGAGCCAAGGAGCCCCCGCGGTGGTTGAGGTGCGAGCGAAGCGAGCCCCTACCGCCCGAACGCCGGCCTCTCCTTCGCCAGGAACGCCCGCACGCCCTCGGCGAAGTCGGGCCCGGTGTAGACCTCGCGGAGCACGTCCGCGTCGCCCTCCGGGCTCGCCTCGAGGCGTCGGGAGCGGTCGAGCAGCTGGTGCTTGGTCGCGCGGACGGTGACCGGCGAGAGCGCCAGGATCCCCTCGACCAGCGTCTCGAGCTCGGCGTCCAGCTCGTCGACGTCGGCGACGACCGACATCAGCGCCCCGACGGCGTACGCACGCTCGGTGTCGACCAACCGCGCGGCCAGCAGCATCTCGCGCGTGAGCGACTCCCCGAAGACCGACGCGCACCGGTAGACGATCGAGCCGGCCAGGGCGTTGCCGAGGGTGCGCGCGATCGGGTAGCCGAAGCGGCTGCCCGCCGTCGCCAGCCGAAGGTCGCAGTGAGTCGCCACCGCCAGCCCGCCACCCACGCACACCCCGGAGACCGCGGCGACGGTCACCTGCGGCAGCGCGTGCAGCGACTCCAGCAGCTCGCGGATCCAGTCCTCGTAGGCGACCGCGTCGGCGTCGACGAAGTCGGAGATCTCGTTGCCCGCCGCGAACGCCCGCCCTCCGGCGCCGCGCAGCACCAGCACCTTCACAGCGGTGTCCTCGCGCAGCTCGGCGCACAGCTCGCGCATCCCGGCGTACATGTCCCGCGTGAACGCGTTGTGCCGCTGCGGCCGGTCGAACGTGACCTCCACGACCCCGTCGCCCCGCCGCACCCGCAGCTCATCACTCACGCCAGCACCCTAGTCGGCCGCCCTGCGGTGGTTGAGGTGCGACGAGCGACCACCGGTGGTCGAGCAGCGAGCGCCAGCGAGCGCCCGTCGAGACCCCCGCACCAGCGCAGGGCGTCCGCACTGTCCACAGGCCGGGGAAGCCGCCTCGACATCGACCGCGAGCATGGCCGACCCTCGATCGTGCCTTGGACCTACATCGTCGAGTGCGCCGACGGCTCGTTCTACGTCGGCAGCACCACCGACCTCGAGCGCCGCGTCAGCCAGCACAACCTGGGCCTCGGGGCCGCGTACACCCGTCTGCGTCGCCGTCGCCCGGTGACCCTGGTGTGGGCGGCGGAGTTCGCGAGGGTCGACGACGCGTACTACTACGAGAAGCAGATCCAGAACTGGGGTCGCGCGAAGCGGCTCGCGCTGATCGAGGGCCGGCTCGGCGACCTGCCCGCCTTGGCGAGGGGACGGTCGCTGCCGCCTGCGTGAGGTCGGCCAGGCCCTGCCCACCTCACGGGGTCTCGACGGGCGCTCGTCGCTGGCGCTCCTCTCTGCTCGACCACCGGTGGGAGCGCCTGTCGAGAGCCGCAAGCGCCTCCACTCACGGGGTCTCGACGGGCGCTCGTCGCTGGCGCTCCTCTCTGCTCGACCACCGGTGGGAGCGCCTGTCGAGAGCCGCAAGCGCCTCCACTCACGGGGTCTCGACGGGCGCTCGTCGCCGGCGCTCCTCACTGCTCGACCACCGGTGGGAGCGCCTGTCGAGAGCCGCAAGCGCCTCCACTCACGGGGTCTCGACGGGCGCTCGTCGCTGGTGCTCCTCTCTGCTCGACCACCGGTGGTCGAGCGGCGAGGGGATCAGAGGTCAGCGGATGCGGATCCTGGCGTCGTTGATGTCGAAGAAGTAGTTGCGGTTGGCGGCGATCATGATGCGGGCGTGCTTCGCCTTCTTGCGGGGGATGCGGACGGTCGCGCGGCCGTCGTTGGGGGTGGCGGAGCGCAGGGTGTAGCGCCAGGTGCGACCACCGTCGACGGAGAGCAGGATCCGCACGCGCTGGGCGAGCTTGCGGGTGCCGTTGACCTTCCAGGTGACCTGCCGCACCGACCCCCGCTTGAGGGTGACGCTCTTGCCGCCCTGCGAGGTGACGAGGAACGGGCCGGCGCTCGGGTCGAGCCGCAGGGTGACACCGTCGTAGGAGACGCCGCCCCCGTTGGGGAAGGTGTCGCGCGCCGTCAGCCGGAAGTGCATCGCAGGCTTGGTCGAGCCGGCGGTGCCGACGTAGCGCTTGGGCGGCAGGAACTCCGAGTAGCACGCCCGGACCCGAGACGGCACGGGCTTGTAGTCGTCGAGGTCGTCGGGCAGCGGAGCCACGGCGGGGCACCTGCCGGTCTTGGCGTTGGTGTTGCCCTGGAGGATCTGGTGGAGGTCGGGGAACATCCGGGTGCCGGTGGTGCCCGCCAGGTTGATGCCCGGGGAGGGCGACTCCAGCGTGCCCGTGTCGCTGACGGCGGCGGCCGTGCCGAAGACGCGGAAGAGCGGACCGGTGAACTTGCGGTTGGACACCAGCGCGGTGCCGCCGTCGGTGGTCTGGGTGTCCTCGGCGCCGACGTCCATCTGCTCCCACAGGTAGACGAGCTTCTGGCCGTCCCGGTCGGTCGCCGACCCCTTGAGCTGGAACGGCGTGCGCACCGGGATCGTGCGGTTGGCCGGTGCCCGCACGACCGGCGCGCGGTTGCGGGTGGTGGTGACCGAGATGCCGCCGTTGTCGGGCGCTCCGCCCTTGGCGGTCTCCCCGACGAAGCCGGTCACGCCGCCGGTGGTGGGACCGAACGTGAGCGGGTCGATGTCGGTGTGCGCGCCCGGCGCCTCCGGGTCGGCGGACGGGGCGAAGATCACCTGGAAGCCCGTGTCGTCGGGGGCGGTGAGGGGGGCGATGTCGTTGGTCGGGGTGTTGAAGGGGTCGTAGCCCCAGCCGGCGATCGTGACGTCGCGGCCCGTGAGCGACTCGACGGCCGCCTCGATGCCGGCGGCGTTGTAGTTGCCGCCGCGTGTCAGCGTGGCGGATCCCGCGCCGAAGCCGAGGTCGAAGCTGTCGCCGTCGTCGGCGAAGTCGCGCAGCGACACCGTCTGCACCTCGACCACGGGCGGGACCGTGCCCTCGGTGTAGGCGTTGACCTCGTCGAGCGTCTTGCCCGCGAAGTAGGGGTCGGTGTGGGGCTGCAGGTCGTCCTGGAGGCAGATCCCGGCGTAGGCCATCACCGAGGAGCCGGAGCCCGGCTCGACGGAGGTCCCGCCGTTGCGGTTGCCCCCGGCACACGAGCCCTGGACGCCGTTGAAGGTGTGGTTGCCCGCGAACTGGTGGCCCATCTCGTGGGCGACGTAGTCGATGGCGAAGAAGTCGCCCTTCGGCTGCGGCAGACCGGTGCAGCCACCGCCCTTGAAGTCCCAGCCGACGACGCCGAGGTAGGCGACCCCGCCGCCGTTGACGCCGAGGGCGAGGTGGCCGATGTCGTAGTCGGACGCGCCGATCAGCTGGCCCAGGACCGTGCGGTTGCGGCCCAGGCCGGGAACGTCGCAGTACTCGAGCTGGGAGGCGACGTCGTCGGCGTCGCCGGGACCGCCGAGGTTCTCCGGGTCGAAGCACGGGTGGGCGCCGCAGGGCCCGTCGGGCCCCGAGGCCTCCGCGACCGTGTCGAGGTTGAGCTTGTCGGTCTCGTTGACCAGGCGGAGGTTGATGGCGAGGTCGTCGTTGTAGATCTGGTTGACGCGGTTGATGAGGGTGACCTTCTCCGCCAGCACGTTGTCGGTGCCGAAGTAGGCGGCGTACGACGGGTCGCTGGTCAGGGCGAGCCGGTAGATCTTCTGCCTCACCACGCCCCCGGGGGCGGTGCGCGCGGCAGTCCTGGTCATGGCCTTGCGCACGGCCGGCGCCTCGCGCTCGGCGACCTGGTCCTCCATGCGGGGCACGGAGCCGCCGTAGTAGCTGAGGTGCCCGGTGGTGCCGCGGCGGTCGTAGGCGGGGTCGACGTAGTAGGCGCGCTGGCCCTGCGGGCCGCGGACGGCGGCGTGCAGGCCCATCGGGGTGACGTCGAGCGCGATGGAGGTCGAGGTCGGTCGAGGGAGCGGCCGGCGAAGGTGTCGAGCTCGGGGTGGGCCGCGGCGAGCTTCGACTCCATCACCTGGGTGCGCTGCACCGCGAACCGCTCCGACCCGCCCGCGGGCGTCGGCACGCGGAAGACGATGCTGCCGCCGGACCCCGCCTGGGGGGCCTGGGCCAGCGCCGAGCGCACCTGCTTGAGGTCGACGCGCACGGCGGCGTACTTGTCGGGAGCGATGCGCACCCGGTCGCCGGTGGGCGAGAAGCCCGGCAGCGCGCGGTACATCGTGGGGCGGTCGGCCACGGCGCCGGCCGAGGCGTCGAGCGCAGGCAGCATGCCGGCGGCCAGCACCACCGAGACGGCCGCGACGAGGCGGCGAGAACGAGACATCACGAGGTGGCTCCTAGCTCCCGGAAGTCGCCCGTCCGCGGAGGCACAGGCCCAGTCTCAGCACTGTAGGAGCCCTCGCCGACGGTGGGAAGGACCTGCCGAGCGGAACTTCCCGGCTAGCGGCGCACGAGCCACCGGGCGAGCAGCGTGCCGTCGTGCTCGAGCAGGGTGTGCAGCTCCAGGGGCACGTCGAGGGGCGGCGCCGCCACGATGCGCGGGTGGTCGCCGCCGACCAGCTGCGGCACGACCGTGCTGGTCAGCTCGTCGGCCACGCCCTGCGCGAGCAGCGCCCCCAGCAGGGACGGGCCGCCCTCGGAGAGGAGGTCGACCAGGCCCCGCTCGACGAGGCGCTCCTTGAGCTGCGCGAGGTCGACCTCGTCGTCGCCGAGCGTCAGCACCTGCTCGGCGCCGAGCAGCGCGCGGGCCTCCTCGAGCCCCGAGGCGCCGGTGGTCGTGGCCATGAGCACCGAGCCGGACGGCGCGTCCCGCAGCCGCTCCGGCACGTCGGCGCGCCGGCTCACCAGCACGATGGGCACGTCGACCGGCCGGTAGCCCTCGGTGCGCGCGGTCCCGGCGCCCACGACGATCGCGTCGGCGAGGCCGCGCAGCGTGTCGAAGACCTGCTTGTCCGCGGCGTTGTTGATGGAGCCGCTCTTGCCGGACTCGCCCGTGGCCGCGCCGTCGACCGTCGAGACCATGTTGACGCGCAGCCACGGCGTGCGCGGGGCGGCGTACAGCCGAGGCAGGTCCACCTCGTCCTCGGTGGCCGAGCCCATCAGCACCCTCATCGTCGTACGCCTTCCATCCGCATCACCCAGTACTGCACGCCGAAGGGGTCGGCGTCGTAGTCGACGCTCACCGACGCCGGGTCGACGTCGACCTCCTGCGCCAGCCGCACCAGGCCGTCGACGTCGGCCCACAGCTCGCGCGCCAGGTCGGCGTCGACGGCGCCGGGCCGCCCGGCCGTCAGCGCCGCCCGCAGCTCGTCGTCGAAGCCCAGCGCCCGGTCGTCCAGGTGTCCGGGCGCCTTCTCGGTCCGCGTCGCACTGCCGTTGGCGACGACCAGCACTCCCCCAACCGGTGGTCGAGGTGCGGCGAGCGCCTGCGGTGGTTGAGGTGCGAGCGGAGCGAGCCTCGAAACCACCTCCCCGCACAGGTACGCCGCCACCCGCTCACCCTGCGGCGAGGCGACCACCCGCGGGCCGGCGCCGAGCCACGCGACCGCGTCGAGGCAGGCCGACCGCAGCTCGGCGACCGGGTCCTCGAGGCCGCCGTACGACGGCAGCAGCGCGAGGACGCCGGGCACGAGCACGACCCGCACGGGCGCGCCGCTCACTGCAGGCCCCGGATCGCGCGACGAGGCGGGCGTCGGCCGGCGATCGTCCACACCATGTCGACGGTCTGCCGGGTCTCGACGACCTCGTGCACGCGGTAGACGCGCGCGCCGGCGAGCGCGCAGACGGCGGTCGCGGCGAGGGTGCCGGTCAGCCGCTCGCCGACCGGGAGGTCGAGGGTCTCGCCGACGAAGTCCTTGTTGGACAGCGACACCAGCACCGGCCACCCGGTCGCCACCATCTCGTCCAGGCGGCGGGTCACCTCGAGGGAGTGGAAGGTGTTCTTGCCGAAGTCGTGCGCCGGGTCGATCACGATCGACTCGCGCGCGACCCCGGCCGCGAGCGCCCGCTCGGCGTAGCCGACGGTGTCCTCGATCGCGGACCGCACGACGTCGTCGTACTCCACCCGGTAGGGGCGGGTGCGCGGCGTCGCTCCCCCGGTGTGGGTGCAGATGAGCCCGGCCCCGAACTCCGCGGCCACGTCGACCAGCTCGGGGTCGGCGCCGCCCCACGCGTCGTTGAGCACGTCGGCGCCGGCCTCGCAGACCGCGCGGCCGACCTCGGCGCGCCAGGTGTCGACCGAGATGACGAGTCCGGGGAAGCTCTCGCGGACCTGCGCGACGAAGTCGACGACCCGGGCCTTCTCCTCGGCGGCGTCGATCTCGACGCCGGGAGCGGCCTTGATGCCGCCGATGTCGACGATCTCCGCACCCTGCTCGACGACGAGCCGCACCCGCTCGAACGCCTTGTCCTCCGCCCAGGTCGCGCCCTTGTCGTAGAACGAGTCGGGGGTGCGGTTGACGATCGCCATCATCAGCGTGGCGTCGTCGTCGAAGTCGTGTCGTCCCAGCCGCAGCGTCATGCGGTCACCGCCGCCGGCCGCTCGCCGACGTCGACGAGCCGCTCGGCCGGCACGATCGTCCCGCCCTCGGAGCGGTACTGCCGCAGCACCACGGACCCCCCGGTGGTTGAGGTGCGAGCGGAGGGAGCCTCGACACCACCCCGCCGCCGCTCCACGGCCGCGAGGATCTGCGTCGCCATCGCCCCGAGGTCGAGCAGCGCCTGGTGCGCGTGCGAACGGCGCCCCAGGTCGACCTGCGCGATCGCGCCCGGTCCCCGCAGGGCCAGGGTGTCGATCAGCGCGGCCAGCTCGACGGCGTACCCGGTAGGCACCGACAGCGTCTCGAACAGCGAGCGCCGTACGGCCCACTCCCCCGCGAGCGGCTGCACGAGCCCGGCGAGCTCGGGGTACTCCAGCGCCAGGACCGGCCGCGCGACGAGCTCGGTCACGCGCCCGCCGTCCAGCGGACCGCCCTCGCCGTCGAGCAGCGGTCGCTCGTAGAAGCCCTTGACCAGCGCGACGTCCGGCTCGGTCAGCAGCGGACCCAGCAGCCCCGGCACGAAGTGGGTGTCCCAGTCGAGGAGGTCGGCGTCCATGAAGACGATGACCTCGCCGGTGGTGACGAACAGCGACTTCCACATCGCCTCGCCCTTGCCGCCGATGGTCCCGAGGTCGGGCCGGATCTCCGCGGAGCGGTGCACGACGGCTCCCGCGTCGGTCGCCACGTCGTACGTCGCATCCGTGGAGTCGGAGTCGATCACGACCACCTCGTCGAGCAGTGCCACCGTGTCGACCAGCGCGCTGCGCACCCGGGTGACGACGTCACCGACGGTGGCGGCCTCGTTGCGCGCGGGCACGACCAGGCTCACCCGGGTCTCCCCCTTGGCGGCCAGCAGGTCGTCGAGGGACCAGTCGTCCCAGTGAGCGGTGCGGAGCACGTGGCGAGCGTAGCCATGCCCCCGGCATGGCGCTCAGCCGATGAGCACCCGCCGGATCCGGTGCAGGGCACCGAGAATGCGCGAGGCGAGGTCGTCAGCGGGTCCCGCCACCGCGCCACGGCGCTCGAGCGCCTGCCGGACGCGCAGGTGGTCGTCGTCCATGCCCATCCACTCCGCGACGTCGAGCGGCACCGGTTCCCAGGTCATGCCCTCACGGTGCCGCCGTCCGCTCCGTGACGCATACCCAATTCAGGGGAAACGGAGAACTCACTATCGCTTGATCAGGCTCACCGCAAGATGCGTATCTATGCAATTCATGGTCAACGGACCCCTCCGCATGTCACCATCGATCCTTGACTGATCGGGGGATCGGACGATGCAGCAGCGGGAGTTCGAGAAGCTGGACGAGACCGTGGAGGGCGCTGCCCGACACGCCTGCCGGGCGCTGGTCGCGCTCGACGACCTGCGGACCTCCCCTGATCCGGTGCTGAGAGCGGCCTACCGCGACCTGCACGACCTGCTCGGCGACCTGGGCGGTCTCCGAGCGCAGCTGGGCGTCATGCACCTGGTCGAGTCGCTCCACCTCTCGGCCTGAGTGCACTGCGGGACCCGGGCCGTCGGGCGGGGGCCCGGCGGCGCGGGTCAGCCCTGCTGCGGCTCGGCGGCCGGCGTGGCGCGACGGGCGGCCTCCAGCGCGCCGTACGCCGCGGCGGCGCCGAGC
>NZ_JACJGM010000021.1 GCF_015024225.1 Nocardioides lijunqiniae
GGCGCCCCGCACGCCGCGGCCGGTCACCCGGGCGCCGGTACCCAGGCCGCGGCCCACCGCCCGCGCCCGCGACCCCGATGCTGGGCCTGCCCCTGGGCCCGACCCTGGCCCGGGGCCAGGTGTCGGCGGTGGCTCCGGGGGCGGGGTGGTCATGCGCACATCCTGCCCGCTCGGCCCGCGTCCGGCGCGGGACACCCCGGGCCCGACCTGACAGCCGGTGCGGTGATGAGTCATGCTTTCGTCCGTGGCGATCATCGTGCGCAGCAAACCCGACCCCGTGACCGCGGCTGCGGTCGACGAGGCCCGCTCCGCCCTGCTCGAGGAGGTGCCGGCCGCCGACGTGGGCGAGCACCTCGGCTCGCAGGCCGAGGGGGAGCGCGTGGTCACCCACCTGTTCGCCTGCCACCGCAAGGGCTACGTCGGGTGGCGCTGGTCGGTCACCGTCGCCCGCGCCTCGCGCCAGAAGAACGTCACCGTCGACGAGATCGTGCTGATCCCGGGCGACGAGGCGATCGTCGCCCCGCAGTGGGTGCCCTACCGCGAGCGGCTGCAGCCCGGCGACCTGTCCCCGGGCGACCTGCTGCCCGTCTCCGACGAGGACGCCCGGCTGGTGCCGACGTACTCCTTCGGCGACGACCCGCTCGACGCCGACGAGAAGGCCCAGATCCGCACGGTCGCCAAGGACCTCGGCCTCGGTCGCGTCCGCACGCTCTCGCCCGAGGGTCGCGACCTCGCCGCCGAGCGCTGGTACGACGGCGACGGCGGCCCGTCCTCGCCCATCGCCCAGGCCGCGCCCGACCACTGCCACAGCTGCGGGTTCCTCGTGCGCCTGGCGGGTCCGCTCTCGGAGACGTTCGGCGTCTGCGCCAACGGCGACGCCAACGACGACGGCCGCGTGGTCTCGTTCGACCACGGGTGCGGTGCGCACTCCGAGGTGCGCCTGGCGAAGAAGCACGAGCCGGAGCCGATGCCCGAGCACGTCTTCGACACGCTCACCAGCGACGACTACGAGCTGATCTGACACGAACGAAGGGGCCCGACCGGTGATCCGGTCGGGCCCCTTCGTGCGTGCGGGTGGTGCTACTCGCTGGCGGCCGCCGCGGCCTCCTGCTCGGAGCCGGCGCCGGTCGTCGAGAGGTTGCCGGCCTTGTCCTCCAGGTGCGCACGCACGAACCAGTGGAACAGCTCGAGCTGCTCGGTCTGGGCGATGAACATGTCCTGGGTGACCGGGTCCAGCTCGTCGAGCTCCTCGAAGCCGGCGCGGTAGCTGCTGATCACGCCCTGGTAGACGAGGTCGAGCGCGCCGAGGTGCTCCTGGGTGGTCGCGCGACCGATCGAGTACTCGTCCCACTCGCGCGCGGCGACGAGGGCGCCCGGCGTGCCGACGGGGGAGCCGCCGAGGGTCGCGATGCGCTCGGCCAGGTCGTCGGCGAAGCCGCGGACGGTCTCGACCTGCGGGTCGATCATCTCGTGGACGGCGATGAAGTGCGGGCCCACGACGTTCCAGTGCACGTGCTTGAGCGTCAGGTGCAGGTCGTTGCAGGCGTAGAGACGGCTCTGGAGCAGCTCCACGACGCGCTCGGCGTCGGACTGGCTCATGCCGGGGACGGTGTAGTGCAGCTTCGAGGTCATGTCGACCGGTTACCCCCGGGGACCGCCGTCAAACCCGGGGGTGGCCCGGGTCACCCGGCTCAGGAGGCCGAGCCGGGGCCGCTCTCGCGGCTGTGGACGTCGGAGTCCTCGAGCTCGGTGCGCAGTGCTCGTCGTCGGCGGCAGTACTCCAGCCCGAAGAGCCCCAGGGCGACGCCGCACAGGCACATCCACAGCCACCACGTCCGGTCGTTCTCGACGAGCCGCTCGTAGAAGGGGAGCAGAGCGAGGAACGCCAGGAAGAAGACCGCCGTGCCGACCTGGACGGTGCGGACCCCGTCGACGTCCAACGGCTCGACGTCGGCCAGGAGATAGGTGCGGTTCCTGAACTCGTGCGCCATCGGTTGGTCGTCGCGCAGCTCCACGGTCTCACCGTAGTCCACCGGGTTCCCCCCGGGTCCCGACCTCTGCCATCCTCACCCGATGTGACGACCCAGACGCCTGCACCCAGCACCGGTATCGACCGCTACTTCAGGATCAGCGAGCGCGGCTCGACGGTGGGCCGGGAGGTGCGCGGCGGCGTCGTCACCTTCTTCACGATGGCCTACATCGTGGTGCTCAACCCGCTGATCCTGGGCTTCGCGCCCGACGTGGACGGCCAGTTCCTGGGTGGGGGCGACGCCCCGAACCTGCCGGTGATCGCGGCGGGCACCGCCCTGGTCGCGGGGGTGCTGACCATCCTCATGGGCGCGGTCGCCAACTTCCCGCTCGCGATCGCCACCGGTCTAGGGCTCAACGCGTTCCTCGCCGTCGCGGTCGCGTCGCGGATGACCTGGGCCGACGCGATGGGGCTGGTCGTCCTGGAGGGGATCCTGATCCTGATCCTGGTGCTGACCGGCTTCCGCAAGGCGGTCTTCCACGCGGTGCCCGGCCAGCTCAAGGTCGCGATCTCCGTGGGCATCGGTCTCTTCATCGCCCTGATCGGCTTCGTCGACGCCGGCTTCGTACGCCGGATCCCGGACGTCGCGCAGACGACCGTCCCGGTGCAGCTGGGCCAGACGGGTCAGCTCGCCGGCTGGCCGGTGCTCGTCTTCGCACTCGGCCTGCTGCTCCTCATCGGGCTCTGGGTCCGCCGCGTCAAGGGCGCCATCCTGATCTCGATCGTCGTGACCACCGTGCTGGCGATCATCGTCGAGACGATCGGCGACCTCGGGCCGGGCAGCGAGAGCCCCACCGGCTGGGCGCTCACCGTGCCCGCCTGGCCGGGCGACGTCTTCGACCTGCCCGACCTCGCGACGCTGGGGGAGTTCTCGCTGCTGGGCTCCTTCGAGTCCGTCGGCGTCGTCTCCGCGCTGCTGCTGATCTTCACGCTGATGCTCGCCGACTTCTTCGACACCATGGGCACGATGACCGCGATCGGCGCCGAGGCCGAGCTGCTGGACGAGGACGGCACCCCGCCGAACGCGCAGCGGATCCTGGTCGTCGACTCGCTGGCCGCCGTGGCCGGTGGCGCCGCGGGCGTCTCGTCCAACACCTCCTACATCGAGTCGGCCTCCGGCGTCGGCGAGGGCGCCCGCACGGGCCTGGCCTCGATCGTCACCGGCGTGCTATTCCTGCTGACCATCTTCTTCGCGCCGCTGGTCGCCGTCATCCCCTCGGAGGCGGCCGTGCCCGCCCTGGTGCTCGTCGGCTTCCTGATGATGCAGCAGGTCGTCGGCATCACCTGGGACGACCTCGAGATCGCGATCCCCGCCTTCCTCACGATCGTCCTGATGCCCTTCACCTACTCCATCTCGGTGGGCATCGGCGCCGGCTTCGTCTCCTACGTGCTGATCAAGCTCGTCGTCGGCAAGGCCCGCGAGGTCCACCCCCTGATGTACGTCGTCGCCACCCTCTTCGTCGTCTACTTCGCCATCAACCCCCTCACCGACTGGCTCAGCTGACAGCCCCCGCCCTCGGTGGTTGAGGTGCGAGCGCAGCGAGCCTCGAAACCACGTACCGGTGGTCGAGCAGCGAGGAGCGCCAGCGACGAGCGCCCGTCGAGACCCCGTGAGCCGAACGCCGACCGACCCCACGGTGGTTGAGGTGCGAGCGCAGCGAGCCTCGAAACCACGTACCGGTGGTCGAGCAGTGAGGAGCGTCAGCGACGAGCGGCCGTCGAGACCCCTGCACCTCTGGCTGCCTCCTCGGGGCCGGACGGGGTGCCGCGCGCTTAGCCGGTCGCGTCTCCGCTTCAAGGATCGCCTGCGGCGCCCGCTTCGCGGCGGCTTCGCCGTCCTTGACCCGGAGCCTCTCTCGACCGGCTTGGCGGCGCACGGGGCGACACGGGCTCCGCCCGCGCCGCCCGCGCAAAGCGCGGCACCCCTCTGGGGCTGGTGTGACTGGTGGTGCGTCTACCGACACTCAGCGTCGGCAGTTGGTCCCTGCCCGCGCCCGGCTGAGCGTGGAGAGGCAGAGGTCAGGCTCGAACTGCCGACATAGGTGACCGATAGGCAGGGCCCGCGCTTTTTGCGGGCGGCGCGGCGAAGCCGCCGCCGCCCGTGCGCCGCCAAAGCGGCCCGGGAGAGGCTCGGGGTCAAGGACGGCCGAAGGCCGCCGCGAAGCGGGCGAAGCTCCTTGACGCCGAGACCCGGGCTGCTAGCGCGCGGGCCAACACCAGCCCCGCAACCCAGCCCGCACCCACCAAGGAATAGTTAGCACAGGTAATGACTTATGCTAACGACATGCCTACCGTGGAGAAGGTCGCCCGCACCGACGCCGGACTCGCCTCGCAGCTCCGGCTCTCGGTGATGCGTCTGCGGCGGCGTCTCGCCAACGAGCGCCACCCAGACAACGAGCTCAGCATGAACGCGATGGCGGTGCTGGGTGCGCTCTACCGCCACGACGGGGAGCTGACGGTCGGGGAGCTGGCCAAGGCCGAGATGGTGCAGCCGCCGAGCATGACGCGCACCGTCAACTGCCTGGTCGACGGCGGCTACGCCAGCCGCCGTGCCCACGACACCGACGGCCGGCAGGTGCTGGTGGCGCTGACCGACCGCGGTCGCACCACCGTCGTGGCCGACCGCGCCCGCCGCGACGAGTGGCTGGCGACCCGACTCCGCGAACTCACCACTGACGAACGTGCCGTGCTCCGCCGCGCGGCCCCGATCCTCGAAAGGCTGGCATCTGGTTGAGCCCCACCTTCCGCTCCCTCCGCAACCCCAACTACCGGCTCTACGCCGCCGGCAACCTGGTCTCCAACACGGGGACCTGGATGCAGCGCGTCGCGCAGGACTGGCTGGTGCTGCTGCTGACCGCCAACAGCGCGGCCGCCATCGGCATCACCACGGGGCTGCAGTTCCTCCCCTTCCTCCTGCTCTCCCCGGTGGCCGGGCTGGTCGCCGACCGGATCCCCAAGCGCCGGCTGCTGCAGATGACCAACATCGGCATGGCCGTGCCCGCCGTCCTGCTGGGCGTCCTGGCCGTCACCGGCACCGTCCAGATCTGGCACGTCTACGTGCTCGCGCTCGTGCTCGGCGTCGCCTCGGCGTTCGACGCCCCGGCGCGCCAGTCGTTCGTGTCCGAGATCGTCGACGCCGACGACCTCACCAACGCCGTCGGCCTCAACTCCGCCGGCTTCAACTCCGCCCGGCTGCTCGGTCCCGCCATCGCGGGCGTGTCGATCGCCCTGCTCGGGTCCGGCGTGGTCGCCACCGGGTGGGTCATCCTGATCAACGCGCTGACCTACATCGCCCCGGTCATGGCCCTGGCGCGGCTCGACGGCAGCGCCCTCCACGTCGCCGCCCTCGTACGCCGCCAGCCCGGCCAGATCCGCGCCGGCGTCTCCTACGTGCGCCAGCGCCCCGACCTGATGCTGATCCTGGGCATCGTGTTCTTCACCGGCACCTTCGGCCTCAACTTCCAGATGACCTCGGCGCTGATGGCCACCCAGGTCTTCGACAAGGGCTCGGCCGAGTTCGGGATGCTCGGGACGTTCCTCGCGGTCGGCTCCCTGGCCGGCTCCCTCCTGGCAGCGAGCCGGGAGCGGGTCCGTCACCGCCTGGTCGTCGGGGCGGCGGTCGTGTTCGGGCTGGTCGAGATCGTGGCGGGTCTCGCGCCGTCGTACCTCACCTTCGCGCTGCTGTGCCCGGTGCTCGGCTTCACCGCGCTGACGATGATCACCAGCGCCAACGCCTTCATGCAGCTCAACACCGACGAGGGCATGCGCGGTCGGGTGATGGCGCTCTACATGATGATCTTCATCGGCGGGACCCCGCTGGGGGCGCCCCTGCTCGGCTGGGTCGGCGAGGTGTTCGGCGCTCGCTGGACGCTCATCGGGGGAGGGGTCATGACGGTCGCCGGCGTGCTCCTGGCCAGCGCGCTCTACCTCCGTGCCAAGTCGGTCACCGAGGGTCGTCCGGCCCTCGACCTGGTCCACGCCTGAGCCCCCGGTCGGGGTGGACGCACGGCGTTTTGACCCGTCTTGGGGCGCCGAGTAATCTCGGTACTTGTGTCTGGCACGACCAGACCGTTGCGCGTGCCCAAATCCGGGCGCACTCACCACAGGCACAGAGATCCACTGCAACACGCCGTGCCCGGCAAGGCGCCGAGCACTGAGAGCTACATGAAAGGGAACCACCAGGTGCCCACGATCAACCAGCTGGTCCGCAAGGGCCGCCAGGACAAGGTGTCGAAGAACAAGACGCCTGCCCTGAAGGGTTCGCCCCAGCGCCGCGGTGTCTGCACCCGCGTCTACACGACCACCCCGAAGAAGCCGAACTCCGCCCTCCGCAAGGTCGCCCGCGTGCGCCTGTCGAGCGGCGTCGAGGTCACGGCCTACATCCCCGGGGTCGGCCACAACCTCCAGGAGCACTCCATCGTGCTCGTCCGCGGCGGCCGGGTGAAGGACCTTCCCGGTGTCCGCTACAAGATCATCCGCGGCACGCTCGACACCCAGGGTGTCAAGAACCGCAAGCAGGCCCGCAGCCGCTACGGCGCGAAGAAGGAGAAGAGCTAATGCCCCGCAAGGGTCCGGCCCCGAAGCGGCCGATCGACATCGACCCGGTCTACGGCTCGCAGCTGGTCTCCCAGCTCGTCTCCAAGGTCCTGCAGGACGGCAAGAAGCAGGTCGCCCAGCGCATCGTCTACGGCGCCCTCGAGGGCTGCCGCGAGAAGAACGGCACCGACCCCGTCGTCACGCTGAAGCGCGCGATGGACAACGTCAAGCCGTCCATCGAGGTCAAGTCCCGCCGCGTCGGCGGCGCGACCTACCAGGTCCCGATCGAGGTCAAGGGCACGCGCGGCACCACGCTCGCGCTGCGCTGGCTCGTCGGCTACGCCGCGGACCGTCGCGAGAAGACGATGTCCGAGCGCCTCATGAACGAGATCCTCGACGCCTCCAACGGCCTCGGTGCCGCGGTGAAGAAGCGCGAGGACACCCACAAGATGGCCGAGTCCAACAAGGCCTTCGCCCACTACCGCTGGTGATCCATGCGTGAGGGGTACGCCGTACCCCTCACGCCACCGGCTCCACACCAACTTCCGAGGGACTGAGACTTTCAGTGGCTGTCGACATCACCACCGACCTCAACAAGGTCCGCAACATCGGCATCATGGCCCACATCGATGCCGGCAAGACCACCACCACCGAGCGCATCCTCTTCTACACCGGCATCACCTACAAGATCGGTGAGGTCCACGAGGGCGCGGCCACGATGGACTGGATGGAGCAGGAGCAGGAGCGCGGCATCACGATCACGTCCGCCGCGACGACCTGCTGGTGGAAGGACCACCAGATCAACATCATCGACACCCCCGGTCACGTGGACTTCACCGCCGAGGTCGAGCGCTCGCTGCGTGTCCTCGACGGCGCGGTCGCGGTGTTCGACGGTGTCGCCGGTGTCGAGCCCCAGACGATGACGGTGTGGCGCCAGGCCAACAAGTACTCCGTGCCCCGCATGTGCTTCGTCAACAAGCTCGACCGCACGGGCGCCGACTTCTTCCGCTGCGTCGACATGATGGTGGAGCGCCTCAACAGCACCCCGCTGGTCCTGCAGCTCCCGATCGGCGCCGAGGGCGACTTCATCGGCGTCGTCGACCTCGTCGGCATGCGCGCGCTCGTGTGGCGCGGCGAGACCACGATGGGCGAGGACTACGTCGTCGAGGAGATCCCGGCCGAGCTGGCCGAGCAGGCCGCGGAGTACCGCGAGAAGCTGCTCGAGACGCTGTCGGACGCCGACGACGAGATCATGGAGAAGTTCCTCGACGAGGGGGAGTTCACCGTCGAGGAGATCGAGGCCGCGATCCGTCGCGCCACCCTGGCCGACAAGCTCAACCCGGTCCTGTGCGGCACGGCGTTCAAGAACAAGGGCGTCCAGCCCCTGCTCGACGCGGTCGTGAAGTTCCTGCCCTCGCCGCTCGACATCGACGCGATCATCGGCCACTCGGTCAAGGACGAGACCGTCGAGGTCAAGCGCCTGCCGTCGGACGACGAGCCGTTCTCCGGCCTCGCCTACAAGATCGCGACCGACCCGCACCTCGGCAAGCTGATCTACGTCCGCGTCTACTCCGGCAAGCTCGCCGCCGGCGCGACCGTGGTCAACTCGGTCAACGGCCGCAAGGAGCGGATCGGCAAGGTCTACCAGATGCACGCCAACAAGCGTGAGGAGATCGCGTCGGTCGGCGCCGGCCAGATCGTGGCCGTCATGGGCCTCAAGGACACCAAGACGGGTCACACGCTGAGCGACCCCCAGAACCAGGTCATCCTCGAGTCGATGACGTTCCCGGCCCCGGTGATCGAGGTCGCGATCGAGCCCAAGACCAAGAGCGACCAGGAGAAGCTCGGAACCGCCATCCAGCGGCTCTCCGACGAGGACCCCACGTTCACCGTCAAGGCGGACGAGGAGACCGGTCAGACGATCATCGCCGGCATGGGCGAGCTCCACCTGGAGATCCTGGTCGACCGGATGAAGCGCGAGTTCCGCGTCGAGGCCACCGTCGGCAAGCCGCAGGTCGCCTACCGGGAGACCCTCCGCAAGGAGGTCACCAAGCACTCCTACACCCACAAGAAGCAGACGGGTGGCTCTGGCCAGTTCGCCAAGGTCGTCGTCTCGCTCGGTCCCAACATCGACCCCGAGACGGGCACCGGCGCGGGCTACACCTTCGTCAACAACGTCTCCGGTGGCCGCGTGCCGAAGGAGTACATCCCCTCGGTGGACCAGGGTGGCCAGGAGGCCCTCGAGTTCGGCGTCCTCGCCGGCTACCCGATGGTCGACGTGAAGTTCTCTCTCGAGGACGGCGCCTACCACGACGTCGACTCCTCCGAGCTGGCCTTCAAGATCGCCGGCAACCAGGCCTTCAAGGAGGCCGCACGCATGGCCAAGCCGGTGCTGCTGGAGCCGATGTTCGCGGTGGAGGTGACGACCCCCGAGTCGTTCCTCGGTACCGTCATCGGCGACATCAACAGCCGTCGCGGCCAGATCCGCGCGCAGGAGGAGAGGCACGGCGACATCGTCGTCAACTCCCTCGTGCCGCTGTCCGAGATGTTCGGGTACGTTGGCGACCTGAGGTCCAAGACCTCCGGCCAGGCGTCGTACTCGATGGAGTTCGACTCGTACGCCGAGGTTCCCACGAACATCGCCGACGAGATCATCAAGAAGGTGCGTGGGGAGTAGTCCCTCGGGAGTACCGCCACGCACCACGCACCACACGTCAAGTACGAGTCAAGTAACAACCACACCAGGAGGAGCCCACAGTGGCTAAGGCGAAGTTCGAGCGGACCAAGCCGCACGTCAACATCGGCACCATCGGTCACATCGACCATGGCAAGACGACGCTGACCGCAGCAATCACGAAGGTGCTGCACGACAAGTACCCGGATCTCAACGCCGCCTCGGCGTTCGACGAGATCGACAAGGCTCCCGAGGAGCGGCAGCGCGGCATCACGATCTCGATCGCGCACGTCGAGTACCAGACCGAGGCGCGCCACTACGCGCACGTCGACTGCCCGGGTCACGCCGACTACATCAAGAACATGATCACCGGCGCGGCCCAGATGGACGGCGCGATCCTGGTGGTTGCCGCCACCGACGGTCCCATGCCCCAGACGCGTGAGCACGTGCTGCTCGCCCGCCAGGTCGGCGTGCCGGCCCTGGTCGTGGCGCTCAACAAGTGCGACATGGTCGACGACGAGGAGCTCATCGAGCTCGTCGAGATGGAGGTGCGCGAGCTCCTCTCCGAGTACGAGTTCGACGGCGACGACATCCCCGTCGTGCGCGTCGCTGCCTTCCCGGCGCTCCAGGGCGACGAGAAGTGGGGCGAGTCGATCCTCGAGCTGATGAACGCGGTCGACGAGGCCATCCCGACCCCCGAGCGTGAGACGGACAAGCCGTTCCTCATGCCCGTCGAGGACGTCTTCACGATCACGGGTCGCGGCACGGTCATCACCGGCCGTATCGAGCGCGGCATCGTCAAGGTCAACGAGGAGGTCGAGATCGTCGGCATCCGCGAGGGCGCCATCAAGTCGACCGTCACCGGTGTCGAGATGTTCCGCAAGCTGCTCGACGAGGGCCAGGCCGGTGAGAACGTCGGTCTGCTGCTTCGTGGCACCAAGCGCGAGGACGTCGAGCGCGGCATGGTCGTCATCAAGCCGGGCACCACGACCCCGCACACCAACTTCGAGGCCTCGGTCTACATCCTCTCGAAGGAGGAGGGCGGCCGTCACACGCCGTTCTTCAACAACTACCGTCCGCAGTTCTACTTCCGCACCACGGACGTCACCGGCGTCGTCACGCTGCCCGAGGGCACCGAGATGGTCATGCCCGGCGACAACACCGAGATGGCCGTCGAGCTGATCCAGCCGATCGCCATGGACGAGGGCCTGCGCTTCGCCATCCGCGAGGGTGGCCGCACCGTTGGTGCCGGCCGCGTCACCAAGATCACCAAGTGATCCCCGCCGGTCACTGACCGGCTAGCACTCCCAGCACGGCCCCGGACCCAGGTCCGGGGCCGTCCTGCATTTCCCTCGGCGGTCGAGCAGCGACCTTCGGTGGTTGAGGTGCGAGCGCAGCGAGCCTCGAAACCACTGACCGGTGGTCGAGCAGTGAGGAGCGCCAGCGACGAGCGCCCGTCGAGACCCGGTGAGCCGACCGCCGAGCCGACCCCACGGTGGTTGAGGTGCGAGCGCAGCGAGCCTCGAAACCACTGACCGGTGGTCGAGCAGTGAGGAGCGCCAGCGACGAGCGCCCGTCGAGACCCCGCGAGCCGAGCGCCGAGCCGACCCCACGGTGGTTGAGGTGCGAGCGCAGCGAGCCTCGAAACCACACCGTCGATGCGGGGCTGGTGTCGGCCCGCGCGCTAGCAGCCCGGGTCTCGGAGTCAAGGATCGCCTTCGGCGCCCGCTTCGCGGCGGCCTCCGGCCGTCCTTGACTCCGAGCCTCTCCCGGGTTGCTGGGGCGGCGCACGGGCGGCTTCGCCGCGCCGCCCGCACAAGCGCGGGCCCTGCCTATTGGGCACCCACGTCGGCAGTTCGAGCTCGGGCTGAGCCACTTCACGCTCAGCCGGGCCGGCACCGCGCCCAACTGCCGACGCTGAGTGTCGGTAGACGCCCCACCAGTCACAGCCACCCCAGTCCGGCCCCGAGAAGGCAGCCAGAGGTGCGGGGGTCTCGACGGGCGCTCGTCGCTGGCGCTCCTCGCTGCCCGACCACCGGTGGGGTGCGGCGGAGTGGTTTCGAGGCTCGCTTCGCTCGCACCTCGACCACCGTGGGTGGCGGGCGTGGAATGGGAGGACGCGGGGAGGTTCGGGAGAATGGGGGGATGAGCGAGCAGGCGACGGCACGACCGCACGTGAAGCGGACGCAGGACGGTCGGCGGATGCAGGAGGTGCTGAGCTACTCGCGGCGCGGGAGCCGGTTCACGCCCAGCCAGCAGGAGGCGTGGGACGCCCACCACCGCGACTGGGTGATCCCCGACGAGGCCGTCGACGAGCCCGGCTTCAGCTGGGCCGAGGTGTTCGGGCGCGAGGCGCCGCTGGTGGTCGAGATCGGGCCGGGCGTCGGCGAGGCGACCGGCGTCCTGGCGGCCGCGCGCCCCGACTGCAACGTCGTGGCGTTCGAGGTGTGGCTGCCGGGGGTGGCCGCCGGGCTCGCCGAGGTGGCCGCGGCCGGAGCGGACAACGTGCGGTTCTGCTCCGTCGACGCGGCGTGGTCGATCGAGCACCTCGTGGCGGAGTCGTCCATCCGGGAGCTGTGGACGTTCTTCCCCGACCCGTGGCCCAAGACCAAGCACCACAAGCGCCGGCTCGTCACCCCCGACTTCGCGCAGCTCGTCGCGTCGCGGCTGGAGCCGGGCGGGACCTGGCGGCTGGCGACCGACTGGGCGGCGTACGCCGTGCAGATGCGGCAGGTCCTCGACGCCGAGCCCGGGCTGGAGGGCGGCGACGTGCCGCGCTGGTCGGAGCGGCCGGTGACCAAGTTCGAGCGCAAGGGCGTGGCGGTCGGGCGCGACATCGTCGACCTCGCCTACCGGCGCCCCGTGCGCTGACCGAGCGAGACGTGGTCAGCGGCGCGAGGTGAGGCGGTGGCGCTGCTGGGCCTCACGGTGCAGCCGGGCCTGGTCGCGCTCCCGGCGGGAGGCGACCACCGCCGCGAGGAAGTCCTCGGGCAGCGTGCCCGGAGGCGGCGCCGGAGCGACGTAGCGCTGCACCTCGGCGGCCAGCTGGGCGGCGACCGTGTGCCGCGACTGCGGGTCGAAGGTGTGGAAGCGGCCCAGGAACTGGCGCACCGCCAGCGCCAGCCCGGTCGGCAGGGTCGTGATGTCGGCGGTGCGGGCCCAGGCGCCCAGGTGGTGCGGCATCTGCGACGGCACGGTGAGCCGCAGCGGCACCCGGTCGCGCACGACGTACGTCCCGGCGGCGAAGTCGCCCAGCCGCTTGCCGCGCGAGCTCACCAGGGCGGAGAAGAACGCAGGAGCGCCGCTGAACGCGTAGATCTCCACGAACCCGACGAGCGCGCGGATGAACGCGTGCTGGAAGGAGATCGGGCCGGCGTCGTCGCGGACCGTGCGCAGGCCGAGGGCGAGCTTGCCGAGCGAGCGGCCGCGCGTCAGCGTCTCGAGGGTCACCGGGATGACCAGGAAGACGGTGATCAGCGCCCCGACCAGCGCCACGTGGATCAGCGCGTCGTCGGTGTTGATCGCCGCGACCAGGAACAGCATGAAGACCGTGATCGCCGACAGGACGGTGACCACCACGTCGATCAGGCCCGAGGCGATGCGGGCGCCCAGGCTGGCCGGCGGCAGGTCGAGCGCGACCGCCTCGCCGGTGACGAGGTCGTCGGAGGTGAGGGTCGCGAACTCCTGGGGCATCGCGGTCAGTGTAGGTGGGGTGAGTGCTCCGGGGGCCTCGCGGCCGACCGCGACCTAGAGTGTGCGCGTGGACCTCGACGCGTACGTGCTCGCGCACGCCCACGAGTGGCAGCGCCTCGAGCAGCTCGTCCGCACGCGCAGGCTGACGGGGGCCGAGAGCGACGAGCTCGTCGAGCGCTACCAGCAGGTCGCCACCCACCTGTCCGTGGTCCGCACCTCCGTCCCGGACGCCTCCCTGGTCGGTCATCTCTCCTCGCTGCTCTCGCACGCGCGCAACAAGGCCGTCGGTACCCGCGTGGGATCCTGGCGCGGGCTGCGCACCTTCTTCGTCGAGCGATTCCCGGCGGCGCTCTACCGGCTGCGGTGGTGGTGGCTCGGGTGCTTCGCCGCCAACGTGGTGGTGACCGCGGTGATGATGTGGTGGCTGATCGACAACCCGCAGGTCGAGCAGTCGCTGCTCAGCCCCTCCGAGGTCGACCAGCTCGTCAACGAGGACTTCGAGGGCTACTACAGCGAGTACGCCGCCGGCCACTTCGCGGCGCAGGTCTGGATCAACAACGCCTGGGTCGCCGCGCAGTGCGTCGCGCTCGGGATCCTCGGCTTCCCCGTCGTCGTCCTCCTCTTCCAGAACATCCTCAACCTGGCGATCATCGGGTCGGTCATGACCCGTCACGACCGGGGCGAGCTGTTCTGGGGCCTGATCCTCCCGCACGGACTGCTCGAGCTGACCGCCGTCTTCGTGGCCGGGGGAGTGGGCCTGCGGCTGTTCTGGTCGTGGGTCGAGCCCGGACACCGGACGCGCACCCAGTCGATCGCGCACGAGGGCCGTACGGCGGCGACGGTCGCGCTCGGCCTGGTGGCGGTCCTGGCGATCAGCGGCGTGATCGAGGCGTTCGTGACGCCCTCGGGGCTGCCGACCGCGGCCCGCGTCGGCATCGGCATCCTGGCGGAGGCGACGTTCTTCGCCTACGTGTTCGTGCTCGGGCGCAGCGCCGTGCGGCGCGGCGCCACCGGCGACATCGACTCCTCGCTCCTGGAGGACCGGGCCGCGACGCAGGCCTAGCGACCGCCCAGGACGGCGCGAGCCGCACGTGCGCCGCTGACCAGCGCGCCCTGGATCGAGGCGGTGTCGCGGTGGTCGCCGCACACGACGAGACCCTCGTCGAGGACGACCGGTCGGCGCTCGGTGAACGGCGCGTCCTGCGCGGGAAGTGCGTCACGCACCTCGTGGCGCGCCACCGACCGCCAGCCGTGGGTGGCCGCGCCGAGCAGCTCGCCCGCGTGCAGCCGCAGCTCGTGCTCGGTGGGTGCCGGCCGGTCCCGCGGCAGCAGGGCGGAGGCCTGGACCAGGTGACGTCCGGCCGGGGCGTAGGAGGGAGCCGCGGATGACACGACGGCGGTGTTCACCACCGGGCCGGAGGGCCGGACCCGGGCGTCGACGTGCAGCAGGCCGACCGGGGTGGGCAGCTCGTCGGCCGCGAACCACTGGGTGACGACCCCCTTGGTCGCCGTGCTCGGCACGCCGGCCAGCATCGTCGCCTCCGGGGCGGCGGCCGCCACCACGACCCGGCGCGCCCGCAGCGTCCGCCCGGCCACCGACACGACGTGGGCGCCGGCGGCTCCGGAGATCCCCTCGACCGGCTGCCCGAGGGAGATGCGCCCCGACAGCTCGGCGGCGAGCTGCTCCGGGAGGGCCTGCATCCCCGCGGCGGGCAGCCCGGGGGAGGCGGCCGCGAACGTGCGCACGAGCAGCAGGGCGTACGCCGCCGAGGTCGACTGGTCGTCCTCGAGCACGACCCCGGTCAGGAAGCGCTCCAGGACCCGGCGCAGGACGCCGTCGACGCCGGCGCGGTCGAGCGACGCGCGCAGGCTCAGGTCGTGGGACTCCGCCAGCCGGGTGGCCAGCCGGCCGCGGCGCAGCGAGCCCGTCGCGAGCGGCGCGAGCCAGCGCAGCACCCGCGCGGCCTCGCCGGGGCGCGCGGCGAGCGCCCGTGCGGTGGTCACGGCCAGCCGCGGCTCGTGCCAGGGATGACCCAGCACCTGGAGGCGGTCGTCCAGGCGCGCCGCGACGCCGGCGTCGAAGGCCTGCAGCCGCAGCGCGCCCACGTCGACCGTGCGTCGTACGGCGGGGTAGGCGGGGTTGAGCAGCTGGAAGCCGCGGTCGACCAGGAAGCCGTCCACCACGTCGGTGCGGATCCGGCCGCCCACCGCGTCCGCCGCCTCCAGCACCTGGACGTCCAGGCCGGCGCGGGTCAGCATCCGTGCGCACTGCAGGCCGGCCAGTCCGGCCCCGACGACGACGACGTCGTGGTCGTCCACGTCAGCGACCGAAGCGGTCGACGTAGGTCACGACGCGGTTGAACATCGCGGTGACCGAGGCGAGGTCGGTCGCCGCGTCCGTCGGGTCCTCGGCGAGCTCGTAGAGGACCGGGGCGGCCTCGGTGACGCCGGCCGCGCTGGCCACCTGGGCGCAGGCGCGCGCCGCGTGGCGCACGGCCAGCGGCTCGACGGTCCAGACGGCCTCGAAGAGCCGGTCCCGGTCGCGCACCTGCGACTGGCCGGGCAGCTCCCAGGCGGTCAGGGCGGCGGGCAGCTCGGGGGAGTCGCACACCACGGTCCACTCGCGCCGCATCGGCGCGTCCTCCGGCAGGTGCACGCGCACCGGCCCCGGTCGCGGGGCGACGTCGTCGAACGCCGCCAGCACGAACGCCGAGCCGGCCACGCGCGCGAGCTCGACCCAGCGCTCCTCGGCGGGGAGGTAGGTGGCCTCGTCCTGGAAGCTCCCGAACAGGTGGGGCCGCGTGGCTCGCGCCGCGAACTCGTCCTCGATCGCCCAGGACAGCGCCAGCAGCGTCGACTTGCGCAGGCGGTTGGAGGCGAGGTGCGGGTGGTGGCGCCGCAGCTCGGCGTAGACCGACGGCGCCGGCGGCTCGGCCTGGGTGAGGGCGCGGGCGGTGGCCTGCGCGATGGCGACGTCCAGGCGGACGCCGGAGTCGCGACGCCGTACGACGTCGCGCACGGTCGCGACGTCGGTTTCGGCGTAGCGCCGGTGGCCGCTGGCGAGCCGTGCGGGAGTCGGGAAGCCGTGGCGCTGCTCCCACATGCGCAGCGTCGCCGCGCTGAGGCCGGTCTGGTCCGCGAGGGCGCCGATCGTGAGGCCGGGGCTTGACAAGGTGTTCATGATGGTAGCATAGAACCTCAACACCGTGTTGAGGAAGGGTTGAGCGGAGACAATCATGGAGACGCACGAGAACACCGACGAGGTCGTGGACTGGACCGACCTGGGCCAGCGCATGTGGAGCTTCCTCACCGGCCGCGAGGCGGCGATCCACTACCGCTTCGAGGGCATGGAGGTCGAGGTGCCCCGCGACACCGGCGCCCAGGCGCCCCGGGCCACCTGGCGCCTCAACGGCACGCTGACGGTCACGACCAGCGAGCACGGCGCCCCCGCCGTCGCTCGGCCCTGACCATGGCCGTCCTGCTCGAGGCCGACCTCGAGGTCACGCTCGACCGTCCCGGCGAGCCGCCGGTGCACGGCCGGCTCCGCGGCAGCGGGAGCCGGCTGACCCTCGAGCTGGACGACCCGGGTGTCTTCGCGGGCACCGCCGACGCCGCAGCGGTGCGCGGCGTCGCCGAGACGCTGGCCGCCCAGGGGATCGTGCTCAGCGTGGAGCGCGACGGTGAGCGCCTGGTGCTCCTCGGCGCGGTGTCCGCGCCGTGGTGGCAGCGGCGGCTGACCGGGACCCGTCGGATCCGTCTGGGCAGCCTGCGCGGCGCCTGGACGTCGGCCCGCTCGCGCAGCCGCAGCACCCCCTCGGTCCTGCCGGGCGCCGGGCTCACGCCCCCGGGGACCCTGTGGCCGCTGGTGCCCACGCTGCGCCGACGGCCGCGACGGGTGACGACGACCCACGACCCCGCCCGCGGTGGCGACCCGCGCCTGGTGCTCACCCGCGAGACCGCGCTGCCCGGGGAGACCCGGTCGGTGTTCCGACTGGTCGACGGCATGACCCTGGGCTCGGACCCGGCGTGCTCGGTCGTGCTCGCGGGGCTCGAGCCCCTCCACGCCCGGATCCGCCACGACGAGCGCGACGAGTGGGTCGTCGACGCGATCGCCGGGATGACGCGCGTGCACGGCGCGGTGGTCGACTCCCAGATCCTCCGCACGGGTGCCCGGGTCGACCTCGGCCCCCACCGGCTGGCCTACGTCCGCGAGGAGTACGCCGACCACGGCCGGCCGTTCGGCGGGCGGATCGGCGGCGAGGCCGGCCGTCAGCTGCCGCAGCCGCCGCGCACCGTGGTCCAGCGTGACGCCACCCCGCAGGAGGAACGGTCGTGAGGATCCGCACTGCCGGCGCCGTCGTCGATGCGCTCCTGGAGGACCTGGCTCACGCCCTCAGAAGGCCCGGCGCGCCACGCCCGTGCTGGCGTCTCCTCGAGAGCGGGCGCGGTCTCGTCGTCGAGCTCGACGACCCCGGGACCCTCGCCGCCTTCGACGACGCCCCTGCGCTGCGGGAGCTCGCGGAGTCCCTGGCGGCTTGTGGCCTGGTGGTCGACGTCGTCGCGCGTGGTCGGCTCCTGGCCACGCTCGGGGCGGTCTCCGCTCCCTGGTGGCAGCGTCGCATCACCGGCACCCGGCGGATCCGGGTGGCGGACCTCCGCTCGGCCTGGCGGGAGCCCGCTCCCGCCGCCGTCCCGCAGGCAGCCGCAGCGGCCGCCACGGTGGTGGTCCTGCCCCTGCCTCCGGAGCCGCCGCCCCTCGGCCTCGTGTCCTGACGCGTCCCTACAGCAGGCCCTGCGCCTTCAGGTGCAGGTAGTGGTCGGCGAGGGCCGGTGGTAGCCGGTCGGCGTCGGCGTCGATGACGTCGACGCCGAGGGTCCGCAGCAGGTCCGCCGTACGCCGACGACGGCCGAGGACCTGCTCGGCAGCGGCCGCGTCGTAGACGTCGTCGATGCTCGCGCGTGCCGCGGCCAGCCGGTCGAGGGCGGGGTCGCGCACCGACGCGAGCACCACCCGGTGGTGGCGGGTCAGCGCCGGCAGCACGGCGAGGAGCCCTTCCTCGATGGCCGAGGGCTCGAGCGGGGTCAGCAGCACGACGAGTGCGCGCTGGCGGCCCATGCCCTGCACGGCCCCGACCAGCGCGTTCCAGTCGGCCTCCGCGATCACCGGCTCCAGGTCGGCCATCGTCTCCTGCAGGCGGGCGGCGACGTCGAGCGACCCGGCCGAGCGCAGGCGGGAACGCACCCGTCGGTCGCCGGCCACGAAGTCGATCCGGTCGCCCGCGCGCGCGGCCAGGGCGGCGAGCAGCAGCGAGGCGTCCATGGCGGAGTCGAGCCGCGGCACGTCCTCCACCCGGCCGGCCGACGTGCGGGAGGTGTCCAGCACCAGGACGACGCGGCGGTCGCGCTCGGGCTGCCAGGTGCGCACCACGACGTTGCGGTTGCGCGCGGAGGCGCGCCAGTCGATGGAGCGGACGTCATCTCCTCGGACGTACTCGCGCAGGGAGTCGAACTCCGTGCCCTGACCGCGCACGCGCACGGCGGAGCGGCCGTCGAGGTCACGCAGCCGCGCGAGCCGGGAGGGCAGGTGCTTGCGCGACTCGAACGGCGGCAGGCTGCGCACGGTGCCCTCGACGCCGACCGTGCGCTGCCGGGCGGCGAGGCCCAGCGGGCCGGTGATGCGCACGGTCACGCCGGTCGCGCGCAGGTCGCCGCGCCGGCGCGGCCGCAACGGCGTGCTGAGCAGGGCGCGGTCCCCGGGGCCGAGCGCGAGCCGGTGACGGTTGCCGACGGCGCCGGCGCTGGGCTGCCAGGCGTCGCGCACCAGCGCACGCACCCGTCGGGTCGACCCGTTGGTGGCCACCAGCACCGTCTCGGTGGGGTGGCCCATCCGCACCGCACCGGTCGGCCGTCGGGCCCACGCGAGCGTCGAGGTGCGCGGTGCCAGCAGCCAGTCGGCCGTCACCAGGAGCAGCACGAGGAGCAGCCAGAGGAAGACCGTCGAGACGCTCGGCCGCAGCACCACCGCGACCATGCCCAGCAGCAGGAGCAGCGGGGTCCGGCCGGAGATCGCCATCAGCGGCTCACCGTCGACACGTCATCGGGGGACCGGCACCGAGCCGAGCGCCGAGGCCAGGACCTGGCCGACGTCCACTCCCTCCAGCTCGGCCTCGGGGCGCAGCCCCAGCCGGTGGACGAGGGTGGCGTGCGCGAGGGACTTCACGTCGTCGGGGGTGACGAAGTCGCGTCCGACGAGCCACGCCCAGGCGCGGGCGGCGCGCAGCAGCGCCGTCGCGCCCCGGGGGCTGACGCCCAGGCTGAGCGACGGCGACTCCCGGGTGGCGCGGGCGATGTCGACGATGTAGCCGGCGACCTCGGGAGAGACCTGCACCGTGCGGACGGCGGCCTGCCCGGCTGCGATGTCCTCGGCGCCGGCGACCGCGGTGACCCCGGCGCCGGCGACGTCGCGCGGGTCGAAGCCGGCGGCGTGGCGCCGCAGGATCTCCAGCTCCTGCTCGCGCTGGGGGATCGGCAGCACGACCTTGATCAGGAAGCGGTCGAGCTGGGCCTCGGGAAGCGGGTAGGTGCCCTCGTACTCCACCGGGTTCTGGGTCGCGGCGACCAGGAACGGCCGCGGCAGCGCGTGCGAGACGCCGTCGACGGACACCTGTCCCTCCTCCATGGCCTCGAGCAGCGCCGACTGGGTCTTGGGCGGGGTGCGGTTGATCTCGTCGGCGAGCAGGAGGTTGGTGAAGACCGGGCCCTCGCGGAAGCTCAGCTGCCCCTGGTGGCTGTCGATGACCATCGAGCCGGTGATGTCGCCCGGCATCAGGTCGGGGGTGAACTGCACCCGCCGGGTGTCGACCGACAGCGCCGCCGCCAGGGTTCGGACCAGCAGGGTCTTGGCCGTGCCCGGCACGCCCTCCATCAGGACGTGCCCGCCGCACAGCAGCGCGACGAGCAGGCCGGACACGGCGGCGTCCTGGCCGACGACCGCCTTGGCGACCTCGGTGCGTACGGCGGCGAGCCGCTCGCGGGCCACCTCGTCCTGGACGGTGCTCTGGGTCATGTGCGGCGTACCTCTCGGTCGAGCTCGGCCAGCTGGGTGGCCAGAGCGATCAGGGCTGCGTCGGTGGCAGGGGTGGGGGCGTGGGGGCCGAGGAGGCCGTCGATCTCGGCCTCGGGTCGGCCGACGTGCTGGGCGACGTGGCGCACCAGCGCGTGCGGATCGGTGACCGTGCCGAGGTGCAGGCGCTCCGCGGCCCGGTCCCGGGCGGCACGTCGCAGGGCCTGCGCGGCGTGCTCGCGGTCGCCCGCGCGGCGGTAGAGGCGGCCGCGGCTCAGGGTGGTCTCGATGGCCTTGACCACGACCGGCAGCGGCTCCGTCGCCAGCGCGCCGAGCCGCCTCCCGCGCCACAGCGCGACACCGGCGAGCGTCAGCGCGAGCAGCCAGATGCCCGGACGGATCCAGTCGGGGGCGAGGCTCTCGAGGCTGACCCCGTCGTCGGCGACGAGGTCGTCGACCTGCGCGACGTACCAGACCAGCCGGCGGTCCTGGCCGAGCAGGCGCAGGGCCAGGGCGGCGTTGTCGGCGCGCAGCACCTGGTCGTTGGTCAGGGCCTCCCCGGCGCCGAACAGGCTCACGTCGCCGCGCTCGACCAGCACGGCGCCGCCGTCGTCGCCCCCGAAGCAGCCGGTGCCGGGGTAGGACAGGGCGGTGTCGACCTCGAGCGTCAGGTCCGCGAAGAGCGGGTCCTCGCAGTCGGCGTCGCGACCGTCGCCCAGGAGGTCCGGCACGGCGTCGCCGTCCATGCCGACCTCGTCGGCCACGGTCGGCCCCGGCTCGACGAGGACGATCCGGGCTCCCGCGGCGTGGTCGAGGAGCCGCTCGACGGTGCTGGCGCCGAGCGCGTCGGTGGAGGTGACCAGCACGGTCGTACCGGGGCCGGCGTCGGTCCGCTCGAGCTCGGCCGCTCCCCGCGCCACCGTCACGTCGACGCCCTCGTCGTCGAGCACCCGGGCCAGGGCTCGGGACCCCTCGGGGGCGGGGTTGGCCGGGTCGAGCGGGGTCGACGTGCTCTGCTCGCCGCCGCTCCAGACGACCACGAGCACGGCGGCGACCAGGCCGAGCACGATCAGCAGCGTGAAGCGGTGCCGCCGCAGCCTGCCGCCACCCTCGGTGCCCGGCACGGCCCGGGCCGGCGCGGCCGTCCCGGTGCTCATCGCGCGCCCGCCAGCTCGTCGTCGAGCGCCAGCACGCCCATGGCCTGCTCGCGGGTGGCCGGGCGGTCGCCGTAGAGGACGGAGTCGAACAGCCGGGCGCTGGCGTCCACGCGCGTGCGCCGCTCCGGCTGCGCCGCGCCGAGGGCGAGCGCGACCTCGTGGGCCGTGGCGCCCGGCGCGTCGTCGAGGCGCCCGCGCTCGACCTGGCGCAGGGCGAGCGCCCGGAAGGCGTCGACGACCGCGTCCTCGTAGCGCTCCTCCTCGAGCGCGGTCCGGGCGCGGGCGCGCAGCTCCGCGGAGGTGACGTCCTCGCCGGTCAGGAGCGGCTGCTCCTCGTCGGTGGCGCGTGCGGTGCGCCGGATGCGGGAGAGGAGGAACGCCAGGCCGCCCACCAGCAGCACCACGACGACCATCACCGCGAAGGTCTGCAGCCCCGGGGCGCCGCCGGCGCTCTGGGTCCCGCCGTCGACCTGGCGCGCGATCCAGTCGAGCACGCGCCGCACGACGTCCTGGTCGTGGTAGTCCGGCGCGAGGAGCTCGCGCCGCAGCAGCGAGCGCGCCTCGTCGGGCGTCGGGTCCAGGGGCGGGTCCGGGAGCCGGCCGGCCAGCGCCGGAGCGAGCGCGTCGAGGCGGGTCACCGGCCGAGGACCCCGGCGCGCGCCATGAGCTCGACGTCGTAGCCCTCCTTGCGCATGCGCAGGTCGACGTACTGCAGGGAGACGACGGCGGCCGTGAACGGACCGGCGAACGCCGCCGCGGCCACCGTCGCGAGCGCCTGGCTGACGACCAGCACCAGCGCGGAGTGGGCCGGGTCGACGACGTCGCTGAGCAGCAGGCCCGCCACGCTGAACGGCACGGCGAGCATCTGTGCGGCGACGACCGTGATCAGCAGCGTGAGCAGCGCGATGCCGAGCGTGCGCCAGGTCTGCCGCGCCGACAGGCGGTAGCCGCGGCCGATGGCGCGGAGCATCCCGACCTGCTCGAGCACGAGCACGGGTGCGGGGAGGTAGAGGAGCCGGATCCACACCCAGCCCATCAGGGCCAGGAACGCCGGCACCGACACGAACCCGAAGAGGAGCGGCAGCACCGCCCCGTCGGTGAGCTCCACCACCAGGACCCAGGCGACGACGTAGCCGACGATGATCGCGAGGAAGGACACCAGCACCAGGAGGGAGAGCCCGACCAGCCGCCAGCGCCGACCACGGGTGGCCGCCCAGGTGGCCGCGAGCGTGGTGCGTCGGCCGATCGCGGCCTGGGAGACCACGTGGGCCACGCAGGCCGTCACGAACACGAGCGACACCTGCAGCATCAGCGCGCTGGTCAGCGTGCTCCAGGAGCTCACGGTGTCCCCGACGCCCTCGCTGCTCTCGTCGATGGTCAGTCCCAGCGTGAAGGTGAGCACCGCGGTGACGAGCACCGGCACCGCCATGGTGAGGGCCGCGACCAGGACGGCCACCCCGACGGTGGCCTGGGGGTTGAACCGGATGACCCGGAACGACGCGTCGTAGAGGTCGCCGAGCCCGAGCGGCCGCAACGGGATGACCCCCGGCTTGTGGGCCGCCCCGAGCATGCCGACGGGCGGGGTCCAGGGCCGCTGCCGGTCGGACGTCGTGCTGGACGGCGGCGCCCAGCCGGGCGGGGGAGGCGTCGCGGGCTCACCGACCGGCGCACCCGGCGGCGGAAAGTGCTCGTAGCCCGACATCGCTCCCCCTCGTCGCGCTCATCCTGTCAGGTGACGGGCGGGGGCCGACCGCGCGGCTCAGGCCTCCGCGCGCCTCGTCGCGTGCTCGGGGAGCACGCAGGCCACGTCCAGGCCCAGCACGCGGTTGAGGCGCCCGAAGGCGATCCACGAGCCCAGGCACATCGACAGCTCCACGATCTCGCGGTCGGAGTAGGCGGCCTTCATCCGCGTCCAGAAGCCGTCGTCGAGCCCGTGATGGTCCAGGGAGTACCGCTCGGCGTACTCCGCGGCCAGGCGGGTGCGCTCGTCGAAGTCGCCGGTGGTGCGCCACTGCGTCACCGCCTCGGCGAAGCCGTCCTCGACCTTGACGCCGTCCTTCTCCGTGCGCCAGTCCTGGCAGAACAGGCAGCCGTTGATCTGCGCGACCCGCAGCCGGGCGGCCTCGAACTCGCGCAGCCCGAGCGTGCCGTCGGCGTAGACGCTGGTGGCGAAGCGGGAGGCGGCCGGGCCGATGCCCGGCACCATCTCACCCCACACGTAGAGGATCGGGTCCTTGCCCTCGGGGACGTCGATGATCATGCGCGTTCTCCTGTCGTTGCGGTGTCGGTGCCCGTCGCGGGACGAGCCCGGCCCAGACGGCCGGAGGCGGGGGAGAGGGGGACCTCGAGGCCGTCGTAGAGACCTGGCTCCGCACCCCGCAGCCACGGGATCGCGTTGACGAGCCGGTTGGCGGCCGTCGCGTTGCCTCCGGCCGCGCGGTTGCCGCCCTCGTCGGTCGCCTCGAGGCTGAGCTCGATGCGGGGGCGGCCCTCGATCACGACGCGGTGCGCTCCGTCGCCGCCGTCGGCCGGCAGCGGCCAGTCGGGGGCGACGTCGCGGGTGATCCGGGTGACGTGCTCGACGACGATGACCGGCTCGCCGTCGACGATCCCCTGGACCTCGAAGCGCAGCGCGCCCTGCGAGCCGGCCGGGAACAGCCCCATGGTGTTGGTGACGTCGTGCTCCAGCGGTCGCCGCTCGAGGGTCTCGCGGAGGTCGTCGAGCTCCACGCCCAGCGCTCGGGCGATCAGCCGCACCTGACCGCCCCACACCATGGTGGGCACGCCCGGCGCCACCATGGGCGGCTCGTAGCCCATCGGCTCGCCCATGCCGACCAGCAGCCGCACCGAGTCCGGGGCGTCGTAGGTGGAGTAGTCGAAGATCTCCTGGCAGCGGACCTGGTCGACGGTGCCCGCCAGCGCGGTCGCCAGCACCGGGAGCAGGTCGTTGCCCCAGCCGGGGTCGATGCCGCTCACGAACAGGGCCGCACCGCCGTCCCGGGCAGCCTGGAGCAGCGGGTCGCGCAGCTCGGTGGGCGCGCTGCGGTGGTCGTAGAGGGCATAGATGGACGGCGTGACCACGACGGCGCCCGCGCGCAGCGCCGCCGCCACGTCGGCGGCGGCCGCGTCGGGCCGGACGTCCCCGGAGGCCATGTAGGCCACGGCGGCCGCGCCGGCGAGGGCGACGTCGGCGTCGTCCGTGGCCGGTACACCGAGCGCTCGCCCGAGGCCGGCCAGCTCACCCGCGTCCCGGCCCACCTTGGCGGGGTCGGCCACCACGACCGCGGAGAGCCGCAGCCCGGGGTGGGCGTCCACCGCGCGGATGGCCGCCCGGCCCATGTTGCCGGTGCCCCACACGACCACGGGCAGCCGGCTGACCGGCGCCCCCGCGTCGAAGTAGAACGTGTTCTCGTTCGTCATGCGGGCGAGGCTAGCGCGGCCCGCGGGGTGGGGATAGCCCCGAGCGCGGGGTCGCGCACCCGGCCCGTGGATGACACGATGACGGGGGACTGCCGGCAGGTCCGCCACCACCGTCGATCGGATTTGGCGCAGTGGGAGAGATCTGCCAAGATAGTCCGGTTGCTCCGGCGGGTCGCCGGGGTGCGGCACATCTTGACTACTGAATCGCGTCTCCCAGCTCCTCGCGGAGCGATGTTTCGGTAGCAGGCCTGCGTCAGCACCGCATCTGGAGACCCGATCAGCCCGACGAACCGTCGGGCGTCACCAACACCGAAGATCGATCCTGGTCCCGTGTTGCGAGGAAATCTCGCGACACGCCCGACCGCGGGGGTCGGACACGGGGGTGGCGAGCACAGGGCGGGACGGATTCGACCTGAAGACGTTCCGGACAGCGACGTGGACCAGTAGAAGGTAGAGAGAGACCTATGGCGGGACAGAAGATCCGCATCAGGCTCAAGGCCTATGACCACGAGGTGATCGACACCTCGGCGCGCAAGATCGTGGACACCGTCACCCGCACGGGTGCCAAGGTCGCCGGCCCCGTGCCGCTGCCGACCGAGAAGAACGTCTACTGCGTGATTCGCTCGCCGCACAAGTACAAGGACTCCCGCGAGCACTTCGAGATGCGCACGCACAAGCGCCTCATCGACATCATCGACCCCACGCCCAAGACCGTCGACTCCCTGATGCGACTCGACCTCCCGGCCGGTGTCGACATCGAGATCAAGCTCTGAGGTCCAAGCCATGACTGTTGAGAAGAACGTGAAGGGGCTGCTGGGCACCAAGCTCGGCATGACCCAGCTCTGGGACGAGAACAACCGCATCGTCCCCGTCACCGTGATCGCCGCGTCGACCAACGTGATCACCCAGGTCCGCCACCCCGAGACGGACGGCTACAACGCCATCCAGGTCGGGTTCGGCGAGATCGAGGGTCGCAAGGTCAACAAGCCGCAGGCCGGACACTTCGCCAAGGCCGGCACCACGCCGCGCCGCCACGTGGTCGAGATCCGCACCTCCGACGCCGCGTCCTACACCGTCGGCCAGGAGCTCCCGGTCGACACCTTCGCCGCGGGCGACGTCATCGACGTCACCGGCACGAGCAAGGGCAAGGGCTTCGCCGGTGTCATGAAGCTGCACGGCTTCCACGGCGTCGGCGCCTCCCACGGTGCCCACCGCAACCACCGCAAGCCCGGTTCGATCGGCGCCTGCGCCACGCCGGGCCGCGTGTTCAAGGGCACTCGCATGGCCGGCCGCATGGGTAGCGACACCGTCACCACCCAGAACGTCACCGTGCACGCCGTCGACGCCGACAAGGGCCTGATCCTCCTCAAGGGTGCCGTCCCCGGCCCCAAGGGTGGGGTCATCGTCCTGCGCTCGGCTGCGAAGAAGAGCCAGGAGGCCTGAGATGGCGACCGAGGAGAGCACCACCGAGAAGGCCGCGAGCAAGAAGGCGGCCCCGAGCAAGAAGGCCGCCAGCAAGAAGGCGGCCCCGAGCAAGAAGGCCGACGCCGGCAAGGCCACGACCGTCCAGGTCGACCTTCCCGCCGAGATCTTCGACGCCAAGGTCAACATCCCGCTGATCCACCAGGTCGTGGTGGCGCAGCAGGCCGCCGCCCGCCAGGGCACGCACTCGACCAAGCGTCGGGGCGAGGTCCGCGGTGGCGGTCGCAAGCCCTACAAGCAGAAGGGCACCGGCCGCGCCCGCCAGGGCTCGACCCGCGCGCCGCAGTTCGCCGGCGGTGGCGTCGTCCACGGCCCCAAGCCGCGTGACTACGACCAGCGCACCCCCAAGAAGATGAAGGCCGCCGCCCTGCGCGGTGCCCTCTCCGACCGGGCCCACCACGAGCGCATCCACGTCGTGGAGTCGCTGGTCTCGGGCGAGGTCCCCTCGACCCGTGCCGCGATCGCCGCGCTGGCCTCGCTCACGTCGCGCACCCGCGTGCTCGTCGTGCTCGAGCGCAACGACAGCCTCACCTGGCTCTCGCTGCGCAACGCGCCGTCGGTGCACATCGTGGCCGTCGACCAGCTCAACACCTACGACGTGCTGGCCTCCGACGACGTGGTCTTCACCAAGGGCGCCTACGACGCGCTGGTGAACGGCACCGCCGCGGCGACCGAGTCGGACGCGAACGCCGAGGAGGGCGACAAGTGAGCACGCTGCACAAGGACCACCGCGACGTCCTGATCGCGCCCGTGGTGTCCGAGAAGAGCTACAGCCTTCTCGACGCCAACAAGTACACGTTCCTGGTCCGCCCGGACTCGAACAAGACCGAGATCAAGATCGCGGTCGAGAAGATCTTCGGCGTCAAGGTCACGTCGGTCAACACGATCAACCGTGTCGGCAAGACCCGTCGCACGCGCAACGGTCTGGGCAAGCGCAAGGACACCAAGCGCGCCATCGTCAGCCTCGCCGAGGGCCACCGCATCGACATCTTCGGGGGACCGGTCTCCTGACCGGCTTCCCTGACTAGGAACTGATATGGCTATCCGCAAGTACAAGCCGACCACGCCGGGCCGTCGCGGCTCGTCCGTCGCCGACTTCGCCGAGGTCACCCGGACCACGCCGGAGAAGTCGCTGACCCGTCCGCTGCCCAAGAAGGGCGGCCGCAACAACCAGGGCCGGATCACCACCCGGCACCAGGGTGGCGGTCACAAGCGGGCCTACCGGATCATCGACTTCCGTCGCTACGACAAGGACGGCGTGCCGGCCAAGGTCGCTCACATCGAGTACGACCCCAACCGCACCGCTCGCATCGCGCTGCTGCACTACGCGGACGGCGAGAAGCGCTACATCGTCGCGCCGAAGGACCTGAGCCAGGGCACGATGATCGAGTCCGGCGTCGGCGCCGACATCAAGCCCGGCAACAACCTGCCGCTGCGCAACATCCCGGTCGGTACGACCATCCACGCCGTGGAGCTGCGTCCCGGCGGCGGGGCCAAGATCGCCCGCTCCGCCGGCAACAGCGCCCAGCTGGTCGCCCGTGAGGGAAGCCGCGCCACGCTCCGCATGCCCTCGGGCGAGATGCGGTTCGTCGACGTGCGCTGCCGCGCCACGGTCGGCGAGGTCGGCAACGCCGAGCAGTCCAACATCAACTGGGGCAAGGCCGGCCGCATGCGCTGGAAGGGCAAGCGCCCGACCGTCCGAGGTGTCGTCATGAACCCGGTCGACCACCCCCACGGTGGTGGCGAGGGCAAGACCTCGGGTGGACGTCACCCGGTGTCCCCCTGGGGCAAGCCCGAGGGCCGTACGCGCAAGCGCAAGGCCAGCGACTCCCAGATCATTCGTCGCCGCAAGTCCGGCAAGGGTAGGAAGTAACTGACATGCCTCGTAGCCTGAAGAAGGGCCCCTTCATCGACGACCACCTTCAGAAGAAGGTGGACGCCGAGAACGCCAAGGGCAGCCACAACGTCATCAAGACCTGGTCGCGCCGGTCGATGATCATCCCCGACATGATCGGCCACACCATCGCGGTGCACGACGGGCGCAAGCACGTCCCGGTGTTCGTCACCGACGCCATGGTCGGCCACAAGCTGGGCGAGTTCGCCCCGACCCGCACCTACCGCGGGCACGTCAAGGACGACCGGAAGGGACGCCGCCGATGAGCACCACCGAACGCCACCGCACCAGCGCGCGGCGCGAGTCGCTGATCGGCGACCAGCCCGGAGCCTTCGCGAGCGCCCGCTTCGTGCGGATCACGCCCATGAAGGCCCGCCGCGTCGTCGACATGGTCCGCGGCATGCCCGTCGACCAGGCGCTCTCCCTGCTGCAGTTCGCTCCGCAGGCCGCGTCCGAGACGGTCTACAAGGTGCTCGAGAGCGCCGTCGCCAACGCCGGCACCACCGAGGGCCTGGACACCGGAGACCTCATCGTCTCCGTCGCCCAGGTCGACGAGGGTCCGACGATGAAGCGCTGGCGTCCCCGCGCCCAGGGCCGTGCGACGCGGATCAACAAGCGCACCAGCCACATCACCCTGGCGGTCCAGCCCGCCGGCGTGGTCGCGGCCGCCAAGGACAAGCGGACCCTCAAGAACGGAAAGAGTGCCTGATGGGCCAGAAAATCAACCCGAACGGCTTCCGGCTCGGTATCTCCACGGACCACAAGTCCCGGTGGTACGCCGACAAGCTCTACAAGGCCTACGTCGGCGAGGACGTCGCCATCCGCAAGCTGCTCTCCAAGGGCATGGAGCGGGCCGGCATCTCCAAGGTCGAGATCGAGCGCACCCGTGACCGGGTCCGCGTGGACATCCACACCGCCCGCCCCGGGATCGTCATCGGTCGCCGCGGCGCCGAGGCCGACCGCATCCGCGGCGAGCTCGAGAAGCTCACCGGCAAGCAGGTCCAGCTGAACATCCTCGAGGTCAAGAACCCCGAGGTCGACGCCCAGCTGGTCGCCCAGGGTGTGGCCGAGCAGCTGTCCGGTCGCGTGCAGTTCCGTCGCGCCATGAAGAAGGCCATGCAGACCTCGATGCGCTCCGGTGCCAAGGGCATCCGCATCCAGTGCTCGGGCCGCCTCAACGGCGCCGAGATGTCGCGCACGGAGTTCTACCGCGAGGGTCGCGTCCCGCTGCACACGCTGCGTGCCGACATCGACTACGGCTTCTACGAGGCCAAGACCACCTTCGGCCGCATCGGCGTGAAGGTCTGGATCTACAAGGGCGAGGTCGCCGGCACCCGTGCCGAGCGCCAGGCCCAGGCCGCCGCCCGCGCCGGGGTCCCCGGTCGCGGTGGCAGCGCCGGTCGTCCCACTCGCGGTGGCGAGCGCCCGAGCCGTGGCTCGCGCCCGACCCGCAACGACCGTGAGTCCGCGCCGGCTGCGACCGAGGCTCCGGCCGAGGCCGTCGCCGCCGCTCCCGCCGAGGGCGCTGCCGCGTCCGGAACGGAGTCCTGACCATGTTGATGCCGCGTCGTGTCAAGCACCGCAAGCAGCACCACCCCAACCGTCGGGGTGCGGCCAAGGGCGGGACCAAGCTCGCGTTCGGCGAGTTCGGGATCCAGGCGATCGAGGGTCACTACGTGACCAACCGACAGATCGAGTCGGCCCGTATCGCGATGACCCGTCACATCAAGCGAGGCGGAAAGGTGTGGATCAACATCTACCCCGACCGCCCGCTGACCAAGAAGCCTGCCGAGACCCGCATGGGCTCCGGCAAGGGTTCCCCGGAGTGGTGGATCGCCAACGTGAAGCCCGGCCGTGTCATGTTCGAACTTTCCGGCGTCGACGAGACGACCGCACGCGAGGCCATGCGCCGCGCGATGCACAAGCTTCCGATGAAGTGCCGGTTCATCTCGCGAGAGGCGGGTGAATTCTGATGGCTCAGGGACTCAAGGCCCACGAGCTCGACGAGCTCAACGCGGTCGACCTCGAGGCGAGGCTCCGCGAGTGCAAGGAAGAGCTGTTCAACCTGCGCTTCCAGGCGGCCACCGGCCAGCTGGAGAGCCACGGTCGGCTCAACACGGTCAAGAAGGACATCGCCCGGATCTACACCGTGGTGCGTGAGCGCGAGCTCGGCATCCGGTCGGCCCCGGGCAACGACGACAAGGAAGAGGCGAGCGCATGAGCGAGCAGCCCACCAGCGCCGAGACGCCCACGGCTGAGCGCAACGCCCGCAAGGTCCGCGAGGGCCTGGTCGTCAGCGACAAGATGGACAAGACCGTGGTCGTGTCCGTCGAGGACCGCGTCAAGCACGCCCTCTACGGCAAGGTCCTGCGCCGCACGAGCAAGCTCAAGGCGCACGACGAGGCCAACGAGTGCGGCATCGGCGACCGCGTCCTCCTCATGGAGACGCGTCCGCTGTCGGCCACCAAGCGCTGGCGCGTCGTCCAGATCCTCGAGAAGGCCAAGTAACCCCCGGGCCACCGCCCGCAACTGACAACCGTTCGGCAAGGCTCGCCGCCCAGGCGACGAGAACCAGCTCGACAAGGAGAGACTGATGATCCAGCAGGAGTCGCGACTCAAGGTCGCCGACAACACCGGTGCGAAGGAGATCCTCTGCATCCGTGTTCTCGGAGGCTCTGGTCGACGCTACGCCGGTATCGGCGACGTCATCGTCGCCACCGTGAAGGACGCGATCCCCGGGGGCAACGTGAAGAAGGGTGACGTCGTGAAGGCGGTCATCGTTCGCACCGTCAAGGAGCGCCGCCGCCCGGACGGTTCCTACATCCGCTTCGACGAGAACGCCGCCGTGATCCTCAAGACGGACGGCGAGCCGCGAGGCACCCGCATCTTCGGCCCCGTGGGCCGCGAGCTGCGCGACAAGAAGTTCATGAAGATCATCTCGCTGGCGCCGGAGGTGCTCTGATGGCCAAGGACAAGCACACCGTGAACCTGAAGAAGGGTGACACCGTCAAGGTGATCGCCGGCAAGGACAAGGGCGCCGAAGGCAAGATCATCAAGGTGCTCCGCGAGGAGCAGCGGGTGATCGTCGAGGGTGTCAACCGGATCAAGAAGCACACCAAGGTCGTCAACCAGGGCGGTCGCGCCGGCACCACCGGCGGGATCATCACGACCGAGGCCCCGATCCACGTCTCCAACGTCATGCTCGTCGAGGGCGACGGCGTGACCCGGATCGGCTTCCGCCGTGACGAGGTCACCAAGCGCCGTCCCGACGGCTCGACGTACCCCTCGACGCGCAGCGTCCGCATCTCGCGCAAGACCGGCAAGGAAATCTGATGAGCACCGAGACCCCCGAGGCGACCGAGAAGGTCACGCCCCGTCTCAAGACCCGCTACCGCGAGGAGATCCTCCCCTCGCTGCAGTCGGAGTTCGAGATCAAGAACGTCATGAAGGTGCCCGGCCTGACCAAGATCGTGGTCAACATGGGTGTCGGCGAGGCCGCTCGCGACTCGAAGCTGATCGAGGGCGCCATCAAGGACCTCACCGCCATCACGGGCCAGAAGCCGCTCGTGACCAAGGCGCGCAAGTCCATCGCGCAGTTCAAGCTCCGCGAGGGCATGCCGATCGGTGCGCACACCACGCTGCGCGGCGACCGGATGTGGGAGTTCCTGGACCGTCTGCTGTCGCTGGCGCTCCCGCGCATCCGTGACTTCCGCGGCCTGTCGCCCAAGCAGTTCGACGGCAAGGGCAACTACACGTTCGGCCTGACCGAGCAGGTCATGTTCCACGAGATCGACCAGGACAAGGTCGACCGTCAGCGGGGCATGGACATCACGATCGTCACCACCGCCACCAACGACGAGGAGGGCCGCGCGCTGCTCAAGCAGCTCGGCTTCCCCTTCAAGGAGAACTGACATGGCAAAGACCGCGCTCAAGGTCAAGGCCGCCCGCAAGCCGAAGTTCGCGGTCCGGGGCTACACCCGGTGCCAGCGCTGCGGCCGCCCCAAGGCCGTGTACAGGAAGTTCGGCCTGTGCCGGATCTGCCTGCGCGAGATGGCGCACCGCGGCGAGCTGCCCGGCGTCACCAAGTCCTCCTGGTAACACCACCCACAACCGCTGAAGGTCCCACCGAAGATGTCGGTGGGAAACCACAGGAAGAAAGGGCCATCCGGCCATGACGATGACTGACCCGATCGCAGACATGCTGACTCGTCTGCGCAACGCCAACCAGGCGTACCACGACGCGGTGACCATGCCCTACAGCAAGCTCAAGCAGGGCGTCGCCGAGATCCTCAAGCAGGAGGGCTACATCACGTCGTTCGACGTGAAGGAGCCCGCCGAGGGCGAGGTCGGCCGCACGCTGACCATCACCCTCAAGTACGGCCGCAACCGCGAGCGCTCGATCGCCGGCGTCCGACGCATCAGCAAGCCCGGTCTCCGGGTCTACGCCAAGCACACGGGTCTCCCGAAGGTGCTCGGCGGCCTGGGCGTCGCGATCATCTCGACGAGCCAGGGACTGCTGACCGACCGCCAGGCCAACCAGAAGGGCGTAGGTGGGGAAGTCCTCGCCTACGTCTGGTAACGACGAGACCGAGAAGGAGAACACCAGCATGTCGCGCATTGGCAAGCTCCCCATCCCGGTCCCGTCCGGCGTGGACGTGGCCATCGACGACTCCCGGGTGACCGTCAAGGGGCCGAAGGGCACCCTGTCGCACACCGTCGCCGCTCCGATCACGGTCGAGCGCAACGACGGCGTCCTGGACGTCAAGCGCCCCGACGACGAGCGCGAGAGCCGTGCCCTGCACGGCCTCACGCGCACCCTGATCAGCAACATGGTCCAGGGCGTCACCGAGGGGTACGAGAAGAAGCTCGAGATCGTGGGCGTGGGTTACCGCGTCCTGTCGAAGGGCCCCACCCAGCTCGAGTTCCAGCTCGGCTACTCGCACGTGATCGTGTTCGACGCCCCCGAGGGCATCACGTTCAACGTCGAGAGCCAGACCAAGCTGGGCGTGGCCGGGATCGACAAGCAGCTCGTCGGAGAGGTCGCGGCCAACATCCGCAAGCTCCGCAAGCCCGAGCCCTACAAGGGCAAGGGCGTTCGTTACGCCGGCGAGCAGATCCGCCGCAAGGTCGGAAAGGCTGGTAAGTGACATGGCGATCTCGCTGAAGCAGAACAAGCACACCGCCACGCGCACGAAGTCGCGTCTGCGTCGTCAGGTCCGGGGGCGCAAGCGCATCTCCGGCACCGCCGAGCGGCCGCGCCTGGTCGTCACGCGCTCGACCAAGCACATCACCGTGCAGGTCGTCGACGACCTGGTCGGCAAGACCCTGGCCTACGCCTCCACCATGGAGGGCGACCTGCGCTCCTTCGAGGGCGACAAGACCGCCAAGGCGAAGAAGGTCGGCGAGCTCGTCGCCGAGCGCGCCAAGGCTGCCGGTGTCGACGGCGTGGTCTTCGACCGCGCCGGGAACAAGTACCACGGTCGCATCGCGGCCCTTGCCGACGGTGCTCGCGCTGGGGGCTTGACCTTCTGATGGCCAGCTACAAGCAAGAGAAGAGGAACCACTCATGAGCGGAGCCCAGCGCGGACAGCGCAGTGGCGAGCGCCAGTCTGGTGGCCGTGGTGGACGCGACGGAGGTCGCGGCCAGGGCGCCGACAAGAACACCTACATCGAGCGCGTCGTCGCGATCAACCGCGTCGCCAAGGTCGTGAAGGGTGGTCGTCGCTTCAGCTTCACCGCCCTCGTGATCGTCGGTGACGGCGACGGCATGGTCGGCGTCGGCTACGGCAAGGCCAAGGAGGTCCCCGCGGCGATCGCGAAGGGTGTCGAGGAGGCCAAGAAGGCCTTCTTCCGCGTCCCTCGCATCCAGGGCACCATCCCGCACCCGGTCCAGGGCGAGAAGGCGGCCGGTGTGGTCTTCCTGCGCCCCGCCGCTCCCGGTACCGGCGTCATCGCCGGTGGTCCGGTGCGTGCGGTGCTCGAGTGCGCCGGCATCCACGACGTCCTCAGCAAGTCGCTCGGCTCGTCGAACCAGATCAACATCGTCCACGCGACGGTGGAGGCTCTGCGGATGCTCGAGGAGCCCGAGGCTGTGGCTGCTCGTCGTGGCCTGCGCGTCGAGGACGTCGCTCCGGCGGCCCTCCTGCGGGCGAAGGCGGCCGGCATCGCCGAGGCTGCCGACGTCGCTGCTGCGGGGAGGTCCTGATGGCCCAGCTCAAGGTCCAGCAGAAGAAGTCGACGATCGGCTGCAACGCCAACCAGCGTGAGACCGTGCGCTCGCTCGGTCTGAAGCGGATCGGCGACGTCGTCATCAAGGAGGACCGCCCGGAGATCCGGGGCATGGTCCACACCGTCCGTCACCTGGTGACGGTCGAGACAATCGACGGAGGCGAGTGATCACATGACGCTCAAGCTTCATCACCTGCGCCCTGCCCCCGGCGCCAAGAAGGCCAAGACCCGCGTGGGTCGTGGTGAGGGCTCGAAGGGCAAGACGTCGGGCCGTGGCACCAAGGGCACCAAGGCCCGCTACCAGGTCCCGGCCGCCTTCGAGGGTGGCCAGATGCCGATCCACATGCGGCTCCCCAAGCTGAAGGGGTTCAAGAACCCGTTCAAGGTGGAGTTCCAGGTCGTCAACCTCGACCGCATCAACGAGCTGTTCCCCGAGGGTGGCACCGTCACCGTCGACCAGCTCGTCGACCGCGGCGCGGTCCGCAAGGGCCAGCCCGTCAAGGTCCTCGGACAGGGCGACATCTCGGTCAAGGTCCAGGTGAGCGCCAACGCGTTCTCCTCCTCGGCCAAGGACAAGATCGAGGCCGCGGGCGGCACCGCCACCCTGGTCTGACCAGCAACACACCGTGACACGCAGGGGCACCGCCCTCCACTCCTCCCGGAGTCGGGGTGGTGCCCCTCGTGCACGAGCAGGACGCACCAGGGTGCCTGTTAGGCTTCCACGGGCCCTGGACCAGCTCACAGGTCACGCCGGTCGAGGCGACAGACACTGGGGCCCGCCACCAGCTTGGAGAAAGAGGATGTCGTGCTCAGCGCGTTCGTGAACGCTTTCCGAACCCCCGACCTGCGGCGCAAGCTGCTGTTCGTCCTGCTGGTCATCGTGATCTTCCGGGCCGGTTCGCAGATCCCCGCCCCCGGTGTCGACTTCGGCAACGTCCAGGACTGTCTCGGCAACAAGGAGAACAGTGAGGGCGTCTACAACCTCATCAACCTGTTCTCCGGCGGCGCCCTGCTCCAGCTGACGATCTTCGCGCTGGGGATCATGCCGTACATCACCGCCAGCATCATTCTCCAGCTGCTCGTCGTGGTCATCCCGCGGCTCGAGGCGCTGAAGAAGGAGGGCCAGTCGGGGCAGACCAAGATCACGCAGTACACCCGCTACCTCACCCTCGGGCTCGCGCTCCTCCAGGCCACCGGCATCGTGGCCCTGGCCCGGTCCGGCAACCTGTTGCAGGGCTGCACCGAGCCGCTGCTGCACAACGACAACACCCAGACCTTCCTGGTGATGGTCATGACCATGACCGCCGGCACCGCCGTCATCATGTGGCTCGGCGAGCTCATCACCGACCGCGGCGTCGGCAACGGCATGTCGATCCTGATCTTCTGCCAGGTCGTCGCGACCTTCCCGAGCGCCCTGTGGGCCGTGCAGGTCAGCCAGGGCTGGTGGATCTTCTCCATCGTCATCGCGGTCGGCCTCGTGGTCGTCGCGGCGGTCATCTTCATCGAGCAGGCGCAGCGCCGCATCCCGGTGCAGTACGCCCGGCGCATGGTGGGCCGCAAGATGTTCGGCGGCAGCTCGACGTACATCCCGCTCAAGGTCAACCAGGCCGGCATCATCCCGGTCATCTTCGCCTCGTCGCTGCTCTACCTCCCGGCCATGGCCGTGCAGTTCAACCAGGAGAGCCAGTCCGGCTGGGTGAAGTTCATCAGCAAGTACCTCGTCACCGGCGGTCACCCGCTCTACATGGCGACGTTCTTCGCGCTCATCGTCTTCTTCACCTACTTCTACGTGTCGATCACCTTCAACCCGACCGAGGTGGCCGACAACATGAAGAAGTACGGCGGCTTCATCCCGGGCATCCGTGCCGGGAAGCCGACCGAGGACTACCTGTCCTACGTCCTGGCCCGCATCACCCTGCCGGGCGCCCTCTACCTGGGGCTCATCTCGCTGATCCCGCTGATCGCACTGGTGCTCATCGACGCCAACCAGAACTTCCCGTTCGGTGGCACGTCGATCCTGATCATGGTGGGCGTCGCGCTCGACACCGTGAAGCAGATCGAGAGCCAGCTGCAGCAGCGCAACTACGAGGGCTTCCTCCGCTAGGGGACGGGGTCGGCGCGCTCCTGCGCCGACGCCACCGCGCACCTGCCGGTCCCGGCATGCGAAAATGCACGGACCAGGTCACGACAAGGAGATCCGTCGGCTATGCGACTCATCATCATGGGCCCCCCCGGGGCGGGGAAGGGCACGCAGGCGAAGTTCGTCGCGGACCACTTCAAGATCCCTGCGATCTCCACGGGCGACATCTTCCGCGCCAACGTCACCCAGGGCACCGCGCTCGGTGTGAAGGCCAAGCAGTACATGGACGCGGGCGACTACGTGCCCGACGAGGTCACGAACCTGATGGTGCGTGACCGCATCGACCAGCCCGACGCCGAGTCCGGCTTCCTCCTCGACGGCTACCCGCGCACGCTCGCGCAGGTCGAGGAGCTCGACGGGATGATCAGCTTCACCGGCCACAAGCTGGACGCCGTCCTGGTGCTCACCGTCGACCAGGACGAGATCGTCCAGCGGCTGCTGCAGCGGGCCGAGCTGGAGGGGCGTGCGGACGACACCGAGGACGTCATCCGCAAGCGCCAGGAGCTCTACGTCGAGCAGACCGAGCCCCTGATCGAGGTCTACCGCGAGCGCGGCATCCTGATCGAGCTCGACGGCATGGGCGAGGTCGACGAGGTCACCCAGCGCATCTTCGACGCGCTGGACGTCTGGCCGCAGAGCTGACCTGACGGTGGGACTGCTCGGCCGAGGCATCGAGATCAAGTCGCCGGACCAGATCGACGTCATGCGGCGCGCCGGCCTGGTGGTGGGTCGCACCCTGGAGCTGATGCGCGCCAGCGTGCGCGCCGGCATCAGCACCGCCGAGCTCGACGCCATCGCCGAGGACCACATCCGGTCCTCGGGCGCCGTGCCGTCGTTCCAGGGCTACCAGGGCTTCCCGGCCAGCATCTGCGCCTCCGTCAACGACGAGGTCGTGCACGGCATCCCGGGCTCCCGGGTGCTCGCCGACGGCGACCTGGTCTCCATCGACTGCGGCGCGATCGTGGACGGCTGGCACGGGGACGCGGCGGTCACCGTGGCCGTGGGGGCCGTGCCCGACGACCTGACGCGGCTCTCCCGGGTGACCGAGGAGGCCATGTGGCGCGGCATCGCCGCCGCCCGGCTGGGCGGACGCGTCACCGACATCTCCCACGCCGTCGAGCAGCACGTCCGGTCCGAGGGGAGCTTCGGCATCGTCGAGGACTACACCGGTCACGGCATCGGCAGCCAGATGCACCAGCCGCCCGACGTGCCCAACTACGGGCGCGCCGGTCGTGGCGCCAAGCTGGTCGAGGGGCTGGCGCTGGCCGTGGAGCCGATGGTCACGCTCGGCACCAAGGACACCGCGCTGCTCGACGACGACTGGACGGTCGTGACCGCCGACGGCTCGAGGGCCGCGCACTTCGAGCACACCTTCACCCTCACCGACCGCGGCACCTGGGTCCTCACCGCGCTCGACGGCGGCGAGGAGATGCTGCGCCAGCTCGGCGTGCCGTTCGGCGGACGCTGAGGCGAGGGCCGGCGGGTGAGTTTCACCGGGTACCCGGTGAAACTCATGCTTCCGGCATGAAGCTTCGTGCGGGAAGCATGAGTTTCGTACGGGTGGTGGGGCTCGTGAGGTCGTGGTGACGGTGGGTGTCCTGGCCGGGCCTAGCGGCGCGGCTGTTCGTGGAGTTTCACCGGGTACCCGGTGAAACTCACGCTTCCGGCACGAAACTCCGCCGGGGCAGCGTGAGTTTCTCGCGGGCGCTGGGACTGGTGTGAACGCCGGGCGGCGACCTGCGTGCGCGAAGGCTAGGCGCTGGCGCGGTCCTGGTCGGAGACGTTCTCGGCGGCGACGCGGGCGGCGTCGTCCAGGGCCTCGGCGGCCGAGCGCAGGGCGCGCACGTGGGCGGACTGCCACTCGCCCTCGAAGCGGTCCCGGTCGTGGCCCACCCACGAGGTGACCGCGAGCTGCGCGGTCAGTCGGGCCTCCAGCTCGCGCACCCGGGCCGCGACCGTGGCCATGCGGCTGGAGAGGCGGGCCACGCTCTCGGTGTCCATCCCGTAGATCACGGCGCGACCTCCGTGGCCGGGTCGGTGGAGGCGGTCGCCTCGGAGGCCAGGGCCTCGACGCGGGCCCGGAGCGAGGCGACGGTCTCGGGTCGGGCGCTGACCCGGCCGGTGGTCGGGTCCGCCACGACCGACCAGGACCCGCGAGGGCCGGTGAAGAGGCCGGTCATCGCGGGGCGCTCGTCCCGGTCGGCGTCGATCACCAGGACGTCGGCCCGGACGTAGGCGGCGCCGAGGTGCTCCAGGAGCTCGGGAGGAGCCTCGCCGTCGGGGGAGCCGGTCAGCACGACGGGCTCTCCGGTGCCGTCGGCGGCGTCGGGGTGCAGGGTGGCGCCGGCCAGGAGCTCGGCGAGCGCGGCGGTGTGACCCAGCGCGAAGCGGTGCAGGCCGTCGGAGCCGACCTCCTCCAGCAGCGCGATCTCGTCGACCAGGTGGGCGTACCAGAAGTCCTGGCCGGTCGCGGTGGTGCGGGCGACCGCGACGACGCGACGCGCGGCCTGGCGCAGCGTGAGCGCGGACAGCACGTCCTGGCGCACCATGGCGTCGACCTCGACCTCGGTGCCGTCCGAGCCGGGCGTCGGCGTGGCCGTGGCGTCGACGGCCGGCGGGTCCACGATGCCGCGGGCGACGAGCCCGCGCAGGGCCGTACGGCGCACGGCGTCGCGCTCGGCGTCGGGGACCGCGGACAGGAACGGCGTGACGACGGCGCCGGGCCCGGGCGTGAGGACGGAGAGCTCCTCGTCGGTGAGGATCTCGAGGGCGACGGTGGAGGCGGGCATGGTCAGGCTCCTGCGGGTTGCGGGGTGGGCGACAGCAGGCCGCGCGCCCAGGACTTGGCGGCCTCCAGGCCGCTCGTGGCGCCGTCCCAGACGCGGCCGGCCGTCTCGTCGATCGACGACCAGTGGTCCACGACGAAGTTGCCGGCGCTCCAGAGCCCGTAGACGACGACGGCGCCCCCGGCCACCGCGGCGGTGATGGGCGCCGAGACCGCCAGCGCGGTGCCGCCGATGAGCAGGGTCGCGGCGCCCGCGGCGCCGGCCAGGCCGAAGCCGCGCGTGGCGGCCTCGCGCCAGCCGTCGTAGCCGCCGCCGGTGAAGGCGTCCTTGAGGCCGGAGAAGACCGTGATCGGCAGCGACAGCTTGCCCAGGAGGTTGCGCGCGCCGGCGAGCATGCCGGTGGCCTGCTTGCCGTTGCGCAGCACCTCGAGCGCGGCGAGCAGCCTCTCGGAGCGCACCAGCCCGGCGAAGCCGGTGGCCGGCATCATCAGCGCCTTGACGAAGTCGTTGAGCTGCAGCGCTTTCTTGATCGCGTTGAACGGCTTCATGACGAAGTCCCACAGCGTCTTGGTGTCGAGACCCCAGTCGAGCACGCCGTACGACGGCCCGGCCGTCTCGGAGCCGCTGGCCCGCTCCTGCTCCTCGGCGTTGTCGGCGAGCAGCCGGGCGGCCGTCTCGAGGGCGTCGGACACCCCGGTCATCTGGACCTGGGCGAACGACGCCCACTCGTCCTTGCAGCGGCTGGCGTCCGGTCCCTGCCAGTCGGCGGCGTCCTGGATGCCGCTGGTGAGCTCGCCGGCCAGCTCGCGCAGCTCGCGGGCGCCGTCCCCGAACGACGCGGCGAGGCGCTGCAGCTCCTCGACGTCGGCCCCGATCATGGTCATGGCCCGACGATAGGTCCGGGGGATCGCCCGGGTCAGCCGGAGACTTCCGGATCGTCCGGGCGAGATCGCCCGTTTCGCGGTCGCCCCGCCACGTGGGAGGATGGCGGCGTAGGAGGGGAGTATTCCTTTCGCTGCGGTGTCGTCAGCACGACCAGCGTCTCGGCGCGGTCCGGGGCCGTGGGTCGCTTGCGAGCGGCGGAAGAGACCTCTGGGTTTTTCCTGTCCCCTTCACCACTGGAGTTCTTGTGGAAGTTTCCACCCTCGAATGGACCATCACGATCGGGGTCACGGTCGCCGTGCTCCTGTTCGACGTCATCGTCATCGCGCGCGACCCGCACGAGCCGACGATGAAGGAGTGCGCCATCGCGCTCACCGTCTACATCAGCGCGGCGATCGCGTTCGGCATCTGGACGCTGCTGTACCACGGCCACGACTACGGGGTGGAGTTCTTCGCGGGCTGGCTGACCGAGTACAGCCTGTCCATGGACAACCTGTTCGTCTTCATCATCCTGATGGCGGCGCTCAAGGTCCCGCGCCAGCTGCAGCAGGAAGCGCTGATGGTGGGCATCATCCTGGCCCTCATCTTCCGTGCGATCTTCATCGCGCTGGGCTACCAGCTCATCGAGAACTTCTCCTTCGTCTTCTACGTCTTCGGCGCCTTCCTCGTCTACACGGCCTACACGCTGGTCAAGAGCTACCGCTCCCACGACGACGAGCACCCCGAGGACAGCGCGGTCGTGAAGTTCGCGCAGAGCCACCTCAACGTCGGCGAGGAGTACAAGGGCCTCAAGCTCTGGTACAAGGAGAACGGCGCGCGCGTCGTCTCGCCGATGCTGATCGTGATCATCGCGCTGGGCAGCACGGACATCCTGTTCGCGCTCGACTCGATCCCCGCGATCTTCGGCATCACCCAGGAGCCCTACCTGGTCTTCGCCGCGAACGTGTTCGCGCTCATGGGGCTGCGCCAGCTGTACTTCCTGCTGGGCGGGCTCCTCAAGCGGCTGGTCTACCTGTCGCTGGGGCTGTCGTTCATCCTCGCGTTCATCGGCGTCAAGCTCGTCCTGCACGCCCTGCACGAGAACGAGCTGCCGTTCATCAACGGCGGCGAGCACGTCTCGGTGCCGGAGATCTCGTCGCTGCTCAGCCTCGGCGTCATCCTGGTGACGCTGGTCCTGACGGCGGTCCTGAGCCTGGCGAAGGACAAGCGCAACGCCGAGGAGCAGGCGGCCGACGCGTAGGACACGTGGGACTGCGTCAGCCGGCCCCTGCGGGGGTCAGCTGACGCAGTCCTCGGTCCACGGCGAGGCGTAGCTGCCGCGGATCAGCCGCACCTGGAGACAGGTGCGGGTCGCGGAGGTCACGGTGAGCCGCGCGTCCTGCGTGCGCCGGCTCTCGCCGGTGTCGGTGCGCTTCCACTCCCAGGTGTCGCCCGCCTGACCGGCGTCGGGCGAGCGCCAGGCGAAGGCCACCCGGTCCCCGTCGCGCGTGCCGCGCACCACCGGCGGGCGCCCGGGCGCCTCGGGTGCCACCGACATGGGCGTGCGGCTGCGGGTGGGGTCCGGCTGGGTCGGCTCCGGGTCCTCGCCCCCGGCGAGGTTCACCACGAGCAGGACCCCGACGACGGCCAGGGCCGCGACGCCGGCGACGGCCCAGACCACGGTGGAGCGCCGCTCCCTCCCGGGCGCGGGGCGCGCGGCGGGAGCCTCCAGCGCGGCCGCCCGCGGACCGCTGCTCGGGATCACCGTCATCGGCTTCACGTGCGTGGTGTCCTGGTCGACCGCCGCCGGCGCGGCCGGCCCGGCGGCCGGCCGGTCGCCCTCGACCGCGATCGGGGTCCGGGAGTAGCCGGCCTCGGACTCGATGCGCTGCAGCGCCCGGGCCAGCTCGAGCGCCGACTGCGGCCGGTGCTCGGGACGCTTGGCCAGGCACTGCTGCAGGAGCCGCTCGAGCGCCGGCGGCACGTCGGGGCGCTGGGTCAGCGGCGGCGGTGCGTGCAGGATCCGCGCGGTGAGCGCGCGCGGGGAGTTGTCGCCGTTGGGCACCGAGTAGGGCGAGCGCCCGGTGAGCAGGTTCCAGATCGTCGCCCCGAGCGAGTAGACGTCGGAGGCGACCGACCCGTTGGAGCGGCCGTCGAGCAGCTCGGGCGGCGACCACGGGTAGGAGATCCGCACCTCCTGCTCGCCCGCCAGCTCGTGCACGTGGCCGGCGATGCCGAAGTCGCTCAGCGCGGGCTCGGAGTACGACGTCACCAGCACGTTGCTGGGCTTGATGTCGCGGTGGATGATGCCGGCCCGGTGGGCGGTCTCGACCGCGCTGGCGAGCTTGACCGCCGTGCTCACGGTGTCGGCGACCGACATCGGCGCGGTCCGGACCCGCACCCCGAGGTCGGGCGGCGGGCAGTAGCGCATCACCAGGTAGGGCCGGTCGTCGGTCACGCCGGCGGTGATCACGCTGACGATGTAGGGGTGGTCGGAGAGCTGGGCCATGGCGTTGGCCTCGGCGGTGAACAGCTGCTTCTCGCGCTCGGTGAGCGGCACGTCGGGGCGCACCACCTTGACCGCCACCCGCTGCCGCGGCCACTCCTGCTCGTAGAGGTAGACGTCGGCGAAGCCGCCCCGCCCCAGGTGCTCGAGGTAGGTGTAGCCCGGGATCTCGGGCCCGCTCACGCCTGCACCCCCGCCACGACGTCGTAGACGACCTCGCAGCTGTCGGCCAGGTCGAGCACCTGACCGGGCTCCCAGACGTACGGCTCGTGCGCGCGGATCCGCTCCGGAGCGCGCCCGGGCACCCGCAGCGTCGTCCCGCCGCGGGAGCCGACGTCGGTCGCGACGACCAGCCACCCGTCGAGCTCGACGCGCAGGTGGGTGCGCGAGACGTAGGAGGAGTCGTGGCCGACGCGCACGAGGTGCGGCCAGTCGGCGGTCTCGGGCGGCGCGGTGGGCTGTCGGCCCAGCACCACGCCCCGGTCCAGGGGCACGGTGTCGCCGTCGGGGAGCCGCAGCACCCCGAGCTGCGGCCGGGGCACGCGGGCCGGGTCCTGCGGTGGGACCGGCCGGCCGCACGCCCGGCAGGTGGGGACGAACGCCGGGGTCAGGTGGCCCGCGGTGCAGCGCGCTGCCAGGACCGTCTCGTGCGTGGGCTGGTGCAGGTGGTCCGGGGTCGGAGGAGGAGGCGACGAGGCAGGCGCCTCGGCGGCGCGGAACGTCGTGTGGCCGTCGTGGTCGGGGTCGGCGGCGCGGCGCACGGTGTGGCCGATGCGCTCGTCCAGCCCCTGGCGGCTGTCCTCGACCGGGTCGGCGGTCACGACCGGCGGCGGCTCCGGCGGTGGGTCGCTCGCCCGGCTCGCCAGGATCTCGGGCGGGATCGCGTCGATGATGCCCGGCACCGCGGCGGGCGGTGCCCCCGTGGTCGCCCCAGACGTCGCCCCGCCGGTCGTCGGGGGCCGCGGCGCGCTGCCGGGACGCAGGTCGACCGCGTCGGCGGCGACGACGCCCCCGACCAGGCGCAGCGAGCCCGGCACCTGGGCGGTGCCGAGCGCCAGCGTGTGGACGCCGTCGCTCTCCACGACCCGGGCGCCGCCACGGCTCACGTGGGCGCGGTGGGCCGGGGCCAGGTCGACGTAGGCGAGGGACACGCCCTCACCGTGGTGACCGACCACCGACGCGACGACGGCGTCCGCGGCGGGTGCCGTGGCGGTCAGGAGCTCCCAGACGCGGTCGAGCAGTGCGGCGTCGGCGGGCGCTCCGAGCAGCAGCCAGCGGGTGCCCGCACCGAGGAGGGTGCCGCTGCCGGGCACGTACCTGACCTCCACCGGATGTGGCTCCCTTCGCCGCGTCGACACCATTGTCCCGGGCGGCCGGGGTGCCGGGTCAAGCGGCGTCGAGTTGTGAGGGGTGGACCGGCCTCTTACGCTTCGCACGAGTCTCGCGCGCAACAGAAGGGAACGGCCCGTGTCCTTCTCGGGGGTGGTCCGGCGGCATCGGATCGCCATCGCCTCCAACCTGGCCCTCCTCACGGTGGCCGCCGGGGTGGTCGTGGCTGCCGTCCAGGCGGACGGGTACCAGACGCACGAGGCCCAGCTCAACGACGGCGGGATCTGGGTCACCAACTCCCGCGACGGCTTCTACGGCCGGGTCAACAAGCCGATCGGCCAGCTCGACGGCGCGCTGTTCGCCGAGCTCGACGCCCAGCTCGACGTCGTCCAGGACGGCGCCTCGGTCGTGGCCGTCAACGCCTCCTCCGGCGCGCTGGCCGCGATCGACCCCGCCACCGTCGAGCACCCCGACGGCGACACCGCGAGCATCCCGGGCGCCTCGCAGGTCGGCCTGTCGGGCGGCACGGTCGCGGTCCTGGACCCCTCGACCGGCAAGCTCTGGGCCGACCTGGCCGACCCCGACCTGGGGGTGCCGGTCGTCGGCAACCTCGACAGCCAGGCGCCGCCGCTGGCCGCCGTGGGGAAGGCCGCCGCGCTGGCCGTCACCCAGGACGGCGAGATCCTGGCCGTCTCCTCCGAGGACGACACGCTCACGCGCTTCACCCGCACCGACGCCGGCTTCTCGGCCCCGGCCGAGACCGAGCTGGGCGCCGATGCCGGCCCCGGGGTCACGATCTCGGCCGTCGGGAGCACCCCGGTCCTGCTGGACACCGAGTCGGGCTCCCTGACCGTGGTCGGCGGCGCCGAGACCGACGTCCCCGCCGGGTCGGTGCTGCAGCAGCCCGGTCCCGACTCGTCCGCGGTCCTCGTGGCGACCTCCGACCGGCTGCTGGCGATCGACCTGCAGTCCGGCGAGGAGACCACCCTGGCCGAGGGCGTGGGCGGCCGACCGACGCAGCCGGTGCGCCTCGGCGCCTGCCAGTACGGCGCCTGGTCCGGCGGGGTGGGGGCCGTCGCCACCCGCTGCGGCGAGGGCGACCCGATCGTCAACGAGCTCGGCACGGAGTCCAACGACCTGGTCTTCCGGGTCAACCGCGGGGAGATCCTGCTCAACGACCGCGCCTCCGGTGCCGTGTGGAACATCGACTCCGAGAACCCCACCCGCCTCGACAACTGGGACGCCTTCAAGAAGAAGGTGACCGAGGACGACAAGAACGAGGAGAACGAGGAGGAGGCCGAGGGTGACCGGCGCCCGCCGGAGGCCAAGCCCGACGACCTCGGCGCGCGCCTGGGACGCACCACCGTCCTGCACCCGCTCGACAACGACACCGCCCCGAAGGGCCGGCTGCTGTCCATCCGCTCGGTGCAGGACATCACCGGCTCCGACGCGGACGTCCGGATCAGCCCCGACGGCCAGACCGTCCAGATCACCCTGCCCGAGCGCGCCGGCACCACGACGTTCGAGTACTACATCGACGACGGCCGCCAGGACGTCTCCGCGCACGCCACCGTGACCGTCCGGCCCCGCACGGCCACGGCCAACGGGCTGCCGCAGCTGCGCGAGGGCTTCGAGCCGCGGGTGTGGAACGTCCCCTCGGGCGGCACCCTCGACGTCCCGGTCCTGCCCGACTGGCGCGACAAGGAGGACGGCGACCCGCTGTCGGTCTCCGAGGCCACCGCGCGCGGCGGTGAGCGCACCGGCGCCAGCGCCCGCGTGACGACCGGCGGCCGGATCCGCTTCACCGCGCCGGCCAAGGCCGGGCTGGTCACCGTCGCGTACGCCGTCAGCGACGGCCTCGGCGAGACCGTCGGCGACGAGCTGAAGTTCCAGGTGCAGGGGCCCAAGGACCGGGTCGCGCACGCCGCGGTGGCGGAGCCCGACGTCGTCTCCGGCGAGGCCGGGAAGCCGATCACGATCCGGCCCCTGGGCAACGACCTGCCCGGCTCCGACCCGGTCATGCCCGACGCCGAGCTCGAGCTGGCCGGCAAGGTCGCCGCCACCGGCGGCGCCGACGTCCGCACCGACATCGTCGGCGGCACGGTCACGTTCCGCTCGGCGCAGCCGCGCACCTACTTCCTCGACTACGACACCCGCTACGGCAACGCGCCGTTCGCCCGCGGCCGGATCCGGGTCGACGTGCGCAAGGCGGAGAAGAACCCCGACGCGCCGGTCGCGATGCCCGACAACGTGACGCTCTACGGGCAGGCCGCGACCCTGGTCGACGTCCTCGCCAACGACGTCGACCCCACCGGCGGGCTCCTGGTCGTGCAGGGCGCGGACGCCGACGAGGCCAACCAGCTCGACGTGGCCGTGGTCGAGGGCCGCTGGCTGCGCATCGCGGCGCGGCAGGGGAGCCTGGCGCCCCAGCTGCAGGTCGTGCGCTACCGCATCAGCAACGGCAGCCGCTCCGGCATCGAGGGCGAGGTCGTCGTCACGCAGCGACCCGTTCCGGAGGACACCTCGCCGGTGACCGAGGCCGACCGGGTGGTCGTCCGCGAGGGCTCGGGCGTCTCGATCCCGGTGCTCGACAACGACTTCAGCCCGTCCGGCGACGAGCTGGACCTGGTCGAGCACGTCGCGGGGGAGACCGCCGGAGCCCTGACGGTGCTGCCGCCGGGCGACGACGAGGTGCCGACCGGCACGGCGTACGTCGCCGGCCGCTTCGTGCGCTACGTCGCCCCGCGCGACCTCGACGACGCCCAGACGTTCACGGTCCGCTACCTCGCCTCCAACGCCGCCGGCGAGACCACGCCGGGGAAGGCCGAGATCACGGTCATCCCGGCCGACCGGCCCAACGAGCCGCCCGAGCCGCCCGCCCTCGAGGCCCGGGTCGTCTCCGGCGACGCCGTCAAGCTCACGGTGCCGGGCTCCGGGGTCGACCCCGACGGCGACCCGGTCACGCTGACCGGCATCACGACGGCGCCCACGCTCGGCCGCCTGGTCGGCTACGGCGCCAACTCGCTGCAGTACCAGGCCTTCCCCGGCAGCGTCGGCACCGACGAGTTCGGCTACACCGTCGTGGACCCGCAGGGCGCCGAGTCCACCGGCACCGTGCGCATCGCCGTCGTCCAGCCGGCCCGACCCCAGCCCCCGCTCGCGGTCGACGACACGGTCACCGTCGAGCCGGGGCGCGTGGCGACCGTCGACGTGCTGGCCAACGACCTCGTCGCCGACGGCGACCGGGTCGGCATCGAGCTGCTCGACCCGCCCGAGGGGGTCAGCCTCGAGTCGCCCCAGGGGCCGGTCGTGGTCGACTCCGGCAGCGCCCGGGCGGGCCGCGACGTCGAGGCCGTCTACCGCCTCAGCAACGGTCTGAGCACCTCCCAGGGCACGATCACCCTGCGCACCTCCCAGCCCTTCAACAACCCGCCGGTCGTGTTCGACGCGTTCGGCGAGACCGACGACGGCGACACCGTCCGCGTCGACGTGCTCGAGACGGCCTACGACCCCGACGGCCCGGCCGCGGCCCTGCGCGTCACCGAGGTCGTGACCCCGCCGGGGCTGACCGCGGAGATCGCCGGCGGCACGGTCACCGTGCAGCGCGGCGACCACCCGCTGGTGGTGCCCTTCCGCGTGAGCGACGCCGACGGGGGAGTGGCGACCGGCTCCCTGTTCGTGCCGCCCGTCCGCGCCGGGGCCCCCTACGTCGAGGACGGCGCGCTCCTGGAGATCGGCTCGGGCGAGACCGAGTCCTTCGACCTGGCCGACTACGTCGTCAACCCCAGCGGCGGTCCGGTCCGGTTCACCCTCAAGGACCGGATCTGGGCCTCTCCGCCCGGTCAGCTCGGCCCCGTCGTCACCGGCGACGGCACGTTCGACCTCAAGGCCGCCGACGGCTACGTCGGACCCGGCGCCGTGGTCTTCGAGGTCACCACCGGGGCCTCGGTCGACGACGCGGAGGGCGTGCGTGCCGTGCTGTCGGTGCCCGTGCAGGTGGGCGCCGAGACCCCGATCCTGCGCTGCCCCGACGAGCCCGTGCAGATCGCCCAGGGGCAGACGCTCGACATCGACGTCGCCTCGCTGTGCCACGTGTGGACGCCCGACCCCGACGACGCCGGTGGACTCGTCTTCGACGCCGACTGGGAGGCCTCGAGCGACGGCCTGGCGATCATCGAGCCGAGCGGCCAGTCGATCGGCGTCGCCGCCGACCCGGACGCGCCCGTCGGCAACCGCGGCACGATGCTCGTCACCAGCGAGGGCAGCGACCCCGGCCGCGTCGAGCTCGTGGTCGTCGAGTCGCCGCCGCCGTCGCTGGCCGCGATCCGCGTCGGCGACATGCGCGCCGGCGAGACCCGCACGATCGACCTGGCGCCGTACCTGCGGGCCGGCGTGCCCAACCCGGAGCCGACGGTGGTCGAGGCCACCCAGCTCACGGACCTCGCCGTGCAGGCCGAGACCGACGGGTCGCGCGTCACGATCACCACCGGCGACCGGGTCGACGGCCGCGCGGAGTTCCGCGTCGTGATGAGCGACGTGGCCGGGGACCCCGGCCCGGAGCGGCTCGTCGAGGGCCGGATCGCGGTCGAGGTGCTCGACGTCCCCGACACCCCGACCGCCCCCGTGCCCGGCGAGACCGTCCGCGACCAGGAGGTCCTGCTCAACTGGCGCGCGCCCCAGGCCAACGGCGCCCCCATCGACCGCTACGAGGTCCGCAGCGGCGGCGTCACCCGGCAGTGCGGCGGCACGTCGTGCGAGGTCCGGGGACTCACCAACGGACAGCCCTACTCCTTCCAGGTGCGCGCCCACAACCGCATCGGCTGGTCGGAGTGGAGCCCCGGCTCGGCCCAGGCCACGCCGGACGCCAAGCCCGGCCTGGTCGGACCGATCCGCCAGGTGCGCGAGGGCGACCGGGTGCTGGTGATCTCCTGGACCAAGCCGACCACCAAGACCTCCGCGATCCGCCGCTACCTCGTGTCCTGGCCCGGGGGGAGCAAGAGCTCCACGCAGCCCTCGATCACGATCACCGGGCTCGACAACAACAAGAAGTACACGTTCTCGGTCGCGGCGGAGAACGCCCGCTTCATCGGCCCGGCCCGCCGCTCCGCGCCGTACCAGTCCGTCGGCACGCCGGGCACGCCCGCGGCGCCGACGGTGACCGACCAGCGCACCCCGGGCAACACCGGCGCCGTCACGCTGACGTGGCCGGAGGTCAACCCCAACGGCCCGACGCCCGTGCGCTACACGGTCCTGCGCGACGGCAACCCGCTGGGCTCGTGCAGCAACCTCGTCGCGACCCGCTGCGACGACGCGGGCATGGCCTACGACGGGCGGACCTACACCTACTCCGTCCGGGCCACCAACAAGAACGGCCAGGGCAAGGTCGCGACCGGACCGGGGTCGCCGTGGAACGCCGTCGGCCAGCCCGAGCCGTGGAGCGGCGGCTTCCTCGTGGTCCCCACGGGGCAGGACCAGTCGGGCCGCGCCCAGTTCACGGTCCCGCGCTCGCGCGGGGCGCAGTCCAAGGTCACCATCTACTCCGACGGCGCTCCCGTGAGCACGTTCGAGGGGACGGGCGCGCAGGACGTGCCGTTCAAGGTGGCCTCCAACGACCGGCCGTACTCGATCCAGCTCGAGGTGTGCAACGAGTCGGGGGCCTGCGAGCGCTCGGGCACCCAGCCCCTGCAGACCTACGGCAACCTCGGCCGGGTCCACATCACCCGCCTGGACCCGACGGTCAACGGCCGCAACGTCTACTGGACGATCACCGTCGACGCCAACGGCGACGCGGCGAACGTCACGGTCGACAGCGACAAGCGCGGCAAGGAGACGTTCACCTCCAGCAGCGTCGACGTCTCGACGTTCCGCACCTCGACGATCGACATCGGCTACACCGCCACCGAGCGGCTCACGGTGACGCTCTCCGACAACAGCCCGCGTCGCGGTCCGGCGGAGCGCACGGCGGAGTCGCCGCAGACCGAGAACCAGCCGAAGCCGAAGGTCACGATCACCCGCGGCGACCGCTGCAGCGACGTGACCAACAACCCCGCCTGCAACCGCGACGGGACCGGCACCGACTGCCTGCACGCGAGCTGCGGGAGGATCCTCTTCACCAGCGAGAACTGGGGCTACAGCCCCATGAACTGCACCTTCTTCGACGACGTCTCGCCCGGCGGCTACGCCACCCGGGCGGTGGCCACCAACCGCTCGGTCCAGCCGGGCGCCTACTACGGCTGGCCGGCCCGCACGGTCTACGTGGTCTGTGACGGCGTGAAGTCGAACGAATACAACTGGCCCAACAACTAGGCATCCCGAGGACCTCCGTGACTCTCTCCCACGACCAGGCTGCGTGGTTCAAGCAGACCTTCGACCAGCTGACCGACAACATGGCCAAGGCCGTGCTCGGCAAGCGCCACGTCGTACGCCTCGCGCTGACCTGCCTGCTCTCCGAGGGCCACCTGCTGCTCGAGGACTTCCCGGGCACGGGCAAGACGATGCTGGCCCGCTCACTGGCCAACACCGTGCAGGGCAGCCACGCGCGCATCCAGTTCACGCCGGACCTGCTGCCCTCCGACGTCACCGGGGTGACCGTCTACGACCAGCACCAAGGGACCTTCGAGTTCCACCCCGGCCCGATCTTCCACACGATCGTGCTGGCCGACGAGATCAACCGCGCCTCGCCCAAGACCCAGTCGGCGCTGCTGGAGGTCATGGAGGAGGGTCGGGTGACCGTCGACGGCAAGCCCCACGAGGTGGGCCGCCCGTTCATGGTGATCGCGACGCAGAACCCCATCGAGCAGGCCGGCACCTACCGCCTGCCCGAGGCCCAGCTCGACCGGTTCCTGATGAAGGCCTCGGTCGGCTACCCCGACAAGGCCGCGACCATCGAGCTGCTGGTCAACGCCAAGGTGCGCGACCGCGCGGCCCTGGTCACCCCGGTCATCACGTCCGCCGCGGTCGCGCAGATGAGCAGCCTCGCCGACGAGGTCTACGTCGACCCGGCCGTCGTGGGCTACGTTGCCGAGATCGCCGAGGAGTCGCGACGCCAGCCGCACGTCAAGCTCGGCCTGTCCGCGCGCGGCTGCCTGGCGTTCATCCGCGTCGCGAAGACCTGGGCGGCCGCCGACGGCCGTGACCACGTCGTGCCCGACGACATCAAGGACCTCGCCGTGCCCGTCCTGTGCCACCGGCTGCTGCTGGACGCCGAGGCGCAGTTCAGCGGCATCTCGATCGACACCGTCATCGCCCGCCTGCTGGACTCGGTCGCCCCGCCGACCGACCGGGTGGCCTGACGCCGGTGCGGCAGGTGCGGGGGGTGCTCCAGGGGCTCGGGCGGGTGGTCAACCCGCTCGGGTGGCTCGTGCTCGCCCTGGGGACGCTGGCCCTGGCCGGCGCCGTGTGGGGCGGGTGGCGCGAGCTGGCCGTCCTCGGCGTCGCCTGCCTGCTGCTCCTGCTCGCCTCGCTGCCGTTCCTGGTCGGGCGGACCCGGGTGCGCGTCGACCTGGTGCTGGAGCCGGCGCGGGTGGCTGCCGGGGAGACCGTCTCGGCCGGGATCGACGTCACCAACGTCTCCGGCCGCCGGATGCTGCCCACGATCTTCGAGCTGCCCGTCGGCGACTCCGTGCACCGCTACGGCATCCCCACCCTCGCGCCGGGCGCCCGGCACGAGGAGAGCTTCACCGTGCGCACCGAGCGCCGGGGCGTGATCGGGGTCGGGCCGGCCACCACCCGGCGAGGGGACCCGCTGTCGCTGTGCTCGCGCGACACCGAGTGGACCGACCTCCACGAGATCCTGGTGCGCCCGCCGATGGTGCCGCTGGACGCCCTGGGCGCCGGGCTGCTGCGCGACCTCGAGGGGGTCGAGACCGAGGCGATCTCGCAGAGCGACCTGGCCTTCCACACCCTGCGCGAGTACGTCCCCGGCGACGACCTGCGTCACGTGCACTGGCGCTCCTCGGCCAAGGCCATGGCGTCGGCGGGGGAGAGCCAGCTGCTGGTGCGCCAGTACCTCGACACCCGCCGCAGCCACGCGACGATCGTGGTCGACGACCTGCCGGCGAGCTGGGGCTCCGAGGAGCGCCGCGAGGAGCAGTTCGAGACGGCCATGTCGGCGGCCGCCTCGATCATCGTGCGCGCGGTGCTGGACGACTTCGAGGCGTCGTTCGTCTGCGGCGCCCACGCCTCCTCGGGCTTCGACGGGCACCTCGCGCTCGACGCCGTGTGCCGGGCCGGGACCGGCCGGGTCGGGCTGGTGCCCGCGGCGCGCAAGGCCGCCGACATCGCCTCCGACACCAGCCTGCTGTTCCTCGTCACCGGCCCCGACGCGCCGTTCGAGACCGTGCTGCGCGCCTCGGCGACCTTCCCGCCGGAGGTGCGCCGCATCGCGATCGTCGTGGACTCCACGGCGACGAACAGGGTCACGGAGACCGGCGGTCTCACGGTCCTCCACGTCGCCGCCAAGGAGGACCTCCCCGGGTTGCTGCACTGGAGCGCCCGATGAGCCGCCTCGCGCCCAGCCGCCACGACCTGGTCGACGCCGCCCTGCTGCTCGCCGCCTGCGCGACCGCGCTGACCGGCCTCGCCACGACCTTCACCGGCGTCGGCTACCTGGTCGTCGGCCTGGCCGGCGTGGTCCTCGGCGTCGTGCTCGCCCACGTGACCACCTCGCTGCGGTGGCCAGGCATCGCCGCGATGGTCCTCGCCCTCGTGGTCTTCGTGCTGCTCGGCGCCCCGCTGGCGCTGCGGGCGGCGCCCGGACCGTCCGCCGTCGGCGAACTGGGGGACCAGCTCCTCTTCGGCTGGAAGGACCTGCTCACCACGGTGCCCCCCGTCGACGGTGACGGCCCCCTGCTCGTGCTGCCGTGGGTGCTGGGGCTGGTGGCCGGGGTGCTGGGCACCCTCGTGGGCCGGCTGCGGTCCGGCCCCGCCTGGCTGCGTGCGCTGCTGCCGGTGCTCGTGCCCGCGGCGCTGCTGCTCGCGGTGATCCTGCTGGGCGTGGCGCGTCCGCAGTCGCTGTGGCTCCAGGGTGTCGTCTTCACCGTGCTCGCGATCGGCTGGCTGGCGCTGCGCGTCCAGCGCTCCAGTGCGCCCGTCCGCGGCGGCATCGGCCGGGGCCGCCGGCTGGCCCTCGGCACCGTCATGGTGGCGCTGGCCGCCACCGCCGCGCTGCCGGTCACGACGTGGGCTACCGGCTCCGACGACGAGCGGGTCGTGCTGCGCACCTACGTCGAGCCGCCGTTCGACATCGGTCAGTACCCCTCGCCGCTGTCGTCGTTCCGCCGCTACGTGAAGATGCCGAAGCCGGACGCGGTCAACCTGCACGACAAGACCCTGATGACGGTCGAGGGGGCGCCGGAGGGGGCGCGGGTGCGCATCGCCGCGCTCGACCGCTACGACGGCGTGGTGTGGGGGGCCGCCGAGGACACAGTCCCGGGCAGCTCCGACGACACCTTCCAGCGGGTCTCCTCCACCATCGACAACCCGGCCGAGGGCGACGACGTCGACGTGACCGTCACCCTGGGCGAGGGCTACTCCGGCGTGTGGCTGCCCACGGTGGGAGCCCTGCAGTCGATGGACTTCGAGGACGGCGCCACCGAGGAGATGGCAGAGTCGTTCCGCTACAACCTCGCCACCGCCACCGCCGTCGTGCCCTCGGGCCTGGCCCCCGGCGACCGCTACTCCTTCTCGGCCGTCCGCACCGACGACAACGTCACCGAGGCCTCCGTGCCCTCGGGCTCGCTCGGCGAGGCGGCGCTCGCCGCCGGCTTCCTGGACACCCAGGCGGTGCAGTGGTCCGCCGGTGCCTCGGAGCCGATGGAGCGCGTGTTCGCGGCGGCGGAGCACCTGCGCACCGAGGGCAAGTACTCCGACGGCGTGCTGGAGAGCGAGAAGATCTACCACGCCGGCCACCACGTGCGTCGGCTCGCGGAGGAGTTCGTCAACGCGCCGATCATGGTCGGCAACGACGAGCAGTACGCCGCCGTGATGGCGCTGCTGGCCAACAAGATCGGCGTGCCCGCGCGCGTCGTCCTCGGCGCGGTGGTGCCGGACGACGGCGTCGTCGAAGGCAAGGACGTCCACGCCTGGGTGGAGCTCCAGGTCGCCGACGGCAGCTGGCGCACGCTGCCGACCGAGACGTTCATGGACACCGACCGCCCGGCCGAGCAGCCGCCCCTGTCGGAGCAGGAGATGAGCGGCACCGTGGTGCCGCCGCCCGCGCCGATCCCGCCGCCCTCGACGCTCGCCGAGCAGAACGACGCCGAGCTCAACGCCCGCAAGGGCGACCGCGGCGAGGAGGAGGAGGCCGGGCTGCCCGGGTGGGTGCGCGTCGTGCTGCTCTACGTCGGGCTGCCGCTGCTCGTCATCGCGCTGCTGCTCTCGTCGGTGGTGCTGGCCAAGGTGCTGCGCCGTCGTCGGCGTCGCGCCGCCGACCGCATGTCCGCGCGCATCGTGGGAGCCTGGCGCGAGCTGGTCGACCACGCCCGCGACCTCGGCCAGCCCGTGCCCGTCGGGGCCGGGTGGACCCGCCGCGAGCAGTCGTCGAGGGTGGCCTCCCCGGACGCCCCCGGCCTGGCAGCGCTGGCCGACCGCCACGTGTTCGGCCCGGCCCAGCCGCCGGAGGCCGCCGCGGCGTCGTACTGGGCCGCCGTGGACGCCGAGCGCCGTCGCCTCTCCAGCGCGGTGCCGCGCCTGCGCCGGCTGCGGGGCGCCCTCAGCCTGCGCACGTTCCGGCGCCGCTGACGCCGGTGGCGCAGGCCGGGGCCCTCGATCCCGCTAGCGGACGACGACCCTGACGACCTTCGAGCGCGACGTGCTGGCGTGCACGCTGCCGGCGTAGTGGACGCGGAGGCGGTGGGTCCCCTTGCGCAGCCGCTTGGTGATGCGGATGGTGGCCTTGCCGCCGCGCAGGGTCGCGGTGCCCAGCACCCGGGAGCCCTTCCGCAGGACGACGACCCCGGAGGGGACGGCGCCCGTGGCGCGGACCACGACGGGCACCCGGATCCGGCGCTTGGCAGCGGCGCGCCTCGTGGCGACCACCTTGCGCTTGGCGCCGGTGGTCGAGCGCAGGGTGGTGTAGGCCCACAGCTCGATCCCCGCGGCGTCCCGCGCGGAGAAGAAGAGGGTGCGTGAGACGCCGGCGACCGGCTGGCCGTAGCCGTCTGTCGGCCCCGGGCTCGCGTCCTTCGTGATGCGGGTCCCGGCCGTGGTGCCGTCGGTCTGCCAGAGCTCGCGGCCGAGGGCCGAGGACGCGCCGGAGTAGAAGAGGGTCCCGGCCACGACCAGCATCCTGTCCGGGCCCGGTCCGGCGTCGTGCTCCTTGACCAGGCGGGTGGTCGCGGCCGTCCCCCCGGTGGCCCACAGCTGGTGGGCGTTCTGGGCAGTCGAGGCCGAGAAGTAGACGGACCCTCGGTAGACGGTCAGGAACCCGGGGTCGGAGTCGCCGGCGCCGGACCGGATGTCGGCGACCATGTGGGTGCCTGCGGTGGTGCCGTCGGTGGCCCAGAGCTCGTCGCCGTTGGCGCCGTCGTCGGCGTTGAAGAAGACCTGGTCACCGAGGGCCACGAGCTCCTGCTGGCCGTTGCCGGTGGCGCCGGGGAGCGTCTCCTTGACCAGCACCGGCAGCGTGCCGTCGCTGCGCCACAGCTCCCGGTTGCCGTCACTGGACTGCGCGGTGAAGAGGATGCGCGAGCCGAGCACCGTGAAGTTGCGGGGGACGGACGAGCCGGCCGGGTTGATGTCACCCAGCTTCTGCGTCCCGGGGCCGGGGTTGCCGTTGCTGACCCAGGGCTCCGCGCCCCCGGCGCCGTCGGCCGAGAAGACCAGGCTCGTGCCCCAGCGCGTGAGTGCCTGGATGCCGGCGTCGTCGCTGCCGGGCCCGATGTCGGAGACGAGGCTGGTGCCGGCCACGGTCCCGTCGGAGCGCCAGAGCTCGCGTCCGTTGAACGGGTCGGTGGCCGTGAAGTAGACGGTCCCTCCCACCGCCACCAGCTGGTCGGGCTCGCCGGAGGCGGTGCCCGAGCTGATGTCGCGCACGAGCCGGGTGCCGGCCGCGCTGCCGTCGGTCACCCACAGCTCGCGCCCGTGGATGCCGTCGTCGGCCGTGAAGAACACGCGGGCGCCGACCGTGAGCAGGTGGTAGGGGTAGGAGTTGCCCCCGGGGCGCAGGTCCTTGACCATGCGGGTGCCGCGCCCGGTGCCGTCGCTGGACCACAGCTCGACACCCGCCGTCCCGGACTCGGCGTTGTAGATGACCCGCGAGCCCAGCGTGACCACCTCCGTGGGCCGAGAGTCGGCCGCACCCGGGTTGGCGTCGACGACCCGGTGGGGCACCGGGTCGAAGTCAGCCGCACGGGCGGGTGCCACGGCGACGACGCACAGGGCGCTCGCCGCCAGTCCGAGCACGAGGGCGCCGGCCGCCCCTCGGGCGAGGCGGGCAGGGGTGGGCAGGGGTCGTCGTACGGGAGGTCGTCGCATGGGGTCGCCTTCGATGGGGGTGGGCCAGGCGGGACGCGACGCAGGCGCGAGGTGCGAGACCGGGTGAGCAGGCGACGCTAGCAACGAGGACACGAGTTGACTAGGTTCTTCGTGTATTCAATACATTTCTCACCAACTGGATTAGACCAGCGGGGTCGGGCCTCACGCCTCCGGGGGTGGCAGGGCGCGGGTGCTGGCGCCGATCGCCAGGATCGCGGCGCGCAGCCAGGCGACGTACGCCGCGGGGGAGTAGCCCCAGTCGTGGACCAGCTGGTCGTAGGTCTCCTGGGAGGTCAGGACGTAGAGGTACGCCGCGAAGGCCTCCGGAGGGACGGACTCGTCGGCGATGCCGCGGGCGACGTACCAGGCGTGTCCGAGCACGAAGTCCGAGCGCTTCAGCTCGATCAGCTCGGCCACCGCTGCCGAGACCCGCTCCTCCGACCGCGCCGCGGCGCGCACGGCGGCCCAGATGCCGGCGGAGCGATCGTTGGCGGCGCCGATGAACTCGGCGTACGCGCCGATGGCCTGCTCGGTGTCCTCCTGGGACATGATCTCGACGAGCTCGGGCTGGTCGATGATCGAGCGCCAGCCGCCCTCGCCGGCGTAGGTCTGCTGGAACGCCTTGATCAGCAGCTCCGCCTTGGTGCCGACCTTGTTGACGGACTCGAGGGACACCCCCGCCTGTCGGGCGACCTGCTGCATCGTGGCGCCGGCGTAGCCCGAGCTCGCGAACACCTCCGCCGCGGCGGCGACGATGGCACGCCGCGTCTCGGCCGCCTTCTCGGCCCGCAGCGGCGAGCGGTAGGCGCGGGTGGGCGGTGGGGTCGTCATGGCTCTCCAGGGTCGGGGCCCGCCAGGTCGCCGTGCGGGCGGAGCTTTTCGCTGGGCACATTCTGCACCCAATTGCGGGCGGCCCGTCACGGGGCCGGAATGATCGGCGCCCCGACCCGGTTGGGAGAGGTGATGTCCGAGACAATGCCTGCCCGGCCTGCCATGCCCGCCCTGTCCGTGCTCGACCTGGTGCCGGTCCGCAGCGACCAGACGACCGGGGACGCGATCGCCGCGACCCTGGCGTTGGCCCGCGCGGCCGACGAGGCCGGCTACCGCCGCTACTGGATCGCCGAGCACCACAACATGCCCGCCGTCGCCGCGACGAACCCGCCGGTGCTCATCTCGATGGTCGCCGCCGCCACCTCCCGCCTGCGGGTGGGCTCCGGCGGCGTGATGCTGCCCAACCACGCCCCGCTCGTGGTCGCGGAGCAGTTCGCGCTCCTCGAGGCGGCCTTTCCCGGTCGCATCGACCTCGGCATCGGCCGCGCGCCCGGCACCGACCCGGTCACCGGCTGGGCGCTGCGTCACGGGGCCGGCGGGGTCACCGACGAGGCCGTCACGCTCTTCCCCGAGTACGTCGACAACGTGCTCGCGATGATGGAGCCCGGCGGCGTCGGGCTGGCGGTGCAGGGTCGCCGACACGTGCTGCGCGCCACCCCGAGCGCCGCCTCGGTGCCCCAGATCTGGCTGCTCGGGTCCTCCGACTACTCCGCGCGTCTCGCCGCGGAGAAGGGGATGCCCTACGTCTTCGCGCACCACTTCTCCGGCGACGGCACCCGGGAGGCGATCGAGCTGTACCGCTCGCGCTTCGTCCCCTCGCCCGAGCTGGCCGAGCCGCGCACGTTCCTCACCGTCAACGCCGCCGTCGCCGCGACCTCCGAGGAGGCCCAGCGTCTCGCCCTGCCGCAGCTGCTGCAGATGGTGGCGCTGCGCACCGGTCAGCCGCTGACGCCGCAGCGCACGGTGGAGGAGGCCGAGGCGGAGGGCGTCCCCGAGGCGCACCGCGGCCTGGTGCAGGCGATGGCCGCCCGGTGGGTCATCGGCGACGCCGACGGGGCCCGCACGCGCGTGGCCGAGCTCGCGGCGACGTACGGCGTGGACGAAGTGATGATCCACCCGGTCGCCGGGGCCGCTGCCGGGACCGACGCGGGCGCGAGCCCCGCGCGCGAGGAGACGCTGCGCCTCCTGGCGGCCTGAGTCCGCGGTTTGGCCGCGCGAGCACCGGGCAGGGTCCGGAGGTGCCCCTCTCGCTGAAGACCTCCGCCGTCGCCGGCCTGGCCGCCCTGCTCCTGGCCACGGGCTGCTCCGGGGGCGACGACGACGCGGCGGGCGGCCCGGAGCCGACACCGTCCGAGACGACCTCGGCGTCACCGCCGGTGACGCCGGAGCCGACGCCGACGCCCACACCGACCACCAGCGCGTCGCCGACCCCGTCGACCACGGCCGCCCCCGACGCCGAGGGCGCCTTCTGCGCCGAGGTCAGCGCCGAGGAGGCGACGCGTCTCTACGGTCGGCCGGTCACGGTGAACGCCGGCGGGTCGTGCTCCTTCCAGGAGGAGGACTTCGTCGAGCAGGACATCAACGTCGCGTGGCAGCTGGACCCCGCCCCGCGGGCGACCATGGCCTCCATCCGTCGTGACCTGGGCGTGCGCAGCGACGACGCCGAGCGGACCACGCTGGCCGGCGGCGTGCCGGCGTGGGAGGTGCGGCTGACCGACGTCAAGGGCGTGATGATCGCGGCCCTCGTCGAGGGCAGGCACCTCGTCGTGACGGTGCTCTCGGACGGGGTGCACCTGCCGGCGCGGCCGATCCCCGAGATGGCCGCCATCGCGCGGGGGATCGCCGAGACCTACATCGTCTGAGGGCGCGAGACCGACACGATTCGTGTTTCCGGCAGGAAACCTCGTAAACTGGCGTGTCGGCCCAACGTGGGTCTGCCCTGCGGTGCCTCGCGGCTGCCCGGAGCGTGTCCGTCCCTCTCGCAAGAGCGGCTCGGTCGTGTGTCCGGACTGAGGTGCCGACGAGCGATCCTACGAGGTCCACCGGTCACCCGACCGGAGGTTCCCGGGCCGGACGGTAGGAATACGAAGCGACATCCAGACAACAGATTGTGGAGGACATGCCGAAGAAAGAAGGCGTGATCGAGCTCGAGGGCACCATCACGGAGGCCCTCCCCAACGCCATGTTCCGCGTCGAGCTGAGCAACGGCCACAAGGTGCTCGCCCACATCAGCGGCAAGATGCGCCAGCACTACATCCGGATCCTCCCCGAGGACCGCGTGGTGGTGGAGCTCTCTCCGTACGACCTCACCCGGGGTCGCATCGTCTACCGCTACAAGTAAGCAGCCGACCGAACAGAAAGGGTCGACGCATGAAGGTCAACCCGAGCGTCAAGAAGATCTGTGACAAGTGCAAGACGATCCGTCGTCACGGCGTGGTCATGGTGATCTGCGAGAACCCGCGTCACAAGCAGCGTCAGGGCTGAGCCTCGGCTCTCCCCGCACGCTGGACAACTGAACAACCCATCAACGTGAACGCTTAGCCCCGCGCAGCACCATCGCGGGGGGCGAACCACCTCCGGAGCAGAAGGCCGGGGCCGGGCACCGCCCGGGCGCGTCACGATCGAAACCTCTGTGAACCACCGAAGGACACCGTCCTTCAGGAAAGGGCCATCACATGGCACGCCTTGTTGGTGTCGACCTCCCGCGCGACAAGCGCATCGAGATCGCACTCACCTACATCTACGGCATCGGCCGTACCCGTTCCCAGCAGCTGCTCGCGCTCACCGGGGTCGACCCGAACCAGCGCGTGCACCAGATGGGTGACGAAGAGCTGGTCAAGCTCCGCGACGCGATCGAGGGCAACTTCAAGATCGAGGGCGACCTCCGTCGAGAGGTCCAGGCCGACATCCGTCGCAAGATCGAGATCGGCAGCTACCAGGGTCGCCGCCACCGTCAGGGCCTCCCGGTCCGCGGTCAGCGCACCAAGACCAACGCCCGTACCCGCAAGGGTCCCAAGCGCACGGTTGCCGGCAAGAAGAAGGCCAAGTGAGCCGACGCGCTCGCGCGCCTCACTGCCTTCCTAACTCACAGACCAGCTAACACAGGAGAACTGCATGCCTCCCAAGGCTCGTGCGGCCGGCGCCAAGAAGGTCCGCCGCAAGGAGAAGAAGAACATCGCTCAGGGCGAAGCCCACATCAAGAGCACGTTCAACAACACGATCGTCACGATCACCGACCCCACGGGTGCGGTCATCTCGTGGGCCTCTGCCGGCACCGTCGGCTTCAAGGGCTCGCGCAAGTCCACGCCGTACGCCGCCCAGATGGCCGCCGAGGCCGCGGGTCGCCGCGCGATGGACCACGGCATGAAGAAGATCGACGTCTTCGTCAAGGGCCCGGGCTCGGGTCGCGAGACGGCCATCCGGTCGCTCGGTGCCATCGGCCTCGAGGTCGGCACCATCCAGGACGTCACGCCCACCCCGCACAACGGATGCCGCCCGCCCAAGCGCCGGCGCGTCTGACCCGAGACTGAGAAAGAGAGACTGACCCATGGCCCGTTACACCGGACCCATGACCCGGAAGTCGCGCCGTCTCGGTGTCGACCTCGTCGGTGGCGACGCAGCGTTCGAGAAGCGCCCCTACCCTCCGGGCCAGCACGGCCGCGCCCGCATCAAGGAGAGCGAGTACCGCTCGCAGCTGCAGGAGAAGCAGAAGGCCCGCTTCACCTACGGCGTGATGGAGAAGCAGTTCCTGAACTACTACAAGGAGGCCTCGCGCCGCTCCGGCAAGACCGGTGACAACCTCCTGCAGCTGCTCGAGTGCCGTCTCGACAACGTGGTCTACCGCGCCGGCTTCGCCCGCACGCGTCGCCACGCCCGCCAGCTGGTGTCCCACGGGCACTTCCTGGTCAACGGCAAGAAGGTCGACATCCCGTCGTTCCAGGTCTCGGCCTACGACATCATCGACGTGCGCGAGAAGTCGCTCGAGATGACGCCGTTCATCGTGGCCCGCGAGACCTTCGGCGAGCGGATCGTCCCGGCCTGGCTCGAGTCCCTGCCGAACCGCATGCGGATCCTGGTCCACCAGGTCCCCGTGCGCGCGCAGATCGACATGCCGATCCAGGAGCAGCTCATCGTGGAGTTCTACTCCAAGAAGTGATTGCGTCGGTGGCCGGGCTCGCCCGGCCACCGTTCGCACGTACGTCGCCGCCGTCAACACGCAAATGTTCGGGTCCGTCATATAGCGGGTGGGTCCGGAAAGGAAAGAATCAGTGCTCATCGCACAGCGTCCCTCACTGTCGGAAGAGTCCGTCGACGAGTTCCGTTCGCGGTTCGTCATCGAGCCGCTGGAGCCGGGTTTCGGCTACACGCTCGGCAACTCGCTCCGTCGCACCCTCCTGTCGTCGATCCCCGGTGCCTCGGTCACGAGCATCAAGGTCGACACCGTCCTCCACGAGTTCTCGACGATCGAGGGCGTCAAGGAGGACGTCACCGAGATCATCCTGAACCTCAAGGGCCTGGTCGTCTCCTCCGAGCACGACGAGCCCGTCACCATGTACCTCCGCAAGTCCGGTGCCGGTGCCGTCACCGCCGCTGACATCGCGCCCCCGGCCGGTGTCGAGGTGCACAACCCCGAGCTGCAGATCGCCACGCTGTCCGACAAGGGCAAGCTGGAGATGGAGCTCGTCGTCGAGCGCGGCCGCGGCTACGTCTCCGCCGTCCAGAACAAGGGCGCGGACAACGAGATCGGCCGGATGCCGGTCGACTCCATCTACAGCCCCGTGCTGAAGGTGACGTACAAGGTCGAGGCGACCCGTGTCGAGCAGCGCACCGACTTCGACAAGCTGGTCATCGACGTCGAGACCAAGCCCTCGATCCTGCCCCGCGACGCCATCGCGTCGGCCGGCAAGACCCTGGTCGAGCTCTTCGGCCTGGCGCGTGAGCTGAACGTCGAGGCCGAGGGCATCGACATCGGCCCCTCGCCCGTCGACGAGCAGCTCGCGGCCGACCTCGCCCTCCCGGTCGAGGACCTGCAGCTGACCGTCCGCTCCTACAACTGCCTCAAGCGCGAGGGCATCCACACCGTGGGCGAGCTCATCTCGCGCTCGGAGCAGGACCTGCTCGACATCCGCAACTTCGGAGCGAAGTCGATCGACGAGGTCAAGGCCAAGCTGGTCGAGATGGGCCTGTCCCTCAAGGACAGCGCGCCCGGCTTCGACCCGCAGGCGGCCCTCGCCGCCTACGGCGACGACGACGACGACGCGTTCGTCGAGGACGAGCAGTACTGATCCACCGCTGACCCGCCCGAGACTCTCGGGCGGGTCGGCGCCTCAGCAGCACCCGCCCTCTATCCCGGTACCTGACACGGCCGGGGAGAATCGAGAACACGAGCCATGCCCAAGCCCACCAAGGGTCCCCGCCTCGGCGGCAGCCCGGCCCACCAGCGCCTGATCCTCGCGAACCTCGCGAGCCAGCTCTTCGAGCACGGTCGGATCACCACGACCGAGGCCAAGGCTCGCGCCCTGCGCCCGCACGCCGAGAAGCTGATCACCAAGGCGAAGAAGGGCGACCTCCACAACCGCCGCATGGTCCTCAAGACCATCCGCGACAAGGGCGTCGTGCACACCCTCTTCACCGAGATCGCGCCGACCTTCGCCGAGCGTCCCGGCGGCTACACCCGCATCACCAAGCTCAATCCCCGCAAGGGCGACAACGCCCCCATGGCGGTCATCGAGCTCGTGACCGAGGCGTACTCGCCGACCGCGCCCCGCACCACGTCGGCCCCGGCGGCCGCTGCCGCTCCGGTCGAGGAGGCCCCGGTCGAGGAGACCGAGACCGACGAGACCGCGACCGAGGAGTCGGCCGCGACCGACGCTCCCACCGAGCTCGCCGAGGAGGCGTCGCCCGAGGAGAGCGTCGTCGCCGAGGAGGAGCCCACCGAGGACGAGGCCCCCGCGGCCGAGGACGACACCAAGTCCTGACCCGCGCCTCACCGCGTCACCGCTGACCCGCCCGAGATCCTCGGGCGGGTCAGTGTCATCTCCGGGGTCGGAGGGTGTCAGCCCAGCAGCGGAGCGGGGTCGACGCTGCGCGGGGCGCCGCCGGCGCGCACCAGGTCGTGCGTGGCCCGCTGGACGGCCTCGTTGACCGGGGTGGGCACTCCGTGCAGGCGCCCGAGCAGCACGACCTCGCCGGCGAGGTAGTCGATCTCCACCCCGCTGCCGCCGCGGGCGACGCTCTGCCACGTGGAGCCGCCCTCCTCGACCGGCAGGTGCTCGCGGCGGCGCAGGTGGTCGCCGCGGCGCTCGCGGTCGAGCTCGGCCGTGACCACGTCGATGCCGACGCGCGCCAGCACCTGCTCGCCCTCGGCCTGCGCGCGGCGCACCAGCTCGTCGGCGTCCTCGCCCGGGGTGAAGACGGCGTCCACCCCGTTGCCCAGGTTGGACAGCAGCTTGCGGTGCTTCCACGCCATGATGTCGGGCCGCGCCACCGACTCGAAGCCGGCGCGGCGCAGGTCGGCCGCGATCGCCTCCGCGGTCTCGTCGACCCCACCGGGCACCCGCCCGACGTCGAGGATGCCCGGCGCCGAGCCGGACTTCTGCACGACCACGCCGGGCTCGAGGTGGGTGGCCGGCAGCATCACGCACACGGCGTACGTCTCCGCGCGTTGGCGCAGGACGGCTCGCTCGTTGGCCACGCCGTTCTGCACGCAGACGACCGGCACCCCCTCCGGCGTGTGCGCCAGCACGTCCTCCAGGGCGGCCTGCGTCTGCTGGCCCTTCACGCAGAGCAGGACCACGGTGTCATCGGTCCACGCCACGTCGGCCGCGGTGTCGGTGGCCGGCGCGTCCACCCGGTGCCGGCCGTCCTCGCGGTCGAGGGTCAGGCCCTGCGCCCGGATCCGGGCCAGGTGCTCGCCGCGGGCCACCAGCGTGACCGGGACGCCCGCCAGGTGCAGGTTGCCGCCGATCACGCCACCGACGGCGCCCGTCCCGTAGACCACGTAGCGCATGAGACCTTCCTACCCGAGGCAACGTTTGACAGGGTCCACCGGGTAGTACGGGACATGGAAGCAACGACAGCCGAGTCTCGGGACCGGGCGCCGAGCGGGGGACGAGGTGGGGCGGTGGACGCGGTCGGGTTCGACGAGTTCGTCTCGGCGCGGTCGACCGCCCTGCTGCGCACCGCCTACCTCCTCACCCACGACCACTCGCTCGCCGAGGACCTCCTCCAGACGGCGCTGAGCAAGGCGTGGTTCTCGTGGAGCCGCATCGACGGCAGCCCCGAGCCCTACGTCCGCAGGATCCTGGTCAACACCTACGCCACCTGGTGGCGCCGCAAGTGGAACGGCGAGCTCGCGACCGAGGAGCTGCCCGAGCGGGCGCACTCCGACGCGAGCGACGCCGTCAGTGCCGGCCACGACCTGTGGCAGGCGATGGAGCGGCTGCCGCGCCGGCAGCGTGCCGTTGTGGTGCTCCGCTACTTCGAGGACCTCTCCGAGGCCCAGACTGCCGACCTGATGAGCTGCTCCGTCGGCACGGTGAAGAGCCAGCTCAGCAAAGCCCTCGCGAAGCTGCGGATCGATCCCGCGCTCGCCGCCTCCGACGGGAAGGACCTGTCATGAACGGCCTCGACGAGCTCCGCTCCACCCTCGACCGGCACGCCCACGACGTCGTGGACCACGACCTCGGTGGCCGGCTCGGCCTCGTGCACCAGCGGGTGCGCGCCGTACGTCGGCGGCGGCGTGCGGCGGCCGCCGGTGCTGCCGTCCTGGCGGTGGTGGTCGCGGTCGGCGTGGGGCGCGTGACGGGCAGCGACCCGGTGGTGGAGCCCTCTCCGGCGAAGCTGGCCGGGCTGGATGTGCCGGGCACCATCGAGTCCTTGGGCTACACCTACCGCTACTCCTCGGGCGAGGTCGGTGAGGGGATCGCTGCCGTGGTCCTCGAGCCGGCTCCCCGGCCACGGCTGGTGTCGTGGGGCAAGGCGGGAGCGGACGACCGGGTGACGGTGACGGCGCTCGACACCAACAACGCGCCGCTGGACTACGACGTCCCCGACTTCAGCGAGTTCGTCAGCGTCCCGGCCGGGGTCGAGGCCACGGTGTCGGCCCGGGGCGAGGGAGAGTTCGCCCTGGCGGTCTACGAGCTCGACCTGCAGGCAGCGCCACCACCGGGACTGACGGTCGACGGCGTGACCTTCCGCGAGGACGTCGCGGGGGATCGGCTCCTCGACGCCGCGGTGGGCTCACCCGGGGAGTCCGAGGTGACGGTGTCCGGCCCAGGCTCGGGCACGGTCTCCTACCGCTACTTCTGCGCCGACGCTCCTCCAGGAGCGACGCTGCACCTCGAGGTCCCCGGCGCCGGCTCGGTGACCGGGGAGTGCGACCCCGTCCCCGACACCGATCCCGGTGCCGGGAGCGGTGTCACCGTCGAGGCTCCTGCCTCCGGCGACGTGGGCGCCCGCCTGTGGGTGACCGACGGTGAGGAGGGCCCGCCGCTGGTGAGCGACGACGTCGTCGTCGCCCTCGGTGTCTACGCCGTGACCTCCGAGCGCAGCCCGGCGGCGGGGTACTCCGTCCGGGAGCTCGTCGAGCACGACGGACGGCTGTGGCGCAGGGCCGAGGTCCGCGCCTCCGACCCGGGGCAGCGCGAAGTCGTGGTGCCCGGCCGTGAGGGCCGGCTGCCGCAGCTGGTCGTGGGCTTCGGTCGCGGTGACGAGGTGAGCGCCCGGCTGGAGCACGACGGGACCATGTGGCGCTCCCGCTTCGTGAACGAGGACGGCGTCGTGGTGGGTCCGCTGTGGGAGGGGGACCGGGCAGCCGTCCGGCTCCTGACCGAGGAGGTCCCCGCCGCTGCCCGGCTCGCGATCGCGCTCTACGAACGAGTGGACGAGCGGCCCGTCGACTAGGTGGAGGTCCAGGCGTCGGTGACGAGTCGCTGCGCCTGGGCCAGGCTGACTCCCGAACGGCGGGCGGTCGCGGCCAGCACGGCCGCGGCCGCCGCGACGTCGGCGGGTGCGACGGGGGCGGCGATGAAGGTGCCGCGCCGGCCCTCGGTGACGACCACGCCGTCGGCCTCGAGCTCGCGGTAGGCGCGGGCGACGGTGTTGACGGCGAGGTTGAGCTTGGTCGCGAGACCGCGCACCGTGGGCAGTCGCGTGCCGGCGGCGAGCTCCCCCGACGCGGCCTGCGCGGCGATGTGGCCGCGCAGCTGCTCGAAGGGCGGCTCCGGGGTCGAGGGGTCCATCACGATGTCCAGCACGGTCGACGGTAACCCGAGACGGTGCCGAAGGGGTCGTCGCCGCGGCCACCGGTCCGGTGGTAGAAGGGGACCGTGAAGCCCTACGCCCTGGTGGTCGGTGAGTCCCTGGTCGACGTGGTCCTCGAGCCCGACGGGAGCCGCACCGAGCGGCCCGGGGGGAGCGCCGCCAACGTGGCGGTGGCGCTGGCGCGGCTGGACCGGCCGGTGCGGTTCGCCACGGCGTTCGCCGACGACGAGCGTGGCCGCGCGATCGCGATGCACCTGGCCCGCGACGGGGTCGAGCTCGCCACCGACGCCTACGCCGTCGCGCGCACCTCGACCGCCGAGGCGACCATCGGCGCGGACGGCTCGGCTTCCTACGCATTCGACCTCGACTGGCGGCTCAACCCGCTGGGCGAGGAGCGCCCGCTCTTCGTGCACGTCTGCTCGATCGGCGCCGTGCTCGAGCCGGGCGCCGACGACGTGCTGGCGATCCTGGACCGGATCGAGGGCGCCACGGTCAGCTACGACATCAACGCCCGCCCGGCCATCACCGGCACCGGACCCGAGCTCGTGGCCCGGGTCGAGCGCGTCGTGGCCGCGGCCCACCTGGTCAAGGCCAGCGACGAGGACCTGGCCGCGCTCTACCCCGCACTGACGGTCGACCAGGCGGTCCAGCACCTGCTCGAGCTGGGCCCCCGGGCCGTCGCGGTCACCCTCGGCGGGGAGGGCGCCACGTGGCGCGACGCCGACGGCGTCGTGGAGGTCACCGCCCCGCAGGTCGACGTCGCCGACACCATCGGAGCCGGCGACACCTTCTCCGCCGCCATCATCGACGCCCTGTGGGAGCAGCCCGACCGGGCGCCCGCCGAGGTGCTCGCCCACGCGGTGCGGGCGGCCGCCGTGACCGTCTCGCGGCCTGGCGCCGACCCGCCGTACCGCCGCGAGCTCGTGGAGTGACTTCGTCCCTCCATGGGGAGTACTCGCTGCGCTCGTACTCCCGCGCTGTGCTGGGCTAGGTCGTGGGGGTGAGGAAGGTGTGGACGAGGGGGACCACCGAGGCGCCCTCGCCCGTGGCGGCCGCGACCCGCTTCATCGAGCCGGCCCGGATGTCGCCGACGGCGAAGACGCCCGGCACGGTCGTGGCCAGGCTCTCCGGCGGCAGCTCGCCCGACCAGAGGTCGGCGGGGATGTCGCGGCCGGTGAGCACGAAGCCACGGGAGTCGCGGGCCACCCCGTGGGGGAGCCAGTCGCAGTTGGGCTCAGCGCCGAGCAGGAGGAACAGGCCGTGCGCCTCACGACGGGTGACCGTGCCGGTCGCGGTGTCGCGGACGTCGAGCCACTCCAGGCGCCCCTCGCCGCCGCCGTCGGCGACCTCGGAGCACGGCTGCACGGTGATGCGCGGGTTGTAGGCGATCTCGCCGATGAGGTACTGCGACATCGTCTCCTCCAACGACGGGCGCCGCACCATGATCGTCACCGAGTCGGCGAAGCGGGCCAGGTGGATGGCGGCCTGGCCGGCCGAGTTGCCGCCGCCGACCACGACGACGTCGTAGCCCTCCATCTCGCGGGCGGCGGTCATCGCGCTGCCGTAGAAGACGCCCATGCCCACGAGCTCCTCGATCGCGTGGATGCCGAGCTTGCGGTAGGCCACGCCCGTCGCGACGACGACGCTGCGGGCCTCGACGTCGCCGCCGCCGGTCTGCAGCAGGTGGGTGCCGTCGGCGCGGGTCTCCAGCGACTCGACGTCCCAGCCGGTGTAGAACTGCGTGCCGAAGCGCAGCGCCTGGTTGCGCGCCCGCTGGGCCAGCCGCATGCCGGAGATGCCCCGCGGGAAGCCGAGGTAGTTGCGGATCATCGAGCTGGTCCCGGCCTGGCCGCCGATCGCCTCCGACTCCAGCACCACGGTGGTGAGGCCCTCGGACGCGCCGTAGACCGCGGCCGCGAGGCCGGCCGGGCCGGCCCCGACGATCGCGAGGTCCACGAGGCCCTCGACCTTGACGTCGCCGGGTGCGCCGTACATCGAGATCGCGACGTCGCGCACCGACGTGGCGACGAACGACGGGCGCCCCGGCGTGGAGACGATCGGGTACGCCGGCTCGCCGGGCGTCGCGCACTCGAGGACGGCCTCGCGGCCGATCTCGGTGTCGGGGGTGTAGAAGCCCGACGGCATGCCCATCCGGTCGGCGTAGTCGCGGATGGCCAGCGTGAGCGGGGAGGGCGCGGGCGCCACGATCCGCACGCTCTCCACCTCGGGCTTGGCGACGGTGGAGCCCCAGTCGGAGAGGAGCTCGGTCACGGCGCCGTGGAACTCCTCGTCACGCACCCCGCGCGGCATCAGCAGGTAGGCGTCGTACTTGCCCTTGGCCATGCCGGGTCGCAACGCCGGCGCCCGCTCGAGGAAGTGCTCCCAGTGGGCGGCGATGATGCGGCGCGCGGTGGGGACGACCGTGCGCCAGGCGTGGAACGCCTCGAGCACGTGGGCGTCGGGGAGCTCGGTGTCGGTGACGAAGAGGGCGACCTGCCCACCGGCGTCGCGGACGGTGCGCGTGACGTCGAGCGCGCCCTGGCAGGACGTCGCGGTGTGGAGGTCGTAGTCGCGGGCGTAGCGCCCGAACTCGTCGAGGAGGAAGTCGGCGTGCTCGTCGGAGACGAGGATGATGGCGGGCTGCACGAGGACCAGTATCGCGACCTGCGAAACTTGGCGCGTGCGGTTGCGGATCGAGTGTGCCTACGACGGCACCGACTTCCATGGCTGGGCGACCCAGCCGGGCCTCCGGACGGTGCAGGAGGTGCTCAACCACGCGCTCGCCACGGTGCTGCGCGTCGACTCGGTGGCGACCGTCGTCGCGGGGCGCACCGACGCCGGGGTGCACGCGCGCGGCCAGGTGGTCCACGCCGACGTCGGCGCGGTCCCGCCGAACCTGCTGCGTCGCCTCAACGGCGTGCTGCCCCCCGACGTGCGGGTGCGCCAGGTGGGGGAGGCGCCGGCGGGCTTCGACGCCCGCTTCTCCGCGCTGTGGCGCCGCTACGCCTACCGGATCGCCGACGACCCGGTGCTCGTGGACCCGCTCACCCGCCGCCACGTCCTGGTGTGGTCGCGTCCGCTCGACCTGGACGCCATGAACGACGCCGCGCAGGCGCTGGTCGGCCGCCAGGACTTCGCGGCGTTCTGCCGCCGGCGCGAGGGCGCCACCACCATCCGCACGCTGCTCGACCTGACCTGGTCGCGCTCGCCCCAGGGGCTGGCCGAGGCCACGGTGCGCGCCGACGCGTTCTGCCACAGCATGGTGCGGGCCCTGGTGGGCTGCCTGCTCGCCGTCGGCGACGGCCGGAGACCGCCGTCGTGGCCCGCCGAGATCCTGCGCGCCGAGGCGCGGGACCCCTCCGTGACGGTCGCGCACGCGCACGGCCTCACGCTCGAGGAGGTCGCCTACCCGCCCGACGACGAGCTCGCCGCCCGGGCCACCACGACGAGGGCGAGACGCGATGGATGACCACTACTTCTCGGCCGACCCGACGGTGGCGTTCAAGCGCTCGCCCGTCGTCGCGTCGGTGTGGGGCCACGAGCTGAGTCTGACGAGCGGCTCCGGGGTCTTCGCCAACGGACGCGTCGACATCGGCACGGCGATCCTGTTCCGCGAGACCGAGCCGCCGTCCGGTGGTCGGATCCTGGACCTGGGCTGCGGCTTCGGAGTGATCGGACTGGCCATCGCCGTCGCGGTCCCCGACGCGGTGGTCACCGCCGTCGACGTCAACGAGCGCGCCGTCCTGCTCGCCGGCGAGAACGCCGCGGCGCTCGGGGTCGCCGACCGCGTCACGGCCGTCACGCCGGACGGCGTCGACCCCGCCGCGACGTACGACGAGATCTGGTCGAACCCGCCGATCCGGATCGGCAAGCAGGCGCTGCACGAGCTGCTGCTGACCTGGCTGCCCCGCCTGGCCCCCGGTGGTCGCGCGGTCATGGTCGTCGGCAAGAACCTCGGAGCCGACTCGCTGCAGCGCTGGCTGGGGGAGCAGGGCTACCCCACCGCGCGGCTGGCGAGCGCGAAGGGCTTCCGGGTGCTGGAGACCCGTCGCGCCGGCGACGCGCCCTACTCAGGCACACCGCCCTCCGGCGGAGCGTCGTCGGCCTGACCGGAGGTGTCCTCCTCGATGGGGGCGTCGCCGATGTCGGAGACGAGCACGGGGGTCAGCGGATCCGCCGCGCCGCCGTCCTTGATCTCGACCACGCGAAGACCCGAGATGCCCATGTGGGAGTCGGCCGTGAAGCGGAACGGCGCCAGCTGGGGGCCGTCGAGGTCCTGGCCGACCTCCTCCAGCGCCTCGACCAGCCCGTCGCGGGTCAGCTCCTCGCCCGCGGCCTGCAGCGCCTGGACGAACGCGTAGGCGTGGGACATGCCGTAGACGCGGTAGTTGGTCAGCTCGCCCTCGGTGCCGTGCTCGTCCCAGACCTTCTGCCAGAGCTGCACCCACGGGTCCTCGGCCTGGTCGATGCCGGGGATGTACTCGGTCGTGAGCACCCCGTCGAGCGAGCTCGCACTGCCCTCGACGGCGCCTTCGGAGAACTCCGACAGCAGCGACCCGACGAGGTCGGGGTCGGAGCCGACGTTGCTGTAGAACCATTGCGGGTCGTAGCCCAGCTTGAGGGACACCAGCTGGCTCAGGGCGGTGTAGGACGGGGTGTTGAACGACAGCACCAGGTCGGCGCCGGAGGCCTGCAGGCCGGCGATCTGCGGGCCGACGTCGGTGTTGCCGGAGGTGTAGCGCTCGACGCCGACGACCTGGTCCTCGAGGTACTGGCGCACGCCCTTCTCGGCGTCCTCACCGAAGTCGTCGTCCTGCAGGAACAGCCCGACCTTGGCGTCGGGGAGGTTCTCGGCGACGTACTGCCCGATGATCTTGCCCTCGATCTCGTAGTCCGGCTGCCAGCCGAACGTGTACGGCTTGTCCTCGACGTCGTCGCCCCACTGCAGCGACCCGGACGACACGAAGAGGTCGGGCACGCCCTCCTCGTTGAGGAAGTCCACCACCGCACTGTGCGTGGGGGTGCCGAGCCCGCCCACCATCGCGAAGATCTCGTCCTGCAGCACCAGCTCGCTGGTGACCGTGTTGGTGTTGGTGGGGTTGTAGCCGTCGTCCTTGACCAGGTACTCGATCTGACGGCCGTGGACCCCGCCCTGGGCGTTGACGTAGTCGAAGTAGGCCTGCGCCCCGGTGGGGATCTCGCTGTAGCCGGGCGCGGCCACGCCGGTCAGCGGGAAGTGGGCGCCGACCGTGACGGACTCCTCGCTGACGCCGACCTCGCTGACGCCGCCGCCCCCGTCCTCGTCGGACCGGTCGTCACCGGCGCCGCAGGCGGCGAGCAGCGCGAGCGTGGCCAGGACGCCGGCGAGCGGCGCCGGCCTGGTGTGACGTCGTTTCATGGTGATGTTCCCTTCGAGGTGGTGGTGAGGGCGTCGCTGCTGGAGGGAGCGGCGGGGTCTGCGGCGTCGGTCGCCGGCGGGGCCGGCTCCGGCCCCCCGCGCGTACGGCGCACGGCCAGGCGGCGCAACGTCCCGACGATGCCGCTGGGGGCGAGCAGGATGACCAGGATCATCACCAGGCCGTAGACGAGGGGGGCGAGCTCGGCGGCGCGGATGTCGGAGAGGCCGGCGTCGGTGCCCCACCCGGTGACGACCTGGGGCAGGAACGTGAGGAGCGCCGCACCGATGATCGCGCCCGTGAGGCTGCCCAGCCCGCCGAGCACGACGGCGGTGAGCAGGGTGAGGCTGAGGTTGAGCGTGAACCCGCTGGGCGCCGCCAGTCTCACGGTGATGGCCATCATCGCCCCGGCGGCCCCGGCCGCCGCCGCGCTGACCGTGAACGCGGAGACCCGGGCACGACCCAGGTGGATCCCTGCCAGCTCGGCCGCGACCGCGTCGTCGCGCACCGCCCGCCAGCGGCGCCCGACCCGGCTGCGCGACAGGTTGGCGAGCAGCACGAAGGTGACGACGAGGGTCAGCCAGGCGACGTAGGCGACGTAGCGGCTGCGCGTGAGCTCCTGCCCGGTCACGAAGAACGCGAGGTCGAGCACCCACTCGGGGATGTCGGGGAGGACCACCCGCAGCCCCTGCTCCCCGCCCAGGCGCCCCTTGAAGAACAGCGCGACGCCCGGCACCGCGACCGCGAGGGCGAGGGTCGCACCGGCGAGGTAGGGACCGTGCAGGCGGGCGGCGGCGTAGCCGACCGCGACGCCCACCGCGAGGGTGGCCCCCACGGCGGCGAGCACGACCAGGGCCAACGGGGTCGACGACTCCCGGTCGGGAAGGAGCAGGGCGGTGGTGTAGGCGCCGATGGCCATCAACGCCCCGTGGCCCAACGAGATCTGACCGTTGAGGCCGGTCAGGATCGTCAGACCTCCGGCGGCGAGCCCCAGGTAGGCCATCGAGGCGAGCTGGAGGCTGCGGAAGTCACCGGCGCTCTCCAGCACCGCCACCACGACGAGCAGCCCCGCGGCGGCAAGGACCAGGTGCCGCAGGAGAGTGACCTCGCTCCACCACGAGCGCAGACGCGTCATCAGACCCTCCGCTGCGCAGGCTGGGAGAACAGTCCGCCGGGGCGCAGCGTCAGGACCAGCATCAGGATGGCCAGCGCGGTGAGCGCGACGAGCTGGGAGCCGACGTACCCGCTCACGAAGCTCAGGGAGAGCCCGAGGAGCAGCCCGCCGACCACCGCGCCCACGGGACTGTCGAGGCCTCCCAGGACCGCGGCCACGAAGCCGAACACCACGATGGAGTCCATGAAGCCCGGGTGCACCAGGCTGCCGCCGGCGATCAGCAGACCGGCCAGCGAGCCCACGACCGAGGCGAGCGCCCAGCCCAGCGTCAGCATCCGCCCGACGCGGACACCGAGGAGGCGGGCCACCTCCTGGTGGTAGGCCGCCGCCCGCATCCGCAGCCCCAGGTCGGTGACGCGGAACAGCAGGACGAGGAGGGCCATGACCACGAGCACGGCCGCGATCGAGAAGATCCCGAAGCCGGTGATGCCGAGCGTCGTGTCGCCGACCTCGACCCCCCGGACCCCGAACGGCGCGGGGAAGGAGCGGTAGCGGTTGCCGAACACCACCGAGGCGAGGGCGTGCAGCACGATGAACAGGCCGAGCGTGAGGATCACCGCGTTGATCTCCGGCTTGCCCTCCACCGGCCGGATGACGACGCGCTCCACGACCGCGCCGAGCACCAGCCCGCTGAGCAGGGCGAGGCCGAAGCCCAGCCAGTAGGAGTGGCCGGCGTCGATGACCGCGAGGGCGACGAACGTGGTGACCATCGCCATGGGCGCCTGCGCGAAGTTCACGACCCTCGTCGAGCGCCAGATCATCACCAGGGCCAGGGCGAAGGCCGCGTAGACCATGCCGAGGGTGAGGCCGCTGAGCGCGGTGTTCACGAGCTGCTGCACGAGATCTCCTGTTCCCTGCTCAGAATCCGAGGTAGGCGTGGCGGAGCTGGTCGTCGTCGGCGAGCACGTCGGCGTCGGCGTCGGCGACCACCCGGCCGAGGTTGAGGACGATCCCGCGGTGGGCGATCGAGAGGGCGCTGCGCGCGTTCTGCTCGACCAGGAGCACGCTCAGCCCCTCGTCCTCGACGAGGGAGCGCACGAGTCCGAAGATCTGGGTCACGATGCGAGGCGCCAGACCGAGGGACGGCTCGTCGAGCAGCAGCATCCGCGGCCGTGACATGAGCGCGCGCCCGATCACCAGCATCTGTCGCTCGCCGCCCGAGAGCACGTGGGCGACGGCGGCCCGGCGGTCGGCGAGGGCCGGGAAGAGCTCGTAGACCCGCTGCAGGTCGGCGGGACGGACGCGGCCGCGCGCCAGGCCGCCGAGCCGGAGGTTCTCGTCGACCGTGAGCTCGGTGATCACGCCGCGGCCCTCGGGCACCTGGGCCAAGCCGAGGGCGGGCATCCGCTCGGGCGAGAGGCGGTCGATGCGCCGTCCGTCCAGCTCGATGGTGCCGTGGCGGCTGCGCAGCAGGCCCGAGATGGTGCGCAGCAGGGTGGTCTTGCCGGCCCCGTTGGCCCCCAGCACCGCGGTGATCTGCCCTTCCTGCGCGGTGAAGGAGACGTCACGCACGGCATGCACGGGGCCGTAGCTCGTCGAGAGGTCGCGCAGCGAGAGCACGTCAGGCCTCCCCGACGGTCTCGCCGAGGTACGCCGCCAGCACGGCGGGGTCGTCGCGCACCTGGTCCGGGGTGCCGTGCGCGATCACGCGTCCGAAGTCGAGCACGGTGATCTCGTCGCACACCCGCATGACGAGGTCCATGTGGTGCTCGACGAGCATCACCGACATCCGCTCCGTGAGCTCGCGCACGAGCCGGCCGAGGTCGTCCATCTCGGAGGTGGACAGACCGCTCGCCGGCTCGTCGAGCAGCAGCAGGTCTGGCTCCGCGGCGAGGGCGCGGGCGAGGGCGACCCGCTTCCGCACGGCGTACGGGAGGCTCGCGGGATACCGGTCCGCGTGAGCCGCGATGCCGAGGCCGTCGAGGACCTCCCGCGCGCGCTCGCGCAGCGCCCGCTCGTCCCGGGACGCGCCGGGCAGCGCGAGCAGGGAGGACAGGAAGCCGGAGCGGGTGTGCCGGTCGGCGCCGATCATGACGTTCTCCAGGACGGTGACCCGGTCGAAGAGGCCGAGGCCCTGCAGGGTGCGCGCGATGCCGAGGCCGGCGAGGTCACGCGGTCGCAGTCCCGTGACCTCCTGGTCGCGCCACTCGAGGCGTCCGCGGTCCGGTCTGACGAAGCCGCACGCCACGTTGAAGAGGGTGGTCTTGCCGGCGCCGTTGGGCCCGATCACGCCCAGCACCTGGTGGGGGCGGACGAGGAGACCGACCTCGCTCAGGGCCGTGACGCCCCCGAACGTGACGGTCACGTCGCTGAGCGCGAGGCGAGGGCTGGGGCCCGCGACCGGGCTCTCGCCCGTGAGCGGATGACTCATCGAGTGATGCCTCCGGTCCGGGCGGGACGCCCCGAGATGTGCTGTGACGCGCACCACTGTGGTGCGGAGCGCACAGGTTCCGCATTGGGCGCAGCGCCCAACAAAGGCTGTCGATGCGCCGCTTCCCTGGCGCCGGCCTGGTCAGAACTGTGCGAGGAGTGCGAATGTCGTCCCATGCCAGCTCGGAGCGCAGGCTCGGCCTTTCCTCGTCCGGCGGGCGTCGGGACCGACGACGCCGTCACGCTGCGGGCGGTCGAGGCCGCCTGGGCCGCCCTGCGCCCACGCTCGGACGAGATCGCCGACGCGATCACGCTGACCCTGCTGGTGCGCGACCAGGAGGTCTACGAGCGGGTCGGGCCGGAGCTGCGGGTCGACGTGCGGGAGAGCACCCGGGAGCACCTCCGCCGGGGGATCGAGGTGCTGGCCGGCACCAGCGACGCCCCGTCCTCCGCGATCGAGCTGTGGCGCGAGACCGGTCGCCGTCGGGCGCGCCAGCAGGTCCCGCTCGAGACGGTGCTCAACGCCTACACGCTCGGGACGCGCGTCCTGTGGGAGGCCTTGGTCGAGCAGGGCGTGGCGAGCGGCGCGGACACCGACGAGCACGTGCTGGTCGTGGCCGGGCAACGGGTGTGGTCCGCGCTCGACGTCCAGAACGCCGTGCTCGTCGAGGCCTACCGCCGCGAGAGCACCCGCATGCAGCGCCATGACCTCCAACGTCAGCAGAGCGCACTCGACGGGCTCGCCGAGGGGCGAGGGGCCGACCCCGACTTCGCCGCGGAGGCGCGAGACCTCCTCGGCATCGCTGCCGATGCACGAGTGGTGTGCGTCGTCGCGCTGTTCGACGGCTCGCTCGACGAACCGTTGGGTGCCGTGGAGGACCGGTTGGAGCGGATCGACGTCACCTGCCACTGGCACGTCCGCACCGGCCGCTTCTTCGGGTTGCTCGCGGGCGCGGTGCCCGAGCTCGACGAGCTCGTGGCGCTGATCGTCCCGCACGCGACCGGCCGGGTGGGGATCGCCGGCTCGCCGGAGGGCGTGGGCGGGTTCGCGACGGCGTTCCAGCTCGCGACGCGGGCCGCCGAGTCGCTCGCGAGGGGTGAGACCCGGGTGGTGTCGGTGACCGATCGGCTGCCCGAGGTCCTGCTGGCCGGCAGCCCGCAGATCACGCCGCTGCTGATGCAGGAGACCCTCGGGCCGCTGTTGGCCCAGCCGGAGCCGTTGGCCACCACGCTGCTGCACACCCTCGCCGCGCTGTTGCGGCACGACGGGTCGCCCACCCATGCGGCCGAGGAGCTCTTCTGCCACCGCAACACGGTGATCTACCGCGCCCGGCAGATCGAGCAGATCACCGGACGAACGCTCACCTCGCCGCGCGACAAGATGCTGCTGGGGCTGGCCATGATGGTCAGCGGCCACTGACAGCCCTAGCGGAGGTCGACGCCGCCCCACTCCTCGGGCGCGACGTCGCGCAGCGTCTGGGTGAGCTGCCACCGGTGGCCGGCGGGGTCTGCCACCAGGCACTCGAGCTCGCCGTAGTCGCGCTCGGTCAGCTCCTCCAGCAGCGTCGCGCCCTGGGCGAGGGCGCGCTCGAGCGCGACCGCCGAGTCGTCGACCCGGATCTTGATGACGTGGGTGACGGCGCCGGGAGCCGGAGGCTGGTGCTCGCCCCTGGCCTCGGCGACGACCATGCCGACGCCGGGTGCCACGGACATCTGGGCGCGGTGCCCCTCGCCGATCCGGACGGTCTCGACGAAGCCGAACGCCGCGCTCAGCCAGGCGACCGCCTCCCGGACGTCCGGGTAGACCAGGACGGGGGCCAGCGCGCCCGGCGGGGCGGAGCGGTTGGTGACCATCGGTCGACGGTACGCCCGGCTCAGTCGCTGACGCGACCGTGGACGAACATCTGCAGCCGTTGCCGCGTGCGCTGCGGGTCCTCGGGCACGTGGCCGTTGACGGCGCGCGCCGCCCACCCCAATCGGGCCGCGATGCGCGCTGCGTCGGCGAGGTCGGCGTGCGAGAGGTGGGGGTAGGCGGCGGCGTACGGCGCGAGGAAGGTGTCGCGGAAGGGGTCGGTGTCGAGCGAGCCCTCGACATCGTCGAGGCCCCAGGCGAGCTGGCCCTCCAGCGCGACGGACAGCACGAAGAACGGGTGGGACGCGCACGCGTCGCCCCAGTCCATGACGCGGTGCCGGCCGTCGCGGACGAAGACCTGGCCGTCGTGGAGGTCGTCGTGCTGGATGCTCTCCCGGATGCCGTACGCCGCGAGGGTTCGCGCGAGCTCCGTGACCTGGTCGATCGCCTTCCGGAAGCGCGGCTCGGCGTCGGCCTCGTCCATGAGCGCGTCGTAGCTCACGGTGAGCACGTCGAGTCGCAGGTCGGGCACGCCCATCGCCAGCAGCGTGTCGACGTCGTCCTCCAGCGCCAGGCTGATCCGCGCCACGTGGTCGAGCGCGTGGTGCCAGCGGTCCAGGCTCCTCTCGGCCGGCACCAGCTCGCGCAGCCGCTCGCCGGCGTCGGCCATCAGCAGCCAGCCGCGGTCGAGGTCGGCGGCGAGCAAAGGGTCGACGAGGTCGGGGACCCGCTGGGCGAGCAGGGTGACCAGGGCCGCCTCGTGGGCCAGGGGCCCGTGGTTGGCCTTGAACCACACGGGACCGGTGGCGGTCGGGACGCGCAGCACCGTCGACCAGACCTCCACGTGCGGCTGCTCGATCTCGCCGGTCCGCGTCAGGCCCAGCCCGGCCAGCTGCCCGTCGATCCACCTGTGCGCCTGCGCCAGCCACGCGGCGTCGGTCCAGGGAAGTGCCATGGGAGATGTCTAGCGCCGATCCATGGCGGTGCCCACTGACTTTTCCGCCCCCGCCGGTGGTCGAGCAGCGAGCGCCAGCGAGCGAACGTCGAGACCCCCGCACCTCTGATCGCCTCCTCGGGCACTCGGCCGTCGGCTCGCGCGCCGCTGCTGGTCGCGGTCTTTGGCAGCTACGGGGACGGGTGGGCGCTGGGTCGCGCGACGCGGCCGGCCTCGGGGTCGTCTTGGTTTCGAGACGGTTGCTGCGCAACCTCCTCAACCAGCGAGGTCGCCCGGTGGTTGAGGAGGGACGAAGTCCCGTCTCGAAACCACCCCCCGGAAGAACTTCAGAAGTTTCGACAGCCCTTGTGGATAAGGCCTCCTGAGCCCCAATTCAGGGCTCCGATTGTCGGTGGCGAGTGCTTGGGTTGAACCATGAGCAACCCCACCGGACCCGAGGCCGGCTCCGTGCTGGCCGAGGTCCGCGCGGGCAGGGCCGACCAGGGCCAGGCCGAGCTCCGCACCCTGCACAGCACCCTTCAGTGGTGCCTCATCCACGCCACCGACGACGAAGGTCAGGCCGCGTTCGGTGACCACGGCATCCCCCTCGCCGGCGACGGGGCACCCTGGGTCAGCGAGTTCGCGGTCATGGAGCTCGGCGCCGCGCTCGGGATGTCCACCGACTCCGCGAAGCGCTACGTCGGCGCGGCCCTCGAGGTCCGCTACCGACTCCCGCGACTCTGGGAGCGGGTCGCGTCTGGGGAGCTGCCGTTCTGGAAGGCCCGCTTCGTCGCTGAGCGGACCATGGCCCTGCCCGATGCCGGCGCCAGGTTCGTCGACCAGCACGTCTCCTTCGTCGCCCACGAGGTCTCGCTCGCCGAGGTGGAGCGCCAGATCGACGCCGCCCGGGCCAGGTTCGACCCCGAGGCCGCCGAGAAGGCCCGCCGGCAGGCCGTCGACGGCAGAAAGTTCGACGTCTACACGTCCGAGGTCTCGATCAACGGCACCGTCGACGTTGACGGCACCCTCGATGCCCAGGACGCCCTCGACCTCAACGCCGCCCTGTCCCGCCGGGCCGCGGACCTCAAGGCCGCCGGGTCCGAGGAGTCACTCGACGTCAGGCGGTCCATGGCCGCCGGCGACCTGGCGCGCGGCTACGACCCGCTGCCGTTCGAGGACACCGACGAGGTCACGACGAAGGCTTCGGTGAGGCGGACCGTCGAGCTCGTCGTCCACCTCGACCACGACACCGTCTTCGGCAACCCCGCCACCAACCTCGGCCGCTGCGAGAACACCCGCACCCCTGTCCTGGCCGAGACGATCCGGGAGTGGTGCGGCAACCCCGACACTGCCGTGGTCGTACGCCCGGTCCATGACCTGGCCGACCACGTCCACGTCGCCGCCTACGAGCACCCCACCCGACTCGCAGAGCAAGCCGAGATCGTCGACCTCACCTGCATCTTCCCGTGGTGCACCAGGCCCGCCACCCGGTGCGACAAGGACCACGCGATCCCCTACGCCGACGGGGGACCGACCTGCTCCTGCAACAGCGCACCCCTCTGTCGCGGACACCATCGGCTCAAGACCCACGGCCGGTGGACCTACGACGTCCTCGACCGCGGCACCTACCTGTGGCACTCAGCCCACGGCCACACCTACCGACGCGATCACACCGGCACCACCCCGATCGAGCCGCCCGAGCCCGAACGACGAACCTGACCGTCCCCCACCCCGCCACCGGCGGGGCTGTCGGCACGCCGGCTCCAAGCAATGTTGTGTCCGATGCCCTTCCCGCAGGCCCACCTCGCCGTGGACTTAGTCCACCACCTCGTAGGGCACATCGATGTAGCCGCGTAGGAGGCCTGGCACGCCAGTGTGAGCAGCAAGAACTCGTTCATGACGTGCGTGTTCCCGTGGTGTTCCCGACCAGCCGCTCGCTGCGACTTCGACCCTGCCGTGCCGTTTGCGGAGGGCGGGCCGGCGTGGCGCTGCAACCTCGCATGTAATTGGTACATCCTCGGCGATTGCGGGTGCAACGTGCTCAGCGTGCCCAGATTATTCCGCCGGTCCACACAAGCAGCGAAGGCGACACTTGGTCACAGCACCCGCTTTCGGATGCGAGCGCACCGTTCTTGTCGAAAGGACTAAGTCCGGCGCTCCTCAGACTTAGCATTGCGATATGAATGGCGACGTTACGAATAGCCAGGTCCCGCCTGGAGCAGTGGAAACGGCGCAGTTCGTCTTCCAGCAGTGGAACGCCACCAATCAACAGGCGGCGATTGATCGGCTAACAGAGCCCGCTGATCGAGCGGAACCGTGGGCGCTGGCCCTAATGGTCTGGCTGAGCATGCAGCAGGGTGCTCCGGGATTCGATCGCGCGTTGCCGTACGCCCAGAAAGCGCAAAGCCTGGGGATGCCGTGGGTGCCGTATCACTTGTACAACAACATGGTGGGTCACATTGCAAGCGCTCCTCATCTCCTCGACCAGTTGGTGGACCTCATTCAAGAAGGCACCGGCACGATCACGTCAGCACTGGACCCAGTTGGCCAGGCCTGGGGTCTGCTTTCACAAGGTCAGATCGAGTCCGCGGTGAAGCTGATGGGCGTGACAATGCGCTTCTCCCCTAATCCCGAGTCGTGGGATGCGGTTGTCCGCGATGCGCAGCGCCGGACGAATGAAGTTCGTGACCTCCTGGCCGACGCGCAGTCCACACAAGCCGACCTTCGGCAGATTGCGGCGCGCAGCGAAGTGGACATCGAGAAGTGGCGCACCGATCTAGAGACCAAGGCTCGCCAGGCAGAGTTGCTGATTTCGAGCGTCAATTCCGGTGCGGTCAACGCGTTGTTCGATGCCGAGGCTAAGAGGAATGCTGGGGAGTCAAAAACGTCTTGGCGATGGGGGATTGGAGTCCTTGCAGCAGCGGCTTGCGTTGCTGTGCTCCCGTTGGTTCTCCACTATTTGGGCATCGGGCCGGATTACTCGATGGGCGGCTTACTTGGCGCTCACGCAGGTTCCACCGCCGCGCTCGGTGCGGTAGCGGGAGTCCTCTTGGCGAGAGCGCGGGGCCGAGACCGTGCTCATCAGCGCGCACGGGATCTGTCGACGGCCATGGGAACGATGATCTCCTACAGCAATCAGATACAGGACGAGGCTGAGAAGCAGCGGTTCATGCTGACTATGGGTCAATTGGTGCTCCAGGCCCATCTCCAGGGCGACTCAGGTGGCGCCAAGGAGGATTCCTTCGCGGGTCTCGCCGCGTTGTTGAGCGTCATGCGCCAACCGTCTACGTCGCCCACGTAACGAGATCCGCTGCGGCGCCCGGCGGCGCCGGGCGCCGCCACTTGAAGTAGCAACATCTCAGGCGTCCAGGAGCGTTCAGACCTCGAGCGGATCCAGCAGGTCGTAGTCGCTGACGGCTGCGGAGAGCGTCCGCACCTGGTGGTCACCGTCGCCGAAGAGGTGGTCCAGCGCGGTGAGGTGGGCGACGAACATGCCGACGTTGTACTCGGCGGTCATCGCGATGCCGCCGTGCAGCTGGATGGCCTCCTGGCCGACGTGGCGCCCGCCGCGGCTGACCTGGAGGGACACCCGCGCGGCCGCCGCGGCGACCTCCTCGGGCGAGCCGGCCGCGACGACCATCGTCGACCAGTCGACGAGGCTGTGCGTGAGCTCGAGCGAGGTGTACATGTCGGCGGCCCGGAAGGTCAGGGCCTGGAAGGTGTTCAGCGTGACGCCGAACTGCTTGCGGCTCTTGAGGTAGTCCGTCGTCGCCTTGAGCAGCGTCTGCATCGCGCCGAGCGCCTGGTTGGCGGCCATGATCCGGGTGATGTCGAGGACCGTGGCGATCGAGGCGGTCAGGTCCTGGCCGTTGGCACCGAGTGGCGAGCCCGGGGTCCCGTCGAGGGCCACGCGGGCGGCCCGGCCGCCGTCGTACGTCGCGTAGCCGGAGCGGGTGAGGCCCTCGGCGTCGCCGGCCACCAGGAAGGCGCCGGTGCCGCCGTCGGGCAGCGCGGCGCTGACGACCAGCACGTCGGCGCGGGCGCCGTGCAGCACCGGCTCCTTGACGCCGGACAGGGTCCAGGTGTCGCCGTCCTGGGTGGCGGTCACCTTCTCGGCGCTCGCCCCCCAGCGGCGGCCGGGCTCGTCGTGCGCGAACGCCAGCACGCTCTCGCCGGACGCGAGGGCGCCCAGCACCTCGGCGCGCTGCTCCGCCGTGCCGGCCGCGGCCACGAGGCCGCCGGCGAGCACGACCGAGGCCAGGAACGGCTCGGGCGCGAGGGTGCGGCCCAGCTCCTGGCAGACGATCCCGATCTCGACCGGTCCGGCGCCGACGCCGCCGTCCTCCTCGGAGAACGGCAGCCCCAGCACGCCCATCTCGGCCAGGCGGGCCCACTGCTGCTCGTCGAAGCCGGGGTCGGCCTTGACCACCTGGCGACGGTGCTCGTAGTCGTTGTAGGCCTTGCCCACGAGGCCGCGGACGGCGTCGCGGAGGGCGACCTGCTCGTCGTCGTACGTGAAGTCCATGTCGTGTCCCCTTGGGCTCAGAGTCCGAGGATCGTGCGGCTGATGATCTGCCGCTGGATCTCGTTGGAGCCGCCGTAGATGGAGGCCTTGCGGAGGTTGAGGTAGGTCGGCGTGACGGTGCGCGTCCAGTCGGGCAGGTCGGAGCCGTCGTCGGCGCCGGAGGCGACCGAGGCCGGCCCGGCCAGGTCGACCATCAGCTCGCTGACCGCCTGCTGCAGCTCGGTGCCCTTGAGCTTGAGCACCGAGGAGGCGGGGTGCGGCTCGCCGCCGGCCGAGTGGGCGACCACGCGCAGCGCGGTGAGCTCCAGCGCGAGCAGCTCGTTCTCGAGCTCGACGATGCGGGCGCGGACCAGCGGGTCGTCGAGGAGCGTGCCGCCCTCGCCGTCGGAGGTCTCCTTCGCCAGGTCCTTGGCGCGGGCGAGGATGCGCTTGGTGGCGCCCACGGGCGCCACGCCGACGCGCTCGTTGCCGAGCAGGAACTTGGCGATCGTCCAGCCGCCGTTGAGCTCGCCCACGAGGTTGGCGGCGGGGACGCGCACGTCCTCGAACCACACCTCGTTGACCTCGAAGCCGCCGTCGATCAGCTCGATCGGGCGCACCTCGAGGCCAGGGCTCGTCATGTCGATGAGCAGCATCGAGATGCCGGCCTGCTTCTTCACGTCGGGGTCGGTGCGCACCAGCGTGAAGATCCAGTCGCCGAACTGGCCGAGCGTCGTCCAGGTCTTCTGCCCGTTGACGACCCACTCCTCGCCGTCGCGGACCGCGGTGGTGCGCAGGCTGGCCAGGTCGGAGCCGGCGTCGGGCTCCGAGAAGCCCTGGCTCCACCAGATGTCGAGGTTGGCCGTCTTGGGGAGGAACTGCTGCTTCTGCTCCTCGGTGCCGAAGTGCGCGATCACCGGCCCGATCATGGAGGCGTTGAACGCCAGCGGCGTGGGCACGCCGGCGCGCTGCATCTCCTCGTGCCAGATGTGGCGCCGCAGCTCGCTCCAGCCGCGGCCGCCGTACGCCTCGGGCCAGTGCGGCACCGCGAGCCCGGCGGCGTTGAGCGTCTGCTGGGCCTCGACGATCTGGTCGCGCGTGAGCTCGCGGCCCTCGATCACCGTGCGGCGGATCTCCTCGGAGACCTCGGTGGTGAAGAACGCGCGCATCTCGGCGCGGAACTCCTGGTCGTCCTCGGACAGCTCGAGCTGCATGCGGGTCGGCCCCTCTCCTGGTCGGCTGCCCCGATGCTACTGACAGGTAGAAGCAGGGTCAGACGCGCACGTCGTCGGCGGTCGCGTGGACGTCGGCCCGCTCCTCGCGGCGACGCTCCCAGAGACGCGCCAGGACCATGACGACGCCGGCCAGCGCGCCGCCCGCGACCAGGTCGATGACGTAGTGCTCGCCGTAGTAGACGAGCGCCAGCCCCATCGCGGCCGGGTAGGCGAACAGCAGCCAGCGCAGGGGGCTGCGCAGCCGCCAGACGGCGTAGAGGGCGATCAGGAACGCCGTGCCGAAGTGCAGCGACGGCATGGCGGCCACCGGGTTGCCGACGCCGTTGAGGATCACGTCGACGCGCTGCAGGCCGATGTCGCGCCAGCCGCGGGAGGTGAGCCGCTCGACCGGGCCGAGGTAGCCCTCGTCGGAGGCCAGCCACGGCGGCGCCATCGGGTAGGAGATGTAGATCAGCAGGCCGCCGAAGTTGAGGCCGACGAAGCGCCGCATCCAGACCTGCCACTCGGCGTGGTTGCGCACCCACAGCACCACCGCGATGGTGAGGCCGGCCAGGAAGTGCGAGGCGTAGACGAACGTGAACGCCACGTCGTACCAGCGCGGGTCGCTGTCCTTGCTGCACGGCTCGCCGCACCACGCGGCCTGCAGGGTCTCGGTGGGCGTCGTGCCCAGCCCCATCCAGCGGTCGACGTCGATGGGCATCGTCCAGTGCACCGGGATCTGGAGCTCGTCGGTGAGCCCGCGGCTGAAGAAGTAGAACGTCAGCAGCGCTGCCGGCAGCCACCAGTCGCGCAGGAAGTTCAGGTGCTCGCGGGGGTGGGCCTCGATGTTCCACGCGACCGTGCCGAGCCAGAGCGTGATCATGACGGTGATCGAGTCGTTGGGGATCCCGAAGCGCCACCACCACGCGGCCACCGCGGCCACCCAGACGACCATCGCCGCGAGGCGCACTCCAGGGCGGCGGGTGCGGGCGACGTCGACGTCGACGTTGCTGTCCGCTACCTCCGCCTGTGCCGTCATGGGGCACGATCCTAAAACACGGTGCTTCCCTCGCGCACGCCAGTATCGCCCGAACGGGTGTAGCGAGTCGGGGGGGCGGCGGGTCGTGTCGGCGCCCGCCTAAAGAAGGTGCCGTCCGGTCGCGGATGACGGAGAATCGGTCGACGTGGGACACGTAGAGGTCAGTGGAGTGCGCTTCGAGCTGCCGGACGGGCGGGTGCTGCTCGACGACGTCTCGTTCCGGGTGGGGGAGGGCGCCAAGGTGGCGCTGGTCGGCGCCAACGGCGCCGGCAAGACGACCCTGCTCAGGATCATCACGGGCGACCTGGTGCCGCACTCCGGGGCCGTGACCCGCAGTGGCGGCCTGGGCGTCATGCGGCAGATGGTCAACGCCGGCCTGGGCGCCGAGCCGACCGTCGCCGACCTGCTGCTGTCGGTCTCCCCGCCCCGGGTCCGCTCGGCGGCGGCCGAGGTGGACCGCTGCGAGCTGGCGCTGATGGAGACCGACGACGAGAAGACCCAGATGCGCTACGCCGAGGCGCTCGCGGAGTACGCCGACGCCGGGGGCTACGACATCGAGGTGGCGTGGGACGTCTGCACGGTCAAGGCGCTGGCGGTGCCCTACGACAAGGCGAAGTGCCGCGAGCTGCGCACCCTGTCCGGCGGCGAGCAGAAGCGGCTGGTGCTGGAGTACCTGCTCGCCGGCCCCGACGAGGTGCTCCTGCTCGACGAGCCGGACAACTTCCTCGACGTGCCCGGCAAGATCTGGCTCGAGCAGCGCATCCGCGAGTCCGACAAGACGATCCTCTTCATCAGCCACGACCGAGAGCTGCTCGACAACACCGCGACGCGTGTCGTCACCGTCGAGCTCGGCCACGCGGGCAACCTCGTGTGGACCCATCCGGGCGGCTTCGCGAGCTACCACGAGGCGCGCAAGGACCGCTTCGCCCGCTTCGAGGAGATGCGCCGGCGCTGGGACGAGGAGCACGCCAAGATCAAGGCCCTCGTGCTGCGGCTCAAGATCAAGTCCGAGTACAACGACGGCATGTCCAGCCAGTACCGCGCCGCCCAGACCCGGCTGCGCAAGTTCGAGGAGGCGGGGCCGCCGACCGAGCAGCCGCGCGAGCAGCAGGTGACGATGCGGCTCCAGGGCGGCCGCACCGGCAAGCGGGCGGTCGTCTGCGAGGACCTCGAGCTCACCGGCCTGATGAGGCCCTTCGACCTCGAGGTCTGGTACGGCGAGCGGGTCGCCGTGCTCGGCTCCAACGGGTCCGGCAAGTCGCACTTCCTGCGCCTGCTCGCCGCCGGCGGCAGCGACCCGGACGTGGAGCACCAGCCCGTGGGCGAGGTGCCGATCAAGCCGGTGCCGCACACCGGCAAGGCCAAGCTCGGCGCCCGCGTGCGCCCGGGCTGGTTCGTGCAGACCCACGAGCACCCCGAGCTGGTGGGTCGCACCCTCACGGAGATCCTGCACCGGGGTGACGGCGAGGCCGACGGTCGCGGTCGTCGCGGCATGGGCCAGGAGCAGTCGGCGCGGGTGCTCGACCGCTACGAGCTCGCGCACGCCGCCGACCAGCGCTTCGAGTCGCTCTCGGGCGGGCAGCAGGCGCGCTTCCAGATCCTGCTGCTCGAGCTCTCGGGCGCCACCCTGCTGCTGCTCGACGAGCCCACCGACAACCTCGACGTCCAGTCGGCGGAGGCGCTGGAGGAGGGCCTCGAGGCCTTCGACGGCACGGTGGTCGCGGTGACCCACGACCGGTGGTTCGCCCGGGGGTTCGACCGGTTCCTGGTCTACGGCTCCGACGGCGCGGTCTACGAGTCCGACGGTCCCGTGTGGGACGAGGGCCGGGTGCAGCGCGTCCGATGAGCGAGCTGAGGACCCGCGTGGTCGACCACGCCGACGACGCCACCGTCACGGCGTGGCACGACGTCTACCTGCGCGCCGAGCGCCACGGGCGCGAGGAGCTCGCGACGCCGTGGGCGCTGGAGGAGCTGCGGGCCCAGCTGCGCACGCCGGGCCGCCGCCGCCGCTGGGTGGGCCTCGTCGGCGAGGTGGACGGCGCGGTGGTGGCGGTGGCCGGGATCGTGATGCCGCTGCTGGACAACCGCGACCAGGCGGAGGTCGCGGTCCACGTCGACCCGGGGCACCGGCGCCGAGGCCACGGCTCCGCGATGCTCGCCGCCGCGGAGGAGGTCGTGCGCTCCGAGGGTCGTCACGTCCTCGCCGCCGAGGCCACCTGGCCCTACGACCGCGGCCCCGAGGGTGCCGGGTCGCCCGGGCTGGAGTTCGCGCTGGCGCACGGCTTCGAGCTCGCGCTGGGCGACGTCGTGCGCGAGCTGCGCCTGCCGGTCGCCGAGGAGCTCCTCGAGCAGCTGGCGAGCGACGCGGCGGCGTACCACGAGGGCTACACGCTGCGCTCCTTCGTGGGCCCCGTGCCCGAGGACCTGGTGCAGGGCTGGGCCGAGCTCTCCGCCTCCCTGATGACCGAGGCCCCCACCGGTGAGATGGAGCGCGAGCCGGAGGCGGTCGACATCGCCGCGCTGCGCGAGGGCGAGGAGCTGGGGCGTCGGCAGGGACGGACGAAGTACAACACCGCCGCCCTCGACGCCGAGGGCGCCGTGGTGGCCTACACCGACGTGGCGACCACGGTCCACGAGCCGGGGCGCGCCTACCAGTGGGGCACGCTGGTGCGTCGCGCCGACCGCGGCCACCGCCTCGGGATGGCCGTCAAGGTCGCCAACCTGCGGCTCCTGCAGCGCGAGGACCCCGGCGCCCGGCGGGTCGTGACCTGGAACGCCGAGGTCAACGGCCACATGATCGGCGTCAACGAGCGGCTCGGCTTCGTACCGGTGGAGCGCGCCGGCGAGCTGCAGAAGCGCCTCGCCTGACCTGACGGTCGGCGGGGCGGGGACGTGCTGGGCTGACGGGCGGGCGGTCGACCCACCCGCCCGTCAGGTTCAGGACGAGCTGCGCTCAGCGTCCGAGTCGAGCGTGAGCGTCGTGGTGTCGCTCCTGCCGTCGCGCTCGTAGGCGACGGTGACCTCGTCGCCCGGGCGGTAGGTGCGGATGGTCGCCACGAGGGAGTCGGCGCCGGTGATCACCGTGTCGTCGACCCGGGTGATCACGTCGCCGGTCTCGAGCCCGGCGGAGCCCGCGGCCGAGCCGTCGCTGACGTCCCCGATCTGGGCGCCCTCGGTGACCTCGGCGCCCGTGGCGTCCGCGACGTCCTGGACGCTCACGCCGAGCTTGGCGTGGGTGGGCGTCTCGCCGTCGGCCATCTGCTCGACGATCGGCAGGACCGAGTCGATCGGGATCGCGAAGCCGAGGCCGATGGAGCCGGCCTCGCCGCTGCCGTTGGAGGCCGAGCGGATCGAGGAGTTGATCCCGACGACGTTGCCGTCCATGTCGGCCAGCGCACCGCCGCTGTTGCCCGGGTTGATCGCGGCGTCGGTCTGGATGGCGGGGTACGTCGTGCTGTTGCCCTCGCCGTCGGAGCCGACGTCGACGGGCCGGTTCAGGGCACTGACGATGCCGCTGGTCACCGTCGACTCCAGGCCGTACGGCGAGCCGATCGCGACGACCTCCTCGCCGACGTCGAGGTTGTCGGACTCCCCGATCGTGGCCGGCGTCAGCCCGCTGACGTCCTGGGCCTGGATGACCGCGGTGTCGGTGAGCGGGTCGGTGCCGAGGACCTCGGCCGAGGCCTTGGTGCCGTCGTTGAACGAGACCGTGATCCGGCCGTCGTCGCCGGCGAGCTCGACCACGTGGTTGTTGGTGAGGATCTGGCCGTCGGAGCTCAGGATGATGCCCGAGCCGGACCCGGCGCCCTGCCCTCCCGACACGTCGAGCTTCACGACCGAGGGCAGCACGGAGGAGGCGACCTCCTCGACGCTGCCGGCGGGCGCGTCGCTGTCGGGGGTGTCGGCCACCTGCGACGTCGTGCGGTCCGGGGTCGCGCTCGAGGACGCGCCTGCGCCGTCGTCGTCGTAGGCGTTGAAGGCGGCGGCGCCGCCGACGCCGGCGGACCCGCCCACGAGGAGCGAGGCGCCGACGACGGCGGCGGCGAGTCCGGCCCGACCGCGGCGACGGGTCGCCGGTCGGGAGGTCGGGGCCGGGGCGGGAGCCGCTGCCGGAGGTACGGCGAAGGGCAGCGGCTGCGTGGAATCGGTGGGCTCGTCAGGCCGGTGGCTCGGCGGCGGGAAGGGAGGCTGGTCGTTCATGTCTCCATCGTGGGTACGCCGCCTGTGACCATCCTGAGACTGCGCTGGGCGCCGGCGAAGAACTGCACGCGCTCTCGTAGGGTGCCCGGATGACGACGGCGCGCACGGTCCCCGTCACCACCGAGATGGACGGTGACGAGCTCGACGCCGAGGACGCCTGGCGGCTCGCCCGTCGCTTCGGCCTGCGTCGTGTCGCGGTCGACGGCTTCGTGCGCTTCCGCTACGGCGACGGGTTCACCAACAGCCGGGCCCTCGCGCTGCAGACCTGCCTCGCGGTCGTGCCGTTCATGCTCGCCGTCACCGGGCTGGCCGCCGACCTCGACGAGGACCGCTCCGCCCAGGTCGTGGCGCGCACGATCAACGCCGTCTCGCCCGGGTCGAGCGGCGACGACGCCCTCGTCGGCGCGATCGCCTCGGGCTCCGAGGGGCCGGGGGAGGTCGCGCTCGTCGTCGGGCTGCTGTTCGCGCTGATGTCGATGACGACCGCGATGGCACAGGTGGAGCGGGGCAGCAACCGCATCTACGGCATCCGCCGGGACCGCCCCGCGATCGCCAAGTACGGACGGGCGGCGGTGCTGACCGCCGTGCTGGCCGTGCCGGTGGGGCTCGGCTTCCTGCTCCTCGTCGCGGGCGGGGCCTTCGGCGACGCGATGGTGGAGGAGTACGGCTGGTCCGACGGGACGCACACCGCCTGGCAGGTCGGCCGCTGGCCCGCGGGTCTGGTGCTGTTGGTCCTCACCATCGCGGTGCTGCTCGACCACGCCCCGCGCCGGCGCCAGCCCGCGCTGTCCTGGCTGGCGCTCGGTGCGGCGGTCGCCGTGGGGCTGAGCATGCTCGCCGCCGCCGGGCTCGCCCTCTACGTCAACCTCAGCGGGTCCTTCGGCAGCACCTACGGTCCGCTGGCCGGGATCGTCGCGCTGCTGCTGTGGAGCCTGCTGTCCTCCATCTCCCTCTTCTACGGCGTCGCGGTGTGCGCCCAGCTGGAGGCCCTGCGCGCCCACCAGACCGAGCCCGTCTACGACGACCCGGGACGCCCCGAGGAGGAGCAGGTCTGACGCGGCCGCCGCCGTCGGTGGGAGGATCGGCCCATGAGCCCGCGCACCCGCACCCTCGCCGCCGCCCTGATCGCCACGCTCCCGGTCGTCCTCGCCGTCGCCCCGGCCGACGCCGCCGTACGCCGGGGTGACGACCGTGCCAACACCCTCGTGGGCACCCCGCGCGGCGACAGCATGTGGGGCTACGGCGGCGCCGACCGACTGCGCGCCGGCGGGGGAGACGACGCGGTGTGGGGTGGCGCCGGCAAGGACCGCCTCAACGGCGGCAAGGGCGAGGACTCCCTGTGGGGCGGCGGTGGCAACGACACCATCGACACCGGGCGCGACGGTCGCGAGGACCGTGCGTGGGGCGGCGCGGGCAAGGACACGATCTACGTCTTCGGCGACGACTCCGCCTGGGGCGGCGGCGGCGACGACCGGATCTTCGCGACGTACGCCGACGACGACCTCGAGGTCCGCTGCGGCCCCGGCCAGGATGTCGTGATCTTCAACGCCCCGGTGCCGGAGGAGGCCACGGTCCACGGCTGCGAGACCGTCAAGGTCGTCTCAGCGGGCTGAGCCCTCGTGCGTCGGCAGCGCCCACGCCGACCACGGTGAGGTGCGGTCGCCCAGCAGGGTGGCCACCATCTGGCCCGTCATGCCGGGCACGCGCATCACAGCCGGCGCGAGCAGGTCGCGCGGCCAGGCCAGCGGCGTGAGGTCGCTCTGGAAGACCGGCATCATCAGGCGGGTCAGCCACTGGTACCACCGCACGTGTCCGGCCCGGCCGGCGGCGTAGGCCGCGAGGGCGCGGGGCACGTCGGCCTGCCCGGCCAGGGCGTGGTCGAGCGCCCAGGCGTCTGCCAGCGCGAGGGAGGTGCCGGTGCCCAGCTGCGGGCTCATCGCGTGGGCGGCGTCGCCGACCAGGACCGCGCCTCGGGCACCGTCCACTCGGTACGGCGTGCGGGTGGCGACGTCGCGGTAGCCCGCCGGAAGGAGCTCCTCGACGCCGTCGAGCAGCGGCGCGAACCGGCCGGCGAGCGGACGGGCCCCCTCGCGCCAGGCGGGGAGCCCGCGGGTGACCACGGCGTGCATGTCGCGGCGCCGCACCGACCAGAAGACGGAGCTACGGTCCTGGCCGGTGGGCAGGACGCCGAGGTACTCGCGGGTGCCGCGCAGGCTCTGGAACAGGCAGTCGGCGGCGAGGGCCTCGGGGTCGTCGACGATCGCCCACAGGGCGCCGTACTCGTACTCGCGGTCGCGCACGGTGACGTTCATGCTGCGCCGGACCGACGACCGGCTGCCGTCGCACCCCACCACCAGGTCGTACGACGAGTGGTCGCCCGAGGGGGTCTCGACCGTGACGCCGGCGGTGGTGGGCCGCACCCCCGACACCGGCACCCCCAGGTGGACCGGCACGCCGCGCGCCAGCACGGCCTCGTGCAGGAGCCCGAAGAGCGCGCCGCGATGGACCCCCAGCGCGGGCGCCGCGCCCGGCACGGCGTCGTAGCCGAAGTCGAGCAGCTCCCGACCGGTCGATGTCTCGATCCTGACCCGCGACACCGGTCGGGACACGGCGGCCAGCGGCTCCAGCAGGTCGATCCGGTCCAGCACGGCCTGCCCCATCGCCTGCAGCCAGATGCCGGCCCCCACCGGGCGCGGGTCCTCGGCCTGCTCGAGGACCGTCACGTCCACGCCGCGGTCGGCCAGCAGGCAGGCCAGCGTGGCGCCGCCCATGCCGAGTCCCACGATCCCGATGCGCATGGGCCGCACCATTTCACATGCGGCTCCGACCGTGGAGACTCAGGCCATGAGCGACTTCAACGACCAGGTCATCGCGGAGTTCCGGGCCAACCACGGCCAGGTGGGCGGGCCCTTCGAGGGCGCGCCGCTGCTGCTCCTGCACAGCACCGGCGCGAGGTCCGGCCAGGAGCGCGTCAGCCCGATGATGTACCTGCCCGAGGGGGAGCGCTACGTCGTGTTCGCGTCCAAGGCCGGCGCCGACGACCACCCCGACTGGTACCACAACCTCAAGGCCCACCCCGACGCCCGGATCGAGGTCGGGGACGACGAGGTGGCGGTGCGCGCCGTCGAGGTCACCGGCGTCGAGCGCGACCGGCTCTACGCCCAGCAGGCCGAGCTGTTCCCCGGGTTCAAGGAGTACGAGGCCAAGACCTCGCGGGTCATCCCGGTCGTCGCGCTGGTGCCTGCGGGCTGAGCTCACGCGGCGGTGCGCCCACCGGTCGCTCGCTGACGTAGAGGCGGAACAGGCACCAGGCGCTCACGGCGCAGAGCAGGTGCCACACGCCGTGGCCCTGGTAGAGCGACGTCGGGAAGCAGAGGGCCGAGCCGTCCTTGGCGGTGGTCCAGATCGCCAGCGCCACCAGGATGCTGCCCGTGGCCGCCCAGGCCCAGCGGGTGTCGAGGACGAGGCGTCCACCCCGGGCCACCCGCGACTCCAGCCACAGGGCGGTGGCCAGGCCGACGCCGAACGCGAGGTTGCCGGCGTGGCCCAGCCACGGCACCTCGCCGAGCAGCGCGACGAGCTCGCAGACGACCAGGACGGCGAGGTAGACGGCCGCGAGGAACGCCGGCCCCCGCTGCCAGTGCCGCATGGCGGCGTACGCGACGGCGAAGCCGGCGATGAGGTACATGCTGGCCATGTCGAGGTGCCCGCCGAGCTCGGTCTCGGTCGCGTGCATGGCCATGCTGGCCGGGCCCAGCAGCACCACCACGCAGGCGTACGCCGTGGCCAGCCCCGGCCGCCGGGCGAGCGTGCCGGCACCCAGCCCGCCGGGTCGTCCCGCCTGTCGGGCGACCAGGAGGCCGGCGACGACGAAGCCGAGGTTGCTGAGCGTGTTGACGGGCTGTCGCACCGTGCCCGTGGCGGCCTCGCAGAAGTCGGCTCCGCGGTCGACGTCCGCGCCCAGCCAGCCGCCGGCCACCGCCAGCGCGAGCAGTCCCAGGGACAGGAACGCGACAGCCCCCGCCCAGACGAGGGGCGGGGGCTGGCGGACGTTCAGCTGACTACGCCCAGCGCTCGGAGGCCGGCACGAAGTCCAGCCGGCGGTCGCCGGTGTAGATCTGCTTGGGCCGCGCGATCTTCTGCTCCTTGTCCTGGACCAGCTCCAGCCACTGGGCCAGCCAGCCCGGGGTGCGGCCGATCGCGAAGAGGACCGTGAACATCTCCGGCGGGAACTGGAAGGCCTCGTAGATCAGGCCGGAGTAGAAGTCGACGTTGGGGTAGAGCTTGCGCTTGACGAAGTACTCGTCCTCGAGCGCGATCTTCTCCAGCTCCAGCGCGATGTCGAGCAGCGGGTTGGTGCCGGTGACCTCGAAGACGTCCTCGGCGGACTTCTTGATGATCTTGGCGCGCGGGTCGTAGTTCTTGTAGACCCGGTGGCCGAAGCCCATGAGCCGCTCGTTGCCGTCCTTCACGCCCTTGATGAAGTCGGGGATGTTCTCCTTCGACCCGATCCGGCGCAGCATCCGCAGGACGGCCTCGTTGGCGCCGCCGTGCAGCGGGCCGAACAGGGCGCCGACCCCCGCCGACACGGCGGAGTAGGGGTCGACCTGGGTGGAGCCGACCGAGCGCACGGCGTTCGTCGAGGCGTTCTGCTCGTGGTCGGCGTGCAGGATGAACAGCACGTCGAGGGCCTTGACCAGCCGCTCGTCGGCCTCGAACTTCGACTCGCTCATCTTGAAGAGCATCGAGAGGAAGTTGGCGGTGTAGCTCAGGTCGTTGTCGGGGTAGACGTACGGCTTGCCCTGCGCGTGGCGGTAGGACCAGGCGCCCAGCGTGGGCATCTTGGCGATCATCCGCACGATCTGCATGTGCCGGTTGTCGGCGTCGCTGATGTTGCGGGCGTCGGGGTAGAAGGTCGACAGGGCGCCGACGGAGGCCATCAGCATGCCCATCGGGTGGGCGTCGTAGCGGAAGCCCTGCATGAACGTCTTCACGTTCTCGTGCACGAAGGTGTGGTACGTGATCTCGTGCACCCAGGAGTCGTACTCCTCCTTGGTGGGCAGGGCGCCGTGGACCAGCAGGTAGGCGACCTCGAGGAAGTTGGACTTCTCGGCCAGCTGCTCGATGGGGTACCCGCGGTACTCGAGGATCCCCTTGTCGCCATCGATGAAGGTCACGGCGCTGCGGCAGGAGGCGGTGTTGACGAAGCCGGGATCGTAGACGGCCAACCCGGGCTCGTCCTCTCCCGTCTTGATCTTCCCGACGTCGGCGGCCTTGATGGTGCCGTCGAGGATCGGTACGTCGTACTCCTGTCCGGTGCGGTTGTCTCGGACGGTGAGAGAGTCAGTCACGTCGTCCAACCTAAACCGCGCATGGTCGGGGCGCGAACCCCGTGTCCATGTTCGTGCATCCGGGGCCTCGGGCGGGACCGCCCCGGGGCGGCCTCGCGCGAGGTCCCGCCCCCGGCGTTTTGACCCCCGTGGCGCGGGCGCCGTAGTCTTGCCGGTCGCGACTCCTGCCGCGTCCGGACCTGCTCATGACGGCCCGGATGCAGTCCCGGACACCAAGCCGGGCCGTGTTCGTCAGAAGACGCAGCTCCACCGCCCGGAAGTCTCATCCGACGGGCCCCCACGAACGAAGAGAGAAGAACCGTCTTGCGCACGTACAGCCCCAAGCCCGGCGACATCCAGCGCGACTGGCACGTCATCGACGCAGAGGACATCATCCTCGGCCGTCTCGCCGTCGAGGTCGCCACGCTCCTCCGCGGCAAGCACAAGCCGATCTACGCCCCGCACATGGACACCGGTGACTTCGTCATCGTCGTCAACGCGGAGAAGGTCGCCCTCACCGGCAGCAAGCGCACCACCAAGCTGGCCTACCGCCACTCCGGCTACCCGGGCGGTCTCACCTCCACGCCCATCGGCGAGGTCCTCGACAAGGACGCTCGCAAGGCGATCGAGAAGGCCGTGTGGGGCATGCTCCCCAAGAACAAGCTCGGCCGCGCCCTGATGAAGAAGCTCAAGGTCTACTCGGGCCCGAACCACCCGCACTCGGCCCAGCAGGCCGTCCCCTTCGAGATCTCGCAGATCTCCCAGTAATCATCGACGTCGAAAGCAAGGTTGAGGAACACAGTGGCTGACACCAGCACCGAGGTCGAGGAGACCTACGAGACCGACGAGCAGGGCGTTGCCTACAGCTCCGAGAGCTCCGCGTCCGCGGACACCCCCGCCCGCCCGGCGACGATCGCCCCCGCGGCGGCCACCGGTCGCCGCAAGGAGGCCGTCGCCCGCGTGCGCATCGTCCCCGGCACCGGCGTGTGGACCGTCAACGGTCGCACGCTCGACTCCTACTTCCCGAACAAGCTGCACCAGCAGGTCGTCAACGAGCCGTTCGCCGAGCTTCAGCTCGAGGGCCGCTTCGACGTCATCGCGCGCATCCACGGCGGCGGCATCACCGGTCAGGCCGGCGCCCTGCGCCTCGGCGTGGCCCGCTGCCTGAACTGGATCGACACCGAGGCCAACCGCCCGGCCCTCAAGAAGGCCGGTCTGCTGACCCGCGACGCCCGCGTCATCGAGCGCAAGAAGGCCGGTCTCAAGAAGGCCCGCAAGGCGCCTCAGTTCAGCAAGCGCTGATCGCGGCGTAGCACCACATGCCGCGCATCTTCGGCACGGACGGGGTCCGGGGCCTGGCCAACGGTCATCTGACCGCTGAGCTGGCCCTGGACCTTTCCGTTGCCGCCGCCCGCGTCCTCGTCGACCGCGGGGAGTACGCCGGGCCACGGCCGATCGCCGTGGTCGGGCGGGACACCCGGATCTCGGGGCAGTTCCTCGAGCACGCCGTCGTGGCGGGGCTGGCCTCGGCCGGCGTCGACGTCGTGCGGCTGCGGGTGCTGCCGACGCCGGGCGTCGCCTACATGACCCACGCCCTGGGCGCCGACCTGGGCGTGGTCATCAGCGCCTCGCACAACCCGATGCCCGACAACGGCATCAAGTTCCTCTCCCGCGGCGGCCTCAAGCTGGACGACGCCGTCGAGCGCGACATCGAGGCGCACCTCGAGATGGCCTGGGAGCGCCCGACCGGCGGCGAGGTCGGCCGCGTCTCGCCGTACGCCACCCCGGTCGAGGAGTACGTCGACCACCTGCTCTCCACGATCCAGCGGCCGCTGAGCGGCCTCAAGGTGGTCCTGGACTGCGCCCACGGCGCCGCCCACGAGGCCGGCCCCCGGGCGCTGCGGCTGGCCGGCGCGGAGGTCGTCGCGATCGGCGTCGAGCCGGACGGGCTCAACATCAACGACGGCTGCGGCTCCACCCACCTCGGCCCCCTGCGCGAGGCCGTGCTGGAGCACGGCGCCGACGTCGGCTTCGCGCTCGACGGCGACGCCGACCGCTGCCTCGCGGTCGACCACGAGGGCAACACCGTCGACGGCGACCAGATCCTCGCGGTCCTCGCGATCGGGATGGCCGAGTCCGGGCTCCTGGTCAAGGACACCGTCGTGGCCACCGTGATGAGCAACCTCGGGTTCGTGCAGGCCATGAAGGCCGCCGGTCTCGGGGTGCGCCAGACCAAGGTCGGCGACCGCTACGTCCTCGAGGCCATGCGCGTCTCCGGCTACACGCTCGGCGGCGAGCAGTCCGGCCACGTGATCATGAGCGACCACGCCACCACCGGCGACGGCATCCTCACCGCCCTGCACGTCCTCGACCGGATGGTGGCGACCGGCCAGAGCCTCGCCTCGCTGGCGGGGGTCGTGACCCGGCTGCCTCAGGTGCTCGTCAACGTGCCCGGGGTCGACAAGACCCGCGCCGACGACGACCCGGTCCTCGCCGCGGCCGTCGCGGAGGAGGAGTACGCCCTCGGCGACACCGGCCGGGTGCTGCTGCGCCCCTCCGGCACCGAGTCCCTGGTCCGGGTCATGGTCGAGGCGCCGACCCAGGAGCTCGCCCAGGACGTCGCCGACCGGCTCGCCGCCGTCGTGCTCGCCCAGCTCGCGCTCTGACGCGGAGCGTCTCGCCCTCGCGGGGGAGTTTCACCGGGTACCCGGTGAAACTCACGCTTCCGGCAGGAAGCTTCGGCCGGGAAGCGTGAGTTTCCGCCGGGCAGTGGGGCGCGAGGGACGGAAGTGACGGGCGCTCTGCGCAGTCGGCGCGCTCCCCCCGTCGAATGGGTCGCTACAGCTTGCGCAGCCGGACGTAGCGGACCGAGTGGTCCCGGTCCTTGCGCAGCACCAGCGTGGCGCGCGAGCGGGTGGGCAGGATGTTCTCGACCAGGTTGGGGCCGTTGATGCCGTCCCAGATGCGCTCGGCCTCGGCGACCGCCTCCTCCTGGGTCAACGCGCCGTACTTCGCGAAGTAGGAGCCTGGGTCGCGGAACGCCGTCTCGCGCAGGCGCAGGAACCGCGAGACGTACCAGTCGCGGATCTTGTCGCGCCCGGCGTCGACGTAGACGGAGAAGTCGAAGAAGTCGCTCAGCGTCAGCCCGGCGGTGCCGTCCTCGCGCACGCGCGCCGGCTGGAGGACGTTGAGGCCCTCGATGATGACGATGTCGGGGCGCTTGACGACGACCTTCTCGCCGGGGACGACGTCGTAGACGAGGTGGGAGTACGTCGGTGCCTCGACCTCGTCCTTGCCCGACTTGATGTCCACCACGAAGCGCAGCAGGGCGCGACGGTCGTAGGACTCGGGGAAGCCCTTGCGGTGCATCAGGCCGCGGCGCTCGAGCTCATGGTTGGGGTAGAGGAAGCCGTCGGTGGTGATCAGGGCGACGTTGGGGTGCTCGGGCCAGTGGGCCAGCATCTGCTGCAGCACGCGCGCGGTGGTCGACTTGCCGACCGCCACGGAGCCAGCGAGCCCGATCACGAACGGCGTGCGAGGCGGGTTGCGCTGGTGCAGGAACGCCTCCTGCTCGCGGTGCAGCTTGCCCGCGGCCTCGACGTACAGGCTCAGCAGCCGGCTCAGCGGCAGGTAGACCTCCTGGACCTCGTCGAGGTCCAGCTGGTCGCCGAGCCCGCGCAGGTTGCGGATCTCCTCGACGCTGAGCGGGTTCTCGGTCTCCGCGGCCAGCGCAGCCCACGCCGCACGGTCCAGCTCGACGTACGGCGAGCTCTCCCGGTGTGCGTCGTCGTGGCCACCGTTGCGATGGCCCCCGCCTGTCGACATGCGGGGATTCTTGCAGCAGCGGGTGCGGGCCGGAGGAGCGGCGTCCCACCCTTACAGTGGGGCCCATGTGTGGCATCGTCGGATACGTGGGCCCGAAGCAGGCCCAGCAGGTCGTCATCGAGGGTCTGCGACGGTTGGAGTACCGCGGCTACGACTCGGCGGGCGTGGCCCTCGTGGTCCAGGGCACGCTGGCCTCGGAGAAGCGCGCCGGCAAGCTCGCCAACCTCGAGAAGGCCATCGCCGACGCACCGCTCCCGGAGTCGACCACCGGCATCGGACACACCCGCTGGGCCACGCACGGCGCGCCCAACGACGCCAACGCGCACCCCCACGCCGGCGGCGCGCGCCGCGTGGCGCTCGTGCACAACGGGATCATCGAGAACTTCGCGACCCTGCGCACTGAGATCGAGACCTCCGGCGGCGTGCTGCTCTCCGAGACCGACACCGAGGTCGCCGCCCACCTGCTCGAGACGCTGGTCGTCTCCGGCCTCGACCTGACGACCGCCATGCAGGAGGTCTGCCGCCGCCTCGAGGGCGCCTTCACGCTCGTCGCGGTCGACAGCCAGGACCCCGACCGGGTCGTCGCGGCGCGCCGCAGCTCGCCGCTGGTGGTCGGCATCGGCGACGGGGAGAACTTCCTGGGCTCCGACGTGGCGGCGTTCATCGAGCACACCCGCGAGGCCATGGAGCTCGGCCAGGACCAGGTCGTCACGATCACCCGCGAGGGCGTGGAGGTCACCGACTTCGACGGCGCGCCCTCGGAGGGCAAGCGCTACCACGTCACCTGGGACCTGTCGGCCGCCGAGAAGGACGGCCACGACTGGTTCATGCGCAAGGAGATCTTCGAGCAGCCGCGCGCGGTCGCGGACTCCCTGCTGGGGCGACGCAACGAGGAGGGGTTGCTGCAGCTCGACGAGATGCGCCTGTCCGACGACGAGATCCGCGACGTCGACAAGATCATCATCATCGCCTGCGGCACGTCGTTCTACGCCGGCATGGTGGCCAAGTACGCCATCGAGCACTGGACGCGCGTGCCCGTCGAGGTCGAGCTGGCCTCGGAGTTCCGCTACCGCGACCCGATCCTCGACTACTCCACCCTGATCGTGGCGATTAGCCAGTCGGGCGAGACCGCCGACACCCTCCAGGCCATCCGGCACGCCCGCACCCAGCGCTCCAAGGTGCTGGCGATCTGCAACACCAACGGCTCGACCATCCCGCGCGAGTCCGACGCGGTGATCTACACCCACGCCGGCCCCGAGATCGGCGTCGCCTCCACCAAGGGCTTCCTCACCCAGCTCGTCGCCTGCTACCTGCTGGCCCTCTACGTCGCCCAGGTCAAGGGCACCCGCTACGGCGACGAGATCGACGAGATCATGCAGCAGCTCGAGGCCATGCCGGGCCACATCGAGACGGTGCTGGAGTCCGCGGAGACCGTCTACGACCTCGCCCGCAGCCACCTCGACACCCGCTCGGTGCTCTTCCTCGGCCGCCACGCCGGCTACCCGGTGGCCCTCGAGGGCGCGCTGAAGCTCAAGGAGCTCGCCTACATCCACGCCGAGGGCTTCGCCGCGGGCGAGCTCAAGCACGGGCCGATCGCCCTGATCGAGGAGGGGCTGCCGGTCCTGTGCGTCGTACCTCCCCAGGGTCGCGACCAGCTCCACGGCAAGATGATCAGCGGCATCCAGGAGGTCCGGGCCCGCGGTGCGCGCACGATCTGCCTGGCCGAGGAGGGCGACACCTCGATCGAGCCGTACGCCGACGTGCTGATCCGACTGCCGAAGGTCCCGGTCCTGCTCCAGCCGCTGGTCTCGGTCGTGCCGCTCCAGCTGTTCGCCTGCGAGCTGGCGACCGCCATGGGCCACGACGTCGACCAGCCCCGCAACCTCGCCAAGTCCGTCACCGTCGAGTGAGCCGGCACCGAGTGAGCGGGCACCGACCGTGGCGGTGATCGGCGTCGGCATCGACGTGGTCGACATCGAGCGCTTCGGCGAGTCCCTGGAGCGCACGCCCGGTCTCTCCGCCCGCCTCTTCACCCCCGCCGAGGCGAGCCGCCCGCTGGCGTCCCTGGCCGCGCGCTTCGCCGCCAAGGAGGCCGTGGCCAAGGCCCTCGGCGCGCCGGTCGGCATGTCGTGGCAGGACGCGGAGGTCGTCAACGAGGCGTCCGGCCGTCCCCTGCTCGAGATCCGCGGCTCCGTGGCCGCCCGTGCCGCCGAGCTCGGCGTCGCCCACGTCCACCTCTCCCTCTCCCACGACGCCGGCATCGCGTCCGCCGTCGTCGTCCTCGAGTCCTGACCCCTCCGGCGTAGCTTCTGGTACGGGTTGGGCGGGTTGGGACATGGGTCGTGTGCCGGAGGCAGCGCTGCGGCGCTGCGTGGGGCACACGACCCAGGTGGCGCGCGGCCTCGATCCCGCAGCTGGGTCAGTCGGATGCGGTGGTGGGTCGCGCGGGCCTGGGGGTGGGTCGTGTGCCGCAGGCAGCGTCAGGCCGCCGCGCCTGGCACACGACCCGGCAGACCCAGCGCCACCAGGTCGATCGCGACCTCCCCAGGCTCGTGGCGCAGCTCGAAGGCGGAGCAGCGCAGGATGGTCCGCGTCGACGTGGTGATGCGGCGTGCGCGTCGGAGGTCGGCGCGCCACTCGAGCGCCTCCATGTGGAACGACCCGTCCACCCCCAGCACGAGCACGGAGCCGTCGGGCAGGTCCCACTCGCAGTCGGTCCACCGCACCTTGCCCGCGCGATCGGTGCGCGGCCGCTGGCGCAGGGGGAAGGGCATGGCGAAGCGCAGGCACATGCGACGCACGTCGAGCTCCGCCATCGACTGGACCCCGTCGTCGATGGAGCTCAGCGTGGCCTTGAAGGGCTTGGCCCGCCGCAGTGGCCGCAGCTGGTCGACCCACTCGACCAGCCGTGCCGCCGTGGTCAGCCGCTGCTGCACGACGGCCGCCAGGATGCCGTGAGCGGCACGGGGCTCAGCCTCGTACGCAGCCCAGAGGAGCACCGCGGGCTCGAGATGGCAGCGGGGCAGCCCGGGCCGCGGCGAGCGGAGCCGCTCGTACGGTCGTCGGGTACGGAAGAACCGCACACCGTCGACGGGCTCGAAGGCCAGCTCGTCGTCCACCAGCACGCACACCTGACGCCGCGGCCACCCGTCCAGCCCGTGCGTCGCCGCGGCGGTGAGTCCGCCCAGCATGCTGCGTGGCCCCGCGTGCAGCACGGCGAGCCACAGTCGCTGCGTCGGGTCGAGGGTCCCGGTCGTGACGCTGATGACTCGCGGCGTCCGCTCGGCCCACCGTCCGGCTGCGAGGTTGTTGCGGACGCGACCCCAGTCGACGCCGCGGTCGTTGAGCTGGCGGCGCGCGACCAGCCCGCGCTGCTCGCGGAGCAGCTGTTCCAGTGACTGCATCCACGAGGTATGCCCGGAATCGAGATGCTGCCGTGCGTTGTCCACAGGAGGCGGTGATCGGAGCTGGGTCGTGTGTCGCAGGCAGCGCCGGGGCCCGGTCTCCGACACACGACCTGCCACCGCCCCCGCTAGCGTGAGTCCATGAGGCGCGCGCACACGGTCGAGCAGGTACGCGAGGCGGAGGCGGCGCTGCTGGCGCGGCTGCCCGAGGGGGCGCTGATGCAGCGTGCCGCGCACGGGCTGGCCTACGCGGTGCTCGAGCTGCTGGGCTCGGCCTACGGGCGCCGCGTGCTGCTCCTGGTCGGCGCCGGCGACAACGGCGGCGACGCGCTCCACGCCGGTGCCGTGCTCGCCCGGCGCGGCGTGGCCGTCGAGGCGTGGCTGCTGTCCGATGCCGCGCACGAGGGCGGGCTGGAGGCGCTGCGGGCGGCCGGCGGGCGGGTCGTGTGGCGCCGCCGGCGCCCGGGCGCTGCCTCCGGCACACGACCCGACGCGACCGCCTCCACCAGCACCACCGGGACCTTCGACGTCGTGGTGGACGGGATCACCGGGATCGGGGGGCGGCCGGGGCTGCGCGAGGAGGCGACGGCCGCGCTGGCCGAGCTCGACGGCGTGCCGGTCGTCGCGGTCGACCTGCCGTCGGGCGTCGGCGTCGACACCGGCGAGCTCGACGGGGGGCACGTGCGTGCGGACCTGACCGTCACGTTCGGCACGCTCAAGGCCGCCCACCTGGTCGACCCGGCCGCCTCCGCGTGCGGCGCCGTCCAGCTCGTGGACCTCGGTCTCGACCTGCCCCCGGCCGACATCGAGGCCCTGCAGCCCGCGGACGTCGCCGTGCTGCTGCCGCGCCCGGCCGAGGACGCCCAGAAGTACGCCCGCGGCGTGGTCGGCGTCCGGGCCGGCTCCGACGAGTACCCCGGCGCCGGGCTGCTGAGCGTCTCCGGCGCCGCCAGCGGGCTCGCCGGCATGGTCCGCTACGTCGGCGACGCCGGCGTGGCCGGGCGGGTGCGCGACGCGCACCCCGAGGTCGTGGGCGACGGCCGCGTCCAGGCGTGGGTGGTCGGCTCCGGGAGCGGCCAGCACGCCGCGGCCGAGCTGGCCGCCGTGCTCCGCGACGGGGTGCCGGTCGTCGTGGACGCCGACGCTCTCGCCCACCTAGAGGGACCGCTCGACGTGCCGGCCGTGCTCACCCCGCACGCCGGCGAGCTCGCCGCGATGCTCGGCCGCGACCGCGCCGACATCGAGGCGCGGCCCCTGGTCCACGCCCGCGAGGCCGCCGAGGCCTACGGCTGCGTCGTGCTGCTCAAGGGCCGCCACACCCTGGTGGCAGAGCCGCCCGGGCAGGGCGGCCGCACCCGGGTCACCACCACCGGCAACCCCTGGCTCGCCACCGCCGGGGCCGGCGACGTGCTCGGCGGCCTCATCGGCGCGCTCCTGGCCGCCGGGCTCGAGCCCTTCGACGCCGCCTCGGTCGGGTCCTGGCTGCACGGGGCGGCGGCCACGACGGCCGGGGCCGGTGGGCCGCTGGTGGCGGGCCAGATCGCGGGCGCGGTGCCTGCGGTCGTCCGCGGGCTCCCGCCGCTCGGCTGACCAGTCGTCGCGGATGGGACAATCGACCCCATGACCAGACCGCGGGCCGAGATCGTCGTCGACCTCGCCGCGATCCGCCACAACGTCCGGACCCTGCGCCGCACCGCGGGGGTCCCGGTCATGGTCGTCGTCAAGGCCGACGGCTACGGCCACGGCATGGCGCAGGTGGCCGCCGCCGCGCGAGCGGCCGGCGCGGAGTGGCTCGGCGCCGCCACGCTCGACGAGGCGCTCGCCCTTCGCGCCGCGGGCGACACCGGCCGGGTCCTGTGCTGGCTGACCGTCCCCGGTGAGGACTACGCCGCCGCGCTGGCCGCCGACCTCGACGTCACCGCCTACTCCGTCGCCGAGCTCGACGAGATCGCCGCGGCCGCCTCCGACTCCGACTCCGGCTCCGCCACCGGCCCTCGGCCCGCCCGGGTCCAGCTCAAGGTCGACACCGGGCTGTCGCGGGGCGGCGCGTCGGAGCGCGACTGGGAGGGCCTCTTCGCCCGTGCCCGGGCCGGCGAGGAGGCGGGCCGGTGGCGCGTCACCGGCGTCTGGTCGCACCTCGCCTGCAGCGACGACCCCGACCACCCCGCCAACGACGCCCAGGAGGCGACGTTCCGCAGGGCCCTGGAGGCCGCCGAGCGGGCCGGGCTGCGCCCGGAGGTGCGCCACCTCGCCAACTCCGCGGCCACCCTGCTGCGTCCCAGCAGCCGCTTCGACCTGGTGCGCTGCGGCATCGCCTCCTACGGCCTCGACCCGGCCCCGGGCGAGACCGACGACATCGGTCTGGTGCCGGCCATGACCGTGCGCGCGCGACTGGCCCTGGTGAAGGCGATCGCGGCCGGTGACGCGGTCTCCTACGGCCACACCTGGACCGCCGACCGGCCCACCACCGTCGGCCTCGTGCCGGCCGGCTACGGCGAGGGCGTGCCCCGCCAGGCCGGCAACGTCGCCTCCGTCGCCGTCGGCGGCCGGCGACGCCCGATCCGCGGCCGGGTCTGCATGGACCAGGTGGTCGTCGACCTCGACGGCGATCCGGTGGAGGCGGGCGACGAGGTCGTCCTGTTCGGCCCCGGTCGCGACGGCGAGCCGACCGCCCAGGACTGGGCGCAGTGGTGCGACACCATCAGCTACGAGATCGTGACCCGCATCGGGGGCCGTCTGACCCGCTCCCACGTCGACAGCGAGGCCCCCGCATGAGCGTCCACCGCCGCATCGTCGGCATCGCCGCCGGCGCGGTCGGCCTGGCCGCAGCCGGTACGGCGGTCGAGGTCGCGCGCCGCAACCACGCCATCGGCGGCCGGCGCGACGTGACCGACGCGTTCGGGACCCTGCGCTCGGCCCCCGTCAGCGTCATCGCCGAGGACGGCGTCCCGCTCCACGTCGAGGTCGACGCGCTGACCGAGGCGCCGCCCACCCAGCGACGGTGGTCGCGCCGCGGGCCCGACCCGGAGGTGACGGTCGTCTTCGTCCACGGCTACTGCCTCAACCTGGACGCCTGGCACTTCCAGCGCGGCGCCTACCGCGGCCTGGTCCGCACCGTCTTCTACGACCAGCGCTCCCACGGCCGCTCCGGACGCTCCAGCAACGAGAACGCCACGATCGAGCAGCTCGGCCGCGACCTCAAGCAGGTCGTCGACGAGGTCGTCCCCGACGGCCCGGTGGTCCTGGTGGGCCACTCGATGGGCGGGATGTCCGTCGTCGCCTTCGCCGAGCAGTTCCCCGAGCTGATCGGGGACCGCGTGGTCGGCGTGGGCCTGATCTCCACCACCGCCGGCGGTCTCGACGTCGGCCGGGTCCTGCTGCCGCTGCTGCCCAGCCGGCTCAGCGGGCGGCTCACGAGCGGGGCGGTGCGCACGCTGCGCCGCGGGCACCGCTCGGTCGACACGTTCCGTCGCATGGGTGCGGCCGTCGCGCGGGTGACGACCGACGTGTTCGCGTTCGGCGACAAGGTCCCGGCCGCCTACGTCGAGTTCGTCGACGACATGCTGTCGGCGACGCCGTTCGAGGTGGTCGCGGAGTTCTTCCCCAGCTTCAGCAGCCTCGACAAGTTCGACTTCGTGGAGGTGCTCGGGCGGGTCCCCACCTCGGTCGTCTGCGGCACCGAGGACAAGATGACCTCGATCGGCCACAGCCGCAAGCTCCACGCCCGCATCGCCGGGTCGCGGCTGCTCGAGTGCGAGGGCGCGGGCCACATGGTCCCGCTGGAGCGCCACGACCAGGTGACCGCGGAGCTGGACCAGCTCATCACCGCCGCCACCACCCGGGTGACGGGCCGGTGACGCTCTCCGTACGGCGCGTCGGCCACGAGTCGGCCGCCGTGGTCCACCACATCGTCCACGAGGCGTTCGCGAGCCGCCCGGCACTCGACCCGCCGGCCGACGCGCTCAGCGAGACCGTCGAGTCCATCGGCACCCGCCTGGCGCTCAACGGCGGGCTCGTCGCGCGGGTGGGCGACGAGCCGGTCGGCGCCCTGCTGTTCGACCCGGTGGGCGACTCCGTCTACCTGCGCCGCTTCGGGGTACTGCCGGCCGCCCAGGGCCACGGGGTGGCGGCGGCCATGGTCGCCGCCGCGGTGGACGCCTGGCCGGGCAGGGCCCGGCTCTCCGTCGTGGCCCGCGAGGAGCTGCCCGCGACGGTCGCCTTCTGGCAGCGCCGCGGCTTCGCCCAGGCCGACCGCCGCTACCCCTACGTCGAGCTGTCCCGGCCGCTGCCGCGCAGCTTCGACGTGCCCACCGCCGACGACATGCACGCCCTCGGGGTGCGCCTCGCCGGCGAGCTGCGCGCGGGTGACCTGCTCGTCCTCTCGGGCGGGCTCGGAGCGGGCAAGACGACGTTCACCCAGGGGCTCGGCGAGGGGCTGCAGGTGCGCGGCGGCGTCACCTCGCCGACGTTCGTCATCGCCCGCGTCCACCCGTCGCTGGTGGGTGGGCCCGACCTCGTGCACGTCGACGCCTACCGGCTCGGCGGCCTCGACGAGCTCGACGACCTCGACCTCGACACCTCCCTCGACGAGGCGGTCACGGTCGTCGAGTGGGGGGAGGGGATGGCCGAGACCCTGTCCGACTCCCGCCTGGAGGTCCGCATCACGCGCGCCGACACCGCCGACGGCGAGCTGGACCCGCGCCACGTCGAGGTCCTCGGCGTCGGCACCCGCTGGGCGCATTAGTAGGTTCGTCCCGTGCTCCTTGCGTTCGACACCGCCTCGCCCACCGTCACCGTCGCCCTGCACGACGGTGAGGACGTGGTGGTCGAGCTGACCTCGGAGCGGTCGATGAAGCACGGCGAGCAGCTCGCGCCGCTCATCGAGGAGGCCCTCCAGCGCGCCGGCATCGTGCGCCAGGACCTCACCGCGATCGCCGTCGGCGTGGGCCCCGGGCCGTTCACCGGGCTGCGCGTCGGCCTGGTCACCGCCCGCACGCTGGCCCACGTCCTGGAGCTGCCCGTCTACGGCGTGTGCTCGCTCGACGTCCTCGCCGCCGAGGCCGCCGGTCAGCTGCCCGGACCCTTCGTGGTGGCCACCGACGCCCGTCGCAAGGAGGTCTACCTCGCCTCCTACGACGACGGTGGCGTGCGGCAGGCCGGCCCGGACGTCGCCAAGCCCGACGTCGTGGCCAGCGAGCTCCCGGTGGTGGGGGAGGGCGGGGCGCTCTACCCCGCGGCGTTCCCGGCCCACACCGGCCCGCTGCGACCCAGCGCCGGCTGGCTGGCCCGGGTGGTCACCGAGGAGCTCGCCGAGCTCTACGACCCCGACCCGCTCTACCTGCGCCGTCCCGACGCCGAGAGCCCGCGCCCGCCGAAGCGGGTCTCGTGATCCGCTCGGCCACCCCCGCCGACGTCGTCGCCATCGCTGACCTGGAGTCCGACGCCCTCGGGGCCGACGCCTGGTCCGAGGGCCTGGTGCGCGAGGGGGTCGAGGGCAACCTGCCCACGGTCCACTACGTCGTCGCCGACGACGACGGCCTCGCCGGGTACGCCGTCGCGAGCGTGGTGGCCGACATCGCCGAGCTGCAGCGGATCGCCGTCCGCGGCGACCGGCGCCGCGGCGGCGTGGCCACCGAGCTGCTGGACGCCGTCGTCACCCTGGCCGCCGACGGGGGTGCCGACAGGCTGCTCCTCGAGGTGCGCGACACCAACGCCCCCGCCCTCGCGTTCTACGCGGCCCGAGGCTTCGTGGAGGTCGACCGTCGGCCCCGCTACTACCGCGACGGATCGCCGGCCGTGGTCATGCGCCGTGCGCTCGGCCCCGCCTGCGGGGGAGGATGATCCCGTGAAGCACGAACCCCTCGTCCTCGGCATCGAGACCTCGTGCGACGAGACCGGCGTCGGTGTCGTCCGCGGGCACACCCTGCTGGCCGACGCCGTCGCGAGCAGCGTCGAGGAGCACGCCCGCTTCGGCGGCGTCGTGCCCGAGGTCGCCAGCCGCGCCCACCTCGAGGCGATGGTGCCCACCATCGAGCGGGCGTGCGAGACCTCCGGCATCAAGCTGCGCGACGTCGATGCGATCGCCGTGACCAACGGCCCCGGCCTGGCCGGCGCCCTGCTGGTCGGCGTCGCGGCGGCGAAGGCGCTGGCGCTCGGCCTCGGCAAGCCGATCTACGGCGTCAACCACCTCGCCGCCCACGTCGCCGTCGACCAGCTCGAGCACGGCGCCCTGCCCGAGCCGTGCCTGGCCCTGCTGGTCAGCGGTGGCCACTCCAGCCTGCTCAAGGTCACCGACGTCACGACCGGGGTCGACCCGATGGGCGCCACCATCGACGACGCCGCCGGCGAGGCGTTCGACAAGGTGGCCCGCCTGCTCGGCCTGCCCTTCCCCGGCGGCCCCCACATCGACCGGGTGGCCCGCGATGGCGACAGCGTCGCCATCGACTTCCCGCGCGGGCTCAGCGCCCGACGCGACCTGGAGCGGCACCGCTTCGACTTCTCGTTCTCGGGGCTCAAGACCGCCGTCGCCCGGTGGGTCGAGGCTCGCGAGCGCGCGGGGGAGCCGGTGCCGGTCAACGACGTCGCCGCGAGCTTCCAGGAGGCCGTCTGCGACGTCCTGGTGCGCAAGGCACTCGACGCCGCGTCCAGCGAGGGCATCGAGGACCTGCTGATCGGCGGCGGGGTGGCTGCCAACTCGCGCCTGCGCGCGCTGGCCGAGGAGCGTGCCTCCAAGCTCGGCATCCGCGTGCGCGTGCCGCGCCCCGGCCTGTGCACCGACAACGGCGCCATGGTCGCGGCGCTCGGCGCCGAGATGGTGGCCCGCGGGCGCCCGGCGTCGCCCCTGGACCTGCCTGCCGACTCCAGCCTGCCGGTCACCAGCGTCCTGGCCTGACGCCGACGCACGTCGCGCCGCCGACCGCTGCTGCGGGTCGACGGCGCGATCGTGAGGCCGCGGTCGTGGGGCGTGCGTCAGTTGATGGTGCCGGGCGCCGCGTCGGCGTCGTCGATCCAGTCCTGGCCGTCGTCGAAGAGGTCGCGGTCGCCGCGACGCTCCTGCTCGACCTTGCCGCCGCCGTTGCGGCCACGCCCGGCCGCCGCTCCGGCAGCCGCGGCGCCGCCACGGCGTCCGCCGGCGGCTCCACCGCCGGCACC
>NZ_JACJGM010000022.1 GCF_015024225.1 Nocardioides lijunqiniae
GCCGTGGTGCAGCGCGCCGGGGCGGCCGTGCTCGGCACCGACGCCCCGGTGCGCGCGGAGCTGACCCGCCACGGTCCCGCCGCCTCGCGGCGCCGCTACACCCGTGCCGTCGGTACGGCGGTCGTGCTCGCCGCCGCGGTGGCCGCGGTGCCGCTCGCCCTCGGGGCGCCGTGGTGGTCGGTGCTGCCCGTCCTGGTGCTGCCGCTGCTCGCCCTCCCTCTGGCCGCCGACCGCGCCCGCGGTCTCGGCCACGCGCTCGCCGACGGCCACGTCGTCGCCCGGTCGGGCACGCTCGCCCGCCGCCGCGACCACCTCGAGGTCGACCACGTCATCGGGTGGAACCTGCGTGCCACGTGGTTCCAGCGCCGCCTGGGGCTGACCTCGCTGGTCGCGACCACCGCGGGCGGGCCCCAGTCGGTCACCGTGATCGACGTCCCCGAGCCGCTCGCCGTCGCCCTGGCCGCCGAGACGCTCCCCCACGTGGTGCGCCAGTTCCTCGCCTGAGCGCCGAGGATCCCTCGCGCGAGGGAGTCGCGCAGGGGCGGTGGGCTGCCAGACTGCCCGGGTGACGATCGACCTCGACCCGTGGCGCCGGCGGCTGGACCCGCTGCTGGACCCGTTCGTCGCCACGGTCGTGGGCGTCCTGTCGCTGCTGCCGCTGCTCCGCATGGACGACGGGTGCGGGTGCCCCCCGGCCGGGTGGTGGGCCTACGGGATCGTCGCGGCTCAGTGCGCCCCGCTCGCGGTGCGGCGGCTGTTCCCCTTCGTGGCCCCCCTGGCGACGGGCGTGGCCACCATGGTCTACGGAATCACCGACCTCCCGGACCCGCCCGTGCCCTACGCGGCGCTGGTCTCGCTCTACACCGTGGCCGCCTACGCGCCGCGCGCCTGGGCCAACGGAGCCGGTGCCTTCGCGGTCGCCGGGGTCGCCGCCGTCTTCGTGGTCGACTGGCCGCAGTGGGACGCGGAGGACCTGAGCGTCTCGGTGCTCCTGATGTCGACGGCGTGGCTGCTGGGCGAGGCGACGCGCAGCCGCCGCGACCGCGCGGCGCAGGCCGAGGCGCGCGCCGCCCAGCTGGAGCGGGCGCGGGCCGCCGAGTCCGAGGCGGCCGTGGCGGCCGAGCGCAACCGCATCTCGCGCGAGCTGCACGACGTCGTGGCGCACCACGTCTCGATGATGGTCGTGCAGGCGGAGGCCGGGCCGGTCGTCGTGCACACCGATCCCGACCGCGCGGCGGCGACCTTCGACGCGATCAGCTCCGCCGGCAAGCAGGCCCTCTCCGAGATGCGGCGGCTGCTGGGAGTCCTGCGGGAGGAGGGCGCGGCGCCGTTGGCGCCCCAGCCTGGCGTCAGCGCGCTGCAGGGGCTGGTCGACGGGGTCCGCGAGGCGGGCCTGGACGTGCGCCTCGCCGTCCGGCTGCCGAACGACCCGCTCCCGCCGGCGGTCGACCTGACGGCGTACCGGCTGGTCCAGGAGTCGCTCACCAACTGCCTGCGCCACGCGGGCGGCGGCCACGTGTCGGTCGAGGTGGGCTCGCGGGCCGGCGCCCTGCACGTGCGGGTGGTCGACGACGGCGTGGGCGGGACGGTCCGGCGGCGCGAGGGCGGGCACGGCCTCGCGGCGATGCGGGAGCGGGTGCAGCTCGTCGGCGGCACGCTGGAGGCCGGGCCACGCCCCGAGGGAGGCTGGGCCGTCACGGCGTCCCTGCCCGTGTCCGCGGCGGTCGCGCGATGAGCGTCCGGGTGCTGCTGGCCGACGACCAGGCCCTCGTGCGCGCCGGCTTCGCGATGATCCTCGACGCCCAGCCCGACCTGGAGGTCGTCGGCGAGGCCGCCGACGGGCGCGAGGCGGTGGCCCTGGCCGCGCGGCTGCGGCCCGACGTCGTGCTCATGGACATCCGGATGCCCCACCTGGACGGCATCGCGGCGACCGCGGCCGTGACCGCCGCCCAGCCCGACGTGCGGGTGCTGGTGCTCACCACCTTCGACCTCGACGACTACGTCTACGACGCGCTGCACGCCGGCGCGAGCGGCTTCCTGCTCAAGGACGTCGGCCGCGACGAGCTGGTCTCCGCCGTGCGCGTCGTCGCCGGCGGTGACGCCCTGCTCGCACCGTCGGTGACGCGCCGGCTGCTGGCCGACTTCGTACGTCGCCGGCCGGCCGGCCCCGACACCGCCGGGGTCGAGCGGCTCACCGCACGCGAGCGCGACACGCTGGGGCTGCTGGCCCAGGGGCTCTCGAACGCCCAGATCGCCGAGCGGCTCGTGGTCAGCGAGCACACGGTCAAGACGCACGTCGGGAACGTGCTCCACAAGCTCGCCCTGCGCGACCGGATCCACGCGGTCATCTACGCCTACGAGCACGGCCTGGTCGTGCCGGGCGCCTCCGGCTGACTCCCTCTCACGGGGGAGGACGGTCCGCTCCCACGGGCGATCCGCGACCGGTCCGTCCGGACCTAGCGTCGCCGCATGATCACCCGACTCGCCACCACCTGCCTGCGCCACCGCCGCCGCGTCCTCGCGGCCTGGGCCGTCGTCGTCGTGCTCGGCCTCGCCCTGTCCCCCGGCCTCTTCGACCGGCTCAGCTCCGAGGCCGGATCGGTCGACGGCACCGAGTCCGACCGGGCCTCGCAGCTGCTGCGCGCCGCCGATCCTCAGGGCCCGGAGGTCGTCGCCGTCCTGGACGACGTGCCGGCCACCTCGCCCGCGACCCGGGCGGCGGTCGAGCGGCTCGGATCCCGGGTCGCGGCGATCGAGGGCGTCGAGGAGGTGCTCACCCCGTGGACGGGTCTCCCCGCCGGCGCCGGGCCGCACGCCGAGGCCGTCGGCGTCGACGGCCGTGCCGTCGCGGTGTCGGTGCGCGTGGAGCCGACCGAGACCGGGTGGGAGGCGCTCGACGAGGTCGAGTCGGTGCTGCGCGCCGCCGACGCACCGACCGTCCTGGTCGGCGGCGAGACGCTGATGGACTCCGAGATGGACGAGCAGGCAGCCGCGGACCTGGCCCGGGCCGAGCTCATCTCGCTGCCGGTGCTGCTGGTCCTGCTGCTGGTGCTCTTCGGCGGCGTCGTGGCCGCAGGCCTTCCGCTGGTCGTCGCGGCGACCGGCATCGCCGGGACGCTCGGCACCCTGACGCTGCTCAGCCTCGTCACCGACGTCTCGGTCTACGCCGTCAACATCGTCACGATGCTGGGCCTCGGCCTGGCCGTCGACTACGCGCTGCTCGTCGTCTCACGGTTCCGGGAGGAGCGGGCGGCCGGCCTCGACCTGGAGACCGCCGTCGTGGCGACCATGGCGACCGCCGGCCGCACGGTGGCGTTCTCGGCCGCGACCGTCTCGGCCGCTCTCGCGTCGCTGCTGGTCTTCCCCGACGACTTCCTGCGCTCGATGGGCCTGGCCTGCCTCGCCGTGGTGGTCCTGGACGTCGTCGCGGCCCTCACCCTGCTGCCGGCCCTGCTGGGCGTCGCCGGGCACCGGGTCCGGCCGGCCCCGCCCTCGCGCCACGACCGCGGCGCGTTCGTGCGCCTCTCCCGCCTGGTGACCCGGCGTCCCCTCGCGATCGCCCTCGTCAGCGCGGCCCTGCTCGCCGTCGCCGCCGTGCCGTTCGCAGGCGCACGCTTCAGCGAGCCCGACGAGCGCTCCCTGCCGGCGTCGTCGGAGAGCCGGGCGGTGGCCGAGCTGGCGTCCGCCCAGTTCCCCGACTCGCTCGCCGAGCAGGTGACGGTGGTCGCTCAGGAGGAGTGGTCGGAGGCCGAGCTCGCGGGCTACGTGCGGCGCCTCCAGGAGCTGCCCGGGGTGGCGGACGTCCAGCCCGCGGACGCGCCGCACCTGACCGCCGTACGGCTGGTGCCGGAGGCTGGCGGCGACGAGGCCGCACGCGCGGCCGGCATCGTGGACGCCGTCCGGTCGATGGAGGCGCCCACCCCGGTGCTCGTCACGGGGGACGCCGCCGAGCTGGACGACTACCGAGAGGCGATCGTCTCGCGGCTGCCGTGGGCGCTGCTGGTGCTGGTGCTGGCGACGTTCGTGCTGCTGTACGCGTTCACCGGCTCGGTCGTCGTGCCGCTCAAGGCGCTCGTGATGAACACGCTCAGCCTGGGGGCGACGTTCGGAGCGCTGGTCTGGGTCTTCCAGGAGGGCCACCTCGGCGCCCTGGTGGGCACGGAGGCGCTCGGCAGCCTGTCGATCACCACCCCGGTGCTGGTCTTCGCGATCGCCTTCGGGCTGTCGATGGACTACGAGGTGTTCCTGCTCGGTCGCATCGCCGAGGAGTGGCGGGCCACCGGCGACAACGACCGGGCGGTCGTCGTCGGGCTGCAGGCCACCGGCCGCATCGTGACCGCCGCGGCGCTGCTCATGGTCGTGGTCTTCGGCGCCTTCGTCGCGGGTGGGTTCTCCCCGGTCAAGCAGGTGGGCTTCGGCCTGGCGCTGGCCGTCGCGGTCGACGCCACCGTGGTGAGGATGCTGCTCGTGCCAGCCGTCATGACGCTGATGGGCCGCGCGAACTGGTGGTCGCCGTCGTGGCTGGCCCGCCCCCGGGTCGCGGCGCCAGCACCTTGCCCGGGTTCAGCAGCCCCCGCGGGTCGAGCGCGGCCTTGAGGGCGTGCATCAGGTCGACCTCGACCTCCGACTTGTAGCCGGCGGCGGCGTCGCGCTTGAGCGCGCCCAGCCCGTGCTCGGCGCTGATGCTGCCGCCCAGCGCGGCCACGGCGTCGTAGACGGTGCGGGTCAGCGCGGGCGCGGCGGCGCGCAGCGCGAGCGGGTCGTCCACCGGGCCGCTGAGGTTGTAGTGCAGGTTGCCGTCGCCCACGTGGCCGTAGGTCACCAGCCGCACCCCGGGGAGCACCTGCTCGAGCTCCGGCCCGACCTGCGCCACGAAGCCGGCGAGTGTGGCGATCGGCAGGGTGACGTCGTGCTTCAGCGAGGGGCCCTCGGACTTCTGCACCTCCGAGACGCCCTCGCGCAGCGCCCACAGGGCGGCGCGCTGGGCCGGGCTCCCTGCCAGGACCGCGTCGGCGACCAGGTCCTGCTCGACGGCCGCGGCCAGCGCCTCCTCCAGCCGCTCCCCCACGCTGTCGGCCGACCCGGCGAGCTCGACCAGGCCGTACCACGGGTGCGGGCCCTCGAACGGGTCGCGCGCCCCCGGCAGGTGCGTGGTCACCAGCTCCAGGGCCTGACGGCTCAGCAGCTCCCAGGCGGTGAGCTCGCCGCCACCGTGCTCGCGCAGCACCGGCAGCAGCGCCACCGCCGCGTCGACCGACGGCAGCGCCAGCAGCGCGGTCGCGCGGCGCGGGGTGTCGGGCAGCATCCGCAGGACGGCCGCGGTCACGATGCCGAGCGTGCCCTCGGCGCCGATGAAGAGCTGCTTGAGGTCGTAGCCGGTGTTGTCCTTGCGCAGCGGCCGCAGCCCGTCCCAGACCCGGCCGTCGGGGAGCACGACCTCGAGCCCCAGGACGAGGTCGCGCATCATCCCGTAGCGCAGCACCGCCGTGCCGCCGGCGTTCGTCGACACCGTGCCGCCGACCGTGCACGAGCCCTCCGAGCCGAGCGACAGCGGGAACAGCCGCCCGGCGGCCGCCGCCTCCTGCTGCACCGTGGCCAGCACCACGCCGGCCTCGACGGTGATCGTGTCGGCCACCGGGTCCACCTCGCGCACCCGGCGCATCCGGTCCAGCACCAGCACGACCTGCTGCCCGGACGCGTCCGGCACCGAGCCGCCGGCCAGACCGGTGTTGCCGCCCTGCGGCACGACGGCCACGCCGGCGGCCGCGCACGCGGTGACGGCCGCGGCCACCTGGGCGGTGTCGGCGGGGCGGAGCACGGCGGCGGCGGTGCCGACGAAGACGCCGGTCCAGTCCGAGACGTACGGCGCGACGTCGGCGGGCTCGGTGAGCACGCCGCGCGGCCCGAGCAGCTCGCGCAGCCGGTCGAGGAGGTCGGGGGTGGGCGCGGAGGGGGCAGTGGTCATGGAGGGTCCTCGTGAAGGGGGTCAGCCGAGCAGGACGGCGACGAGCAGCGCCACCGGGAGGCTGCACACGGTCGTCACCAGGATGCTCTCGCGGGCGAGATCGGTGCCGACGTCGTAGCGCGTCGCGTGCAGGAAGATGTTCTGGGCCGTGGGCAGCGCGGCGGTCAGCACGACCCCGAGCAGGGCGGTGCCGTCGAGCCCCAGGCCGGTGCCCACGGCCCAGGCCACCACCGGCATGAAGCCGAGCTTGAGCACCGAGACGGCCACGACCTCGCGGGTGTGACCGGTGCGCCCGGGCAGCGGGCTGAGCCGCAGCGCCGCGCCGTAGGAGATGAGCATCAGGGGGATCGCCGCGCCCGCCACCAGCCGCACCGGCTGGTCGACCACCAGCGGCAGCTCCCACCCGGTGGCCGCCAGGACCACGCCCACCGACGCGGCGATGGTCAGCGGGTTGGTGACCAGCCGCCTTACGATCGCGAGCGCGCCGGAGCCGCGCCCGGCGCGCCGGTCCAGCACCGCGAGGGCCAGTGGCTGCACGACCAGCATCTGCACCAGCAGGGTCGGCACGACCACGGTGATGTCGCCCACGACGTACGCCGCGATGGCGATGCCGAGGTTGCCGGCGTTGACGTACGACGACGCGAGCGCGCCGACCACGGTCACGCCCACGCCCTGGCGCCACCGGCGGGCGAGCAGGACGTAGACCCCGAACGCCGCCGCCAGGGAGGCGGCCGAGGCGGTCAGGTTCGCCGCCGCTCCTGCGAACTCCACCTCGCTGATCGTGGTCACCATCAGCGCGGGGCTCGCCACGAAGAACGCGATCTCGCCGAGCGTGCGCTGGGAGCGCGCGTCCAGCACGCGGGTGTGGGCCAGCCACATCCCGCACAGGATGACCGCGAGGATCGTGGTGAAGCCGGTCAGCAGGCCCATGCCGGGCCCGTCACGCGGGTCGCAGCCGCACGTGCTCGCGCCCGATGCTCGCGACGTCCGGCGTGCCGAGCAGGCACATCGCCCGCTGCAGCTCGTCCACCAGCAGGTCGAGCGTCGCCGAGACGCCGGCCTGCCCGCCGACCATCAGCCCGTAGAGGTACGGGCGGCCGATGAGCACGCCGCGCGCGCCCAGGCCCAGCGCCGCGACGACGTCGCCGCCGGAGCGCACGCCCGAGTCGACGTAGACCTCCGCCCGGTCGCCCACGGCGTCCACGACCTCGGGCAGCAGCTCCAGCGGCACCGGCGCCCGGTCGAGCTGGCGGCCGCCGTGGTTGGACAGCACGACGGCGTCCGCGCCGGCGGCCACCACCTGACGCGCGTCGCCGACCGAGAGGACGCCCTTGACCACCACCGGGCCGCCCCACTGCTCCTTCAGCACGGTGATGTCGTGCGGTCGGATCGCCTGCTCCCGCAGCTCGTTGGACATCCCCCAGCGACCGTAGGTGGAGCCCTCGGGGAAGGTCGCGAAGCGCAGCGGCTCCGTGCTCAGGATGTGCGCCACCCAGCCTGGGTGGCGCGCCAGGCCGGCGAGCGTGCGCGCGGTCAGCTGCGGCGGGATCGCGAAGCCGTTGCGCTTGTCCATCCGCTTCATCCCGGTGACGGCGGTGTCCACCGTGAGCATCAACGCCTCGTAGCCCTGCTCGCGCGCCTCGTCGAGGTGCTCGCGGCTCACCGCCCGGTCCTTCATCAGGTAGAGCTGGAACCAGTTGCGGCCGCCCGGCGCGGCCTGCGCGGTGTCGGTGATCGACGTCGTCGCGTACGTCGAGAGCGTGTAGGGCAGTCCCGCCTCGGCCGCCGCCGCCGCGACCGCCCGCTCGCCGGCGTGGTGGCTGAGCCGGGTGTAGCCGGTGGGCGCCAGCACGATCGGGGCGGCGGCCGGGCGGCCGAGGATCGTCGTGGAGACGTCGGGCTGGGCGACCTGGCCGAAGACCGTGGGCCGCAGCTCCACTCGGTCGAAGGCCTGCCGGTTGCGGGTCATCGCCAGCTCGCCGTCGGAGCCGCCGTGCACGTAGTCCCAGACGGCGCCGGGCACCCGGCGCCTCGCGAGCCGCTCGAGGTCGTCGACACTCACCGAGCGGGAGAGGCGTCCCGCCGCACCCACCCGCACCGGCCGGGTCTTGAGGAAGGGCTCGACGTCGCGCCACCGCGGGACGCGGCGCCGGGTCGGGACGGAGGTCGTGCGCACCCTGGACTCCTCGCTACTCGTACGATAACTTCTCTACTCATCATACAAGTACGCCTCCGAGGAGACCACCCCATGCCCGCCGACCGCATCCGCTCCCTCAAGCTCTCCCACGTCGTCCTGCCGCTGCCCTCCCCCGTGAGCGACGCCAAGGTGCTCACCGGCCGCCAGAAGCCGCTCACCGAGACCGTCCTGCTCTTCGTCGAGGTCGAGACCGAGCAGGGTCACCAGGGCATGGGCTTCAGCTACTCCAAGCGCGCCGGTGGCCCGGCGCAGTACCGCCACCTCGCCGAGGTCGCCGAGGTCGCGATCGGCCAGGACCCCTCCGACATCGCCAAGGTCTACGAGTCGCTGATGTGGGCCGGCGCCTCGGTGGGGCGCAGCGGCGTCGCCACCCAGGCCGTGGCCGCGCTCGACGTCGCGCTGTGGGACCTCAAGGCCCGCCGCGCCGACCTGCCGCTCGCCAAGCTGCTGGGCGCCCACCGCGACTCCTGCCGCGTCTACAACACCTCGGGCGGCTTCCTCCAGGCCTCCGTCGAGGAGATCAAGGAGAAGTCGACCGCCTCGCTGGAGGCCGGCATCGGCGGGATCAAGATCAAGGTCGGCCAGCCGGACTGGAAGGAGGACCTGCGCCGCGTGGCCGCGATCCGCGAGCACCTCGGCGACACCCCGCTCATGGTCGACGCCAACCAGCAGTGGGACCGCGCCCGCGCCCGCCGCATGTGCCGCGAGCTCGAGCAGTTCGACCTGGTCTGGATCGAGGAGCCCCTCGACGCCTGGGACGCCGTCGGCCACGCCGACCTGTCGCGCACCTTCGACACCCCCATCGCCACCGGCGAGATGCTGACCTCCGTGCCCGAGCACATGGCGCTTATCGACGCGGGCTACCGCGGCATCGTGCAGCCGGACGCGCCGCGCATCGGCGGCATCACGCCGTTCCTGCGCTTCGCCACCCTTGCCTCCCACGCGGGGCTCGCGCTCGCGCCGCACTACGCGATGGAGATCCACCTCCACCTCGCCGCGGCCTACCCGACCGAGCCCTGGGTCGAGCACTTCGAGTGGCTCAACCCGCTCTTCGACGAGCGCATCGACATCCGCGACGGCCGGATGTTCGTGCCCGACCGCCCGGGTCTCGGCTTCACGCTGAGCGAGTCGATGCGCTCCCACACCGAGGACACGGTTACCTTCGGCGCGTGACCACCACGCTCGCCCAGCGGGTCGTCGCGGGTCTGAAGTCCCGGATCCTCGACGGCACGCTCGCGCCCGGGGAGAAGCTGCCCTCCGAGGCCGACCTCATCGACGAGTACGCCGTCTCGCGGACCGTGGTCCGCGAGGCGGTGACCCGGCTGCGCGCCGAGGGGCTCGTCGAGACCTTCCAGGGACGCGGCTCGTTCGTGCTGGCGGTGCCGGAGCCCACGACGTTCCGGGTGGAGGCCTCGGCCATCCGCACCCAGCACGACGTGCTGGCGATGCTCGACTTCCGCCTCGGCATCGAGAGCGAGGCCGCCTACCTCGCGGCCACCCACCGCACGGCCGAGGGCGCGGAGCAGGTCCGGGCGGCGCTGGAGGCCTTCTCCGTGGCGGCACCCGGCGAGGCGGTGGAGGCCGACTTCGCCTTCCACCGCGCGGTCGCGGCCGCCACGGGCAACCGCTTCTACCTCGACCTGCTCGACTCGCTCGGGCCGATGATGATCATGCTGCCGCGCACGCGCCTGCCCGACGAGTTCTCGCACACCGACGCCGCCCACGTGGAGCGGGTCCGGCGCGAGCACGACAACGTCGGCGCCGCGGTGCTGGCCGGCGACGCCGACACCGCGCGCGCGGCGATGCGTGTCCACCTCGGCAACACCCGCCGGCGGCTGCTGTCGGGCGGCAGCCGCTCAGCCTGAGGTCACCAGCGCGCGGTGTTGGGCGAGAACGACGGGTCGATCGAGCGCATGTAGACGGTGTCCTCCCGGCGGCGCACGCCGCACGTGAGGTACTGCTCGTGCAGCACGCCGAGCATGTCGCGGTCGAGCTCGACGCCCAGGCCGGGCCCGGTCGGCACCGCCACGGAGCCGCCCTCGAAGTCGAGCACGCCCGGCGTCACCAGGTCCTGGGTCTTCCACGGGTAGTGGGTGTCGCAGGCGTAGGTGAGGTTGGGCGTGGCGGCCGCCAGGTGCACCATCGCCGCCAGCGAGACGCCGAGGTGGGAGTTGCTGTGCATCGAGAGCCCCATGCCGAAGGTGTCGGTCATGCCCGCCAGCAGGGAGGAGGCGCGCAACCCTCCCCACAGGTGGTGGTCGGACAGCACGATCTGCACGGCGTCGGCCGCCACCGCGGGCGGGAGGTGCTCGAAGGCGATCACGCACATGTTGGTCGCGAGCGGCACGTCGGTGCGCGCCGCGACGTAAGCCATGCCGTCGATGCCGGGCGTCGGGTCCTCGAGGTACTCCACGACGCCGGCCAGCCGCTCGGCCACGCGCACGGACGTCTCGGGGGTCCAGGCGCCGTTGGGGTCCAGCCGCAGCGGCAGGTCGGGGAACGCCGCCCGCAGCGCCTCGACGGCCGCGCACTCCTCGTCGGGGGTGAAGACGCCGCCCTTGAGCTTGAGCGAGCCGAAGCCCCACCCGTCGACCATGCGCGTGGCCTGAGCCACGATGCCGTCGGGGTCGAGCGCCTCGCCCCACGCGTCGTCGGGCAGACCGGGGTGGCCTGCCCACTTGTAGAACAGGTAGCCGCTGAACGGCACCCGCTCGCGGACCGCGCCGCCGAGCAGGTCGCTGACGGGCCGGCCGACCTCGCGGCCCTGCAGGTCCAGGCAGGCGACCTCGAAGGGCGAGTAGACCGTGGCGAGCGCCGAGGACACGTCGAGCATCCCGCCGAAGGACGCGCCGGCCCCGCCGGTCTCGCGACCGAGGACGCCCTCGACCAGACGGCGCAGGCCGTGCAGGTCGTAGGGGTCGTGGCCCGGCAGCACCGCGGCGACGGCCTCCAGCCGGGCCAGGTGCGTCTCGTCGGCGTAGGTCTCCCCCAGTCCGAGCAGGCCCGAGTCGGTGTGCACCTCGACGATGGCGCGCAGCGCCCATGGCTGGTGCACGCCGACGACGTTGAGCAGCGGCGGGTCGCCGAAGGCGACCGGGGTCACGACGACCCGGCTGACGCGCGATGCGCTCATGCGGTGGGCTTGACGGCCAGCACCGGGACGCTGGCCTCGAGCAGGATCCGCTGAGCGTCGCTGCCGAGCACCAGCTTGCCCACGGGGCTGCGGCGACGCAGCCCGATCACGATCAGGCGCGCGCCGGTCGCCGCGACGACGGACTCGAAGGTCGCCACCACGTCGGAGCCGTGCTCGGCGTGGTCGACCCGGGCGGTGACGCCGGCGGCGGCCGCCCGGGCGACCAGCGCCGCGTCGGTGTCCTGGTCGACCAGGTCGGCGTCGACCGTCGAGCCACGGCGCGGGCTGTTGAGGATCACCACGTCGTCGCCGTGGACGGCGGCCTCGGCGAGGCCGGCTTCGAGGGCCGCCTCTCCCACAGGGTTGGGCACGTAGCCGATGAGGACGGTCATCGCAGCTCAGCTCTCTCGTCGTGGTCGTCGTGGTCGTGGTGGTCAGGCGTGGTGGTCTCGGTGACGCGGCGCCGCAGCAGCCTCTTGAGCAGCGGGAGCAGCAGCACGAGCAGGAGGAAGGCCAGGATCGTCCCGGAGATCGGCCGGGTGACGAACCCCGTGGCGTCGCCGTCGAAGAGCAGCATGGAGCGGCGGAAGCTCGACTCCATCAGCGACCCGAGGACGAACGCCAGCACCAGCGGTCCGGGCTCGAAGCCGGTCTTCTTCATCAGGTAGCCCAGGATGCCGAAGCCGATCATCAGGAAGATGTCGAAGACCGAGTTCCTGATCGTGTAGACGCCCAGGATCGTGATCAGGGCGGTGATCGGGGCCAGGATCGCCGGGCGCACCCGCAGGATCTTCACGAAGATGCCGACGAGCGGGATGCTCAGGACCAGCAGGATCAGGTTGCCGATGTACATCGAGTTGATGACGCCCCAGAACAGCTCGGGGTTCTCGTCGATGAGCTGCGGGCCGGGCGTGACGCCGACGACGAGCAGTGCGGCGAACAGCATCGCCATCGAGGCGTTGGCCGGGATGCCGATCGTGAGCAGCGGGATGAAGGACGAGGTGGCCGCCGCGTTGTTGGCCGACTCGGGGCCGGCGACGCCCTCGATGGCGCCGCGCCCGAAGCGCGAGGGGTCCTTGGCGACTCGCTTCTCGGCGGCGTAGGCAGCGAGGGAGGCCATGACGGCGCCGCCGCCCGGCAGCACGCCGAGGAAGAAGCCGATGACCGAGCCGCGGCCGATGGCCGGCGAGGCCTGCTTGAGGTCCTTGCGCGAGGGCCAGATGTTGGCGATCGCGGCGGGCACGTGAATCTTGCCGTGCCGCTCCTCGAGGTTGTAGAGGATCTCGCCGACGCCGAAGAGGCCCATGGCCACGACGACGAAGTCGATGCCGCCCTGCAGCTCGAGGCTGTCGAAGGTGAAGCGGTTGGCGCTGGTGAAGGTGTCGCTGCCGACGGTGGCCAGCAGGAGCCCCACGGCCGCCGCGACCAGGGCCTTGACCGTGTGGCCGTTGCCGACGGTGGCGACCAGCAGGACGCCGAGCAGCGCGAGCGCGGCGTACTCCGGAGGACCGAAGTCGAGGGCGTAGCTCGCGACGATCGGCCCGAGCAGCGTGAGCCCGATGATCGAGACGGTCGCGCCGAAGAAGGAGCCGATGGCGGCGACGCCGAGGGCGGTGCCGGCCTTGCCCTGCTTGGCCAGCGCGAAGCCGTCGAAGACGGTCACCACCGAGCTGGCCTCACCGGGGATGCGCAGCAGCACCGAGGTGATCGTGCCGCCGTACTGGGCGCCGTAGTAGATGCCGGCCAGCATGATGATCGCCGAGACCGGGTCGCCGGCGTTGTAGGCGATGGGCAGCAGGATCGCCATCGTCGCGGCGGGGCCGAGGCCCGGCAGCACGCCGATGAGCATGCCGATCAGGACGCCGATCAGGCAGTAGAGCAGGTTGGTCGGTTCGGTCACGACCGCGAAGCCGTCGAGGAAGGCGTTCCAGTCCATCGGGGTCTCCTCTCGGGATCAGAACAGGTGGGGCAGCGGGATCTTCAGGGCGTACAGGAAGAGCAGGTAGAACGCCGCGGTCGTGGCGATCGAGATGACGATCGTGCTGCGCCACGACTCACCGCCGAGGAAGCGCAGCCACACGATGCCGAGCAGCACGGCCGGGATCTCGAAGCCGATCGTGGGCAGCAGGATGCCGAGCCCGACGAAGGTCGCGCCGCCGGCCAGGACCAGGAAGCTGGCCTTGGTGAACTTCTCGGCGTCGTCGAGCGTGCGTCCGATGACCAGCAGGACCACGGCGAGCACCGCGATCACGATCGAGACCGCGAAGGGCCACAGCCCGGGCCCGGGCCGCTTCAGCGACCCGAGCCCGTAGCCGTGGGCGAGCACGGCCCCGCCGACGCCGAAGGCGAGGACCACGAGGGCGGCCACGACCTGGTAGGCCGGACCGCCGACGGGCGGGCGCTCGTCGGCCAAGTCCTGGGCGACCTCGGCCTGGAGCTCGGCCAGGATGTCGGGCTCGCCGTCCGTGCGGGTGTCGCGCTCGCTCATGGTCCCTCGTCCTCTGGGCTGTCTCGTGGCTGGTGGGGGCTGGACGTCAGCTGGCGTCGCCCAGGTCGATGCCGTACTCCTCGACCAGGTCGGCGTAGCGCTGCTTGTCCTCCTCCAGCATGGCGAGGACCTCGTCGCCGGAGATCTCCAGGGGCGTCAGGTTGTTCTGCTTGTTGAAGGCCTGGTACTCCTCCTTCTCGAACGTCGCCTGCATCGCCTCGGCGATCGCGTCCTGCACGTCCTGCGGGGTGCCCTTGGGCACCGTCATGAAGCGGTACTGCGAGACCTCGACGTCGAGTCCCTGCTCCTGCGCGGTCGGCACGTCGGGGAGGAACTCCACGCGCTCGGGACCGAACACCGACAGCGGCACGATCTTGCCGGCCTCGATGTTCTCGATGGCCTCGCCGACCTGCAGGCAGGCGGTGTCGACCTGGTCGCCGAGCAGGGCGGTCAGGGCGGGAGCGCCACCGTCGAAGGGGATCGCCTCCGCGTCGGTGTCGTTGACGTTGTAGGTCAGCGCGCAGGCGAGCTGGGCGCCGGTGCCGACACCGGTCGTGCCGTAGGTGATCTTGTCCTTGGCCTTGGCGAAGTCGTCGATGGACGTGAAGCCGCTGCCCTTGCTGGCGACCAGGACGTAGTCGTCGCGGGACACGCCCTGGACGACCTCGAAGTCGTCGATGCTGGTCACCTCGTCCTCCGCGACGGCGAGGGGGGTGATCGCGAACAGCGAGGCGTTCTGCACCGAGATCGTGGAGCCGTCGGCCTCCGCCTTCGCGACCTCGGCCGCGGCCAGGGCGCCGTTGGCGCCCTCGCGGTTGATCACCGGGAAGGAGCCGCCGAGCTCGTCGGAGAGGCCCTCGGAGATCTGACGGCTGATCAGGTCGGAGGAGCCGCCGGCGGACGCGCCGACCGGCATCTCGACCGCGCCCTGGGGGTACTCGCCGGAGTCGCTGCCGCCGCCGGCCGTGTTGGAGACGCCGCCGCAGGCGGTGAGCGCCAGGCTCGCGACGCCGGCGAGCGCCGCCAGGCAGGTGGTGGTGGAGTTGCGCATGATGTGGCTCCTTGGGGGGTCGTGCTCCGGTCGTACTCCTTGTGACGACTGACACTAAGGACGATCCACGATGCCCGTCCAAGCCCGTTTGGGCATGGAGTGATCTACTCTCGGTATCGTGATGACCCTCGACCAGGTCCGGGTGTTCGTGGCCGTCGCGGAGGAGCTGCACTTCGGTCGCGCCGCCGAACGGCTGCAGATGACCCAGCCTCCCCTGTCCCGCCAGATCCAGCGACTCGAGAAGGCGGTGGGCGCCCGGCTGCTCGAGCGCGACAACCGCCGCGTCGCCCTGACCGGGGCCGGGGCGGCGTTCCTCATCGAGGCCTACCGGATGCTCAACCTGGTGGAGAGCTCGGGCGACCTGGCCCGCCGCGTCGACGCCGGGGCCGCGGGCATCGTGCGGCTCGGCTTCACCGCCGTCTCCGCGATCGCCGTCCTCGGCCCGCTGCTGCGCCGCCTCACCGCCGAGCTGCCCGACGTCGAGGTGCGCCTCTCCGAGCGGGTGACTCTGGCGCAGGTCGACGGGATCCGCCGCGGCGAGCTCGACATCGGCCTGGCCCGTCCGCCGTTCGACACCACCCTGCTCTCCTCACGGGTCGTCGTGCGCGAGCCGCTGATGGCCGTGCTGCCCGAGGCGCACCCGTTGGCCGGCCTCGACCGTCCCCTGACGCCGCAGGACTTCGACGGGCAGGCCGTCATCGGCTACCACCCGGAGCAGTCGCGCTACTTCGCCGAGCTGGCCGTGCGCTTCCTGGCCAACGCCCACCCCCGCATCGAGCAGCGCGTGCACCAGGTCCTGACCGCGATCCTGCTCGCCGCCGCGGAGCGGGGCCTGGCCTTCGCACCGGCGTCGGCCGCCTCGCTCCACGTCGAGGGCGTGGTGTTCCGCGAGCTCGCGCACGGCGGCGGCGACACCCGGCTCGACGCCGACCCCGAGCGGCCGGTCGAGCTGCACGCCATCTGGTCGCGTCGGGGCGTCTCCCCCGTCGTGCGCCGAGTGCTGGACGCGATCGACTCGGCGGTGCCGTGAGCCCGTTCCGGTGGATGCTCTCCGGGCATCGCTGAATGCAAAAACGGGCTTGGACAGGCATCGACGGAGTTCCTAGCGTGGTGGTCGTCACTCCCCCCGCGACGAAGGAACCCTCGTGACCGACTACACCCCCACCGACCTGGCCGCCCAGCTCAAGAGCGGCCTCCTCTCCTTCCCGGTCACGCACTTCACCGACGACCTCGAGGTCGACGAGGGCGGCTACCGCAAGCACGTCGCCTGGCTCTCCGAGCACCCGGTCGCGGGCCTGTTCGCCGCCGGCGGGACCGGCGAGGTCTTCTCGCTGACCTTCGAGGAGACCGACCGCGTCGTGCGGGCCGCCGTCTCCGAGGTCAACGGGGCTGTCCCGGTGCTGGCCCCCGCCTCCGGCAGCACCCACAACGCCATCGCGCAGGCCAAGGCCGCCGAGGCCGCGGGCGCCGACGGCCTGCTGCTGATGCCGCCGTACCTCACCGAGGCCAGCCAGGCCGGCCTCGTCGAGCACGTCAGCCGGGTCTGCGAGGCCACCGGTCTCGGCGTGGTCGTCTACAGCCGCGCCAACGCCGTCTTCCACGACGTCTCCGTCGCCCAGATGACCGAGCGCAACCCGACCCTGATCGGCTTCAAGGACGGCGTCGGCAGCATCGAGCAGATGACGCGCACCTACGCCCGCGTCGGCGACCGGCTCATCTACGTCGGCGGCCTGCCGACCGCGGAGACCTTCGCCCTGCCGCTGCTGCAGCTCGGCGTGAGCACCTACTCCTCCGCCCTCTTCAACTTCGCGCCCGCCTGGGCGATCGAGTTCTACGACGCCGTGCGCGCCCAGGACCGCGACGAGGTCTACCGTCGTCTCAACGACTTCGTGCTGCCCTACCTCGACATCCGCGACCGCACCCCCGGGTACGCCGTCTCGATCGTCAAGGGTGGCCTCAAGGCCATCGGACGCTCCGCCGGCCCGGTCCGCCCGCCGCTCACGGACCTGCGCGAGGACGAGGTCGCCGAGCTCGGCGAGCTGATCGCCCGCATCTCCTGATCCCCCACCGCACGACCTCCCGAGAGGACGACATGACTGAGCCCCGCTCGATCATCGCCGGCGTCGACGCCGACCAGCCCGACGTCAGCGCCGCCACCACGGCCGCCGCGGAGGCCTTCGCCGGCTACCGCTCCACCACCCCCGAGCAGCGCGCCGCCTTCCTCGAGGCGGTCGCCGGCGAGATCGAGGCCGACAAGGACGCGATCATCGAGGCGGCCGTGGCCGAGAGCCACCTGCCCGTGCCCCGGATCACCGGCGAGGTCGGTCGCACCACCGGGCAGCTGCGCCTCTTCGCGGGCGTCGTCCGTCGCGGCGACCACCTCGGCGTGCGCATCGACCCCGCGCTGCCCGACCGCGCACCGCTGCCCCGCTCCGACATCCGCCAGCGCCAGGTGCCGCTGGGTCCGGTGGCGGTCTTCGGCGCCAGCAACTTCCCGCTCGCGTTCTCCACCGCCGGCGGCGACACCGCCTCGGCGCTGGCCGCGGGCTGCCCCGTGGTGGTCAAGGGCCACCCGGCCCACCCGATGGCCGGCTACCTCGTGGCCCAGGCCGTCGGCCGCGCCGTCGCCTCCTGCGGCCTGCCGGCCGGCACCTTCTCCTTCCTCCTCGGCCCCGGCTACGAGCTGGGCGAGGCGCTGGTCACCGACCCGCGCATCAAGGCCGTCGGCTTCACCGGCTCCCGCGGTGGCGGGCTCGCGCTCGTCGCGGCCGCGGCCGCCCGTCCCGAGCCGATCCCGGTCTACGCCGAGATGTCCTCGATCAACCCCGTCGTCGTCCTGCCGGGCGCGCTCGGCGGCGACGTCACCGCTCTCGCGACGGCGTACGTCGGCTCCCTCACGCTGGGTGCCGGCCAGTTCTGCACCAACCCCGGCCTGCTCTTCCTGCCCACCGGCCCGGAGGGCGACGCGTTCCTCGCGGCCGCCGGCGAGGCCGTGGCGAAGGCGAGCGGCGCGGTCATGCTCACCCCGGGCATCGCCGAGGCCTACCGCTCCGGCACCGACGCCCTGCGCACCGCCGGCGGCGTGCGCGTCGTCGCCCAGGGCGACGAGGCCGGGACCGACGCCCCCGCCCCGCAGCTCGTGGAGGCCACGACGCTCGACGGGCCGGTCATCGACGAGGTGTTCGGCTACTCCGGTGTGGTCGTCCGCTTCGACGACGCGGCCGACCTGATCCCTCACCTGGAGCGGCTCGAGGGCCAGCTCACGGCCACGATCCACGCGACCGACGCCGACGCCGAGGCGGCCCGCGCGCTGCTGCCGGTGCTCGAGCTCAAGGTCGGCCGGATCCTCTTCAACGGCTGGCCGACCGGCGTCGAGGTGGGCCACGCGATGGTGCACGGCGGCCCGTTCCCGGCGACGTCCGACTCGCGCACCACCTCGGTGGGCAGCCTGGCGATCGAGCGCTTCCAGCGCCCGGTGGCCTACCAGGACGTGCCCGCGTCGGTGCTGCCCGAGCCCGTGCGCGACGACAACCCGTGGGGCCTGGCGCGCCTGGTCGACGGCGACCTCCAGCTGCCATGACCGTGACGATCGCGCAGGTCGAGGTCGTCCCGGTCGCGGGACACGACTCGATGCTGCTCAACCTGAGCGGGGCGCACGCGCCGTACTTCACCCGCAACCTCGTGATCGTCACCGACAGCGAGGGCCGCGAGGGGCTGGGCGAGGTGCCCGGCGGCGAGGCGATCCGGGCGACCGTCGCCGACGCGGCCGAGCTGATCGTCGGCCGGCCGGTGGCGACGTACCGGTCGCTGCTGCGCGAGATCGCCCGGCGCTTCGCCGACCGCGACTCCGGCGGACGCGGGCTGCAGACCTTTGACCTGCGCACCACGGTGCACGCCGTCACCGCCGTGGAGTCGGCGCTGCTCGACCTGGCCGGCCAGGAGCAGGGCGTGCCGGTGGCCGAGCTGCTCGGCGACGGCCAGCAGCGCACCCACGTGCCGATGCTGGGCTACCTCTTCTACGTCGGCGACCCCGACGCGACCGACCTGCCCTACCTGCGCGAGCCCGACGGCGCCGACGACTGGGAGCGGCTGCGGCGCGAGCAGGCGCTCACCCCCGAGGCGGTCGTCCGTCTGGCCGAGGCCACGCAGGAGCGCTACGGCTTCACCGACTTCAAGCTCAAGGGCGGCGTGCTGCCCGGCGAGGAGGAGGTCGCGGCGGTCACGGCGCTGCACGAGCGCTTCCCGGACGCGCGGATCACGCTGGACCCCAACGGCGGCTGGCTGCTCGCCGACGCCGTGCGGCTGCTGAAGGGCCAGGACCACGTCCTGGCCTACGCCGAGGACCCGTGCGGCGCCGAGGGCGGCTACTCCGGGCGCGAGGTGATGGCGGAGTTCAAGCGGGCCACGGGCCTGCGGACCGCCACCAACATGATCGCCACCGACTGGCGCCAGCTGGCGCACGCGATCCGCACGGACGCCGTCGACATCCCGCTCGCGGACCCGCACTTCTGGACGATGGCGGGCTCGGTGCGCGTCGCGCAGCTCTGCCACGACTTCGGCCTCACCTGGGGCTCGCACTCCAACAACCACTTCGACGTCTCCCTGGCGATGTTCACCCAGGTCGGCGCGGCCGCTCCCGGCGAGATCACCGCCCTGGACACGCACTGGATCTGGCAGGACGGCCAGGGCCTCACCCAGGAGCCGCCGCAGATCCGCGACGGTGCGATCGAGGTGCCGACGACGCCGGGCCTCGGCGTCCGCCTCGACCGCGACAAGGTCGCCGCCGCGCACGAGCTCTACCGCGAGCACGGGCTCGGGGCGCGCGACGACGGGATCGCGATGCAGTACCTCGTGCCGGGCTGGAGCTTCGACCCCAAGCTCCCCTGCCTCGTGCGCGCATGACGCGCGTGCTGCAGGTCGGCGCGCTCAAGCCCGCCCTGGCCGAGCAGCTCGTGGCGACGTACGACGCCGACGTGCTGCCCACGGACGACGCCGCGCGCGACGCCTACCTCGCCGAGCACGGCGAGCAGGTGACCGCGGTCGTCACCTCGGGCCGGTTCGGCGTCGACCGGGCGCTGATGGAGCGGCTGCCGGGCCTGACCGCGATCGTGAGCTTCGGCGTCGGCTACGACACGACCGACGTCGCCGCGGCCATGGAGCGCGGGGTCGCGGTGTCGCACACGCCCGACGTGCTGACCGACTGCGTCGCCGACACCGCCGTGGGGCTGGCGATCGACGTCATGCGCGGGCTGCCGGCCGCCGACCGGTACGTGCGCCGGGGCGCGTGGCCCACCGGCGGCGACTACCCCCTGACCCGGCGGGTCTCCGGCGCGCGCGTCGGCATCCTCGGCCTCGGCCGCATCGGGATCGCGATCGCGAAGCGGCTCGAGGGCTTCGGCTGCGAGATCAGCTACCACTCCCGGCACCGGGTCGACGGCTCGCCGTACGACTACGCGCTGACGCCGGTCGCGCTCGCCGAGGCCGTCGACCTGCTCGTGGTGGCCACCTCCGGCGGGCCGGCGTCCACGCACCTGGTCGACCGCGACGTGCTGGAGGCCCTGGGCAGCGACGGGTTCCTGGTCAACGTCGCCCGCGGATCGGTCGTCGACGAGAATGCTCTCGTGGACCTTCTCCTCTCCGGCGGTCTGGCCGGCGCCGGGCTCGACGTCTTCGCCGACGAGCCACACGTCCCCCAGGCCCTGCTCGACCTGGACAACGTGGTGCTGCTGCCGCACCTGGCCAGCGGCACCGTCGAGACCCGGGCCGCGATGGTGCGGCTCACGCTCGACAACCTCGAGAGCTGGCTGGCGCGCGGGGAGCTCCTCACCCCCGTGCCCGAGCTGCTCGCCTCCTCCGCCCGCGGGTGAGCACCGGCGAGGCGCTGCTCGTCGCGCTCGCCGGGGTCGGGGCCGGACTCACGGGGTCGGTCGCGGGGCTGGCGTCGCTGATCAGCTATCCCGCGCTGCTGGCCACCGGGCTGCCGCCGCTGGCCGCCAACGTCACCAACACGACGTCCATGCTCGGCAACGCGGTCGGCACCACGATCGGCTCACGACGCGAGCTGGTCGGGCAGTGGCGGCGCCTGCGCACGCTGATGGTCCTGTGCGGCGCCGGCGGCTCGGTGGGCGCCACATTGCTGCTGGTCACGGACCCGTCGGTCTTCGAGGCGGTCGTGCCGTGGCTGGTCGCGCTGGGAGCGCTGCTGCTGCTCCTCGGCGACCGGCTGCGGGCCTGGTCGCTCGCCCGGCGCCGGGAGCCGACGACCGCCAGCCGCTGGCGCGGCCACCTCGTGGTCGCCTCGATCGGCGTCTACGGCGGCTACTTCGGCGCGGGCGCCGGCATCATCATGCTGGCCGCGCTGGCCCTGCGCACCACCGAGCCGCTGGCGGTCACCAATGCGGTCAAGAACGTCACGACCAGCACCGCCAACCTGGTCGCCGCGCTCGCCTACATGGTCGTCGCGCCCGTCGACTGGGCCGCCGCGGCCGCCCTCGCCAGCGGGTCGCTGGTCGGCGGCTGGATCGGCCCGCAGCTCGTGCGGGTGCTCCCCGAGAAGCCGCTGCGGATCGGCATCGGGCTGGCCGGCCTCGGGCTGGCGGCGTACCTGCTCCTCGCCTGAGCCGCCTGACAATTGTCACGCCGGACCCGTGACGCTCGGGCGAGGCGACGGGGCACCGCCGCGACGACGCTGGAGGCATGACCACCACCCTCGCCGGCGACGTCCGGCCCCCCGCCCTCGAGCCCCGCCCCGCGGCCCTGCTCCTGTCCGGCGTCACCCGCAGCTTCGGCGACGTCCACGCCGTGCGCGGCATCGACCTGCGCATCGAGCCGGGCGAGGTCGTCGCCTTCCTCGGCCCCAACGGCGCGGGCAAGACCACCACGCTCGACATGGTGCTCGGCCTCGGCCGGCCCACCAGCGGCACCGTCGAGGTCCTCGGACTCGAGCCCCGGGAGGCGGTCGCCCGCGGCCTCGTCTCGGCGGTCATGCAGTCCGGCGGCCTGCTGCAGGACCTGACCGTGCGCGAGACCGTCCACTACGTCGCCAGCCTGTTCCCCCACGCCCGGCCGGTCGACGCCGTGATGGAGGACGCCGGCATCACCCGGATCGCCGGCCGCGTCGTCGCCGCCTGCTCGGGCGGGGAGCAGCAGCGGCTGCGCGTGGCGCTCGCCCTGCTGCCCGACCCGGCCCTCCTCCTGCTCGACGAGCCCACCACCGGCATGGATGTCGAGGCGCGGCGCTCCTTCTGGTCGACCGTGCGCCGCGACGCCGCGCAGGGCCGCACGGTCGTCTTCGCCACGCACTACCTCGAGGAGGCCGACCAGTACGCCGACCGGATCGTGCTCGTCGCCCAGGGCCGGATCGTGGCCGACGGCACCAGCGCCGAGGTGCGCGCGCTGGCGTCCGGGCGCATCGTCCGCGCCACCCTGCCGGCGCCGTCGCCCGCCGTGCTCGCCTCGCTCCACGACCTGCCCGGCGTCGACTCGGTGGAGGTCCGCGGCGAGCACGTGATCGTCCACGCCGACGACAGCGACGCCGTCGCCCGCCACCTGCTCACCCACACCCCCGCCCGCGACCTCGAGATCACCGCGCGTGGCCTCGAGGACGCCTTCCTCACCCTCACCCAGGAGCGTCCCGCATGAGCACCACCACCAGCCCCACGACCGGCCGCCGCGTGCCGCCGCTCGGCGGCTTCAACCCCACCGTGCTCGGCCTGGAGCTGCGACGGATGCTGCGCAACCGGCGCACGCTCTTCTTCAGCCTGGTCTTCCCGGCGGCGCTGTTCCTCTCCTTCGGCACCCAGTCCGACTGGGACCACAGCGTCGGCAACGGCAACGTCGCCGCCTACGTCCTGGTCTCCATGGCGCTCTACGGCGCCGCGCTGATCGCCGCGTCCAGCGGCGCCTCGGTCGGCGCGGAGCGCGCCCTCGGCTGGTCGCGCCAGCTGCGGCTGACGCCATTGCACCCGGCGGCGTACGTCGTGACGAAGACGCTGGTCGCACTGGCTCTGGGCGCGGTGGCCATCACGACGGTCAACCTCGTGGGCGTGGTGCAGGGCAAGCCGTTGATGGCGGTCGGCACCTGGCTCGCCTGCGGGGCGCTGACCCTGCTGTGCGTGCTGGTGTTCGCGGCGCTCGGCGTCTTCGTCGGCTACCTGATGCCGGGTGAGAACGCCATGCAGGTCCTCGGCCCCGGCCTGGCGATCCTGGCCTTCCTCGGCAACGTGTTCATCCCCATGGACGAGAGCTCGCTGGTCTACCGGATCGCGGAGTGGACCCCGATGTTCGGCGTCGCGGAGATCAGCCGCGCCCCGCTGACGGGCGACCTGGCCTGGGGCGCGGTGCCCAACGCGGTCGGCTGGCTGGTGGTCTTCGTGGCCGGGGCGGCGTGGCGGATGAGCCGCGACACCGCACGGGTCTGAGCGGCACTACGGTGACGAGCGTGAGCACCGCGACCGAGCCGGCGCAGGCCGGCGCCGGCATCGGCCGGGCCGCCCCGTTCTTCGCCGGCATCTGGCTGTTCTTCCTGGTCCCGCCGCTGACCGAGGCCTGGGCCGACCGCGACGAGCTGCGGGGCGCGCTGGGCATCGCGGCCACGCTGGTCTTCGCGTCGGTCTACCTCAGCCTGTGGCTCGGCACCGGCGACGGTCGCCGGATGCGAGGACGTCCCGGGCTCCCCCGAGCGCTGGCCCACCTCGGCGTGCTGACCGCGCTGGGCGTGGCGATGGTCGCCCTGATCGGCACGTCCGGTGCCGCCAGCTCGCCCTTCATCGCGGTCAACGCGGTCATGGTGCTGCCCGTGCGCCGGGCGGCACCGGTGGTGGCCGCGCTCGTCGTCGCCGACATGGTGCTCTTCCAGGTCACCGACTCCCGGAGCCCGACCGAGCTGGTGTTCGCCGTGCTCGCCGCCTCCGTGGCCGTGCTGGGGGTGCGCACCATCGTGTCGCGCAACCACCAGCTCCTCCAGGTCCAGGAGGAGAACGCCCGCCTCGCCGTCGACCACGAGCGCAGCCGCTTCGCCCGCGACCTGCACGACATCCTGGGCCACTCGCTGACCGTCATCACCGTCAAGGCCGAGCTCGCCGGGCGCCTGCTGCAGAGCGACTCCTCCGTGGCCACCGACCGCGCCCGAGCCGAGGTCGCCGACCTCGAGCGGCTCAGCCGCGACGCGCTCGCCGACGTACGCCGTGCGGTGACGGGCTACCGCGACGTCACGCTCCCCGCCGAGCTGACCCGCGCCCGCATGGTGCTCGAGGCCGCCGGCATCGACGCCGTGCTGCCCGGCTCCGTCGACGACGTGCCGACCGAGGCCCGGGAGCTCTTCGCCTGGACGGTGCGCGAGGGCGTCACCAACGTCGTGCGCCACTCCCGTGCCCGCACCTGCGAGGTGCGGCTCTCCGCCACCGGCGCGGAGGTCCGCGACGACGGGTCGGGCGACGGTTCGACCTCCGACGGCCCGGGCTCCGGGCTGCTCGGCCTGCGCGAGCGGGCCGGCGCGATCGGCGCCACGGTCGTCACCCAGCGGCTCTCCCCCGGCTTCTCGCTCCAGGTGGTGCTCGGATGAGCGGGACCATCCGGCTGCTGCTCGCCGACGACCAGGCGCTCGTGCGCGGCGCCCTGTCGGCGCTGCTCGGCCTCGAGCCCGACCTCGAGGTCGTCGCCGAGGTCGGCGCCGGCGACGAGGTCGTCCCGGCCGCGCTCGAGCACCGACCCGACGTCGCCCTGCTCGACGTGGAGATGCCCCGCATGGACGGCATCGAAGCCACCGCCGCCCTGCGCGTCGCGCTGCCGACCACCCGGGTGCTCGTGGTGACGACGTTCGGCCGCCCGGGCTACCTGCGCCGCGCCATGCAGGCCGGGGCCTCCGGCTTCGTCGTCAAGGACACCCCCGCGGCGCAGCTCGCCGACGCCGTGCGCCGGGTGCACGCCGGCCTCCGCGTCGTCGACCCCGCCCTCGCGGCCGACAGCCTCGCCGCCGGGGAGTCGCCGCTCAGCAACCGCGAGGCCGAGGTGCTGCGGGCCTCGCGCGGCGGAGCGCCCGTGGCGGCCGTCGCCCGCCAGCTCCACCTCTCCGAGGGCACCGTCCGCAACCACCTGTCCGCGGCGATCGGCAAGACGCTCGCCGCCAACCGCACCGAGGCCGTCCGCATCGCCGACGACAACGGCTGGCTCTGAGCGCTCAGGCCAGCGCGGCGGCCACCCGTGAGCGCGGACGGCCGAGCAGGTCGCACATCCGACGGCCGACGGCCACGACCGCAGGCAGGTCGACGCCGGTCTCGATGCCGAGGCCGGCCAGCATCCACAGCAGGTCCTCGGTGGCGAGGTTGCCGGTGGCGGACCCGGCGAAGGGGCAGCCGCCGAGGCCGCCCGCGGAGGAGTCGAAGCAGGTGACGCCGGCGTGCAGCCCGGCGTGGACGTTGGCGAGGGCCTGCCCGTAGGTGTCGTGGAAGTGCAGCGCCAGCAGGTCGGCGCCGACCCCGGCCGAGGCATGCGCCTCGACCAGCCGGCCGACCTGGCCGGCGGTGCCGACCCCGATCGTGTCGCCGAGCGACACCTCGTGGACCCCGGCGTCGACCAAGGCCCGCGACACGTCGGCGACGGTCTCGGCCGCGACGGCTCCCTCCCACGGGTCGCCGAAGCACATCGAGACGTAGCCCCGCACCGTCAGCCCCTCCGCGAGCGCCGACTGCGTGACCCGCTGGGCCGCCTCGAGCGCCTCGTCGCGTCCGGCGTTGAGGTTGCGGCGGGCGAACGTCTCGGTGGCGCTGACGAACACCGCCACCGACCGGGCGCCCGACGCCAGCGCCCGGTCGAGACCTCGCTGGTTCGGCACCAGCACCGGGTACGCCGTGAGGTCGTCGCCCAGACCGGCCAGCACCTCCGCCGCGTCGGCGAGCTGCGGCACCCAGGTGGGCGAGACGAAGCTGGTGGCCTCGACGAGGGACAGGCCCGCGGCCCGCAGGTCCAGGACGAGCTGGACCTTCGTGGCGGTCGGGACCAGCCCGGACTCGGCCTGGAGGCCGTCGCGGGCTCCGACCTCGTAGACGTTCACCCGCTCGGGGAGGCCGGGCTCGCGCTGGACGTGCGGGCCTCGGGTGCTGGAGTCGCTCACGCCGTTCACCCGAGCAGGACCGGCACGGAGAGCACCGACACGTAGTAGGCCATGCACTGGACGCCCACGTGCATGCCGATCACCTTGTTCAGGATGCCGCCGATCAGGCCGACGGTGAGCATCACGATGACGCCGTAGAAGCCGCCCTCGTACATCGCCACGACGAGCACGAGACCGGCGAAGGCCCCGATGACTGCCTCGTGGCTCAGGCGCCGCGCCACGAAGAGCGCAGCACCGCGCGCGTAGCGGACCGTGAGGGGGTAGGCGACGAGACCCGCGAGCACGACGCCGACGAGACCGAAGATCAGGAACTGCGGCGCGGTGAGCATCGTGTGCAGGTTGTTCAGCTCGACCCCGTCGCCCCCCACGGTGTAGACCGGCGGTGCGTTGAACAGCGGGGCGGCGGCCCCGGCCGCGATCGGGCTCAGCGGAAGGCCGATCGCCACCAGCGGGATCAGCGTCTCGGCGAGGTAGGTGGAGTCGGTGACGCCGTTGCGGACCGAGATCACCCGGGTCAGGCGCTGGTAGGCGTGCTTGACGCGGGAGCCCACGACGTCGCCGACCAGGATGGCCATCGCCAGCGGGCTGACGACGAACGTCAGGCTGGTGACGGTGGCGGCGACGGCGGTGTCCCGGGTCTCCTTGCGGTTGAGCACGGTGAGCGGGTTCGGCATCCGTCGGCGGCCCGGCTCCGCTGCCTCGGGGGCGAGCCAGAAGGTCGGGCGGCGGTCGCGCACCAGCGACTGGCGGGTCAGGGGCGAGGACAGGCCGACGAGGTCGATGATCATCGGCCCGATCGCCAGGCCCACGAAGAAGCTGATCGCCAGCGTCTTGCCGGTCTCGGACAGCACGTAGCTGTTGAGCCCGGTGATCATGGCGGTGAGCGGCACCAGGGCCAGGACGGAGGCCCAGCGACCTCGCGAGAGGTAGGCGATCGCGATCGCGATCACCGGGAAGAGGTACGGCACGACCTCGCGGAGGTCGTCGGCGACGTTCGCCAGCAGGCTGGCGGCGAGGACCGCCACGGGCACGGCGATCAGCGCCGCGATGAGGGCCGCGGAGATCATCTTGCGCAGCGCGACGTGCGGGACGCCCAGGCGGCGCAGGTAGGTGGCCTCCTCCATCACCGCGATCGCCATGGTGTCGCCGGGGATGCCGAGCAGCGTCGTCGGCACCGCGTGGGTCATGTGCTTCGCCGCGGCCCCGGCGATGAAGAACGTCAGGACCCCCGCCGGTGGGACGCCCAGCAGCACCACGGCCAGCGTGAGCGGCGCCAGCGTGGCGGTCTCGTCGGTGCCGGACACCAGGCCGAGCAACGAGAAGATCACCGCACCGGCGAGCCCGGCGAGCAGCGCGGCGGTCAGGCCGTCGAGCACCTCGAGGCTCATGCCGTGCCTCCCCGGGGGCTCGTGGCGGCAGACCCGGCGTCCACGTCGTCGCCGGCGGCCTGCGCGGCCGTGCGCCGCTCCGCCTCGGCGAACACGTCGTACAGCCCGAGCCGGCGCATCTCCTCCTGCTCGGACTCGCTGAGCGCGTCCAGGGTGCCGAGGCCGAGGGGCAGCTGGGCGAGCTCCATGGCCGCCGCGATCTGCTCCTCCGGGTCGAGCTGGCGCTCGGTCACGATGCGCTTCGGCTCGAAGAGGCGCGCCGAGATGACGGCGGCGACCAGGCAGGCGGCGAGTCCGGTGAGCATCGCGTAGGTGCGGGCGAGGTCCTGGTTGTCCATCGTGGACGTGAAGAGCTCGCGGGCGCCGAGGAACGACGGGACGCTCAGCAGCACCCCGAGGGCGACGGCGATCTTGACGTGCCGCTCGTCGACGGTGTCACCCCAGACCTCGACGAGGTGGGAGTCGTCCTGTGTCTGGGCGCGACGGTCTGATGGGTCGTTCAACGTGTCTCCTGCGGAGTCTCGAACGTGGACGGTTGCGGACGGTGGGTGGCGCGGGCTCTCAGGCCCCGGCGACGTCGACGAACAACGTGCGGGTCCGGGTGAACTCGCGCAGCGACTCCACGCCCTTCTCGCGGCCGTAGCCGCTGTCGCGCGAGCCACCGAACGGCAGCTCGACCCCGCCGCCGGGGGCGTAGCCGTTGATGTAGGCCTGGCCGACGTCGAGCGAGCGCGCCGTGCGGATGGCCCGGTCGATGTCGCGGCACCACACCGCGCCGGACAACCCGTAACGGCTGTTGTGCGCGGCCGTGACGGCGTCGACGTCGGACCCGACGGTGGTCACCGCCAGCACGGGGCCGAACACCTCCTCGGAGAACAGCTCGGTGGCCTGGGCGACCTCGTCGAACAGCGTCGGCGCCACGAAGTAGCCGCGCAGGCCGTCGACCGTCGGGGACTGCGCGATGATCCGCGCGCCCGCGTCGGTGGCCCTCTCCACGAAGCCGCCGATGCGCTCGGCCTGCGGTCCCGACACGACCGGGCCCACGGTGGGGTCGCCGAGGCCGGGGCCCATCGTCGCGTCCGTGAAGTACGGCGTGAGCGCGCGCACGAGCTCGCCGTGCAGCGACTCGTGCACGATGACGCGGGTGCCGGCGGTGCAGGTCTGGCCGGCGTGCAGCAGCAGCGCGCGGGCGATGACCGGGGCGGCGCGCTCGACGTCGGCGCCCTCGAGCACCAGGTGGGCGGACTTGCCGCCGAGCTCCAGCAGGGAGGGGCGTCCGCGGTCTGCGCAGGCGCGGGCCACGGCGCGCCCGGTGGCGACGGAGCCGGTGAAGGAGACGTGGTCGACGTCTGGGTGCGCGGTCAGGGCGGAGCCGGCCTCGGCGCCGCCGGGCACGACGTTCAGCACGCCGGCGGGGATGCCGGCCTCGCGCGCCAGCCGGGCGTAGGCCAGCGCCACCAGGGGCGCCTCGTCGGCCGGCTTGACGACGGTCGCGTTGCCGGCCGCGAGGGCCGCGCCGACGGAGCGGGCGGTGATCTGCGCGGGGTAGTTCCACGGCACGATGTGGGCGGTGACGCCGTGCGGCTCGCGCTCGACGACGGCCAGCGATCGTGGCCCGAGCGGGATGGAGTCGCCCAGGAAGCCCTCGATCACGGAGCCGTAGAACTCGAAGTAGCGGGCGGCCGCGGTGATGTCGGCCCGTCCCTGCGCGAGCGGCTTGCCGGTGTCGCGGGTCTCGAGACGCGCCAGCACCTCGGCGTCGCGGCGCACGAGCGCGCCCAGCTGACGCAGCCGCGCGCCGCGCTCGGACGGCGCCAGCGCGGCCCACGCCGGGGCGGCGGCACGCGCGGCGGCGACGGCCCGGTCGACCTCGGCCGGGGACGCGGTGCCCACGCTGGCCAGGACGTCGGTGGTCGCCGGGTCCAGGTCGTCGTTCCAGTGCTCGGGGTCCTGGAGCTCGCCGCCGATGTCGAGCGGGAAGCGCTCGGGCAGCGCGGCGTCGTGGTCCTGCAGGGCGTCGTGCAGGGAGCCGAGGCCCGCCTCGGTCGTGTGCGTGCTCACGTGTGGTCCTCTCGCGTGGGGTGCAGTCTCGGGTCGATCACCGGCTTGATCTCCTCCATGCGCCGCATGGCGGCCATGGCGTCGGCCAGCTGGTGCAGGCCGTAGGCGTTGCCGAGCATCCGGCTCCAGTCGAAGCGGTCGCGGTAGCGCTCGAGGAGCTGCATGGCGACGTGGTAGTCGCCGATCTCGCCGCTCATCGAGCCGACCATCGTGATGCCGCGGGTCACCAGGGTGGCGACGTTGATCGGCTGCGGGTCGCCGCCGAGGGTGCCCATGACGACGTAGCGGCCGTTGCGGGCCATCATCGCCACGCCCTCGGAGACGGCGCCGGGAGCGCCGGCGAGCTCGAAGGCGACCGAGGCGCCGCGGCCGGTCACGCGCAGCACCTCCTCGATGCGGTCGGCGGGGTCGCCGGCCGGGTCGACGAGCACCGTGTCGGTGGCGCCCCACTCCCGCGCCAGCTCGAGCCGGTCATCGGGGCCACCGACCACGACCAGCTTGCGCGGGTCGTGGAGCGAGGCCATGGCGGTCGCGAAGAGGCCGAGCGGTCCGGCCCCCTGCACGACGACGGTGTCGGTCGTGTCGATCGGTCCCGCCAGCGACATGGCCCGTACGACGGTCCGCAGCGCGCAGCTGCCCGCCGAGGCCCAGCCGGACTCGACCGCGTCGGGCACCCGCACCCGACCGGCCTCCGCGCGCACCACCCCGTACTCCGCGAAGGTGCCGGTGAAGTGCGGCGGCACGGCGCAGCTGGTGAGGTAGGCGATGAAGCGCTTCGAGCAGAGCACCGGCTGGCGCTCCACCGTGCACTCGTGGCAGTGGCCGCACGGCACGTGGGCCCAGACGACGCGGTCGCCGACGGCCAGCTGCTGGCCGACGCTGTCGACCTCGGCGCCGTCGCCGATCTGCACGATCCGGCCGGTCATCTCGTGACCGAGGATCAGCGGCGGGTCGACGGGTAGGGCGAGGTGGCCCTGCCAGGCGTGGACGTCGGAGCCGCACACGGTGGCGGTCTCGATCTCCACGACCAGCTGGCCCGCCGTCGCCGTGGGCGTCGGGAACTCCTGCACCTCGAAGTCGGCGCCGTAGTCGCTCATGACGGCCGCGCGGCCGGTCCCGGCGCTCATGCGTCGCCCTCCCGCCGGGCGCCCGAGAGCACGAACAGCATCTCCACCGGGGCGTCGGACCGGTTGGTCCAGCTGTGGGCGGTGCCGTTCTGCACGACGGTGTCACCGGCGTGCAGCACGGTCTCGACCCCGTCGGTCGTGCCGAGCACGACCTCGCCCGAGAGCACCATCGCCACGTCGGTGGTGTCGGAGGTGTGGATGCCGGGCTGGTCGTCCCGGTAGGTCTCGAGCAGCCCCGGGAAGGAGGCCCGGGCGTGGGCCTGGGCCTCCTCCGAGTCGGCGCCCTCGGGCGCCTCGAAGCCGGCCGGCGGCAGCGTGAAGGTGACGAACCGGAGACCCCCGACGGGCGGGAAGTGCTGCGTCCAGCGCGGCTCCTCGCCGTCGTCGGGGTAGGTGCGGGGCTCGTCGGTGCCCCACAGGTACAGCATCTCGACGCCCGGCAGCCCGGGCGAGGTGAGCGGGTCGACCAGACGGTCGCTCGCGACCCGGGACTCCCCCTCGGCCGTGTGGCCGGTGATGATGCGTCGTCGGCTCGTCATCGTTCCTCCTCGGTGCAGTGCTTGATGGTGGCGCGGTGCGCCGCCCGGCTGGTCGCAGGGGGTCACTCCGCTGCGACGTCGTACTCGTCGGCCCACTTCTCCAGGAACGGCGCGAGCGCCTCGTCCTGGGAGACCGGGCCGTTCTGCTCGCCCGGGGGCAGGTTGTCCTGGGTCACCACGACGTACTCGTAGTCCTCGGCGCCCTCGTCGGTGATCTCGGCGCCGGAGTCGAAGTAGGCCAGCAGCTTGTCGATGGCGACCAGCGGGCTGGAGATCATGTCGCCGTCGGCGAGGCCCAGCACCAGGTCGGGGTTCTTGCGCATCAGCGGCGTGCTGATGGCGTCGGAGTAGTAGGAGTAGACCTTGACGTCCTCGCGGTCCGCGGACTTGATCGCGCTCAGCGTCGCGGCGGTCCACAGGTCGAAGATCGGGACGATCGCGGCGAGGTCGGGGTTCTGGTTGAGCAGCGTCGCGGCGTTCTTCTGCCCAGCGCTGAAGTCGAAGCCGGTCTCGAGCGGCTCGACGACCTCGACGCCGGCCTCCTCGAGCACCTCCGTCAGGGCCTCCGTGCGCTGCACCGCCGAGGCGAGGGCGGTGGTCGTCAGCATGCCGACCTGGTCGCCCGGCTTCAGCTGCTCGAGCATCAGCTCCGCGAGGGGACCGGTCAGGCCCTCCTCGTCCTCGCCGATGTAGGTGAGGCCGAGGTCCTCGTCGAGGCTGTCGTCGACGGCCGAGCCGACCATCAGCACCGGGATGCCCTTCGCCTTGGCCTGCAGCAGACCGGCGCGGGCGGTCGAGGGGGTGACGGCGGACATGACGATCGCGTCCACGCCGGAGGTCACCAGGCTGGACACGCCGGAGGCGGCCTTGGCCGGGTCGCCCTGGGTGTCGACGGTCTTCATCTCCCAGCCGATGTGCTCCACCGCGGCCTCACCGGCCTGGTAGAGCCGCTGCTGGTAGGAGCCGGCGAGCGTGCCGTCGACCCAGCCGATGGTCTTGCCCTCGATGCCGCCGCCGGCGGAGTCGCCGCCACCGCCGCCGCCGTCCTCGGACGAGCCGCAGCCTGCGAGCGCCGCCATGGCCGAGAGGGCGGTGAGTGCTGCGAGCGCGGTCCTGACCCGGCTCCTGGACGTTCCCTGCATGTCGATCTCCTGTGTCAGATGAAAAGGGCGTCTCGGTCGATCAGCCCGTGGTGGCAGGGGCACTCCCGGTCATCGCCCCGACAAGCTCGTACTCGGACAGGTCCTCGGCCCGGCTGGTCAGCTCGACCCGGCCGCGGCGCAGCACGACGACGCGGTCGCAGATCTCCAGCAGCTCCTCGGGCTCGCTGGAGCCGACGAGCAGCCCCAGCCCCTCGGCCGCGAGCGAGCGCAGGAGCGCGTGCAGCTCGGCCCGGGCGGCGATGTCGACGCCCACCGTCGGGTCCTCGAGGAGGAGGAAGCGGGGGCCGGCGAGCAGCTTGGCCGCGACCAGCACGCGCTGCTGGTTGCCGCCGGAGAGCTGGCCCATCCGGCGCTCGGCGACCGGACGCAGCGAGAGGCGGTCGACGATGTCGGCCGAGCGGCGGCGGATGGAGGAGGTCGAGACAACCCCGCGGCGCCCGCACGCGGCGAGTGCCGGCAGGGCGACGTTCTCCAGCACGGGCTCGGTGGTCATCGCCGCCGAGCGTCGCGAGGCCGGCAGCAGGCCGATGCCCAGGCGGGTGGCGGAGCGCTCCGAGGTCACGGTGCGCTCACCGACGCGGATGCTGCCGGAGGCGGCGCGGCGGCGGCCCGCGAGGTGCTCGAAGACCTCGGCGACGCCCGAGCCGGGCAGGCCGGCGATGCCGACGACCTCGCCGGGCCGGACGTCGAGGTCGAGGCCGTCGAGGCGCTCGCCCTTCAGGTCGCGGGCCTGCAGGGCGCCGGCGTGGTCGTCGAGGGCGACGACGGCCGCGGTGTCGGGCACCCGCGGCTTGGGCATCGCGCTCTCGGGCCCGGTGATGGCGGCGACCAGCCGGTCGTGGGTGACCTCGGCGCCGTCCATGACGTCGATGACCTCGCCGTCGGCCAGCGCCGTGACCCGGTCGCAGGCCTCCTGCACCTCGTCGAAGCGGTGGCTGATGAAGACGATCCCGAGGCCGCGGTCGCGCAGCCGGCGCACGACCGACAGCACGCGCGCGCTGTCGTCGGCGTTCATGGCGGCGGTCGGCTCGTCGAGGATCAGCACCCGTGCCTCGCGGTGCAGCGCCTGCGCGAGCAGCACGACGCGCTGCCAGGAGACCGGGAGGTCGCGCACCCGCGCCCGGACGTCGATCGGGAGGCCGAGGCCCTCCGTGAGCTCGCGCACCCGGCGCTCCGCCGTACGACGGGCGAGCACGCCGCCGCGTCCGGGCTCCGCGCCGAAGGTGACGACCTCGGTGACGGTCATGTCCATCGGCATGACGATCTCCTGCGGCACCGCCACGATCCCGTGCGCGAGCGCGTCGGCGGGCGTGCGCAGGTCGACGGGTCGCCCGTCGAGCAGCACCCGGCCGCCGTCGGCGTGGACGCGTCCGGCGAGGACGTTGACCAGCGTGCTCTTGCCGGCGCCGTTGCGGCCGATGAGGCCGTCGACCCGTCCGGCGACGACGTCGAGCGAGGCGCCGCGCAGCACCGTGACCGGGCCGTAGCGCTTGACGACCGCGTCGGCGCGCAGCAGCTCCTGCCCGGCAGTGTCGGCGGTGACGGGAGTGGCGGGGGCGCTCACTGCTTGCGCTCCTGGCGCGCGAGCACCACCGCGGCGAGCAGCACGGCGCCCTCGATGAGCTGGATGACCGCGGCCTTCTGGTCCATCATCGTCAGCCCGCGCTCCAGCAGCGCGATGAACGCGACGCCGAAGAGCGTGGCGCCGGGGCCGAAGCGGCCGCGCCCGACGATGGCCGCGCCGAGGAACACCGCGGAGTAGGGCGGCAGCAGCAGGCCGGCGCCGCTGTTGGGGAAGTACGAGCCACCCTGCGAGGTGACGTAGACGCCCGCGAGGCCGGCGACCAGGCCGAGCGCGACGAACGCCGCCAGCCGCACCTGGCTGACCGAGATCCCGGCGAGCGAGACGGCGGTCGGGTTGAGGCCGGTGGCGCGCAGCTTGCGGCCGAAGGTCGTGTAGGACACCAGGAAGATGCTGAGCAGGACCAGCGCGAGCGCGATCCACGTGGAGACCGGCAGGCCGAACCGCTCGGTCAGCGTCAGGTCGAGGTAGCCGATCGGGATGTTCTCGGCGATCGTGTTGTTGTCCGTCATCAGCTGCTCGAGGCCGGTCGCGGCGGAGCCGGCGGCGAGCGTGGCGATGAACGCCGGCGCGCGGCCCCAGGCCACGGCGATGCCGTTGACGACGCCCACGCCCGCGCCGACCAGGATCGCCGCGCCCGCGGCCACCCACGGCGACTGCCCGTGGTCCGACATCAGCAGGATGCTCACCGCGCCGGCGAGCGCCAGCGTCGAGGCGAAGGACAGGTCGAACTCCCCGATCACCAGCACGAACGTCACGCCGAGCGCGAGGACAAGCAGCACCGACTGCTGCACGAGGACCGACTTCAGGTTCTCGCTCGTCAGGTAGGTCTCGGGCAGGCGCAGGTGGAAGTAGCCCACGAGCAGCACCAGGAACAGCACCGCGATGGCGGGCCGGTTGGTCACCGCGCGGCGCCAGGCCGGCGTCCGCTCGGGTCCGGCCTCGGTCGTCGACGACGTCGGCGCCGGGGTCTTCGACAGGCTCTCAGTCGACATCGGCGGTGTCCTTCCCCTGGTGCGCGGTGGTGGCGTCGAGCTCGGCGAGGATCTCGGCGGTGTGCTCCCCCAGGCCCGGGGCGCGCCCCAGCCGGCGGGTGCCGTTGGTGCTGAGCGGCGAGCGGGTGATCAGGACGCCGTCCACGTCGTCGACCAGGTCGAGGGCCGTCGCCTGGGCGCTGCGGGCCGCGTCGTGCGGCATCAGCACGGGCGCGACGAGCACGCGGTGACGGCGCAGCCGCTCCAGGACCTCGTCCAGGCTCAGCTCCGCGACCCGCTCCTGCACGGCGGCCTCGAGCTCGTCGCGCTCGGAGACGCGGCCGGCGTTGCCCTGCCAGGCCTCACGGCCCAGCGCCTCGTCGAGGTCGAGCGCGGTCTGCAGCCGCTGGAACATCGCGTCGTTGGTGGCGCCCAGCACGACGTGACCGTCGGCGGCGGCGAAGGCGCGGTAGGGGACGATCGAGGGGTGCGCGCTGCCCCAGGCGCGCGGCGTGCCGCCGCCTGCCGACGTACTGGCGATGACGGTGCCGAGCGCGCTGACGGCGGTCGCGTAGAGCGAGACGTCGACGCGGCGGCCGCGGCCGGTGGAGGTGCGCTCGAGCAGCGCGGCGAGGATGCCGTTGATCATGGCCAGGCCGGTGGCGATGTCGACCATCGCGACGCCGAAGCGCACCGGCTCGCCGCCGTCGATCCCGGTGACGCCCATGAGGCCCGACTCGGCCTCGATGATCACCTCGGTGCCCGGGTGGTCGGCCATCGGGCCGTCGGTGCCGAAGCCGGTGATCGAGGCGTAGACCAGGTGCGGGAAGCGGGCCGTGACCAGCTCGGGATCGATGCCGAGGCGGTGGGTGACGCCGGGGCGGAAGTTCTCCACCACGATGTCGGCGGTCTCCATCAGCCCGTAGGCCTGCTCGCGCCCCTCGTCGGTCGTGAGGTCGAGGACGACGCTGCGCTTGCCGCGGTTGATGGCGTGGAAGTAGGCGCTGGAGTCGTCGACGAACGGCGGACCCCAGGCGCGGGTCTCGTCCCCGACCCCCGGCATCTCGATCTTGACGACGTCGGCGCCCAGCTCGGCGAGGCTCATGGTGGCGTAGGGACCGGCCAGGACCCGGGTGAAGTCCAGGACCCGCAGGCCCTCCAGCGGACGGAACTCCGCGGTCGGTCGCTCCGTGGTGGGAGTGGCCGACGCCGTCGCGGGGCTCTGCTGCGCCATGGGGATCCTCTCGGGTCGTCAAGCGGGTCGGAGCCCGTCCGGCTCCGTGACGGCCATCACGCTAGGACGACCATTCATGTGTCCGCACTGGCCGTTTTGCACGAATCCATGCACCTGTTGCATTAGTGTCGGCGTGTGACCGAGGGACCCGACCTGAGCCTGCGCGAGCTGCACCTGGTGCTCGCGGTGGCCGAGGCGCACAGCTTCACCGACGCCGCCGAGGCCTCCCACCTGTCCCAGAGCGCGCTGAGTCGCGCGGTCAACAACGCCGAGCGGCGCATCGGCGCGCGGCTCTTCGAGCGAACCACCCGCTCCGTGGTGCTGACCCCGGTGGGCGAGGAGCTGGTCCGCATCGCCCGCCGCCTCCTCGACGGCCACGCGCAGGGCATGCAGGAGTTCGCGCTGTTCCGCGACGGCCTCGGCGGCGTCGTCCGCGTGGCCGCGCTCCCCTCGGTGGCGGCCACGGCGCTCCCGCCCCTGGTCGCGGACCTACGTCGCGACAACCCCGGCGTCGTCGTCGACATCACCGACACCCTGGCCCACCTCGCGGTCGACCTCCTGGTCGCGGGCCGCGTGGACTTCGCGATCACGGTCCCCGACGACCTGCCCGAGGGCGTCGCCTTCCGCCCCCTGCTCCAGGACCGGTTCCACGTCGCCTTCCGCTCCGACCACGCCTTCCACGGCCGCGAGTCCGTGACCTGGCGCGAGCTGGCCGACGAGCAGGTCGTCACCTTCGGCAGCGCCAGCAGTCTCCGGGCCCTCACCGACGAGGCCTTCGCCCGCGTCGGCGTCGCCCCGGCGACCACCGTCGAGGCCCAGAACATCGCGGTCATCGCCGGCCTCATCGCCGCCGGCCTCGGCGTCGCCGCCGCCCCCGCCCAGGTGCTCCCGCTCATGGCCTTCGCCAGGCTCGAGTCCGCGGAGCTCGTCGACCCCACGGTCGACCGCACCCTCGGCCTCGCCTACGTCCCCGGCCGCTCCCGCTCACCCGCCGCCGACTACGTCGAGCGCGCCCTCATCGCCTCGCGCCTGGATGGCTCGGTCGGCTGACGCCGGACGAGGTCAGCGGGTCTGTCGCAGCAGCCGGTCGATGATGGCGAGAGGCGTCGCGACGTCTGCGGAGGCCCCCGTGAGCAGCTGGGCCCAGACGTACGTCATCGCGACCTGGGTCATGATCTCGGCGACCGCCCGGACCTCGTCCTCGGGCAGGTGGCTGTGGTCGTGCAGGAGCTGCTCGGTCCTGGCGACGGCGCGGCGCTGGACGAACCCGGTGGGCGACATGATGGAGACCACCGCGAGCCGCGGCTCGTCGATCATCAGCGAGGCCGCCGGCGGGGAGTCCCGGACGCTCGTCAGGAACGTCGCCACCACCTGCCGGACGTGAACTGGGCCGGCGCCCGGGCTGGTACGGCGCGCGTGCGACCAGGCCCCGTCCACCAACGTCCAGAGAGCCTCGCCCAGGAGGCCGCTCCGGCTCCCGAACCACCGGTAGACCGTGGTGCGCCCGACGCCGCACTCCTCGGCCAGCCTGCGGACGTCGATCGTCTCCCCCGCGAGGAGCATCTCCCCCGCCCGCGCCACGACGGTCGCCCGGTCGGCCCCCGCGGAGAACCCGCGACGCGCCTGCCGGCCGGCCACCTCGCTCACCGGTCCAGTCAACTACACCCCGGGCAGGGGTGGCCGATCGTGTTCCACTTGATTCGCCGCCTCCGGCACGTCGTGACGCCGCCGTCGCCCTGCCCTTGTGGGGCACGGTTGTCGAGCGGGGGAGGTCGGTGGCTCACTGCTCCCATGACGACCAGCACGGCGGTGACCTATGTGGCGATCGGTGACAGCCTGTCGGAGGGCGTGGGTGACGTCCCGTGGCCCGACGGCACCGCCCGAGGATGGACCGACCGGCTGGCCGGCCTGCTGGCCGACCACCACGCCTCCTGCGACTACGCCAACCTCGCGGTCCGCGGCTACCAGGCGGCCCAGGTCCGTGATCGCCAGCTGGCGGCGGCCGTGGCCCTCGCCCCGGACGTGGTGACGGTCACCGCCGGGATGAACGACATCCTGCGTCCCCGCGTCGACTTCGACGCGCTCGCAGCGACGCTCACCGATCTGGTGCTCCCCTTCCGGGCCATGGGGGCGCAGGTGCTGTTCGTCCCGATCCCCGACATCACGTTGATCTCACCGGCCGGGCGGCTGACGCTTCCGCGCCGGCTGCGCCTCAACGCGATCTACCAGCGGCTGTGCGACGAGTCCGGGGTGGTGCCGCTCACCTCGACGACGGACACCGTCTTCGAGGACCCGCGCGCCTGGGCCGAGGACCGGCTGCACCTCTCGCCGCTCGGGCACGAGCGGCTGGCGACGGGCGCCGCTGAGGCTCTCGGTCTCGAGGTGGAGCCCGGCTGGCAGTCCCCGCCGCCCGGACCTCCGCCGCAGCGGTCGCTCAGGACCGAGGCCGCGTGGTGGTCGCACCACGCCACTCCCTGGATCGGTCGGCGTCTGCGCGGCCGGTCGTCGGGTGACGGCCGCAGCGCCAAGCGCCCGGTGCTGATGCGTGTCGCACCCGCCGCCGATTCACTCGGGCTCGACCACGGCGGACCCGGAGGCACCGACGAGCGGCCGGTCCGGTGAGCCGGGGACGCTGAGCGGCAGGTCGACGGGGGCGCGCAGGTCGACGGTGATCCGGGTGACGTCGACGTCGACGTCGTAGGACAGGCCGGGGTACTTGTCGTAGGCGCCGACCTCACGCAGGTAGGAGCGTACGGCGGCGCGGGCCTGCGGCTGGGTGAGCTCGAGACGCTCGTCGGGCACGCCGCCCTCGTAGACGTCGCGGCCGGTCGCGCCGGCGTCCGCGCCGGCCAGGGCCGCGCCGTCGGCGAGGGTGTCGAGGCCCTGGCGCTGGAGGTACGCCGCGGAGGCGTCGACCACGACGGCCACGCCCAGCGCCAGGACGGCGGCGAAGCCGATGATCAGCACCATCGAGGAGCCCCGCTCGTCGCGCCTACGACGGATCGTGCGCCGGGCCATCACTCCACCTCCTGGTACTGCCCGATCGGCACCGTGTGCGTCGCGTCCAGCGCGAAGCTCGGCCGGTCACCACCCAGCACCTCGGGCATCAGCGGCAGGTCCACGCGCGAGGCGATGTGGACCGTGATCACCGCTCCCCCGCTGTGACAGCTCGTGCCCGCAGACTCACACGTGACGGTGACGGTGAGCGGCGCGTCGCCCAGCCCCTGGTCGGCGAGCGCCTGCCGCGCGGCGGCCTTGGCGCGACGCCTGCCCTCGGCGTCGTCGGGCGCGAGCGCGTAGGCGCGGCCGGCCGCGCGGGCCGCCGCACTCGTGCCGAACGCACCCTTCTGCACCTCGAAGACCGACAGCACGATCCACAGCATCGGGACCAGCAGCAGGATGCCGAGCCACGCCAGCTCGACCGCCGCGCTCCCCTCCTCCTCTCGCGTACGGCGCACGCTCACGGCGCCTCCTCGACCGCGTGCCCCTGCACGTCCAGCTCGACCGCGGGACCACCGATCCCAAGCGCGGGCACCCGCGCATGGATGGTCACCTCCACGACCGGCGCCCCGTCGACCATCACCCGGCGGACCGTCACGTCCTCGGCGTACCGCCCGGCGATCGCCGCCTCGACCTGCTCGCGGGTCAGCGCTGCACCGTCGGCCGCATCGCGGTCGGCGGTCGCCGCCAGCCGGGCACCCTCGGACGCAGCGGCGGCGAGCGAGTTGCGCACCAGCAGGACCAGCGACACCTGGAGGATGCCGAGGAACAGCGGCACCAGCACGAGCAGCACCAGCACGAAGTCGACGACGGCCGCACCGCGCTCGGACCGAGGCCCGCCGCGCGACCGGAGCCGGGCGAGCACTACTTCACCGAGTTGAGCGCGTCCCTCAGCATCTGGGAGAGCGCCCCCTCGGCGACGCCCCAGATCACCACCACGATGCCCGCGGACATCACGGTGACCAGCACCCACTCGGGCACGTCGCCGCGCTCGTCGCGCCGTCGTGACACCGCGAGGGCGGCGTGCAGGCGGGCCATCAGTACTGCGAGGTTCTCCATGTTGCGTCCTTCCCGAGAGATCAAGGAGTGGTCAGGTCGAGGCCCACGACGCCGGGCCAGAAGGCGAAGAGGATGGTCACCGGGAGCACCACGAAGACGACCGGCACCATCATGAAGATCTCGCGCCGCGCGGCGACCTCGATCAGCTCGCGACGCCCGGCCTCGCGTACGTCGGCGGCCTGGGCGTGCAGGACCTCGGCCAACGGCGTGCCGCGCTCCACGGCGACGGCGATGCCCTGCGCGAAGCGCGACACCAACGACAGCCCACTGGCCGCCGCCATCGCGTCGAAGGCGGTCGAGACCGGCTCGCCGGTGCGCACCGCCGCGAGCACCTTGGCGAGGTCGCCGGACAGCTCGCCGCCGCTGCGCCGTACGACCCGGTCGAGCGCCGCGACCGGGCTCTCCCCCGCGGCGACCGCCAGCGCGAGCAGCTCCGCGACCGTCGGGAACTCCGCCAGGATGCGCCGCTCGCGGCTGGTCGCCTGGCCGCTGAGGCGGTTGTCGCGCGCGATCACCCCGACCGCGAACCCGACTCCGCAGAGCGCCACCAGACCCACGGCACCGCCGGGGTCCGTGACCGTCTTGAGCAGTCCGTAGGCGGCCACGATCGCCAGGCCGGCCAGTCCCCACAGCACCTGCTCGCTGCGGAACTCGTGCACCGTCCTGTCGATCGCCGCCCGCTCGAGCCGGCGGCGTACGGACGCCGAGCCGCCGAGCACGCGCTCGACGGTGTCGGCCATCGAGCGCAGCACCGGCCCGAAGACGCCGGCCGCGGCGGACGTCGGCGAGCTGGACGCGACCCGCAGCGCCGGCGTCCGGCCGACGTGGGGCAGGTCGCGCACGTAGGGAAGGACCCGTGTCGCCAGCTGCGGGCGGCCGATGACCCGCACCCGGGAGCCGACCAGCACCAGGCCGGCGCCCGCCAGCGCCCCGAGCACCGCGCCCCACAGCAGCAGCGTCACGACAGGATCCGCCTCTCGGTGGGGAGGCGGCCGATGCGCATCATCAGCCGGTAGGCCGCCAGGCACAGGACCGCGCCGACGCCGAGCACGACGGCACCCTCGGGTGACGAGTAGCGCTGGATCACCTCCGACTGGAACGACATGAACAGCAGCACCAGCCACGGCGCCGCGACTGCGAGGCGGGCGCCGTTGACCGTCCACGCCTGCCGCGACTCCAGCTCGGAACGGGTGCGGGCATCGTCGCGGAGGTAGCCCGACAGGTTCCGCAGCAGGCGCCCGAGCTCGCCCCCGCCCACCTCCCGCGCGATGCGCAGCCCCTCGATGACCCGGTCTCCGACAGGATCGGCCAGCCGCACCTTGAGCCGGTCGAGGCTCTCTCCGAACCGCCCCGTCACCTGGTAGTCCAGCGCGAACGCGTCGAACGCGTCGCGCAGCGGCTCCGGCCCGCGCACCGCCAGCCCCGCCAGGGCGTCGGGCAACGACATCCCCGCACGTACGGCGGACGCCAGGTTGTCCACCGCCTCCGGCCACACCTCGGCGAACTCCCGCTGACGGCGTCGCGCCCGACCCGACACCACCGCGACCGGCAGGTAGGCGCCCATCGCACCGAACGCCACGGCGACGGGCGCCGTGCGGGACACGACCTGGATGACGAGGGCGACCACGACGCCACACACCAGGCACAGCAGGGCGAACGCCGCCAGCGACACCTCGCCGAGTCCGGCGCGCGCGAGCAGCTGGGCGCCCCGACCGTCGGCGCGCGACGGGTGACGAGGCTGGCGGGGCACGAAGACCGCCGACCAGACCAGCATCAGCCCGATGCCGACGCCCAGCCCGACCAGCGCGCCCATCAGCGGTCCTGACCCAGGATCCGGTGGACGTCGATGCCGGCCCGCTCGTAGAGCTCGATGCGCGGCGGCATCCCGTTGACCCGCTGCAGCTCGCCCCCGCGCCGCTCGAAGATCGACTCGGTCTCGATGATGTCGTTCTCGACCCGACCGGGCACGCCCACGACCTCGTTGACCCGGCGCACGCCTTGGTGGTCGATGCCGAGGTGGACCACCAGGTCGACGGACGCGGCGACGGTGGGCACGACGAAGCGGGCCGAGATGTTCTCGCCGGCCAGCAGCGGCAGCGTGCACATCTTCACCAGCGCCTCGCGCGCGCTGTTGGCGTGCAGCGTGCACATGCCCGGCAGCCCGGCGTTGAGGGCGAGCAGCAGGTCCAAGCACTCCTCCGATCGCACCTCGCCCACGATGATCCGGCTCGGCCGCATACGTAGGCTCTCCTTGACCAGGTCGCGCAGCTTGATCTCGCCGGTGCCCTCGAGCCCGGACTGGCGCGTCTGCATCGGCACCCAGTCGGGGTGCGGGAAGCGCAGCTCGAAGACCTCCTCCGCCGACACCACCCGGTCGCCGCCGGGGATGGCCGCGGCCAGGCAGTTGAGCATCGTGGTCTTGCCGGCCTGCGTGCCACCGGCGACCAGGACGTTGAGCCCCGCCCGCACCGACGCCTCCAGGAACGCCGCCGCCCGCGGCGTCAGGCTGCCGAGCTCGACCAGGTCGGAGAGCCGCGCCGCACGAAGCACGAACTTGCGGATGTTGACCGCCGAGAAGCCACGGCTGATCCCCTCCAGCACGACGTGCAGCCGGTGCCCCTCGGGCAGCATCGCGTCGACGAACGGCTGGCTGATGTCGATGCGGCGGCCACTGGACTTGAGCATCCGCTCCACCAGCTCGGACACCTGCCCCTGGCTGAGCATCAGGTTGGTCAGCTCGTGCCGGCCGTGCCGCGCGATGAACACCCGCGACGGGTCGTTGATCCAGATCTCCTCGACCGCGGGGTCATCGAGGAACGGCTGCAGCGGCCCGAACCCCGACACCCGCGCGACCAGCTCGCCCACGACAGCGCCCGCGTCGGCCACGGGCGCCACCTGACCGGTCAGGCTCCGCTCGTCGTGCTCGCGCACCACGCTCTCAGCGATGCGTCGTACGACGACCGCGTCGCGCTGGGGGTCCACGCCCTCGCGGCGGACGAGCGCGCGCACGTGCTCGTCCAGCTCATCGACCAAAGCACCCTGCGCATCAGCCTGCGTCATCGCCACGACGGTCCCCGTTCCCGAGTCAGGTTCCTGCGCCGAAGGTAAGCCCGCTCTCGCCTCTTGCGCCATGCCCCGACGCCAATCTGTGGATGAACCACACTTCTGAGGAGGATGTGACACGTCAGGGAGGCTGGGTCCGGACCAGACCACCCACTGATCGGGAGATTTGGCCCCATGCGGCCGCTACGTGGGCCAGAGTGCACAGTGGCCGGACCTGCTCGGCACCTTTCCGTCAGGAGCCCTCATGGCACGCGCCCGCCGACCCCGCACGAGCACGCGCCTGCGCCGTGCAGCCGCCCTGCTGCTCGTCATGGCCTCGATCGGTGTCACCCAGGTCGTGGCGACGCCGGTGGCTGGCGCCGCGGCCACGATCACCGCCGGCAGCACGAGCCCCGTCTCGATCGCCAACCAGCCGTCGGTGGGGGTGGCAGCGCCGTACCCGTCCTCGATCGACATCGGCGACATCGACGGCACCATCACCGCGGTGCAGGTCACGCTCACCGGGCTGACGCACACCTACCCCGGGGACCTCGACCTGATGCTCGTGGGGCCGACCGGAGCCAACCTACTCTTCCTCTCCGACGCGGGCAGCGGGCGCGACGTGATCGACGGCACGCTCGCCTTCGTCGATGGCGCCCCGGCCGCCACCAGCGCGCCACTGGTGTCCGGCACCACCTACGGGCCGACGAACGTCTCCGACACCGGCGGGGGTGACGACGTGTTCCCCGCGCCCGCGCCCGCCCCTTCCGCGAGCACCACGTTCGCCGCCGCCTTCGGCGGGACCGACCCCCGCGGCGTCTGGTCGCTCTACGGCCGGGACGACTTCAGCGGCCTCGCCGGCCAGCTCGCCGGATGGACGCTGAGCGTGACCGCCGGCGGCCAACAGCACGACATGAGCTCCGCCGGCGCCCCGATCGCGCTGCCGGGGCCCTTCGCGACGTCGCCGTACCCGACCACCGTCGACGTGAGCACGACCGGCGTGGTGACCTCGGTGGAGGCGACCCTCACCGGAGTCACGCACGCCAACCCCGACGACCTCGACGTGCTCCTCGTCGGCCCGACCGGCAGGAGCGTGTTCCTGATCTCCGACGCCGGCGGCGGCACCATGACGAGCGCCGACCTGACCTTCAGCGACGCAGCGGCCGCACCGATCCCCGACTCGACCAGCGTCGGCAGCGGCACCTACCAACCGTTCAACGTCGGATTCAGCGACTACGACTACATGCCCCCGCCGGCACCGGTCGAGGTAGCGAGCGCCACCCTCACCGGCGCGTTCGCCGGGACCGACCCCAACGGTCAGTGGCGGCTGTTCGTGTTCGACGACACCCCCGCCGTCAACGGGTCGATGGACGGCTGGTCCGTCACGATCACGACCAAGCTCCAACAGACGGTCGCCTTCGCGTCGACGCCGGCGACACCCGCCGTCGGCACGACGTACGCCGTCGCGGCGACCGTCGACGGCTCGGCCGGCACGGCGGTGTTCAGCATTGACCCGTCGACCACCAACGACGCCTGCACCCTCGTGGGGACCGTCGTCACCTTCCAGCACGTCGGCAGCTGCGTGGTCGCCGCTACGGTCCCCGAGGACGAGACCTACGTGGCCGGGACGACGACCCAGACGATCACGGTCCCCCAGGGCGCGCAGCCCATCGTCTTCGTGCCCGCCCAGCCCGCGACGGTCCCGATCGGGCAGAGCTACGAGCCCGGCGCCACCGGCGGCGCCACCGGCAACCCGGTGGTCCTCAGCATCGACCCGAGCACGACCAACGCGGCCTGCAACCTCACTGCCGGCGTCCTGACCTACGACCACGCCGGCACCTGCGTGCTCGCCGCCGACCAGGAAGGCAGCGTCGACTACCTCCCCGGCGAGGCGACCCTGGAGGTCGAGGTGCTGCCCGACCCGCAGACCGTCGCCTTCCTCAGCGAGGCTCCGTCGCCGGCGCACATCTGGGAGAGCTACACGGTCGACGCCGTCGGCGGGGAGTCCGGCAACCCGGTCACGTACGCCGTCGACCCCGCGACGACCAACGGCGCCTGCACCGTCGACGGCACGACCGTCAGCTTCGTCCACGCCGGCACCTGCGTCGTCGCGGCCAGCCAGGCCGGCGCCGGCGACCTCGGGCCGGGGCTGGCCACCCAGACGATCGCCGTCGCGAAGACCGCCCAGGACGTCGTCTTCACGTCACCCGAGCCGGCCGATCCCCGCGTCGGCAACGCGGCCCCCCTCGTCGCCACCGGCGGCGCCTCGGGCAACCCGTTGACCTTCGCCGTCGACCCGGCCACCACCAACAGCGCCTGCACGGTCGAGGGCACGACCGTCGCCTTCGTCCACGTCGGCACCTGCGTCGTCGCGGCCGAGCAGGCCGGTGGTGCTGACTTCGCGCCGGGACGCGTGACGCGCACGACCCTCGTCACCCAGGGACCCCAGACGGTCTCCTTCACCTCGAGCGCCCCCGCCCGGCCGCGGGTCGGCAACACCTTCACCGTCGCGGCGGCCGGCGGAGCCTCGGGCAACCCGGTGACGTTCTCGGTCGGGTCGGGCTCGACCAACGGAGCCTGCACCGTCACGGGCACCACCGTCACCCTCGCCGGGCTCGGGACCTGCGTCGTCCGCGCCGACCAGGCCGGCGGCGCCGACCACCTGGCCGCCATCCCGTCCACCCAGACCTTCGAGATCGTGCCGAGCACTCCCGTCATCACCGCCACGGCGACCAGCACCTCGAGGCCGAACGCCTCCGGCTACTACCGCACCCCGGTCCGGGTGGCGTTCACGTGCGCGGCCGACGGCAGCGCGCTCACGACTGCCTGCCCGGCGCCGGTGACGCTGACGACCTCGACCCGGGGCGCCGTCGTCACCCGCTCGATCGCCGCGGCCGACGGCGGATCGGGATCGGCGACGGTCGTCGTGAGGCTCGACCGCACGGCCCCGAAGGTGACCGTCAAGGGGATCAAGAAGGGCCGCACCTACCGCAAGGTCCCGAAGGTCACCTGCACGGCCACCGACGCCCACTCCGGCGTCGCCTCGTGCAAGACCACTGTCAAGGTGCGGGGCACCAAGATCCGCTACACCGCCACCGGCCTCGACAGGGCCGGCAACCGCACCGTCGTCCGTAGCACCGCCATCCTCAAGAAGAAGAGGACGTAGCCAGGGCGTCGAGTCCGGCCTCTCCTGGCGACGCTCAGGTCGTCACCTGACGCGCACGGTGGCGGCGCCGGTGCGATGGGTGGATCGTCCCGTGACCCTGATCCTGGCCATGCCCGGGCGGGTAGTAGCCGGGATGACGATGCGCCGGATGAAGCCGCCCGCCTTGTTGGCCTGGCCCAAGCGGACCCGGTCACCCTCGACGGTGACGTAGAACCGCTCCAGGAACCCCAGTCCGGTGACGCGGATCCGGACCGCTCTGCCTGCGCGAGCCCGCGTGGGGGCCTCGACGTGGAGCCGGGTGGGTCGCCGCACGGCGACGATGCCTGCGGTCGCCGTCGTGGTCCCGGCCTCGTTGGTGGCCTGCAACCCGTAGCGGTGCCAGCCGACCCGCTCCAGAAGGACCGAGACCCTGCCGGACGCGGGGATCGCGCGCCCGGCGTACTTCGCCGCGATGGCCTCGGTCAACGAGGCGTTCGCCCGCAACGCCTGGGCACGGTCACTCGTCCAGGCGATCGTGATCCGGGCTCCTCGCCGCGCGGTGGGGTCGCCGTCGGGGGTGACGCCGGTATCGCCGTACTGCCCTGTTGTCGGGACCGAGATGACCAGGCTCAGGCCCGGCGCGCTGTCGGTGACCACCGGGACGGTGGGCGCCGACCGGCTGCTGGCGTCCTCGTAGCCTGCTCGCGACGCGGTGACCTGCACGCTGATCCGGCGCCCACGGTACGCCGGCGTGAGCACCAGCTCTGGCGCCTCGGCACCGGGGACCCTGGTGTCGTCGGCGTACCAGGCGAACGTGTAGGCATCGGGGTCGGGCACCGGCGCCCCGGTGCCTGCGGTGAGCGTCTGCCCCACCTGGGCGGTGCCGTTGACCGACGCCGACGGTCCGGTGGTGAATCCCCCGCTCACCACCGGAGCCGTCGGGTCGGAGTCATCGGCGGAGTCGACGTAGCCGGCGCGCAAGGCCGTGACGCGGACGGTGATGACCGCCCCCAGCTGCGCGGCCGAGAGCGTGAACGTGGCTCCTTCCGCACCGAAGACCGGGACTCCGTCGGCAGACCAGGCGTAGCGGAAGGACTCCGCCGCCGGCTCGGGGGTGCCGGTGGTCGCGGTCAGCGTCCTCCCCACCTGCGCGGTGCCGGTGATGCCCGCCGTCGGACCGGTCGCGAACTGCGCTCGGCCGATCACGGCGACCGTGGCGGAGAGATCGACGGCATCGACGTAGCCGGTCCGGATCGCCGTCACCTCCACCCTGACGATCTTTCCCACCATCGCCGCGGTCACCTCGAGCTCGGCACCGGTCTCACCCGGCACCGGGTCACCGTCAGCCAACCAACGGTAGGAGAACGAGTCCGCGGCGGGCGAGGTGGTGCCGGTGACGGCGGTCAAGGTCCCTCCGACCACTGCGGATCCCGTGATGTCCGCCGTCGGACCGGTCGTGAACTCTCCGGCGGTCACCGGGCCGACCGCCTCCGAGGTGTCCGACGCGTCCGCGTAGCCGACGCGCGTCGCGGTCACCTCCACGGTGACCGAGGTCCCGGCCAGCGCCGGCGTGAGCTCGAGGCTGTCGCCGGTGGCGCCGTCGATGGGCTGGCCGCCCGCGAACCACTGATAGGAGAAGGAGCCTGCGGCCGGGACGGTGGTGCCAGTCGTCGCGGTCAGCGTCCGCCCGACCTGCGCGGTGCCGGTGACCCCTGCCGTCGGACCCGTCGTGAACGCGCCGGCGGCCACTGGGCCGACCGCCTCCGAAGGGTCGGACGCATCGGCGTAGCCGGTCCGCGTCGCGGTCACCTCCACCTTGACGGAGGTCCCGACCAGCAAGGGGGTGAGCTTGAGGCTCTCGCCGGTGGCGCCGTAGACGGCCTCACCGTCCGCGAACCACTGATAAGCGAACGAGTCCGCCGCCGGGTCGGGGGTGCCGGTGGTCGCGGTCAGCGTCTGCCCCACCTGCGCGGTGCCGCTGATCCCGGCCTCGGGCCCGGTGGTGAACGAGCCGGCGACGACGGGCTCCGTGGGCTCCGACGTCGTCGAGGTCAAGGTGTAGCCGTCCTTGGTGGCGGTGACCGTCACGGTGACGTGCGTGCCGAGCTGTGCGGCGCTCAGCGTCAGCGTGTCCGAGGTCGCGTCGCTGATCGCGGCGCCGTCGGCGTACCACTGGAAGGTGACGGCATCCGGGTCCGCGTTGTTGCCGGGCACCGTGACGCTCAGCTCCTGGCCGACCCGCGCGTCCCCAGCGATCGTGGGGACGCCGTCGGCGTTCAGCGCGGCGCTCAGCGCCATCGAGTGGTAGGTGCCGGCGGCGATTGCGGTCACGTTCTTCCCGGCCAGGCCTACCGGGACGTTGTTCTGGCCGGAGGAGTTCACGCCCCAGGCGGTGACATGGCCGTCCGCGGTCAACGCGAGCGAGTGGAAGGCGCCGGCGGCGATCGCGGTCACGTCCTTCCCGGCCAGGCCGGGAGGGACCGTGGCCTGACCGAACTGGTCGAAACCCCAGGCGATGACCTCGCCGTCCGCGGTCAGCGCCATCGAGTGCCGCTCGCCCGTGGCGATCGCAGTCACGATCTTCCCAGTCAGAGCAGGTGGGACCGTGGCCTCGCCGAACAGGTTCCAACCCCAGGCCGTGACCTTGCCGTCTGCGGTCAGCGCCAACGAGTGGTAGGCGCCGGCTGCGATCGCGACCACCGACTGCTCGGCCAGACTCGGCGGGACCGCGGTCTGACCGAAGTTGTTGGCACCCCAGACGGCGACCTGCCCGTCAACGGTCAACGCCAAGGAGTGCCGGGCGCCGGCTGCGATCGCGACCACGGTCTTCGCGGCCAGGCCGGGTGGGACCGTCGCCTGCCCCCCACCGTCATCACCCCAGCCGGTGACCTGCCCGTCAGCGGTCAACGCCAACGAGTGGTCCGTTCCGGCGGCCACCGCGACCGTGGTCCGCCCGGCCAGGCTGGGTGGGACCGTCGTCAGACCCCCACCGTCCTCACCCCAGGCGGTGACCTGCCCGTCAGCGGTCACTGCCAGCGAGTGGCTCTCACCGGCGGCCACCGTCGTCACCGTCCTGCCCGTGAGGCTGTCCGGGACCGTGGTCTGACCGAAGAAGTCGCTACCCCACGCCGTGACCTGGCCGCCCCCGCTGACGGGCCCGGTGGGGGCGGAGGTGGTCACCACGTCGGGGTAGCCGTCCCGGTGCGCGGTCACCGTGACCGTGACCGTCTTGTCGACGTCCGAGCGCGTGGGACGGTACGTCGCGGTGTCGGTCCCGACCGGGGTGCCGTCGACCTCCCAGGCGAAGTCGAAGCCGTCGGGCGCGATGCTGTAGGTGCCCGGGACGGCGGTCAGCGCACCACCGACCTGCGGCACGCCCCCGATGGCCGGTGCGGCGTCGGCGGCGAACACCGAGCTGACGGCCAGGGAGTGGAAGATGGCCGCCGCGATCGTGGTGACCCTCCTGCCGGCGAGCGAGTCCGGCACGTCGGTCTCGCCGTAGAATTCGGCCCCCCAGCCTGTGACCTGACCTTCACTCGTGAGGGCCAACGAGTGGTACCACCCCGCGGCGATCGCGGTGACCGTCTTCCCCGTCAGCGATGCCGGCGGGTCGATCTCTCCGAGGCCTTCGTCCCCCCAGGCGGTGACGACCCCGTCGCTCGTGAGGGCCAACGAGTGGTGGAGCCCGGCGGCGAGCGCCGTCACGGTCTTCCCACTGAGTGATTCCGGCGCGTCTGCCTGGCCGTCACCGATGTTCCCCCAGCCGATGATCTCTCCCTCGCTGGTCAGGGCCAGCGAGTGGTAGGGCCCGGCCGCGATGAGGGTGACGACCTTCCCGTCCAGGGAGTCCGGTACGTCGGGCTGCCCGGGGTAGTTGTACCCCCAAGCGGTCACCTTCCCGTCGCTGGTCAACGCCACGGAGTGGTAGGCACCGGCAGTGATGGCGGTGACCGTCTTGCCGGTCAGCGAGTTCGGCACGTCGCTCTGCCCGTAGGTGTTGTTGCCCCAGGCCGTCACCGTCCCGTCGCTCGTCAGCGCCAGAGAATGACGGCCTCCGGCGACCACCGCCGTCACGGTCGAGCCGGTGAGCGAGTCCGGGACCGTGGCCTGTCCGTCGTCGTCCTTACCCCACGCCGTGACCTTGCCGTCACTGGTCAGGGCCAGGGAGTGGTAGCTGCCACTGATGTCGGTGACGGTCTTGCCGGTCAGGGAGGCCGGCACGTCGTTCTGGCCGGAGGCGTTGGAGCCCCACGCGGTGACCTGATCGCCCTGCTCGAGGGCCACCGACCCTCCCGCGGGTTGCGCTTGGGCCGCTGGTGACGAACCGACCGCTGCCCCCAGCATCAGGGCGACCGTCAGGACGAGCACCCCTGTCCTCGAGACCCAGCGGGAAGCCACCCCGAGAACCGTCGTCATCCCTGTTCCGCCTCATCGCTCAGTCCTGCGCCGACACGCAGTGACGAGCAACGCTAGGTGTGTGTGGACACGCGGGGAATGGGACGCGGACGACCCTGGTACTTCGTCCTAGTACGCCCTGATCAGGCGAGCAGCCGCCGGATGTCCCGGCGGCCGGACAGCCTCAGTCGCGAGACGATGTTGGCCACGTGGAAGTCGACGGTCTTCTTCGAGAGCCCCAGGACGGTGGCCATCTCGGCGCTGGTGTAGCCCTCGGCGACCAGCCGAGCGACCTCCCGTTGCTTCGCGGTCAGCGCAGCCAGCGGGTCGGTGGACTGGCTGGCGAGGTGCTCCGCCGTCGCCTGCAGGATCTCGTTGCAGCGCTTGACGAACCCGTCCGCCCCGAGCCCGCGGAACTCCTCCCTCGCGGCCTCGTAGTAATCCATCCCCGAGGTGGGGTCCCCGTGGAACGAGGTGAGCGTGCCGATGACGATGCGCGTCCACCCTCGTCCGAGCGCGTCCTGCTCGTCGTTGATCAGCGTTCCGGCCCGCGCCGCGGCAGACAACGCGTCCGCGCCGCGCCCGGCGTCGTGGGCGGCCAGACCCTGGTGCGCCCAGTAGTACGCCGCGTTCGTGCCCGGCGAGGTGCCCTCCCACCGCAGAAGGAGCTCACGGTGCTCGTCCGTCGATCCGGCGTTGCGCAGCGCGATGGCCTTGAGCGCGAACCACTCGTCCTGGTCGTAGATGCGGCGGTAGCCGGAGTCGTCGAACTCGGCGAGGCACCGGACCATCTCCTTCCAGTCACCGGCGTTCATGGCGAGGGCGATGCGCGCATGGAGGATGACGATGTCCGCGGCCACGCTCGGTCGTTCGGTCACGGCTCTCCGGGCCCGGTCGACGAGGTCGCGCGCCGTGCCCACGTCACCGGAGAGCGCGGGCCAGATGGCGTCGGCCGCCATCCCCGCGCTGGCGCCCGCGACGTAGGGGGTCGAGCCCGCCTGCGTCGCGGCGAGGGAGGAGTCCTGCCGGGCGCCTCGCCAGTCGCCGTGCCGGAACCGCGCGAGCGCCAGCTCGGCCACGACGTTCGCCCGGTCGAGCGTGCCCTCGAACGAGAGGCGCAGCGCCCGTGAGAACGAGACCACAGCGCTCCCGGACTCCTGCCGTCCCAGGTGCACGCGTCCCAGTGCGACCAGCGCCCGAGCGTGGACGGAGGTCATCCTGTTGGCAGCCCGGGGCCCCGCAAGCTCGCGGGAGAGCCGGTCGAAGGCGCGCGTGGTGCCGAGCGTGTGCCACTCGACCAGCGTGGACGTCGCCATGGTGTCGAACCAGGCACGAGACCGCGGACTCCCCTTCTCGGCGCGCACGCCGTCGAACGCCTGCGCCGCGACCAGGACGAACTCGTGCGCCTCCGCCCATCGACCCTGCTCCGCCAGGCCCCATCCGACGGCTGACGCCAGGTCAGCAGCGTCGGCCGGCTCCTCGGCAAGTCGCGTGGCCAGCAGCCGGCGTACGCCGTCGAGCGGATCAGCCCAGGGGCGCTCAGACCCCGGTGGCGGCGGGACCATCGCCGCCAGGCGCTCCCAGCTCCCCTGGGCAGCGGCTTCGCTCAGCAGGGTCAGCGTGCCGCCTGCTTCGTGCTGAGCCTCGTCGACCATGGGTGAAACATACGTCGGCCGCAGGCCGGGGGCGGGGCTGCGGCCCGGCGCTCACGGGAGGTCGGGTGGCCCCGCGCGGACGCGGGGTTCAGGCGCGGGCAGGTGGGTAGAAGGTCCACACACCCCGCACATCACGCATCCGACTCGAGGAGTGCCCGTGAAGAACCGCCGCCCGCTGCGCGTCGCCCTGACCGCCCTCGCTCTCGCGCTCCCGGTCCTGGCCGTCGCGACCGTGCCTGGTCCCACGAGCGCGGCCCCGCCCGCACCTGCGGCGGCCGCGAAAGCGACCACCGTCCGGATCATGACCTTCAACATCCAGTACGGCGGTGAGGAGAAGGAGGGCGAGAACCTGGGGAAGATCGCTGGGGTGATCAATCACTACAAGCCCTCCGTCGTGCTCCTCAACGAGGTCGATCGGAACCTCCCCGACTGCAAGGGCGGGGAGTGCAACCAGGCCGTCTACCTCGCCAAGCTCGTCGGCATGAAGGCCAGCTACTTCCCGATCGAGCACAAGGAGGGGAAGCACTGGAGGGGCAACGCCATCCTGATCCGGAAGAACTACGACTTCGTCGGCAAGGTGGGCAAGACACGTCTCCAGCCGAGGGAGGGAGTGAGCTGCTACGAGCGGGGAGTGATCGGGGCCAAGATCGGCATCGGCAGCAAGCGGATCGTCGTCGGCTCCACGCACCTGGACTTCCGGGAGCCGCGCCAGAAGTGCCCCTACAACGGAGCGGCCCCCACGACCCTGGACGTCCCCTACGAGCAGGCGCGGTTCCTGCGCAAGAACGTCATCCGCCGGCCGTCCTGCGCGACGTTCCTGGCCGGCGACATGAACCGGGTGCCCGGCAGCAAGACGTACAACGTCCTGACCAGCCGCCTGAACGACGTCTGGAAGACCAAGGCGGCCCAGGGCAACGGCTACACCAACGGCTTCGAGTCCGGCGGCAAGAAGAAGCGGATCGACTACATCTTCTTCAAGCACGCCCGCGCCGTCTACGCGGACGTGCCCGGCACGGAGCCGGACGACGACTTCCCCTCCGACCACAAGCCCGTGATGGCGACGTTCAAGGTGTCGGCCGGACAGTCCTGCTGAGCCCAGTCGCGCCAGAGGCATCGCGCCTCAGCAGTCGGGGTGGCGACCGTGTGGCGGCGTTCGTCGGGTCGGGGAGCCGACGAGCGCTTCCCGCGACTCGTGAGGCCTCGGCGCGTCACCCGCCGGGTGGGGCGTCGACGTCGGCGTCGGATCCGCCGCCCGTCGGGGCAGGTCGCACCAGCGCGACGCCGAAGCCCACCGCCACTCCCGCGACCGCGGCCATGACCGCCGCCGCCCACCAGCCGCCGGCCAGCCCGACGAGTCCGAGGCTCATGCCGGCGACCACCAGGCCGGAGCCGGCGGGACGCGAGCGGCGTGCCCAGCAGTGCGGAGCGCCCAGCAGCAGCGCGCCACCGAGGCCGAGGAGCGCCACCCCCAGCGGTCCGGTGGCACGACGTGGACCCCAGTCGAGGGTGGGCACCCGCTCGCCGTCGGCGCCCTCGAGCTGGACCACGGAGCCGTCCCAGAGGTAGGCGGTGGCCGGGCCGCCCTCGAGGCCGCGGGAGTCCAGCACGGTGACGGAGGTGTCGGGCCGGCGCGGGCGGGTGAGGGTCCAGAGGTCGGCCCCTCCCCTGCCCTCGTGCCGGTCGAAGTCGAGCGTGCCGGGCGATGCGCGCAGGCACCCGTCGGCGGGCTCGGACTCCGCGCACACCGGCGCTCTCGTCATCGCGAAGCCGGTCGCGAGGTCGGAGCCACCCTGGAAGGTCATCGCCACACCGAGCAGGAGCAGCAGCCCCGCGGCGATGGTGCGCAGGCGCATGCGGGGGACCTCGGGCGGCTCGAGGAAATGGAAAGACCCGCCCACGGTCTCGGGTCCGTAGGCGGGTCTGAGGAAGACACTATGCGGGAGCCGGCAACATCCGTTCCACGATTCGTCCACAGTTCGGGAACAAGCCGGTACGGGTCACCGCACGGCGTAGAGCACGATGTCGTCCAGGTAGCGCCAGACGGTGCCGGTCTCGCGGAAGCCGGCGCTGCGCAGGGTCTCGAGGTGGAAGCCGAGGCTGACCTTGGGCGGCGGGGTGTGAAGCTCCTGCCCCCAGGTCTCGCGGCGGCGAGCGGCGGCGTCGGCGTAGTGCGGGACCGACTCCGCGGCGTCCCACCAGGCGTCCCAGGTGTCGACGCCGCCGGAGCCGAAGGCGGCAGACTGCACGCGCTCGTCGTCACGGGCGGCGATGCCGAGCAGGGTGGGCTCGGTGGCCTCGTCGTAGAGCAGGTGGTCGCCGTTGAGGACGATGCCGCCGGGGCGGACGAGGCCGGCGAGCTCGAAGTAGACGCGGGCGAGGGCGCCGGGCTGGAGCCAGTGCAGGGCGGTGGAGCTCACGACCGCGTCGTACGGCGCGCCGGCGACGCGGGCGTCGCTCACCCAGGCCGGGTCGTCGAGGTCGAGGCACGCGACGCTGGAGCCGGGACGGTCGGGGACGAGGTCCTCGGCGATCGCGGTGAGCAGCGGGTCCTTGTCGACCACGACGACCTGCGCGTGGGGCAGCTCGGCGAGGACGGCCGCGGCCAGCGAGCCGGTGCCGCCCGCGAGGTCCAGGACCCGCGGCTGCGCCACGTCGGAGCAGACGTCGGCGACGACGCGGGCGATGGTGGCGAAGCGCTCGGCGCGGTGGCGGATGTAGGCCGTCTGCTGCGCCGACCAGCGGCGCTCCAGGTCGCGGGCGGTGTCGAGCCTCGTGGTGTCGGTGGTGGTGGTCATGCCGTTCCTTTCGTGGGGAGGGTGAACTCGAAGTGCGGATGGTGGCCGGCGTGCACCGCGGTGGTCACGCCGTAGACGGGGTCGAGCACGGACGGCACCAGGACCTCTGCCGGCGGCCCGTCCGCGACCACGCGGCCGTGGTCCATGACGACCACGACGTCGGCCCAGCGGGCGGCGGCGTCGAGGTCGTGCAGGACCACGACGCTCGTGGGCGCGATGTCGCGGACCAGGCCGAGCACCTCGAGCTGGTGGCGCGGGTCCAGGTGGTTGGTCGGCTCGTCGAGCAGCGCGTGACCGGGCGCCTGCACGAGCACGCGGGCGATCGCGAGCCGCTGGAGCTCGCCGCCGGACAGGACCCCGACCCGCGAGGTGGCGCGGTCGGCGAGCCCGACGCGGTCGAGCGCCTCGGCGACGAGCTCGTCGGTGCGCCGCGGGCGGCCCACGAGACCGCCGGCACGGGCCAGCGCCCCGAGGCCGGCCTCCTCGGCGACCGTGAGCGACGGGTCGGCGTCGCCGCGCTGGGCGACGAGCCCGACCCGCCTGGCGAGGCGCCGGCGCGACAGGGACGTCGCGTCGGCGCCGTCGACCAGCACCCGACCGCCGTACCGCTGCCCCGCGCGGACCACCGCACGCAGCAGGGTGGACTTGCCGCTGCCGTTGGGGCCGACGATCGCGACCAGGGCGCCCGTCGCGACGGTGAGGTCGGTCGGGTGCAGCAGCACCGTCGCGCCGGCGCGGACGGTCAGGCCGCGGAGCTCGATCACCCGAGGCCGGCGAGGAGCTCGCGCAGCTGCGCGGGGCCCTGGAGGCTCAGCACCGACGGCGGGTCGGTGTAGGAGAACGGCAGGGCGACGACGCGGCCGTCGCGCACGGCGTCGAGGTCATCGACGCCGGGGGCGGAGGCGAAGGCGTCGAGGGTCTCCTGCGGGTCACCGCCGGAGTAGAGCAGCACGATCGTGCCCGGGTCGCGCGACAGGACGTCCTCGACGTTGACGTCGAAGACCCGCTCGTCGGAGTCGGCGTAGACGTTGGTCAGGCCGGCGGCCTCGAAGACCGGGGTCACCATGCTCGGTCCGCCGTACGGCGAGAGCACGCTGCCGCCGGAGGAGACGTAGAGGGCGACCGCCGTGCCGGCGTCGGGAGCGGTCTCGGCCGCCAGCTCGGCCTCACCGTCGGCGACGACCTCGTCGGCACGCTCGGACTCGCCGAGGATCGTGCCCAGGTCGCGCACCTCGGTCCAGACGCGGTCGAAGGTCGCGGTCTCGCTGAGCTCGGGGCCCGGGTCGTTGCAGTAGGCGGTCGGCACGTAGAGCGGGATGCCGGCGCGCTCCAGCGCGGCGCGGTCGACGGCGTTCTCCGGGGCGATGACCAGGTCGGGCGCGGCGCCGAGCAGCGCCTCCTGCGAGACGACCGAGCCGCCGGTCGCGTTGGTCTCGGTCGAGAGCAGCTCCAGGGAGCCGAGGGCGTCGTACGTCGCGTCGTCGTAGAGGCCCTCCTGGAGGTCCGCGGTGATGGCGACGACGCGGTCGATCGCGCCCAGGGCCTCGAGGTTGGCCACGGGGTCGTTGTTGACCAGGACGACCCGCTCGGGCGGCGCCTCGACGGTGACGGTGTGGCCGCAGTTCTGGATCTCGACGGCCGAGCTGGAGCCGGACGACTCCTGGTCGTCGTCGGCGTCGGCGGCGCAACCGGCGAGCGGCAGCGCGAGCGCCAGCGCGAGGGCGGGCGCGAGGACGGGCAGGCGGAGGTGGGACAGCACGGGGGCTCCTTGACGGGCGGTGGGTGACAGCGGGTGGCGCGGACGGATGGTTCTCACAGCGACTGCGCCCCCGAGCGGCGCAGGAGCACGAGCAGGAGGGGCGCGCCGACGATGCCGGTGACGACCCCGACGGGGATCTCGCGCGGGTCGAGGGCGGTGCGGGCGACGGTGTCGGCGACGACCAGGACGAGCGCGCCGAGCAGCGCGGAGGCGGGTACGACGGCGCGGTGCCGGCCGCCGACGAGGCGGCGCGCGAGGTGCGGCACGACGAGGCCGACGAAGCCGACCCCGCCCACGGCCGCGACCACGACGCCGACCATGGCGGAGGTCCCGGCCATCACCGCGAAGCGCGCGTGCTCGGGGTGCAGACCCGCCGAGCGCGCCGAGTCGTCGCCGGAGCCGAGCGCGTCGATGACCGGTGCGACAAGGACCAGCGCGGTGGTGCCGAGCAGGGTGGCGACGGTGGCGGCGAGCAGCATCACCGGCTGCACCGAGGCCAGCGAGCCGAGCAGCCAGAAGAGCACCGAGCGGGCCGCCTCCGGTGAGTCGGACCAGAAGAGCAGGAAGTTGGTGACGGCGTGCAGGGCGTAGCCCACGGCCAGCCCGGCCAGCACCAGCCGCAGCGGTCCGCGCTGCCCCGCGACGCCGCCGAGCAGCATCACGAGCACGATCGCGCCCACCGCGCCGATCAGCGCGGAGCCGGAGAGCGCGAGCGCGCTGCCTGCGCCGATGACCAGCACCGCCACGGCCGCGCCGGCGGAGGCGCCGGCGTTGAGGCCGAGCAGGTAGGGGTCGGCCAGCGGGTTGCGCACCAGCGCCTGCAGGACCGCGCCGGCCACGCCGAGCGCCGCCCCGGCCACGACGGCCATCGCCACGCGCGGCGCGCGGGTGCCCCAGACGATGACGTCCTCGGTGCGCGTCCAGCCGGCGTCGTACCGCGTGCCGAGCAGGTGGTGCCCGAGGATCCCGAGCACGTCAGCCGGTGCGACCCCGACGGGTCCGATCCCGAGGGCCACGGTGGTCGTGGCGAGCAGCAGCGCGAGGAGCAGGAGGTTCAGGCTCCCCTGGCGACGGCGCAGGGCGCGGACGGCGACGAGGGCGGCCGAGGGCGCCGCTCCCGCCGGCGCCGGGGTGGCAGCGGGGCTCGTCGTGGTGATCACAGACGAGAATGATTATCATTTTGCTTAGGAAGTGCAAGTCGGGGGCTCTAGCCGGCTGGCGCAGGGCGCAGTTTCCCCAAGGGATGCAGGCGAAGCTGCACTTCCCACGGTCTGCAGCGCGAGGGAAGTGACGCTCGGGCTGCATCCCTTGGGGAAACCGCCCCCCCTCCGCTCCGCGCTCAGGCGGCCGCGAGGTTGCTGACCGCAAGGGCCGTGAGTCCCAGGCCGATGGCGGTGATGCTGCCGGCGGCGATGACGGGCGCGACGCGCGACGCGAGGTCGACGACCCGGCGCGACTCCGCGAGCCGGATGACGAAGGACTTCCCGGCCAGGGCCAGCAGCCCCACGCCGAACAGCACGCCGGCCAGGCCGAGGCCGAAGACCAGCACGAGCACCAGGGCCAGCCCGGAGCGCCCGCTGAAGAGTCCCGCCACCAGCACCAGGAAGGCGGCCGGGGACGGCGTGAGGCCGCCGGAGATCCCGAGCAGGATGATGCTGGGCCGACTCACGCCCACCTCGTGCCCATGACCGTGTCCATGTCCATGTCCGTGCCCGTGGCCGTGCCCGTGGCCGTGGCCGTGACCGTGACCGAGCCCCGAGCGCGCGCTGCGGAGATGGCGCCGGATCAGCCACACGCCCAGCGAGACGACCAGCAGCCCGGCGACCAGCTGCAGGGCGCTGGTCAGCTGGCGCAGCTCGATGAGGCCCGAGAGGTCGAAGAAGGTCCACGCGACGGCGAGCACGAGCACCGACAGCGTGTGCATGACCGCGACGGAGCCCCCGAGCCAGGCGGCGTCGCGCACCTTGCCGTCGGAGCCGACGAGGTAGGCGGCGGCCAGGCTCTTGCCGTGACCGGGCCCGACCGCGTGCGCGGCCCCGGCGACGAACGCGATCACCAGCGCGAGCGGCGCGAAGTGGGGCGAGTCGATGGCGGCGACGAGCCGGTCGCCGAGCTCGGCGGCTCCCAGCGGGTCGATGGCGAGGGTCACGAGACGGTCCTCCTGCGGCTACGGCGTACGACGAGGGCGGCGGCGCCACCCGCTCCCGCCAGCCCGGCGAGGACGCCGGACAGCTGGAGCGCGGCGCTCTGGGCGAGGGCGTCGTCCGCCTCCTCCGGGCTGGTGGACCAGCGGTGCTCGGTCTTGGTGGCGGAGTAGGCGAAGCGCTGTCCGTGGGGCCCGGTCGCCATCGTCTGGTACGCCGGGTGCAGGTCGGTGAGCAGCGAGACCCGGACGTCGACGTCGTCGAGCGGGCCCGCGCAGCGGAACTCCAGCCGCACGCCGTCGGAGACCAGGTGCTCGACCGGCAGCACGGTCGGGGCGCAGGCCGCCCCCGTGGCCTCGCGGACGACGACGTGCCGGGTGAGGTAGCGGCCCAGCAGGGGCGAGGAGGTCAGCGCGTCCGCGTCACGCTTGACGGCGATCAGGCCGCCCGCGCCCTGCGACTCGTCGGCGTCCGTCAGGCCGATCCCGGCGGCGAGGTAGGAGTAGTCGTCCGGGGCGCCCGGCTGCCAGTGCACCCGGACGACTCCGGCGTCCTCGGCGAGCTCGATCGACACCGTCTGCGGCGGCCCGAACGGGTGGGCCTGCGCCGGGCTCGGCCACAGCAGCAGACCGAGGGCGGCGACGGCCGTCGCGACCGTCGCGGCGGCACGCGATCGTCGCGCGGGCATGACCAGCTCCTCGTCCGGCGGCCGTCGCGCGGCGCTCCTGGAGGAGCGCGCCGCGACCGCGGACGCAGTCCATCGTGGGCCCGGTAATGAACCGCTGTCGCAGCGTGGCGCCCAGGGGTACGGGACGTGAACAGCGCCGGGCGGCGCCCGACCGGACGCTAGGGCCGGCGGCCGGTGACGAGGTACTGCAGCTGCACCTCGTGCCCGGGCGCCACGCCGAGCCGGCGGTCGAGCTCGAGGACCTCGTGCAGCGGCGTCACCTCGACGTCGACGAGACCGCCCTCGCGCAGCACCTCGGCGGTCCGGTCGATGCTCGTGGCCTCGGCAACGGGCAGCGCCCGGCGGGCCGCGTCGTCGTACAGGTCGCCCAGCCCCTGCGGGAACCACGTGCTGTCGGCCATCGCCACCACCCCGCCGGGGCGCAGCAGCAGGATCCAGCTGGCCACCGCGACGAGCGGCTCGCGCAGGGTCCACATCACGTAGCGCCCGGTGATCGCGTCGAAGGAGCCGGCCGGGAAGTCGGGGCGCACGGCGTCGCCGCTGAGGATCCGCGGCGGGGACTCGAGGGCGGCGGCGTGCTCCCGCGCGCGGTCCAGCATCGCGGGCGCGAGGTCGATCCCGGTCGTGCGGTGCCCGAGGCGCGCGAGCAGGCAGGCGACGTGCCCGCTGCCCGTGCCGACGTCGAGCACGTCGGACGGCGCAGGCGGCAGCGCCGAGGACCAGATCCGACTCCAGATCTCGGTGTCGAGCTCGCGGCGCTCGGCGCGCTGCTGGTAGTCGTCGTACGACGGCGCGCGCTGCGACCAGTACGCGTCGATGGTGTCCTGGACGGGTCGGATCACGACAGGGCCTCCTGGATGGCGCGCGGTCGCGCGACGGACGGGTCGGACGGGGAGAAGAGCAGGTGCAGCTGGCCGTCGTGCTCGACGCGCCGCACGCCGATCTCGTAGACCGGCTCGAGCACGTCGGGGTCGAGGACGTCGGCGGTGGTGCCCGACGCCGCCACCCCGCCGGGGCCGAGCAGCACCAGGTCGTCGCAGTAGCGCGCGGCGAGGTTGAGGTCGTGGAGCACGACCACGGACGTGGTGCCGAGGTCGCGCACCAGGTGGGCGAGCAGGCCGAGGACCTCGTGCTGGTAGCGGATGTCGAGGTGGTTGGTCGGCTCGTCCAGCAGCAGGTGCGTGGCGCGCTGGGTGAGCGCGCGGGCGATGAGGACCCGCTGCCGCTCGCCGCCGGAGAGGCCGGCGAACGCGCGGTCGGCCAGGTGGAGAGCGCCCACGCGGCGCAGTGCGTCGGCGGCGACGTCGTGGTCCTCGGCGCTCGCGCGCTGGAACGTCGACAGGTGCGGGGTGCGCCCGAGCAGCACCATCTCGGCGACGGTCAGCGGCGACTCCCCCGGCGCCTCCTGCACCACCACGGCCAGCCGCCGCGCGGCCTCCCGCGGGCGCAGCGACCGCAGCGGGTCGCCGTCGACGAGCACGACGCCGCTCGGGCTGGACAGGGCGCCGTACAGGAGGCGCAGCAGCGTCGTCTTGCCGCTGCCGTTGGGTCCGATCAGGCCGAGGACCCGGCCGGGCCGCGTCGCCAGGGCGACGGCGCTCAGCACCTGCTGCTCGCCGTAGGACCAGGACAGGTCGTCGGCGACGATCACGAGCCCGCTCCGAACCGCTCGACGATCCGCTCGAGCCCCTCGACGGTCAGCGGGGTGGGCGGCTCGGTGAAGTTGAAGAGCTGCGGCATCAGGTCGCCGTTGGCGACGGCCGTCAGCTCGTCGGCGCCCGGGAGGTCGCCGATCGCCTTCTCGACGTCGGCCGGGTCGCCCTCGCTGTGGAGCAGGACGAGCACGTCCGGGTCGCGGCCCAGGAGCTCCTCCAGGGTGACCTCGAAGACCCGCTCGTCCACGTCGGCGAAGGCGTTCTCGAAGCCGGCCGCGCGCAGCTGCGCGTCGGCCATCGACTTCGTCCCGTAGGCGTACGTCGTACCGCCCCCGACCGTGGGGTAGAGCACCGCGGCGGTGCGCCCGGACGGCTCCCCGACCTCGGCCTCCACGGCCGCCAGGCGCGCCTCCAGCTCCGTCACGGCCTGCTGCGCCTCGGCCTCGCGCCCGAACACCCGTCCGTAGGTCTCCAGCTGCGAGGTGACGTCGTCGAAGTCGGGGTGCTCGACCCCCTGCTCGCAGAGCGCGGGCTCCTCCAGCAGCGGGATGTCGACGGCGCTCAGGGTGTCCCGGGCGAGGTTGTCGACCTCGCCGAGGACGAGGTCGGGCTCCTCGGCGATGACGACCTCCTTGGAGATCTGGAGGTGCCCGCTGCTGTCGAGCTCGTCGGTCAGCAGCGGCACGTCCTCGAGCTCGGCGAGCGTCGCGTCGTCGTAGTACTCCTCGGGGTAGGACCCGGCGCGCGCCGTGACCCGGTCCATGACGCCGAGCTCGTGCAGGAAGGGCACCGCCGCGCTCTTGAGCAGCACGACCCGCTGGGGGGCACGGTCGAAGGTGACCTCGGCGCCGCAGTTGTCGACGGTGACCGGGTAGTCGCCGGTGCTGGTCGAGGTGGGTGCCGTCTCGTCGCTGTCGGCGCCGCAGCCGGCGAGCACGGCCGCCAGCCCGAGCGCGAGGGCGGCGGCGACGGCGGGACGGGGTCGGGCGAGGGACACGGGGCTCCTAGGTGAGGTCAGGCGGCGGTGGCGTGGAGACGGCGGATGAGCAGGAGCAGGAAGGGGGCGCCGACGAGGGAGGTGATGATCCCGATGGGGATCTCCTGCGGCTGCAGCAGCGTGCGGGCGATGACGTCGGCCCAGACCAGGAGGACCGCGCCGATGAGCGCGGCCACGGGTACGACGCGCACGTGGGTGGCGCCGACCAGGCGGCGCGCGAGGTGCGGGACGACCAGGCCCACGAAGCCGATGCTCCCCGAGGCCGAGACGACGACGCCGATGCACAGCGCGACCACGACGAGCAGCAGCATCCGGAAGCGCTCCGGCGAGATCCCGAGCGTGTGCGCGGTCTCGTCGCCGATCGCGAGGGCGTCGAGGCGCCGTCCCCACAGCGTGAGGAGCGCCGCGGTGCTCAGCACGACCACGGCCACGACGGCGAGCGGGGTGTTCCACTGCGCCAGGCCCAGCGAGCCCAGCAGCCAGAACATCACCGACCGCGCACCCTCGGCCGAGCCGGAGGCGAAGATCAGGAAGCTGGTGGCGGCGTACAGCGCGTAGCCGACGGCGACGCCGGCCAGCAGGAGGCGCACCGAGGTGACGCGCCCGGCGCTGCGGGCCACCAGGAACACCAGGACGGAGGCGGCGAGCGCCCCGAGGAAGGCGCTGACCTGCAGGGCGTGCTCGCCGAACCCGGCGCCGATCCCGAAGAGGATGGCCGCGGCCGCGCCGCTGGAGGCGCCGGAGTTGACGCCGAGCAGGTAGGGGTCGGCGAGCAGGTTGCGCACCATCGCCTGCAGGGCCACGCCGCACACCGCGAGGCCGGCGCCGACGAGGCATGCCAGCAGCACGCGGGGCAGACGCACCTTCCAGACGATCGAGTCCGTCGAGTCGGTCCAGCCCCGCTCCCCCGGCCAGCCGATCAGGTGGTGCCCGATCACGCCGACCACGTCCGACGGCGCGACCCAGACCGCCCCGAGCCCGACCCCGCCCATCACGGTGAGCAGCAGGGCGACGCTCAGCCCACCGGTCCATGCCCAGGCTCGCGCGCGTCGCGAGCCCAGCCCCAGGTCGTCCCGCTGCACCTGCGGCGGCTCGACCAGCGTTGTCGCCCCCACGGTGTTGTTGCGCATGATGTGCAACAACGTAGCGAGACCGATCGAGCGCGCGGGGACGGGGGTGCCTCCGCAGCGTGAACCGCCGGTGTCCGGCAGCCGCTGGCACGGGGTGCCGTTTCCCCAAGGTATGCAGGGGAAACTTCACTTCCCTCGGGCTGCAGCGCCCGGGAGGTGACGCTTCGGCTGCATCCCTTGGGGAAACCGCCGCCTCGCGCCAGCGAGCTCAGCCGCGCCGCGTCGCGCGTACGACGACGTCGTGCAGCGTGGCGGCGTGTCCCTCGTGGGCGCCGGTGGCGCGCTCGCGCTCCTCGGCGGTGACGACGTCCCACCGGTCGGGGTCGAGGCGGGCGGTGATGGACGACGGCGTGGCGGAGGCCTCCGCCGGTGGGTGGTGGTCGTCGTGGCCGGTGTGGTGGGTGTGCAGGTGGCCGACGACCAGCAGCGTGCCGCCGGGGGCGACCCACTCGGCGATCCGGTCGTACAGCTCCAGCTGGGGGATCGCCGCGTGGGCGTAGTGCGTCATCACCAGGTCGAACCGCCCGTCGGGCTCCCAGGTCGCGAGGTCCGCCTCGACCCAGCGAACCCGCTCGCCGACGCCCTCCGACGCGGCCAGCCCGGCGGCGCGGGCCAGCGCCTCCGCCGAGATGTCGGCCCCGGTGACGTCCCAGCCGCGGGCGGCCAGCCAGACCGCCTCGGCGCCGCCGCCGCAGCCGGCGTCCAGAGCCGTCCCGGCAGGCAGCCCGGACGTCTCGGCCGCGAGGTACGGGCTCGCCGGGTGGGCTCCCATGACCGCGGGAGTCCCGTCCTCCCCGCCGCCCCAGCGGCGCTCCCAGTAGTCCTTGTCGAAGTCGTGCGTAGCGGGGGTCTCTGCGGCGTCGTCCATGCGCTCGATCGTGCCCACCCGCGTGCCGATCGGCAAGGTTTGTTGCCGAATGGCAAACTGGTGACCATGGACGAGACCATCGATCGCACGCTGGACGCCGTGGGGCCGCGCCTCAAGCAGCTGCGCGTACGACGTGACGTCACCCTCGCCGACCTCGCTGCCGAGACCGGCATCTCGACGAGCACCCTCTCCCGACTCGAGGCGGGACTGCGCCGGCCCACGCTCGAGCAGCTCCTGCCCCTCGCTCGCGCGCACGGGGTCACGCTCGACGAGCTCGTCGACGCCCCGCCCACCGGCGACCCGCGCGTCAACCTGCGTGCGATCAGCAGCGCCGACGGCGCGACGGTCCTGCCGCTGACCCGCCGGGCCGGCGGCATCCAGGCCTACAAGTTCGTGCTGCCCGCGGGCGAGGACGACGCCGAGCCGCAGCTGCGCACCCACGAGGGCTACGACTGGGCCTACGTCCTCGACGGCACGCTGCGGCTGGTGCTCGGCGAGCACGACCTGCTGCTGGCGCCCGGCGAGGCGGCGGAGTTCGACACCCGCACCCCCCACTGGTTCGGCGCGACCAGCGCCGGCCCGGTGGAGTTCCTCAGCCTCATCGGCAAGCAGGGCGAGCGCGCCCACCTGCGGGCGGCCCCACGCAGCGCCGGTTCGCCGTAGCCCACCGGCTCAGCCCGGCGCGGACCTGCCCTCGCGCCAGTAGCCGACGAACGTGATGTCGGACTTGGGAACGCCGCGCTGCTCGACCAGGTGCCGACGCAGCCCGGTGGGGAGCCGCGCCTCCCCCGCCACCCAGGTGTACGACGGCCCGGGCGGCAGCTCGGCCCGTCTGACGGTCTCCAGCACGGCCGCACCCGGGGGCCCGTCGCGGCCCTCGCGCGTCACCCACTCGATCTCGACGCCGGCGGGGCGTACGACGTCGGGCCGGACGTCGGCGGCCTCCGGCACCTCCAGGAGCACCCGAGCCACCAACGACGCGGGCGCCTGCTCCAGGATCGCCAGGATCGCCGGCAGCGCGCTCTCGTCGCCGACGAGCAGCTGCCACTCGGCGTGCGGGCGCGGGAAGTAGGTGAAGCCCTCGTCGAAGATGCCCACCTCGTCACCGGGCCGCGCGGCGAGCGCCCAGGCCGCCGCCGGCGCGTGCACGTCGTGCAGGGCGAGCTCGACGTCGAGCTCGTGCAGCTCCGGGCGGACGGCGCGCACGGTGTACATCCGGACCCACGGCCGTCGCGCCTTGGGCACGAGCAGCAGCTGCGGCATCCACGCGGTCGTCGAGGTGGTCGGCATCTCCAGCCGGGACTGCCCGGCGCGGGGGAAGAACAGCCGCACCGCCTGGTCGGGCCCGGAGCGCTCCAGGTGCTCCAGGCCGGGCCCGGTGAGGGTCAGCCGCACGAAGTGGGGGCTGAGCATCTCGCGGCGCAGGACCCGGAGCGTGATCATCCGCCGCGACCGGGGCGGGTGGACGCGGGGCACGGCGACTCACCCTAGTGGCGCGCGAGCCGTGCCCGACGGGTATGCCGGTTCCCGGCACGGGGGGCCCCCGGGGCCGCTACCTTCGACTGTGTCCACCACCCAGGTCGCCAGTGCGCCGGAGCCGGTCCCTGCCGCTCCGCCGGCCTCCGGGCTGGCCGCGCTCCGGCTGGACCGGGCCTCGATCACCAAGCTCGTCGGCCAGGTCACCGAGGTGTCCGCCGGTGCGGTGGCGGTCTGCTACGGCCTCGGAATGATGGTGCTCGCTGGGCAGCTGCGCGCCCTCGGCCTGCACAACACCGGCATCCTCGCCGGCTTCAAGCACGACGACATCCTGATGAAGGGCTTCACGGCCATGGTCAGCCACGTGCCGTCCGTGGTGACGCTCGTGCTGCTGGTGGCCATGGTCGTCAAGGACGACGTGCGCCGCTTCATCTGCGACGCCCTCAGCCCGAAGCAGGGCCGCTCGCCGGCAGGTCTGGTGTGGGGGACGCGCCGGGTCGTGCTCACCCGCCTCGGCATCGCGGCCGTCTGCGCGTTCGTCCTCCTCACCTCCACCTGGTGGGAGAGCACCGTCGTGGTGGTCGCCCTGATGAGCTACCTGCTGGTCGCGGTGCGCACCCGCACCCTCATGACGCCCCGGGCCCTGCTGGGCACGGCCGCCGTGGGCCTGCTGGTGATCGGGGTGGCGACGACGTACCTCAACGCCAAGCCCCCGCCGGACGTCCAGATCGTCACCTCCGACGGTCGCACCGAGGTCGGCGGGCTGCTCGGCGTCGGCGAGGACGGCGAGTGGTACGTCGTGAAGTACGACCGCGACGCGCGCGACGGCGCGGACGACGGCCAGCTGCAGCTGATCCCGGACAAGCAGGTCGTGGACATCAAGCTCGACGAGCCGCCCGAGACCGGCGCCCCGCGGCTGTACACGCTGCTCCTCGGCGACTGACCCGAGCGGCGTCAGCGCGGATAGTCGCCGCCGGGCAGGCCGAGGGTCTCCTCGAGCGTGGCGCCGGTGCGCGCCAGCTCGGCCGCCAGGGGGCGACCGACGTAGCGCAGGTGCCACGGCTCGGGCTGGTAGCCGGTGACCTCGGTCGTGGCCTCGGTGTAGCGGACCACGAAGCCGTGCCGGACCGCGTGCCGCGCCAGCCAGCGCCCCTCGCGGGTGGCTGCGAAGCAGGCGTCGAAGTTGCATCCCGGCTCCGACAGGCTGCCGAGGTCGACGGCCAGGCCGGTCTGGTGCTCGCTGTGGCCGGGCCGCGCCGAGATCCGCTCGGCTGCCCGTCGACCCAGCCGCGCGACCGTCGCCTCGTGGACGCCCTCCTGGTAGCTGTGCGAGCGGAACGCGCTGGTGATCCGCATCGACGTCCCGTCCGAGCGCGCTGCCGCGAGCATCCGCTCCAGGGCCGGCGCGGCCGCGGGGCTCACCTGGTAGCCCTCGACGATCGCCATCGGGTCGGGCCGGTAGTCGGCGGGCGTGATCGGCAGCCTCTTGTTGACCACGACCCAGATGCTGCGCGGATCGATGGTGGAGTGCGCGGTCAGGTCGAACGCCGGTGGCGCCTCGCGCTCAGCCGGGGGCGCCGCCTGGGCCACCGACGTGGGTGACGACGGGAGCGGGGCCCGGTCGGTGGCCGAGGCCTCGGTCGAGGCGCACCCACCGAGCGCGGCCAGGCCGACGCCGACCACCGCCCCGAGGACCCACCGCTGGTGTCGTGCTGACATCACTGTGACTCCTTCACCGCCCGTCGGGCGTCCAGGAGCGGAGTGTCCGGAGCCGGGTCCGGATCACCGTGGGTCCACATGAGGCAGGTCACACGCGAGAAGGTGTAACCGATCGCCGGAGCCGGACACTGCTACTCACGTGTGGTCGGGACAGAGGGAAGGACAGCTCACGCTCGTGGACGCGCCGCCGCACCACCCGGGGGACGACTCCGACATCGGTGAGCTGTTCGAGCGCCACGCCCGCATGGTCTACCGCTACGCACGCGCCCGGCTGGACCAGGAGGACGCCGAGGACGCGGTCTCCGAGGTGTTCGTCGTGGCCGCACGCCGTACGCCGCCGGCCGGGCTGGACCCTGCCGCCTGGCTGCTCGGCGTCGCTCGCAACGTCGTGGCCAACCAGGTGCGCAGCCTGCGGCGGCGACGCGCCCTCGTCGCCCGCGCCGAGCTGACGGCACCGCGCAGCGACCCGGACCACGCGCCGTGGCTGGTGCGACTGGACGCCCTGCGGGCCGCCGTCGCCACCCTCTCGGCGCGCGACCAGGAGGTCGTGTCGATGCTGGCCGCGGCACCCCTGACCCCCGAGCAGCTCGCCGCCGCACTCGGTTGCTCCCCACGAGCGGCCGCCGTGCGCGTCCACCGGGCCCGTCAGCGGCTGCGCTCCGCGCTGGCGGCCACCGAGTCGGACGGCCCGACCGACACCACCCCCCGACCCGAACGGACCTCGTCATGACCGACCCCCTCGAGCAGGCGCGCGAGCGCCTCGCGCCGGTCGACCGCGAGCCGGACTGGCAGGCCCTGCGCCGCGACACCCTCGACCGCGTCGCTGTCGACCGGGCGCGTGAGCAGGACCACGAGCGTGCCGGCCGCTCGCGCCGCTGGACCGCGCTCGTGGCCGCCGCCGCCGTGGCCGCCGTCGTCGGAGGGGTCCTGGGCGTGACGCAGCTGACCGACCGTGACGCACCCGAGCCGCCGCCCGCAGCCACGACACCCCTGGACCGGCTGCCCGGCGACGAGGTCCTGGACGCACTGCACCGGACGGTGGTCGACGGCCCCGAGCCGCTGGCCGGCGACGTCACGCTCACCACGGGCTACGACGAGCGGACGAGGATCCGGGTCAGCCGGGACTCCGTCGTCCTCACCACCGAGCGCTACACCTACGCCGAGCAGGGGGCGCCCGGTGAGGCCCGCCGCGCCACGTTCGTCGATCACGCCCGTCGCGTGTGGCTGGCCACCGACGACGTGCGCGAGAGCCCGACGCCCTTCTCGCTGCTTCCCGCCCGGCTGCGGGCCGTGGTGACGACCGACCTGCTGGGTCCGCTCCTCGATCCCGCGGGCTGGCGGTCCTCGTCCGCCGGGCAGGGCAGCCCGCGCCCGGACGGCCGTCTGGTCCTCGACCTCGTGCCCGCCGCGACGCCGAAGCCGACCCGCGACCCCGTCTCGCTCGCAGGCGGCGACCCGGACGCCACCCACTCCTACGTCGTGGACCCCGACAGCCGGCTCGCGGTCCGGGTGCGCGTGGAGCTGGCCGCGGTCGCCGGCGTGACCCTGCTCGACGGGCGCATCACCTGGTCCCCCGCCACCGAGGTGAGGCTCTACGACCTCGTGCCGTCCGGCTACCAGGACCTCAGCCCAGGTCCGGCGTAGGCGTCGCGCCCTGTCTCGTCAGCCCGCCCGCGGTCCGGTGCCGGGTCGCGCACGGCCGGCGATGAGGCGTGGGCGCGTCCGACTGGCAGCATGGCGGGATGTCGGACCTTCCCCTATCAGCCGCCCCACGCCGCGAGACCGTCATCGGTCGCGGGATCACCTGGACCGCGCAGTGGAGCGCCCGTTGGGTGCTGATCGCGCTGGGCGCGGTGCTGCTCGGCCTGGTCGTCCAGCAGATCTGGGTCGTCCTGCTCCCGATCGCGCTCGCGCTGGTCCTGACGACGGTCCTCCAGCCACCCGCCCGCTGGATCGAGCGTCGCCTGCGCCTCCCCACGGCGCTGGCCGCCGCCACCACGCTGATCGGCTCCATCGCCGCGCTCATCGGCGTGGGCTTCCTCCTGGCACCCTCGGTGTCCGGGCAGGCCCAGGACATCGTCGAGGACGCCGGCGCCGGGCTCCAGAAGCTCCAGGACTGGGTCCAGACCAAGCAGTTCGTCTCCGCCGACCAGATCGACGCCGGCATCGAGGCCGTCCAGGACCGGCTCTCCGACAGCGGCGGGCAGATCGCCTCCGGCATCCTCACCGGAGTGGGGGCGGCCACCTCGGTCGTGACCACTGCCGTCATCTGTCTCATCCTGACCTTCCTCTTCCTCAAGGACGGCCGCCGCTTCCTGCCGTGGCTGCGGCGAATGTCCGGTCCCAGCGTCGGGGCGCACCTCGACGAGGTGCTCTCCCGCTCGTGGACGACGCTGGGCGGCTACATCCGCACGCAGGCGATCGTCAGCCTCGTCGACGCCGTCATCATCGGCGCCGCGCTGCTGCTGGTGGGGGTCCCGCTGGCCGTGCCGCTGGCCGTGCTGACGTTCTTCGCCGGGTTCATCCCGATCGTCGGTGCGTTCATCGCCGGCGCCGTGGCGGTGCTGGTCGCCCTCGTCAGCGGGGGCACGACGGACGCGCTGATCATCCTCGTGGTCATCATCGGCGTGCAGCAGCTCGAGGGGAACGTCCTCTCCCCCTGGCTGCAGGCCAAGAGCATGCAGCTGCACGCGGCCGTCGTCCTGCTGTCGGTGACCCTGGGCGGCACGCTCTTCGGCATCGTCGGGGCGTTCCTCGCGGTCCCGGTCGCCGCGGTGGCCGCCGTCGTGCTGCGCTACCTCGACGAGCAGGTGACGCTGCGCAGCGCGCCGGTCCCTGTCGACCTCACCGACGAGGAGGACGACGACCGCGAGGAGCCGGCCGAGCACTCCGAGCCATCAGGGGAGCCGGCCTCGGACTGACGCCCCGCGTCAGTGCGTGTGGGCGAGCTGGGGCGCCGTGTCGCGCAGGCGGCCCTGCTGCCACATCATGTGCACGAGCAGCGCGGCCATCACCACGCCGAAGGTGCCGAGCGCCAGGTCGCCGAGGGTGTCGTCGTAGGCGCCGGCGCGCTCGGAGGACTTGCTGACGAACGCGAAGTACTCCGCGATCTCCCACGCCAGCGCGGCGGTGACGCCGAACGCGAGGGCGCGCTCGATCGTGCGGCCGAGCGTGGCGCTGCGGTGGAGCGTCAGCAGGATGAACGCCGCCGCGAGCAGGCCGGTGTTGACGAAGTGCATCCAGTCGTCGAACCACCACAGGACGTCGTACAGGTCGAGGCGGTTGCCCAGGGTGTCGCTGAAGCAGGTGATGGTCACGAGCAGGTCGGCGACCCACGGGAACGACGCCCGCTCGCGCCAGAAGAAGTACCAGATCGCGGGCACGCTGAACGCCAGCAGCGAGTAGCCGACCGTGCGGGCGTTGGCGGCCTTGCCCTCGAGGTTGCCCCACTCGGGGTTGATCGTGGCCATGACCAGGAGCAGCAGCATCGTGCCCTTGGCGAAGATGTCGAGCCCCCGGGCCAGGCTCGGGGTGGGGTAGCGCACCGCTAGCGGAGCGTCAGTCACGCGTGAGCCTGCGGTGCGTCACCCGGTGCGGCCGGGCGGCGTCGACGCCGAGGCGCTCGATCTTGTTCTCCTCGTAGGCGTCGAAGTTGCCCTCGAACCAGAACCACTTCGCGGGGTTCTCGTCGTCGCCCTCCCACGCCAGGATGTGGGTCGCCACGCGGTCGAGGAACCACCTGTCGTGCGAGGTGACCACGGCGCAGCCGGGGAAGTCGAGCAGCGCGTCCTCGAGGGACGACAGGGTCTCGACGTCCAGGTCGTTGGTGGGCTCGTCGAGCAGCAGCAGGTTGCCGCCCATCTTGAGCGTCAGCGCGAGGTTGAGGCGGTTGCGCTCACCACCGGAGAGCACGCCGGCCTTCTTCTGCTGGTCGGGGCCCTTGAAGCCGAACGACGCGACGTAGGCGCGCGAGTTCATCTCGAAGTTGGCGACCTTGATGAAGTCCAGGCCGTCGGAGACGACCTCCCAGACGTTCTTGTGGGGATCGATGCCGCCGCGGCTCTGGTCGACGTAGGAGAGCTTGACCGTCTGGCCGACGACCAGGTCGCCGCCGTCGGGCTCCTCCTGGTCGGTGATCATCCGGAAGAGCGTGGTCTTGCCGACGCCGTTGGGACCGATCACGCCGACGATGCCGGCGCGCGGCAGCGAGAACGAGAGCTCGTCGATCAGGGTGCGACCGTCGAAGCCCTTGGTGAGCTTCTTGGCCTCGAGCACGATGTCGCCCAGACGCGGGCCGGCGGGGATGTTGATCTCCGAGGTGTCGATCTTGCGCATCCGGTCGGCCTCGGCCGCCATCTCCTCGTAGCGCGCCAGACGCGACTTGCTCTTCGTCTGGCGGGCCTTGGCGTTGGAGCGCACCCACTCGAGCTCGCGGTCGAGCATCTTGGCGCGCTTGGCGTCCTTCTGCCCCTCGATCTTGAGGCGTTCCTTCTTGGTCTCGAGGTAGGTCGAGTAGTTGCCCTCGTAGGGGTGGGTCGCGCCCCGGTCGAGCTCGAGGATCCACTCGGCCACGTTGTCGAGGAAGTACCGGTCGTGGGTGATGGCCAGCACGGCGCCGGGGTAGCTCTTGAGGTGGCCCTCGAGCCACTGCACGGACTCGGCGTCCAGGTGGTTGGTGGGCTCGTCGAGCAGCAGGAGCGAGGGCTGCTGCAGCAGCAGCTTGCACAGCGCCACGCGCCGGCGCTCACCACCGGAGAGGTTGTCGACGAGCATGTCGGGCGGCGGGCAGCGCAGCGCGTCCATGGCCTGGTCGAGACGGCTGTCGAGGTCCCACACGTTGGCTGCGTCGAGCTCGGTCTGCAGGTCGCCGGCCTCGGTCGCGACCTTGTCCTGGTCGGCGTCGGGGTCGCCCATCATCATGTAGAGCTCGTCGAGCCGGGCCATCTTGCCCTTGATCTCGCTGACGGCCTCCTCGACGTTCTCGAGGACCGTCTTGCCCTCGGAGAGGGGCGGCTCCTGCTGGAGCATCCCGACCGTGGCGTTGGGGTCGAGGATCGCGTCGCCGTTGTTGGCGTGCTCGAGGCCCGCCATGATCTTCAGCAAGGTCGACTTGCCGGTGCCGTTGGGACCGACGATGCCGATCTTCGCGCCGTGCAGGAACGACAGCGTCACGTTGTCGAGGACGACCTTGTCGCCGTGGGCCTTACGCACGTTGCGCAGGGTGAACACATACTCCGCCATGCCTCCGAGCCTACGGCTCAGCGGCCGCAGACGCCCAAACGGGTGCGCAGGCGTGGGGCGCTCAGGCGGCGGCCCCCGCGGAGCCGTCGGCGGGTGGCCCGCCCGCAGCCGACTCGACATTCTCCTGGGCGGACTCCTGGGCAGGCTCCTGGGCGGCTCCCTCGCCGGCGCGCGGAGCCCGGGCGAAGCGGCTCACGCCGCGGGTGAGGTCGTGGCCCACCGCGTCGGCCTCGACCTCGAAGGAGGTCACCTCCTGCCCACTCTTGTTGACGTAGGTGCGGGCGTTGAGCCGGCCGTGCACGATGACCGGGTCTCCCCGGTGCAGCGACGTGCCGCAGTGCTCCCCCAGCGCCCGCCAGGCGTTGACGGTGTACCACTGGGTGCTGCCGTCGACCCACTCCTGCGTGCTGCGCCGGAATCGTCGCGGGGTGCTGGCCACGCGGAAGCTGGCGACGACGGCGTCACCCGCCTGGCGCAGCTGCGGGTCGGCGCCGAGCCAGCCCTGCAGGGTCACCACGGTCTCGTTGATCATCTCAGTCTCTCCCTCGGTCGGGTCCTCGTGGACACGACCGACGCTCGACCCCGCCACCGACGACGAGGGCCGACCACCCGCACCCCTGTGCACGTGGGACGCCGGAGCACCCGCCTGTGCACGACGGGCGGCGCGGGGACCGGGGCGGAAGCTACTTCAGGGCGGTCGCGAGGTGCGTGCGCGCCTGCGTGTACGCCGCCAGCTCGGCCGCGACCGGCTGCACGACCAGCTCGTCGGCCACCTCGTGCACCGCCGCGCGCAGCCGCTGGTCGGCGGCGTGCGCCTTGCGTCGGGCGGTGACCGCGACCAGCCAGCGAGAGACGAGGTGCAGCAGCAGCCCCAACAGGATCCCCCCGAGCAGCAGCAGCGTCGGCAGCGCCAGCGGGCCGATGTCCGGGGTGCTCGGCTCGGACACCTGCAGGTAGCCCAGGACCGCGAGCAGGGCCAGCCACACGCCGCCGAGCACGGCGGCGGCGATCAGCACCCACTGGAGGGCGCGGACGGCGCCGGCCCACCAGGGCATCTTGGCGACGTCCAGGTCGGTGCCGCCGACGGCCCGGTCGAGCCGGTCGTTGAGGGCGGGCAGGCGCGAGGTCGAGGCCCGGCGCACCGCCTCCGCCCACGGGCGGCCGAGACCGGCCGAGGCGTCGTCGGCCAGCGCGCGGACCTCGGTGTCGACCCGGGCGCGCTGGACCGGCGTGGTCGCCGGCAGCGACGTGCGCGAGCGGCCGGAGAGCTGCCCGGCTGCGTCGCCCAGGTCGAGGTGGAGGCGCTTGAGCGGGTCGGGCTTGAGGCGGGAGAACCACGCGACGACCGGCCAGCCGGTCGCCCGCCCCGCGCGCATCCGCGTGGACCGCTCGACGGCGTCGACCACGGTGGGGACACCGGCCGCGTCGGCCAGGCTGTCCTCGAGGTCGGCGACCCGCTTGGCGGACAGCTCCCGGGTCTTGCCCGAGCCGGAGGCCTCCTGCATGCGCGCGGCGATGCCGCGCAGGTCGGCCTCGAGGCGCTGGCGGGTGGCCTGCTTGTCGGCGACCCGGCGCGAGATCTCGGCGCGCAGCTCGGGCATGCCGATGCCGTGGCGGGCGCTGACCGGGATGATCGGGACCTGCTGCAGGCCGTCCTGGTCGAGCAGGCGGCGCACGTCGGAGACCATCGAGTCGCGGCGGTCCTCCGGCACGGTGTCGATCTGGTTGAGCACGACCACCATCACGGCGGCGTGGGTCTGCAGCGGCTTGAGGTAGCGGTCGTGGATCGCCGCGTCGGCGTACTTCTGCGGGTCGAGGACCCACACCAGCATGTCGACGAGCTGGACCAGCCGGTCGACCTCGAGGTGGTGGCTGAGCTCGGTCGAGTCGTGGTCGGGCAGGTCGAGCAGCACGACGCCGTCCATCGCGGTGTCCTCGCGGCGGGTGTCGAGCATCGAGTCGCGGGTGGTCTGGTGCCGAGCCGGGATGCCGAGCCACTCCAGGAGCTCGTCGGCGCCCTCGGTGCCCCAGACGCAGGCGCTGGCCCACGACGTCGTGGGGCGGCGGACGCCGACGGCGGAGAGCTCCAGGCCGGTCAGCGCGTTGAAGGTCGACGACTTGCCCGACCCGGTCGCGCCGGCGATGCCGACGACCGTGTGCCGCGCCGACAGCCGCAGGCGCCCGGCGGCGCGGCCGGCCGCGGAGGCGGCCTCGTCGACGAGGGCGTCGTCGAGACGTCCTCGAGAGGCCTGGGCGGCGGCCTCGAGCGCGGTGATGCGAGCACCGATGTCGGTGCCTCGCGTGACCAGCTTCTTGGCTCCTTCGAGCAGGGAGGTCACTCTGCCCCTCTCTTCGACTCGGCATACCTGAGGTCATCGATGCGACGGGTGGCGTCGCGCAGCTGGTCGGGCACCCCGGGCTTGACGCCCAGGGACTCCACGAGCACGACGTAGCGGTCGCGCTCGGCCCGGAAGAGCTCGGTGATGCGCTGCTCCAGCGAGCGGCGGGCGCGCTCGGCGAGGCGGCGCACGGCCTGGTCGCCGAAGACGGCCTCGAGCAGCTTCTGGCCGAGCACGGCGGACCCGCCGGCGATCCCGGCCTCGGCCCCGGTGACACCCGCGGTGTGGGCGAACACCACGATCATCAGCGCCACGGACAGGCCGTTGACGCCGAAGGCGAGGAAGCGGGCGGTGCTGCGCTTGTCGGCACCCTCGGAGCGGACCATCTCCAGGACGTCCTGCTGCCAGTCGCGCACGGCGCGCTCGGCCCGTCGGCGCAGGTCGCGCGACGCGCGGCCCAGGTCCTGGTCGGCCGCGGCGAGCAGACCCTGGCCGGCGGCCAGCTGCTGCCACGAGGCCTCGGCGCGCTCGGCGGCCGCCTCGGCGTGCTCGAGGATGAGGGTCTCCAGGCCCGACTCGACCGCGACGGTGACCCGCTCGGCCTGCTGCGGCTTGCCCTTGATGGCGTTGACGACGCGGTCGCGGAACCACCCGACCTTGTCCTCCAGCGACTTCAGCAGCTCGCCGGTGCCGACGAACTCCTGCCAGCGGGCGAGCACCTCGCCGCGCAGGAGGGTGCCGTCGGCCGAGGCCGCGACGATGGCGGCGATGGCGTCGTCGTAGGCGCGGTCGGCGTCGGCGCGCAGCCGCGTGGCGGCGTCGCCCTGCTCGGCGAGGGCGTCGGCCACGCCGTACGTACGACGGGCGATGGTGCGGATCGCCCCGTCGAGGGTCTGCTTGACGACGGCGCCGCGGGCGTCGACGTCGGAGGCGAGCGACTCGAGCCAGCCCCGGATCTCGGCGACGTGGTGGGCCGGCAGCAGTCCCTGGTCGTCGACCTTGCCCTCGGTGACCGTGAAGAGCGGCGAGTCCTTGAGACCGCGGCTGGCCAGCATCCGGGCGAGGTGGGTGGAGACGGTCTCGATCGCCTCGTCGGGCGTGCGGTCCAGCACGATCGCCACCGCGGTGGAGCGCTCGGCGGCCTGCTTGAGAAAGCCCCACGGCACCTGGTCGGCGTAGCGCGCGGCCGAGGTGACGAACAGCCAGAGGTCGGCTGCGGCCAGCAGCTGGGCGGCGAGCTGGCGGTTGCGCTCCTCGACGGAGTCGACGTCGGGCGCGTCGAGGATCGCGAGCCCGGCGGGCACCGCCTCGGTCGCGACCAGCTGGAGCGCGTCGGGGTCGTTGGTGGGGTGCGTGACCCGCTCGAGGTCGGGCAGCAGGCGGTCCTGGCCGAACCACTCGACGTCGCTGGGGTGGTGGACCAGCACGGGCGAGCGCGTGGTGGGTCGCAGCACGCCCGGCACGGTCACCCGGCTGCCGACCAGCGAGTTGACCAGGGTGGACTTGCCGGCGCCGGTCGAGCCGCCGACGACGGCGAGCAGGGGCGCCTCGATGGTCATCAGGCGCGGGATCGCGTAGTCCTCGAGCTGGTCGATCATCTCGCGCCGGGCGGTGCGCTGCTCCTCGATGCCGGGCAGCTCCAGCGGCAGCTCCGCGTCCTGGAGGGCGCCGCGCAGCCGGATGAGCGCCGTCAGCATCTCGCTGTTGGTCTCGCTCATCGTGTGGGCACCACCTGTCCGGGGAACGCGATGCTCGGGCGCACGGCGTTGATGCGGGCAAGGTAGTCCTGCCCGCGCAGCTGGTAGTCGGCGGGAGCCGTCCCGCGCAGCAGCCGGTGGTGCAGGAAGCCGAGCTCGATGGCGGCCTGCTGGTAGTCCTTCATGGCCGCCAGGGCGCCGGGACCGCCGTACTGCTGGGCGTGGGCGCGCGCCGCGCGCCGGGCGCGCAGGTCGACCACCCACCCGATGTCGGTGGCCGGGATCAGGCCCCGGTGCGAGGCGTCCTGGAGGGCGGCGGTGAGCATCGTCCGCTCGGAGCGGCGCATCCAGACGCCCAGCCAGATGACGCCGACCAGCGCCGGGAGCATCAGCACGAGGTAGACGCCGGCGAAGCTCGCGACCCCGAAGATGGTCGAGCCGTTCCACAGGCCGTGCGCGAGCACCGCGAGGAGGTAGCCGCCGACCGGGGCCAGCCAGCGCAGCGCGGGGCTGCGGGTGGTCACGGCGATGCCGATGCCGATGCCGGTGAAGGTCGTGAAGAGCGGGTGGGCGAACGGGCTGAGCAGGCACCGGATGACGAAGAGCGTCGTCACGCCCGCGATGCCGCCGGGCGCCTGGCCGTCGGTGCCGTTGTAGGCGGCCGCCAGGTAGAGGATGTTCTCGGTGAAGGCGAAGCCGATGCCGACCATCCCGGCGTAGACGATGCCGTCGAGGATGCCGTCGAGCTCGGCCCGGCGCCACCAGAGAAGCAGCAGCAGGAAGATCCCCTTGCTGGCCTCCTCGGTCACCGGCGCGACGATCGCCAGCGACTGGTTGTCGGTGAAGCCGACCACCATGCCGCCCACGCCGCCCACCAGGATCGCGGCGACCGTGGCGACGAAGGCCCCCCAGAGCAGGGCGTAGGCCAGCAATCGCTTCGGCTCGGGCTCGTAGCGGTCCAGCCAGAGGTACGACGCCACGAGCGGGCCCACCGGCACGGCGGCCAGGAGAGTGGCGAGGAACATGATGCGCGGGGCCCCCGAGAGGGCCAGAATGGCCAGCATCGCCAGCGCCCCGACGGCCACCAGCACGGTCACCACGACCGTGAAGGCGATGCTGTCGCGGCGTGGGGTGGGCATGTCGAAAGCCTATCGTCAGGGGTCCGTACGGCTGATTCCGCGGCGTAGAGTGACCGGGTGAGCGACCAGACCAGTGCCCCGCAGGACGAGCTCGACACCAGCGAGCCGAAGATCGAGTCCCACGACCCGGCGGTGCCGCCGGCGTACTCCGCCTTCATGCGGCAGGGCTGGGGCGACCGCGAGCTCGACCTCCCGCCGCACCCCGTCACCGACCATGCCGCGGCCCGTCGCGCGCGCCTGGCCGAGACCTTCCCCGGCGAGCGGCTGGTGCTGCCCGCGGGGACGTTCAAGGTGAGGTCCAACGACACCGACTACCGCTTCCGCCCCGACACCGCCCACACCTACTTCTCGGGCAACCAGACCAGCGACGCCGTCCTGGTCGTCGAGGACGGCGACGCGGTCCTCTACGCCCGCCCGCGCTCGTCGCGCGAGACCGACGAGTTCTTCCGCGACCGCGCCTACGGCGAGCTGTGGGCCGGCCGACGCCCCTCCGCCCACGAGATCTCCTCCTCGCTCGGCATCGAGGTGCGCCACATCGACTCGCTGCCGGACGCGCTCGCCGCCCCCGGCAAGACCCGGGTCCACCGCGGCGTCTCCGCGGCCGTCGACGCGCTGGTCCCGGGCGACACCGGTCTCGACGCGGACTTCGCGCGGGTCGTGTCCGAGATGCGCCTGCTCAAGGACGACTGGGAGGTCGGGGAGCTGCAGGAGGCCTGCGACATCACCGCGCTCGGCTTCGAGGACTCCGTGCGCGAGTGGGACAACGTCCTCAAGTACGGCGAGCGGTGGCTGGAGGGCACGTTCTTCCGGCGGGCCCGCGCCATGGGCAACGACATCGGCTACGACTCCATCGTCGGCGGCGGCAAGCACGCCACGACGCTGCACTGGATCGAGAACTCCGGACCGATCACCCCCGGCGAGCTGGTGCTGCTCGACATGGGCGTCGAGGGACGCAACCTCTACACCGCCGACGTCACCCGCACCCTGCCGGTCGACGGCACCTACACCTCGCTCCAGCGCGAGCTGTACGAGCTCGTCCTGGCCGCGCAGGACGCCGGCATCGACGCCGTACGCCCCGGCACGGCGTTCGCCGACGTGCACCAGGCCTCGATGACCGTGCTCGCGCACGGCCTGGAGGGCATGGGCCTGCTGCCGGTCTCGGCCGAGGAGGCGCTCGACCCGGAGTCGAAGGTCTACGCGCGCTGGACGCTCCACGGCACCAGCCACATGCTCGGCATGGACGTGCACGACTGCGGCCAGGCCTCCCCCGAGTCCTACGCCAAGGGCACGCTCGCCGAGAGCATGGTCCTCACCGTCGAGCCCGGCCTGTACTTCCAGGAGGACGACCTCCTCGTCCCCGAGGAGCTGCGCGGCATCGGGATCCGCATCGAGGACGACATCCTGGTGACGGCCGACGGCTCCCGCAACCTGTCCGCCTCGCTCCCCCGCGCCGCCGCCGACGTCGAGGAGTGGATGGGCTCGCTGCGGAGCTGACCGCGCACTTGCTCGGTACGACACTGTGCGCACCGCGCGCATCACTTCTGCTGGGGCTGGTGTGACTGGTGGTGCGCGGACCGGCGCTCAGCGTCGGCAGTTCGTCACCACACCGGGCAGACCAAGCGTGGCGAGGCCGGGCCTGAGCTCGAACTGCCGACGCTGATGACCGATAGGCAGGGCCCGCGCTGTTGGCGGGCGGCGCGGCGAAGCCGCCGCCGCCCGTGCGCCGTCCCAGCAGCCCGGGAGAGGCTCGGAGTCAAGGACGCCCGAAGGGCGCCGCGAAGCGGGCGAAGCTCCTTGACGCCGAGACCCGGGCTGCTACGCGCGCGGGCCAACCTCAGCCCCGCACACTGCAGGTGGTTTCGAGGCTCGCTGCGCTCGCACCTCAACCACCGTGGGGTCGGTCGGCGTTCGGGTGCTGGGGTCTCGACGGGCGCTCGTCGCTGACGCTCCTCACCGCTCGACCACCGGCAAGCTCTCAGGCCGGCGTCGTGTCCCGCGGACCGAGGTCGGTCCAGTCCCACCACGGGTAGTGGTACTCCCCCTGCTCGACCTGGAACCGCCGGCCGCAGGCGAGGCACTCGCAGATGCGGTCGGGCACCCACTGCCGGTCGTTGGGCACGGTGCCCACGACGCGCACGTGCCGGCGGGCCTCCTCCTTCTCCACGTCGTAGAACTGGTGCGAGGGGTAGGCCGCGCACAGGCACTGCCGCTTCCCGAACAGGCGGATCCGGTGGAGGGCGTGGGCGAGGTGCGTGCCGTTGGACGCGAGCATCCCGCCGAGATCGAGGTCCTCGGTGGCCCGGTCGATGGCGACCACGGACCTCTCCAGCGGGCCCAGGACGGCCGGGTCGCGGGTCGCGAACACCTCCCACACGGCGTGCATGACCCGTCCGGTGTCCGCGGACAGGAAGTCCTCGACCAGCGGCGACGAGGCGGTCACCTCGGCGGCCGGGGGGCCCTTGAGCCACCGCGACGGCAGCACCAGGACGGCGGCCTTGACCTGCCGCTCGGGGGCGTCCGAGCCGTCGACGAGCACCGCGGCGTCCTGGCCGAGCGGCCACCACGGGGCGGTCTCCGCGCCCAGCGACCGCACCAGCGCCGCCGGCGCGCTCCGGTGGTCGTACGCCGCCGGGTCGGTGTCGGCGTCGTCGGTGAAGCGCATCGCGTCGAAGCGGTAGCGGGCGACCCAGCGCTTGTCGGCCGCCGTGGTGAGCCGCGCGACGAAGGCCTCGAGGGCGGCGGCGTCCTCGGTGGCTGCCAGCGGCAGCACGTGCATCAGGTAGCTGGTCTGGCCCTCGAGCCCGTCGATCTCCCACTCGAGCCACTCGTCGCCCTCCGGCCACGGCAGCGACCGCATCTGCTCGGCCACGGCCACGACCTGCTCCGGGGTGGCATCGACGATCTCGTCCGTCATCGGCCTCGTCTCCTACGTCGCTCGTCGCTGGTCGCCGCCGAGTCGGAGTCTCGCACGCCACGCCGCGCGTGAGACCCTTCGCGGGTGCTCGCCGACCGCTATGACCTGGGAGAACGTCTGGGGACGGGTGGCATGGCCGACGTCTTCCGCGCCACCGACCGGGTGCTGCACCGCGAGGTGGCGGTGAAGGTGATGCGCGAGACCGCCGACAGCGAGACCGACCGGCTGCGGTTCACCTCCGAGGCGCGGATGCTGGCCGGCCTGAGCCACCCGAACCTGGTGATGGTGCTGGACGCCGGCACCACGACCGACCAGCCCTACCTCGTGATGGAGCTCGTGGAGGGCGACACGCTGTCCCAGCGCGCCACCGCCATGGTCCCGGACGAGCTCGCCGAGGTCGGCGCCCAGGTCGCCGACGCGCTGGCCTACGCGCACGCCAAGGGCGTCGTGCACCGCGACGTGAAGCCGGCCAACGTGCTCCTCGGCGACGACGGCCGCGTCAAGCTCGCCGACTTCGGCATCGCGCGGCTGCTCGGCGACACCGTCCGGCACACCCGCACGGGCCAGGCGATGGGCACGGCGGCGTACCTCGCCCCCGAGCAGGTGCGCGGCGACGACCTCACGCCGGCCGCCGACGTCTACGCGCTCGGGCTGGTCCTGCTCGAGGTGCTCACCGGTGGGCGCGCGTTCCCCGGCAGCCCCACCGAGTCGGCCCTCGCCCGCTTGCACCGCGACCCGGAGCTGCCGACGTCCCTGTCGGGTCCGTGGCGCGACCTGCTGTCGCGCATGACCGCACGCACCCCGGCCGAGCGGCCCTCGGGGGCCGAGGTGGCCGCCGCGCTGCGCGGCCTGGACGAGGCGGGGGCGACCCGCGTGCTCGAGCCGGGCGACCAGACCGTACGGCGCCTGCCCGCGGTCGCGCCCGCGTCGCCGTCCCTGGCGGCCCGGCTGGCCGCCGTACCGACCCACCTGCGCGCGGCCGGCGCCGCCGGCGTCGCGCTGGTGCTGCTGCTCGTCGTGGCCGCCCTCGCGGGCGGTGGGGGTGACGACGACCCCGAGGAGCAGGTCCCGCCCACGCGGACCACGCCCGCCGCCACCACCCCGTCCTCCTCGCCGCAGGACTCGGCGCCCGCAGAGGAGACCGAGCAGGAGGCCGAGCCCCCGGCCGAGGACTCCGCTCCCGCCGACGACACCGGGAAGCCCGACAAGGACGAGAAGAAGGGCAAGGGCCAGGGGAAGGGCAACGGGAAGGGCAAGGGCTGAGCCCCGCTCACCGACCACGCCCGGGAGTCTGCGCCCCGCCCGCTGCGGCATACTGACGACCCGACCGGCCTCCGGTCACCCGCCCCCGTAGCTCAGCTGGATAGAGCAGCGGCCTTCTAATCCGCCGGTCGCAGGTTCGAATCCTGCCGGGGGCGCCAGCGACCAGCCTCAGCGGCCCTGGGTCTCGTCCGTCACGTCGTCGCCTGTCGGGTCGGCCGCCGACGGGTCGTCGAGCTCCGCGCCACCGATCGGCGTCGCCGTCCACTGCACGAGCGACCACCGGTCGTCGCTGCGCTCCAGGAGGGCGCCGCCGGTGTTGGCGATGCTCAGGTCGACGGCCTCGGCCGGCGGGAGGCCCACCAAGGACGACACCGCCACCCTGATGGCGGCGCCGTGGCTGAACACCACGACGGTGCCGGTGCCCGGCGCGCAGGTCGCCTGCCTCAGGGCGGCGATGTAGCGGGCCAGGAACGCGTGCCCGCTCTCGCCGCCCGGCAGCGCGGCGTCGAGGTCTCCCAGCATCCAGCGGCGCAGGCCCTCGGCGTAGGCCTCGCGGGACGCCTCGTCGAGCAGCATCTCGAGGTCGCCGGCCGCGATCTCCTGCAGCCCCTCGAGGACGCGGACCTCCAGTCCCCGGGCGGCGGCCAGCGGCTCGGCGGTCTGCTGGGTGCGGACGAGGGTCGAGGCGTGGATCGCGTCGACGTCCTCGTGCGCCACCGCCGCCGGGACGGCCGAGGCCTGCCGGCGCCCGAGCTCGGTCAGGTCGGCTCCCGGGACGGCGGTGTCGAGCGCGCCGGCGACGTTGGCGGTGGTCTGGCCGTGCCGCAGGAGCAGCAGCCGCCTCACCGGGACGGACTCACGGGGCACGGGACGGACACGTCGGGAACCCTAGTTCTCGCGGGCAACCGGCTCCGCGGCCGTGACCGTGCCGGGCACCACCACGTGGGCGTCGACGCCCAGCCACGGCTCGCCGTCGGTGGCCGGGCGGTAGCGGCTCAGCGCCTTGAGCAGGGAGCCGTCCTTGAGGCCGGTCGCGGGGTCCAGGTCGATGACCGCGCAGCGGCCCACGGGGCCGTTGACCCGGACGACGGCGTCGCCGAGCGACAGCTCGCGACCGGACCAGCCGTCCTCGGCGTAGGGCTCCTCGTCGGCGTCGACCACCATCGTCATCCGGAAGCGGCTGCTCGTGGCCAGCACGTCGGTGCGCCCGGTGCGCTCCTCGACGTCGCGCAGCGACGCGGTGGTCACGAGGCTGACCGGGGCGCCGTAGACGGCTCCACCGCGCGGCGCGGCGGCCAGCCGCACGTCCTTGCCCAGGTACGACGACAGCAGCTCCGCGTGCGGACCGTCGGTGAGCTCGTGGGCGACCGAGCGGCCCCAGTAGTCGCAGGTGACCTGCTCGCCCGAGAGCGCCGGCACGCCGTCGGCACGCCGGCCGTCGGGGAGCTCGATGCCGAGCGTCGTGCCGTCCCAGGACGTCGTGGCCGCCACCAGCGCGCGGTGCGTGATCGTCCGCAGGACGGTGCGTCGCTCGACGTCGACGAGGCAGAAGGCCCGGTCGCCGACCGGGCCGTGGTCGTCGAGCTCGACGGAGGACAGCGACAGGTGCCGCAGGCCCTTCACGGGGGTCAGGCCCAGGGAGACGACGCGCACGACCCCGATCCTGTCACGCGCCCGTCGGCTCGTCGGCCAACCGCCGCAGGTAGCCGGCGAAGCCACCCGGGGTGCGTCCCTGCCGACGCCCGGACGTGAGGACGGTCGGCACCGCACCCCTCCGCGCCCCGGCGGCGACCAGCGCGCTGACCAGCACGACGTCCTCGTGCTCCGGCAGGGTGCGGAAGCCGCCGACGGCGAGGTAGGAGTCCAGGCGGAAGCCGAGGTTGGCGCCGTGCACGACCCTCGCCGCGGCGTCCGGGCCGTGGAGCGCCAGCCAGCGGTCGAGCAGCTGCGCGCCGAGGTCGCCGGGATCGGGCAGCACCGGCCCGGTGACCACCTGCGCGCCGGCCGCCGCAGCAGCCACGTGGTCACGCAGCCAGCGCTCCGGGACCACCGAGTCGGCGTCCGTCGAGGCGACCCACACCGAGCGCGGCGACAGCCCGGCGGTCGACGCCAGGACCGACGCCACTCCGAGCCGGCGGGCCGCGCCGACGTTGCCGACGTCGGTGGTCACCATCCTGACCGGGTGGTCGCGCACCACCTCGGCCGTGCCGTCGGTGCAGCGGTCCAGGACCACGGTCACCGTCACCCGCGGCGCGTCGCGCAGCTGGGCCAGGCTGAGCGCCGCGACGCCCAGCGCGTCGAGGCAGCGGGGCAGCAGCAGCCGCTCGTCACGGGCGGGCACGACGACGTGCAGCTCCTCCAGCAGAGTCACCGCGTCGGCTCCGGCCAGTCGCGCGCCAGCACCAGCAGCTCGACGTCGCGGTCGACGTAGGAGGCGGCCACCGGCGGGAGCGCGGACCTCGCGGCGGCGGCGCGCACGACCGCGTGCACGTCGGGGCCGTCCAGCACCCAGCCCTCCACCGGGTGCCGCCAGTGGCAGAGCACCACGACCCCGTCGTCGGTCAGCGACCCCGACAGCCGGTCGACGAGACCGTCGAGGGCGCTCGGGCTGAGGAAGTAGCCGACCTCGGACAAGACGACGAGGTCGAAGCGGGCGTCGGGCCACTCGTCGGGGACGGAGGCGCGGCGCACCTCCACGCGGCTCAGGTCGGCCAGCTGCTCGCGGGCGGACGACGCCGCCTGCACCCCCTGCTCCAGCGCCAGCAGGCTGTCGCACCGCGCCGCCAGGTCGCGGGCCAGCGCGCCGCGAGATGCGCCCACCTCGAGACCGCGCTCGAAGCGGTCGCGCGGCAGGGCGGCGAGCAGCAGCGCCCGCTTGCGCCGCTCGTACCAGCGCGAGTCCGCCCCCCACGGGTCGGCGCCGTCGGCGTGCAGGTCGTCGAGGGCCTCGTCGACCGGCGGCTCGAGGACGAAGTGCTCCGAGGGGCGGGCGAAGTGCGCGAGCAGGTCCGGGCCGAGCAGCGTCTCGTCCCCCGGCTGCGCCGACAGCGGGGCCACCTGCGAGACGTGGGCGGCCATGGCGCGCTGCTTGGCGCCGAGCGCCGCGGCGCTCAGCTCGAGGCGGTGCAGGTGCGACCAGGGCGCGTCGTCGGGCCGCCCCCAGTGCCATGCCCAGACGGGGTACTCCCACAGCGTCGCGCCCGTGCGCGCCGCCGCCGTGGCCGCCGCGCGGCCGGCGGCGTCGTGGTCGGGGTGACCGTCGCGGCGCCAGGGGGCGACCAGCAGCGTGTCCCGGCCGTCGCCCACGACCTCGACGAGCCGCGTCGCGAGCGCGTCCTCGGCGGCTGCCACTCCCCCGTCGGGCAGCCCGAGCACCCTCGGGGTCGCCACGGGGGCCAGCTCCGCGAGCGCGGCCACGGCCTCGCCGTGGCGCAGGGCCGCCAGGCGCTCCGGGGTGTGGGTGGCCGAGTCCGGGTGGCTGGCCTCGCCGAGCGTGCAGAGCACCAGCGCGACCTCCAGCCCCTGCGCGGCCGCCGTCGCCATCAGTCCCCCGGCGCCCAGCGACTCGTCGTCGGGGTGCGCCGCGAGCACCACCACCCGCGAGTACGCCGTCAGGTCAGGCGCCCGGGGCACGTCGGCGCCCAGGTGGCGGTCCCAGTCGGCGGCCGACGTGCCGGCGACGTCGTGGCGGAACCCGGGCGGGTCCAGCGGCAGCGTCACGTCACGTCCCGCACCAGCTGCGCGCCCAGGGCGGCGGCGTCGCGCTCGGCGTGGTGCTGGCGGACGTAGAGCTGGAGGTCGGCCACCCGGTGGGCGTGCTCGTGCTCCTTGGCCAGCGGCGCGGGGCCGAGCGAGTGGGCGGCGCGGGTGAGCACGTCGTCGACCGCGTCGGCGACGACCTGGCGCACGCGCAGCGCGGCGAGGCCCGCCGCATCGCCGGCCAGCGAGCCGCCGTCCACCTGGTCCGCCGTACGACCCAGCAGGGCGGCGGCGGCCGCGAGCCGTGCGTCCACGGCGCCGAGGTGGGCCAGCGCGATCTGGTCGGGCGCGCGGTGGGCCACCTGCTCGAACATCCGGCGCGCGACCCCGACCGCCCCGCCTAACCACGCGGCGGCGACCCCGATGCCACCCCAGGCGAAGCCGTCGCGCTCGAGGTACCACCCGGGGCCGCCCACCTCCTGCGCCGGCACGGCGTCCAGCTCGATCGGACCGCTGGTCACGTCGCGCAGCCCGAGGCCGACCCACGGCTCCTCCACGGTGCGCACGCCGGGGTGGCGCAGGTCGATCGCGAACAGGCCGCGCCGGGAGTCGTCGACCCACGCGGTCACCAGCGCGCGGTCGAGGCTGCCGGCCAGCGAGCACCACGGCTTGGTGCCGGAGAGCTGCACCCCTCCGGGACCTGCCGTGGCAACGACGCGCATCCCGGGACCCTCGGCGGCGTAGACGCCCCAGGTCGGAGCGCTGAACCCGTCGCTCAGGCCGGCCTCGTCCAGGATCGCGAGAGCGTCGAGGTGCGGCTCCACGACCCGGGTCACGGACAGGTCGACCGCGGCCACGGTCGCCAGGGCCTCCCACCGCAGACGGGTGTCCTTGCCCGGAGCGGGCAGCCAGGCCCCGAGCTCGCGCGCGAGCTCGATCGCGGCCGGGACGCCCCCGTCGGCGGCCGCGGCAGCCGCGGCGGGCAGGGCCTCGAGCCGCGGGTCGACGTCGGTGGACGGGTGGTCGGGGAAGTCCAGGCGCACGGGCAGCGCCGGGTACGACGGAGAGGCGATGAGGGCTCCTGAGAGAGGCGAACCAGTCCAGGTACCCCGACCCGCCCCGCTCCATCCGGGCGGATCCGCGTCAGCCGCGGGCGGGGTCGATCACGCGCAGCTGGTCGGGCGAGAGCCCGTGGGTCATGCCCCACGCGACGGCCTGCGAGCGACGGGTGACGTCGATCTTGCGGTAGGCCGTGCGGATGTAGGTCTTGACGGAGTTGATGCTGAGGTAGGACCGGTCGGCGATCTCCTGGTTGGAGAGCCCCTGGGCGATCAGAGCGAGCACCTCGGCTTCGCGCACGCTGAGGCCGTGCTCCTTGCCCGGCCACGCCCCGGCCGCGCGGACCGGCTCCGGCTCGGCGCCGGGCTGCACGACCTCGCCGCGGTCGACCGCCTCCACCGCCTGCACGACCTCCTCGGCCGTGAACGACTTCGAGACGTAGCCGTGGGCGCCCTGTCGCAGCGTGCGGTCCACCAGCTCGGGCTGGGTGTTCCAGCTGTAGATCACGACCTTGGCGTCGCCGCCGCGGACCAGGTCCTCCAGGTCGACGCCGTCGCCCTGCACCTGCCCGAACGTGTCGTAGAGGATCACGTCGACGTCGCTGTAGACCGGGAGCCCGGCGTCGATCTCGACCACGGTGACGCGGTCGACGAAGCCGTCGAGCATGGCGGCGACCCCCGCCACGACGACCTCGTAGTCGTTGACGATCGCGACCCTGATCGGCCTCGTCCGGTGTTCCATGAGCCGAAGCGTATTTCACCCGCGGGGAGGAAGCGTCATTACCGCGCAATTCGTAGGTTGTCACGGTGCGGGCCCCCACGACTTCCGCGGAGTGGCGCTCCCATGCCCACTACGCCCGGGTCCCCGAGCTCGACCTCACGCCGTACCGCCGGCTGGTGGTCGTCTCCGCGCACCCCGACGACGAGAGCCTGGGCGCCGGCGGCCTGATCGCGACGGCCTACGCCCGCGGCATCCCCGTCTACGTCGTCCTGCTGACCGCCGGCGAGGCGTCGCAGTCGCCGTCGGAGGGCTACACCCGCCACGCGCTGGCGACGCTGCGGCTGGCCGAGATGGAGAACGCCCTCGCCCGGCTGGCGCCGGACACGCCCCTGGTGTTCCTCGGGGCGCCCGACGGCGGCGTGGCCGACTGCGAGCCGCAGGTCACCACGTCGCTGACCGAGCTCCTGGGCGACGCCTCCGCCACGCTGGTGGCCGCGCCCTGGCGCCGGGACGGGCACCCCGACCACGACGCCGCGGGCCGGGCGGCCGCCGCGGCGGCGGAGGCGTCGGGCGCGACGCTGGTGGAGTACCCCGTGTGGTTCTGGAGCGAGAGCGACCCGTCGACGGCCCCGTGGGAGGACATGGTGTGCCTCACGCTGGGCCCCGACGCCCACGACGCCAAGACCGCGGCCATCCAGTGCCACGCCAGCCAGCTCGGACCCCGCCCCGGTCGTCCCGACCAGCGGCCGACCCTCCCGGGCCGGGTGCTGGCCCACTTCTCCGGAGCCCACGAGCACTTCGTCGCGACACGCGTCGAGGTCCCCGATCCGCTCGCCGCCGCGGGATAGAACAAGCACCAGGCCCCGCACTGTATGAGAGTGCGGGGCCATGTCTCTGCCCCGAGGAAGCGCCTCAGGCCCGCGTGGAGACGTAGTCGTCGATCTCGCGCAGCACCCGGGTCCTGACGTCCTCGGGCGCGAACGACACCTCGACCGCCGTCCGCGCCAGGTCGGCGACGCCGCGCCGGTCCAGGTCGAGCAGCTGGGCGGCGATCTCGTACTCGCGGTTGAGCGTCGTGCCGAACATCGGCGGGTCGTCGGAGTTGATCGTGACGACCACCCCGGCGTCGACGAACGCGCGCAGCGGGTGCTCGTCGAGGGTCGCGACCGCGCGGGTGGCGAGGTTGGAGGACGGGCAGACCTCGAGCGGGATCCGGTGCTCGGCGAGGTGCGCGAGCAGTGCCGGGTCGGCCGCCGACGACGTGCCGTGCCCGATGCGCTCGGCGCCGAGCAGCCGGAGGGCGTCCCAGACCGTCTCGGGGCCCGTGGTCTCCCCGGCGTGCGGCACCGAGTGCAGCCCGGCGGCGCGGGCGGCGGTGAAGTGCGGCTCGAACTGCGGGCGCGGCACCCCGATCTCGGGACCGCCGAGGCCGAAGCCGACCAGGCCGTCGGGGCGGTGGTCGAGCGCGTAGCGCAGCGTGTCGTCCGCCGCCGGCAGCCCGGACTCGCCGGGGATGTCGTAGATCCAGCGCAGCACCAGCCCGAAGTCGCGCTCGGCCGAGAGGCGGGCGTCCTCGATGGCCTCGGTGTAGGCCTCGATCGCGATGCCCGCCGCCACCGAGGTGTACGGCGTGCAGGTGAGCTCGGCGTAGCGCAGCGACTGCCCCGCCGACATCTCGCGGGCGATCTCGTAGGTGAGGTAGCGCAGGTCCTCCGGCGTGCGGATCAGCCCGACCACCGCGAGGTAGACGTCGATGAAGTGGGCGAAGTCGCGGAACTCGAAGAACGACCGCAGCGCGTCCGGGTCGGACGGCACCGTGCCGGGGTGCCGCTCGGCGAGCTCGCTGACGATGCGGGGCGAGGCGGAGCCGATGTGGTGGACGTGGAGCTCGGCCTTGGGCAGCCGGGCGATGAAGTCGTCGCTCATCTCGGCGATGCTGCCAGCAGCGCGGCCGGATGCGCCAAACCCCGGCGCGCCCCGCCGGGCGTCACTCCAGCTCGGAGATCAGGTTGTCCGCGATCTCCTCGATGGTGCGGCCCTCCTGGTAGGCCTTCCCGTCGAGCAGGATGATCGGCGTGCTGTTGACGCCCGCGTCGGCTGCGGCCCGGGTGGCACCCTCGACCCAGTCCTCCTGGCCCCCGCCCTCGATGCCGGCCTTGACCGTGGCCTCGTCGGCGCCGGCCTCGACGGCCTTCTCGAGCAGCCAGTCGTTGCCGGGCTGCTCGCCCGACTCAGACGGCTGGTCCTCGAAGAGCAGGTCGTGGAACTTCTTGGCGACCTCCGGGCCCTCCTTCTCCAGCACCTCCGCGAACGCGTTGGCGGCGGCGACCGAGTAGTCGGCCTGGAGCAGGTTGAACGGGCGGTACTCAACCTGGACCTTGCCGGCCTCGGCGAGCCGGTTGAGGTCCTCGCTCGACTCGCGCTCCAGCTGACCGCAGAAGGGGCAGAGGAAGTCCTCGTAGATGATCACGTCGTGCGGTGCGTCGGCGTCGCCGATCGTCAGGCCCCACTCGCTCTTGCCCGCGGGGGCCGCGTCGATGTCGTCGACGGAGTCGCGCGAGGCGTTGATGAAGAACAGCACGCCGACGATCAGCACCATCGCGACCACCACGCTCGCCACGACCAGCATGTTGCGCCGGCGCTCGGCGGCCTGCTGCTGCCGGATCAGCTCGGCGGCGCGCTCGGCGCGCGCCTGCGCCTTCTGCGACTTGGTCGGCTTGGGCGGCCTGCCCGCGTTGGTCGGGTTGGTCGGGTCGGACACGGGATCAGCCTCCGGTGGGGGACGTCGTACGGCGGAACAGCAGGTTGTCCAGCGCGAGGCGCGAGCGCCTCAGCCAGACGAGGTAGCAGGACGCGAGGAGCAGCGCGGCGTCGCGGGCGATCTCCCACGGGTAGCTCGAGCGCGCGTCGGGGTCGAAGCCGCCGCCGCCGAAGCAGCCGCAGTCGATCTCCATGCCGCGCGCCCACACCGAGGCGATGCCGACGATGAACACGACGAACAGCACCGCCGAGACGACGGCGGCGCCGCGGGTCAGCAGGCCGAGCACCAGCGCCAGCCCGACCACGATCTCGAGCGGCGGCAGCAGGTAGCCCACGGCCTCCGCGACCGACGACGGCAGCAGCTCGTAGGCCCGCACCGCCTGCACGCTCGCGTAGGGGTCGGGCAGCTTGACCGCGCCGGCGTAGATCCAGACCCCGCCGGTCACCAGACGCGCCACGAGTCCGAGCCATTGCCTCACGTGCCCGACAGTAGGGGCCGACCCTGAGTCCAGACTGAGAGGCGAAGGTCCCGCATTTCCGGGACGTCGGCGGGACTACTGTGGGTCGGGTGAGCGACCGACTGGTGTGGATCGACTGTGAGATGACCGGGCTCGACCTGAGGGCGGATGCGCTGATCGAGGTCGCGGCCCTGGTCACCGACTTCGACCTCAACGTGCTCGGCGAGGGCATCGACATCATCGTCAAGCCGCCGCCCGAGGCCCTGGGCCAGATGATCGACTTCGTCCGCACGATGCACGAGAAGTCCGGGCTGCTCGAGGAGCTGGACTCCGGCGTGACGCTGGCCGAGGCCGAGGAGCAGGTGCTCGCCTACATCCGCGAGCACTGCCCCGACGGCAGCCGCCCGCCGCTGGCCGGCAACACCGTCTCGACCGACCGGCTGTTCCTCTCGCGCGACATGCCCGACCTGGACTCGTTCCTGCACTACCGCATCGTCGACGTCTCCTCCATCAAGGAGCTCTCGCGCCGGTGGTTCCCCAAGGCCTACTTCGCCGCCCCGGCCAAGCGCGGCAACCACCGTGCCCTCGCCGACATCCAGGAGAGCATCGAGGAGCTGCGCTACTACCGCGAGGCCGTCTTCGTGCCCTCGCCCGGCCCGGACACCGCCTCCGCGCGCCCGATCGCGGAGCGTCACGGCGGCGCGCTGACCGGCATCGCCGAGCCCGATTCCAGCCCGGCGCCCTGATCCGTCTACACTCCTCTCTGATCCTGACAGCGCCGCAGGCGCCGCCCGGATCGACCTGGTGGGTATAGCTCAGCTGGTAGAGCGCCGCCTTGTGGTGGCGGATGTCGCGGGTTCAAGTCCCGTTACTCACCCCAGCGTGATCGAGCCCCTGACCCGGACACCCGGGTCAGGGGCTCGACGCCTTCCCGGGCCCTGCTCGCCGCGCGCCCTCCGTCCGGTTCGAGGGGCGTGCTCCTGCGCCCGGACGGGTACGGGATCCCTGCACCCCGTCCGAGAGCAGAGGAGACCCATGAGCGAGAACGGCGACATCGCAGCGGAGATCGGCACCGACCCCGGCGTGGACGACACCGGGGACGGGTCGGGCGAGAGCTACCACGGCTACAGCGTCGACGACGAGGACCAGCCGCAGAGCTCGGGCGACGCCCTCGTCGACAACCGCGGGCTGGCCGAGCCGATGGACGAGGGCTACAGCCCGCCGGAGAAGTGGTCGGCCGCCCAGGGCTTCGGCAACACGCCCCTGGAGGAGAGCCTCGGCGAGACCCTCGACCAGCGCGTCGAGCAGGAGGTCCCGGAGCCCGACCCGTACGAGCAGGCCGAGCTCGAGGCCGCCGACCTGGACCGCGACGTGACCGATGACACCGTCGGCGAGGCCCGCGCGGGCCGCCTGGTGGCCCCCGACGAGGGCGCGCACGAGGACGTCGAGAAGGACCTCGTCGCCGAGGACGTCGGCATCGACGGCGCCGGCGCGGGCGCCGAGGAGGCGGCCGTGCACGTCATCGACGACGTGCCCTGACTGCTCCCCCGGCACGGAACCCGGTCACGGCCCCGGCCACGGGCCCCGGCTCGTGGCCAGGGCCCGTCCGGTCCGGCTCAGCCCCGCATCGGCGGGAACTGGTGCCCGCGGGTGTCGCGCTCGGCCCGCATGACGATCAGGTCGCCGTGCGTGCCGTAGCCCAGCAGGTCCTCGTTGAGCTGGGTGCCGTTGAAGGTCACCATCAGCCACCTCGTGCGCCGGTTGCGCAGCGGCACCGGGATCACCATCGGCCACGGGATGTTCGTCGGGTGCGGTGCGTCCAGGCGGCCGACCTGCTTCATCGTGAGGTCGTAGACGGGGTACTGCCCCTTGATCGCCGCCGGTGAGGCGTCGCCGTTGCTCGCCATGACGTACCACCGCTCGCCGAACTTCTGCAGCACCGGCCCCTCGGTCTCGACCTTGGCGTCGTCGGCGCCGACCAGCCGCAGGTCCGTGAAGTCGTCCCCCGGCCGGCTGCGGGCCAGGGCCGGGTAGAAGTTGAAGAACGCGCGCGCGTTGACGAAGCCGACGTACCAGCGACGCCGGATCCGCACCAGGTGCGGGTCCCACTGCCCGACGGCCGCGGACGGCAGCTGGGTCGTCGGCAGCGGCAGCTTCCTGGTGCGCAGCACGTGCACGCCCCGCAGGGGGCTGCGGCGCTTGGGCAGGGTGAGGTAGTTGACCTGCACGCTCTCGCCGGTGAAGTCTCCCCACGTGCTGTTGGCGATGATCCAGCGGTCGTTGGCCTCGTCGAGGACGATGTGGCCGGCGTGGTCGCCGAGCACCGTGTTGTTGCCGTCGCGCTGGAAGAACAGGTTGGCGACCTGCTTGAGCTCGAAGGTCCGCACGTCCATCGTCCAGACGCCCCAGTGGGCGGTCTCGAAGAAGCCGAGCCCGGCCTGGGTGAAGGTGAGGTAGGCCAGGTTGTCCTTGATGTACGGCGTGCCGTCGGCGCGGGTGACCAGGTGTGGGTCGCGCAGGCCCAGCTGGCCGAAGTAGCCGGCCACGACCCCGTCGAGCACCACCGCACCGGACGCCGCGCGGGCGCCGAAGCCGTTGCGGTACTGCGCCAGGAGGGCCGGGCGGCGCAGGTCCAGGATGCCGTTGAGGTTGCCCTTCACGAGCGGTCGGAAGCCCGAGCCGTCGTCCACGAGCGCCACCACGGTGGTGCTGGTGAGCCCGAACCCGAGCCGGAACGGCCGCTGCAGGTCGGCCTGCACCGTGCCGAGCGTCTGCACCGTGCCGCCGACCGAGACGTCGATCCCGACCGTGCCCGCGGCGCCGTCGTACCAGGCGACGACGTAGTCGTCGGCGTCCTTCACGAGCCCGCTCATCACCGTGCCCTGGCCGGTGCCGCGCGCGGCGACGTCGACCACCACGGCGGCGTACGGCGCGCGCTGACGGGTCTGGGAGCGGAAGAGCGTGAAGAACGGGGACGTGCCCGACACCCTCAGGCGCCGGGGACCGAACTCGATCGTGCCCCTGCTGCCGGTGGGCGAGAGCCGCTCGTAGGGCTCGTGGTCGCGCTCGAAGCGGTCGCGCAGCTGGACGAAGCCCTTCGCCACGAGGTCGACCGGGCGCTGGCGACGCACCACCTCGAAGCTCAGGTCGAAGGGGTCGAGGCGGGGGTTGGGCGCCGACGGCGCGGCGAACGCCTCCGCGGCCGGGCTGGCGGCCACCGCCAGGCCGGTGATGCCGGCGGCCTTGAACATGGTCCGGCGGTCCAGCGCCGGGGTGGTGAGGGGACTGGTGGTGCCGAGGTCCATCGGGAAGCCTCCGAGTCGGTGATGGAGTGAGACGTAGGTCACGGTTCCCCTCGACGTCGTCCCTCACGCACCCCTCGCGCGCTGGCGTTCACGACGATTGTCTGACTAGAGTCAGACGAATGACGAGCACCACGGTCCTGCGCCGGTTCAACCGCACCTACACGCAGCGCATCGGAGCGCTCGACGAGTCGTTCCTGGGGCTGGGGATGCCGTTGGCCTCGGCCCGGCTGCTGTTCGAGATCGGGACCACGCAGCCCGTGACCGTCCAGGAGCTGCGGGCCCGCCTGGGCCTCGACTCCGGCTACGTGAGCCGGCTGCTGCGCGGCCTCGAGTCGCGCCGCCTGGTCGCCCTCAGCCCCGACCCGGCCGACCGACGCCGGCGGGTCGCCGCCCTGACCGCCGAGGGAGCACGGCTGCTGGAGGACCTGGACGAGCGCTCCGACGACCTCGCGGCGCGCCTGCTGGAGCCGCTCAGCGAGCGGCAGCGCGCCCGCCTCGCGGACGCGCTCGCCACCGCGGACCTGCTGGTCCGCGCGGCCACCATCGCGTTCGAGGTGGTCGACCCGGCCTCCCCCGACGCCCGGCTGGCCATGGGTCACTACTTCGCCGAGCTGGACCGGCGCTTCGAGGGCGGGTTCGACCCCGGCCCGCTGACCGAGGCCGACCTGGCCACGATGCGACCGCCCGGCGGGACGTTCGTGCTCGCACGCAGCGACGGCGAGGTCGTGGCCTGCGGCGGCGTGCAGGCGCTGGGCGACGGCGTGGGCGAGGTGAAGCGGATGTGGGTGGACGACGGCTGGCGCGGCGCCGGGCTCGGCGCCCGGATGCTGCGCCGGCTCGAGGACGACGCGGCGGCGCTGGGCCACACCGTCGTACGCCTGGACACGAACGCGACCCTGACCGACGCGATCGCGCTGTACGAGCGCTCCGGCTACGCCGCCGTCGAGCGCTACAACGACAACCCCTACGCGCAGCGCTGGTTCGAGAAGCCGCTCACCGCCCCCGCGGCAGCCGCTCGTAGGCCGCGCGGCTGAAGAACGCGAGCCGGGCCGGCTTGGTCGACAGCTCCACGACCGGCCCCAGCTCGAAGCCCAGCCGCTCCACGAGCGAGACGGCCTTGTCGTTGCGGGCGTCGGGCTCGGCCACGAGGCGCTGCACGGCCGGGTCGGCGAACACCGTGTCGAGGAGGAACGCGATGACCGTGCCGGTGAAGCCGCTGCGCCGACGGCTGGGCGGCGCGAGCATGAAGTGGACGCCGACGTCGCCGACCCGGACGTCGAGGTGATCGCCCACCTCCTCCGCGCGCGGGTCGTAGGTCTGGAAGAGCGCGGCCGCCTCGTCGTCGGCCCAGGCGAGGTACGCCGCGTGCGTGGGCTGCTCGTCGATCCACTCGTAGATCTCGCGGACCTCCTCGAGCGTGTGGTCGCCCATCATCCAGAACTGCGCCCGCTCCTGGACCACCCACGAGTGCAGCAGCGGCGAGTCGCGGGCGGGGTCGAAGCGCTCCACGCGCAGGTGGCGGATGCCGGAGTCGGTCATCGCCCCTCCGTCAGCAGGGACCAGTCGGTGACCACGGGCACGAGGCGACCCTCGGCCCACAGCGCGAGCTGGTCGTGGTGGTGGGGGTCGGCGGGGTCGCCGGAGGCGCCCAGCGGCACCACCCAGGAACTGGCCTGCCGGTCGGCGAGGTCCCACACGTAGCGCGCGACCGAGCCGCGGTAGGCGTCGTCGGTCAGGCCGGGCAGCGAGCCGGTGCAGCGCACGCAGTCGCTGTCGCCGCTGACCGGCAGGTGCGGGAGCGCCGGGGCGACCAGCCCGTCGCCGTACACGTCGAAGGCGTGCACCGGCGTCGCGACGTGGGTCTCGCCCCAGGTGGCCGAGGTGCCGGCGGTCTCCGCGAGCGCCTCGCGCGCGATCCGCCCCAGGTCGATCCCGAACGGCGTGCCGTGCGCCGCGAGCGTGGGCAGGGCGAGCGCGATCCGGGCGGTGACGTCGAGCCACGGCGCGAGGAGCGGGTCGTGGCGTGGCTCGTGCAGCGGGGCGAGCACCGGCTCGGCCGCGATCCGGCGCACGAGCGCCGAGCGCCAGGCCGCGAAGGCGCCGGCCCGCTGCGAGCCCGCCGCCATGACGCCGTCGAAGTCGTCGAAGGCTCCGGGCACGAGGGCGCGCAGCGCCGGGACCGTCGCCAGCAGGGCGTCGTCGTGGATGGCCGCGAAGTCCTCGGGGGTCAGCCGGGCGCGACCGGTGAGCAGTGCGTGGATGCGGTCCGCGCGGTGGGGCGGGGCGAACACCGCACCGACGGCGTCGCTCTCGGGGCCGCGCCGCTCGTTGGCGGTGACGACCTGGCCCTCGGGCGGGACGTCGACCCGGTGGGCCTCGGCCAGCCAGCCGTCCCAGCCCGCCGCCTCCTGGGCGGGGACGACGCCGAGGCGGTGGGCCTCGGGGCGCAGCGGCACCCGGCCGGCCAGGCGGTAGCGCACGGCGCCGCTCCGGTCGGCGACGACGACGTTGTTGACCGGCTCGACCCAGTGGTCGAGGGCGCGGTCGACGTCGTCGACGGAGCGCGCCCGCAGGAGCGGCAGGATCGCCTCGAAGCCGAGGTCGCCGAGCACGTTGGAGGCGGTGCGCAGGCTGAGGCCGTCCTCGAAGACGACCCCGCGGGGCGTCACCACGACCTCGACATCGACCGGGTCGCCGTCGCGCACGGCCACCGTCTCGACCCACTGCTCCACGGCGTCGTACGGCGTGGGCTCGGCGTAGACGTCCTGGTAGTCGCCGCAGGCGTTGGTGATCGCCCAGGCCACCTCGCCGGCGTGGGCGAAGTGCGGCACGCCCGGCACGCCGGGGAACGCCAGTCCGACCACGTCGAAGCGGTCGTCGGGGTCCTCGCAGGCCAGGCGCACCTGCTGGTAGACGCCGGGCGCCTCGATGACGCGGTGCGGGTCGCCGCCGATCAGGGGCAGGCCGCCGGCGGCGCGGGCGCCGCCCACCGCCCACGCGTTGCTGCCGCTCGGGCGGGGGCCCTCGTGCGAGAGCAGCGCGGCATCGGCGCCGAGCACGTCGCGCGAGCGCTGCGCCCAGAGCTTGCCGCCCAGGTTGGCGAAGAGCAGGTGCTGGGCGAGGAACACCGCGAGCGGCGTCCACTCCTCCCACGGCTGCGGCTCGACGCCGAGCACCTCGAGCTCGTGGACGTCGGCGCGCAGCCCGGCGTTGACCCCGGCGACGTACGCGGCGACGAAGTCACGCGTCTCCTCCCCCAGCGCGGCGTGGGCACGCCGCGCCGTGTGCGCCACCAGCGTGCGGCGGGCGAAGCGGTCCCACCCGAGGGCCGTGGCGCCGAGCACCTCCGCGGTCGTGCCGGTGGCCCGCCGGCGCAGCCACTCGAGCTGCCAGGACCGGTCGTGCGCGGTGACCTCGCCCTGGCCGCGGGCGAGGTCGAGCACCGAATCAGCCCGGACGTGCGGGATGCCGACGGCGTCGCGATAGGTCCGAGACATGGTGAGGGCACCCTAACCTGATCGCCCTACCGGAGGTGGGCGCTCCTCACGTCACGATCGGCAGCCGCGTCACGAACGACGTGCCGCCGTCGCCGGAGGTGAACGAGATCGTCCCTCCGTGCTTCTCGACGATCGCGCGGGTGATCGACAGACCCAGACCGCTGCCGGGGATCGCCTGCTTCTGGGCCAGGGTCGAGCGGAAGAACCGGTCGAAGAGCTGGGCCTGCTCCTGCTCGGGCACCCCGATGCCGGAGTCGGTGACGACGAGCTCGGCCTCGTCGCCGTCGACGTGCAGCTCGACCTGGATCCCGCCGCCGTCGGGGGTGAACTTCACGGCGTTGCTCAGGAGGTTGAGCGCCACCCGCTCGATCATGTCCCGGTCGCCCATGAGCGGAACGGGCTCGTCGGGGAGCTGCAGCGTCACCTCGAGCTCACGGTTCTCCCACGAGGGCAGCACCACGGCGTACGCCGCGCCGATGGCCGCCCGCAGGTCGAACACCCGGTCGACGTAGTCGAACCCCTCGCTGTCCACCCGCGAGAGCGTGAGCAGGTCGTCGATGAGCCCCAGCAGGCGCTGGGTGTTGGCCGAGACCCGTCGTACGGCGTTGCGCTGGTCGCCGGTGAGCGGCCCGTAGGCGTCCTCACCGAGCATCTCGAGGTAGCCCAGGATGCTGGTCATGGGCGTGCGCAGCTCGTGGCTGACGCTCGAGACGAACGAGTCCTTGACGCTGTCGACCTCCTGCAGGCGCTCCACCGCCTGCCGCTCGACCTCCAGGGCCTCCACGAGGGCGCGTCGCGACTCCAGCTGGTCCGTCACGTCCTCGGAGGTGCTGACGTAGCCGGTGGTGCGGCCGCGGTCGTCGGCCAGCCGCGACAGCGTGATCGCGTGGGTCCGCTCGACGCCGTCCTTGCGCTGGAACCGGATGTGGGTGCCGGCCGCGCCGGACTTGGTCATCTCCCGCACCACGTCGCTGAAGGTCTCGGCGACGCCGAGCTCGGCGGCCTTGTCGCGGATCGCCGCCGGGCTGTGGAACATCGTGGTCCTCTGTCCGAGCACCTCGTCGGCCTCGTAGCCGAGGAGCCGCTGCGCACCCGGGTTGTAGAGGTTGACCCGGCCGGCCTCGTCGCTGCCGATGATCGCGACGCCGGTGGCGCCGTCGACGATGCGCTGCACCATGTCGCGCTCCGCCTTGGCCTCCCGCGCCGAGGCGATCTGCTCGCCCATGCGGATCATCAGCGGCACCACGATGGCCGCGCAGACGAGCGCGAAGCACGCGAGGATCAGGCCGCGCATGTCGACGGAGACGTCGTAGCGCTCCGAGACGTCCGCGAAGGGCCCGTAGCCGCCGGTGGTCATGAAGACCGCGAACGCCAGCACGGCCACCATCTGCGCCAGGGACTCGCGGGGGCTGAGCCGCAGCGCACCCCAGGCCAGGACGGGGATCGCCAGGAAGACCAGCGAGGGCAGGTCCGTCGGCAGGAAGACCGCCGGCGTCACCGTCACGATCGTCACCCACTGGAAGAACCGCTCGCCGCGCGAGGCGACGGACTCCTGGTTGGGAGGGCGGCAGAAGAAGGGGATCAGCGCGAGGTTCGAGGCGACGTGCGAGGTGCCGATGGTCACCCCCACCAGGAGCGGGTCGCCCCAGTCGGCGACGACCGAGGTGGCGTACCCGACGACGCCTCCCACCGCACCACCTGCTCCGACCGAGCGGAAGTAGCGGCGCAGGTCGGGGTCCGAGCGCAGCGGCGGACGCTCGTCCACGCCGTCGGTGAACAACCGGGCCACCACCCAAGCCTCGAGCGTGCTGCCGAGGGCGAACCCGAGGGCCACCAGGAAGGGGCGGCCGTTGTCGCTGACCAGGGACGGGCCCCAGATGGTGCCGAGCGCGACCAGGAAGATCGCGAGCAGGAGGGTCGGGGTGTGCCGACGGCGCGCCAGCAGCAGCGCGCCCGTGGCGAGGCCGGCCGGCCAGATGCCGGTCACGCGACCGCCGTCGGGGGCCCCCCAGACGGCCATGAGACCGGTGGCCGCCATCAGCACGACGACGGCCACGACTCGCACGACCCAGGACTTCCGCACCTGGCTCCACCCCTCCCAGGCGAATTGACCCGAGAGAATCGAACCAGAACCTAGTGCCTCCGGGGCTGAAACGCCGAGGCTGCCGAGCGCTGGTCACCTGCCGGACATCGTGTCGTAGGTTCGATCGCGTGACTACTCGGCAGAAGGACTACGACGTCGTGGTCGTCGGCGGCGGCCACAACGGGCTGGTCTCGGCGGCCTACCTCGCCCGGGCCGGCCTGTCCGTGCTGGTGCTCGAGCGGCTCTCCCACACCGGCGGCGCGGCCGTCTCGGCCGCGGCGTTCCGCGGGCACGACACCCGGCTCTCGCGCTACTCCTACCTGGTCTCGCTGCTGCCCGAGCAGGTCATCGCCGACCTGGGCCTCGACCTGCGGCTGGAGTCGCGCGCGACGGCGTCGTACACACCGGTGCTGCGCGACGGCCGCGCCGGCGGCCTGTTCGTCGAGCACGAGGAGGGTGAGGCCACGCGGCGGTCCTTCCGCGAGCTCACCGGCTCCGACGTGGAGTACGACGCCTGGCGGGAGTTCTACGCCGACGTCGCCGAGCTCGCCCACGTGGTGGCGCCGACGCTCCTGCAGCCGCTGCCCACCGAGGGCGACGTGCGCGACCGGGTCGACCCCGGCATCTGGCGCGACCTGGTGACCACCCCCCTGGGCGTCACCATCGAGTCCCGCTTCGCCGACGACACCGTGCGCGGCGTCGTCGGCACCGACGGCCTGATCGGCACCTTCGCCTCGCTGAGCGACCCCTCGCTGGTGCAGAACCGCTGCTTCCTCTACCACCTCGTCGGCAACGGCACCGGCGAGTGGCGGGTGCCGGTCGGCGGCATGGGCGCCGTGACGACCGAGCTGCACCGCGTGGCGGTGGAGGCCGGCGCCGAGATCGTCACCGAGGCCGGCGTCAGCGCCATCGCGCCGTACGACGGGGGCGCCGACGTCACCTGGCACGACGGCGCGACCAGCCACACCGTCAGCGGGCGCTTCGTGCTCGCCAACGTCGCGCCCTGGGTGCTGCGGATCCTGCTGGGCGAGCCGGAGGACCCCGAGACCAAGCCCGAGGGCGCCCAGCTCAAGGTCAACTTCCTGCTCGAGCGCCTGCCCGGGCTGCGCTCCGGCATGGACCCGGCGCTGGCCTTCGCCGGGACCCTCCACCTCGGCGAGGACTACACGCAGCTCGAGACGGCGTACGCCGAGGCGGCGCGCGGCCAGGTGCCGACCTCGCTGCCCGGCGAGGTCTACTGCCACTCCCTCACCGACCCCTCGATCCTCGGCGACGAGCCTGCGGGCACCCACACGCTCACCTACTTCGGGCTGCACACGCCCGCGTCGCTGTTCCGCGACGACCCCGAGGCCGCCAAGGCCTTGGCCGTGCGCCGCGCCATCGCCTCGCTCGACGCCCACCTCACCGAGCCCATCGAGGGCTGCGTGGCCCGCGACGCGGACGGCAACCCGTGCATCGAGGCCAAGATCCCGCAGGACGTCGAGCGCGACCTGGCCATGCCGGGCGGTCACATCTTCCACGGCGACCTGGACTGGCCCTGGGCCCCTAGCCGCTCCCGCTTGGAGACCCCCGCCCAGCAGTGGGGCGTCCAGACCGACCACGACTCGGTGCTCCTGTGCGGCTCCGGCGCCCGCCGCGGCGGCGCCGTCTCCGGCCTCGGCGGCCACAACGCCGCCCAGGCCGTCCTCGCCATGCTCTGAGCGCGGTGATCGAGCAGGTTTTTCAGCATCTGCTGAAACCCAGGCGCCTCTGGGCCGTTGTTTCGGCCCAGAAGCGACGGTTCTGGCCCAGAACCTCCAGCTCCGACCATGCGCGAAGCCACGGCCGAGGATGGCCTCGGGGCTGCAGGGGTGCGACGAGCGCGGAACCGCCGTCGACTGTTCGGGTCGGCGGAATTCCCGCGAGGGCTCGGCGCGAGCCCGGCCGGCGCACGCGCCCTGCCACTTCATCCCTCGATTTTTCCGAGCGGTACCCCGCTGGTAATGTCAGCGTCGCTTCACCGCGCGGCATTAGCTCAATTGGCAGAGCAGCTGACTCTTAATCAGCGGGTTCGGGGTTCGAGTCCCTGATGCCGTACGGATCAAGCCCCTGACCGGGACACCCGGTCGGGGGCTTTCTCGTTCCTGGCCCCGCTCGAGGGGTCCGTCCGATAGCGTCCGCGGACATGCGCACCCGAGATCGCGCGACGCGAGGGACGACCCGATGAGGGTCGTGCTGGCCGCCTGCCTCAGCGTGGTCGCCAGCGCCGCACTGTCCGGATGCGCCTCCGACGGCGACACCGTGGGCCAGGGCTGCACCGACGCGGGCCGAGCCGACACCGCCGCGGTCGCCTCCGCCTTGCAGGACCTGGACCCCGGCGCCGGGACCTTCACCGACTGCGAGTCCGGCATGACGACCGGGGCCATGATCGACCCGTTCGCGAGGGCGGAGAGCTTCGCCGGCGCGGAGCGCGCCTTCGGCGACCACTTCGACTGCAGCACGCCCCAACGCTCCACGAACCCCGTCGGCGACGACGTCTCCGACTTCACGTGCACGATCGCCGGCGTCCGCGCCGAGGTCCAGCTCGACGGCGACCGCGACGCGGGTCCGGTCAGCGCGTGGGTCACCCCCGCCGGATGAGGTGTCAGCCCGCCGCTTCGACGCGCAGGCGGTCTGACGATTCGGCAACGGGCGGGCGGTCGGACCCGTAGCGTCTGCCCCTCATCCTTACGCCATCCGGGGGGCCGGCTCATGCCGTCAGCACGTCGTCGTCGTACCACCCTGCCCGCACGGGCGTTCGCCCGCACGGTCGCGCTGGCCCTCGTGGCGGGGCTCGCGGTCGTGGGCCTGCAGACCTCCGGCCAGGCGGCCGACGGCTCCCGTGCGGGGGCGCTCTCCGAGCCGGAGCGCGCGACGCCGCGCCGCGACGTGGTGCCGACCTTCGCGCCCGGTGCTCGCAGCCTGCCCGAGTACGACGCCGCCGCTCCCTCCGACGGGTACGCGGCCGGCACGACGAAGCGGATCGGGACCTCGCGAGCCACGGGTCCCACGGGCACCGTGCGAGGCACCGTGGTGGCCGATGACGGGGGTGCGGCACTCGCCGACATCGACGTCGCCGCCTACGCCTACTACGACGAAGACGACGTGTGGGTGGCCTGGGCCTACGGCACGACCGCCGCAGACGGATCCTTCCGGTTCTCCGTCCCGACCGGGACGTACCGGATCGCCTTCCAGGGCGAGCTCCACCAGACCGAGTTCCACCCCGGTGCCCGCCTCATCGGTCAGGGCGAGAACGTCACGATCGCGAGCGGCGAGGAGCGCGTCATCGACGCCTCGCTCGCCCTGGCCGGATGGATCGAGGGCTCGGTGTCGGCCGCCGGCGCCAGCACACCGCCCGCCGGCACCTCCGTCGCGCTCTTCGAGTCCTACTCCTACTACGGCACCCTGCAGTGGCGACAGGTCGCCGTGACCCACGTCAGGGCGAACGGGCGCTACCGACTCAACCAGTCGCCGGGGACCTACCGGGTCGTGTTCTTCGACGGCGACGAGGTCTGGAGCGACCACTGGTACGGCGGAGCGCCCTCGATCTGGACCGCGACCGACGTCGAGATCACCGCAGTGGGCGAGGGCACGGCAGGGATCGATGCGACGCTGGTCCGGCGCGGGTACGTCACCGGCACGGTCAGGTCGAAGAAGACGGGCCAGCCCTTCCCCGGCGTGACGGTCTACCTCGTGCGCAACTACGGGACCGCCGAGAACACCGACTGGGGTGTCGTGACGTCGACCACGACCGGCGCCGCCGGCACCTACCGGCTGAAGGGCAGTGTCGGCTCCTACACGGTGGCCTTCCAGCGGGACGGCTTCCTCACCTTCTTCGGGTCGGACGAGTCAGAGGACGACGCGACCACGGTGCTCGTCAGGGCCGGTCGCGACACCACCGGTGTGGACGGGCTGCTCGAGGACGCCAGGAGGGTGTTCCGCCTCGTCAAGCCTCCGACGATCAGCGGCACCCCCCGCGTGGGGGCGACCCTCACCGCCTCGACCGGCCGGTGGCGACCAGCACCGGCGGCGTACTCGTACGCCTGGCTGGTGGACGGCCGACGGATCCCCGGAGCCACCGCCCGCACGCTGAAGCTGACGCGTGCGCAGGCGGGCAGACGGATCTCGGTCCAGGTCTCCCCCCTCCGGCCGGACACGGCGGACGCCAGCGCGGCGTCGGCCCGGACCGCGGCCGTCAAGGTGGCCCCCGAGATGCGGCTCACCGCTCGCGCTGCAGGCACCGCGATCACGCTCCGCCTCTCCGTCACCGCGGCCGGGGTGCGGGCCGTCACCGGCAGGGTGCGGATCCTCCGGGACGGCAAGCTGCTGCGGACCCTCACCCTGCGCAACGCCCGCGCCAAGGTCCGGCTGACGGGACAGCCGAAGGGGCGTCACACCTACAAGGCGACGTACGCCGGAGCCGGGCCCGTGCTGCCGGGCGCGGCGTCGGTGCGCGTCGTCCTGTAGCCCAGGCGTGTCGTCCGGAGCGGCCCAGCAGCTCGCCGATCACGCGCGACACGCCGACTCTGAGTAAACTCGCGCGCGTGTCCGACTCCCCGATCCGCCTCGCGATCGTCAACGACTACGAGATCGTGGTCCACGGCGTCGCGGCGGTGCTCGAGCCCTACCGCGACCGCGTCGAGGTCGTGGAGCTGGACTCGCGGCTCCCGGTGATCAGCGACGTGGACGTGCTGCTCTACGACACCTTCGGCCAGGCCCAGGGCGACTCCGTCGACCTCGACGAGCTGGTCTCGGGCGGCGACGCACGGATCGTCATCTTCACGTGGAACGTCCAGCCCGAGCTCGTCGACCGGGCGCTGTCGCGCGGCGCCGCCGGCTACCTGTCGAAGGGCATCACCGCCGAGGACCTCGTCAAGGGCATCGAGGCGGTCCACGCCGGGGAGACCGTGACAGCCGGAGTCGACCTGAACGGTGACGACGTCAGCACCCTCGGCACGTGGCCGGGCGTCGACCACGGGCTCAGCGCCCGCGAGGCCGAGGTCATCGCCCTGATCACCCAGGGGCTCTCCAACCAGGAGATCGCGGACCGCTGCTACCTCAGCATCAACTCGGTCAAGACCTACGTGCGCACGGCCTACCGCAAGATGGAGGTCACCCGGCGCTCGCAGGCGGTGCTCTGGGGCATCTCCCACGGGTTCGCCCCCGACCGTAGCCGCACCATCGAGCCCAACGGCGACTGAGCCCGGGACCACCGCTCGACGGGACGCGGGCCCCCACTAGGATCGACCGCATTGGTTGCCTTCAGCAACCACTGTGAGGAGTGCGCATGTCCAGGCCGGGTCGCGGCAGCATCACCTTCGCCGTGCTCGCGGTGGCGGTGTCGTCGTTCGCACTGCTGCAGTCGATGATCGTGCCGGTGCTGGCCACCATCCAGGGCGAGTTCGAGACCGACCAGACGACGGTGACCTGGGTCCTCACGGCATACCTGCTCAGCGCCTCGATCGCCACTCCCCTGCTCGGCCGCGTCGGCGACGTCGTCGGCAAGACCCGGATGCTCGTGATCACACTGTGCGCGCTCGTCGTGGGCTCGCTCCTGGCCGCGCTGGCGCCCAGCATCGGCTGGCTGATCTTCGCCCGCGTGGTGCAGGGCGCCGGTGGCGGCGTGCTCCCGCTCGCCTTCGGCATCGCACGCGACGAGTTCAAGGACAAGGTCACCACCGCGCTCAGCGTCCTCGCCTCCCTCACCGCCGTCGGCTTCGGCTTCGGCATCGTCATCGCCGGCCCGATCGTGGACGCGTTCGGGGTGGACGGGCTGTTCTGGCTGCCGATGGGCGTGACCGCGGTGGCCGCCCTGGCCGCCGCACTGTTCGTGCCCGAGTCGCCCGTGCGCACCCCCGCCCGCCTGCCGGTCCTGCCCGCCGTACTGCTCTCGGTGTGGCTGATCGCCCTGCTGCTGGGGCTCTCGGAGGGCAACGTGTGGGGCTGGTCGTCGCCGCGGATCCTCGGCCTCTTCGCCCTCGCGATCGTCGGCGTGGTGGCCTGGGTGACCGTCGAGAGCCGCGTGCCCGTGCCGATGATCGACATGCGGATGATGCGGCTGCGCGGGGTGTGGACCACCAACCTGGTCGCCGCCTTCGTGGGCTTCGGCATGTTCGCGGCGTTCGGCTTCCTCCCCCAGTTCCTGCAGACGCCGTCGGCCGCGGGCTACGGCTTCGGCGCGAGCATCTCCGAGTCCGGGCTGCTGCTCGTCCCATCGGCGATCGCGAGCTTCCTCGTCGGCTTCTTCACCGCCCGGCTCATCCACGCGGTCGGCGCGCGCGCCGTCATCGTGACGGGCACCCTGCTCACCGCCGGCGCGTTCGCCGGCATGGGCCTCTTCCACGACACCACCGCCCAGCTGTACGTCGCCACGACCGTGCAGGGCGTCGGCTCCGGGCTCGTGTTCTCGAGCCTGGCCGGCGTGGTCATCGCCTCCGTGCCGCGCGAGCAGACCGGCGTGGCCAGCGGCATGAACGCCAACATCCGCACCATCGGCGGCTCCGTCGGGGCGGCCGTCATGGCCGGCATCGTCACCGCCCAGGTGGGTCCCACCGGCATCCCGGCCGAGAGCGGCTACACCGTCGGCTTCCTCGTCCTGGCCGCCGCGATGGCCGTCGCCGCGGTGGCGGCGTGGTTCATCCCCGACCTCCGCGACCAGCCCACCTCCGGCCCGCTGCAGGACGCCGAGAACGCCGAGCTCGGCTACGTCCCCGGCGCCCCGAGCGTCAGCCCCACGGGTACGACGACGGCCCCCGGTCCCGCCTGACCCCGACGGCGGTCGAGCAACGAGCGCCAGTGAGCGCCCGTCGAGACCCCGCAAGCCAACCGCTGACCCCGGTGGTTGAGGTGCGAGCGCAGCGAGCCTTGAAACCACCCCACACACCGGTGGTCGAGCAGCGAGCGCCAGCGAGCGCCCGTCGAGACCCCGCGACCCAACCGCCGACCCCGGTGGTTGAGGTGCGAGCGCAGCGAGCCTCGAAACCACCCCACCGAAGACGTCTCACTCCCGCTTGTGGAACGAGACCTTGCCGCCCTGGTGGTGGGTGACGCCGTAGCCGGGGTGGTGGATGAGCGTGTGGTGGCGGGCGCAGAGCATCGCGCCGCGCTCGACCGAGGTGTCGCCGCCCTGGGACCAGGGGTCGAGGTGGTGCGCGTGGCACCAGGCCGACGGCCGGTCACAGCCCAGCGCGATGCAGCCTCCGTCCCTGACGGCCATGGCGATGCGTTGGGCCTTGGTGTGGAACCTGCGCTTGCGGCCGACGTCGAGGACCTGGGATCTCCCGCCCAGCACGACCGGGATCACGCCCGCCTCGCACGCCATCCGCCTCGCGAGGCTGGGGCTGATGCGGGTGCCGGTGTCGAGCTGCGCCGCCTTGAGCCCACCCATCAGCGTCTCGAGAGTCATCGTCACTTCGACGGTGGCGTCCATGCCGGCGGCCTTCGGGAGCTTCTCGACGGGGTAGCGGTCGACGTACTCGATGAACGCGAGCCCCATCCCGTGCGGCGTGGATCCCTCGCCACCGGCCCTGGGTGAGGCCAGCGCCTGGAGGGGTTTGCGGAGCTTGTCGGCCTCATGGGTGGGCATCGAGAACCGGCCGTAGGTGGTGCCGTGGCCGTCGTCGTGCATCGTGAACCTGGCCTTCGCACGGGCCTTGCGCTCCTGGGCCTCGAGCTGGCGGGCTTCTTCTGCTTCGCCGACCTCGGGGGCGACGACGTCGAGGACCTGCTTGCCCAGGACCCGTAGGCGGATGGAGTCGAAGTGCTCGGCCTCGGCGAGGAGGTGGTCACGCGCCTGGGTCCTGATGGCGGTGCCGACGTCGTCTGGCAGGGCGTCGACTGCCTCCACGATCACCTTCGCCTGGTCGGCCAGGACGTCGCCTCGGCTGAGTGCGTCCTCGACCGGTGGGTGGGCTTCGAGGGCTTTGCCGAGCTTGGTGAGGGCGGCGGCGTCGCGTCGGGTCATGTGCGTCTCGTGGGCCAACCACGCCGCCGCCGACGTCGCACCTTGCGCGGCGCCGACCTCGGTCCGCTCGGCCTGCACGGCGGTCTTGAGGGTGAGCGCGGCGAGGCGGGCGTTGAGGCGGGTCTCCTCGACCAGCGCCAGTGCTGCTTCCTCTTTCGTCAGGGACCACAGGGGCTGGTCGGCGACGGTGTCGAGCTCGGCGTGAGCGTGCGCCATGGCGACGAGCAGGGGGTGGCTCGGCGGGTGGGTGGCGGGGCTGCTCATGGGACCTACTCAAGCAGCCGCCACCGACAGTGGTGCCTGGTCAGGAGGCGGTTGTCCACAGGGTGTGGAGCATT
>NZ_JACJGM010000023.1 GCF_015024225.1 Nocardioides lijunqiniae
CCCGCCGCGGCGGCGAGCGGCTGCGGGGCCGGTGTCCCGGAGCCGTCGCGGCGGCCGTTGGCCTCGGGCAGCTCGACCGGGGCGCCGCTGGCCGCGGCCGCGCGCGCCGGAGCGTGACCGGCCCAGGCGAAGACTAGGGCGTCCTCGCCCTTGAGGAAGCGGTGGCACCGGACGCCGCCGGTGGCCCGGCCCTTGGGCGGGTACTCGGTGAACGGCGTGACCTTGACCAGCCCATGCTCGGTGCCGGGCAGGGCGGTGGAGGACCCGGACGCGGTGACCACCACGGAGCCGGCGGGGTCGTCGACCACGCCGAACCAGGCGACCGACTCACCGGACGCGAGCCGCACCCCGGCGATGCCGCCGCCGCCGCGACCCTGGGGACGGACCCCGTCGGCGGAGAAGTGCAGCAGCTGGGCGTCGCTGGTGATGAAGCACAGGGTCTCGCTGCCGGTGGCGAGCTGGGCCGCGCCCACGACCTCGTCGCCGTCCTCGAGGCGGACGACCTCCCACTCGTCCTTGCCCAGCACCTCGGGGTTGACCCGCTTGACCGTGCCGCGGCGGGTGCCGAGGGCCAGCCCGGGCCCGTCGGCGGTGAGCGTGCACAGGGCGAGCGCCCGCTCGCCGGTGTCGAGCGGCAGCACCTCGCTCATCTGGAGCCCGCCGTTGAGGTTGGGGTCGTTGGCCGACGGCGGCAGCACGGCCGTGACCTCCAGCATGCTGAGCCGCAGCACGCGACCGGCCGAGGTCAGGACGCCGATGTCGCCTCGAGCGGTCGTGGCGACGGCCGAGACCACGACGTCGTGGTTGGTGCGGTCCCCGCCGGAGCCGAACGGCTCGTCGGTGCTCGAGCGGGCCAGCAGGCCGCTCGAGGAGAGCAGCGCGTAGCAGGGGTCGTCGGTCATCTCGACCGACGCGGAGGCCGCCACGGGCGCCGCGGCGCCGAGCAGGACCGTGCGGCGAGGGGTGCCGTAGGTCTTCGCGACCTCGGTGAGCTCGTCGCTGACGACCTTGCGCAGCAGCTTGTCGTCGCCCAGGATCGCCTCGAGCTCCTCGATCTCGCGGCGCAGCTCCTCCTGCTCCTTCTCGAGCTCGATGCGGCTGAACCGGGTGAGCCGCCGCAGCTGCATCTCGAGGATGTAGTCGGTCTGGGCCACCGAGAGGTCGAAGACCGACATCAGGCGCTCGCGGGCGGTCGCGGCGTCGTCGCTGGTGCGGATCACCTGGATCACCTCGTCGATGTCGAGCAGGGCGATCAGCAGCCCGTCGACGAGGTGGAGCCGGTCGGCGCGCTTGTTGCGGCGGAACTGCGAGCGGCGGCGCACGACGTCGTAGCGGTGGTCCAGGAAGACCTGGAGCATCTCCTTGAGGCCGAGCGTGCGCGGCTGGCCGTCGACCAGCGCGACGTTGTTGATGCCGAAGGAGTCCTCCATCGGCGTCTGGCGGTAGAGCTGCTCGAGCAGCGCCTCCGGCACGAAGCCGTTCTTGATCTCGATCACCAGGCGCAGGCCGTGCTCGCGGTCGGTGAGGTCCTTCATGTCGGAGATGCCCTGGAGCTTCTTGCCCTGCACGAGGGTCTTGATGCGCTCGACGACCTTCTCGGTGCCCACGCCGTAGGGCAGCTCGGTCACGACGATGCCCTTGCGGCGCCCGATCGTCTCGATCCGGGCGGTGGCGCGCATCCGGAACGAGCCGCGGCCGGTCTCGTAGGCGTCGCGGATGCCGTCGAGGCCGACGATCTTGCCGCCGGTGGGCAGGTCGGGCCCGGGGACGAAGCGCATCAGGTCGTCGACGGTCGCCTTCGGGTGCGAGATCAGGTGGCGCAGGGCCTGGACGACCTCGACGAGGTTGTGCGGCGCGCAGTTGGTGGCCATGCCGACCGCGATGCCGGTCGTGCCGTTGACGACCAGGTGCGGGATCGCCGCGGGCAGGACCGAGGGCTCCAGCTCGCGGGAGTCGTAGTTGGGCTTGAAGTCGACCGTGTCCTCGTCGATCGAGGCGGTCATCGCCACGGCGGCGGGCGCCATGCGGCACTCGGTGTAGCGCATGGCGGCGGGGGAGTCGTCCGGCGAGCCGAAGTTGCCGTGGCCGTCGACGGTCGGCAGCCGCAGCGAGAACGGCTGGGTCATCCGCACGAGCGCGTCGTAGATCGCGCCGTCGCCGTGCGGGTGCAGGCGACCCATGACCTCGCCGACGACGCGGGCGCTCTTGACGTGGCCGCGGTCGGGGCGCAGGCCCATGTCGTTCATCGTGTAGAGGATCCGGCGCTGGACCGGCTTGAGGCCGTCGCGGGCGTCGGGCAGCGCGCGGGAGTAGATGACGGAGTAGGCGTACTCGAGGAACGAGGCCCGCATCTCGTCGCCGACGTCGATGTCGAGGATGTGCTCCTCGAAGTCGTCGGGGACGGGCGGCTGGGGAGTACGACGTGCCATGGGCCCATCCTCTCCCGCACCGACCGGACACCTGGAGGGGGCACGCCGTACACCGGGGACGGGATAGATTGCAGCGGTGAGCGCCGAGCCGACCGAGGAGACCGTCGTTCCCAGCGCGCCCCGTCACTGGGAGGCCGACGTCCTGCTGCGCGACGGGCGCACGGCCCACATCCGGCCGATCCAGCCGGACGACGCCGAGCTGCTCGTGGAGTTCTACGCCCGGGTCTCCGACACGTCGAAGTACTACCGCTTCTTCAGCCCCATGCCGCTGCTCTCGGAACGCGACGTCAAGCGCTTCACCCAGGTCGACCACCAGCAGCGCGTGGCCCTCGTCCTGATGCTCCAGGGCCGGATGATCGCCGTGGGCCGCTTCGACGTGGTCCACCCCGGCGAGGCCGAGGTCGCCTTCCTCGTCGAGGACGAGCACCACGGCCGCGGGATCGCGCAGCTGCTGCTCGAGCACCTCGCCCAGGCCGGTCGCGAGCGCGGAGTCGAGCGCTTCACCGCCGAGGTCCTGCCCGACAACCACCGGATGATCCAGACCTTCCGCGACGCCGGCTACCGCGTCGCCAGCGAGTACGACGAGGGCGTGCTCATGCTGGAGTTCTCCATCGACCCCACCGAGACCGCGATCGGCGTGATGCGCGGGCGCGAGCACCGGGCCGAGGCTGCGTCGATCGAGCGCTTCTTCAACCCGCGGTCGGTGGCCGTCATCGGCGCCAGCCGCCGCCAGGACACGATCGGCCAGGCGCTCGTGCGCAACCTCGTGACCGGCGACTACACGGGCCGCGTCTACGTCGTCAACCAGAGCGCCACCGCCGTCTCGGGGATGCCGGCCTACAAGTCGGTGAGCGAGATCCCCGACGACGTCGACGTCGCGATCGTCGCCGTGCCCGCCGACGCCGTCGAGGACGTCGTGCTCGACTGCGCGGCCAAGGGCGTGCACGGCCTGATCGTCGTCTCGTCCGGCTTCGCCGAGACCGGCGACGAGGGCCGCAAGCGGCAGCGTCGCCTGGTCGGCCTGTCGCGCTCCTACGGCCTGCGCCTGATCGGCCCCAACTGCCTCGGCGTCATCAACACCGACCCGACGGTGTCGATCAACGCCTCCTTGTCGTCGGTCATGCCGGCGCGCGGCCGTGCGGGCTTCTTCTGCCAGTCCGGCGCGCTGGGCTCGGCCATCCTGGAGAAGGTCAAGAACCGCGGCCTGGGCCTCTCGACGTTCGTCAGCGCCGGCAACCGCGCCGACGTGTCCGGCAACGACCTGCTCCAGTACTGGGAGGAGGACGACTCCACCGAGGTCGTCCTGCTCTACCTCGAGTCCATCGGAAACCCGCGCAAGTTCTCCCGCATCGCCCGACGGGTCTCGCTGCGCAAGCCGATCATCGCCGTGCGCTCGGGCCGCACGACCCAGGGCGTCCCGATGGGTCACGCCGTACGCCGGATCGCGGCGCCGCCGCAGGCCGTCGACGCGATGTTCCGCCAGGCCGGCGTCATCCAGGTCGACACGCTGGAGGAGATGTTCGACGTCGCCCAGCTGCTCGCCCACCAGCCGCTGCCGCGGGGGCGCCGCGTGGCGGTCGTGGGCAACTCCGACGCGCTCGGGCTGCTCGCCGTCGACGCGGCCGTGTCGGTCGGGCTGGTCGTCAACAAGTCGGTGGCGCTGGGCGCCGAGGCCACGGCCGACGACTTCGAGGACGCTCTCGACGCCGCCATCGACGACCCCGACATCGACTCGGTCATCGCCGTCTACATCCCGCCGCTGAACGTCTCCGGCGAGGACGTCGCCAATGTCCTGGCCGCCGTGGGGGAGCAGTCCGACAAGCCGCTCGTGTCGTCGTTCCTCGGCGCCGAGGGCGTGCCCGAGCTGCTGCGCGTCCCCGACGTCGCCGGCTCCACCGCCGGACGCGGCTCGGTGCCGTCGTACCCCGCCGTCGAGGCCGCCGTGCGCGCCCTCGCCCGCGTCGTGGAGTACGCCGTGTGGCTGCGCACCCCCGACGGCCCCCAGCCCGACACCGCCGACGTCGACCTCGGCGCCGCCCGTCGTCTCGTGACCGCGGCCCTGGCCGAGCACCCGCAGGGCGTGGCGCTGACGCCCGCGCAGACCCGGGAGCTGCTGGCCGCCTACGACATCGACGTCTGGGAGTGCCGCTCGGTCGACACCCTGCAGGAGGCGCAGGACGCAGGCCGCGAGCTCGACTGGGACGTCGTGCTCAAGGCGACCTCGCACCCGCTGCGGGAGCGCCCCGACCTGGCCCACGTGTGGCGCAACATCGACACTCCCGACGAGATGCGCGACGCGTGGGAGACGCTCACCGAGCTGGTGGGCCAGCCCGAGACATCCGGCTTCGTGGTGCAGAAGAACGCGCCCCCGGGGGTGCCGGTGGCCGTGCGCAGCATCGAGGACCCGCTCTTCGGGCCCGTGGTGTCCTTCGGGATCTCGGGGCCGATCATCGAGCTCCTGGCCGACAAGTCCTACCGGATCCCGCCGTTGGGCGCCCGCGACGCCGCGGCCATGGTGCGCGAGGTGAAGAGCTCCCCGATGCTCTTCGGCTACCGCGGCGCCGACGTCGTCGACGTGGGCGAGGTGGAGCGGCTGATCTCGCGCGTCGCCCAGCTGCAGAACGACATGCCGCAGGTCAGCGCGCTCGAGCTGTCCCTGGTCCTGGCAGGCACGACCGGCGCCAGCGTGCTCACCGCCGAGGCGCGGGTGGAGCCGGTGGCCGACGCCCGCTCGGACCTGTTCGTGCGGCGGATGCCCGAGCTGCCGGGCGACACCCTGCCCAGCTGACCGGAGCGGCTCCCGCGGCCGCGGCGTCACCTCGGTGCCGTCGCCGGGGGAGTAGTGACAGACTGACCGCATGCGCAGCACCCGGACCGACGACCGCGACCGCACCCTGGAGCTCCGGAAGGCCATCGCCCGCACGGGCTACTACCCCGAGGTCGTCGCCGACGGCGTGGACGCGGCGGTCGCCGGCGAGCAGGTGCTCTCCTTCTACGTCCACCACGAGCCCACCTTCGAGCGCGACGAGGTGCGCCGCCACCAGAGCGTGATCGTGCTGACGCCCTCGCGGCTGATCCTGGCCCACACCGACGAGCACGCCGGCGACGACCTGCTGCCGGAGCCCTACACCTCGACGTCCACGGAGGCCATCGCCCTGTCGGCGGTGAAGTCCGTGGTGGTCACGCGGATGACCGCGAACCCGACCTCCGGGCCCACCCCGCCCGCCGAGGCCGTCATGACCATCGGCTGGGGCGGCGTCAGCCGCATCGACCTCGAGCCGGCCGCCTGCGCCGACCCCGACTGCGACGCCGACCACGGCTACACCGGGGTCCTCGCCTCCGACGACTTCTCGCTGCGGGTCAGCGCCGCCGCCGACGGCGGCGAGGCGGTCGCCGGGCTGCTATCCTTCGCCGAGACCCTGTCGGCCCGCACCCACGCCGGGTGAGCGGCTTCCTCGAGCCCGCCTACGGGCAGCGCTCGCTGGGCGACATCGTCCCCGCCGTCGCGAAGGCGCTGGGCGTGCCGGGCGCCGCCGAGCCCACGGGGCTGGTGCTGCCCGACGCGGCGTCGTACGTCGTGTTCCTGATCGACGGCCTCGGGGCCCGCCTGCTCGAGCGCTACGCGCACGCCGCGCCGTACCTCTCGAGCCTGCTGGCCGGGCAGGAGCCGGCCACCGCCGGCGTCCCGTCGACGACGGCCACGAGCCTCACCTCGCTCGGCACGGGCCTCAGCCCCGGCACCCACGGCATGGTCGGCTTCACCTCCCGCGTCCCCGGCACCGACCGGCTGCTCAACGCGTTGTTCTGGGACCAGGACGTCGACCCGCGGGAGTGGCAGCCGCACGAGACGGCGTTCGCGCGGCTGCAGCGCTCGGGCGTGCCGGTGACGGTGGTCAACAAGCGCGAGTTCCGTGACAGCGGGCTGACGGTGGCCGCCCATCGCGGCGGTGAGTTCGTGGGGGCCGACAAGGTCGGCGAGGGGATCGCCGCCGCCGTCGCCTCCTCGTCGGTGCGGCCCTCGCTCACCTATCTCTACGACGGCGACCTCGACTGGACCGGGCACCGCTACGGCGTCAGGTCCAGCCAGTGGCTGATGCAGCTGTCGATGATCGACGCCGAGGCCGAGCAGCTGCGCGAGGCGCTCCCGAGCCACACCCGACTGGTGGTCGTGGCCGACCACGGGATGGTCGACTCCCCGCCGGAGAGCCGCATCGACGTGGACGAGCACCTCGAGCTGCGCGACGGTGTCGCCCTCCTGGGCGGCGAGGCGCGCTTCCGCCACCTCTACTGCCAGCGCGGCGCCGTCGACGACGTCGTCGCGACCTGGACCGAGCGCCTGGGTGAGCGCGCCGAGGTGATGACCCGCGAGACCGCCATCGCGCGCGGCTGGTTCGGTGCGGTCGCGCCGCTCGTGCTTCCCCGCCTCGGCGACGTGGTGGTGGCCGCCCGAGGGGACCACGCCGTGCTGTCGTCGGTCGACTTCCCGTACGAGGCGAGCCTCGTCGGGCTGCACGGCTCGCTCACCGAGGACGAGATGCTGATCCCCCTCGTCGTCGACTGAGCCGGAGCCGACCTAGCCGGCGTCGACCCGCGCCGTGTGCTCCAGCACGGCGCTCGCGAGCGCCTCGGGCGCCTCCTGCGCCACCAGGTGCCCGACCCCCGCGAGGTGCACCGACGTCACGTCGGCTCCCGCCACCTGGCCGAACGTGCTCGCGGTGAACGGGTGGCTCGCGGCGTCGACGGTGAGGACCGGCATCGAGAGCGGGGACGCCTCCGCCAGGGCACGGGTCCGGCCGGCGTCGGCGAACAGCGACCGGTACAGCCCCGCGCTGCCCCGCCAGGCGTGGGGGCGGGAGTAGGTCCGGACGAACTCGACGGCGTCCTCCTCGGTGACCGTGCCCGGCGCCGCCATCAGGGACCAGGCCCAGTCGAGGAGGGCACGCTCGTGGCCGGGGAGCAACAGCTCCGGGATGCCTGGGGCGCCGAGCATCCCGACGTGCCAGGAGCCGCCGTGGTTGACGTCGGCGAGCGTCTCGAGCCCGAAGCCGGCCAGCGTGCTCTCGACGGCCACCAGGCTGAGCACGTCGTCCGGGTGCCGGGCCGCGAGCTGGAAGCCGATGCCGCCGCTGATGTCCTGGACGAGCAGGTGCACGGGTCCCTCGCCGAGGTGCTCCACGAGCCGGTGCAGGTCCGCCACGGAGTCCGCCTCGTCGTAGTCGCCGTCGCCGTTGCCGGAGTCGCCGAAGCCGCGCAGGTCGACGGCGTGGACGCGGTGCTCCCGGGCCAGCAGCGGGATCAGGCGGTGGAAGGCCCACCAGGTCTCGGGCCAGCCGTGGACCAGCAGGACGGGGGAGCCGGCCGCGCCGGCGGAGACGTGGTGCAGCCGGGTGCCGTCCAGGTCGGTGAGGTGATGCGTGACCTCCGGGATGGTGGCGGCGGACGGGGCGGTGAGCGTCACGGGGACTCCTGCATAGTGGACAACGTGGTTGTCCTCCACTATAGACAACTCAGTTGTCTTGTTCAAGTCGATCGTATGCTCTGCCGCATGTCCCGATCCGGCGCCGACCTCGCGCTGCTGATGCTGGGCGGATTCCGGGTGCTGGCCGACCGGGCGACCGCCGAGCTCGCGGCGCGGGGTCACGACGACGTGCGCCCGGTCCACGACTTCGCCCTCCAGGCGATCCTGTCGGGTGCCGACAGCGCCTCCGAGCTGGGCCGCCGGATGTCGGTGACCAAGCAGGCGGCCGCCAAGACGATCGCGGCCCTCGAGGAGCGGCGCTACGTCGTGCGCGAGCCGGACCCGGACGACCGCCGTCGGATGCGGCTCCAGGTGACCGACCACGGCCTGGCCATGCTGCGCGAGGGGGAGGCGATCTTCGACGAGATGCGCCGCTCGTGGGAGGAGCAGGTGGGCGCCGACGTCCTGCGCGAGGTCGAGAGCGCGCTGCGGGCGCTGGTCGGCGACCGGACGGTCCGGCTGGACTCACCGGGCTGGGTGGGCCACGAGCTCGAGTCGTAGCCGGAGGGGGCTCAGCCGAACGGCAGCGGCTCCGCGGCCAGGCTCACGGCGTGGGCCCGGGCGGCGGTCAGCCGGCGCCGGTGGTGCTGGCGGCAGAGGACCTCGTAGGACACCTCGGCCGGCTCGCCGGCCACCGCCTCGTCCGGCTGCTCGACGTCGCCGACGACGATGACCTCGCCCTCGACCACCATGACGCCGTCCTCGGTGCGCGCGTTGTGGGTGGCGCGCTTGCCGCACCAGCACAGGGTCTCGACCTGGAGCACGTTCATCCGGTCCGCGAGCTCGACCAGGCGCGCGCTGCCCTCGAAGAGCGAGGTGCGGAAGTCGGTGAGGATCCCGAACGCGAAGACGTCGATCTGGAGCTCGTCGACGACCTTGGCCAGGTCGTCGACCTGGGCGCGCGTGTAGAACTGGGCCTCGTCGCAGATCAGGTAGTCGATGCGGCCGCCCTGGGTGAGGGCGTCGACGACGTAGCGCCAGAAGTCGAACTCCGGCGCCACCTCGATCGCCTCGTGCGCCAGGCCGAGCCGGCTCGACAGCGTGGCCTCGCCGGCGCGGTCGAGGGTGGTGAAGATCCGCCCCTGCCGACCGCGCACCGCGTGGTTGTGGTTGGTCTGGAGCGCCAACGTACTCTTGCCGGAGTCCATGGTCCCGGTGAAGAAGTGCAGTTCCGCCACGCGGCGCATCCTGTCACGGGCCATCACGGAGAAGGGGCGGCGACCTCCCACAGGTGCCCGTCAGGGTCGGCGAACGTCCCGGTGTGGCCCCACGGACGCTGCTGCGCCGGGCTCACGACCTCGCCGCCGGCCTCTGCTGCCCGGGCCAGCAGGCCGTCGACCTCCGCCGGGGACCCGGCGGCGAGGCTGAGCAGGCACTCGGCCGTGTCGCGGGCCGCCGTCGTCCGGCCGGCCGTGACCCACCCGAAGCCGTCCGTGGGGATCAGCATCACGTGCAGCCCGTCGTTGAGTGCCACCTGGAGGGGCTCGGGCACACCGTCGTCGGCGGGCTCTCCGGGGGTGGCGAAGCCGAGGGCGGCGAAGAAGTCGTGGGCTCGCCTGCGGTCGTCGGTGGGCAGGCACAGGGTGACGCGCTGGGTCCTCATGCCTGCTGGACCCGTCGCGGACGACGGACTCATCGCTCCGGGCAGGATGGGCGCATGACGACCCCGAGCCCGCTGATCTCCACCTCCGAGCTGCGCGACCTCCTCGTTGAGGATCATGCCGGGCCCACGCTGCTGGACGTGCGCTACCGCATGGGCGGTCCCTCCGGCCCCGAGGTGTACGCCGCCGGCCACCTGCCCGGCGCGGTCTACGTCGACCTCGACGCCGACCTCGCGTCGCCTCCGGGCGCGGGCGGGCGGCACCCGCTGCCGGACCCGGCGGCCTTCGAGCAGGCGATGCGGCGGGTGGGCGTCTCCTCAGGGCGCCCGGTCGTGGTCTACGACGACTGGTCGGCGCACGCCGCGGGGCGGGCGTGGTGGCTGCTGCGCCTGCACGGACACCCGGACGTGCGCGTGCTCGACGGCGGGCTGTCGGCCTGGGTCGCCGACGGCGGTCCGGTCGCCCAGGGGAGCGTGGCCCCGGAGCCGGGCGACTTCACGCGCGCGGAGTTCCCGGGCATGCCGGTGGTCGACGCCGACGGGGTGCTCGACGTCGAGGTGCTGGTCGACGCGCGCGCCGCCGAGCGCTACCGCGGCGAGGTCGAGCCGGTCGACCCCGTGGCCGGCCATGTCCCGGGTGCGGTCAACGTGCCCACCTCGTGCAACCTCGCCGATGACGGGCGCTTCCGCTCCGCCGAGGAGCTGCGCGCCGTCTACGAGCAGGTCGGCGCGGTCCCGGGGGCCGACGTGGCGGTGTACTGCGGGTCGGGCGTGACCGCCACCCACGACGTGATCGCGATGGAGCTCGCCGGAGTCACGGCGGCGCTCTACCCCGGCAGCTGGAGCGGCTGGGTCGCCGACCCCTCGCGGCCCGTCGAGCGCTGAGCTCGGAGGGTGAGCGGGGTCACGGCGGCGCCACCCCTTGGGGGGGAGCTGCTCGGGCGCCACGGGGGCACCGGCCGCCCGTACGACGTACACGACGTGACGGGTATCCGACCCGTCGAAGACGGGCATCGTCACGTCGGCGTCATCCCCGAGGAGACACCCATGTCGAGCACCACCACGAGCAACCACGCCTCCCAGAGCGACCGCGCCACCCACGACCGGCGCCTCAGCACGGAGACCAAGGCGTCGTTCAAGACGACCGAGCTGGTCGCCTACGTCGCGGCCGTCATCGGCGTCCTGGTCGCCGCCGCCATGGTCGACCGGGGCGACTTCGGCGCGCAGGAGGCCTGGTTCTACGTCACGCTGCTGACCATCGGCTACATGGTGAGCCGCGGCCTGGCCAAGTCCGGCAGCCGCGACTTCTACAGCGACGCGAAGCGCGACCACTGATCCTCAGGCGCTGCCCCGGCCCCTCGAGGGGCCGGGGCAGCGCGCTTCCCACTGCCAGGAGTCCACGATGTTCCTCTTCTTCAACAACCGCCTCGGCTGCGCCGGCTCGCTGCTGGTCTCGCTGGCCCTGAGCACCGTCCTGCTCCTCGTCCTGCTGCTCCTCAACCGCTGAAGGTGTCCTGCCCATGATGTTCCTGCTGCGCCTGCTGCTGTGGTCGGGCGCCTCCGTGCCCGCCCCCCACGACACCGACCGCGAGGGCCCGCTGTCTCACCAGTGAACGCCCCTGAACAGTCGCGCCAGCATGATCTGCACGGACTCGCGGTCCCCGCCCGTGTCGTCGTCACCCCTGGCGGCGGGCGAGTCGGGGAAGACGTGGTAGGCCAGGTTGAGCAGCCGGAAGGACAGCTTCGGGGCGACCGTGTGGGCCACCGCGCCGACGTTGCCGAGCAGCGTGTTGATCTCGTGGGGGCGTCCGACCATGGCCTCGACCACGAGGTCCGCGGCCTGCGCGGGTGAGATCGTGGGGAACTTGTCGTAGAGCTTGGTCGGGGCGATCATCGGCGTCCGCACCAGCGGCATGTGGATGTTGGTGAAGGTGACGCCGTCCCCCACGAGCTCGGAGGACACGACATTGCTCCACGAGTCGAGCGCCGCCTTCGAGGCGACGTATGCCGAGAAGCGCGGGGGGTTGGTCTGGACCCCGATCGAGCTGACGTTGACGACGTGGCCCCGCCGCTGCTCGCGCATCTGCGGCACCAGCCCCATGACGAGGCGGATCGCGCCGAAGTAGTTGAGCTGCATCGTGCGCTCGAAGTCGTGGAACCGGTCGTGCGAGAGCTTCAGGGACCGCCGGATCGAGCGGCCGGCGTTGTTGACCACGAAGTCCACCGACCCGAGCTCGGCCACGACCTGCTCGCACAGGCGGTCGATCGCCTCGAGGTCGGACAGGTCGCAGGCGAAGACGTGGGCGGTGCCGCCCCGCCGCTCGATGGCGGCGCGCGTCTCCTCCAGCTTGTCCTTCCCGCGCGCGACCAGCACCGGGATCCCGCCGGCCTGGGCGACCTTCAGCGCGGTGACCTGGCCGATGCCGGACGAGGCGCCGGTGATCAGGACGCGCTTGCCGCTGAGCGCCTCGCGGATGCGGGGGTCGCGCCCGGTCGACGCGTCGAGGTGCTCCTCCCAGTAGCTCCACAGGACCCCGGCGTAGGCCTCCAGGTCGGGAACGCCGATCCCGGAGCCGGCGAGCGCCCGCTCGGTGCGGCGGGAGTCGAAGACCGCGGAGAACGAGCTGTGGCCCAGGACCTCCGCCGGGACCCCGAGCCGGCCGAGCGTCTGGTCGAGCACCACCTGGACCAGCGGGTTGCGCACCACCTGCGTCGCGATCGTGGCGGGCCGCAGCGCCCGGGGGACCAGCGCGAGCGGGCCGCGGGGCACGCCGCGGTCGATCGGCGTCGCGAACGTCGGGGCGCCGGCCGCGGCGCAGAACGTATTGACCATGTCGACGACCGGCTGTGGCTCGGGGTTGACCAGGTGGAAGGCCTCGCCGTCGCGGTCGGGCAGGTGGGCCAGGTGGTCCATGGCCGCGGCGACGTAGTCGACCGGTACGACGTTGGTGTCGCCCAGGTCGACGCCCACCAGGGGCAGCCAGGCCGGCAGCCGGTCGCGCAGCTGCTTCATCAGCGGGAAGAAGTAGTAGGGGCCGTCGACCTTGTCCATCTCGCCGGTCGTGCTGTCGCCCACGACGATCGCCGGTCGGTAGACCCGCCAGGGGACCTCGCACTCCTCGCGCACGATGCGCTCGGACTCGTACTTGGTGCGGTGGTAGGGCGAGGGCAGCCGCTGGCCCTCCGCGAACATCGTCTCGTCGAAGCGGCCCCGGTGGTCGCCGGCCGCCGCGACCGAGGACACCTGGTGGAAGCAGCCGGCCTCGAGCCGACCCGCCAGCTCGACGGCGTGACGGGTGCCGCCGACGTTCAGCTGCTCGTTGGTGGCGTCGTCAGCGGTCATGTCGTAGATCGCCGCGAGGTGGAACACGTGGTCGATGCGGCCGCGGTGCTCGGCCACCCAGTCCTCGTCGACGCCGAGCCCCGGCTCGGCCAGGTCGCCGACGACCGGCACCACCCGCTCCGAGCCCCACTGCCGCGTCAGCGCCTCCAGCCGCGCCAGCGACCCCTCGCGCACCAGCACGAACACCTCGCCGTCGCGGTGGTCGAGCAGCTCCTGCACGAGGTGGCGCCCGATGAACCCTGTGGCGCCCGTCACGAAGTACGACATGCCGCGAGGCTACTCGCCCTCGTGGCCGACCCACGGCGCTCCACCGTGGGTTGAGCTGGCGCCACCGGGGGTCGAGGAGGCGCGCCACCGTGGCTTGAGGAAGGCGCGCCAGCGCCTGTCTCGAAACCCTCGTCCACAGGGGGGCCTCACCGGCGTCGACGTCGGCACCACGATCGGCCGACGTGGGCGGAGGCCTGGGTCTACATCCTTCAGTGCAGTGACGGCAGCTACTACGCGGCAGCACGATCGACCTCGAGGGACGGGTCAGCGCGCACGACCTCGGTCTCGGGGCGGCGTACACGAGCCGGCGCCGCCCGGTCCGCCTGCTGCGGGCGGCGGAGTTCTCACGCAAGGACGACTGCCCGGAGGTTTCGAGACGGTTGCTAGCGCAACCTCCTCAACCTCCGGTGACTCGTGCCTCGCGCGTCATTGGTCGCTCCCGCCGAACATGATCTCGTCCCAGCTGGGGACCGAGGCGCGGCCGCGCTTCTTGGCCGGCTTGCGTCCGGCGGGCTCGTCGGCGGCCGGGTCGTCGGCCGGCGCGTGCTCGGCGGCCGCGGCGTCGCCGGCCTCCTCGCGGAGCTCGGGGTCGTCGGAGTCGGGGCTCTCGTCGAGGAAGGCCTCGACCGGCTCGTCGGCGGCGGGCGGCGCGTCGTCCTTCAGGAGCTCGAGGACGTCGTCCCCCAGCGGCAGCTCGTCGGCAGGTACGGCGGACAGCCGGCGGGTGCGGGCCTGCCGCAGGTCGTCGCGCGGCTCGGCCGGAGCCGCCGGGGCGGCCTCCTCGGCGACGGCCTCGCCGACCAGCCAGCGGGCGTCGTCGTTGTCGAGCAGGACGTAGCTGCCCGGCACGTCGTAGGTGAGCTCGGCCGTGCCCTTGCGGCGCAGCGTGCTGAAGGTCGCGCGCAGCGCCCAGCGGCCGTCCTCGCGCCGCCAGGCGTCCCACGACACGGCGTCGGAGGTGACGTTGAGCGAGCTGAGGTGGGCCGCGACGGCGTCGCCGAGGATGCGGGCGCCGCCCTCGCCGGAGCCGCGGCGCACCGAGGAGCGCTGGGCGCGCTGGGCGACGTGCTCGCGCTCGGCGAGCACCGGGCCGGCGTAGACCATGATCCGGTCGACGCTGGTCTGGGCGGACTGCGCGACCGCCTCGGGTGTCTCGCCGGCGCGGATCCGGGCCTGGATGTCGCGGGGACGGAGGGATGAGTCCATCTGTATCTCCAACTGGCCGAGGCGAGAGGCGTCGCCGCGGGTCGCGGCCCGCAGGCTCTGGTCGATGTCGAGTGTGAACTCGGCGCCCGCATCGCTGACCAGCAGGAGGCGCTTCCCGTCGTCGCTCACTCCAGCGAGCGTGAGGTGCGCCATGGGATCAGCTTCCTGGTGTCCTGCGGTGTGGGTGGGGATGAGCCTTCGGTGCGTCCGAGCCTACGCCAGCCGGACGTCCTCGCCCGGTCATGGCCCGGCGTGCCCGACGGATAAATCTGCGACCTGACCAGCCACTACGCTGCGGACGTGCCCGGCACCCTCGTGACCCTCGACCTGGTGGGGATATTCGTCTTCGCGATGTCCGGCGCCCTCGTGGGCGTCCGCAAGGAGGTGGACGTCTTCGGGGTGCTGGTCCTCGCCGGGACGACCGGCCTGGGCGGAGGCTTCCTGCGCGACGTCCTGATCGACGCCACGCCGCCCGCGGCGCTCGCGGACTGGCGCTACCTGCTGGTGCCGGCCGCCGGGGGACTCGTCACGTTCGCCTTCCACCCGGTGATCGGGCGCCTCGAGCGCAGCATCAACGTCCTGGACGCGTTCGGGCTCTCGCTCTTCTGCGTCACCGGGGCTACCAAGGCCCTGGAGTACGGCCTCGGCCCGGTGCCCGCCGCCCTCATGGGCATGGTCACGGGCATCGGCGGCGGGATGGTGCGCGACCTCCTGGCCGGCCGCGTTCCCGTCATCTTCCGCGGCGAGCTGTACGCCACGCCCGCCCTGGCCGGCGCCGCCATCGCGGTGGTGGGCACCCGCAACGACCTCCCGGTGCTGGCGGTCGCGCTGGCCGGCGCCGGCGTCTGCCTGGTCTGGCGGCTGCTGGCGATCTGGCGCGGCTGGCAGGCCCCGATGCCGACGGGCCCCGCCAGCGTCTGACCAGTCAGTCGACGCTCAGTCCAGCAGCCGCCCGTTCGGCAGGGCGATCTGCGCACGGGGGACCCCGGCGTCCTCGACGACGAGCTCGCACTCCCCGGTGGTCACCTCGCACCCGAGCAGGCTCTGGTAGCGACTGGTGATCGGCCCGGACGACAGCACCCCCACCGTGTCGTCGTCCAGCCAGCCGAACGGCAGGGCGAAGCTGAGCGCGGCCGAGGGGATGTCCAGAGGCACCGTGGTGCCGTCGACGCCGATGACCCGTGCCTCGGTGCGGCCGCCGTTCTCGATGTCGGGCAGCGGAGCCGCGTAGGCGAACCACGCGCCGTCGGGCGACAGCTCGCCCTCGACGGCGGTCACGCCGGGCAGCCGGACCGCCGACTCGCGCGTGGTCCCGACAGCCACGCCCCTGCCGTCACGGAACGCGATCACCCCGTCCTCCACGTCGAGGATGTCGCGCCCGTCGACGGCGTCGGGGTCGATGACCTCGGTGTCCTGGGTCGCGAGGTCGACGGCGACCGCCCCGCGGACGTCGCGCCAGTAGGCGGTGCCCCCGTCGAGGGCGTAGAAGTACGCCGGGTCGGCGCCGTCGGCGGCCGAGTCCATGCCGTCGGAGGTCTCTCCGCCGGCGAACGTCGCCTCGTCGTTGGTGCTCTGGTCGAACGTCATGAACGCCGGCGCGGGCCCGCTGGTGTCGTCGACCCACCCGACCAGCGCGCTCCCGGCGTCGGTGACCAGGTGGGGGTCGGTCGCGTCGGTCCGGCCGATCGGGTCCACGTCGCCGTCGGTCACGGAGTAGACCGTGCCCTCGGGGTCGGCGAAGACGTAGCCGTGCGTGGTCGCGACGTAGGCCCGGACCTCGTGGCCCACGTCCAGCGCGTCGTCGCCGGCCAGGATCACCGACGAGGTGGCCCAGGACACCACGCCGTTGGGCAGGGTCTCGGTCGCTCCGTCGCTGGGGTCGACGCTGGGACCCGGAGCGGCGTCGCCGTCCCGCAGCGTCGGGACGACCACGGCCGCCGCGAGGGCCAGGGCGGCGAGGGCGCCACCGGCCACGGCACCGCGCCGGCGCCGCACCCGGCGGTCGCCCGCTCGCACCAGCGCGTCGACGTCGCTCGCGGGGAAGTCCGTGCCGGCGGCACGGTCGTGCAGCAGGTCGCGCAGCTTGTCGGTCATCGGTTCACCACCGTGTCGGTCTGGGGGAGGAGGTCGTCGGCGGCGTCGCCCAGGTGCGCGCGCAGACTGGAGAGACCGGCCGCGACCTGGCTCTTGACCGTGCCGACGGCACAGCCCATCGCGTGCGCGGTCTGAGCCTCGGTGAGGTCCTCGTAGTAGCGCAGGACGATCGCGGCCCGCTGCCGGGGCGGGAGCCGCCGCAGCCCCTGCCAGAGCCACTCGCTCTGCGCCACGCTGTCCGCGTGCCCGGGCACGGAGCCGCCAGGGCCGCCCGGGCCACCCGGGCCGCCAGAGCCGCCCAGGTCCTCGGCGAGGATCCCGGGTCGCTCGTGGGTCCAGCTGCGCCGCCGGAACCACGAGATCGCGGTGGTGGTGATCGCCTTGCGGCAGTAGGCCTCGGCGTTCGCCGGGTCGCGCAGGCGCGGCCAGGCCGCGTAGGTCTTGACCAGGGCCTCCTGCACGAGGTCCTGGGCGAGCGCGGTGTCGCCCACCATGAGGTACGCCGCCCGGTGCAGGGCCGCCGAGCGCGCGGTGACGAGCTCCGCGAACTCCTCACGCCTGCTCATGTCTGGCCTCTCGTCATGTACCCCAGACGCGGTGAGGCCCCCGGAAGGTTCGGTCGGGCTCGCGAGGGGCTAGGGCCCCAGCACCCGCCGCAGGTAGCCGTTGGCGAAGACCCGGTCGGGGTCGAGCCGGTCGCGCATGGCCAGGAACTCCTCGAATCGCGGGTAGAGCGGGGCCAGGCCGTCGGCCTGGCGGGTGTGCACCTTGCCCCAGTGGGGGCGCCCGCCGTGGGCGCGCATGATCGGCTCCATGAGCGCGAAGTACGCGGTGTGGTCGGCGCGACGGTGCGTGTGGAACGCGAGGTAGAACGAGTCGCGGCCACCAGCGGTCGACAGCGGGATGTCGTCGGCCGGCGCGACCCGGATCTCGACGGGGAAGCTCACGTGCAGGTCGGAGGCGTCGAGGGCCGCACGGGCCTCGCGCAGCGCCGAGAGACCGGCCTCGCGCGGCACGGCGTACTCCATCTCGCGGAAGACCACGTCGCGGTCGGCGACGAAGACCCGGTGGGCGACGTCGGAGTAGGTGCGCGCCCCCAGGACGCGGGCGTTGACGCGGTTCATCGGCGGGATCACCCGCGGGGCGAGGTTGGCGGCGGCCGTCAGGGCCCCGAAGGCCCGGTTGGACAGCAGGTCGTCGTCGAGCCAGGCGCGCAGCCGTGGCAGGGGGGACGCCTCGGACAGGTCGGCGTCGAGGCGGTCGTTGCGCTTGGTGAGCAGCCGGTCGGTGTGGGGGAACCAGTACATGTCGACGTGGTGGCTCTCGGCCGTCATCTGGTCGAACGACGACAGCGCCTCGTCCCAGCCCATCGGCTCCTCTGTCGCCTCCAGCAGGAAGAGCGGCTCCACGCGGAACGTGAGCCGGGTGAGGACGCCGAGCGCGCCCAGGCCGACCCGGGCGACCTCCAGGACGTCGGCGTTCTCGGACTCGGTGGCGCGCAGGACCTCGCCGGTGCCGGTCACCAGCTCCAGGCCGACGACCTGGGCCGCCAGGCCGGCCGCGACCCCGCCCGTGCCGTGCGTGCCCGTCGAGATCGCGCCCGCCAGCGTCTGCTCGGCGATGTCGCCCATGTTGTGCAGGCTCAGACCGAGGGCCTCGAGACCCGCGTTGAGGTGCTTGAGCTGCGTGCCGGCGAGCGCGGTCACGGTCATCGCGTCGCGGTCGACGGCGACGATCCCGGTGAGGCCCTGGGGACGCAGCATCGTGTGCTCGGGGGCGGCGATGGCGGTGAAGCTGTGGCCGGTGCCGACCATCTTGACCGTCGTGCGGGCGTCGCGGGCGCGCTCCACCTCGGCCACCACGGCCTCCACGTCGGGGGGAGTCGCGGTGCGCTCCGGGCGGGCGGTCACGAGCCCGGACCAGTTCTTCCACTCAGTCACGCGTCATCACGGGCACCACGGTAGTGCGAATCGGCTGTCGTGCGGATCGCCTGCGCCGCCAGCACGGCGAGCACGCCGCCGCCGACCGGGACGAGGTAGGCCGCCGACGCGCCCTGGTGGTCGACGAGCACGCCGGCCAGGGTGGCGCCCGGTGCGACCCCGGCGACCAGGCCCGTGTGGAGGAACGCCATGCCCTCCGTCAGGCGCGACGGCGGGACGACCCGCTCGCACAGCGACATGGTCGCGATCAGGGTGGGCGCGATGGCGAAGCCGGCGACGAACAGCACCGCCCCCATCACCACCATCGAGTCGATGAAGGCCAGCGGCAGGATGGCCACGGTCATCGCGAGGGTGCCCCACCGGAGCCGGTGCTCGGGGCCTCGGCGCCACGTCACCGCGCCGCTGAGCACGCCCGCGATCAGGCTGCCGGCGGCCCAGAGGGCGAGCAGCGGTCCGGCGAAGGCCTTGGCGTCCTGCTCCTCGGCGAACGCCACGGTGGCCACCTCGGCGGCGCCGAAGAGCAGCCCCAGCATCGTGGAGACCACCGTCAGCGGGACCACGATGCGCCAGGGGATGCGGGCGCGCTCCGAGCGCGCGGCCGCCGGACGGTGCCGCGGCGGCTCGGTGCCGCGCTGGGCGGCGAACGCGTAGGTGCCCAGGACCCCGGCGACCAGCGCGGTGACCAGCCCGGCGGCGGGGTGCACCGACGTGGCGAGGACGGTCACCAGGATCGGGCCGGTGATGAAGACCGCCTCGTCGGCGACCGCCTCCAGCGCGAACGCCGTCTGCAGCTCGTCGGGGTCGCGGGTGGCGTGCGACCAGCGGGCGCGCACGCAGCTGCCGACCGAGGGCAGCGAGGCGCCGGCCAGGACCGCGAAGAGGTAGGTCAGCGCGATCGGCCAGCCGGAGTCGACCGACCACATGAGCAGCGCCAGCGCCACGCCCCACACGGTGATCACCACCGGCAGCACCCGCGACTGGCCCAGGCGGTCGAGCAGCTTGCCCTGCAGGATCGCGAAGAACGCGTTGGCGAGCAGGTGGGCCGCCGACACCGCGCCGGCCACGCCGTAGGAGCCGGACGCGTCCTCGACGAGCAGCACGATGCCCAGGCCGACCATCGCGATCGGCAGGCGGGCCACCAGGCCGGTCGCGCTGAAGAGGGCGGTGCCGGGCTTCGCGAGGATCCGGTGGTAGGCGCTGATCATGGCGTCCGAACACTAGATCCATACGATGGGGGAGTGCCCAATCCAGACGCCTCCCCGTACGACGCCGTCCTGCTCGTCTCGTTCGGGGGCCCCGAGGCACCCGACCAGGTCGTGCCCTTCCTCGAGAACGTCACCCGCGGTCGCGGGATCCCCCGCGAGCGGCTGGAGGCGGTCGGCGAGCACTACTTCCTCTTCGGCGGCCGTTCGCCGATCAACGACCTGAACCGCGACCTGCTGGCCTCCATCCGCGCCGACCTCGCCGAGGCCGGGATCGACCTCCCCGTCTACTGGGGCAACCGCAACTGGGACCCCTTCCTGCGCGACACCCTCGCCGAGATGGCCGCCGATGGCGTGACCCGGGCGGCGTGCTTCGTCACGAGCACCTACTCCTCGTGGTCGAGCTGCCGGCAGTACCGCGAGAACCTCTTCGACGCGGTCGACGGTCTCGAGGGCGCCCCCGTGCTCGACAAGCTGCGTCACTACTTCAACCACCCGGGCTTCGTGGAGCCCATGGTCGACGCCACCCTGGCGGCGCTGGCCGACCTTCCCGAGGAGGTCCGGGCGGGCGCGCACCTGGCGTTCGTCACCCACTCGATCCCCGACGCGATGGCCGACACCAGCGGGCCGGAGGGCGGCGCCTACGTCGACCAGCACCTCAGCGCCGCGGAGGAGATCGTGCGCCAGGTGTCGGAGAGCACCGGCACCGCCCACCCGTGGGAGCTCGTCTACTGCTCGCGGTCGGGCTCGCCGCAGACGCCGTGGCTGGAGCCGGACGTCAACGACCACCTCGAGGCGCTGCACGAGGCGGGCGTCCCCGCCGTCGTGATGGTGCCCAGCGGGTTCGTCTCGGACCACATGGAGGTCGTCTACGACCTCGACACGGAGGCCCTGGCGACCGCCGAGCGGCTCGGCCTGCCGGCCCGCCGCGCGGCCACCGCCGGCACCGACCGGCGCTTCGTCGCCATGGTGCGCGACCTGCTGCTGGAGCGCGCGGCCGCCGAGCGCGGCGAGGCGGTCACCCGCACCGCCATCGGCCGCCTCGACGCCCGGTGGGACCGCTGCCCCGTCGGGTGCTGCCCCAACCCCCGGGCCGAGCGGCCCGCGCTCTGCGGCGAGGCATGACCCGCCCCGACGCCGCCGCGCTCGCCGACCTCGCGCTCGACACCGCCCGGCTGGCCGCCGAGCTGGTGCGCGGGCGGCGTGAGGCGGGGGTCAGCGTGGCCGACACCAAGTCCAGCGACGTCGACATCGTGACCGAGGCCGACCGGGCCGCGGAGACCCTGATCCGCGACACCCTCCGGGCGGCCCGCCCCGACGACGCGTTCCTCGGCGAGGAGGGCGACGACGAGGCCGGCACCACGGGCGTGCGGTGGGTCATCGACCCGATCGACGGCACCGTCAACTTCCTCTACGGGCTGCCCCAGTACGCCGTCTCGATCGCGGCCGAGGTCGACGGCGAGGCGGTGGCCGGGGTCGTGCTGAACGTCGCCACCGGGGCCGAGTGCGTCGCCCGCGAGGAGGGCGGCCGCGTCGTCGCCCGCCGCGACGGGCGACCGCTCGCCGTACGGGGGGAGGCGCCGCTGTCGCACCGCCTGGTCGGCACCGGCTTCTCCTACGACCGGCACGTGCGGGTGCTCCAGTCGGAGGCCGTGACCCGGCTGCTGCCGCGCATCCGCGACGTCCGTCGGCTCGGCTCGTGCGCGCTCGACCTGTGCGCCGTGGCGGAGGGCCAGCTCGACGCCTACGTCGAGGAGGGGGTCAACCTGTGGGACCACGCGGCCGGTGGTCTGATCGCCCGCGCGGCCGGCGCGCGCACCGAGACGGTCACCGGCATCGGGGGGATGACGCTGCTGCTGTGTGCGCCAGGTCACGGGTTCGAGGAGTTCCGCGACGCCGTCGCCGAGGCCGGTTTCATGGCACCTGTCACCATCAGCCTTGAAGGGGAATAGCCGCACGTCAGAGGCTGTTCCGGCCACGTCGCGTAACCGGTGTTGGCCGGACCGCGGAGATAGTGCAAAATCTGGCCCGCCACACACAGCCGAAGGGAGTGAGCGACGCAATGGCCACCGACTATGACGCACCGCGTAAGAACGAGGAAGAGCAGTCCGAGGAGAGCATCGAGGAGCTCAAGGCGCGTCGCCACGACAAGAACTCCGGCAAGGTCGACGAGGACGAGGCGGAGGCCGCCGAGGCGTTCGAGCTGCCCGGCGCCGACCTGTCGCACGAGGAGCTCGCCGTCGAGGTGAAGCCCAAGCAGGAGGACGAGTTCACCTGCATGAGCTGCTTCCTGGTCCACCACCGCAGCCAGCTGGCCGACAGCAAGAAGATGATCTGCCGCGACTGCGTCTGAGGACGACGGTCGGGTGTCCGCTCAGGACACCGGCGTCGGGGCGGAGGCGTCCTGGCCGTCCTTCTCCATGCCCGGGGGAAGGTGCCCGGTGGAGCGCGCGTAGTAGTGGGCCGCCTTGCGGGCGGCCAGCATCCGCGCCAGGGCGATGAACGTGCCGCTGACCGTGGCCCAGGCCACGGCCTCCCAGACGTCGACGTCGGGGTCGGCCGGGTTGGCCGGCGGGTTCTTCCCGGTCGCGGCCTTCCAGGAGGTGTTGATCACCTTTTTCGAGACCGCGGCCGCGCCGATGGCGGCGCCCAGCGAGAAGAGGGTCCAGATCTTGGAGCTGTCGGAGGCCATGACCAGAGCCTAGGGCCGCACTCCTCGAGGTCGGTTAGTGACCCGCGCCACGGGCGTGCGACAGGGCCTCGGCCAGGCGCTCGGGGTGCCGTGTGCTGAGCAGCCAGTACGGCGTGGGGTCGGCCGGGTCGGCGATGACCACCCGGACCGCGCGCTTGAGGTAGGGCCGCAGCACCAGGAACGCCCGCGCGTCGGCGTCCACGCCGGCCGCCCGGCGCGCCTGGTCGGCGTCGAGGGCGGTCACGCCACCGAGGTGGCGCACCTCGATGTGGGCACGGCCGGCGCGCAGCTCGCCGTCGCGCACGACGATGCGGGCCGATCCGTAGGAGACCAGCGCTCCCGCGAGCAGCGCCATCGCCAACGCCGTGACCACCCAGGCCACCGGCCCGGGGACGGCCACCACGAGGGCCAGCCAGAGGGTCGCGACCAGCATGGTCCCCTGGACCCACCAGCGCAGCGGGACCTTGAGCCGCTCGGCGTACGCGATGTCGGCGGCGCTGGTCACGGGGCCAAGCCTCCCATCCCGGCGGTGAGCCACGGTGCACTAGGGTCCGTCCGTGCCTACGCCCGAGCCCACTCCCGCGGCTCCCGGGGCCGCCGGAGGGGTCGCCATCGAGGTGGTCCGCCTGGACCCCGAGCTGCCGCTGCCGTCCTACGCCCACCCGGGCGACGCCGGCGCCGACCTGGTGACCACCGTCGACGTGACGCTGCGCCCGGGGGAGCGCGCCCTGGTGCCCACCGGGGTCGCCATCGCGCTGCCGGACGGCTACGTCGCCCTCGTGCACCCCCGCTCCGGGCTGGCCGCGCGCCACGGGCTGTCGATCGTCAACACCCCGGGCACCGTCGACGCCGGCTACCGCGGCGAGATCAAGGTGCTCCTCATCAACCACGACCAGGCCGAGACGATCGAGCTCCACCGGGGCGACCGGGTGGCCCAGCTCGTCGTCCAGCGGTTCGAGCGCGCCCACTTCACCGAGGTCACCGAACTCCCCGGCAGCGCCCGTGGTGCCGGGGGTTACGGTTCTACCGGGGGCTTCGGCCCATCCTGACCACGAGGAGTAGCACGTGAAGTTCCGCCGCAAGTCCGACGCCGACGCCGTCCCCGAGACGGTCGTCGAGAGCGACTCGTCGGAGGCCGACCGCGGGCCCACCGGCCCCTACGACGTGGACGACCTGCCCGAGGGCGAGGACCGGGTCGACCTCGGCTCGCTCGTCATCGAGCCCGAGGCCGGCCGTGAGCTGCGCCTGCAGGTCGACGAGCAGTCAGGCGACGTCCAGGCCGTCGTGCTGGCCGGTGCCGACGGGGCCGTGGAGCTGCGGGCCTTCGCCGCGCCGCGCAACGGCGACCTGTGGGCCGACGTGCGGCCGCAGATCGCCGCCGACATGGCCCGCCGCGGCGGCACGGCCACCGAGCGCGAGGGCGCGTTCGGCCCGGAGTTGCTCTGCGAGCTCACCGTGACCCGTGCCGACGGCTCGACCGGCTCCCAGCCGTCGCGCATCGTCGGCGTCAACGGCCCCCGCTGGCTGCTGCGCGCGACGTTCCTGGGCCGCCCCGCCGTCGAGCCCGAGGGGGCCGCCGCGTGGGAGGACACCCTGCGCCGCGTGACCGTGCGGCGCGGCGGCCACGCCCTGCCCGTGGGGGAGCCGCTGCCGCTGGTCCTCCCCGAGAACGCCCGCCGTGCCGACGCCCCGTCCGAGTGAGGCGCCTGCCGTGAGCAAGCTGCGACGCACGATCAGCCGCTGGGCCAACAGCTCCGACCAGCACGCGGCCGACCTGCGGCGCACCTACGCCGACGCGGGCGTCGGCACGATCGCCGACGCGCCCGACCGCGAGACCGTGCGGCTGCGCGGCACGCTGCGCACCGTGACGCTGCGCCCGCGCGGCGGCGTACCGGCCCTGGAGGCGGAGCTGTTCGACGGCTCGGGCGTCCTCACCGTCGTGTGGCTCGGCCGCCGGCGCATCGCGGGCATCGCACCGGGCCGCTCGATCGAGGTGGGGGGGCGCATCGGCACCCACGACGGCGTCCGGATCATCTACAACCCGCGCTACGAGCTGATGCCATGAGCGAGGCCACCGCCCCGGACCAGGCGCCGCAGCCCGCGCCGCAGGCCAGCGTCGCGACGGTCGAGGAGGTCGTGCGCGCCCAGCTGTCCAAGGCGCTGGGCGGCCGGCGCGGGATGCTCGAGGCCGCGGTCCCGACCGTGCTCTTCACGATCCTGTGGCTCACCACCCGCGAGCTGACGCTGGCGCTGAGCGTCAGCATCGGCACGGCGGTCGCCGTCCTCGCCGTCCGGCTCGTGCAGCGCTCGTCCCCGCAGTTCGCGCTGAACGCGATCTTCGGCATCGGCATCGGGTGGCTCTTCGTGCGCCTGGCCGCGAGCCGCGGCGGCAGCGAGGACGAGCAGGCGTTGGCCTACTTCCTGCCCGGTCTCATCTACAACTCCGGCTACTCCGTCATGCTCGCGCTGAGCTGCCTGGTGGGCTGGCCGCTCGTCGGCTTCATGGTCGGCAGCGTCACCGGCGACCCCACCGCCTGGCACGCCAACCGCCAGGTGGTGCGGCTGTGCACGCTCCTCACCTGGCTGCTGGCCGTCCCGTGCATCGTGCGCGTCGTGGCGCAGGCGCCGATCTGGTTCGCCGGGAACTCCGGCGCCATGGACGCCGACACCGCCGTCGCCGTCCTCGGGATCCTCAAGATCGCCCTCGGCTGGCCCCTGCAGCTCGCCGCCCTCGGCTCGATGGTGTGGGTCCTGTCGCGAAACTCCACCCCGGTCGACCCCACCGAGCAGGTCGAGCTCGCCTAGCCCCCGTGGTGGCGCGGCGCGAGGAGCTGCTCGAGCTCGTCCTCGCCGGCGTCGGGGATGACGAACAGCAGCTCGTCGCCGGACTCGACCGGCTGCTCGCCGTCGGGCACGTAGACCTGGCCGTCGCGCAGGATCGTGACCAGCGCGCAGTTCTCCGGGAGCGGGATCAGCCCCGACGGCTTGCCGACGTACGGCGAGTCGGCGGGCAGCACCATCTCCACGAGGTTGGCGTTGCCCTTGCGGAAGGTGAACAGGCGCACGAGGTCGCCAACGGTGACGGCCTCCTCGACCAGCGCCGACATGATCCGCGGGGTCGAGACGTTGACGTCGACGCCCCAGGCCTCGGTGAAGAGCCACTCGTTGTTGGGGTGGTTGACCCGCCCGACCGTGCGCGGGACGCCGAACTCGGTCTTCGCCAGCAGTGAGGTGACCAGGTTGGCCTTGTCGTCGCCCGTGGCCGCGATGACCACGTCGCACTTGTCGAGGCGCGCCTCCTCCAGCGAGGAGAGCTCGCAGGAGTCGGCGAGGAGCCACTCGGCGTCGGGCACCCGCTCGGGGTGGATCGAGCCGGGGTTCTTGTCGATCAGCAGGACCTCGTGGCCGTTCTGGATCAGCTCGCGGGCGATCGAGCGCCCGACGGCGCCCGCTCCGGCAATGGCGACTCGCATGCTCAGCTCTCCTCGGGTCCGCGCTCGATGACCTGGTAGGCGTGCGCCGCGTTCTCCTCGCGCATCACCAGGTGGAGCAGGTCGCCCTCCTGGATCACCGACTCGCGCGTCGGCAGCATGCCCTCGCCCAGCCGGTCGATCCACGCGATCCGGCTGCGCGACTGCTCCTGGAACGCGACGGTGCGGTGGCCGATCCAGGGGTCGCCCACGGGGACCTGGTCGAGCCGGATGGTGCCGGAGGGGTCGCGGAAGTCCGGCTCGGCGCCGGCGGGCAGGATCCGGCGCAGCACCTGGTCGGCGGTCCACTTGACCGTCGCGACCGTGGTGATGCCCAGGCGCTGGTAGACCTCGGCGCGGCCGGGGTCGTAGATGCGGGCGACGACCTGCTGGATCCCGAACGTCTCGCGGGCGACACGCGCGGCGATGATGTTGGAGTTGTCGCCGCTGGAGACCGCGGCGAACGCGTCGGCGCGGCGGATGCCGGCCTTCTCGAGGACCTGCTGGTCGAAGCCGTAGCCGGTCACCTTGTCGCCGTTGAACCCCGGTCCCAGACGCCGGAAGGCGTCGGGCTCGGAGTCGATGACGGCCACCGTGTGGTTACGGTCCTCGAGGCTGCGGGCGAGGGTCGAGCCGACCCGGCCACAGCCCATGATCACGACGTGCACCCGGCCACCGTACTGCCACGTCACCCTTGCCGTACCCTTGCCGCTCGTGGGTGTCGGCGACGTCTCCAAACGAATCCTGCTGGGGCGCAAGCTGCGGAGCTCCCAGCTGGGGGAGACCCTTCTCCCCAAGCGGATCGCCCTGCCCGTCTTCGCCAGCGACGCCCTCTCCTCGGTGGCCTACGCGCCCGACGAGGTCTTCATCATGCTGTCGCTGGCCGGCGCCAGCGCCTACGTCTGGTCGTGGAAGATCGCGATCGCGGTCGCCCTGGTCATGGCGGCGGTCATCGCCTCCTACCGCCAGACCGTGCACGCCTACCCGAGCGGCGGCGGTGACTACGAGGTCGCCACGGTCAACCTGGGCCGTCGGGCCGGGGCGACGGTCGCCAGCGCGCTGATCGTCGACTACGTCCTGACGGTCGCGGTGTCGATCTCGTCGGGGTCGCAGTACGCCGCCGCTGCGATCCCCATCCTCCAGCACCACGAGGCCACGGTCGGCGCCGCGCTGGTCGTGATCCTCACCGCGCTCAACCTGCGCGGCATCCGCGAGTCCGGCACCCTCTTCGCGATCCCGACGTACGCCTTCATGGTCGCGATCCTGGGCATGTGCGCGTTCGGGTTCCTGCAGATGGCCTCGGGCAACCTGCCCGACGTCGAGTCGGCCGACCTGGTGATCAAGCCCGAGTCGCAGTACGACGGCGCGCTGACCACCATGGGCCTGCTCTTCCTGCTGGCCCGCGCGTTCTCGTCGGGCTGTGCGGCCCTGACCGGCGTCGAGGCGATCTCCAACGGCGTCCCGGCCTTCCGCCGGCCCAAGAGCCAGAACGCCGCCACCACGCTGCTCCTCCTGGGCATGATCGCGGTGACCATGATGGTCAGCGTCATCGTCCTGGCACGCCAGATGGGCCTGCGCTACGTCGACCCGCACGACCTGGACCGGCTCACGCGCGACGGGGAGGCACTGCCGGGCGACTACGACCAGCACGCCGTCATCGCGCAGATCGCCCGCGCGGTCTTCCAGGACTTCTCGCCCGGCTTCTACCTCGTCGTGTCCGTCACCGGGATCATCCTGGTGCTGGCCGCCAACACCGCCTTCAACGGCTTCCCGGTGCTGGGCTCGATCCTCGCCCGCGACGGCTTCGCCCCCCGCGCCCTCGACTCCCGCGGCGACCGCCTCGCCTACAGCAACGGCATCCTCTTCCTCGCGGCCCTGGCGATCGTGCTCATCATCGCCTTCGACGCCGAGACGACGAGGCTGATCCAGCTCTACATCGTCGGCGTCTTCGTGTCGTTCAACCTCAGCCAGCTCGGCATGATCCGCCACTGGACGCGCAAGCTCACCACCGAGCGCGACCCCGCGGCCCGCCGCACGATGCTCCGCTCGCGCATCATCAACGCCGTGGGCCTGAGCTTCACCGCGGTCGTGCTGGTCGTCGTGCTCATCACGAAGTTCCTCGAGGGCGCCTGGATCACGATCCTCGCGATGATCTTCTTCTACGTGATCATGAACGGCATCAAGAGCCACTACGACAGCGTCAACCTCGAGCTCGCGGCCGACGAGGGCGACAAGGCGCTGCCGACCCGCGTCCACGCGATCGTGCTGGTCTCCAAGCTGCACAAGCCGACGCTGCGCGCGCTGGCCTTCGCCAAGGCGTCGCGGCCCAACGTGCTCGAGGGCGTCTACGTCAGCACGGACGCGGCCGCGACCAACAAGCTGCTGGAGGAGTGGGACGAGCGACGCATGGACGTGCCGCTCAAGGTCCTCCACTCGCCCTACCGCGAGCTGGTGCGCCCGATCGTCGAGTACGCCACGGAGATCCGGAAGGCCAACCCGCGCGGCGTCGTGGCCGTCTACATCCCCGAGTACGTCGTCGGGCGCTGGTGGGAGCAGCTGCTGCACAACCAGACGGCCCTGCGGCTCAAGGGCCGGCTGCTCTTCACGCCCGGCGTCATGGTCACCTCGGTGCCCTACCAGCTGCGGTCGTCGCAGATCGCCCGCGAGCGCGAGGAGCGCGACGACGCCCGGGTGCGCCCCGGCGACCTGCGCCGCGGCCGCGTCGACGAGCGCACCGACCGCCAGATCCCGCGATGAAGCGCCGTCCACGCCAGCGGGTGGCCCGCGGCGCGTCCCGGGTGGGGGAGCGCTTCGAGGCCGAGGTCGGGCCGGTCGCGCACGGCGGCCACTGCATCGTCCGGCTGCCGGAGCCCGAGTCCCGGGTGGTGTTCGTCCGTCACGCCCTGCCCGGCGAGCGCGTCGTCCTGCAGATCACCGAGGGCACCGAGGGCGACCGGTTCTGGCGCGGTGACGCGGTGGAGGTGCTGGACGCCTCGACCGACCGGGTGCCGCAGCCGTGCCGCTTCGCCGGCCCCGGGCTCTGCGGCGGCTGCGACTTCCAGCACGTGACGCTGGAGCGGCAGCGCTCCCTCAAGGCCGACGTGGTGCGGGAGCAGCTCGCCCGGCTCGCGCGCCTCGACGTCGAGGTCGAGGTGGAGCCGGTGCCCGGTGACGACCACGGCCTGCACTGGCGCACCCGGCAGCGCTACGTGCCCCTGCCGGGCGGCGCCCGGGGGATGCGCAAGCACCGCTCCCACGAGGTCGTCGAGATCGACGAGTGCCTCATCGAGGCGCCCACCCGGCCGTCGTACGTCGTGGGCCCGCACTCCTTCGAGGTGGCCGACGACGGCTTCTGGCAGGTCCACCCCGGCGCCCCCGAGGTCCTCGTGTCCACCGTGCTCGACGCGCTGCGCCCGGCACCGGGGGAGCGGGCCCTCGACCTGTACGCCGGGGTCGGGCTGTTCGCGCGGTTCCTGCTCGACGCCGTGGGGGAGACGGGCCGCGTGGTCGCCGTCGAGGGTGACGAGCGGGCCTCGGAGCTGTCCATGAGCAACAGCCCCGGCATCGAGGCCACCGCCGGCCGGGTCGACCACGTCCTCGCGGCCGGCTATCCGGAGCCGTTCGACGTCGTCGTCCTCGACCCGCCGCGCGAGGGGGCCAAACGGGCCGTGGTCGAGGCGGTGGTCGCGCGCTCACCGCGCGCCGTGGCCTACGTCGCCTGCGACCCGGCCGCCCTAGCCCGCGACGTCGCGATCTTCGCCGAGCACGGCTACGCGCTCACCTGGCTGCGCGCGTTCGACCTGTTCCCGATGACGCACCACGTCGAATGCGTCGCGTTGCTGACGAGAACCGGTTCTGACCTGCGGTGATGCGATTCGGGTCGACGAGCACGCACTGCTCGCGAGCCCGGGTCAGGCCTGACGAACGCATTCGGTGGTGGTGGGCACGCGCTCAGCGCGCGTTCGGCCGGGTCGCGCTCAGACGGGGTGCATGGTGCGGCACTGGGTCAGCGCAGCGTCCGCTGCGAAGTAGGCACCGAGGTAGAGGTTCTGGTCGGCACGGGCCGCTGCGAGGGCGGCATCCGCCAACGCGCTCGCCTGATCGGCGACCTTGCGTTCCGCCGCGAGCCGGGCGTAGGCGACCTTGTAGGCGGATGCCTGGGCCACGTTCCCCGCGAGCACCCGGCGGGGGCCGGCGGCCGCCTTCGTCGCCCGGGCCTGGGCGGACCTCGCCTTCACGAGCGCCTTGGTCGCACGCTTCACCCGGGCGGCCTTCTTGACCTTCGCGGTCTTCGTCCTCGCCTTGACCGCCTTCGCCTTGACGAGCTTGGCCTTGGCGAGTCGCACGTGGTGCTTGGCCCCCGTGATCGCACGTTCGAACGGGACCAGTGCGGCGCGCGCGTCCTCCACGTAACCCGCCGTCAATGTCACGTTCGTGAGTGCCTCGGCCTCCTTCAACTGTGCCTCCATCGCGTGCGCCCCTGCCTGGACAGCATCGTTCAGGGCGGCTTGGGCGCGACCGTCCGCCTCGATCCGCTCGCCGAGTGCGGCGTCGTAGGCCGCAACCTCCACGGCGCAGGGGTCCTCGGCGGCCGCCGCCGGGGGCGCGGTGGCCAGACCGACGGCAAAGCCGCTGCTCACGAGCGCGAGCGCGACGAGGCGAAGGATGGGCTGGAATGCGCGATCACGGGTCAAGGTCGATCCTCGGGGTCGGTAGCCGCGAGGACCGACGTCCCCGATGGCGGAAGTACCACGTGCGCCACCGTAGGCCGAACATGGCGCGTCGGCAGCCGATCAGCGAAACAGGGCAGCCGCCCGCCGTGCAACTGACCGTCACTCCGGGATCGCGGCCTCGACCGGGCTGTCCAAGACAGGTGTCCGGAGACTGGAAGCGAGGGCGAATCCCCACCACCCCGTGTGAATCGGTAGCTTCCGACCCAGGACCGTAGTAGACGCGACGCCCTGGAGTGCGTCGCGCTGCTGGAGAAGACCGGCTCCGACGCCGGCACACCTCCGGTGGACTCGCGCCACGCGTGATCGCTCGGTCGGCCTCGACCAACTGTCGCGCGGCGCTACAGTCAGCGCGTGATCAAGGCCGCCGCAGGGCTCGTCGCCCTTTCCCTCGTAGCGCTCACCACGACCTCCGCCGCGGCGTCAGAGAGGCGCGACGTCTACGTCAGCGACAACGGCGCGGACCGGGTGTCGGGGTTCAGGACCGACGGCAGCGGCGCGCTGCTCACCGAGCGGACGACGGTCACGTCCAACGACGCCGAGGGGATGGTCTTCAGCGCGGACGGCCGGTTCCTCTACGTCAGCGACACCGGTGGCCAGAGCGTCAACGCCTACTCCGTCGCGGCCGACGGCACGCTGGCACCGGTGCTGGGGCCCGGTGGCCTGGCCGGCGGCGGCTTCCCCTACGCCATCACGGTGACTCCGGACGGGAAGTTCCTCTACGCGGCCTTCGGCGGACCCAACAGCTTCGTGCGTCGCTACGCGATCCGGGCGGACGGTGGCCTCACCGGCTCCCCGCAGTCGACCGTGATCGGCGGGGCGGCCGGCATCCGCGGGATCGTGGCCTCACCCGACTCCCGCTCGATCTACGTGGTCGACGAGAACCTCGACCAGCTCCGTGCCTACAGCATTGCCGCGGACGGCTCGTTGACCGAGAAGCCCGGGTCGCCGATCGCGACCGGTGACTCCCCGACCGTCGCGCAGATCACTCCCGACGGACGCAGGATCTACGTCGGCAACTACACCTCGGACGACATCTCCGGCTACTCGATCGCCGCCAGCGGCACCCTGACCGCGATCGACGGGTCGCCGTTCCCCGGTGTCGACGGGCCGTACGGCGGGATGGCGATCAGCCCCGACGGGCGCCGCCTCTACGCCACCGGCGCGAACAGCGGCCAGGTCGTCTCCTACGCGATCGCGGGTGACGGCAAGCTCGCGACGATCGGCACGCCCGTGGCCGCAGGGACCTTCGCGACCGGGCTTGCGATCACCCCGGACGGCAAGCGCGTCTACTCCTCGGCCCGCAGCTCGAGGCAGGCGTACTCCTTCACGGTGCAGTCGGACGGCTCCCTCGCCGCGAACGGGTCACCGCTCGCACTCGACAACCCGGGCGCCTCCGACTTCCAGTCCGTCGCCATCCGCCCGAACCAGCCGCCCACCGCCCGGCTGACCACCCGGACGGTCGGCGGCAGGGTCACGCTCAACGCCTCCACGTCCACCGACTCCGACGGCACCGTCTCGGCCTACACCTGGAGGTTCGGCGACGGCACGTCGGCCACGACCACGGCGCCGACGGTCACTCATACCTATGCCTCGGGCACCTACCTACCGAAGGTGACGCTCACCGACGACGAGGGCTGCTCGACGACGTTCGTCTCGACGGGGCTGTCCGCGCTCTGCAATGGCTCCGCGGTCGCCACCGCCGGGGCGCAGGTGCGTGCCGGCGTGGATCGCGTCACCGTCAAGGCGAGGAAGACGCAGAAGCAGAAGCGCAAGCTCGCGGTCGTGGTCAGGGCCGGTGCGGGCGAGGCGGTGTCCATCGCCGTCACCGGCACCGCCAAGGTCAAGGGGCTGAGGGGCAGGATCACGCTCAAGCGCGCCTCCGCCACGGTCCGGGGTGGCACCGCGACGCTCCGACTCGTGGCGACCAACAGGGCCAAGGGCAAGGCGGCCGTCGGGAGGAAGGGCACCGCCAGGCTCATCGTCATCCTCACCGACGCCGACGGCTACACCGTGCGCAGGACACTGACGGTCAGGCTGAGGTAGGACCGGGGCCGCCGGTCCCGGCTTGCATGGGAGTGCGCTCCAGGTCCTAGCGTCGAACACATGACGCAGAAGACATGGCTCATCACCGGCGCCTCGCGCGGCTTCGGCCGCGAGTGGACGATCGCCGCCCTCGAGCGCGGCGACCGGGTGGCCGCCACCGCACGCGACACCGCGACCCTCGACGACCTGGTGGAGAAGTACGGCGACGCCGTCCTGGCCCTTCAGCTCGACGTCACCGACCGCGAGGCCGACTTCGTCGCCGTGGCGCGGGCGCACGAGCACTTCGGGCGGCTCGACGTGGTCGTCAACAACGCGGGCTACGGACAGTTCGGCTTCGTCGAGGAGCTGAGCGAGCAGGAGTTCCGCGACCAGATGGAGACCAACGTCTTCGGTGCGATGTGGGTGACCCAGGCGGCGCTGCCGTTCCTGCGAGCGCAGGGCTCGGGCCACCTGCTCCAGGTCTCCTCCATCGGCGGGATCTCCGCGTTCACCAACGTCGGCGCCTACCACGCCTCCAAGTGGGCGCTCGAGGGCTTCTCCCAGGCCCTGGCCCAGGAGGTCGCCGACTTCGGCATCCACGTGACCCTGGTCGAGCCGGGTGGCTTCGCGACCGACTGGGCGGGGCCGTCCGCCCGCCACGCGACCCCGCTGGCGGCGTACGACGAGGTGCGCGAGAAGGCAGCGCAGTGGCGCGCGCAAGCGCAACGGCGCAGGCCCGGGCGACCCGACCGCCTCGGCCGCGGCCGTGCTGCGGATCGTCGACGCCGACGTGCCGCCGCTGCGTGCCTTCCTGGGCACCGCGCCGCTCGGCATCGCCAAGGCCGACTACGAGTCGCGGCTCGCGACCTGGGAGGCGTGGCAGGACAACGCGGAGCTCGCTCAGGGCTGAGGAGGGGAACTCCCTCGTTGAGTGATGACTCGATGTCGTGTATCTTGACATCAAGACATATTGCGTTGTTCCGAGTAAGGCTCGCCTTACTACCCCGCGTCGCCCAGGCGGCGGCAAGATGGGTGGAGCACACACTCGACCTCAACGAGGAGACGGCTTGATGGCCAGCCAGGACAGCTTCGGAGCCAAGAGCACGCTGGACGTGGACGGGAAGTCCTACGAGATCTTCCGTCTCGACGCGGTCACGGGGGAGGGGTTGCCCGCGGACGCTGTCGCGAGCCTGCCGTTCTCCCTCAAGGTGCTGCTGGAGAACCTCCTCCGCACCGAGGACGGCGCGGACATCACCGCCGACGACATCTTGGCGATCGCCGGCTGGGACGCCGACGCGGACCCGAGCCAGGAGATCCAGTTCACGCCGGCGCGCGTGATCATGCAGGACTTCACGGGCGTGCCCTGCGTCGTCGACCTCGCCACCATGCGCGAGGCGATGGCCGACCTCGGCGGCGACCCGACCAAGATCAACCCGCTCGCGCCCGCCGAGATGGTCATCGACCACTCGGTGATCGCGGACGTGTTCGGCACGCCCGAGGCGTTCGAGCGCAACGTCGAGATCGAGTACGAGCGCAACCGCGAGCGCTACCAGTTCCTGCGCTGGGGCCAGGGCGCCTTCGACGACTTCAAGGTCGTCCCCCCGGGCACCGGCATCGTCCACCAGGTCAACATCGAGCACCTGGCCCGCACGGTCTTCACCCGCGAGGTCGACGGTGAGCTGCAGGCCTACCCCGACACCTGCGTCGGCACCGACTCCCACACCACGATGGTCAACGGCATCGGCGTGGTCGGCTGGGGCGTCGGCGGCATCGAGGCCGAGGCCGCCATGCTCGGCCAGCCGGTCTCCATGCTGATCCCGCGCGTCGTCGGCTTCAAGCTCAACGGCGACCTGCCCGAGGGCGCGACCGCCACCGACCTGGTGCTCACGATCACCGAGATGCTGCGCAAGCACGGCGTCGTCGGCAAGTTCGTCGAGTTCTACGGACCCGGCGTCTCGGTGCTGCCCCTGGCCAACCGCGCCACCATCGGCAACATGAGTCCGGAGTTCGGCTCGACGATCGCGGTCTTCCCGATCGACGAGGAGACGACCAAGTACCTCAAGCTCACCGGCCGCTCCGACGAGCAGCTCGCGCTGGTCGAGGCCTACGCCAAGGAGCAGGGCCTCTGGCACGACCCGGACGCCGAGCCGCGCTTCTCCGAGAAGCTCGAGCTCGACCTGACGACCGTCGTCCCGTCGCTGGCCGGCCCCAAGCGCCCGCAGGACCGCGTCTCGCTGTCCGAGGCCAAGGAGGCCTTCCGCACCGCGCTGGCCGACTACGTCTCCGACGGCGACACCGGCGGCGACGACCGCAAGCCCGGCGTGCCCCAGCAGGAGAAGCCGGAGGGTGTCGTCTCCGAGGTCGACGAGGCCTCGGCGGAGTCCTTCCCCTCGAGCGACGCCCCCGCCTCCAACGGCGGCGGCGGCACCAGCCACGGCAACGGCGGCGGCAAGCCCGACGACTGGCACGACCACGCCGCGACCGGTGAGGGGCGCCCGTCGAACAAGGCGAGCGTCACCCTCGCGGACGGCACCGAGTTCGAGCTCGACCACGGCGCCGTCACGATCGCCGCGATCACGTCGTGCACCAACACCTCCAACCCGTCGGTCATGATCGGCGCGGCCCTGCTCGCCAAGAAGGCGGTCGAGAAGGGCCTGGAGCGCAAGCCGTGGGTCAAGACCACGCTGGCGCCCGGCTCCAAGGTGGTCTCCGACTACTACGAGAAGTCCGGCCTGACGCCGTACCTCGACAAGCTCGGCTTCAACCTCGTCGGCTACGGCTGCACCACCTGCATCGGCAACTCCGGCCCGCTCATCCCCGAGGTCAGCCAGGCCGTCAACGACCACGACCTCGCCGTCGTGTCGGTGCTGTCCGGCAACCGCAACTTCGAGGGCCGGATCAACCCCGACATCAAGATGAACTACCTCGCGTCCCCGCCGCTGGTCGTCGCCTACGCGCTGGCCGGCTCCATGGACGTCGACCTGTTCAACGACCCGCTGGGCCAGGACCAGGACGGCAACGACGTCTTCATGAAGGACATCTGGCCGACCTCGAAGGAGGTCGAGGACGTCATCGCGCAGGCGATCACCTCCGAGATGTTCGACGACGGCTACGCCGACGTCTTCGCGGGCGACGAGACGTGGCAGTCGCTGCCCACGCCCGAGGGCAAGACGTTCGAGTGGGACCCCGAGTCCACCTACGTCCGCAAGCCTCCCTACTTCGACGGGATGCCGGACGAGCCGGCCCCGGTCGAGGACATCTCCGGCGCGCGGGTGCTGCTCAAGCTGGGCGACTCGGTCACCACCGACCACATCAGCCCGGCCGGCGCGATCAAGAAGGACTCGCCCGCAGGGCGCTACCTCGCCGAGCACAACGTCGGCCAGCGTGACTTCAACTCCTACGGCTCGCGCCGTGGCAACCACGAGGTCATGATCCGCGGCACGTTCGCCAACATCCGGCTGCGCAACCAGCTGGCCCCCGGCACCGAGGGTGGCGTCACCCGCGACTTCACCAACGGCGGCGAGGTCACGTCGGTCTTCGAGGCCTCCGAGAACTACCTCGCGGCCGGCACCCCGCTGGTCGTGCTGTCCGGCAAGGAGTACGGCTCCGGCTCGTCGCGCGACTGGGCGGCCAAGGGAACCTCGCTGCTGGGCGTCAAGGCGGTCATCGCCGAGTCCTACGAGCGGATCCACCGCTCCAACCTGATCGGCATGGGCGTCATCCCGCTGCAGTACCCCGCGGGCGAGAACGCCGAGTCGCTCGGCCTGACCGGTGAGGAGGAGTTCTCCATCACCGGCATCACCGAGCTCAACGAGGGCCGCACGCCGAAGACCGTCAAGGTCAAGGCCGCCTCCGCAGACGGGCAGAGCGTCGAGTTCGACGCCGTCGTCCGCATCGACACCCCCGGCGAGGCCAACTACTACCGCAACGGCGGGATCATGCAGTACGTCCTGCGCAACCTGCGGCGGCAGACCGCCTGAGCGTCGGGACCCGGTGAGTTTCACCGGGTACCCGGTGAAACTCCCGCTTCCGGTACGAAGCTTCGTGCCGGAAGCGGGAGTTTCGTCATGTCGGTGGGGCGGGAGTGACGATCCCTGCCGGATCGGACCCCTCCTGATCGGGGTGTGGCGTCGTGTTGTCTGGTGACGGCACGACCGGATCCCCGGAGGACCCCATGACCTCGCTGCACGACCGTCTCGCCGACCTGGCCGAGCACGCGCCCGTCGGCGTGCCCCCGGACGCCTCCTCGGGCCACGACCTCTGGGAGCGCGGGCGCCGCTACGGACGCCGCCGCCGGGTGGAGACGCTCACGCTGACGCTCGTCCTGCTCGCCGCGGTCGGCTCCCTGGTGGGGGCGCTGCTGCCGGCGACGACGTACGACGTCGGGCCGGCGGACGCGCAGGCCGGGCTGCGGCTGCCCGACCGGCTGCAGGTCCCGAGCCCGTGGTCGCCCGGGACCGACGACGTCGGCGAGCTCGGCCCGCTGGCTGCGGTGGTCCCGGCCGAGCGGAGGACCTGGACCGGCTCCAGCACCGGCCTGGCCGGGGTCTCCACCGACGGTGACTACGCGTTCCTCGACCTGCCCGGACTGTCGAGCACGCCGGGTCTCGAGGAGGGCGCCCGCGTCGCGCTCTCGGCGGACGGTCGCCACGTGGCGTACCCGCTGGCCGGCACGCCCGCAGGTGAGCCGAACCGCATGGAGGGCGACACGTTCGTCGGCGTCGCGGTCTACGACACGGTCACGGGCGAGGTCGACCGCCACCGGGTGGAGACCGAGCACGGCATCGACGTCAGCGGGCTGGTGTGGACCGGGGACACCCTCTGGGTCCAGTACGGACAGTGGGACCAGGCCGCCGACGAGGACGCCGAGACCGGAACCGGTTCGGACTACCACCTCTACACGTGGCCCTTGGACCAGCGGCCTCGCCGCTTCGACGGTCCGCGGCCGGACCTGCTCCCACAGGCCGGCCTGTCACCTCGGGTCGTCGCCCCGGGCGCGCGTCTCGAGGTCTACGACGGCGACGGCACCGCCCTCTCGCGCGTCCTGAGGCCGGACGTGCGACCCGAGAGCCCGGCCGTCCTGAACCCCTCGGGCAACCGCGTGGCGGTGCTCGGCGACCCCGACGGCGACCCGGGGACCCGCTCCAGCGACGCAGCGCCGCTGCTGGCCGGCGTGGTGCCTGACGGTCCGGACGTCGACGTGACCACCGAGCCGGTGGGCGACGTCCGCGCCGACGACATCTGGGGTTGGCGCGACGACTGGACGGTGGTCGTGCGCGCCTACTCCGCGAACGCGCTGCTCTCCGTCGACGTCAACACCGGCGCCACCGAGCGGCTGGTGCGGCTGCCGCAGGACGGCTCCTCGTCCGAGGTGGTCGTGGCTCAGGACGCGCTCGCCGCGCCGACCTTCTCGGCGCCCGACGCCCCCTACGTGCTCGACCCCCGGCTGCGCCTGGCCCTCGTCGTCCTCGGTGTCCTGCTCGCCGGTCTCGGCGTCGTCCTGTGGAGGCGTCGTGGCCGCGTCTGAGGACCGGGCGGGCTTCGAGGAGTTCGTCCTCGCGCGCCGCTCCGCGCTGCTGCGCACGGCGTACCTGATGACCGGCAGCCACGAGGACGCGGAGGACCTGCTGCAGGTGGCGCTGGTCAAGGCCGTGCCGCAGTGGCGCAGGATCCGCGACCGGCCGGAGCCCTACGTGCGCAGGATCCTGGCGCGCGAGAGCATCTCCCGGTGGCGTCGTCGGCGCTGGCGCGAGGTCGGCACCGACGAGCTGCCGGAGACAGGCACCCACGACGCCGACGTCGACCAGCGCGAGGACCTGCGACGCGCGCTGCTGACGCTGGCGCCGCGCCAGCGCGCGGTGGTCGTGCTGCGCTACTACGAGGACCTCAGCGAGGCGCAGACCGCGGAGGCGCTGGGGATCGCGGTGGGCACGGTGAAGTCGCAGGCCCGCGACGCCCTCGCTCGGCTGCGGGCCCTCGTCCCGGACCTGGACGAGGCCACGGTCGGCGCCGGCTGAACTACGCTGCCGCGCGTGAGACGCACTCGGCAGGCGGGCCCCCTACTGCTGCTCGCCCTGCTCGCCGCGGGCTGCTCCGGCGACGGCGGAAGCGCGGAGCGTGAGATCGGCCCCACGCCCGTCCAGTCCGGGCCGATCCTGGGAGGGGAGCCGTTGGAGGGCCCGCCCTCGACGGACCCGGCCCCCGGTGAGCCGACGACGTACGACGAGGGCGTCGCCCACCTGGAGGCCGCGACCACGACGGTGGAGCTGGCGCGGTTCCTCTCGCCCGACGGCGACGTCTACTGCTCGCTCAGCGACCTCGCGGGGACGCCCGCCTGCGAGCTCGGCGACGGGCCCGTGAAGGACCTCGACGTCTGCGACCCCGGCGGGCCGTCGGTCTACGTCGGGAGGATCGAGCTCGGCGAGGACGGGCCGGTGCCGCTGTGCAACACCGACACGATCCGCGGCGCGCAGGGGGCGACGGTCGAGCACGGCACCCGGGTCACCTGGCCCCGCAGCCCGGTCGAGTGCGTGGTGGAGGAGATCGGCGTCACCTGCCTGGACGACGACCTCGGTGCGGGCTTCTTCCTCACCCCGGGGCGCTACCTTCTGCTGGGCTGACTGGCCGGCTTGGCTACGGTTGCGGACATGATCGTGGCCTTCAGCATCAGTCCCTCCACCGGCGACGAGACCGGCGGCGTCTCCGAGGCCGTGGCCGCCGCCGTGCGCGTCGTCCGCGAGTCCGGCCTGCCCCACGAGACCAACGCGATGTTCACCAACATCGAGGGGGAGTGGGACGAGGTGATGGCCGTGGTGAAGCGCGCCGTGGACGTCGTCGCCGAGGTGTCGCCCCGCGTCGGGCTCGTGCTCAAGGCCGACATCCGCCCCGGCTGGACCGGTGAGCTCACGGCCAAGGTGGAGCGCATCGAGCGGGCCCTGGAGGGCTGATGTCCTACCCGCCGCCCCCGGGACCGCCGCCGTCCGGCCCACCGCCGTCGGGCCCTCCCTCCTCCGGCCCGCCCCCGTACGGCCCGCCCCCGTCCGGCCCGTCGGCCGGGCCCCCGACGGGCCCGCCGTCGTACCAGCCGCCACCGCCGCCCCCGCCCGGCTGGACGCCCTACGGACCTCCGCCCCCGCAGCAGCCGCCGCCGTCCGGTGGCGCGCGACGCCTCGCGATCGTGCTGGGCGTGCTGGGCGCCGCCCTCGTCATCGGCCTGGCCGTGCTGGTGCCGGTCGTGCTGTCCGACGACGACCCCGAGCCCGGCGCGGGACCTCGCAAGGGGCAGAGCTCTGCCGGCACCGAGGGGGGCGCCGAGGGCGGCACGGACGGGCCGGGCGCCGGCACGGACCTCGCGGCCGTGGAGGAGTTCTCCGACCTGGAGCCGACCCACACCGAGGACGACGTCGACTACGAGCAGTCGCCCCCGGCCGGCGGCCCCCACGACCCGACGTGGCTCGACTGCGGGGTCTACGACGAGCCCGTGAGCGAGGAGAACGTCGTGCACGACCTCGAGCACGGCACGGTCTGGATCACCTACGAGCCCGACCTCGACGAGGAGTCGGTCGCCGCGCTGGAGGAGGCCCTGCCGCAGAACGGCATCCTCTCGCCGTACGACGACCTCCGCGCGCCGGTCGTCGTGACCGTGTGGGAGCGCCAGCTCGAGCTGACCGGCGCCGACGACCCCCGCCTGCAGCTCTTCATCGAGGAGTACGGCGCGGGGGAGACCGCCCCGGAGCCGTTCGCGTCCTGCGCGGGCGGGGTCCGCGACCCGGCGGGGACGTCGGTGTGATGGACAGCGAGACCCGCCGCTACCGCACCGGTGCCGACGAGGCCGTGCTGGACCTGACCGACGACTGCGCGGAGTTCGTGCGCGGTCGTGGCGACGGGCTCCTGAACGTGTTCGTGCCGCACGCGACGGCCGGCATCGCGATCATCGAGACCGGCGCCGGCAGCGACGACGACCTGCTCGCGGCCCTGGGCGACCTGCTCCCCGCCGACGACCGGTGGCGCCACCGCCACGGCTCGCCCGGTCACGGCCGCTCGCACGTGATGCCGGCGATCGTGCCCCCGTCGGCGACGGTGCCGGTGCTGGGCGGCCGGCTCGCCCTCGGCACGTGGCAGAGCGTGTGCCTGGTGGACCTCAACGTCGACAACCCCGACCGCGAGGTGCGGCTCAGCTTCCTGGGCTGACCCACCATGGAGGTCGAACAGGTGTTCGACTAGCCTCGGGTCATGGCACTCGTCGCTCCTCCCGGATGGCCGCGGGGCGTCCGTCCCCCCGACGCTCCCGACTGGGAGCGCACGGCCGCCGACTGGCTGCTCGACCAGTGCCCGCCCGACTACCGGCGCTACGCCGGGCTGCGGCGTCACGTCGTCGTCCTCGCGCGCTTCGCGGTGCTGCACGTCGAGGCCAGCCAGGCGGCCTGTCGGCGCGGGATGAGCGAGGCGCGCGCCGACCTGCGCGAGGTGGCCTCCGACGAGGTGGTCGAGGCCGCGGTGCAGACCTTCCAGCTCGAGGAGGCGCGGCTGCTCGGGCTGCGCCGCGAGGTCGGTCTCGTCGAGGAGGCGCTGCGCGGGCGCCGCTACGTCGCCCGCCTCTAGCCGCCTACGGCAGCGGGTCCGCCGACCCCAGCCGCCACAGCGCGAGACCGTGGACTCCGAGCTCGCTCACGAGCCGGGCCCGCAGCCGCCAGGAGCGGGCGTCGGACCACCACAGGACGGTGCCGTTCGAGAGTCGCGCCGACCACTCCCCGGAGCGGGGGTGCCAGACGGCGCGGGCGCCGTCGCGGCGCACCAGGCGCCGGGCGCCCGCCACGGACACGGTGCGGCCGGTGCCGCGCCGCGGCCAGGTGTAGCCGTAGCCGGCGACGCCGAGGTCGAGCCGCTCGGCGGGCACGGCCTTCAGGGCGGCGCGCAGCGCCTGGCGCTGCCAGCGCAGGGGGCCCACCGGTCCGGGGCCGGACCAGGCGGGTCCGTGGAAGTCGTAGGTCATCAGGACGACGACGTCCGCCGATCGACCGAGGTCGCCCAGCCGGTAGCCGTGGGAGCGGTACGCCGCCAGGCTGGTCGAGGCGCTCACGTCGACCGAGACCGTCCGGGCCGCCGGCATCAGCGCCTGCAGCCGTCGCACGAGACGCACCAGCCCGGCGGCGCGGCGGCGCGGCACCAGCTCCAGGTCGACGTTGACGCCGCCCCAGCCCTGGGCCGCGACGAGCCCGGCGAGGCGTCGCGCGACGCGCTCGATGTTGGCCCGGCTGCCCAGCAGCCGGCTGGCGGCGCGTGCGTCGAAGTCGCCCAGCCGGTTGCTGTAGTTGCTCACCAGCAGCTCGCTGCGCAGGCCCTCGCGGCGCGCGGTGCCGGCGAGGCGGCGGGTGCCGGCGTCGGGACGGATCACGCCCCTGCCGTCGGCGGTGATGCTGACGCCGGCCACGGTGAGGGTGGTCAGGGCGTGCGCCTCCCGCGCCACGAGGCGGTGGGTCGCGCCGCCCAGCGCGAAGCCGGTGACCGCGGGTCCGCCGTCCGCCGCGGCTGCCCTCGGCGCGGGGACGGCCGGCGCGGCGGCGGCGGAGCCGGTGACGAGCAGTGCCGCCGTCAGCGCCGCGGTGAGGGGGAGGGTGCGCAGGCGAGTCATGGGACCACCCTGTCACCTCGGGTCGTGGTGCGTCGCAGCACTACGGTGGCGCCGTGCACCACTTCGCGAGCGTCGTCCTGGTCGACCGGCAGGGGCGGGTGCTGCTGCAGGAGCGCGACTCCCGTCCGCGGCTCGACCCGGACCGCTGGGGCTACCCCGGAGGCGGCGTCGAGGCGGGGGAGACCTACGAGCAGGCGGCGTACCGCGAGCTCGAGGAGGAGACCGGGGTGCGGCTGTCGCCCGGCACCCTGGAGCTGGTCGGCGAGTTCCGCTTCTGGAGCGAGCCGTGCGGCGAGGACGACGAGTTCCGGCTCTACGCGGCCGGCACCGCGCTGACCGAGGTGGAGTGCCACGAGGGTCGGCAGATGGCGTTCGTGGAGCCGGCCGTCGCGCTCGGTCTGGACCTGACCGTCTCGGCGCGCCTGACCCTGGGCGACTTCCTCGCGTCGCCCCTGTACGCCAAGGTGGGTCCATGACCTCCCGCTTCCGCGTGTTCCCCGTCCCCGGCCCCGGCGCGGAGGACGTCGTCGTCGCCACCAGCGGCCCCGACGAGGGCGCGGTCTTCACCGGCACCGCGGACGGCGCGATCCTCCGCGTGAGCCACGACGGGCAGCGGGTCGAGCGCGTCGCGCACACCGGTGGTCGTCCGCTCGGCCTCGAGCTGGACCTCGACGGCCGGCTGGTCGTCTGCGACGCCCACCTTGGCCTGCTGCGCGTCGACCCGGCCAGCGGCGCGGTCGAGGCCGTCACCGACAGCGTCGGCGGCACCCGGATGGTCTTCTGCAACAACGCGGCGGTGGCCTCCGACGGGACGGTGTGGTTCAGCGACTCCTCGACCCGCTACGGCGTGGAGCGGTGGAAGGACGACTTCGTCCAGAACACCCGCACCGGCCGGCTGCTGCGGCTCTCGACCGACGGCACGGTGGAGGTGGTGCTCGACGGCCTCGCCTTCGCCAACGGCGTGGCGCTGTCGGCCGCCGAGGACTTCGTGTGCGTCGCGGAGTCCGGTGCCCGCACCGTCGTGCGCCGCTGGCTCACCGGCAACCGCGCCGGGATGCGTGACCTGCTGTGCTCGGGGCTGCCGGGATACCCCGACAACATCGCCCGCGGCAGCGACGGCCTGATCTGGGTCACGATCGCCAGCCCCGTCGACCCGCTGGTGGAGCGCCTGCAGGCCGGCCCCCTGGCGCTGCGCCGCCTGGTCACCAGGATCCCGCAGCGCCTCCAGCCGAAGCCGCAGCAGACCGTGCGCGTGCAGGCCTACGACGACGCCGGCACGCTCGTGCACGACCTCGACGTCGACCCGGCCGAGCACGGGACGGCGTACCACATGGTCACGGGCGTGCGGGAGCACGAGGGACGGGTGTGGATGGGGAGCCTGCACGAGCCGGCCATCGCCGTGCTGGATCGCTGATCTCGGCTACCGACCCGTAAACTCCACGACATGGGTGTCCTCGAGTCTGTCTCCGGTCCGCGCGACCTGCGGGACCTCTCCGACGACCAGATGACGGCGCTGGCCGCGGAGATCCGGGACCGGCTCGTCCAGGCGTGCTCGCGGGTCGGGGGGCACCTCGGCCCCAACCTCGGGGTCGTCGAGCTGACGCTGGCCATCCACCGCACCTTCGACTCCCCGCGCGACCGCGTCGTCTTCGACACCGGCCACCAGGCCTACGTCCACAAGATGCTCACGGGCCGCGCCGACGACTTCTCCGGGCTGCGCACCGAGGGCGGCCTGTCGGGCTACCCCAGCCAGGCCGAGTCCGAGCACGACATCGTCGAGAACTCCCACGCCTCCACCGCGCTGAGCTACGCCGACGGCATCGCGAAGGCCTACGCCATCCGCGGCGAGGACCGCCACACCGTGGCGGTGATCGGCGACGGCGCGCTCACCGGCGGCATGGCCTGGGAGGCCCTCAACAACATCGCGATCGCCAAGGACTCGCGCCTGGCGATCGTCGTCAACGACAACGGCCGCTCCTACACCCCGACCATCGGGGGCCTCGCCACGGCGCTGACCTCGCTGCGCACCAGCCCGCGCTACGAGCACTTCCTCGACCTGGTCAAGAAGCGCCTCAACGCCGTCAAGGGCGTCGGCCCCGCCGCCTACGACGCGCTGCACGCGATGAAGAAGGGCCTCAAGGACGCGCTGGCGCCCCAGGGCCTGTTCGAGGACCTCGGCCTCAAGTACGTCGGTCCGGTCGACGGCCACGACCTGACGGCGATGGAGCACGCCCTGGCCCAGGCCAAGAAGTTCGGCGGGCCGGTCATCGTGCACGCGATCACCCGCAAGGGCTTCGGCTACGACGCCGCGGAGCGCCACGAGGCCGACCAGTTCCACTCCCCGCAGCCCTTCGACATCGAGACCGGCGAGGAGAAGGTGCGCGGCCAGATCTGGACCGACGTGTTCTCCGACGAGATCGTCCAGATCGGCCAGCGCCGCCAGGACGTCGTGGCCATGACCGCGGCGATGATGCACCCGGTGGGGCTCGACCAGTTCCAGGCGCGCTTCCCCGAGCGGACGTTCGACGTCGGCATCGCCGAGCAGCACGCCGCGACGTCCGCGGCGGGTCTCGCCATCGGCGGGCTGCACCCCGTCGTCGCCATCTACGCGACCTTCCTCAACCGGGCCTTCGACCAGGTGCTGATGGACATCGCCCTGCACCGGTGCGGCGTCACGTTCGTGCTCGACCGGGCCGGCGTCACCGGCGACGACGGCGCCAGCCACAACGGCATGTGGGACATGTCGGTGCTCCAGGTCGTGCCGGGGCTGCGCCTCGCGGCGCCTCGCGACGCCACGCGCCTGCGCGAGCTGCTCAACGAGGCGGTCGACGTCGACGACGCCCCCACCGTCGTCCGCTTCCCCAAGGGCCCGCCGCCCACCGACATCCCGACGCACGCCAAGGCCGGCGGCGCCGACGTCCTGGTCCGCACCGGCCCCCACGACGTGCTGGTGGTGGCCGTGGGCTCGATGGCCACGGTCGCGGTCGACGTCGCCGAGCGGCTGGACGCCCAGGGCATCGGCGTGACCGTGGTCGACCCGCGCTGGGTCAAGCCGGTCGACCCGGCGATCGTGGAGCTCGCCCGCCAGCACCGTCTGGTGGTCAGCGTCGAGGACAACGGCCGCGTCGGCGGCTGCGGCGCGACCCTGCTGCAGACGCTCAACGACGCCGGCGTGACGACGCCGTTCCGGCTGCACGGGATCCCGCAGGAGTTCCTGGGGCACGCCAAGCGCGCCGCGATCCTGGAGCGGGTGGGGCTCACCCCGCAGGCGATCGCGCTCGGCATCGTCGAGGACATCACGGCGCTCGCCGAGGGGCGAGCGGTCGTCGATGTCGACCAGCTCGGCTGACGTCCTCCCGACCCGCGCGCTGCGGGCCGCGGTCGCCGGTCTCTCCTGCTGCCTGGCCCTCGCCGGCTGCACCGGCTCCTCGAGCGACGGCGCGCCGCCCGCCCCGAGCGACGCCGCGTCCGGCGCCGCCGCCCCGGCGCCGGTGCCGCCGGACCTGCTCCAGGCGTTCGGAGGCGTGCTGGAGCGACGCTCCGCCGCGCTCCTCGGCGGTGACCTGACGGCGTTCCGCCGTGACGTCGCGCGCGCCGGCGGCTTCCGGGCCGCCCAGGAGACCTACTTCGACAACCTCCAGCAGCTGCCGCTGGCCACGGTGTCCTACCGCGTCGACCCCGCCAGCCTGGTGCGCCGCGGGGACGCCTACTGGGTGGCCGTCCACGTGACCCTCCAGCTCGAGGGCTACGACACCGCCCCGGTGGAGTCCGTCGACCGCTACCGCTTCTCGGCGTCGCGCAGGGACGACACCCGGTTCGTGCTCAGCTCGGTGGAGGACGCCGCCTGGGAGGAGCGCCAGGAGGTGCGGCCGCAGCCGTGGGACCTCGGTCCGATCGAGGTGCGTGAGGGCACCGGGGTGCTCGGGATCTTCGACGCCGGCAGCGTGGGGGCCGCCGGGCCGCTGCTGCGCTCCGTCGAGGACGGCGCGGCCGACGTCGCCGTCCGGGTGCCCTACCCCTGGGACGGGCGCGTGGTGGTCTACGCGCTGTCGGACCCCACGTTCCTCACGACGCTCGACGACGTGCCCGGAGGGGACCCCGAGGCGCTCGACGCCCTCACGTTCCCGGTGGCCACGGCTCCGGGGAGCCCCACGGTCGCCTCGACCCGCTTCCTGCTGAGCCCGGCCATGGTGGGGCGCGACGGCCCCGAGCGGGACCGGCTGGTGCGCCACGAGCTGACCCACGTGGCGCTGGGCCAGCTCGACGACCAGGCGCCGCTGTGGCTGAGCGAGGGGATCGCGGAGTACGTCTCCGTGCAGCCGCTGGCGCCGGAGGACCGGCGCGTCGAGAGCGCGGCGCTCGAGGCGGCCGAGGCCGGGGTCGACGACCTGCCGGCGGACAAGACCTTCAACGACGCCGACTCCGCCGTCCACTACGGGCTGTCCTGGTGGGCGTGCGAGTACCTCGCGCTGACCTACGGCGAGTCGGCGCTGTGGTCGCTGGTCGACCAGCTCGCGACGCCGGGGACCGACCCGGACGAGCTGCTGCGCTCCTTCCTGGGCCTCAGTCCCCGCCAGCTGGCCCGTCGAGGGGCGAGGCTGATGATCACGACGTTCGACCCCTCGTTCCTCGAGCCGGAGCCGACTCCCTCGCCGTCGCCCACACCCACCCCGACGGCCCCTGCTGCGACGCCCTCGGCGAGCCCGTCCGCGAGCGCCTCGGTGCCGCCGGGCTGAGCGCGGCGGCCCGCCGGCGGGCTGTGGGGCGGGTCACCCCGGGCCCGGACCGCCGTACGGCATGTGGCGCGTGGGCATATCGTTCCCTCGTGACCTCCGAACCCCGGCTCGTGCACATCGTCGACGACGTCCCCGAGCTCGAGGACACCTCCGCGCTGACGATGGTCGTGGTGCTCGACGGCTTCCTCGACGCCGGCAGCGCCGCGGCGATCTCCAGCCGCTTCCTCGTGCAGCTCACCGAGGGACGCGACGGGCGTGACGCCGGACCCGTGGTCGCGACGTTCGACGTCGACCAGTTCCACGACTACCGCGCCCGCCGGCCGGCGATGTCGTTCGTGCGCGACCACTACGAGGCCTACGACGCGCCACGCCTGGTCGTCCGGCTGCTGCACGACTCCGGTGACACCCCCTACCTGCTGCTGCAGGGCCCCGAGCCCGACAACCGGTGGGAGGCCTTCGCCCGGGCCGTCCGCGAGGTCGTGGAGCGCTTCGGCGTGACGCGCGTGGTCAGCCTCGGCTCGGTGCCGATGGCGGTGCCGCACACGCGTCCGGTCGCGATCACCCACCACGCCAACAACCCCGACCTTCTGACCGGCGAGAGCCCGTGGCGCGGCGAGCTGCGGATCCCGAGCAGCGCCCAGTCGCTGCTCGAGGTGCGCCTGGGGGAGTGGGGTCACGACGCGCTGGGCTACGTCGCGCACATCCCGCACTACCTCGCCCAGCTCGACTACCCGCGGGCGTCGCTGTCGCTGATGGAGCAGCTCGAGCTCGGCGGGCGGCTCACCTTGGACCTGACCGTCGTACGGGAGGAGGCGGAGGCGCGCGAGGACGAGATCACCCACTACCTCAGCGCCAACGAGGAGGTCGCGGACGTCGTCGACGCCCTGGAGCGCCAGTACGACGCCTTCGAGCGCGCGGAGGAGTCCGGCAGCAGCCTGCTGGCCGAGAACCAGCCGCTGCCCACGGGCGACGAGCTCGGCAAGGAGTTCGAGCAGTTCCTGGCCGGCCTGGAGGGCCCGGACGACGAGCCGGGCAGCCGCTAGTGCCGCGCAACGCCGAGGAGCTGGTGCAGCTCCTCGACCTGGAGCGCCTCGACGACAACCTGTTCCGCGGCCGGCAGATGCCCTCGGCGCTGCCTCGCGTGTTCGGGGGGCAGGCCGCGGCGCAGGCAATAGTGGCCGCGACGCGCACCGTGGACCCGGCCTACGCCGTGCACTCGCTGCACTCCTACTTCCTGCAGCCCGGTGACACCGAGGCGCCGACGATCTTCGACGTCGAGACCCTGCGCGACGGCAAGTCGTTCGCGACGCGGCGCGTCCTGGCCCGCCAGCACGGGCGACCGATCTACGCGCTGACGGCCAACTTCCAGCGGCCCGAGGAGGGCTACGAGCACGCCGAGCCGATGCCGACGGTCGTCCCGCCCGAGGAGGCCGTGGACGCGCGCGCGGCGAGCCGGGCACTCGACCCGGGGCGCGACACGACGCACGACTCGGAGTGGGACGTCGTCGACTTCCGCTACGTCGGCAGCTCCGCCGACGGGCGCCTGGCGCCGGACGACGATCACCCGGCGCGCCAGCAGTTCTGGCTGCGAGTGTCCTCCGCGCTGCCGGACGACCCGTTCTGGCACGTCGCGGCGTTCACCTACCTCTCGGACATGACGCTCATGGGGGCGGCGCTGGCGCCCCACGGCGTCCGGATGGGCGACGAGGACATGCTCATCGCCTCGCTCGACCACTCCGTGTGGTTCCACCGGCCCTTCCGTGCCGACCAGTGGTGGCTCTACGACCAGGTCTCCCCGTCGGCCGCGGGCGGGCGCGGGCTGGTGCTGGCCAAGGTCTACACGCAGGACGGCACGCTCGCGGCGAGCGTGGCCCAGGAGGCGCTGCTGCGCCGCCGTACGGCACCAGGAGGCGGCTCGTGAGCGAACCGGACGCCTCGGCGCAGCTCGCGACGGACGAGCTGGTGCGCCTGCTCGACCTCGAGCGCCTCGACGAGGACCTCTTCCGCGGCGCCCAGCCCGACTCCGCGCGAGCGCGGGTCTACGGCGGCCAGGTGGCGGCCCAGGCGATGATCGCCGGCGCTCGGACCGTCGACCGGGAGTACACCGTGCACTCGCTGCACTCCTACTTCCTGCTGCCCGGCGACTACCAGGTGCCCATCATCTACGACGTCGAGCGGATCCGCGACGGGCGCGCGTTCGCCACGCGCCGCGTCGTCGCCCGCCAGCACGGGCGCCCGATCTACTACCAGACGCTGAACTTCCAGCGCGACGAGGACGGCTTCTCCCACCAGGACGCCATGCCCGCCGTCGGCGCGCCGGAGGACGGGCTCGACCTCGTCGAGCTGATGCGCGGGCGCGGCAACGAGGACGCCGACGCGCTGGGCAAGGAGTGGTCGGCGCTGGACGTGCGCTACCTCGGCAACTCGCGCATCGGCCTGCCCGCCGACCCCGAGCACCCGGCGCAGGCGCGGATGTGGATCCGCGTCACCGGCGCGCTCGGCGACGACCCGCTGGAGCACCTGGCGGTCTTCACCTACGCCAGCGACGTGAGCCTGCTGGGGGCGTCCCTGGCCGCCCACGACGCCGACCCGACCAAGACGATGATGGCCTCGCTGGACCACGCCCTGTGGTTCCACCGGCCGTTCCGCGCCGACGAGTGGTGGCTCTACGACCAGTGGTCGCCCTCGGCGAGCGGCGGGCGCGGGCTGTCGTTCGGACGGGTCTTCCGGCAGGACGGCACCCTGGTGGCCACCGCGGCCCAGGAGGGCCTGATCCGGCCGCGGCGGCCGCGCTAGTCCGTCGTACGTCGGTGGGCGGGGCTCAGAGCGCGGTGGTGGCTCCGGCGAGGTGCGGGGCCCCCGAGCGCGGGCTGCTGAGCCCGAACGCGTAGCCCTCCTCGGTCGGGCGCGACCCGAACGCCACCGTGCCGGGCAGCAGGATCGGCTTCTTGAAGGCCACGTCGACGCGGACGTGCTGAGGCAGCCGGTTCTCCAGGGCGCCCACGCAGCGCGCCATGCTCCACATGCCGTGGGCGATCTGGCGCGGGAAGCCCAGCGCCTTGGCGGTCAGCGCGTAGAGATGGATCGGGTTGTGGTCGCCGGAGACGGAGGCGTAGCGGCGGCCCAGGTCGCCGGCCAGCCGCCACTCGGTGCCGGTCGGGGCAGCGGCCGGGAGGGACGTGCCGCCGGGCGCCGTCTCGTCGCCGCGTCCACGACGCAGGAACGTCGAGGTCTCCTCCCAGACCAGCTCGCCGCGGGAGTGGACCTTCGTGACCATGTCGAAGGCGCGTCCCTTGGCGTGCGGGCGCAGGTGCTCGGCGTGGGCGGTCACCTGGAGCTGCTCGGTGACGGCGATCGCACGGTGCTGGGTGATCGAGTTCTCGAGGTGGACGGTGCCGATGGCCGGGAACGGGAACGAGGCGTCGGTCATGATCTGCATGTGCAGCCCGAACGCCAGCAGGTGCGGGTAGGGCAGCGGCAGGACGTCCTTGCGCGGGAAGCCGCACAGGGCGGCGTACGCCGCGGCGTGCTCGACGTCGACCTCGACGTCGTAGCGGCTCAGGGTGAGGTCGGGCAGGTCGCCGCCGCTCTTGCGGATGCCCGGCAGCAGGTTGACCCCGGGGACCGCCGGCAGCGCCGCCTTCACCATCACGGGCAGGCCGGCCACGTCAGGCGCCCAGCATCATCTGGCCGCACACGCGGACGACGTTGCCGTTGACGGCGGTCGACGCGGGGTTGGCGTACCAGGCGATGGTCTCGGCGACGTCGACCGGGAGCCCGCCCTGGGACATGGCGTTGAGCCGCTGTCCGACCTCGCGCGTCGCGAACGGCACGGCCGCCGTCATCTGCGTGATGATGAAGCCGGGAGCGACGGCGTTGACGGTGATGCCGTCGGTGAGCTCGTCGGCCAGGGAGTCGACCAGCCCGATGACGCCGGCCTTGGAGGTCGCGTAGTTGGTCTGGCCGACGTTGCCCGCGATGCCGGCGATGCTGGCGACCCCGACGATCGAGCCACCGGCGTTGACCACGCCCTGGTCGAGCAGCTCGCGGCTGATGAGCTCGGGTGCGGTGAGGTTGACGGCGATCACGGAGTCCCAGCGGGCGTCGTCCATGTTGGCGAGCTTGCGGTCGCGGGTGATGCCGGCGTTGTGGACGACGACGTCGACGCCGCCGTGCTTCTCCTTGAGGTGGTGCGCGATCCGCTGCGGCGCGTCCTTGCCGGTGATGTCGAGCGTGAGCCAGTCGCCGTCGAGCTCCTTCATCAGCGACTGCAGCTCGCTGGCGGCCTGCGGGACGTCGACGCCGAGCACGGTCGCGCCGTCGCGGTGCAGCACGCGCGCGATCTGCTCGCCGATGCCGCGGCTCGCGCCGGTGACCAGGGCGACCTTGCCGGCGAGGGGCTTGGCCCAGTCCGTGACCGTGGGGGCGTCGGTGGTGCCGTGGGCGCCGATGCGGACGACCTGGCCCGAGACGTAGGCGGACTTGGGGGAGAGCAGGAAGGCCAGCGTGCTGCTCACGGCACCCTCCGCGCCGTCGGCGACGTAGACGAGCTGGACGGTGCCGCCGCGGCCGATCTCCTTCCCGAGGCTGCGCGTGAAGCCCTCCAGAGCCCGCTGGGCGACCCGCTCGGCGCCGCTCACCGCCTCCGGCGGCGTGCCGATGACGACCACGCGCGGGCAGCTCTCGAGGCTGCGGAGCACCGGGGTGAAGAACTCGCGGAGCGCGTGCAGGTCGGTGGTCGAGGTGAGGCCCGTGGCGTCGAAGACCAGACCCTTGAACCGGGCGCCCTCCTCGACGGTCTCGGTGGAGGCGATCCCGAGGGTGTCCAGCAACTCGGACAGCGACTCGGCGAGGCGCCCGCGGCCGCCGAGGAGGACGGTGCCGTCCACGAGCGGGGCGCCCTCGGTGTAGCGCTCGAGCGGGGTGGGTGCGGGCAGGCCGAGGTTCTTGACCAGCAGCTTGCCGAGGGGGGACCGGGTGAAGCCCTGGTAGCGGTCGCTCATGGGTGGGAGTCCTCCGAAGTCGTGGGTGTGCAGCCTCATGCAACTCCAGGTGTAACTCGGAGTCCATGTTTCGTGACCTGGCCCTCATTGGCTTCTCCGCGTGCGTCCCGCGAGGAAGGATGGGGTCATGATCGAACGTACCCGTCGCGTCGCCGTCCTCGGCGGCAACCGGATCCCCTTCGCCCGCTCCAACACCGTCTACGCCGGGGTGTCCAACCAGGACATGCTCACGGCCGCGATCGACGGTCTCGTCGCGCGCTACGGCCTGGAGGGCGAGCGCATGGGGGAGGTGGTGGCCGGGGCCGTGCTCAAGCACGCCCGCGACTTCAACCTGACCCGCGAGTCCGTCCTGGGCTCCAAGCTGTCGCCCGAGTCGCCGGCCACCGACATCCAGCAGGCCTGCGGCACCGGCCTGCAGGCGGCCATCCAGGTCGCCAACAAGATCGCGCTCGGCCAGATCGAGGTCGGCATCGCCGGCGGCACTGACACCACCTCCGACGCGCCGGTCGCGATCAGCGACCGGCTGCGCAAGAAGCTGATGAAGGTCAACGCGGCTCGCGACACCAAGTCGCGCCTGGCGGCGCTGGCCTCGATCCGCCCGGGTGACATCGGGATCGAGATCCCGCAGAACGGCGAGCCGCGCACCCGGCTGTCGATGGGCGAGCACGCGGCGCTCACCGCCCTGGAGTGGCAGATCGGGCGTGAGGAGCAGGACGAGCTCGCGGCAGCCTCGCACCAGCACCTGGCGCAGGCCTACGACGCCGGCTTCCTCGACGACCAGGTGACGCCCTTCCGCGGGGTCGAGCGCGACAACAACCTGCGTCCGGACTCCTCGGTGGAGAAGCTGGGCAAGCTCAAGCCGGTCTTCGGCAAGGGGGAGGCGGCCACGATGACGGCCGGCAACTCCACGCCGCTCACCGACGGCGCCTCCGTCGTGCTGCTGGCCTCGGAGGAGTGGGCCGCGGAGCACGACCTCCCCGTCCTCGCCTACCTGACGGCCTACGAGACCGCCGCTGTCGACTACGTCCACGGCGGCGAGGGCCTGCTGATGGCCCCGGCGTACGCCATGGCGCGGATGCTCGAGCGCGAGGGTCTGGGACTGCAGGACTTCGACTACTACGAGATCCACGAGGCGTTCGCCTCGCAGGTGCTCTCCACGCTGAAGGCCTGGGAGGACCCGGTGTTCTGCAAGGAGCGCCTCGGTCTCGACGAGCCCCTGGGATCCATCGACCGCGCGAAGCTCAACGTGCACGGGTCCTCGCTCGCTGCCGGACACCCGTTCGCGGCCACCGGCGGTCGGATCATCAACGTCCTGGCCAAGCTCTTGGCCGAGAAGGGCAGCGGGCGCGGCGTCATCTCCATCTGCGCCGCCGGCGGCCAGGGCGTGACTGCGATCCTCGAGCGCCCCTGACCTCAGGAGCAGTGCTCGCTGCACCAGCGCCCGGCACCCATCAGGGGGCCGGGCGCTGGTGCGTGCGCTGTGGATCAGCGCGTGACGAGGGCGAGCGCGGACGCCACGAGGTGGCTGCGCACCTGGTCGGGCGAGATCTCGCCGACGGTGGGGATCCCGGGCGCCGACTCCGCCACGAGGATCCCGACCCGCGCCAGCTGGAGCGCGCCCAGACCGCTCGCGTAGAGCATGTTGGCGAGCAGCGTCGCGTCACCGGTGTCAGCCGAGAAGTCGCCCGACTCCACGCCGGTCTCGATCACCGTCGAGAGGATGGTGAGGCAGGCCGAGATGCTGCGCCCGAGGCGGAAGAGCGCCCCCTCGGAGATCTCCTCGAGCAGCTCCGGTCCGCGTCGCCGCATCAGCGCCTGGGCGCAGTCGACGAAGGCCGGATGCTCGATTCCGTAGTCGACGAAGGAGCCGACGATCTCGGCCAGCGCGCCGCCCGGACCGTCACCGCGCCCGGCGGCGGCAGCCAGGGCGTCGCGCAGCTCGTCGAGGTAGCCGACCAGGGTGAGCGCGAAGAGCTCCTCCTTGCCGGTGAAGTGCCGGTAGACGATCGCGCGGTTGATGCCGACGGCTCGGGCGATGTCCTCGATCTGCGCGTCGCGCACCCCGCGCTCGTCGAAGAGCGTGCGGGTCGCGGCGATGATCTCGGCCTCGCGGGCGCGCCGACGAGCGGCACCTGCGCGGCGCCGGCCGTCGGTCTCAGGAGTCGTGCCAGGCATGCGCCCAGCGTAGACATTGGTGCAACTCCTAGTTGCACAGGTGTGACAGGTTCGGCGCGGCGGCGCCGCGCGGAGTGGACCGTCGGCCTACTCCCGCCGAGGTCGTGCCCGGATCCAGTCGCGCGCGACCCCCAGTCGCGGGGGTGGCAGGAAGTCCGCGCGCCCGGCGTCGCCGATGCGCACCTCCCACGGCGTCCGGTGCACGGTCCGGTGGTGGTGGCCGCAGAGCATCACGAGGTTGGACAGCGAGGTGGTCCCGCTGTCGAACCAGGGCACGACGTGGTGGGCGTGGCACATGACCGGCGGGCGGGTGCACCCGGGGAAGGCGCAGTGGCGGTCCCGCACGACCAGAGCGCGCCACAGCGGCGCCGTCACGAGGCGTCGGGTGCGCCCGACGTCGAGCACCTCGCCGTCGGTGCCCAGCACCATGGGGATGATCTCGGCGTCGCAGGCCAGCCGGCGAGCGACGTCAGGGGAGACGTCGAGGCCGTCGTCGGTGTGGCCCCGCTCGAAGAGAGTGCCCCGCAGCGCCTCCAACCCGACGGTGACGGCGACCCGTGGCCGCGCGCCGTGCGACTCCGGAGGAAGGTCGGTGTCCATGGCGTGCTGCGCGAGCTGGATGAGGGCGTCCCACATGCGGACGCCGTAGTCGCGCCGGTCGGGCAGCTCCTGACAGGTGTCGGGGTCGATCTCGGGGACGGGAGCGGTCAGCGGCAGCATCGCGGCCCGGAGCACGGCCCCGTCCTCGACGGACCCACGGCCCTTGACGACGATGCCGCCGGCACCGTCGTCGGTGATCGACAGGAAGCGACGCTGGTGGGCTACCCGGTCCTCGCGGGCCAGCTGTGCCTCCAACGTGCGCGCCGTCAGGTCGGGGTCCAGGGTCTCGACCACCCCTCGGGCGTGGCGCGTGAGCTCGGTGGCGGTGACGCGCGACGCCTCGTCGAGCATCTGGGTCTCGGCCGACTCGCGGAGCGCCTCGTCATCGGGGAGCCGGTCGAGGGCGTTGAGCACGATGTCGGCCTGCTCGGGGCTGATGTCACCCGACGCCAGTGCGGACCACGTGGCCGGCCGATGGCTGACGAGCTCGGTGGCGTGGTCGACCGTCTGCTTGGCCTGACCGTGCCGGATCCCCGCGAGGTGGGCGAGCCAGTCGGCCGTCGAGCCCCAGCCGAGCGAGTCCTTCGCGACGTCGCGGGCGTCGATCTCGGCCAGCAGGACGGCCTCGACGGCGTGCTGCTGCGCCCTCATGCCCTGCAGGCCCTCGACGGCCGAGACGAGCTCCAGGTCCGTCGCTTCCGACCAGTCATGACGGGCCAGGACGTGCAGCAGGGCAGCCCCTTCGTTCACCAGGTCAGTGGGGCTGGGGAGGGGGAGCGCCGAGATCGCCATGCCGTCAGGCAACCACCGTCCCTCGCCCTCCGCCACCGCCTCCCGCGCTCCCTGTGGACGACCCACTGTCTCCACCCGACCTGTGGACGTCCGGTGGACATCAGCGCTCGAACAGCTCCCGCACCGTCTGCACGGTGTCGGCCTCGGCCGGGGTCTTGTCGTCGCGGTAGCGCACCACCCGGGCGAACCGCAGCGCCATCCCCGCCGGGTAGCGCGGCGAGCGCTGCACCCCGTCGAGCGCGATCTCCACGACCTGCTCCGCACGCACGTGCACGACGTGACCCTCGCGGTGCGTCTCGAGGGCCAGGAACCGCTCGGTCTGCCAGGCGAGCACCTCGTCGGTCATGCCCTTGAACGTCTTGCCCAGCATCACGAAGCCGCTCTCGCTGGAGTCGTCGCGGGCGCCGAGGTGGATGTTGGACAGCCAGCCGCGGCGGCGCCCGGAGCCCCACTCGACGGCCAGGACGACGAGGTCGAGCGTGTGGACCGGCTTGACCTTGACCCAGGACGCGCCGCGGCGACCGGCGTCGTAGGGCGCCGACGGGTCCTTGACGACGACCCCCTCGTGCCCGGCGGCGAGCACCCGGGCCACGAACGTCTCGGCCTCTTCGGGGTCGTCGGTCACGACGCGCTCGGTGAGGTGCCCGGCGGGCACCAGTCCCTCCAGCGCGGCCACGCGCTCGGTGAGCGGGGCCTCCAGGAGGTCGGTGCCGTCGAGGTGCAGCAGGTCGAAGAAGTACGGCGTGACGTGCACGCCGCTGGCCTGCGCGGTGCGCGAGGCCGTCTCCTGGAAGGGGCGGGGCCGACCCGACTCGCCCAGCGCCAGCGCCTCGCCGTCGAGGACGAACGACGACGCCGGCAGGCCCAGCGCCACCTCCACCACCTCGGGCAGGCGGGCGGTGATGTCCTCCAGCGTCCGGGTCGCGATGCGCACGGTGTCGCCGTCGCGGTGCACCTGGATGCGAATCCCGTCGAGCTTGGTGTCGATCGACACGGGGCCCTCCCCGCCGGCCTTGGTCATCGCCTCGGTGACGCTCGGGGCCGAGGACGCGAGCATCGGCAGCACCGGACGCAGGACCTCCAGGCCGACGGCTGCCAGCGCCTCCTCGCCGCCGGTGAACGCCAGTCGGGCGACCGAGACGGTGGAGCCCGACAGCATCGCCGCCCGTCGTACGGCGGTCAGGTGCACGCCGGCGGCGGCCGCGACGGCCTCCTGCACCAGCGCGTCGAGCGCTCCCTGGCGCACCTCGCCGGTGACGACCCCGCGCAGCCAGGTCTGCTCCTCGGCCGTGGCCCGCCCGAACAGCTCGGCCACCGCGGCCGAGCGGGCCGCCTGCGACCCCGCGCCGGACAGGACGGACAGCGCCGCGAAGGCGGCATCGGCGTCGCGCACCTCCAGCGACGGCGACTCCGCCGCCGGCGGCAGGGTGGTGAGGCCACGCCAGCCCAGGCCGGTGCGGCGCTGGAGCAGGGTGCCGCCGAGGTAGGCGGTCACGACCTCGAGCTCGTCGACCTCGGCGCGCGCGAGCAGCTCGGCGATCGCGGCGACCTTGGCCTTGCGCGAGCGGGTCGCGGCCACCGCGCCCGAGGTGGTGACGACGTCGTGGAGAAGCACCCGCCCATTCTGACCGACACCGCCGACACCCCTTGCGCCGGAACGAGAACACGTTCTAGATTGGACACGTGTCCAGTCAGGTGTCCAGCGTCCCGCGGCGCGGGCTCAACGCCCGCCAGGCGGAGACCGTCGAGCGGCTCCTCGCCGCCGCCGACCTGGAGCTGCGCGAGGTCGGGCCCGAGGCGCTCACCGTGCGCACCGTCGCGCTGCGCGCCGGTGTCTCGGCCGCGACGGCCTACACCTACCTCGCCTCGAAGAACCACCTGTTCGCCGAGCTCTTCCTGCGCCACCTCCAGGGCGACGTCGCTCCGACGCCGGCCGGGGCAGACACCGTGGCGCGGGTCCAGGCGGTCACCCGCCACCTCGCGGCCTCGCTCGCCGCCTCGCCCGAGCTCGCCGCGGGCGTCACCTCCGCCCTGCTCGGCAGCGACCCCGAGGTCGCGCGGCTGCGGCTGCGCATCGGCGCCGAGTACGTCGACCGGTTCGCCGAGGCGCTCGGGGAGCGTCCCGACCAGGCCGTCGTCGAGACCCTCGCCCTCGCCTTCTCCGGGGCCCTGCTCCAGGCCGGCATGGGGCTGATGACGTACACCGAGATGGGCGCCCGGCTCGACGTCGTCGTCGCCACGATCCTGCGAGGCAACCCATGAGCGCCCTGGTCTTCGACCCCTTCGACTACGCGTTCCAGGAGGACCCCTACCCGGTCTACGCGCGCTGCCGCGAGGAGGACCCGCTCCACCACGACGAGCGCCACGACTTCTGGGTGCTCACCCGCCACGCCGACGTCCAGCAGGCCTTCCGCACCGAGGGCGTCTACTCCAACGCCATGGGCGTCTCGCTCGAGCCGAGCGCCTGGGGACCGCACGCCCACAAGGTGATGTCGTTCCTCGGCATGGACCCGCCCCGCCAGCAGCGGCTCCGCTCGCTGGTCTCCAAGGGCTTCACGCCGCGCCGCGTCACCGCCCTGCGGCCGCGCATCCAGGAGCTCACCGACCACTACCTCGACCGCTGCCTCGAGCAGGGCTCGTTCGACTGGATCGCCGACTTCGCCGGCAAGCTCCCCATGGACGTCATCTCCGAGATGATGGGCGTGCCCGAGGCCGACCGCGACGAGGTACGCCGCCTGGCCGACCTCGTCGTCCACCGCGAGGACGGCGTCCACGACGTGCCCCAGGCCGGCATGGTGGCCAGCCTCGACCTCGTCGTCTACTACGCCGACATGGTCGCGCAGCGCAAGAGGCAGCCGACCGAGGACCTCACCAGCGCACTGCTCGCCGTGGAGCTCGACGGCGACCGGCTCACCGACGACGAGATCATCGCGTTCCTCTTCCTCATGGTGGTCGCCGGCAACGAGACCACCACCAAGCTGCTCGGCCACGCGCTGTTCCACCTCACGCGCCACCCCGACCAGCTCGACCGGGTCTTCGCGGACCCGGAGGGGGCCGACCTGGTCGTGCCCTGGATCGAGGAGACGCTTCGCTACGACACCTCCAGCCAGCTGCTCGCCCGGCACCTGCTCCAGGACGTCGAGCTGCACGGCAAGGTCGCGCCGAAGGGCGCCAAGATGCTGCTGGCCATCGGCTCGGCCAACCGCGACGACCGCGTCTTCGACCGTCCCGACGACTACGACCTCGACCGTTCGAAGGACGAGCTGTCCCAGCTGGTCAGCTTCGGCGGCGGGCGCCACTTCTGCCTCGGCGCCAACCTCGCCCGGCTCGAGGCCCAGGTCGCGCTCCACTCCCTCGTGCAGCGCGTGCGGCAGATCGAGGTCGCCCACGACGAGTGCGTGCGCGTCCACTCCGTCAGCGTGCGCGGCTTCGCCTCGGTGCCGGTCCGGACGGAGGCCCGCTGATGGGTAAGTACGACCAGCCGACACGGCGCCCCGCCGTCGTGACCGGCGCCTCGTCCGGCATCGGCGCGGCCACGGCGCTCGTGCTGGCGGCCGCCGGGCACCCGGTCGCGCTGGGCGCCCGTCGGACCGAGAAGTGCGAGGAGGTGGCCGCTCAGGTGCGGGAGAGCGGGGGAGAGGCGAGCGTGCACCCGCTCGACCTCACCGACGCCGACTCCGTGGCCGACTTCGCGGCCGCCGTCACCGCCGACCTGGGTGACATCGAGGTCGTCGTCAGCAACGCCGGGGCCGTCGCCCCCGGCACCACCCACGAGGTCGACACCGAGCGCTTCGCCCGCGAGCTCGACCTCACCGTCCTCGGCGCCCATCGGCTGGTCCGCGCGTTCGTTCCCGGCATGGTCGGCCGCCGCCGGGGCGACCTCGTCTTCGTCTCCTCCGACGTCGCGGTGCGGCCGCGCCCCTTCATGTCCGCCTACGCCGCCGGGAAGTGGGGCCTCGAGGGCATGGCGCAGGCGATGCAGATGGAGCTCGAGGGCACCGGCGTGCGCGCCAGCATCGTCCGACCCGGCCCGACCTGGAGTGGCATGGGCACCGACTGGGACGACGACGAGGCGGCGTTCGTGCTGAACCAGTGGGTGCGCTTCGGGCTCGCCCGCCACGGCCACTTCATGAAGCCCACCGCGGTCGCCGAGGCCATCGCCACCGTGGTCGCGGCCCCGCGCGGCGTCCACCTCAACCTGATCGAGGTCTCGCCCGAGGCCCCCCTGGAGGACCGATGAGCGAGACCGTCAAGAGCCAGCAGGACGTCCCCGAGGTCTCCTACGTCGTCGAGGACGGCGACGGCGAGGACTGGGGCCACCTCGCCGAGATGCGCGTCGACCCGATCGGGCTGTTCCAGCGGGTGCGCGACGAGTGCGGCGACATCGGCCGCTTCCGCCTCGCCGACCGCGACGTCGTGCTCGTCAGCGGCGCCGAGGCCAACGAGCAGTTCTTCCGCGCCCCCGACTCCACGCTCGACCAGGCGGCGGCCTACCCGTTCATGACCCCGATCTTCGGCAAGGGCGTCGTCTTCGACGCCTCGCCCGAGGAGCGCCAGCAGATGCTGAAGAACCAGGCGCTGCGCGGCGACATGATGCGCGGCCACGCCGCGACCATCGAGGCCGAGATCAACCGGATGGTCGCCGAGTGGGGCGACGAGGGCGAGATCGACCTGCTCGACTGGTTCGCCGAGCTCACCATCTACACCACCAGCGCCTGCCTGATCGGCAAGCCGTTCCGCGAGGAGCTCGACGGCACCTTCGCCCGGCTCTACCACGACCTCGAGAAGGGCACCGACGCCCTCGCGTACGTCGACCCCTACCTCGACATCGAGTCCTTCCGCACCCGCGACGCCGCCCGGGTCGAGCTCGTCGCGCTCGTGCAGGCGGTCATCGACAAGCGCCTTGCCCGCGCCAAAGCACATGGGGGGAGCGTGCCGCGCGAGGAGCGCGACCTGCTCGACGTCCTGATCTCGGTGGAGATGACGGCCGACTACATCACCGGGATCTTCATCTCGATGATGTTCGCGGGCCACCACACCTCCTCGGGCACCGCCGCCTGGGCGCTGATCGAGCTGATGCGCCACCCCGAGACGCTGGAGGACGTCGTCGCCGAGCTTGACGACCTCTACGCCGACCCCGACGGATCCGGTGCCGTGGAGATCTCCTTCCAGGCGCTGCGCTCGATCCCGCGCCTGGAGGCGGCGCTGAAGGAGACCCTGCGGCTGCACCCGCCGCTGATCATCCTGCTGCGCGTCGTGCAGGAGGAGATCGAGCTGGCCGGCCACACGATCGCGCCGGGCACCATGGTCGCCGCCTCGCCGAAGGTGTCCAACCGGATCCCCGAGGACTTCCCGGAGCCCGACTCCTTCGACCCGGGGCGCTACCTCGACCCGCGCCAGGAGGACCTGGTCAACCGCTGGACCTGGATCCCGTTCGGCGCCGGCAAGCACCGCTGCGTCGGCTCGGCGTTCGCGATGATGCAGCTCAAGGCGATCTTCTCGGTGATCCTGCGCGACTACGAGTTCGAGCTGGCGCAGCCCTCGGAGACCTACGCCGACGACGTCTCCAAGATGGTGATCCAGCTCCAGCAGCCGTGCCGCGTGCGCTACCGCCGGCGGGCCCGGTGACGGTCCGGTGAGGGTGGTCGCCGACCTGGACCTGTGCCAGGGACACCAGATGTGCCAGGGGGAGGCGCCGAGCGTCCTCGGCTTCGACGACGCCGCCGACGTGGTCGTCGTCCTGCAGGAGCACCCCGAGGAGTCACTGCGGCCGCAGGTGCGCGCCGCCGTCCAGTACTGCCCAGCCATGGCGCTGGCCATCGAGGAGGAAGCATGAGCACGTTGACCCGCGCCGAGATCGAGGAGTTCTGGGAGACCTGGTTGGAGGTCAACCGGGAGGCCGAGCGCAACGCCGACTGGCGGCCGATGGCCGAGTGGTACGCCGAGGACGCCACCTACGGCTGGATGCTGACGCCGGAGGAGCACTTCATGGCGGTCGGGCGCGACCAGATCCGGGACTGGGCGATCGGCATCGAGATGGACGGCTTCGACGGCTGGCACTACGACTACCAGGCGACGGTCATCGACGATCAGAAGGCGATGGTCGTCGGCTTCTGGAAGCAGCGTGCCGGCATCGTCGACGACACCACGGGCCGGGAGTTCGAGATCCCGGGCCTCGGCGGCAGCTGGTTCGGGGTCGCGCGGCAGGCCGACGGTGACCTCAAGTTCTCCTGGCAGCGCGACTGGTTCGACTTCGGTGCCATGGCCCACACGATGGGCGAGGTCATGAAGTCGGGCAAGGCCCCGGACAGCCTGCGCGAGCGCCTGAAGGTCTTCGGTCTCGGCGTGCCCGGTCACTACCGCCCGGAGGACCTGCCGTCGACGGTGTGGCCGCCGCCCGTCGAGGCGGGGGAGCACGTCACCCAGCAGGCGCCGCCCGCGGCCGGGACGGCCGGGACATGACGATCGCGACACCGCCGGCCCGCCTGCTCGTCGACGGCGAGCTCGTCGCGGCCTCGGACGGCGCGACGTACCCGATCCTCAACCCGGCCACCGGTGCGGAGATCGGGCGGGCGCCCGACGCCACGGCCGAGGACGTCGACGCCGCGATCGCCGCCGCCCGTCGCGCCTTCGACGAGTCCGGCTGGGCCACCGACGTCGCGCTGCGGGTGCGCTGCCTGCGCCAGCTGCACCAGGCGCTGCTCGACCACGCCGACGACTTCCGGGCGCTGACCACCGCCGAGGTCGGCATGCCCGGCTTCATGATGGGCGCGGCCGGCTTCGACGTGCCGGTCGAGGGCTTGGCGTGGGTGACCGACCTGCTGGAGTCCTACGAGTTCGAGACCGACCTGGGCGTCGCCAAGCCGATGGGCATCGCGTCGCGGCGCACCGTGCGGCGTGAGCCGGTGGGCGTCGTCGCGGCCATCACCCCCTGGAACGTCCCGACCCAGATCAACCTGGCCAAGGTCGGGCCCGCGCTGGCCGCCGGCTGCACGGTCGTGCTCAAGCCCGCCCCCGACACCCCGTGGGTGGCGTGCGAGCTGGGCCGCCTGGTCGCCGAGCACACCGACCTGCCGCCCGGCGTCCTCAACGTCGTCACGCCGCGCTCCAACGACGTCGCGGCGGTGCTCTCGACCGACCCGCGCGTCGACATGGTGTCGTTCACGGGCTCCACCGCGACCGGCCGCGCCATCATGGCCGCGGCCGCGCCCACGCTGAAGAAGGTCTTCCTCGAGCTGGGCGGCAAGTCCGCGGCCATCGCGCTCGACGACGCCGACGTGGCGGCCGTCGCCGGCGCCGCGGCGTTCACCGCCTGCATCCACGCGGGTCAGGGCTGCGCGATCACGACGCGGCTGGTCGTGCCGCGCGAGCGGTACGACGAGGCGGTGCAGGTCGCCGCCGCGACGATGGAGTCGATCGGCGCCAAGGACCCCGCCGACCCCGGCGCGATCTGCGGCCCCGTGATCTCGCAGGCGCAGCGCGACCGCGTCGAGGGCTACCTCCGGCTCGCGGTCGAGCAGGGCGGCACGTTCGCCACCGGCGGGCACGTCATCGACCAGGAGGGCTTCTGGGTCCAGCCCACCGTCATCGCGGGCCTGGGCAACGACTCCACCCCGGCCCAGGAGGAGATCTTCGGGCCCGTGCTCGTCGTGCTGCCGCACGACGGCGACGACGACGCCGTGCGCATCGCCAACGACTCGCCCTACGGACTGTCCGGCTCGGTCGACTCCGGCTCCCTGGTGCGCGCGAAGGCCGTCGCCGCCCGCATCCGCACCGGCACGCTGTCGGTCAACGGCGGGGTGTGGTTCAGCCCCGACGCGCCGTTCGGCGGCTACAAGCAGTCGGGCATCGGCCGCGAGATGGGCGTCGCCGGGTTCGAGGAGTACCTCGAGACCAAGACGCTGGCGGAGCCCGCGTGAGGGCGAGCGGAGCTCGTCCTCACGAAGAAGGGCGAAGGTTGAGGAGCGTCGACGCAGGCCGGAGCGCAGCGACGGCCCGCGTGACGCGTCTCGAAACCCGGTGAGACGAACGCAGACAGCGACCCCTGACATGCAGCAGGTCTCGAGACGGTTGCCGGCGCAACCTCCTCGACCATCGACGGAGAGGCAACGAGCATGAGCAAGCGTTTCAAGGACAAGGTCGTCATCGTGACGGGCGCGGCGCAGGGCATCGGCGAGGCCTACGCGAGGGCGCTCGCGGCCGAGGGCGCGGCGGTCGTCGTGGCCGACGTCAACGACGAGGCGGGCAAGAGGGTCGCGGCCGCCATCAACGAGTCGGGCGGACGCGCGATCTTCGTGCACACCGACGTCTCCTCGGCCGAGTCGGCCGCGGCGATGGCCGAGCGCACGGTCGCCGAGCTCGGCGGGATCGACGGTCTGGTCAACAACGCGGCGATCTACGGGACGATGGAGTTCGACCTGCTGATCACCGTCGACTGGGACTACTACAAGAAGTTCATGTCGGTGAACATGGACGGCGTCCTCGTCGTCACCCGCGCGGTCTGGAAGCACATGCAGGCCCGCGGAGGCGGCTCCATCGTCAACCAGAGCTCGACCGCTGCCTACCTCTACTCCGGCTTCTACGGCCTGGCCAAGACCGGCGTCAACGGGCTGACCCAGCAGCTGGCCCACGAGGTCGGCGGCATGGGCATCCGTGTCAACGCCATCGCCCCGGGCCCCACCGACACGGAGGCCACGCGCACCCAGGCCGGCGACGCCGCCAAGGACCTGGTGAAGGGCCTCGCCCTCAAGCGCATGGGCCAGCCCGAGGACATGGTCGGCGCCTGCCTGTTCCTGCTCTCCGACGAGTCGGCCTGGGTGACCGGCCAGATCATCGCGGTCGACGGCGGACAGACGTTCCGCCCGTGAGCACGCCCGGCAGCACACCCGGGAGCATGCTCGCGGTCGGCTTCGTCGGCCTCGGCAACATCGGCCGTCCGATGGCGCTGCGGCTGGCGTCGCAGGCCGAGGAGCGGGGGCTGGACGTCCATGTGTACGACGTCGCACCGGAGCCCGTGGCCGAGCTGGTCGCCGGGGGAGCCATGGCCGCGGCCAGCGTCGCCGAGCTCGCGGCGCGGGTCGACGTCCTGTGCGTGATGGTCCGCGACGACGACCAGGTGCGCGAGGTCCTCGGGGCCGCGCTCGGCGTCGCCGACGAGCGGCTGACGGTCGTCATCCACTCCACGGTGGCACCCACGACACCGGCCGAGCTGGCCGACACCGCCGCCCGCCACGGGGTGAGGGTCGTCGACGCGCCGGTCAGCGGCGGGGCGATGGGCGCCGCCGACGGCACCCTCGCGATCCTGGTGGGCGGCAGCGACGAGGCGTTCGCGACCTGCCGACCGGCGCTGGACGCCATGGGCACCAAGGTGGTCCACGCCGGCCCCGTCGGAGCGGGCACCCGCCTCAAGCTGGCCCGCAACCTGATGCACTTCGTGGCGTTCACCGCCGCGACCGAGGCGCAGCGCCTCGCCGAGGCGGCCGGCCTGGACCTGCGGGCGCTCGGCGACGTCGTGCGCCACACCGACGCGATCACCGGCGGTCCCGGCGCGATCATGCACCGCGCGACGACGGCGCCGCTGGCCGAGGACGACTTCTGGTTCGGGGTGTTCTCGCACGTCCGTGCGCTCGGGGAGAAGGACCTAGGGTTCGCCACGGAGCTCGCCGACCAGCTCGGGGTCGACGTGCCCCTGGCCCGTCTGGCCCTCGACCGGCTCGGCCCCGGCCTGGGCCTCCCACCCAAGGAGCAGCCATGACCACCCCGATGAGCGGGAAGTTCGACGACCTCCCGGAGACCCGCCGCCGCGGCCTGGAGCGGATGGAGGCCGTCTACGGCTTCGACATGACCGACGGCCAGGGCGACTTCTTCGCCTACACCGCCGACCACCTCTTCGCCGACATCTGGAGCCGCCCGGGGCTCTCCGACCGCGACCGCCGGCTGCTGCTCATCGGCCTGCTCGCGGGCAGCGGCGGAGCCGACGTCCTCGGGATCCAGATCCCGGCCGCCTACGCGAACGGCGAGCTCGACGAGACCGCGCTGCGCGAGATCGTGATCTTCCTGTGCCACTACGCCGGCTGGCCCAACGGCGCCCGGCTCAACGCGATCGTCGAGGAGACCATCGCCAAAGCCAGGCGAGCGGCGGACAGGGCGGCCCGGCAGGCCGAGGACGGCTCGTGAGCGACCGGGCCACCCTGGCCGAGCTGCCGGCCGGCGACGCCGGCATCGCCTCCGCCACACCGGGTCCGGACCTGGTGACGGCCGGCTACACCGAGATCGAGCACACCGCGTCCGGCACGGCCGTCTCCTACGTCGCCGACGACCTGCCGGTCGACGGGCACTGGTCGCTGCGCGAGGGCGACCGGGCGCCCTACGTCACTCGGGTGGTGGTGCGCCGTCCCGCACGGGAGGCGGCGAGCGGCACCCTGGTCGTGGAGTGGCTCAACGTCAGCAGCGGCAGCGACGCCGCGCCGGGCTGGACGTTCTACGCCGACGAGGTGGTCCGCCGCGGGCACGCCTACGCCGCCGTGTCGGCGCAGTACGTCGGCGTCGAGGGCGGCCTGAGCTCCGTGGCCGTCGGCGACCTCGGGAGCCCGGGGCTGCGCGGTCGCGACCCCGAGCGCTACGCCGCGCTGACCCACCCCGGCGACGCGTTCGCCTACGACGTCTTCACCCAGGTCGCCCGCGCCGTCGCCGACGAGGTCGGCGCCACGTGCGTGCTGGCCACGGGGGAGTCCCAGTCGGCGTTCGCGCTGACGTCGTACGTCGACGGCGTGCAGCCGCTGGCCGGCCTCTTCGACGGCCTGCTGGTCCACAGTCGCGGGGGAGCGGCGCTGCCGCTGGGCCGCCCCGGGGTGGGGCTGCCGATGGCCGACGTCGTCACCGGCGCTCCGACCCGGCTGCGCACCGACCTGGACGTCCCGGTGCTGGTGGTGCAGACCGAGACCGATCTCTTCGGCCGGCTCGGCTTCCTGCCGGCCCGCCAGCCCGACCACGAGCGCCTGCGCACCTGGGAGATCGCCGGGGCCGCCCATGCGGACAAGCACGTCATCGGCGACTTCGAGGACTTCCTCGGCTGTCCGACCCCCGTCAACCGCGGCCAGCAGGTGTTCGTCGTCCGCGCCGCCCTGCACCACCTCGAGCGCTGGGCGCGCGGGGGCGAGGCGCCCCCGGCGGCCGAGCCGCTCGCCGTCGAGGGCGACTCCTTCGTCCTCGACGATGTCGGCAACGTGCGCGGCGGCCTGCGCACCCCCGTGGTGGACGCGCCGGTCGAGCGGCTGTCGGGCAGCACGGAGCCCGGGGCCTCGGTGATCTGCCAGCTCTTCGGCAGCACCAGCGCGCTCCCGCGCGAACAGGTCGCCGAGCGCTGGCGCGACCGCGACCACTACCTCGCGTCGTACGCCGAGTCGGCGGACCGCGCGATCGCCGACGGCTTCGTCCTGGCCGACGACCGCGACGCGCTGCTCGCCGACGCGCGCCCGGAGCGCGTCGACGAGGCGCTCGCGTAGCGTGCCGGTCGATCGAGCACCCCGACGTGGACTCGTGGTCGTCCTCGCCATGACCGGCACGTCCACCGTCGCGCCGTAGCCGATTCGGTCGCGGGGCTGGACCTTGCCCCAGGGGCAGGGCACAGCCTGGCGTGACCGGTGAGCCTCGCCGGGGACGAGGATGACGCTGTGCACCTGACCATCGGCGACTTCGGTCGCGCGTCCGGCCTGAGCGCCAAGGCGCTGCGGCTCTACGACGACCTCGGCCTGCTCCGGCCGGCCGAGGTGGACCCGTGGACCGGCTACCGCCGCTACGCGCCCGAGCAGCTCGACCAGGCCCGCCTGGTCGCCCGGCTCCGGCTCGTCGGCATGCCGCTGGCCCGGATCCGCGAGGTGTGCGCGGCGAGCCCGGACGCCCGTGCGTCGATGGTCTCGGCGTACTGGTCCCAGGTCGACGCCGACCACGCCTCCCGGCGTGCGGTCGTCGCCACCCTCGTCGACGAGCTCGCGACGAAGGAGCACCCCATGTCCACCACCCCCACCCAGCGCCTGAATGCCCGCCCCGCCGTCAGGCACGGTCAGGGCGCGCGAGACGCCCAGCTCGACGCGGTCCACGCCGGCACGCTGCTCTTCGCCGTCGCCGACGGGTTCGGCTCGTCGCCGAGCGTCGCCGCGGCGGCGGTCGCGGCCGCCGCCGAGCTGGAGCGTGCGCCGTTCGACGCGACGCCGGAGGCCGCACTGCAGGCCGCCGTCGCCCGGGCCTCCGCCCGCGTCGGCGAGCTCGGCGAGGACGGCGACGGCACGACGCTGACCGCGCTGTGGCTGGTCGGCGACCGCGCGCACGTCGCGCACGTGGGCGACGCCCGGGTCCACCGTGTCCGCGACGGCGAGGTCGCGACCCTGACCCGCGACCACACGCTCGTGCAGGCGCTCGTGGAGGAGGGGCGTCTGAGCGACGACGAGGCGCGCGCCCACGAGCACCGCGCGCTGCTCAACCGGGCGCTCGCGCCGGGTGCCGCGGTCGAGGCCGACCTGCTCGCGACCGACGTACGGCCGGGCGACCGGTTCGTGCTCACCACCGACGGCGTCCACTCCGTGCTGGAGCGGGACGTGCTCGACGGGCTGCTGCGCGCCGCGGCGGACGCCGATGCGGTCGCCGAGGGAGTCGAGGCCGCGGTCGTCTCGGCCGGGGCGAGCGACAACTACACCGTCGTCGTGGTCGACGTGACGCCGTAGCGGCGGGGTGACGTTTCACCAAGGTATGCAGGGAAGGCGTCACTTCCCGGGGACTGCACCCCGAGGGAAGTGACGCTCGAGCGACATCCCTTGGTGAAACTGCCGACGTCCACGACGGCCACGCCGCCCGGCGTGGACGACGGGGACGAGGGCCTTCGTGCTCCTCGGGGGTGTCCGCGACGCCGGTGTTCTCCTCGGCCGCGCCGCGCTCGCTGCTCTGCTCTGCTCTGCTCGGACATGGTGCTCCTCGCGCTCGGGTCCCCGCCTGAGGAGGGACCGGTCCGGGTCCGCGCCCCTGAGCCGGCGGAGCATGCCGGACGCGACCCGCGCCCGGCTGGACGCTCGGGCGGCTCAGGCGGTGGCGGCGACGGGCTCCGTGGCCTCCAGGACCGCCGCGGTCACGGCGCCGCGGATGACCTGGGCGAAGACGGTGTCGAGCTCGTCGACCCCGCCGAAGTAGCCGCTGACCTCCAGCGAGACGAAGCCGTGGAGCGCGGAGAAGACCGCCATCCCGGTCTGCAGGATCCGGTCCTCGGGCAGGCCGGTGGAGCGCACCATCACCGACAGCGCCTCGATGGTGCCGGCGGCCGCTTCGAAGAAGGCCTCCCGGTCCAGGGGCGCGCGGGTCATGGCGGCGTAGCGGTGGGGGTGGTCGCGGGCGAAGGCGCGCAGCGAGTGGCTCAGCACCTGCAGCCCGTCGGCGCCCGCGCGCCCCATGGCGGCGGCGCGGACGTGCCCGCCGAGCAGCGTCATCGCGCGCACCTGGAGGGTGGCCCGCAGGTCCTCGAGGTTCGCGACGTGGTTGTAGAGCGAGGAGACGCGGGTGTCGAGCTCGGCCGCGAGCAGCGTCATGGTCAGGGCGTCGTAGCCGTCGCGGTCCACGAGCGCCTCGGCGGCCCGGAGCACCGACTCGTGGTCGAGCCGGGGCCGGCGACCGCGGGCGGCGGCGGGGGAGGACGGCACGGGTGCTCCTGTCGATGAACCGGTTTCGTGCAGGAGTGAATGACTATAGCGAGCGGGGTCGCGGCGGCGGCGTCACCAGCCGGGCGGCAGGGAGGTGAAGTCGGGCTCGCGGCCCTCGGCGAACGCCGTCAGCGCCTCGAGGTTGGCCGGGCCGCCCATGAGCTCGGCGAACGCCGCGTTCTCGCGCTCGCGGGCGGCGCGGATCCCGGCCCGCAGCGGCTCGGTCATGGTGCGCTTCACCGCGACCAGGGAGGAGATCGGGCGCGCGGCCAGCACCTCGGCGTGCCGCCGCGCCTCCGCGAGCAGCTCCTCGGGCTCGCAGACCCGCCACACCAGGCCCATCTCGAGCGCCTGTGCGGCGTCGACCCACTCCGCGGACAGCAGCATCCAGGCGGCGTCCTGCCGTCCGACGAGCCGTGGGAGCAGGTACGACGACGCGGCCTCGGGCGCGACCCCGAGGCTGGTGAACGGGCACTTGAGCCGGGCCGTGCTCGACATGAACGCCAGGTCGGCGTAGCCCAGGATCGTCGCCCCGATGCCGAGCCCGACGCCGTTGACCGCGCAGACCAGCGGCTTCGGGAAGTCGACGAGGGTGTCGAGGAGCCCGAGGAAGCCGTGGCGCCCCGGCACGAAGTCCGGGTCGGTCGCCCGCGCGTGCATCTCCAGGAGGTCGGTGCCCGCGCTGAAGCCGCGGCCGTTGCCGGTGAGCAGCACCACCGCGACGCCGGGGTCGGCCGCGGCGTCGATCAGCGCGTCCGTCGTCGCGTCGTAGAGCGCCTCGTTGAAGGCGTTGAGGGCCTCGGGCCGGTCCAGGGTCAGGGTCCGCACGCGGTGGGAGTCGGCGATCTGCAGCGTCATGGCGGCAGCGTACCCAGAACTAGAACGCGTTCTACGTCGGTCGCGGTCGCTGTCGGCCCGGCCGATTAGGCTCGGGGACATGGGAGACGACGGGCTGACGCGCGAGTGGCGCCCGGCCTGGCCGTGCTCCGTGGGCTCGGTGCTGCGCCCGCACCGCCGCGGCGCCGGCGACCCGACCTACCGCGTCGACGAGGCCGGCCGCCACTGGCGCGGCATCCGCACCCCGCTGGGCCCCGCGACGCTGTGCCTCCAGTCACGACCGCGCGAGGGCGACGTGCTGGCCCGCGCCTGGGGCCCCGGCGCGGAGTGGGTGCTCGAGTCGGTCCCGGCCATGCTCGGCGCCGACGACGACTGGTCGGCGTTCGAGCCGCGGCTCCCGGTCCTGGCCGACGCGCTCAAGCACCACCCCCACTCCCGGCTCGGCCGCACCGGCCTGGTCATGGAGGCGTTGGTGCCGGCGATCATCGAGCAGAAGGTCACCGGCCAGGAGGCGTTCGCGGGGTTCCGGATGCTGGTGCACCGCTTCGGCGAGCGCGCCCCCGGCCCCGGCGCCGGGCTCAAGCTGTGGGTGCAGCCGACCCCCGAGCAGCTGCGGCAGGTGCCGTCCTGGGAGTGGCTGCGACTGCACGTCGACCCGGCCCGCTCCCGCACGATCGTGACCGTCGCCCGCGTGGCCGACGCCGTGGAGCGCACCGCCTCGCTGTCCCCCGAGGAGGCCGAGCGCCGGCTGCGCTCGCTGCCCGGCATCGGCGTGTGGACCTCCGCCGAGGTGCGCCAGCGCGCCTTCGGCGACCCCGACGCCGTCTCCTTCGGCGACTACCACGTCGCCAAGGACGTCGGCTGGGCGCTGACCGGCACGCCGTTCGACGACGCCGAGCTGGAGCAGTACCTCGAGCCCTGGCGCCCGCAGCGCGGACGCGTGGTCACGCTCGTCTACCTCGCGGGGCTGCGTCGTCCGCGCCACGGGGCGCGCATGTCGCCGCGCACGCACCTGCCCGCCAAGGTGACCCGTACGTGACGCCGGCGGCGACCCACTAGATTGAGGTCCGTGTTCACGAGCAGCAGCGTCGCAGCCCGCGCGCTGAGGGTCGTCCGCAAGACCCTGCTGCGCCTGCTCGCGATCCAGCTCGCCGTCGCCGCGATCATGTCGCTGGTCGACTCCTACCGCCGCCGCGGCAAGAAGCCCAAGCCGTTCCCGGTCACGCCGCCGAGCACGGTCGAGGTCGGCGACGGGACCGTGACGACGTACACGTTCGGCAAGGACCTCTACGCCGACATGCTCGCGGCCATCGAGGGCGCCCAGCGCCAGATCCTCTTCGAGACCTACATCTGGAAGGGCGACGAGACGGGGGAGCGGTTCAAGGCCGCGCTCGCCGCCGCCGCCGACCGCGGCGTGGAGGTCTACTGCATCTACGACGGCTTCGCCAACCTCGTCGTCTCGCCGGTGTTCAAGCACTTCCCCGACAACCTCAAGGTGCTGCGCTACCCCGTCTACGCCGCCGGCTGGCGCTTCTTCGACCTGGCCCGCTACGGCCGCGACCACCGCAAGATCCTCGTCGTCGACGAGACCGTCGGGTTCGTGGGCGGCTACAACATCGGCTCGGCCTACGAGACCGAGTGGCGCGACACCCACATGCGCATCACCGGCCCCGCGGTCTGGGACCTCAAGCGCGCCTTCGCCGACTTCTGGAACCTCAACCGGCGCCGCCGCCTGCGCGCCAGCGAGCGGCCGCTGCTGCTCGAGACGGCCTCCACCTGGGAGCCGCGGATCCGGGTGCAGCGCAACGTGCCGCGGCTGTGGATGTTCCCGATCCGCTCGATGTACATCGAGGCCATCAACCGCGCCAGCCGCAACGTCTGGCTCACCACCGCCTACTTCACGCCCGACCAGGACTTCGTCGACGCGATGCGCCACGCCGCCCAGCGCGGGGTCGACGTCCGGCTGCTGCTGCCGCTGAAGTCCAACCACATCGTGGCCGACTGGATCTCGCGCGGATACTTCACCCAGCTCCTCGACGCCGGGGTGCGGGTGTTCCGCTACAAGGACGCGATGGTGCACGCCAAGACCGCCACGGTCGACGGCACCTGGGTCACGGTCGGCACGGCCAACATCGACCGGCTCAGCCTGACCGGCAACTACGAGATCAACGTCGAGGTCATCGACGAGTCGCTGGCCAAGCAGCTCGAGGACGTCTTCGCGACCGACGAGACCAACTGCCTGGAGCTCACCAGCCTCGAGTGGGAGGCCCGTGACCTGCACCGCAAGTTCACCGAGTACTTCCTGGCGCCGCTGCGCCCGCTCCTCTAGCACCTCCCGACGGCCCGCTGAGGACCCCCTGTCGGTGGCCGCCCGTACGCTGGATCCATGCGTCCCGTCACCGATCTCGAGCGTCGTCTGGCCCCCTTCAAGGTGGAGGCCGACTACCAGCCGAGCGGCGACCAGCCCGCCGCCATCAAGGAGATCACCCAGCGCATCAACGACGGCCTCCAGGACGTCGTCCTGCTGGGCGCCACCGGCACCGGCAAGACCGCCACGGTCGCGTGGGTGGCCGAGCAGATCCAGCGGCCGATGCTGGTGCTGCAGCCCAACAAGACGCTGGCCGCGCAGTTCGCCAACGAGCTGCGCCAGCTCTTCCCGAAGAACGCCGTCGAGTACTTCGTGTCCTACTACGACTACTACCAGCCTGAGGCCTACGTCCCCCAGACCGACACCTACATCGAGAAGGACTCCTCCATCAACGAGGAGGTCGAGCGGCTGCGCCACTCGGCCACCAACTCGCTGCTGACGCGTCGCGACGTGATCGTGGTCTCGACGGTCTCGTGCATCTACGGCCTCGGCACCCCGCAGGAGTACGTCGACCGGATGCTGCGGCTCAAGGTCGGCGAGGAGCGCGACCGCGACTCGATCCTGCGCCAGCTCGTCGAGATCCAGTACACCCGCAACGACATGTCGTTCACCCGCGGCACCTTCCGGGTGCGCGGCGACACCCTCGAGATCTTCCCGGTCTACGAGGAGCACGCCGTCCGCATCGAGTTCTTCGGCGACGAGATCGAGCGGCTGATGACGCTGCACGCGGTCACGGGCGAGGTCCTCACCGAGGACAACGAGCTCTACGTCTTCCCGGCCACCCACTACGTCGCCGGCCCCGAGCGCATGGAGCGGGCGATCAAGGGCATCGAGCTCGAGCTGGAGGACCAGCTGGCGACGTTCGAGAAGCAGGGCAAGCTCCTCGAGGCCCAACGCCTGCGGATGCGCACCACCTACGACGTCGAGATGATGCGCCAGGTCGGCTCGTGCTCCGGCATCGAGAACTACTCGATGCACATGGACGGCCGCACCCGCGGCTCGGCTCCCAACTGCCTGCTCGACTACTTCCCCGAGGACTACGTCGTGGTCGTCGACGAGTCCCACGTCGCGGTGCCGCAGATCGGCGGCATGTACGAGGGCGACATGTCCCGCAAGCGCAACCTCGTCGACCACGGCTTCCGCCTGCCCAGCGCGATGGACAACCGGCCGCTGCGCTGGGAGGAGTTCCTCGAGCGCATCGGTCAGACGATCTACCTCTCGGCCACCCCGGGCAACTACGAGCTCGACAAGGTCACCGGCCCCGACGGGGAGCCGGACACCGTCCAGCAGATCATCCGACCGACCGGCCTGATCGACCCCGAGGTGGTCATCAAGCCGACCAAGGGCCAGATCGACGACCTGATCCACGAGATCCGCACCCGGGCCGAGAAGAACGAGCGGGTGCTGGTCACCACGCTGACCAAGAAGATGTCCGAGGACCTCACCGACTACCTCCTCGACGCCGGCATCCGCACCCGCTACCTCCACTCCGAGGTCGACACCCTCAAGCGCATCGAGCTGCTGCGCGACCTGCGGCTGGGCGACTACGACGTCCTGGTCGGCATCAACCTGCTGCGCGAGGGCCTCGACCTGCCGGAGGTGTCGCTGGTCTCGATCCTCGACGCCGACAAGGAGGGCTTCCTGCGCTCCGACAAGTCGCTGATCCAGACGATCGGTCGCGCGGCCCGCAACGTGTCGGGCCAGGTGCACATGTACGCCGACAAGATCACCCCCTCAATGGAGAAGGCGATCGACGAGACCAACCGTCGCCGCGCCATCCAGGTCGCCTACAACACCAAGCACGGCATCGACCCCACCCCGCTGCGCAAGAAGATCGCCGACATCACCGAGATGCTGGCCCGCGAGGACGAGAACACCCAGGAGCTGCTGCAGACGTGGGCCGGCACGGCCGCGTCCGGCCGCGCCGGGGGAGTCAAGGCCAAGCAGCCGGTGCCGGGGCTGTCCAAGGCCGCGTCCGGCCAGCACGCCAAGGACATCGCGGGCCTGCCCAGCTCGGAGCTGGCCTCGCTGATCCAGGAGCTGACCGACCAGATGAAGAACGCCGCCGCGGAGCTGCAGTTCGAGCTGGCGGCGCGCCTGCGCGACGAGATCGGCGACCTCAAGAAGGAGCTGCGCCAGATGATGGAGGCCGGCGCCCGCTAGGCGGCGTCGCCGGCGCCGCGGCGCCGCAGCCAGCGCGCGAGCAGCGGCATCGTGAGCAGGATGACGAGCAGCCGGAACAGCTGCACCGCCATCACGTAGGTGACGTCGGAGCCGCTGTCGGCCGCGATGGCCAGCACCGCGAACAGGCCGCCGGGCGTCGTCGCGAGGTACGCCGTCAGGCCGTCGACCGGGGTGAGCCAGGCCAGGGCGGCTCCCATGAGCGCGCTCAGGCACAGCATCGCCACGATCAGCAGCGTCACGACCGGCAGCATCCGGGCGATCGAGGCCAGGCTGCGGCGCGTGAACCGCAGCCCCACCTGCACCCCGATGAGGGCGTAGCCGACCCACTGCACCGGCTCGGGCACGGCCACGTCGCCCAGCCACCCGGCCGAGGCGATCACCGACGCGATCAGCAGCGGCGCGAGCAGGGTGGCGGTCGAGAACCGCACGACGCGGGCCAGCAGCAGCCCGCCGCCCGCCGCCGCCACGACGTACACGAGGTCGAGCGCGAGCGGACCGTGCTCGCTGGACAGGGTCCCGAGGCCGGTCTCGGGCTCGAAGACGACGCCGATGACGAGCGGCAGCGTCACCAGGACGATGAGGACGCGCAGGTACTGCACCACCGTCACCACCCGCTCGTCCGCGTCCAGGTCGCGGGCCAGCGCCACGATCCCCGACGCGCCGCCGGCGATCAGGGCGAAGGCGCCGGTCACCAGCGAGACGTCGCGCCGCAGCGCGAGCAGCCAGCCGGCCGCGAGGCTGAGCGCGACGGTCCCGAGCGTCACGAGCAGCACCGCCCCGATCTCGCCGCCCATCCGCTGCAGCGCCTCGACGCTCACCAGCGTGCCGATGGTGACGCCGATGAGGGCCTGCCCCAGGCGGAAGGCGAGGGCCGGGACCTTGATCTCGGTCGGGGACGTGAGCGCGTGGGTCATGCCGCCCAGCAGCGACCCGAACAGCACCGCCGAGGGCACCCGCAGCAGCGAGAAGGCGAGCGTGAGCGTGACCGTGGCGGCGAGCACGAGCAGGGCTCCCGTCAGCGGGGAGCGGGCGCGGCCGGTCACCGCTCCACCCTAGGCACGCACCACCGGACCCATGTCGGCGGCGGTGCCTAGCCTGGGCGGATGGACACCAAAGAGATCCAGGTCACCGTCGACTGTGCCGATCCCCGGGCGCTCTCCCTCTTCTGGAACGCCGTGCTGGGGTACGACTTCCCGCCGCCCCCGCCGGGGTTCGGCTCGTGGGACGACTTCTCCGCCTCGCTCCCGCCCGAGCACCGCAACTCCGCCTCCGCGTCCGAGGACCCGGCCGGGAGGGGACCGCGGCTCTTCTTCCAGCGGGTCCCCGAGCCCAAGAGCGGCAAGAACCGGCTCCACCTCGACGTCCGCGCCGCTCCCGGTCTCGAGGGCGAGGAGCGCATGACGGCGCTGGAGTCGGAGTGCGAGCGGCTGGTGGCGCTGGGCGCGACCCGCGTGCAGCGCCACGAGCCGGCGCCGCCGATGAGCCACGGGTTCATCGTCATGCAGGACCCCGAGGGCAACGAGTTCTGTCTCGACTGACCGGCCTACGCTGGGAGGTGTGAGAGAGGCGCCGGCGACGAGGACCGTCGCGCTGGTGTGGGGCGTCGCGCTGCTCACCTACATGGTCGCGGTGTTCCACCGCTCCTCGCTGGCGGTCGCCGGGCTCGAGGCCTCCGACCGGTTCGGCATCTCGGCGGCCCAGCTGGCGACGTTCACGATGCTCCAGCTGCTGGTCTACGCCGGCATGCAGATCCCAGTGGGCCTGCTGGTCGACCGGTTCGGCTCGCGCAGCGTCATGCTCGCGGGCACCGTCATGCTGGTCGTCGCCCAGACGGCGTTCGCCCTGGCCGACACCTACGCGCTGGCCCTGCTGGCGCGCACGCTCGTCGGCATCGGCGACGCGCTCACGTTCATCTGCGTGCTCCGGCTGGTGAGCCGCTGGTTCGCGCCGCTGCGGGTGCCGTTCGTGACGCAGGTGACCGGCACCCTCGGCCAGCTCGGCGCCGTGGGCGCCGCCGTCCCGATGACCTGGGCGCTGGGCCGCTGGGGCTGGACGACGGCGTACCTCGCCGCGGCCGCGCTCGGCCTGGTGCTCGCGATCGCCACCCTGCTGGTCGTCCACGACTCGCCCGACGACCGCAACCTGCGTGGCCCGCGGCTCTCGCTCTCCGCGGTGGGCGCGAGCCTGGCCGCGTCGTGGTCGCACCCCGGCACGAGGCTAGGGTTCTGGATGCACTTCACGACCCAGTTCAGCTCCACCGCCCTCTCCCTGCTGTGGGGCTACCCGTTCCTGGTGCGCGGGGAGGGCCGCTCGCCCCACGAGGCCGGTCTGCTCCTGTCACTGATGATCGTGGCGGTCATGGCGAGCGGCCCGGTGCTGGGCTGGCTGATCGGACGGCACCCCTGGCACCGCTCGAGCATGGTCCTGGGGATCGTCTGGTCGATCGTGGCAGTCTGGACGGTGGTGCTCCTCTGGCCGGGCCCCGCCCCGCTGTGGATGCTGGTCGTCCTGGTGCTGGTCGCCGGCATCGGCGGCCCGGCGTCGATGATCGGCTTCGACCTGGGCCGCACCTCCAACCCCGTGGAGCGGCTGGCGAGCGCCAGCGGGATCATCAACCAGGCCGGCTTCACCGCCTCCCTGATCCTGGTGGTGGCCGTCGGCGTCATCCTCGACTGGCAGACGCCCGGGGGCAGCACCGCCTACACGCCGGAGGCGTTCCGGTGGGCGATGAGCGCTCAGTACGTCCTGTGGGCCCTCGGCCTCGCCCAGATCTGGCGCTACCGCCGCAAGGCCCGCGCCGTGATCGACCGCACCCAGCTCGAGGCCGGGGTGCTGGCGTGACGCGCGAGGGTCCCGAGCTCACGGACGACGGCCACCACGTGGTCATCGACGGGCGCAAGTGGCGCGCCACCGACCCGCTCATCCCCGACGAGCGGCGCTCGGAGCTCCAGAAGGCGCTGATGGCCTGGCGCCGCGACGTCCGTCGCACCAAGGGCACCGACGAGGAGGCCACCTCCCGCGCCGGCGTCCAGGCCGCCAAGGTCGCCCTCGGTGAGCGCGGCACCCCCTGGTGGGAGCAGACCGAGGCCGAGCGCCGCGCGCGCTGGGAGACCGAGGTCCCGACGCCGGGCTGAGACCCGCCGCTCGACGGTACGGTCGTCGGGTGGATGTCGAGACGATGCTCGCCCACTGCCTGGCCAAGCCCGGTGCGTGGCCCGACAACCCGTGGGAGCACGAGCACCCCGTCGTGAAGGTCGGTGAGGGGGAGCGGGGCCGGATCTTCGCCTTCCTGCGCAGTGCCGGCGTCGGCCTGAAGGGTGGCCCGAGCCGCGAGGCAGCCGACGAGTGGCTCGACCGCTTCCCCGGTGAGGCCACGGTCATGGCCTACATCGGCCGCTCCGGCTGGAACGACCTCTCCTTCGCCGGCATCCCCGACGAGGACCTCATCGACGCGGTGGACGAGTCCTACCGTCTGGTCGTCGCGAAGCTCCCGAGGAAGCACCGGCCGGAGGGCTGGGAGGACGCCTGAAGGGCGCCGGGACGTGCCGATGACCCCGCGGTGGCTGGGTGTGGTGGGCGAAGGGGGTCTCAGGAGGCCTTGCCCCCAAGGGGTCTGAGGATTTCTCGATCTTCTTCTGTGGGGTGGTTTCGAGGCTCGCTTCGCTCGCACCTCAACCACCGTGGTCGGGGCCCCATCGGTGGTCGAGCAGCGAGCGCAGCGAGCGTCCGTCGAAACCCTCGCACCCGAACGCCCTGCCTAGCGTGCGGGGGTCTCGACGGGCGCTCCTCGCTGGCGCTCGTCGCTGCTCGACCGCCGGTCGTGGTCGGCCTCGTTGGTTGAGGAGGTTGCGCTGGCAACCGTCTCGAGACCAACCCCGCCACACCGCCCTGCCTAGCGTGCGGGGGTCTCGACGGGCGCTCCTCGCTGGCGCTCGTCGCTGCTCGACCACCGGTAGTGGTCGGCCTCGTTGGTTGAGGAGGTTGCGCTGGCAACCGTCTCGAAACCAACCCCGCCACAACGCCCTGCCTTCGCTGCGGGGGTCTCGACGGGCGCTCCTCGCTGGCGCTCGTCGCTGCTCGACCACCGGTCGTGGTCGGCCTCGTTGGTTGAGGAGGTTGCGCTGGCAACCGTCTCGAAACCAACCCCGCCACACCGCCCTGCCTTCCCTGCGGGGGTCTCGACGGGCGCTCCTCGCTGGCGCTCGTCGCTGCTCGACCACCGAGGCGGGGTCCCATCGGTGCTCCTCGCTGGCGCTCGTCACTGCTCGACCACCGGTCGGGGACGGTCAGCGGCGGGAGTGGCGGATGGCGTTGAGGCCGACGAGGCGGGCGACGACGAGGGCGACGTAGAAGACGCCGGCGACCTGCTCGACCATCACCAGCGAGCGGGCGTTGTCCTGGACCGGCATGATGTCGGACAGGCCGACGCTGGTGAGCGTGGTGAAGGACAGGTAGAGCAGCTTGAACCAGCCCTGGTCGCCGGTGCCGTCGATGCCGACGAAGGACTCCGGCCAGACGACCTGGGCCGCGGCGTAGACGTAGGCGAAGCCCCAGGCGACGACGGTGAAGGCGGCGCCGGTCGCGAAGAGCTCGTCGCGGGTCACCTTGTCGTCGTGGAAGAGGTAGCGGATCATCGCGTAGGAGACGTAGAAGTAGAACGGCACGTGGAAGACCGCGGAGACCAGCACCACCCACTCCGTCGAGGGCTGCAGCGCCTCGAAGATCGTGAAGACCATCGCCGGCCCGCCGAGCAGCACCGCCACCCAGCTCAGCGCCGGGGTACGGCGCACGGCCCAGGCCGCGAGGAACACCACCGACATCTGGACCACGCCGACCACCGCCCGGCCGGCCACGGAGCCGTCGAGGAACGGGTAGGACAGCACGGCCACCAGCTGCATGACCAGCAGGACGGCGGACGGGTGCTCCCGGAGGGTGCGCATCCTGCTCATGCCTCGTCGTCCCCGTCGTCCCGGCGGTCCTCGTCGTCCTCGCCACGGCGCCGGTCGAGCTCCTTGTCACGCTTCTTCTCGAGCCGCCGGACGTGCTGGTCGACGATGTCCTGGCGGCGCACGAGGGTCTGGACCAGGTTGACGCCGGTGCCGAGGATGACGAACGCCGGCCAGAAGAAGCCGCCGAACATCACGACCGACCAGATCACCAGACAGATGACGCTGGGCACCAGGAAGCCGGCCAGCGCCTCGCGCCGGTCGGCGTCGTACTTGCGGGTCGCCTGGGCCACCAGGTCGGTGGAGGGCGGGCGGACCACGGCGCCGGAGCCCGCCGGCGATCCCGGGGCGACCAGGTCGGCGACGATCGGCGGCAGCTCGCCGAGGGTGCGGGCGCTCGTGACGGACTCGCTGCGCTCGTCGAACTCGGCGCGGTCCAGGCGCCCGTCGGCGTAGGCGGTCGTCAGCAGGGAGCGCACCACCTCGCGATCCTGGTCGGAGGCGCGCAGCCCGGCGTAGGCCGGGTCGCGCGGGTCGTGGGCGAGCGCCGCCCAGAGCTCGTCGGCGGTCACGCTCGCCCCCGCAGGGAGGGGACGACGGCGAGGATCACACCTCGCATCCTAGGGAGCGGCGCCCGCTCCGGCCCCCTCGACGCGGCGGTCGACTGCCACGGGACGACCCGTAACCACACCACATGCGTGTCGTTAGCCAAGAACGAGAACACGTTCTATTGTGTCCGTCGTCGCACTCCGGGGAGGTACGAATGGCGTTCAGCGCTGTGTCCGTGCTCCGGGGACCCGGTGAGCTGGCAGCGATGACCGTCGACGTGGCGAAGCTGACCTTCACCACGCGCTTCCAGTTCCGCGAGTTCGTCGAGCAGGCCTGGTTCATCACGAGTGTGACGCTGATGCCGACCATCCTGGTCTCGATCCCGTTCGGCGCGGTCATCTCGCTCCAGGTCGGCAACCTCACCGGCCAGCTCGGCGCCCAGTCCTTCGCCGGCGCCACCGCGGTGCTCGCCGTCGTCCGGGAGGCGGCGCCCATCGCGGCCGCGCTGATCATCGCCGGGGCGGCCGGCTCGGCCATCTGCTCCGACATGGGCGCTCGCAAGATCCGCGAGGAGATCGACGCCATGGAGGTCCTCGGCGTCAACCCGCTCGCCCGGCTCGTCGTGCCCCGGGTCCTCGCCACCATGTTCGTGGCGCTGATGATCATCGGCATCGTGATCGGCGCCGGCATCGGGGGCGGCTACTTCTTCACCGTCATCGTCCAGGGTGGCTCCGCCGGTGCCTTCCTGTCGTCGTTCACGGCCCTCGCGTCGATCTCCGACCTCTACATCGCGATCGTCAAGGCCGTGGTCTTCGGCGGCATGGCGGCGATCGTGGGCGCCTACAAGGGCCTGAACGCCGGCGGCGGCCCCAGCGGCGTCGGCCGCGCGGTCAACGAGTCGGTGATCGTCGCGTTCATGCTGCTCTTCTTCATCAACGCGGTGATCACGGCCATCTACTTCCAAGTCGTCCCACCCCCGGGGCTCTGACATGGCGACCATCGGCACGATCGCGAGCGCGGTCATCGACGGGCGGCGACGCTCGCTCGAGGCGTACGGCGACCAGCTGATGTTCTACGTCAAGGCGCTGGCGTGGACCCCGCGGGCGATCCGCCGCTACCCGCGCGAGATCACCAACACCCTCGCCGAGGTCTCCTTCGGCGCGGGCGGTCTCACGCTGATCGCCGGCACCGTCGGCGTCATCGCCTTCCTGTCCTTCTTCGCCGGCACCGAGGTCGGCATCCAGGGCTACGCCTCCCTGAGCCAGCTGGGCGTCGCGAAGTTCAGCGCCTTCATCTCCGCCTACTTCAACACCCGCGAGGTCGCGCCGCTGATCTCCTCGATCGCCCTCGCCGCCACCGTCGGCTGCGGCTACACCGCCCGGCTGGGCGCGATGCGCATCTCGGAGGAGATCGACGCGCTCGAGGTCATGGGCATCCCGTCGCTGCCGTTCCTGGTCACCACGCGGATGATCGCCGCGTTCGTCGCCGTGATCCCGCTGTACGTCGTGGCGCTGAGCGCGTCCTACCTCTCGCCGCGGCTGATCACCACGCTCATCTACGGCCAGTCCTCGGGCACCTACGACCACTACTTCCTGCAGTTCCTGCCACCGATCGACATCCTGTGGTCGTTCTTCAAGCTGCTGTTCCTCGCCTCGGCGATCATCCTGATCCACTGCTACTACGGCTACACCGCCTCCGGCGGCCCCGCGGGCGTCGGCACCGCGGTCGGCCGCGCGATCCGCACCAGCATCGTGTTCACCGTCGTGGCCGACTTCTTCCTCAGCTTCGCCATCTGGGGCTCCACCACCACCGTGCGGATCACGGGGTAGCGGCATGGGACTCCTGGTCAACATCCACCACGACAGCCCGGCGGAGCACCGCCGGCTGCTGGTCGCGGGCGTCGTCTTCCTGGCGGTGATGTCGACGCTCGTGTGGCTCTCGATCGCGGTCTACCAGAAGAAGTTCGACACGGTCACCACGATCACGATCAAGGCGGACCGCGCCGGGCTGCAGCTCGCCAAGTTCGGCGACGTCCGGCTCAACGGCGCGCTGGTCGGCCAGGTCCGCAGCGTCGAGCAGGACGGCAAGGAGGCCTCCATCGAGGTGGCCCTCGAGCCCGAGGCGGCCGAGGAGATCCCCGAGAACGTCGAGGTGCAGATCCTGCCGACGACGCTGTTCGGCCAGAAGTTCATCGCGTTCGTGCGCCCGGATTCCCCCTCGTCCAGCTCGCTGCAGGACGGCGGCACGATCCCGTCCGACCGGGTCGAGACCAACGTCGAGCTGAGCCGGATCCTCGCCAACCTCTTCCCCCTGCTGCGGTCGGTGCGGCCGGCGGAGCTGAACGCCACCCTCAACGCGCTGGCCACCGCGCTCGAGGGCCGCGGGGAGCAGCTCGGCGTCACCATGGACAAGCTCGACCGCTACCTCGGCGCGATCGACCAGAGCCTGCCCACCCTGCGCGAGGACCTGGTCACCCTCGCCGACGTGGCCGACACCTACGACGAGGCCGCGCCCGACCTGGTCGGCGTCCTGCGCAACCTCACCGTCACCAGCCGCACGGTCCTCGACGAGCGCCAGCAGCTCGACGTCTTCTTCGGCGACGTCGCCGGGCTCGCCGACACCACGACGCGGGTCCTGGGCGACAACGAGGACGACCTGATCCGCATCGGCGAGGTCACCGAGCCGGTGCTCAAGCTCCTCGACATCTACTCCCCGGAGTTCCCCTGCCTGATCCGGGGCGCCGCGCGCTACAAGCCGGTGCTCGCCTCGACGTTCGAGGGCAAGCGGGTCAAGCAGTACATCGAGTTCGGCACCGCCCAGTACCGCGCCTACGACGAGCGCGACCTGCCCGAGTACGGCGAGGTCGGGCACGGCCCCTGGTGCGCAGGGCTGCCCAACCCCCCGGTGCCGATCGGTCCCAACTCCTTCAAGGACGGCTCCGACCTCGACGACGACCCGCCCACCAGCGACCTGCCCGGGCTGCCCCTGCCGGCCATCCCCGGCTTCCCGCTGACCCGCGCGGAGGCGACCGGCGCCTCGCAGCGCGGCTTCGGAGCCGGCATGTCCAGCGGGTACGCCGGCAGCGAGGCCGACCAGGCGGTCGTCAACGCCGTGCTGGCCGGCGAGTCCGGCCGCGCCGCCGACCGCTACGGCTCCCTCGGCTCGCTGCTGTACGGCCCCGTGCTGCGGGGAGGTGACAGCTGATGTCGCGCAACTCGACCACCATCGCCGCCGGCGTGAAGCTGCTGATCTTCACGATCGTCTCGATCCTGGTCACCGGCCTCCTGGCCGCGATCATGGGCAACATCGGCTTCGGCGCCGGACGCGAGTACCAGGCCGTCTTCACCACCGCCTCGATGCTGGAGAAGGGCGACGACGTCCGCGTCGCCGGCGTCAGCGTCGGCGAGGTCAAGGAGGTCGAGCACTACGAGCGCAACCACGCGCTGGTGACCTTCCGGGTCAAGGCCGACGTGCCGCTCACGACCGCGTCGAGGGCCGAGATCCGCTTCCTCAACCTCGTGGGCGACCGCTACCTCGCGCTGGAGGAGGGTGCCGACGTCAAGGCGAAGCCGCTCGACGACGGCGGCCGCCTGCCGCTCGAGCAGACCAGCCCGGCGCTGGACCTCACCACGCTCTTCAACGGCTTCAAGCCGCTCTTCCAGGCGCTGCAGCCCGAGCAGGTCAACGACCTGACGCTCAACCTGATCCAGGTGCTGCAGGGGGAGGGCGGCACGGTCGGGGGGCTGCTCGAGCACACCGCCTCGCTGACCAACACCCTCGCCGACCGCGACCAGCTCATCGGCGAGGTCATCGACAACCTCAACGGCACCCTCACCACCGTCTCCGGCCGCCGTCAGCAGCTCTCGCAGCTGCTCGTGGAGCTGAAGGGCTGGATGACCGACCTGGCCGCCGACCGCTCGGTCATCGGCGACTCACTGGCCAGCATCAGCGACCTGACCATCGTGCTGTCCGACCTCCTCCGGGAGACGCGCCCGGTGCTCAAGTCCGACATCGCCGAGCTGCGCCAGCTGGCCGTCCTGCTGAACAAGAAGGCCAACCGCGACCAGATCGTCGAGCTGCTCGACCGGCTGCCGGAGTCGATGACCGACCAGACCCGCACCGGCACCCACGGGTCCTGGTACAGCTACTACATCTGCGGCTTCTCCGGCACGATCACGCTGCCCGAGATCCCGGGCATCCCGCCCGCGCTGCTCAAGCAGCTCACCAGCGGCCTCGAGAAGATCGAGTTCCACTCCACGGCGCAGCGGTGCAACCTGTGAGCCGGCACAGCGACGCCCGCATCCTGCGGCTGGGCGCCATCTCGCTCGTCGTGATGCTCGTGATCATGGCGGCGGCGTTCAACCTCTCGAAGTTCCCCGGCTTCGGCGGCACCTCCTACACGGCGCAGTTCTCCGACGCGAGCGGCATCCACCGGGGCAACACGGTGCAGGTCGGCGGGATGCGCGTGGGACGCGTGCAGGACGTCCGCCTCGAGGACGGCCTGGTCGTCGTGCAGTTCGAGGTCGACAACGGCGTGGAGTTCGGCACGGAGAGCGAGGCCTCCGTGGAGGTCCTCAACCTGCTGGGCGAGAAGTACCTCGAGCTGACCCCCGCGGGGGAGGGCCAGCTCGACCAGGACACGCCGATCCCGCTCGCCCGCACCCAGTCGGCCTACGACATCGTCGGGGTGTTCGGCGATCTCACGCAGACCACCGAGGACATCGACAAGGACCAGCTGGTCGAGGCCCTGGGCGTGGTCGCCGACACCGTCGACGCGGCGGCGCCGGAGATCGAGTCGTCCTTCGAGGGCATCTCGCGCCTCTCGCAGACGGTGGCGTCGCGCGACGAGCAGATCAAGTCCCTGCTCGACAGCTCCCAGGACGTCAGCGCCCTGCTGGCCGAGCGCAGCGACGACATCGTCGACCTGATGCGGAGCAGCGACCTGGTCTTCCGGGAGGTGCAGCGCCGCAAGGACGCCATCCACCAGCTCCTCGTCAACGCCCGTTCGCTCGCGGTCGAGCTGCGCGGCGTCGCGACGGACAACCAGGCCCAGCTCGCCCCGGCCCTGGCCGAGGTCGACCAGCTGCTCGGTCTGCTCAACTCCAAGGAGAAGCAGCTGAAGGCGACGCTCGACGCCCTGGGCCCCTACGTGTCCATCCTCGGCAACATCGTCGGCACCGGTCCGTGGTTCGACGCCTACGCCGCCAACCTCGCCTCGGTCGCCACGCCGGAGTTCCAGCCCGGGCTGGCGGAGGACTGACGCGATGAGGAAGGTCAGCATCAAGGTCGTCGCGCTCGTGGGCGTGCTCGCCGTGCTCGCCGCGACGCTGCTGGTCAGCGGCGGCAGCAAGGAGACCCGCACGGTGACCGCCCACTTCCCCCGCGCGGTCAGCGTCTACGTCGGCACCGACGTGCGGATCCTGGGCGTCAACGTCGGCGAGGTCACCGCGGTGTCGCCCGAGGGGGAGTCGGTGCGCGTCGACATGGAGTACGACGCGCAGTACGACGTGCCCGCCGACGCGCAGGCGGTCGTGGTGACGCCGACCCTGGTCGCCGACCGCTTCGTCCAGCTCACGCCGGTCTACACCGAGGGCGCCACGATGGCCGACGGCGCCGACATCCCGCTGCCCGAGACGGGCGTCCCGGTCGAGCTCGACCGCATCTACGCCGCCCTGCGCGACCTGACCCACACGCTGGGGCCCAACGGGGTCAACGCCGACGGCACGCTCGACAACCTGCTCGAGGCCGGCGCCGAGGGCCTCGACGGCCAGGGCAAGCGGGCCAACGAGATGATCCGCAACCTCGCCGCCGCCGCCACGACGTTCGGTGAGGGCAGCGGTGACCTCTTCGACACCGTCAGCCAGCTTGCGGAGTTCACCAGCGCCCTGGCCACCAACGACAAGCTGGTGCAGGCGTTCATGAAGGACCTCGCGGGAGTCTCCAACCAGCTGGCCGCCGAGCGTCAGGAGCTCGAGGCGGCGCTGGCCTCGGTCGCCGACGCCGTCGGCACGGTCGAGAAGTTCGTCCGCGGCAACCGCAAGGCGCTGGCCAAGGACGTGAGGGGGCTGACCCGGGTCGTGCGCACCATCAACTCCGAGAAGGGCAACCTCGACGACGCCCTGCGGATCGCCCCGGTCGCCATCGGCAACCTGGTCCTGGCCTACAACTCCGAGTCCGGCACGATCGGCTCGCGCATCGGCATCGAGGGCAACGTCGCGGATGCCGACGGCTTCCTGTGCGCCGTGGTCCAGCAGTCCGAGCTGCCCGCGGCCAGCAAGGCCCTGGCCTGCACGATCTTCGAGGCCCTGCTGGAGCAGATCACCACCCAGGTGCCCGCCCGCGCACCCGGCGCGAAGGGCGGCGCCGCCCGCCAGGTGATCCCGCCGCTGCAGCCCGCGGCCGACCCCGACCCCACGCTCGACGGCCTGATCGGGGGCACGCCGTGATGCGCCGACGCTGGCCGGCCCTGGTCGCCGCCCTCGCGCTCCTCACGACGGGGTGCGAGTTCGACGGTGCCTACGACCTCCCGCTGCCGGGGTCGCCGGTCGACGAGGACCACGCCTACGAGGTCACGGCGGAGTTCGCCGACATCCTCAACGTCGTCCCACGCTCCCCGGTGATGGTCGACGACGTCACCGTCGGGGAGGTCACCGAGGTCGACCGGGTCGGCTGGCACGCGAAGGTGACCCTGCGCATCCGCGACGACGTCGAGCTGCCCGACAACGCCGTCGCCGACATCCGCCAGGTCAGCCTCCTCGGCGAGAAGTACGTCGCCCTCGAGCCGCCCAGCGAGGGCGCCAGCGACAACCCGCTGGGCGAGGGCGACGCGCTCCCGCTCAGCAGCACCGGCCGCAACCCGGAGGTCGAGGAGGTGCTCGGCGCGCTGTCGTTCCTGCTCAGCGGGGGAGGCGTGGCCCAGCTCGGCACCATCACCGAGGAGATGAACAACGTCATGGGCGGGCGCACCGACCGCCTGCGCCACCTCCTCGGCTCGCTCGAGAGCGTCGTGGGGACCCTCGACGAGCAGAAGGGCGACATCATCAGCGCCCTGGAGTCGCTCAACAACCTCACCGCGACCCTCAACGCCGAGCGCACCACGATCCAGGGCGCCCTCGACGTCGCCGGCCCGGCCATCAAGGTGCTCGGGGCCCAGCACGACGAGCTGGTCGCGATGCTCGGCTCCCTGGACCGGCTCGGCGTGGTCGGGACCCGCGTCATCAAGGCCAGCAAGGACGACCTCATCGCCTCGCTGCGCCACCTGGAGCCCGTCGTGCGCCGGCTGCGGGCGGCCGACGACAAGCTCGCGCCCGGCCTCAACCTGCTGCTGAGCTTCCCGTTCCCGCAGGAGGCCTCCGAGATCGTGCTCGGCGACTACGCCAACACCTCGATCCGCGCCGACATCAACCTCGCCAACTTCTTCTCCCGCGGAGGCGGCGGCCCGCTGCCGGACCTGCCCGACGTGCCGGTGCTGCCGCCGGGCACGCTCAACAACGTGCTGGACTGCCTCACCAGCGCCAGCCTCGCCAGCGCCGCGTGCGTCAAGGTGCTCGCGAACGTCGGCCAGCTGGCCGAGCTGGTCACCCGCTGCGAGCGGCCCCGCAACGAGCAGCGCCCGGTCTGCGTCGCGCTGGCCGCGCTGGCGGCCGGCGAGATCGAGCTGCCCGACCTGGGCCTGCCCGGCGGCCTCCTGGACCGCGACCTGCCCGGGCTGTCCCGCCTGAGCCGGTCGCTGACCGACGACGCGCCCAGCGCGGCGCCCACCACCGACGCGCTCTACGGAGGTGGTGCGCCGTGACCCGCGCCGGCATCAAGGTCCGACTCGTGGCGTTCGCCCTGCTCAGCGCGATCGGCATCGTCTACATCGCCGCCTCCTACCTCGGCCTGGTCGACCGGGCCCTGGGAAGGGGCATCACCGTCGAGGCCACCCTGCCGACGTCCGGCGGGCTCTTCGAGGGCAGCGAGGTGACCTACCGCGGCGTCAAGATCGGCAAGGTCTCGAAGATGACGCCCACCGAGGACGGCGTCACGCTGGAGCTGGCGCTGGAGCACGAGACGCGGCTGCCGGTCGACTCGCCGATGTACGTGCACAACCTCTCGGCCGTGGGGGAGCAGTACCTCGACTTCGAGCCGCCCGACGACGACGGGCCCTACGCCGAGAACGGCACCACGCTGAAGGGCTCGCTGGAGTCGCTGCCCGTCGACGAGGCGGACCTGCTCGTCGAGCTCGACTCCTTCGTCAGCTCGGTCGACCAGGAGAACCTCCAGACGCTGATCACCGAGCTCGGCGCGATGTTCGAGGACACCGGCGTCCCGATCCAGCAGCTCCTCGACGGCGGCGGGCAGTTCATCGACGAGGCCTCCGCCCACACCGAGGAGACGATCCGCCTGCTCGAGACCGGGTTGACCGTCCTGCGCACCCAGCGGTCGCAGGGCGAGAGCATCCGCTCCTTCTCGCGCGACCTCCGGCTGCTCACCGGGTCGCTGCGCCGCGCCGACCCCGACCTGCGCGCCACGCTCCAGGGCACGCCGGGCGCCGCTCGCGAGGTCCAGGCGCTCCTCGAGGACCTGGAGCCCACGCTGCCGGCGCTGCTCGGCAGCGCGGTGAGCGTCAACCAGGTCGTGGTGTCCCACCTCGCCGGCCTCGAGCAGCTGCTCGTCACCTTCCCCCGCACGATCGCCGGCGGCTTCACCGGCACCGACGCGCAGGGCTACGGCCACGTGAGCCTGCAGTTCGACCAGACGCGCCCGTGCACGGCCGGCTACAAGCCGCCCAAGGACTGGCGCCTGACCACCGACCTGACCGACGCCCCGATCTACCCCGCGGAGTGCACGAGCGGACCGCCGTACGTCATGCGCGGACCGAAGTACGTCCCCGGCGCGCGAGGCGCCGCCGCGTCGGCCCCGCGTGCGTACGGTGGGTCCTACGACCCGGTCTCGGGGTTGCTCGACGGTGCCGTGGACCGCCAGGGTGGCCGCGTGCGCTACGTCGACCCGGGGGACCTGGCCATCCTGGGAGAGGACTCGTGGAAGTGGCTGCTGATGGGACCGGTGGCCGGCAAGTGACGGCCTCACGCAAGCCGGCGCGTCGTGCGCCGTGGCTCGACGCCGTCCTCTACGGGCTGGCGCTGGTGCTCGCCGCGGCGTGCGTGGCCGGTGGGGTCGCCTCGTTCCGCGCCCACGAGGACCGCCAGGACGCCACCGCGGAGCAGGAGCGCTACGGCGACGTCGTGAAGGCCGCCTCCGCCCAGGCCGAGGCGCTGGTCAACCTCGACTACCGCGACCTGCAGGCCACCTACGACCAGGTGACGGCCGGAGCCACCGGCGACTTCCTCCAGCAGTACACCGACTCGTGGAAGGACCAGCAGAAGATCTTCGCCCAGGCCAAGTCGGTCTCGACCGGCAAGGTCCGCGCCGCCGCGGTGTCCAACATCGACAACGACAGCGCGACCGTGATGGTCGCCGTCCAGGGCACCACGCGCAACACCGCCACGGGCGAGGAGGCGCAGCAGCGCCGCTTCCGCTTCCGCGTCGACGTCGTCGAGGTCGACGGCGCGTGGCTCACGCAGAAGCTGGAGTTCGTCGGATGACCGCCTCCGGATCCGGCCGGCCGCCGCGCCGCCCGCTGGGCGCCCGCACGCCGGTCTCCCGCCCGCGCAAGGTCGCCGGCCGGCAGGGCGCGTCCACAGAGCCCGCCGAGCCGCTCGAGACGGAGCAGGAGACGCAGGCGGTCGCCGAGCCCGTGCACGACGAGCCGGTCGAGCCGGACGAGCCGGTCCTCGCCGAGCACGAGCCCGACCCGGACGACGAGACCGACGAGTCCGACGACCTCGACGACCTCGACGACCTCGACGAGACCGACGAGACCGAGCCCGACTGGCCCACGGAGGACGCCCGACGGCCGGCCTCGCGCCGGGCCACGGGGGTGCTGGTCGCGGTGATCGTGCTGCTGGCCGGCGTCGCCAGCGCGGAGGCGTGGTACCTCTGGGGCGACGACGACCCGGTCGTCTCCTCGGGGCGCCCGGTCGTGGTCGGCCAGGTCAACGCCGCCTCCGCCGTGGACGTCGCCGCGACCTCGGCGCAGGAGATCTCGCAGTGGTCCTTCGAGACCTACGACGAGGACACCGAGGCCGACGCCGCGCTGATGACCGAGGAGTTCGCGTCGCGCTTCCGTGAGACCAAGGCCGACGCGCGCGAGCGGGTGCTGGCGCAGAAGACCGCGGTCACCGCGGAGGTCGCCATGCAGGGCGTCGTGCGCGCCTCGCCCGAGCAGGTCGAGGCGCTGGTCTACCTCGACCAGTCGACCACCACCGGCGGCCAGGACTCGACGTTCAGCCAGTACATGATCCTGGTGACCGTGGTCCGCACCGGCTCGGGCTGGCTCGTCTCCAAGATGGAGACTTTCTGATAGCGTTCCGCTGGAACTAGAACACGTTCCAGTAATCGCCGGCCGCGCCCCGCCGCGCGGTGGTTGAGCCCGGTTGCCGAGCACGGAAGGATCGCGACGTGACCACACCCGCACCCGCGACCGGGCAGACCGTCGAGACCGACCTGCTCATCGTGGGGGCCGGACCGACGGGCCTCTACGCCGCCTACTACGCCGGCTTCCGCGGCCACCGGGTGGCGGTCGTCGACTCGCTGCCCGAGCTCGGCGGCCAGATCACGGCGATGTACCCCGAGAAGCAGATCCTCGACGTCGCGGGCTTCCCGAGCGTCAAGGGCCGCGAGCTCGTCGAGGGGCTGGTGGAGCAGGCGGCCACCGCCCGCCCGCACTACCTGCTCGACCGCACCGCCGCCACGCTCGTCCACCACGACGACGGCGTGACGGTCGGGCTCGACGACGGCACCCAGGTCCGGGCCGGCGCCGTGCTGATCACCGCCGGCATCGGCAAGTTCAGCCCCCGGCCCCTGCCCGCGCAGGGCGACTGGCTGGGCCGCGGCCTGGAGTTCTTCGTGCCGAGCTTCGCGCCGTACGCCGGCAAGGACGTCGTCATCGTGGGTGGAGGCGACAGCGCGTTCGACTGGGCGGTCCACCTGGAGCCCGTCGCGAGGTCGGTCACGCTCGTGCACCGCCGCGACGCCTTCCGGGCCCACGAGCGCACCGTGCAGCAGGTGCGCGACTCCTCGGTGCGGATCATCACCAAGGCCGAGGTCAGCGCCATCGACGGCGAGCACACCGTGTCGTCGGTCGACGTCACGGTCGGCGGCGAGACCACCCGGCTCCCGGCGCAGGCCGTCGTGGCGGCGCTGGGGTTCATCGCCGACCTCGGACCCCTGCAGCAGTGGGGGATCGAGGTCCTCAAGCGCCACATCGTCGTCGACCCCGCGATGCGCACCAACCTGCCCCGCGTGTTCGCGGCCGGCGACATCACCGAGTACCCCGGCAAGGTCCGCCTGATCGCGGTCGGCTTCGGCGAGGCCGCGACCGCCGTCAACAACGCGACCGTCGCCATCGACCCCACGGCCAAGGTGTTCCCTGGCCACTCGTCCGAGGCCTGACCCAGGTCATGAAGGAGGCACCATGAAGATCAAGGTCGACTTCGACCTGTGCGAGTCCAACGCCCTCTGCGAGGCCATGGCCCCCGAGGTGTTCGAGCTCGACGACGACGACTACCTCCAGCTCAAGACCGACGAGACGACCGACGAGAACGTCGAGAACGTCAAGCGCGCCGTGGCGGCCTGCCCGCGCGCGGCGATCTCGCTCACCGAGTAGGAGCCGCATGTCCTCGCCCGACCTGTCCCTCGACGGCCGCGTCGCCGTCGTCACCGGGGCCGGCGCCGGTCTCGGCCGCGCCGAGGCGCTCGCCCTCGCGGCCGCCGGTGCCCGCGTCGTCCTCAACGACCTGCCTGGCGCCGCCGACGAGGCGGCCGAGGAGATCAGGGCCGCGGGTGGGGAGGTGAGCATCGTGGAGGGCGACGTCGCCGAGCGCGCCACCGCCGACGCCATGCTCGCCGCGGCCGTCGACGGCTTCGGCTCCCTCGACATCGTCGTCAACAACGCCGGCATGACCCGCGACCGGATGCTCTTCAACATGAGCGACGACGAGTGGGACGCGGTCCTCCGGGTGCACCTGCGCGGGCACTTCCTGCTCTCGCGCAACGCCGCGTCGTACTGGCGGGCGCGCTCGAAGGAGCTCGACGCCCCGGTCTACGCACGGGTCGTCAACACCGCCTCCGAGGCCTTCCTGGGAGGCTCGCCCGGACAGGCCAACTACGCCGCCGCCAAGGCCGGCATCACCGCGCTCACGCTCTCGACCGCGCGCGGGCTGGGCAAGGTCGGCGTGCGCGCCAACGCGATCTGTCCCCGCGCCCGCACCGCCATGACCGCGCAGGTGTTCGGCGAGGACGAGTCGGGACTCGAGGTCGACCCCTACTCGCCCGAGCACGTCGCGCCGCTGGTCGCCTACCTCGCCTCGCCCGCGGCCGAGAGCATCACCGGCCAGGTCTTCGTGGTCTACGGCGGGATGGTCGCCCTGGTCGCCGCGCCGGTCGTCGAGCAGCGCTTCGACAAGGCCGGCTCGGCGTGGACGCTGGACGACCTCGACCGCCAGCTCGGCGGCTACTTCGAGGGCCGCGACCCCGCCCGGGGCTTCGCGGCCGACTCGATCATGCAGCTCACCCTCTAGCCACTCACCAGGAGAACCACATGGGTCGTCTCGACGGCAAGGTCGCGATCGTGACCGGCGGCGCGCAGGGACAGGGCGCCGGGATCGTCCGGGCCTACGTCGCGGAGGGCGCCCGCGTCGTCCTCGCCGACGTCGCCGAGGAGCAGGGCCGCGCGCTGGCCGACGAGCTCGGCGCCGACGCCCACTTCGTGCGGCACGACGTCAGCGACGAGGCGTCGTGGACGGCCGTCGTGGACGACGCCCACGCCCGATTCGGCCCCGTGAGCGTGCTCGCCAACAACGCCGGGATCCTGCGCTTCGGCGACATCGAGCGCATGGGCTCCGACGAGGTGGAGCTGCTGTGGCGCGTCAACCAGCTGGGGTGCTTCCTCGGCATGCAGGCGGTCACCCGCACCATGCGCAAGAACGGCGGCGGCTCGATCATCAACGCCTCCTCGGTCGAGGGCCTGGCCGGCATGGCCGGCTGCACGGCCTACGCCGCGACCAAGTGGGCGATCCGCGGGATGACCAAGTGTGCCGCGATGGAGCTCGGCCCGAAGGGCATCCGGGTCAACTCCGTCCACCCGGGCATGATCGACACCCCGATGACCCGCGTGCACGGCGGCGACGCCGCCATGGAGTACGGCGCCTCGCGGGTGCCGCTGCGCCGGGTCGGGCACCCCGAGGACGTCGCGCCGCTCTACGTCTTCCTCGGCAGCGACGAGTCGGCCTACATCAACGGCGCCGAGATCGCGGTCGACGGCGGGGTCACGTCCACGCACGCGTTCGGCGGCTGACACGTGGACCTGATGACACTGACAGTGTCACTGTGACAGTCTGAGCGCATGGCCAACCAGCGAGCACAGATCGTCATGAGCCCCGACGAGGTCGAGGAGTTCCTGCTCCAGCAGCGCAGCGCCACCGTCGCCACCCTCGGGCCGCAGGGCCGGCCGCACCTGGTCGGAATGTGGTACGCCGTGCACGACGGCCACGTGTGGATCGAGACCAAGCTGAAGTCGCAGAAGGTGGTCAACCTGCGCCGCGACCCGACGATGTCGTTCCTCGTCGAGGCCGGGCACACCTACGACCAGCTGCGCGGCGTGGCGATGGAGGGCACCGGCACCGTCATCGAGGACCCCGACGTGGTGTGGGACGTGTGCGTCAACGTGTTCGAGCGCTACAACGCCCCCTACACCGAGGAGCTCAAGCCCTTCGTGGAGCTGATGGCCAAGAACCGCGTCGTGGTGCGGCTCGACGCCGTCCGCACCCGCTCCTGGGACCACCGCAAGCTCGGCATGGCGCCGATGGACCTCGGCGGCTCCACGGCGCCCTTCATCGAGTAGCTGCCTCCGGCCCGGGCGCCGGTGCACCATGATGGGGACATGGACGATCGCCCCGTGGAGACCTGGCTGACCGACATGGACGGCGTGCTCGTGCACGAGGAGGTGCCGATCCCCGGCGCCCAGGAGTTCGTGAAGGCGCTGAAGAGCTCGGGGCTGCCGTTCCTGGTGCTCACCAACAACTCGATCTTCACCCCGCGCGACCTGCGCGCGCGGCTGCTCGGCAGCGGCATCGACGTGCCCGAGGACGCGATCTGGACCTCGGCGCTGGCCACCGCGCAGTTCCTGCTCGACCAGCGCCCGCACGGCACGGCGTACGTCGTGGGTGAGGCCGGGCTGACGACGGCGCTGCACGACATCGGCTACGTGATGACCGACCGCGACCCCGACTACGTCGTGCTGGGGGAGACTCGCACGTACTCCTTCGAGGCGATCACCCGGGCCATCCGGCTGGTCGACGCCGGTGCGCGGTTCATCGCGACCAACCCCGACGCGAGCGGGCCCAGCCACGCCGGCAAGCTGCCGGCGACCGGCTCGGTCGCCGCGCTGATCAGCACCGCCACGGGCCGCCAGCCCTACTTCATCGGCAAGCCCAACCCGCTGATGATGCGCTCGGCGCTCAACCGGCTCAACGCCCACTCCGAGACGACCGTGATGATCGGCGACCGCATGGACACCGACATCATCAGCGGCCTGGAGGCCGGGCTGCGCACGATCCTGGTGACCACCGGCTCGACCCAGCCGGGCGAGGTCGAGCGCTTCCCCTACCGGCCCACGATGGTGTGCGACTCGATCGCCGACCTGGTGGGGCTGGTCGGCAAGGGGCTCTAGGCCCCTCGATCGCTCAGTCGCTCAGTCGCGTAGGAGCAGGTGGACGGCGTTCTCCATGTGGGCGCCGGTCTCGGCCGCGGTGGAGCGCCCGGTGACCCAGGCGACCAGCGCGGAGAGCCACACGTCGCCGATGACGCGGGCGATCGCCACGTCGTCCTCGGTGAGCTCGGTGGCGCCGGGGTGCATGGCGTGGGTCAGCATCGAGGTCATCAGCATGCCGACGGAGTGGATCTCGTGGGCCACCGAGCCGTCGGCGAACATGAACGCGCGGGTCAGCGCCTCGGTGAGGTGCGGGTCGCCCTGCAGGCCGCGGGTGGTCTTCTTCAGCACGAAGATGACGCGCTCGGCGGCGGTGTCGCCGGGGATCGGCTTCTCGCGCAGCAACGACTCCGCCCGCTCGAACTCACGGCCCAGGGCGGAGACGAGCAGGTGGATCTTGGAGGGGAAGTAGCGGTAGAGCGTCCCGAGCGCGACCTCGGCCTTGTCGGCCACGGCCCGCATCTGCACGGCGTCGAAGCCGCCCTCGGAGGCGAGCTCGTAGGTGGCGTCGAGGATGCGCTTGCGGCGGTCGCGCTGGGCGGCTGATCCGAGATCGTCCACCGTCAAGGAGTTGGCGATGCTCACTGGGGCTCCCCAAGATCGTGTGTCCCTCAGCACGTTGCGACGGTGGAATGTGCGGAGGACCGTAGGCGGTTCGTCACTTGCGTCACCAGGCTACCAAGTCGTGGGACATGATAGGAACACGTTCCACTTCGTCCGGCCGGCGTGTCAGCCACCGACGAGGGTCCGGATGCCGACGCACCCCCACGACGGGGGCGCACCAGAGAGAGGGCCGTGCCACGTGCGCATCGCCATGCTGTCCTACCGCAGCAAGCCGCACTGCGGGGGACAGGGGATCTACCTGCGCCACCTCAGCCGCGAGCTGACCAACCTGGGACACACCGTGGAGGTGTTCTCGGGCCAGCCCTACCCCGACCTGGACCCGGGGGTGACGCTGACCAAGGTGCCGAGCCTGGACCTGTACCGCGAGCCCGACCCGTTCCGGGTGCCGAAGCTGAGCGAGTTCCGCGACCGCATCGACGTCGAGGAGTTCGCGACGATGTGCACGGCCGGGTTCCCCGAGCCGAAGACCTTCAGCTCCCGCGTCGCCCGGCTGCTCGCGGAGCGTCGCGAGGACTTCGACATCGCGCACGACAACCAGGTGCTCGGCTACGGCATGCTCGACATCGAGAAGCTCGGCCTCCCGCTGATCGCCACCGTGCACCACCCGATCACCTTCGACCGCCGCATCGACCTCCAGCAGACCCGCAACCCGTGGCGCAAGCTCACGCTGCGCCGCTGGTACGGCTTCCTGCGCATGCAGGGCAAGGTCGCGCGCCGGATGCGCTGGATCCTCACGCCGTCCGAGACCTCCAAGCGCGACATCGCCCACGACTTCGGGGTCGACCCGGCCCGGATGCAGGTGATCCTGCTGGGCGTCGACGACGGCTTCACGCCGCCGACCAAGCCCCGCGTCCCGGGCCGGATCATGGCCATGGCCAGCGCCGACGCCCCCATGAAGGGCATCAACACCCTGCTGGAGGCGTTCGCCAAGATCCGCACCGAGCGCGACGTCGAGCTGGTCCTGGTGACCAAGCCCGCTCCCGGAGGACGCACCGAGAAGCTGATCGAGAAGCTCTCGATCGGCGACTCCGTGCGCTTCGTGCACGGCATGACCGAGGAGGAGCTCGTCGAGCTGATGGGCTCGGCGGAGGTGGCCTGCGTGCCGTCGCTCTACGAGGGCTTCTCGCTGCCCACGGCCGAGCTGATGGCCTGCGCGACCCCGCTGGTGGTGTCGCGCGCCGGCGCCATCCCGGAGGTCGTCGGCGAGGAGGGCGTGTGCGCCGAGGTCGTCACCCCGGGCGACGTCGGCGAGCTCAAGACGGCGATCGAGGGACTGCTCGACGACCCCGAGCGCCGGGCCCGCATGGGCGCCGCCGGACGCAAGCGGGTGGAGGAGCTGTTCAGCTGGCGCGCGGTAGCCGCTACCGTCGCCGCGGCGTACGAGCACGTCATCGCCGACTTCGAGAAGGAGCGTTCCGATGCTGACCGTTGATTTCGACCGCCTGGGCCTGCGCCCGGGGGACCGGGTCCTCGACATGGGGTGCGGCGCCGGGCGTCACGCCTTCGAGATGTACCGCCGCGGCGGTGACGTCATCGCCTTCGACATGGACGCCGACGAGCTGGCCGGCGTCCGGGAGCTCTTCTCGGCGATGAAGGAGGCCGGCGAGGTGCCCGAGGGCGCCGAGGCCGACATCAAGCAGGGCGACGCCCTGCAGCTGCCGTTCGCCGACGGCGAGTTCGACCGCATCGTGGCCGCCGAGGTGCTCGAGCACATCCACGCCGACGTCGACGCCATCAAGGAGCTCGTGCGCGTGCTGCGCCCGGGCGGCACCATGGCCATCTCGGTGCCGCGGTGGCTGCCCGAGGTCATCAACTGGAAGCTCTCCGACGACTACCACAACGCCGAGGGCGGTCACATCCGCATCTACACCGACCACGAGCTCGTCGACAAGGTCACCAAGGCCGGCCGGTTCAACGACGGCACGCCCGGCGACGCGATGGTGTTCGAGGGCAAGGACTACGCCCACGGCCTGCACGCGCCGTACTGGTGGATCAAGTGCGCGGTCGGCGTCGAGAACGACGACCACCCGCTCGCCAAGGCCTACCACCGGCTTCTGGTCTGGGAGATCATGAAGCAGCCGAAGGCGCTGCAGGTGGCCGGCAAGGTGCTCGACCCGCTGATCGGCAAGAGCATGGTGCTCTACTTCCGCAAGCCCGCGTCCGCGGACGTCGATGTCTGAGTCGCTGGCCCAGCTCCCGTACGTCGACGGGGTCCTGACCGCGGAGCAGGTGGCGCAGACGGCCGCCTCGATCGCGTCGATGCAGGAGCCCTGCGGGGCCATCCCGTGGACCACCGGCGAGCACGTCGACGTCTGGAATCACGTCGAGGCGGCCATGGCGCTCCTGGTCGGCGGCCAGGTGGAGGCCGCCGAGCGCGCCTACGAGTGGGTCCCCACGCTGCAGCGCGAGGACGGCTCGTGGCCGATGAAGATCGTCGGCGGCGAGGTCGACGACCCGCGGGGCGAGGTCAACATGTCGGCCTACCTCGCGGTCGGCGTCTGGCACCACTGGCTCGTGCGCCGCGACCTCGCGTTCGTGCAGCGCTTCTGGCCCTCGGTGCGCGCGGGGCTCGACTGGGTGGTCTCCCAGCAGCTGCCGTTCGGCGGCATCAACTGGACGCCCACCGAGTCGTTCGCCCTGCTGGCGGGCTCCTCGAGCATCTACCACTCGCTGCGCGCCGGCGTGGCCCTGGCCGACCTGCTCGACGACCCGCAGCCGGAGTGGGAGCTGGCCGGCGGCCGGCTCGGACACGCGCTGCGCGAGCACCGGGACCTGTTCGAGGACAAGGCGACCTACTCGATGGACTGGTACTACCCGGTCCTCGGCGGCGCCGTGCGCGGCCCCGCGGCGTTCGACCTCGTCGCCAGCCGGTGGGACGAGTTCGTGGTGCCCGGCCTGGGCATCCGCTGCGTCGACACCAACCCGTGGGTGACCGGCGCCGAGACCTGTGAGCTCGTGATGGCCCTCGACGGCCTCGGCGACCAGCGCCGGGCGATGACGCTGCTGCGCGACATGCAGCACCTGCGCGGCGACGACGGCGCCTACTGGACCGGCTGGGTCTTCGGCGACGACGTCCACTGGCCCCACGAGCACACGACGTACACCGCGGCCGCGGTGATCCTCGCCGTCGACGCGCTGGGCGAGACCCACGGCCACAGCACCGCCGGCTCCGGCATCTACCGCGGCACCTCGCTGGCCCCCCACTTCACCGAGCTGATGCTCGAGTGCGACTGCGTGGTCGGCGACCCCGTCTGAGCGCCGGGGGAGGCGGGGGTGACGTCGTGGGCTACTTCTTCTCGCAGGCGATGCCGTCCTTGTCCCGGTCGCTCTTGGTGTTGGCCTGGTAGAGCGCCTTGCTGCGCTTGAAGTTCGTGACGGGCGTGCCGGAGGTCTTGTCACGGGCGTGGGGCTTGCCGACCCCGTGCGGGTAGACCTTGTTGAGGGCGGTGCAGTTCTTGTACGTCTTGGCCTTCGCGACCGAGGCGGACGCCGAGGGCGCCGAGTCGGCCGCGGCAGCGGTGGCCGGGGCGGCGAGGCAGAGGCCGGCGACGGCGGCGAGGGCGACGAGGTGACGTGCGGGGGACATGAGGGCTCCTTGGCGTTGACTGCGCAGTAGTGCACCAGGCTTCGCCACGCCTCGCAGGAGAACGGGGCAAGTCGCGGCCCTACCGGTTCGGTGGCGCCGGCCACCGCGGCTAGACTGCTCGGCTGTCGCCCGAGACGTCTCGGGGACGTACCGAACCCCCGGACACGAAGGCTGACTCGCGCGCATGGCATCGACCAACGACCTCAAGAACGGCATGGTGCTCAACATCGACGGTCAGCTGTGGGCTGTCGTCGACTTCCAGCACGTGAAGCCGGGCAAGGGCCCCGCCTTCGTGCGGACCAAGCTCCGCAACGTCGAGTCGGGCAAGAACGTCGACAAGACCTTCAACGCCGGCACCAAGGTCGAGACCGCGACGGTCGACCGCCGCACGATGCAGTACCTCTACAACGACGGCACGTCGTTCGTGTTCATGGACACCGGCACCTACGAGCAGACGGAGGTCTCGCCCGAGGTCCTGGGCGACGGCGCCAACTTCCTGCTCGAGAACCAGGACGCGATCGTGGCCACCAACGAGGGCCGCGTGCTCTTCGTCGAGCTGCCCGCCTCCGTCGAGCTGGTCATCACGTTCACCGAGCCGGGCCTCGCGGGCGACAGCGCCACCGGACGCACCAAGCCGGCCACGCTCGAGACCGGCCACGAGATCCAGGTCCCGCTGTTCATCAACCAGGGCGAGAAGGTCAAGGTCGACACCCGCGACTCCTCCTACCTGGGTCGCGTCAAGTCCTGATGGCGGTCGTCTGATGGGGGCTCGCTCCAAGGCCCGCAAGCGCGCGCTCGACGTCCTCTACGCCTCCGAGATGCGCGCGGAGTCCGCCACCGAGGCCCTCGACCGGGCCATCGCCGACGGCGAGGGCCCGACCAACGACTACACCGCCACCCTCGTGCGCGGGGTCGTGGCGCACCAGGCCGAGATCGACGAGCTGCTGGCGACGCACTCCGAGGCCTGGACCCTGGACCGGATGCCGGCCGTGGACCGCAACGTCCTGCGCCTGGGCGTGTGGGAGATGCTCTACGCCGACGACGTGCCCGACACCGTCGCCGTCACCGAGGCGATGGCGCTCGTGCGCGAGCTCTCGACCGACGAGTCGCCGCCGTTCGTCAACGGCATCCTGGGCGCCATCCAGCGACAGCGGGCCACTCCCGCCTGACTCGGCCGAGCGGCCTGACATGCTGCACCGCATGACCACCACCTCGGACCAGCAGGACGCCATGGACATCGCCGGACGGGTGGGGCTCGTGGCCTACGGCATCGTGCACCTGATCGTCGGCTGGCTGGCGCTTCAGCTGGCCTTCGGCGACCGCGAGGGCGAGGCCTCGAGCTCGGGGGCGGTCAAGCAGCTCGCCGAGCAGCCCATGGGCGGCTTCCTCGTCTGGGCCGTGGCCATCGGCATGTTCCTCCTGGCCATCTGGCGGGTGCTGGACGCGATCCTCGGCCACGCCACCGACGACGACTCCGACCGCCTGAAGGCCGGCGCCGTGGGCGTCGGCAAGGCCGTCCTGTACGTCGCGGTCGGCATCAGCGCCGTGCGGGTAGCCACCGGCTCGGGGTCCGGCGGCAAGAGCGGGACCGACTCGACCACGGCCAAGGTGATGGACGTGACCGGCGGCCAGCTGATCGTCGGCGCCGCCGGCCTGGCCGTCATCGGCTACGGCGGCTGGCTCATCTACACCGCGTGGTCCGAGCGCTTCCTGAAGAAGATCGACGGCAAGGACCAGAGCGGCAACACCGGCACCGCCTTCAAGTGGCTCGGCAAGGCCGGCTACGCCGCCAAGGGCGTCGCGATCGGGGTGATCGGCTCGCTGTTCGTCTACGCCGCCGCCACCCACGAGCCGAAGAAGTCCGGCGGCCTGGACGAGGCGCTGCACGAGGTGCTCGAGCAGCCCTTCGGCCCGGTGCTGCTCACCCTCGTCGCGCTCGGCATCGTCGCCTACGGGCTGTTCGCGTTCGCGCGGGCCAAGCAGGACTCGCCCAGCTGACGGCGACGACGAGGACCCCCGTGGCAGGCTGACCGCATGGTTGCCACGGAGGTCGACGTCGTCGTGATCGGACTCGGCCCGGGTGGCGAGTACGCCGCCCAGAAGCTCGCCGAGGCAGGCCTGCGGGTCGTCGGGGTCGACAAGGGCCTGGTCGGCGGCGAGTGTCCCTTCTACGGGTGCATCCCGTCGAAGATGATGATCCGCGCGGCCGACACCCTCGCCGAGGCCCGGCGCGCGGTGACCCTCGCCGGCCAGGTGGAGGTGACGCCCGACTGGCGGCTGGTCGCCGAGCGCATCGACAAGCAGGCCACCAACCACTGGGACGACAGCGCGCACGTCGACCGCCTCACCGACGCCGGGGTGCGGATCCTGCGCGGGACCGGGCGCCTCGACGGCCCCGGACGGGTCGTGGTCGCCGGGACCGACGGCGCCACCCACGAGCTCGTCGCGACGCGGGGCGTGGTCCTCAACGCCGGCACGGTGCCCGCGACGCTGCCCATCGACGGCCTCGACGGCACGCCGTACTGGACGAACCGGGAGGTCGTGAAGGTCGCCGAGCTCCCGGCGTCGCTGGTGGTCGTCGGCGGTGGCCCGATCGGCTGCGAGCTGACGCAGGCGTTCGCGCGGTTCGGGGTGCGGGTGACCCTGCTGGAGGTGGCCGATCGCATCCTCGGCCCCGAGGAGCCGGAGAGCAGCGCGGTCATCCACGACGTCCTCACCACCGAGGGCGTGGACGTCCGGACGGGGGTGCGGATCGACTCCGTCTCCCACGACGGCGGCTTCCACGTGAGCCTCGACGGCGGCGAGGTCGTCTCGGCCGAGCAGCTGCTGGTGGCCGCCGGGCGGCGCACCCAGCTCAGCGGCACCGGGCTGGAGACCGTCGGACTGGACGACGACCTCAAGCTCGTCGACACCGACGAGCGGATGCGCGCCGCCGAGCGTCTCTGGGCCGTCGGCGACATCACCGGCAAGGGCCAGTTCACCCACGTCTCGATGTACCAGGCGGCCGTGGTGGTGCGCGACATCCTCGGGGAGGACGGCCCGTGGGCCGACTACCGCGCCGTCAGCCGGGTGACCTTCACCGACCCGGAGGTCGGCTCGGTGGGGATGTCGGAGCACCAGGCGCGCGAGGCGGGCCTCCAGGTCCGGGTCAGCGTCGCGGACGTGCCGGAGTCCAGCCGCGGGTGGATCCACCAGGCCGGCAACGAGGGCATCATCAAGCTGGTCGCCGATGCCGAGCGCGGCGTGCTGGTCGGCGCGTCGGCCGTCGCGCCCGCGGGAGGCGAGGTACTGGGGCTGCTGGCGGCGGCCGTGCACGCGGAGATCCCGATCGCCACGCTGCGCACGATGCACTTCGCCTACCCCACCTTCCACCGCGCCATCGAGGTCGCGCTGGATGCCCTGGTGGACTGAGACGCCTGTGGTTTGAGGGGCGGGCGGATGGACACACTTCGCCCATGTCCTCCACGATGCCCGCCCTCGGCGTCGTCCTGGCCTCCGCCCTCCTCCTGACCGGCTGCAGCGGCGACGACGACGGTGACGCCGACCGTCGTACGTCGAGCAGCCCGTCGCCGCAGCCGCCCGCGAGCCCGACCGACGAGGCGTCCCCGGTGGACGTCCCGAACGCGCCCTGCGCCGTGCGCAGCCACGTGCCGGGGGAGCGGGTGACCCTCCAGTCCGTCAAGGCCGTGGCGGTCTACGCCAACGCCTACACGCTGGCGCCCGGCACGAGCACCACCAGCGAGCGGGAGATGCTCGGCGCCTACGACCTCACCCCGATCAGCGTCACCGCCAAGGGCGCTGAGGTCCCGGCCGCCGTGCGGCGCGCGGTGCTGGGCTCGAACCTCGGCCGCTGGCCGGCGTCCGGCCCGCCGGACGAGGACGGTCCGCACCGGGTCACGGTGCGCAACGACAGCGACGAGTCCCGCCAGTACGTCGTCTACCGCGGCGGCGAGACGAGGCGCGGCACGTGGGCCACCAAGCTCTGCGGCGCGCCGTACAACGACGGCACCCGGGTGGAGCGCCTGGCCGGGAGGTTCTCCACGCTGTCGCGGCCGCTCACGAAGGTGCGCACCTACGTCTGCGGATCCGGCCCCCAGGACGACTACGAGCGCGCCGCCTCGCGCGTGTGCGGCGCCTGACACCACCCCCAGCCGACCCGTCGGCTCGACACGGAGGAACCACATGAACCAGCAGGAGCCCCCGGCCCCCGGGGAGCACGACGTCACCGACACGAGCGACCGCCTCTACACCCCCGAGGAGCTCGCCGCGTACGCCGCGACGCAGGAGGCGGCCCCTCCGCCGCCGGTGCAGGGGGACCCGCTGACCGACCCGATGCCGGCGTACCCCTCCGGCCCGCCGCCCGCCGCGCCTCCGAGCGCCCCGCCCGAGCCGACGCCGGCGCCGGCGATCCCCGAGCCCACCCTGGCGCCGCCCCCGCCCGCGGGG
>NZ_JACJGM010000024.1 GCF_015024225.1 Nocardioides lijunqiniae
TCCGAGCGCGCCCGGCGCGCCGGCCCGCGAGGAGGCGCCGATCGGCCGGCCGGAGGCCGAGCCGGGGCTCGCGGCGCCCATCATGCTGCGGATGCCGCCGACCGCGGCGCTGGCGATGCCACCACCGGCGACCGCACCGATCGCGGCGCCGGGGATGCCACCGCCGCCGCCGCCGATCGTGCCGGCACCGCCGCCGGGGCCGGTCGGGACCGCGCCCGGAGGGGGCTCGACCGGCGGCGGCGGCTGGTAGACGGGCGGGTTGGTCGTGGGCGGCTGCGGGTTGACCGTGATCGGGTTGTTGTCGATCGGGGTCGGCTGCACGGGCTGCACCGGGTTGATCGGGTGGATCGGGTGCACCGGCGGCTGCACGGGGTGGACCGGGTTGACCGGCTGCGGGTTCTTGCCGCCACCGTCGCTGATCGGAGGCGTCGAGCCGCCCGGAGGGGTGGTCCCGCCCGGGGTCAGGGGCGGCGCGACCGGGTCGGGGATGCCGTGGATCTGCTTCATCTGCTGCGTGGCGTCGGCGAAGTCGGTGTCGATCTTGTCGGCGGCCTTGCGGGCCGCCTCCTCGCGCGCCTCGAGGGCGTTGGAGTAGGCGTCGACCTTGCTCTGGTGCGCCTGCCTCTCGGTGGTGTCCGAGCCGTCCTTGGTGTCCACCGGCGGGTAGTAGGTGCCGGGGTGGGGCTTCTGCGGGTGCTTCTTGTCCATGGTGGTCTGCTCGAGCCGCGCGTGCTCGATGGCGCCGGCGGCCAGGTTGAGGGCGTCCCTGCCCTTGAGCAGCTCGTCCTGCTTCTTGCGCATGCCGGTGGCCGACGCGCGGAACGCCTTGGCCATCGCCGGCCCGGTGTGCCCGCCGATCGAGCTCTCCGCCTGGGCGGCGCGGTCGAGGGCGTCGGCGACGCGCAGGAGGAGCTCGGAGCAGCGCTGCCACTCCCGTCCTGCGCCTTCCAGGGCGGCCTCGGAGGCGCCGGAGAGCGCCTGCTCGAGCCTGAGCTGTTGGGGTCCGGTGACCATCAGAAGTCTCCTACGGTGCGGGACACGAGTTGTTGGTGGTGACGTCGGGCTGCGTCAGGCAGGGCGTGAACGCCTCGACCGTGGTGAGCAGGCCCGTGGAGTCGGCGGCCGAGATCTCGTCCGCGCTGCGCACGCCGGAGACGTACTTGTCGACGCCGTCGCGGAAGCTGGTCAGCCCCGTCACCATGTCCTTCATCGCCTCGCGCACCTTGTCGTGGGCCAGGTCGGTGTGGTGGGCCAGCACGGCCGCGCTCTGGGCGCCGCCGAAGGCCGCGGACGGCACGCTGTCCAGGGGGAGCCCGAGCCCGTCGATGCTGCTCTCCAGGATGCCCACGATGGCGTTGATCGTCGCCTCGTCGACCTCGATGCCCTGCAGGAAGCCCATGATCCCGTCGACCGCGACCGCGACGTCCGCGGAGGACGTCGCCTCCACGAGCGCGGTCGTGGCTTCGTTGTAGTCAGCCTCTCCCGCCATGTCCTTCTCTCTCCTCGAGTCCACGTGAGTCCGGTTGATTCCGCGTGCGCCACTACGGTGCCAGACCCGCCTACCCCCGGCGTCGTCGACCCAAACGTGACACGGGCGGGACACCTGGGTCCGGCTAGGGTGTGGCCTCGTCGACAGCGGAGGAGAGTCACGTGATGCGCACGCTCGGGCCGGTCACGGCCCTCGCCCTCGTCCTGGTGCTCGTGTCGGGATGCTCGGACGACGACCCGTCCGGCGAGCCCGGCGGCTCCGAGTCGCCCACGGCGTCCGCGAGCTCCCCGGAGGCCACCGAGGGGTCCCCCAGCGCCAGCGAGGACCCCTCCCCGGAGCCTGCCGAGGGCGAGGAGGTGCGCGTGGAGCGGCTCGCCATCCGCGCCCCCGAGGGGTGGACGGTCACCAAGGAGGGCGACCCCTACTCCGCGCAGATCGGCAAGGACATCAACGCCATCTACATCCAGGAGCTCCCCGACTTCGGCGGTGGCAAGCTCTCCCTCCAGGAGGTCGCCCAGACGCGGCTGCGCAACGGCCCCTACCTGCGCGAGCCCCAGATCATGGAGCCGGTCACGGTCGCGGGCCAGGAGTGGTACCACATCGCGGGCCGCGCCACCGAGACGACGTACGCCGAGGACTTCGGCACCGTGGCCGACGGTCTCGCGCTGCTCGTGGCGATGAGCTTCGACCGCAAGCTGCCCGAGGCGGAGCGGCAGGAGATCGTCGACACGGTGCTCGCCTCGGTCACCTTCGAGTGACCCTCGCCTGACCCTTCGCGTGAGCCGCCGTCAGCCCACCAGCCGGTAGGTCGGCGCGTCCTCCGCGGCGCCGCCGCGGGCGGCGACCCGCTCGGGCTCGGAGCCGGGGACCAGCCGCCACAGGGTCCACGTGCGCTGGACCCGCTCGTAGGCCGTGACGAGCAGCGCCCCGTCTTCGGCCCACACCTCGTCCCGGACCGTCCCGTCGTCGGGCTCGAGACGCGCGACCTCCTGCCGGTCCTCGTCGAGGATCGCGACCCAGGCGTGGCCCTCGCCGTCGCCGTCCGCGTGGGTCACCGCCAGGTCCTGCCCGGTCGGCGCCAGGTCGAGCAGCGCGTACGTGCAGGTGTCGAAGAGGGGGTCGAGCGAGCCGGCGTCGTAGAGGGTGGAGCAGCCCGTGCCGCCCTCGGACGACAGCAGCGCGGCGACCGCGTCGGCGTTGGCGTCGCGCAGGGCCAGGGGAGCGGACCCGTCCTCGACGACCTCCCGCACGGAGCCGTCAGCGCCGACCACCTGCGGCGGGCTCGTGCCGTCGCCGTGGGAGACGTAGAGGCGGCAGCCGCTGTCGTCCGCGTCGCAGACGCCGACGAGGGCTGCGGGCTGGACGCTCGCGCCCAGCCCCCGGGCGACCGTGCGCCCCTCGCCCTCCTCGGCGGCCCGCACGACGACCTCACCCGCCGTCGTGACGTAGGCGATCGCGGTGCCCTCGACGTTGACCACCGGTCCCGCGACCACCCCGCGCAGCGACTCGGTGACGTCGCCGTCCCCGTCGACCAGGTCGAGGGTGTCGATGCCGGTGTCGTCGTCGTTGCGGACGCCGACGAGCAGGTCGCCCAGGCGCACCCCGGCGTCGTACGCCGCCGGCAGCCGGACCGGTGCGCCGTCCGAGCGCACCCAGGTGCGGCCCTCGACGTAGTCGGCGCCCAGACCCGTGCCACCCGCGTCGGAGCCCGTGGTCGGGACGACGGTCGGGTCCGAGCTGCGGCTCGCAGGCGGCAGGTCCGGGTCCTCGCCCGGTCCCTGCCCGGCGAGCACGCCGACGGGCACGAGCACGGCGGCCACGGCGAGCACCGCCCCGGCGGAGGCGAGGCGACGCCGACGCCTGATGCGGGTGGCTCGCCCCTTCACCTGCTCGAGCGAGAAGGGTGCGTCGTCGAGGTTGCTGGCCCGCGCGTCCAGCCCGCGGCTCATCTCGGACTCCCAGCGGCGGTCCTCGTGGTGGTTGCTCATCGCTCCTCCTCCCGGTGGGCAGGGTCCAGCTCGGACGGGACACGGTCGCGCAGCGTGGCGATCGCGCGGCTGCACTGGGACTTCACGGTGCCGATGGAGATGCCGAGGATGTCGGCGGTCTCGGCCTCGGTCAGCTGCTCGTAGTAGCGCAGCACCACGACGGCGCGCGCCTTGCGGGGCAGCGACTGGACGACCTCCCACAGCGCGGCGCTCACACCCTCGTCGTAGGTGTCGCTCACCTCGCGGTCCGGGACGACCTCGGTGGCGTGCTCGCGCCGCTTCCAGCCGCGACGCCACAGCGAGTTGTTCTCGTTGACCATGATCCGGCGCACGTAGGCGTCCACCGAGTCGCGGTCGCGGACCTTGTCCCAGGCGAGGTACAGCTTGGCCAGCGACGTCTGCAGGACGTCCTCGGCCTGGTGCCGGTCGCCGGTGAGCAGGTAGGCCGTCCGCAGCAGCCGGGCCTGGCGGGCCTCGAGGTACGCCGTGAACTCCGCGTCACGGTCGGCCAGGCGCGCACCCATGAGCCCAGTGTCGGGCCTCGGAGGCGCCCCGGCTGGCAGGGTCGTGGTGCAGTCGTTCACGTGTCCAAGACGCGGGGCCCGCCCGGATGGTTGCAATCCGCCGTCCCGACCTCGGCACCCCCTGCCCGACCGGGCGACCCATACGGTTGCATGGAGCACCACAGGCAGCAGTCACGGCGCAGGAAACGAAGGGGACACGGATGCAGCAGGTCAAGGCGGTCGTCGCACGAGCCAAGGGGCAGCCCACCGAGGTGGTCACCATCAACGTGCCCGACCCGGGTCCGGGGGAGGCGCTGGTGAAGGTGCAGGCGTGCGGGGTGTGCCACACCGACCTCCACTACCGTGAGGGCGGCATCAACGACGACTTCCCGTTCCTGCTCGGCCACGAGGCCGCGGGCGTGGTCGAGGCGGTCGGACCCGACGTCACCGACGTCGCCCCGGGCGACTTCGTCGTCCTCAACTGGCGCGCGGTGTGCGGCGAGTGCCGGGCCTGCAAGCGCGGTGAGCCGCAGTACTGCTTCGCCACCCACAACGCCACCCAGAAGATGACGCTCGAGGACGGCACCGAGCTCAGCCCCGCCCTGGGCATCGGCGCCTTCGCGGAGAAGACCCTGGTCGCCGCCGGGCAGTGCACCAAGGTCGACCCGTCGGCGCGACCCGCGGCGGTCGGCCTGCTGGGCTGCGGCGTCATGGCCGGCATCGGCGCGGCCATCAACACCGGCGCCGTGACCCGCGGCACGTCCGTCGCGGTCATCGGCTGCGGTGGAGTCGGAGTGGCCGCGATCGCCGGCTCCGCGCTCGCCGGCGCCGGCACGATCATCGCGGTCGACATCGACCCCCAGAAGCTCGAGAAGGCCCGGGCCATGGGCGCCACGCACATCGTCGACTCCTCCCAGGTCGACCCCGTGACGGCGATCCAGGAGCTCACCGGAGGCTTCGGCGCCGACGTCGTGATCGAGGCGGTCGGCCGCCCCGAGACCTGGAAGCAGGCGTTCTACGCCCGCGACCTCGCCGGCACCGTCGTGCTCGTGGGCGTGCCGACGCCCGACATGACGCTGCCCGACATCCCGCTCATCGACGTCTTCGGGCGCGGCGGGTCGCTGAAGTCGAGCTGGTACGGCGACTGCCTGCCGAGCCGCGACTTCCCGATGCTGGTCGACCTCTACCAGCAGGGCCGGCTCGACCTGGACTCGTTCGTGACCGAGGAGATCGGCATCGACGACGTCGAGGCGGCGTTCGACCGGATGCACCAGGGCGACGTGCTGCGCAGCGTGGTGGTCCTCCGATGACCACCGCGCGCATCGACCACGCCGTCTCGTCGGGCACGTTCAGCCTCGACGGCGAGACCCACCAGGTCGACAACAACATCTGGGTGGTCGGCGACGACGCCGAGTGCGTCGTCATCGACGCGCCCCACTCCGTCGACGACATCATGGCCGTGGTCGGGGACCGCAAGGTCAAGGCGATCCTGCTGACCCACGCCCACGACGACCACTCCCGGGTGGCGCCCGCGCTGCGGGACCGCGTGGTCGCGCCGATCATGCTGCACCCCGACGACAAGCCGCTGTGGGAGCTCACCCACACCGACGAGCTCTGGGACCTCGACCTCGCCGACGGCACCGAGATCGCCGTCGCGGGGACGACGCTGCGGGTGCTGCACACGCCGGGCCACGCCCCGGGCGCGGTCTGCTTCTACGCCCCCGAGCTCGGGTGCGTCTTCACCGGCGACACGCTCTTCCAGGGCGGTCCCGGCGCGACGGGTCGCTCGTTCAGCGACGAGGACCTGATCGTGGCGTCGATCCGCGCGCAGCTCTTCGCCCTCCCGGACGACACGGTCGTCCACACCGGGCACGGCGACGACACGTCGGTGGCGGCCGAGAAGGCCGCCCTGGGCTGAGGCCCCGTCCCGGGCCGTCGCAGGCGGTCCGGGACCAACGTCGCGCCGCAGCGCTGACCTGCCGCCCTCGGGGCGGCAGGTCCTCGTGCGTCAGGCGGGGCCGACGCGCTCCTCGCGCTCGGCCGCCGTCTCGTCACCGTGACCCGGCCACCAGGCCGCGCGGCCCATCAGGGCCGTGATCGCCGGGGTGAAGAACATCGCCATCACGAACGCCGCCACGAAGATGCCGAACGAGATCGCGAAGCCCATCGAGACCAGCAGCGAGTTGCCGCCGAGCATCAGCGAGGCGAAGGTGCCGGCCAGGATCACGCCGGCGGCGGCGATGGTCGGGCCGGCGTGGCGCAGCGCCTGCGAGGCGGCCGCGCGCGAGCTCTTGCCCTCGCGCGCCTCCTCACGCAGCCGCGCGATCATCAGGATGTTGTAGTCGGTCCCGAGCGCGACCACGAACAGGTAGATGTAGATCGGCAGCAGGAAGATCAGGCCCTCGTCGCCCTTGAGGTGCTGGAAGACCAGCGCGGTCGCCCCCAGAGTGGCGCCGAAGCCGAGCCCGACGGAGGCCATCAGGTAGAGCGGCGCGACCAGGCTGCGCAGCAGCAGCGCGAGGATCAGCATGATCACGATGGCGGCCACCGGGAACACGACCTTGTAGTCGCGGTTCATCGCGGCCTGGAAGTCCACGAAGATCGACGTCGTGCCGCCGACGAGGGCCTGGGTGCCGTCCGGCGCCGCGTCGTGGGCGGCGTCGCGCACGGGCCCGCGGACGTCGGCGATCGCCGCGTCGGAGGCGGGGTCCTCGTCGAGCAGCACGGTGACCGCCCAGGTGCTGCCGTCCTCGGACGACGCACCGAGCTGGGCCGAGGACACGCCGTCGGTGCCGTCGATCGTCTCGGCGAACGCCGTCGCGTCGCCCTGCGAGATCTCCTCGCCGTCGCGCGAGGTGAGCATGATGTAGCCCGGGTCGCTGGCTCCCGCCGAGACGCTCTCGGTGAACTTGTCGGTGGCCACCGTCGACTCCGCGTCGGCCGGCACGCCGGAGTCGCCCAGGTCGAAGGTCGGGGTGAACGTGAACGCCATGACCGCCAGCGCCGCGAGCACGCCGCCCGAGCCGATCGCGAACGCCGCCGGCCGCTTGCCCAGCGCCCTGCCGAGAGCCGTGAACCGCGCGGAGCTGGGCTCGACGAGATACTTCTTCGAGGGCCAGAAGAGCGCCTTACCCAGCAGCGTGACGACGGCGGGGACCAGGGTGAGCGACGCCAGCAGCGTCACCGCGACGGCGATCGCGAGGGCGGGGCCGATGGACTTGAAGATGCCCAGCGAGGACAGCACCAGGGCCATGAAGGAGACGATGACCGCGCCGCCCGCGGAGGCGATCGCCTCGCCCGCACGGGCCAGGGCGTGGGCCACGGCGTCGCGCGTCGCCTCGCCGTCACGCAGCCGCTCGCGGTAGCGGAACAGGAAGAACAGGATGTAGTCGGTGCCGATGCCGTAGAGCACCACGAGCAGGATCACCTCGACGTCGCTGCTCGCCTTGAGGTCGAACACGTCGTTGGCCCAGGCGATGAGCCCGTTGGCCACCGACGACACGAGCCCCACGATCACGATCGGCATCAGCGTGATGATGACGCTGCGGAAGATCAGGGCGAGCAGCACGACGATCAGCAGGATCGTCGCCGCACCCACGATCGCCAACGCGTCGCCGGACGCCTCCTGGGAGTCGTAGCCCTGAGCCACGGGGCCCGTCACGCCGTAGCGCAGGTCGGTGCCGTCGGTGGCCTTCTCCAGGTCGTCGCGCAGGTCGACGACGTCGTCGAAGGCACTGGGCTCGTAGCCGGTCACGTCGTCGGCGAGCGCCACGATCGAGAAGGCGATCTTGCCGTCCTCCGACGGGGCGACCAGGGCCTCGGGCTGCTGCGGGTCGAGCGCCTGGACGCCGTCGAACGTCGCGCCGAGCTCGCCCTGGACCTCGGTCATGGCGGCGTTCGCCGCCGCGACGTCCTCGGGCGTGAGCGACTCGTCGTCCTCGCGGTCGAAGACGATGATCCCGCCGACCGAGCTGTTGGTGTCGGGGAAGGCCTCGGCCTGCAGCTCGGCGGCCTTGATCGACTCGTAGTGGCGCGGCAGGAACTCCGACTGGTCGGTGGTCGCCTCGAGCTTGGGCGCCAGGGCGATCACCAGTCCGGCGAACACCACCCATGCGGCGATGACGTACCACGGACGACGGGAGGCCAGACGGCCGAGCGCTGCGAACATGGCGTCAAGGTATCGGTCCGCGAGGGGTGCGGGGCAAGCCGTTTGGTGAACGCCTCGGGACGGCTCGAGGACCGCTCAGAAGGGCTGGACGAGCAGGACCGTGCCCTGGCCCGCCACCCGGGTCATGACGATCGTCGCCTCGTCGTCGCCGGCGAGGTCCAGGCGCCGGCGCAGCTGCTCGGGGACCACCTCGACGCCGCGCTTCTTGATCGTGAGCCGCCCGATGCCGCGCTCGCGCAGCGCCGCCTTGAGGGCCTTCTCCCGGTAGGGGAGCTCAGCGATCACGCGGTACCCACGGGCGAACGGCGTGTGGAACGACGCGTCCGAGGTGACGTAGGCGATGTGCTCGTCGAGCAGCCCGCCGCTCACGCCCGCTGCGACCGCGGTGACGAGCCCGGCGCGGATGACGGCGCCGTCGGGCTCGTAGAGGTACTCGCCGACCGCGCGCACGCCGGCGCCGGGGTCGTCCTCGTCGGTGAGGGTGGCCAGCCCGCCCTGCCCGATGACGGTCGCCCGCCGGCGCACGGTCGCGAGCCGACCGGACCACAGCGCGGCCTCCTTGACGTCGCCGTGGTCGCTCACCCACTCCGCCTCCACGCCCTCGGGCACCAGGGAGTGGGGGACGCCGGGAGCGACCTTGACGCAGGCGTCGCGGCGCAGGAGGGACTCGACGAAGGACCAGGGCGGCGTCCAGTCGTCCACGTCGAAGGTCCGGCCGCGCGCCGAGCGGCGCGCCGGGTCGGCGAAGGCGACGTCGAAGGGTCGGGTGTCGATCTCGGTCGCGTCGGCGACGCCCACGGCGCCGCTCAGGTCGAGCGCGGCGAGGTTGGCCTCGGCGACGGCCACGCGCACCGGGTCGAGGTCGACGCCGACGCACACCACCCCCACTCGGGCCGCGGCCACGAGGTCGCCGCCGATCCCGCAGCCGAGGTCGACCAGGCTGTCGGCCCGGAACGCCGCGAGGCGTCCCGCCCGGTGGTCGGCGACCGTGGAGCGGGTGGCCTGCTCGAGGCCGTCGGGGGTGAAGTACATGCGCCCGGCGAGCTCGCCGAACTTGGCCACGGCCCGCTCGCGCAGCCGCACCTGGGTCAGCGCCGCGGCCGCGTGCTCGGCCGAGGCCAGGCGCCGGAGCGCGGTCTGGGCGCGCAGCGGGTCGGGCTCCTCCAGCCCCGCCGCCTCGGCCAGCAGCCGCTGACCGGGCTCGGTCAGCAGCCAGCGAAACGCCTCGAGGTCCACACCGTGATCCTGTCAGGCGACGTTTGCCCGGCCTCGCCGGGCGGAAGTCTCCCGGTGTGCCCCGACGCCTGCTCCTCCCCGTGCTCCCGCTGCTCCTGATGCTGGCGGGATGCTCCGGCGACACCGACGACGGCGACGACCTGCCCCGCGCGGACGTCGGCGAGGTGATCCCGGCCAAGCTCGGCAGCTCCATCGAGGGCCGGCACAGCCACGTCGTCCTGCCCGGTCGCCGCTTCGACTTCACGGTGAGCAGCCCCCGCGCCTCGATCGACTCGATCAGCGCGCGCGAGGCCGGCGTCAGCGCCGAGGCGGGGGAGGGCCGCCGGTTCGTCGAGATCGCCTGGGAGCGGGGGGTGGTGCCCGGCGACACCTTCGTCATGGCGGTGCCCGAGGACGTCGAGCCGATGCTGACCCTCACCGCCGACGGCGAGCAGCACCCCGTGGGGTCGCTGGTCTCGGAGGGGCCGAACGCCGCGATCGTGGTCGTGCCCGGGGACGTCGACGACGTCGGCCTCGAGATCGAGTTCGACGGGCTCACCCAGGTCATCGAGGACGTCTACAGCCCGGTCGACACCCGGGGCGACGGCCCCCGGTCGCTCTACCTGGACGCCGCGAGCCAGCGCTGGGCCTACTGCCCCGAGACCGGGCTGAGCGCCGGGGAGCCGGAGGTGACGTTCTTCGGCGCGGACTGCCAGGCCAGCATCAGCAGCGCGGTGCCGTACGTCGGGCCCTTGGGCTGGGCGCCCGCCGGGCGCGCCTGGGTCGTGGTGCGCTTCCGCGCGGGGTCGCCGGACGCCGGCTACGACGCCCCCGGGGGCTACGTCGCCTACGACGTCCAGCCGAGCGAGGTGCGCCTGCGCCTGGCCGGCGTGCCGGGCGCCGAGCCTCGGCTGTTCGCGGAGGAGGAGGGCGACGACGTGGGAGCGCAGGACGACGGCTCCTGGAAGGCGCGCGCGGTGTTCTCGATCCCGGAGACGACCGACCAGCCGAGGCTGACCTTCCGCCGGGTGCTGGTCGCCCTGCCGGAGGACCGCGACGAGGCGGCGGGCGTGGGGGCCCCGATCCCGCTGCGCCGCGTGCACGCCGGCGAGCTCTGAGGACCGCGATCGCGCCCCCTGCTGGCACTCACGTGGTGCGAGTGCTAGTTTCGGTGTTGGCACTCTCACTACGAGGGTGCCAGAGCTTGCAGTGTGGTGCGACCCCCGCGACGGCGTACCTCCCCGCAAGCCCCAACGTGGGGAGGACGCCGTCCTCCCAGGCAGATCAACCCCAGAGTCAGAGAAAGTGGAGGTCGACACCGTGTCGGTCAACATCAAGCCTCTCGAGGACCGCATCGTCGTGAAGCCGCTCGACGCCGAGCAGACCACGGCTTCCGGCCTGGTCATCCCGGACACCGCCAAGGAGAAGCCCCAGGAGGGCGAGGTCGTGGCCGTAGGCCCCGGACGCTTCAACGAGGACGGCGACGAGCGCATCCCCATGGACATCTCCGTGGGCGACAAGGTCATCTACAGCAAGTACGGCGGCACCGAGGTCAAGTACGGCGGCGATGAGCTCCTCATCCTGTCCGGCCGCGACGTCCTCGCCATCGTTTCCTGATTTTTCTTCCCGGGTCGTGGGGGGGGGGGGGGGGGGGGGGGGGGGGGCGCCCCCCCCCCCCCCCCGCCGGGGGGGGGGGGGGCCAGGACCCCAGCC
>NZ_JACJGM010000025.1 GCF_015024225.1 Nocardioides lijunqiniae
GTTCTGTGTCTTTTGGTGGCGGGGGGGGGTGGTGCGCCTCGCCCCCCGCCCGCCCCCCCCCCCCCCCCCACGACCCGGTCTCTTTGCTTAGGAGAACCATGCCCAAGATCCTGGAGTTCGACGAGAACGCCCGCCGCTCCCTCGAGCGCGGCGTCGACGCCCTCGCCAACGCCGTCAAGGTGACGCTCGGCCCCAAGGGCCGCTACGTCGTCCTCGACAAGAAGTGGGGCGCGCCCACGATCACCAACGACGGCGTGACCGTCGCCCGTGAGATCGAGCTGGACGACCCGTTCGAGAACCTCGGCGCCCAGCTCACCAAGGAGGTCGCCACCAAGACGAACGACGTCGCCGGTGACGGCACCACCACCGCCACGGTCCTCGCGCAGGCGATGGTCCACGAGGGCCTGCGCGCCGTCGCGGCCGGCGCCAACCCGATGAGCCTCAAGCGCGGCATGGACAAGGCGACCGCTGCGGTCGGCGAGGCCCTGCGCGAGGCCGCCCGCGAGGTCGACTCGGTCGAGGACATGGCCTCCGTGGCCACGATCTCGAGCCGCGACGCCCACATCGGCGACCTGCTCTCGCAGGCCTTCGACAAGGTCGGCAAGGACGGTGTCATCACCGTCGAGGAGTCCAACACCATGGGCACCGAGCTCGACTTCACCGAGGGGATGCAGTTCGACAAGGGCTACATCTCGGCGTACTTCGTGACCGACACCGAGCGCATGGAGGCCGTCCTCGACGACCCCTACATCCTGCTGCACCAGGGCAAGATCTCGGCGATCTCCGAGCTGCTCCCGCTGCTGGAGAAGGTCATCCAGGCCGGCAAGCCGCTGTTCATCCTGGCCGAGGACGTCGACGGCGAGGCGCTGTCGACGCTGGTCGTCAACAAGATCCGCGGCACGTTCAACGCCGTCGCGGTCAAGGCCCCGGCCTTCGGCGACCGCCGCAAGGCGATGATGCAGGACATCGCGACCCTGACCGGTGGTCAGGTCATCGCGCCCGAGGTCGGCCTCAAGCTCGACCAGATCGGCCTGGAGTCGCTCGGCACCGCGCGCCGCGTCGTCATCACCAAGGACGACACCACGATCGTCGACGGCGGCGGCGACGCCGGCGAGGTCGAGGGTCGCGTCAGCCAGATCAAGGCCGAGATCGACAACACCGACTCCGACTGGGACCGCGAGAAGCTCCAGGAGCGTCTCGCCAAGCTCGCCGGCGGCGTGTGCGTGATCAAGGTCGGCGCGCACACCGAGGTCGAGCTCAAGGAGAAGAAGCACCGCATCGAGGACGCCGTCTCCGCCACGCGCGCCGCGATCGAGGAGGGCATCGTCGCCGGTGGCGGCTCCGCCCTCATCCACGCGGTGAAGGTCCTCGAGGGCGACCTCGGCCTGACGGGCGACGAGGCTGCCGGTGTGCGCATCGTCCGCAAGTCGGCCGACGAGCCGCTGCGCTGGATCGCCGAGAACGGCGGCGTCAACGGCTACGTCGTGACCACCAAGGTCCGCGAGCTCGGCGTCGGCAACGGCTACAACGCCGCCACCGACACCTACGGCGACCTGGTCGCCGAGGGCGTCCTGGACCCGGTCAAGGTCACCCGCTCGGCGCTCGTCAACGCCAGCTCCATCGCGGGCATGCTGCTCACGACCGAGACGCTGATCGTCGACAAGCCCGAGGACGACGAGCCCGAGGCCGGCGGCCACGGGCACGGCCACGGCCACTGATCCACCGCTCCACCGCTCCACCGCTGACCCGTCACCCCTCTGGGTGACGGGTCGGCGTCATTTCGGCGCTGCGTTTCGGCCCCCGGCACCCGGGGTAGTGCTGCGGGGTGAGCACGCGCCGCAGGATGCTGGTGATCGCCCTGGTCGGCGCCCTCGTCGTGGCCCTGGTGGGGATGGCGGCCTGGTGGTTCGCGCCGTACGGCGAGACCGCCCAGGAGGGCGAGCAGGTGCCGTTGGGGCTCTCGGTGTTCTCCGACCTCGAGGGTCACCCGCGGCTGGACCGCGAGGTCGAGGTGCGGCTGCCGCACGGCTCGCTCGCGGTCTCGGTGGCCGAGCCCCTCGACTCCCTCCCGCACGGTCTGCCGCTGGCCGACCAGGGCAAGGTCGACGACGGGGACGTGCACGCCCCGCGAGGCAAGGACTTCCTGGTGCTCGAGTGGGAGGCCCAGGCGAGCCGTCTGGCGGCCGTCCTCGAGCGCGTCCCCGGCGCAGAGCTGCCCGACGAGGAGGCCGTCCTGGTCTCCCTGCGACTGGGTGACCGGACGATCGAGCTCGACACCGATGCCGAGGACGAGTTCGACCGGGGCTGGGACGGGCACGGGGGCGCGGTCGCGGTGGTCGTCGACGAGGACGACGTCGAGGACGCCGCGCTCGAGGTCACCTTCGACGGCCTCACGCAGGTGGTCTCGCTCGCCGACGGCTCCGTCGACGCGGGCGCGGCCTCGCCGCTCTACGCCTGGGGCAGCGAGCCGCGGACGTACACCCGTCCCGGGTGCGTCGCCGACGCGACGCTGCCGCGCGACTTCGAGACCGACGACCTCGTGTGCCAGGCGGACGCCGTGGCGTCGCCGTGGCTCCCGGACCAGGGGTGGGCCGAGGGCGGCGAGGTCTGGACGCTGGTGGACGTGAGGACCGTGGTCGTCGACAGCATCCTGCGCGAGGGCGACGACGAGGCGACCTGGTCGGTCACGCTCGTCGACCACCGCGAGGACGTCGACGGCGTCGCGCCGCTCACCCCGCTGCGGGTGGTGTCCCCGGAGGACAGCGAGACGTTCGGGACCGAGGGGGTCGGTGCCCTCGTCTTCCCGACCTCGGCGGAGCCGAGGACCCTGACGATGACGCAGGAGTTCGTCCTCACCCGCGATCTCGGCACGGGTGGGCGGAGCTTCGCGATGCGCGTCGACTTCACCCTCGACCTGGCGCCGTACCTCCCCGCCACGGAGCAGTCGTAGCGCGCCCGAAACAACATCGACTCGGTTCGGCAACCTGCGCAGGCGAGGCTCGTGCCATGTTGTGGAGAGTGCGCGCCACCCTGCCCGAACGTCCTGGGGCGCTGGCCGCGTTGGCGGCCGAGTGCGGTGCGGCGGGGGTCAACATCCTGGGGGTGCAGGTCTTCCCCGGCATCGAGGCCGTGACCGACGAGCTCGTGCTGAGCACGCCGGACGCGTGGACCGCGGCCGACCTCGTCGACCTCGTCGGTCGGGCGGGGGCCGAGTCGGTCATCGCCGCCCCGTGCACGGAGGCCGCCCTGACCGACCAGCCCACGCGCTACGTGCAGGCCGCCCGCGCCGTGCTCGAGACGCCGGCGTCGTTCCCCGAGGTGGTCGCCGCGCTGTTCGACGCGGACGTCCTGCCGGTCGGCGACAGCCAGGACGTCATGGAGATGACGGTCGGAGCCGTGCAGGTGCAGATCCGCCGCGACGCGCCGTTCACCGCGACCGAGCACGCCCGCGGCTCGGCGATGGCCGACCTCGTCAACGACGTCCTGGGCCGCGAGCAGCACCACCCCCACCACCCCGCCTTCGTGCTCTCGGACAACCGGCGCATGGGGGCGGGCAGCTCGCCGGCCTACCACGTCGAGGGCCGCTCGGCCGTCGCGAGCATCGAGGGCGTCCGGGTGGGGCTGGCCACCCTGCGGGTGGCCGGCCCGGACCTGCCCGACGTGCTGCCGGTCGACCTCGAGGTCGACCCGGCCTGGCAGCGTCGCGGCATCGGCACCCGGCTGCTGAGCGACGCCGCCCGACTGGCCAACGGCCTGGGCGCCGAGGCCATCCTGCTGACCACCCGCTCGGACAACCAGGCCGTGATGCCGATGGTGATGGCCGCCGGGATGCGCGGCCGGATCCGGATGGCCGGCGACGCGCTGACCGTGCGGATCGCCGTGCGCGACCTGCGCCCGCTGCCGGTCGCCCAGCCGTGACCATGCGGGACCGGTCGTGACCTGTCGTGACCAGACCGTGACCTGACCGTGACCTGGCGAGCACCGCGACGTCGTCTCCGCGCGACGTGTCCCGGCGCCGACCCGGCAGCCGCCGCGCCACCGGAGCGCCACTAGACTGCGATGGTGGAACTCCCCGACAAGTTCGCCGCTCTGGGCCTGACGTACGACGACGTGCTCCTGCTGCCGGGTCACTCCGACCTGGCACCCGACGAGATCGACACGACCACCCGGCTGACGCGGGAGCTGACCCTCAAGGTCCCGCTCATCAGCGCCGCCATGGACACCGTCACCGAGTCGCGCATGGCCATCGCCATGGCGCGCCAGGGCGGCCTCGGCGTGCTGCACCGCAACCTCTCGATCGAGGACCAGGCCTACCAGGTCGACCTCGTCAAGCGGACCCAGACCGGGATCATCTCCAACCCTGTCACGATCGGGCCCGACGCGACGCTGGAGGAGCTCGACGCGATCTGCGGCGAGTACCGCGTCTCCGGTCTCCCCGTCGTCGACGCCGACAACCGGCTGCTGGGCATCTGCACCAACCGCGACCTGCGCTTCACGCCCGTCGCCGAGTGGGCCACCACCAAGGTCGACGAGGTGATGACCCCGATGCCGCTGGTCACCGGCGACGTCGGGATCTCCCGCGAGGAGGCCACGATGCTGCTGCGCCAGCACAAGCGCGAGCGGCTTCCGCTGGTCGACGAGCAGGGTCGGCTGGCCGGGCTCATCACCGTCAAGGACTTCGTGAAGTCCGAGCAGTTCCCCAAGGCGTCCAAGGACGGCGACGGTCGCCTCATGGTGGGCGCCGCGATCGGCTACTTCGGCGACTCCTGGCAGCGCGCCACCACGCTCATCGAGGCCGGCGCCGACGTGCTCGTCGCCGACACCGCCCACGGCCACGTGCGGATGCTCCTGGAGATGGTCGAGCGCCTGAAGAAGGACCCCGCCACCCGCCACGTGCAGGTGATCGGCGGCAACGTCGCCACGCGCGAGGGCGCCCAGGCGTTCGTCGACGCCGGCGCGGACGCGGTCAAGGTCGGGGTCGGGCCCGGCTCGATCTGCACCACCCGCGTCGTCACCGGCGTCGGCGTGCCCCAGGTCACCGCGGTCTACGAGGCGTCGCTGGCGGCCAAGCCGGCCGGCGTGCCCGTCATCGCCGACGGCGGCATGAAGCACTCCGGCGAGATCGCCAAGGCGCTGGTCGCCGGCGCCGACTCGGTGATGCTCGGGTCGCTGCTGGCCGGGTGCGAGGAGAGCCCCGGCGAGCTGGTCTTCGTCAACGGCAAGCAGTACAAGTCCTACCGCGGCATGGGCTCGCTCGGCGCGATGTCGAGCCGCAGCAAGAAGTCCTACTCCAAGGACCGCTACTTCCAGGCCGAGATCCTCACCGACGACAAGCTCGTGCCCGAGGGCATCGAGGGGCAGGTCGCCTTCCGCGGTCCCCTGGCCGCCGTCGCGCACCAGCTCATCGGCGGGCTCAACCAGTCGATGTTCTACGCCGGTGCCCGCACCGTCGCGGAGCTGCAGGACAAGGGCCGGTTCGTGCGCATCACCTCGGCCTCGCTCAAGGAGAGCCACCCGCACGACGTGCAGATGACCGTCGAAGCACCCAACTACTCAGGCCACTGAGTCGGAAGAGACGACCTCCATGACCGAGATCCAGATCGGCCAGGCCAAGCGCGGCCGCCGTGCCTACTCCTTCGACGACATCGCGATCGTCCCCTCGCGCCGCACGCGCGACCCCGAGGAGGTCAGCATCGACTGGCAGATCGACGCCTACCGCTTCGACCTGCCCGTGCTGGCCGCTCCGATGGACTCGGTGATGTCGCCCGACACGGCCATCGCCCTCGGCAAGTTCGGCGGCCTGGGGGTGCTCAACCTCGAGGGGCTGTGGACCCGCTACGAGGACCCGACCACGCTGCTCGAAGAGGTGTCGGGCCTGCAGGGCATCGACGCCACGGCACGCATGCAGGAGATCTACACCGAGCCGGTCAAGGCCGAGCTGATCACCCACCGGCTGCGCGAGGTGCGCGACGCCGGGGTCACGGTCGCCGGGTCGCTGTCGCCGCAGCGCACCAAGGAGTTCGCCAAGGTCGTCGTCGACGCCGGCGTCGACATGTTCGTCATCCGCGGCACGACCGTCAGCGCCGAGCACGTCTCCTCGCAGGCCGAGCCGCTGAACCTCAAGGAGTTCATCTACGAGCTCGACGTCCCCGTGATCGTGGGCGGCTGCGCCACCCACCAGGCCGCCCTGCACCTGATGCGCACCGGCGCCGCGGGGGTCCTGGTCGGCTTCGGCGGAGGCGCCGCGCACACGACCCGCACCGTCCTGGGCGTGGCCGTGCCGATGGCCTCGGCCGTCGCCGACGTGGCCGCCGCCCGTCGCGACTACCTCGACGAGTCCGGGGGCCGCTACGTCCACGTCATCGCCGACGGGTCCATCGGCAAGTCCGGCGACATCGCCAAGGCGATCGCCTGCGGCGCGGACGCGGTGATGGTCGGCTCGCCGTTCGCGCGCGCCAGCGACGCCCCCGGCCACGGCTTCCACTGGGGCGCCGAGGCGCACCACGCCGACCTGCCGCGCGGGCAGCGCGTGGAGTTCGAGCGGGTGGGGACCCTGGAGGAGATCCTGTTCGGCCCCTCCCGCGTCGCCGACGGCACCATGAACCTCATCGGCGCGCTCAAGCGGGCCATGGCCACGACGGGCTACACCGACCTCAAGGAATTCCAGCGCGTCGAGGTCGTCGTCGAGTAGTGAGCACCCACCCGGTCGTCATCCACACCGACGGCGCCTGCATCCCCAACCCCGGCCCCGGCGGCTGGGGCGCGCTGCTCCAGCAGGGCAGCCACGAGCTCGAGCTGTGCGGCGGCGAGGCCGGCGAGACCACCAACAACCGCATGGAGCTGATGGCGCCGATCCAGGCGCTGGAGGCGCTCAAGCGGCGCTCGGCGGTGCAGATCCACACCGACAGCACCTATGTGCGCAACGGCATCACCAAGTGGGTCGTCGGCTGGAGCGGCAACGGGTGGCGGACCTCGGCCAAGCAGCCGGTCAAGAACGTCGACCTCTGGCAGCGCCTGGTCGCGGCCGCCGCCGAGCACGACGTCGAGTGGCACTGGATCAAGGGTCACGCGGGCCACGAGGGCAACGAGCGCGCGGACCGGCTGGCCGCGAAGGGCCTGACCGAGGCGGTCGCGGCGGCCCGCGGGGTCTGAGCCGCTGGGGTCGCTTGCGACACTGGACGCATGAGCCAGCTCCCCGTGCCGCCGTCCGCGCTGGGCCCGGAGGCCCGCGAGCGCTCGCTGTCCGCGATGACCGGCCGCGCCGGTGAGCTCGAGCTCGACGTCCTGGTCGTCGGGGGCGGGGTCGTGGGGGCGGGCACCGCGCTGGACGCGGTCACGCGTGGGCTCAGCACCGGGCTGGTGGAGCAGCGCGACCTCGCCAGCGGGACCAGCAGCCGCAGCAGCAAGCTCATCCACGGAGGCCTGCGCTACCTGGAGATGCTGGACTTCGGACTGGTGCGCGAGGCGCTGCAGGAGCGCGGTCTGCTGCTCACCCGGCTCGCTCCACACCTCGTGCGGCCGGTGTCGTTCCTCTACCCGCTGACGCACCGCGGCTGGGAGCGGCCCTACGTCGGCGCCGGGCTGGCGCTCTACGACGGCATGGCGATGCTCGGCAGGTCCGAGATGGGCGTGCCTCGGCACCGCCACCTCTTCCGCCGCCAGGTCGCCCGGATCGCGCCCGACTTCAAGTCCGACGCCCTGGCCGGGGCGATCCAGTACTACGACTGCCAGGTCGACGACGCGCGGCTCGTGCTGGCGCTCGCCCGCACGGCGGCCGGCCACGGCGCGCACGTCGCCACCCGCGTGCAGGTGACCGGCTTCCTGCGCGAGGCCGAGCGGGTCGTCGGCGTACGTGCCCGTGACCTGGAGACGGGGGAGGACCTCGAGATCCGCGCGCGCGTCGTCGTCAACGCCGCCGGGGTCTGGACCGACGAGATCCAGGAGATGGTCGGCGGGCGCGGGGCGCTGCACGTCCAGGCCAGCAAGGGCGTCCACATCGTCGTGCCGCGCGACCGGATCCGCTCGGAGGCCGGCTTCATCGTGCGCACCGAGAAGTCGGTGCTGTTCGTGATCCCCTGGGGCCGGCACTGGATCATCGGCACCACCGACACCGCCTGGGACCTCGACAAGGCGCACCCCGCGGCCAGCCGGGCCGACATCGACTACATCCTCGACCACGTCAACGCGATCCTGCGCGAGCCGCTCGACCACGACGACGTCGTCGGCGTCTGGGCCGGACTGCGCCCGCTGCTGTCGGGCGAGTCCGAGCCGACGTCGAAGATCTCCCGCGAGCACACGGTGGTCACCCCGGTGCCGGGCCTGGTGATGATCGCCGGCGGCAAGCTCACGACGTACCGGGTGATGGCCAAGGACGCCATCGACGCCGCCGCCCACTCGCTGCGCACGACCGCCAACCTGACGATCCGCGACTCGATCACCGACCGGGTGCCCCTGCTCGGCGCCGACGGCTTCGAGACGCGCTCCAACCAGCGCGTGCTCCTGGCGCGCCGCTCCGGGCTCCACGTCGCCCGCATCGACCACCTCCTCGGCCGCCACGGCGGCCAGGTCGACGACCTGCTCGCCCTGGTCGCCGCGCAGCCCGAGCTCGGGGAGCCGCTGGTCGGCGCCGAGGACTACCTCGCCGCCGAGGTCGTCCACGCCGTCACCCACGAGGCCGCCCGCCACCTCGACGACGTCCTCACCCGCCGTACCCGGATCTCGATCGAGACCTTCGACCGCGGCGTCGCCGCCGCCCCGCACGTCGCTCGCCTCATGGCCGGCCAGCTCGGCTGGGACGACGCCCGCACCGCCGACGAGGTCGACCACTACCTGCGCCGCGTCGAGGCCGAGCGCCAGAGCCAGCTCATGCTCACCGACCAGGAGGCCGACGAGGCGCGTGTCGCCGCGGTCGACATCGTCTGAGCAGGTTTTTCAGCATCTGCTGTTTTTCCGGCGCTTCTGGGCCGAAGTTACGCCCGGAAGCGCCGGCTTTTCAGCAGATGCTGAAAAACCTGCTGACCGCGCCTCCGTTGACAACTAGAACACGTTCCACCCATGCTGACACCTGTCAAACTGAGACCCACGTCACAGGAGAGCAGGAGATCTAGTGACCCAGGCGCCTCCGCCCGCGGACCTGAAGATGCAGCGCACGAGCAGGGACGCCACCACGGTGCCGCAGCTCCTGGCCGACTGGCTGGCCACCCTCCTGCCCCCCGGCGCCGACCCGAGCGTGGTGCTCCACTCCGGCATCGACGCCAACGGCATGTCGTCGGAGACGATCCTGCTCGACGCCACCTGGACCGAGGACGGGGCCGTGCAGGTCGGCCGCTACGTCGCCCGGGTCGAGCCGGCCGCGGCGGACTTCCCGGTCTTCGCGACCTACGAGCTCCAGGACCAGTACGACGCCATGCGCATCGTCGGCGAGCGGACCGACGTCCCCGTGCCGGCCGTGCGCTGGATGGAGCCGACCGGTGACGTGCTCGGCACCCCCTTCTTCCTCATGGACCGCGTCGACGGCCTGATCCCGCAGGACGTGCTGCCCTACAACTTCGGCGACAACTGGCTCCACGACGCCAGTCACGACGACCAGCGGACGCTGCAGGACAACACCGTCGCGGTGGTGGCCGGGCTGCACGGCATCCCCGACGCCCAGCAGACCTTCGCGTTCCTGGACCCGGCCCGCCACGGCCACGAGGGGGCGACCCTGCTGGAGCGCAACCTCGCCCGCACGGTCGCGTGGTACGAGTTCGCCAAGGCCGACATCGGGCCGAGCCCGATGGTCGAGCGCGCGCTGAGCTGGCTGCGCGCCCACCTGCCACCGGCCGCCGACGAGGACGCCGTACTCTGCTGGGGCGACGCACGCATCGGCAACACGATCTACCAGGACTTCTCCCCGGTCGCGGTGCTCGACTGGGAGATGGCGGCCATCGGCCCGCGCCAGCTCGACCTGTCGTGGATGGTCTTCGCCCACCAGGTCTTCGAGACGATCACCGGGATGCTCGAGCTGCCCGGCATGCCGCACTTCCTGCGCGAGGAGGACGTCGTGGCGACCTACGAGCGGCTCACGGGGGAGATCGTCGGCGACCTCACCTGGTACCACGTCTACAACGGGCTGCAGTGGTGCATCGTCTTCATGCGCACCGGCGCCCGTCAGATCCACTTCGGCGAGATCGAGCGACCCGACGACATCGAGTCGCTCTTCCACTGCAAGCCGCTCGTCGAGCGCATCCTGGCCGAGGCGGGTGCCTGACATGGTCAGCCACCTCGACGAGTACCCGATCCACCAGGTCCCGCTCCCGGCCACGTGGGCCGGCACCAGCGACCGCAACTTCTACGACCGCTGCTACTTCAACGCCCACGACCGGACCGGCGACATCTTCCTCATCACCGGCGCGGGCTACTACCCCAACCTCGGGACCAAGGACGCCTTCGTCCTGGTACGCCGCGGCGACGAGCAGACGGCCGTCCACCTGGGCGACGCGATCGACGACGACCGCCTCAACCAACGCGTCGGTGCCTACCGGATCGAGGTGGTCGAGCCGCTGCGCAAGCTGCGGCTGGTCCTCGAGGAGACCGAGGGCATCGCGATGGACCTGACCTGGGAGGGCTCCTTCGACGCCCTCCAGGAGCAGCCGCACGTCATGCGTGCCGGCAGCCGGGTCACCCTGGACGCCCAGCGGTTCGCGCAGGTCGGGACCTGGGAGGGGTCGATCTCGATCGACGGCGAGGAGATCGCCGTGGACGCGAACCGCTGGGTCGGCACCCGCGACCGGTCGTGGGGGATCCGGCCGGTGGGGGAGGCCGAGCCCGCGGGCAAGCCGGCCGACCCGCCGTTCGAGGGCATGTGGTGGACCTACGTCCCGATGCGCTTCGACGACTTCGCGATCGTGCTGATCATGCAGGAGGAGCCCGACGGGCACCGTGTCTTCAACGACTGCTCCCGCGTCTGGAAGGACGGCCGCGTCGAGCAGCTGGGCTGGCCCCACGTCACCGTCCGCTACGCGTCCGGGACCCGCATCCCGACCGGCGCCAGCATCCGCTGCACCACCCCCGACGGCAAGCCGCTCGAGCTCGAGGTCGAGTCCAGGCTGGCGGTGCCGCTCCACGTGGGCGGCGGCTACGGCGGCGACTCCGACTGGAGCCACGGCGTCTGGAAGGGCCCCGGCTTCACCGAGCGCCGCACCTACGACCACACCTCGCCCGAGGTCGAGGGCCGGGTGATGTTCGGCGTGATCGACCACGTCGGCCGCGCCACCTGCGACGGCGCCGAGGGCTGGGGCCTCTTCGAGCACGGTGCGATCGGACGGCACGACCCCAGCGGCTTCGCCGACTTCTTCACGCTCGCCCCCTGACCCGAGGAGATCCCCATGACCACGCTGGACCGCGACGCGTTCTACATCGACGGCGGCTGGGCCGCCCCCACAGGCGACGGTCGGCTCGAGGTCGTCTCGCCCCACACCGAGCAGGTCGTCGCGACGGTGCCCGAGGGCAGCATCGGCGACATCGACGCCGCGGTGTCGGCCGCCCGTCGCGCCTTCGACGAGGGCCCGTGGCCGCGGATGACGCCGGCCGAGCGGATCGCGGTGCTCGAGGCGTTCTCCGGCCTGTACGCCGCCAGGCTGGCCGAGATGGCCGAGCTGATCACGATCGAGATGGGCTCGCCCACGTCGTTCTCCAACCTCGCGCAGTCGCCCGCGCCGTGGATGCAGATCGAGGCGTTCCTGGCGATCGCGCGCGAGTTCCCGTGGGAGGAGACCCGCCCCGGGGCCCTGGGCATGCCGGTGATGGTCCGCCACGAGCCGGTCGGCGTGGTCGCGGCGATCCCGCCGTGGAACGTCCCCCAGTTCACGATCATGTCGAAGGTCGTCCCGGCGCTGCTCGCCGGCTGCACGGTCGTGGTGAAGCCCGCGCCCGAGACGCCGCTGGACACCTACCTGATGGCCGAGCTGCTCCAGGAGGCCGGCGTGCCGGCCGGCGTGGTCAACATCGTCACCGCCGGTCGCGAGGTCGGCGAGCACCTCGTCGCCCACCCGGGCATCGACAAGGTCGCCTTCACCGGCTCGACCGCCGCCGGGCGTCGCATCGGCGCCATCTGCGGCGAGCAGCTCAAGCGGGTGAGCCTCGAGCTCGGCGGCAAGTCGGCCGCGATCGTCCTCGACGACGCCGACCTGGCCAAGACGATCGAGGGCCTGAAGTTCACCGCGCTCATGAACTCCGGACAGGCCTGTGTGGCGCAGACCCGGATCCTCGCCAGCCGTGCCAACTACGCCACCGTCGTCGACGCCCTTGCCGAGGCCGTGGACGGCATGCAGGTCGGCGACCCCGCCGACCCCGCCACCGAGATCGGCCCGATGGTCGCCCAGCGCCAGCAGGAGCGGGTGCAGAAGTACATCGCCCTCGGTCAGGAGGAGGGCGCCCGCCTCGTCGCCGGCGGCAGCGGCATGCCCGACGGCCTCGACCACGGCTGGTACGTCCGGCCCACGGTCTTCGCCGACGTCGACAACTCGATGCGCATCGCCCAGGAGGAGATCTTCGGTCCGGTGCTGTCGGTGATCCCCTACGACGACGTGGACGACGCCGTGCGCATCGCCAACGAGTCCGACTACGGGCTGGCCGGTACCGTGTGGACCTCCGACCAGGCCGCCGGGCTGGACGTCGCCCGCCGGGTGCGCGCCGGCACCTACGGCGTCAACACCTACACGATGGACTTCGCCGCGCCCTTCGGCGGCTTCAAGGCCTCGGGCCTCGGACGCGAGTTCGGACCCGAGGGCCTGGCCCAGTACACCGAGCTGAAGTCGGTCTACCTCGAGTCCTGAGCCGCCTCACAGCTCCTGGATCGCACCCGGGCGGGGGGCGGGGAGCAGCAGCCGGTCGCGCAGGTGCGACCTGCCACCCTCGCGCTCGAGGCTCGCCTCCGTCCTGGCGATGGTGCGCTCGCCGGGGTAGGCGTGCACGACGAAGAGCGCCAGCGACACCGCGGCGCCGACGACGTAGGTGAGGTAGGAGCCCTCGGACACGATGAAGGCGAGGGCGATGGAGGCGAGGGCGACCGACTCCGACAGGGCGGCGCGCAGCACGGTGCCGCTGCTCATCGCGGCCGCGGACGTGCCGCCGGCGACGTCGGCGGGGGTGCCGGGGGCGATGGCGGGCGTGCGGTAGCCGACCAGCGTGATCAGGACGTGCAGGGCGACGCCGGCCGCCGCGATGGCGGCCAGGACCCACGGCTGCGGGGCGTCGAGGAGACCCTCGCCGGGCTGGGGGTCCGAGCCCGGGGCGAGGACGAAGGAGAGGGCCAGCGCCATGAGGAGCAGGAACGTCATCATCGCGCCGACGGTCAGTCGCAGGGAGGTCAGCATGGCCGAGAACCTACCCAGGAGGGCTCGGGCCACACCCGTACCAGACGGTCGTTGACATCCAGTGCCGTTGTGTAAAGGCCCACAATCATTACCAGACAGTAGGCAGGAGAGACGCCGCTCACATACTCTCGGTACATGAGCGCCTCTGACCCCACTCCTGCCGGCGGGGCCAACCCGCTCGCCGAGGGACCCGCGGACCCCGAGCACGACCCGACCGCCGCCTACGCCCTCGAGCGGGGGTACGTCGAGTCGCTCACGGCCCGCCTCGTGGCCACGTCGGGGGAGACCGTCCAGGTGTTCTCCCCGCTCAACGGCGCGCCCCTGGCCCACGTGCCGCAGTCGTCGGAGACCGACGTCGCCGAGGCGTTCGCCCGGGCGCGACGGGCCCAGGCCGCCTGGGCCCAGACCTCCCTCGACCACCGCGCCGCGATGCTGCTGCGCCTGCACGACCTCGTCCTGGACCGTCAGGAGGAGATCATCGACCTGATCGTGTGGGAGTCGGGCAAGGCCCGCAAGCACGCGTTCGACGAGCCCCTCCACATCGCGCTGACCGCGCGCTACTACGGGCGCACCGCCCACCAGCACCTCGACACCAAGCGCAAGCTGGGCATCGTCCCCGGCCTGACCCGGGTCGAGGTCAACCAGGTGCCCAAGGGCGTCGTCGGGATCATCTCGCCCTGGAACTACCCGTTCACGATGGCGCTGTGCGACGGCCTGCCCGCGCTCCTGGCCGGCAACGCCGTGGTGGCCAAGCCCGACGCCCAGACCATGCTGTCCGCGCTGCTCGCCGCGCAGCTGCTCGAGGAGGCCGGCTTCCCCAAGGACCTGTGGCAGGTCGTCGCAGGGGCCGGCTCGGAGGTCGGCCCGCAGATCATCGGCCGCGCCGACTACATCTGCTTCACCGGCTCCACCGCCACCGGCAAGCTCGTGGCGCGGGGCTGCGCGGACCGTCTGATCGGCGCCTCCCTCGAGCTGGGCGGCAAGAACCCGCTCCTCGTGCTTCGCGACGCCGACCTCGAGAAGGCGGCCGAGGGCGCGGTGCGCGCCAGCTTCTCCAACGCCGGTCAGCTGTGCGTCTCGATGGAGCGGCTCTTCGTCGCCGACCAGGTCTACGACCGGTTCGTGGAACGCTTCGTCGCCCGCACCGAGGCGATGACCCTGGGCGCCACGCTCGACTGGGGCAACGACATGGGCTCGCTCATCTCCGAGGCCCAGCTGCGCACCGTGACCGCCCACGTGGACGACGCGGTGGCCAAGGGTGCCCGGGTGCTGGCCGGTGGCCGCGCCCGCCCGGACCTGGGGCCGTACTTCTACGAGCCCACGATCCTCGAGGGCGTCACGCCCGACATGACCTGCTTCGGCAACGAGACCTTCGGCCCGGTCGTCTCGCTCTACCGCTTCCACGACGAGGCCGACGCGGTCTCGCGTGCCAACGAGGGCGACTACGGCCTCAACGGCTCGATCTACAGCCAGGACGGCGCCCGGGCCCGCGCGATCGCCCGCCACGTGAAGTGCGGGACGGTCAACATCAACGAGGCGTTCGGGGCGACGTTCGCCAGCGTCGACTCGCCGATGGGCGGGATGCGGCAGTCCGGCCAGGGTCGGCGCCAGGGCAGCGAGGGGGTCCTGCGCTACACCGAGTCGCAGTCGGTGGCGACCCAGCGGCTGATCCGCTTCGCCCCGATGCTGGGCATGTCCGACGAGACCTACGGCAAGGTCATGACGGCCAACCTGCGCCTGATGAAGAAGCTCGGTCGGGCATGACCGACCAGGGCTACGACTACGACGTCCTGGTCATCGGCTCCGGCTTCGGCGGCTCGGTGGCCGCGCTGCGATTGACCGAGAAGGGCTACAAGGTCGGCGTCATCGAGGCCGGCCCCCGCTTCGCGGACGAGGACTTCTCCTCGGGCACGCTCGACGTCAAGAGCTACCTGTGGGCGCCCGCGCTGGGCATGTACGGCATCCAGCGCATCGACGCGCTGCGCGACACCCTGATCGTGGCCGGCGCCGGCGTCGGCGGCGGGTCGCTGGTCTACGCCAACACCCTCTACGAGCCGCTCCACCAGTTCTACGCCGACCCGCAGTGGGCCGGCATCACCGACTGGAAGGACGAGCTGGCGCCGTACTACGACCAGGCCAAGCGGATGCTGGGCGTCGTCGACAACCCGGTCCACACCCCGGCCGACGAGGTGATGAAGCAGGTCGCCGGCGACATGGGCGTCGCCGACACCTTCCACCCGACCCCGGTGGGCGTGTTCTTCGGCGGGCCCGGCCAGGAGCCCGGCTCGGCCGTGCCCGACCCGTTCTTCGGGGGAGAGGGCCCCACGCGGAACGCCTGCCTCAACTGCGGCGAGTGCATGTCCGGGTGTCGCCACAACGCCAAGAACACCCTGGTCAAGAACTACCTCTACCTCGCCGAGAAGCGGGGCGCCAAGGTCCTGCCGCTGACCACCGTCACCCGGCTGCGGCCGCGCGACGGCGGGGGCTACGACGTCTCGGTCAAGTACACCAAGGCCCGCCGTGCCACCGCCCGCACGACCCGCACCCTCACCGCCGAGCACGTCGTGCTCGCCGCGGCCTCGCTGGGCACCCAGAAGCTGCTGCACCGGATGAAGGACGAGGGCCACCTGCCCGAGCTCTCCGACCGGCTCGGCTACCTCTCCCGCACGAACTCCGAGTCGGTGCTCGGGGCCATCGCGCCCAAGGGGCACACCACCGACTACACCCACGGCGTCGCCATCACCTCGAGCTTCCACCCCGACGAGCACACGCACGTGGAGCCGGTCCGCTACGGCAAGGGCTTCAACACCATGGCCCTGATGCAGACCGTCCTCACCGACGGCGACGCGCCCGGCCCGCGCTGGCGCACCTGGCTCAAGGAGCTGTGGGTGCAGAAGGCCAAGGTCCGTCAGTTCTACGACTTCAAGCACTGGTCCGAGCGCACCGTCATCGCGCTGGTCATGCAGAGCCTCGACAACTCGATCACGACCTACGGCAAGCGCAACCGGCTCACCGGTCACTGGCGCATGACGTCGCGCCAGGGCCACGGTGCCCCCAACCCGACCTGGATCCCGGTCGCCAACGAGGCCGTGCGCCGCATCGCCGGCGTCCTCGGCGGCACGCCCGGCGGCAACATCGGCGAGCCCTTCAACATGCCGCTCACGGCCCACTTCATCGGCGGCTGCGCGATCGGCACCAGCCCCGACAACGGCGTGGTCGACCCCTACCAGCGCGTCTTCAACTATCCCGGCCTGCACGTCGCCGACGGTTCCGCGATCTCGGCCAACCTCGGGGTCAACCCCTCGCTCACCATCACCGCGCAGGCCGAGCGCGCCATGGCGCTGTGGCCCAACAAGGGCGAGGCCGACCCACGCCCCGAGCTCGGCAGCGAGTACGAGCGGCTGGCGCCGGTGCCGCCGGTCTCGCCCGCCGTCCCCCCGAGTGCGCCGGGTGCCCTGCGACTCCCGATCGTGCAGGTGACCTGACGCGCGAGCCCCGCGCAGACCCGGCGCCGGCCCCGTAACCGCGCTCCCGGGCCCTCGTTGGAGCAGTGGAACCGCGCCGCGGTGCTCCCTGGCGCCGGGCGGTTCCGCTGGTCCAGGCACTGCTGCTCTCAGTGACGTGGACGTCCAGGGCCCGGCCACCTCCCTCCCCGGCCGGGCTCTGGTGTGCCCTGGCGACGGCGCCTCTTCCGCTAACTGGTGATGCAAGGTAGCGTGCGTCGCATGACGTCGAATCCGGCACCTGCGGCTCGCGAGTCCCGCCTGATGCACGGAGTGCTGGAGATGTGCGTCCTCGCCGTGCTGGACGAGTCCCCGATGCACGCCTACGGGATCGTGCAGCGCCTGCGCGACCACGGGTTCTCCCACGCCAGCTACGGCAGCATCTACCCGCTGGTCACCCGGCTCCGCAAGAGCGGCCAGCTCGACCAGCGGCTGGAGCCGGGCAGCGGCGGGCCCGCGCGCAACGTCCTGGCGATCAACGCCGAGGGGCGGGCCGCCCTGGCGACGTGGATGGACCAGTGGGAGCAGACGACCGAGGTCGTCGGCGCCGTCGTGGCGTCGCGACGGGACCAGGGAGTGGTGAGCGGGACATGATGACGAACGACCGGGTGCTGGACCCCAGGCTCACGGCCTGGGTGGACGTCGTGGACTACTACTGGCAGCGCGCGGCGGTCCCGCGGGCCGACCGCGACCGCCTGCGGGCCGCCCTCGAGCGCGACCTCGCCTCGTCGGTGGCCGAGGGCGCCACGGTCGAGGAGCTCGTCGCGGTGGACCCCGCCGACTTCGCGTCCGAGGTCGCCGACGCCGACGGCGTCGAGCCGCGCGAGCTGCTCCTGCCGGACCCGCCCCTGACCGACGCCGGCCTCCTGGGCACCGTCCTCGTCGGCGCGGCCGTCGGTGCGGCCCTCTCGCTGGCGACCGTGTACCCGATCGGCGTCGACCTGATGGACCAGACCTCGGCGACCTACGCGCAGCAGGGCCTGGTCGCGCTGGGGCTGCACTGCCTGGCCGCGGCCGTCTGCCTCACCGCGGCGCTGTCGGCGGTGTGGTGGCGCTACCGCTTCCGTGCCCAAGCGGGACGGATCGTGCTCCTGACGGGAGTCCTGCTGGTGGCCGGCGGACTGCTCAGCATCGCCCCGGCGATGCTCCTCGCCAGCGCCACCGGCTACAGCAGCGCCGCCGCCGTGGTCCTCGCGGAGATCGGCATCGTGGTCGGCCTCTGCTCCGCCGGCGTGCTCGCCGCGCGACGCCTGGTCTCGGGGTCCCAGCCACCGCGCGAGGGCGGGCTCCCTGCTCGATAGGCTGCGGTCATGACGCAGCCCGCGGAGCACGATCTGGTCCTGGTGGTCGACTTCGGGGCGCAGTACGCGCAGCTGATCGCACGGCGCGTGCGCGAGGCGCGGGTCTACTCCGAGATCGTGCCGCACCACATGCCGGTCTCCGAGATGCTGGCGCGCAAGCCCAAGGCGATCATCCTGTCCGGCGGCCCCGCGTCGGTCTACACGCCGGGCGCGCCGCAGCTCGACCCCGAGCTCGTCGACGGCCGGGTGCCGGTCTTCGGGATCTGCTACGGCTTCATGGCGATGGCGCAGGCGCTCGGGGGCACGGTGTCGCACACCGGCCAGCGCGAGTACGGCCGCACCGAGGTCGAGGTGCTCGAGGCCGGCACCCTGCTGGCCGCCGTGCCGCCGACCCTGACGTCCTGGATGTCTCACGGCGACGAGGTCGTCGCGGCGCCGGAGGGGTTCACCGTCAACGCCCGCTCGGCGCGCGCGACCGTGGCGGCGTTCGAGCACGTCGAGCGCCAGCTCGCCGGCGTGCAGTGGCACCCCGAGGTCATGCACAGCGAGCACGGCCAGGCCGTGCTGGAGCACTTCCTGCTCGACATCGCCGGCTGCCGGCCGACGTGGACGATGGTCAACATCGTCGAGGAGCAGATCGAGACGATCCGCGCCCAGATCGGCGACCGGGGCCAGGCCATCTGCGGCCTCTCCGGCGGCGTCGACTCCGCGGTGGCCGCCGCGATCGTGCAGCGCGCCATCGGTGACCGGCTCACCTGCGTCTACGTCGACCACGGGCTGATGCGCAAGGGCGAGACGGAGCAGGTCGAGCGCGACTTCGTGGCCGCCACCGGAGTGGACCTCAAGGTCGTCGACGCCGAGAAGCAGTTCCTCGACGCACTGGCCGGCGTCACCGACCCCGAGGACAAGCGCAAGGTCATCGGACGTGAGTTCATCCGGGTCTTCGAGGCCGCCGAGGCCGAGATCCTCTCCGACGCGGTGTCCGGCGACGACGGCGACAAGGTCGCCTTCCTGGTGCAGGGCACCCTCTACCCCGACGTCGTGGAGTCCGGCGGGGGAGCGGGCGCGTCCAACATCAAGTCCCACCACAACGTCGGCGGACTCCCCGACGACCTGGAGTTCGAGCTCGTCGAGCCGCTGAGGACGCTGTTCAAGGACGAGGTCCGGCTCATGGGCGAGCAGCTGGGGCTGCCCGCCGAGATCGTGCACCGCCAGCCCTTCCCGGGCCCCGGCCTCGGCATCCGCATCATCGGCGAGGTGACCCGCGAGCGTCTCGACCTGCTCCGCGAGGCCGACGCCATCGCGCGCGAGGAGCTCACCCGCGCCGGCCTGGACCGCGACATCTGGCAGATGCCGGTCGTGCTGCTCGCCGACGTGCGCTCCGTCGGCGTCCAGGGCGACGGCCGCACCTACGGCCACCCGGTCGTGCTGCGGCCCGTCACGTCCGAGGACGCCATGACCGCCGACTGGGCCCGGCTGCCCTACGACGTCATGGAGCGCATCTCGACGCGCATCACCAACGAGGTGGCCGAGATCAACCGGGTGACCGTCGACATCACCTCCAAGCCCCCCGGCACCATCGAGTGGGAGTGACCGCGCGGAGGGTCTGACGCGTTTGCCGGGTCGAGGTCCGGGCACCGGACCCCTATGAGCCACGCACCCACCCCTCCGGCGTCCGAGGAGCCACTCGGCGCGCTGGTGCACCGCCTGTCCGAGCAGATCCCCGAGCTGGTCCGCAGCGAGCTGCGCCTCGCGCAGACCGAGCTCGCCGAGAAGGGCAAGCGCGCCGGCATCGGCGCCGGGATGTTCGGTGCGGCCGGGCTGCTGGCGCTCTTCGGTGCCGCGACCCTGGTCGCCACGGCCGTGCTCGCCCTCGACCTCGTCCTGCCCGCCTGGGCGGCCGCGCTCATCGTCGCCGCGGTGCTGCTCGCCGCGGCGGGCGTCGTCGCCCTGCGGGGCAAGAAGGAGATCCAGACCGCCACGCCGGCGGCGCCCGAGCGGGCGATCGCCGGCGTCAAGGAAGACGTCGCCGTCGTGAAGGGACAGCACTGATGTCGAGCAACGGAAGCACCCCCGAGCAGCTCGAGGCCGACATCGCGCGGCAGCGTGAGGCGCTCGCCGAGACGGTGGACGCCCTGCACGACCGCCTGGACGTGAAGTCCCGCGCGCGGGGCAAGGTCGACGAGCTGAAGGCTCGTGCCACCACGGCCGACGGCTCGCCCCGCCCCGATGTCCTGGCCGGGGCCGCCCTTGCGGCCGTCCTGGTCGCCCTCGTCGTGTGGCGCCGCCGCCGCTGACGTCGTACCACCTCCTCACCTCACCCCCGATCCAAGGAGCAACACCATGAAGAAGATCCCCCTCCTCGTCGCAGCCGGCGTCGGCTACGTCCTCGGCGCCAAGGCCGGTCGCGGTCGCTACGAGCAGATCCGCTCCGGCGCGCAGAAGATCGCCGAGAACCCCAAGGTGCAGTCCGCGTCGCACAAGGCCTCCGAGGCCGTCGCGACCCAGGCCGCCGCGGCCGCGGACGTCGCCAAGGAGAAGGTCACCGACGTCGCCTCGGCCGCCGCCGACAAGGTGCGGCACGAGACCTCGATCAACCCCGCCCCCTGACCGGGGCGGTCGCCACCGACCGACCGAAGGGAGTCGCCATGCCGGCCGACGAGAAGCCAGGTCCCAGCGTCAAGGACGGCGAGCTTTACGAGAAGCTCCGCGACGAGGGCAACAGCAAGGAGAAGTCGGCGCGCATCGCCAACGCCGCCGCCAGCTCGTCCCGCTCCACGGTGGGCCAGAAGGGCGGGGAGTCCGGGTCCTACGACGACTGGACGGTCGACGACCTGCGCAAGCGGGCCGCGGAGCTCGACATCGGCGGCCGCTCGTCGATGACCAAGGACGACCTGATCGACGCGCTGCGCCACCACTGAGCGAGCGATCACTCTGACTGCTCCTGCGCGGGCCGGGGTACCGGGGCCCATGGAGAACGAGAAGCTGGAAGCAGTGCAGGCCGTCGTCGACCGCGTCACCTCGTGGCAGGACGGTGCGACCGAGGGCACCGTCGCGGAGGAGCTCCGCAAGGGCGCCGGCGAGGTGGGGGTCGACCTCTCCGACGACGACATCGCCAAGCTGGCGGACGCGATCGAGTCGCGCCACGGGGCCGTGCGCGCCTCGGAGGTCCTGTCCTGACCGGGCCCGACCCCGCGCACGTGCGCCCCGAGGGGGTTTCCGACGAGACGGTCAGCGCCCTGGGCAAGCTGTCCGAGGCGTTGGAGGCCGTCGAGCACGCCCGCGGGCACCTCTACGCCTTCCACCGGCTCTGCGGCACCGCCGACCTGACCCTGGGCGATGCCGTCGACGAGCTCCGCGAGGCCGGGCACGTCGACCTGGCCGACCGGGTCGAGCAGGAGCTGGTCGGCCGCAACGTGCTCGAGGGACGCTGGTCCTTCCAGATCGTCGAGGACTACGACGACCACTACTGGTCGGTGTTCCGCGACCTGGAGCGCACGGCGCGCGAGGAGCTCGTGCAGGGCCGGCGCCACCTCTTCGAGTCGGAGATGAAGGAGGACCGGCGTACCCACGGCCGGCCCCACCACGAGTCCCGACCGGGCGAGTGAACGAGAACAGGTTCTAGTTCGGCGCTAGGCTCCGGCCATGCGCTTCTCGATCGTCACTGCGTTCCAGCCGTGCGACCAGCTGGTGCCGCTGGCCCGGGCCGCCGACGAGCTCGGCTACCACGCCATCTCCGTGCCCGACCACGTCGTGGACCTCGAGGTGCTGGAGACGCCCTACCCCTACACCCCGGACGGGAAGCGGCGGTGGGACACCGACTCGGAGTGGCCCGACCCCTGGGTGCTGATCGGGACGCTGGCGGCGGTGACCACGCGGGTCCGCTTCTTCACCAGCGTCTACGTCAACGCCCTGCGCAACCCCTTCCAGGTCGCCAAGACGGTCGGAACCGCGGCGGTGCTGTCGGGCGACCGGGTGGCGCTGGGAGTGGGCATCGGCTGGTGCCGGGAGGAGTTCGAGCTGCTCGGCCAGGACTTCCGGACGCGCGGGCGTCGTACCGACGAGGGCCTGGCCCTGATGAAGGCGCTGTGGCAGCCGGGCTGGACGGAGTTCGAGGGTGAGTTCTACTCCGCGCCCCGGATGATGATGAACCCCTCGCCCGCGGCTCCGATCCCCATCTACGTCGGCGGCCTCTCCGAGGTCGCCTTCGCCCGCGCCGCCCGGCACGACGGCTGGGTGGGCGACATCTACACCGTCGAGCAGGCCGTCGCCCACGCGCGCCGGCTCCAGGAGGTCCGCGACGAGCAGGGCGCCACCGGCGACTTCCAGGTCATCACCGCCCTGTCCGACGCCTTCCTGCCGGAGCACTTCGTGGCCGCCGAGGAGGGCGGGGTGACCGAGGTCTGGACCATGCCGTGGGCCTACTACCACGGCCTCGACGCGACCCTGGCCCAGAAGATCGACGGCATGGAGCGCTTCGCCGCCGACGTCATCGTCCCCCTGACGCCGGCCGGCTGACGCGCCTTAAGGTGCAGCATGGCGCGCGCGATCCATCACCTCGACCTCTGGGTCTCCGACCCTCTGCTGGCCGCCGACGAGTGGGGCTGGCTGCTCGGCGAGCTGGCCTGGGAGATCGACATCCCCGGCTCCTCCTGGGTGCACCCCGACGGGACCTACCTGTTCCTCGAGCGGTCCGCCGACCAGGTGCCCGAGCCGCACGACCGGCTCCGGCCGGGGGTCAACCACCTCGCGCTGCACGTGGAGAGCCGCGAGCGCCTGGACCGGCTGCGCGCCGAGTCGTCGGCCCACGGCTGGCGTGAGCTGTTCGCCGACCGCTACCCGCACGCGGGCGGCGACCGGCACGTCGCGCTCTACGTCGAGAGCTCGGAGGGGTTCGAGGTCGAGGTCGTCGTCGAGGACTGAGTCGTCGTCGGCGGCCTCAGGGCAGGATCGCGTCGACGTACCCACCGTCGACGCGCACGGCGGCACCGGTGGTCGCCGAGGCCAGCGGCGAGCTGAGGTACGTCACCATGTTCGCGATCTCCTCGGGCTCGATGAGCCGCTGGAGGAGGGACTGCGGGCGGTGCTCGCGCATGAAGCGACGCTGGGCCTCGTCCCACTCGAGGTCGTCGCCGACCAGGCTGTGCACGAAGTCCTCCACCCCGCGGGTGTGGGTGGGGCCGGCGATCACCGAGTTGACCGTCACGCCGGTGCCGGCGGCGGCCTTGGCGAAGCCGCGCGAGACCGCGAGCAGCGCGGTCTTCGACATCCCGTAGTGCACCATCTCGACGGGCGTGACGACCGCCGAGTCGCTGGCGATGTAGAGGACGCGGCCCCAGCCTCGCTCGGTCATCGCAGGCAGGAGCTCGCGGGTGAGGCGCACCGCCGCCAGGACGTTGACGTCGAAGTAGCGACGCCACTCCTCGTCGGTGATCTCCAGCGCGGGCCGCGACTCGAAGATGCCGAGGTTGTTGACCAGGACGTCGACGTCCGGGAGCGCGGCCACCGCGGTGGCGGCGCCTTCCTCGGTGGTCACGTCGGCGACGACCTCGACCAGGTCGGCGTCCGGGAGCGTCTCGCGCAGGGAGGCGATCGCGCGTGCCACCGATTCGGTGGACCGGCCGTTGATGCCGACGCGGGCACCGGCCTGCGCGAGCCCGTGGGCGATCGCGAGGCCGATGCCCTGCGTGGAACCGGTGACGAGGGCAGCCTTGCCGCGAAGGTCGATGCGCATGGCTCGACCGTACGCGGGGCCGCCCGGCTACTTGAAGATGCTGTAGCCACCCGGGCCGACGGCGAGGCCGACGATGATCAGCACGACGCCCCAGAGGGTCTCGCCCTTGAAGAGCTGGAAGATGCCGGCGATGACCAGGATCACCGCGATGATCCAGAGGATGAAGCCCATGTGGTGCTCCTTGCGTAGGTGGTGCTCGGACGCGGTCGTCCGATGTTCCAGCATGTCAGTACCCCGCCGGGACGCGGCGTAGTCAGTCGGGGGTTGACTTAAGTTCGAGTCTCGTACTTAATGGGGGAATGGCTCTGGTGCTGGGTGTCGACTCCTCGACGCAGTCGACGAAGGCGGTCCTCGTGGACGCCGCTGACGGCACGGTGGTGGCGGAGCGCAGCGCGCCACACCCCGACGGCACGGAGGTCGACCCACGAGCGTGGCTCGCGGCCTACGACGACGCGACGGTCGGGCTCGCCGAGCGCGCCGACGCCCTCGCGGTCGGCGGCCAGCAGCACGGGATGGTCGCCCTGGGGGACGACGGCGAGCCGGTGCGCGACGCCCTGTTGTGGAACGACACCCGCTCGGCGGAGGCCGCGCGCACGCTCGTCGAGGAGATGGGCGGCTCCGAGGCCTGCGCGAGCGCCGTCGGCAGCGTCCTGGTCGCGTCGTTCACCGCCACGAAGCTGCGCTGGCTGCGCGACCACGAGCCCGACGCCGCGGCCCGGGTGCGTGAGGTGCTGCTGCCCCACGACTACGTCTCGCGGCACGCCAGCGCTCCCGGCACCGCCGCCTTCACCGACCGCGGCGACGCCTCCGGCACCGGCTACTTCGACGCCACGAGCGGTGACTGGCGCCCCGACCTTGCCGCTGCGGCCCTCGGCCACGAGCCGGCCCTGCCGCGCGTCGCCCCCGACGGCTCGGCGGCCGCCGAAACCGCCGCCGGCCAGGTCGTCGGCCCCGGCACCGGCGACAACATGGCCGCCGCACTCGGCATGGGCCTCGGCCCCGGCGACGTCCTCATCTCCATCGGCACCTCCGGCGTCGCGTCCGCGGTGAGCGCGACCCCCGTCGCCGACGGCACGGGCACCGTCACGGGCTTCGCCGACGCGCAGGGCCGCTACCTGCCGATGGTCACCACCATGAACGCCGCCCGGATCCTCGCGCTCCAGGCGCGGTGGCTCGGCGTCGACCTCGACGCGCTCGCCGACCTCGCCATGGGCTCCGAGCCCGGCGCGCGAGGCGTGACCGTGCTGCCCTACTACGGCGGCGAGCGCACCCCGAACCGGCCCTCCGCCGTCGGCACCTGGACCGGCCTCACCGAGACCACCACCCGCGAGGACCTCGCGCGGGCGGCCTTCGAGGCCCTGCTCTGCTCGCTGGCCGACGCCGTCGACCACCTGGCAGCCACGACCGGCGACCGGCCCCGGCGGGTCCTGATGGTGGGCGGCGCGACCCGCAGCGCCGCCGTACGAGCCCTGGCCCCGGCCATCCTCGGCCGCCCGGTCACGCTCCCGCCGCCGGGGGAGTACGTCGCCCGCGGCGCCGCCCGGCAGGCCGCCTGGGCGCTGTCCGGCGAGAGCGCGCCGCCCGACTGGGCCCTGGCCGACACCGTCGAGCTCGAGGCCGACCCCACCCCGCGCGTGCGCGAGACCTACGCCGCGCTCCGCGACCGCACCGACTCCTGGTCCTGAACCCACCCCGCACACGAGAGGCACCACCATGACCCAGATCCCCACCCCTCGCCCCGAGGACAAGTTCTCCTTCGGCCTGTGGACCGTCGGCTGGCAGGGCCGCGACCCGTTCGGCGAGGCGACCCGCGAGCCCATGGACCCGGTGCACGCGCTGGAGAAGCTCGCCGAGCTCGGCGCCTACGGCGTCAACTTCCACGACGACGACCTGATCCCGTTCGGCAGCGACGACGCCTCGCGCGACGCGATCATCGAGCGCTTCAAGAAGGGCCTGGCCGACACCGGCCTGGTCGTCACGACCTCGACCACGAACCTGTTCACCCACCCGGTGTTCAAGGACGGCGGCTTCACCTCCAACCTGCGCGACGTGCGCCGATTCGCGATCCGCAAGGTCATGCGCAACATCGACCTCGCCGCCGAGCTCGGCGCCGAGATCTACGTCGCCTGGGGCGGCCGCGAGGGCTCCGAGTACGGCGCGTCCAAGGACGTCTCCGCCGCGCTGGACCGCTACAAGGAGGCCTTCGACCTGCTCGGCGAGTACGTCGTCGACCAGGGCTACGACCTCAAGTTCGCCATCGAGCCCAAGCCCAACGAGCCGCGCGGCGACATCCTGCTGCCGACGATCGGGCATGCGCTGGCCTTCATCGAGACCCTGGAGCGCCCCGAGCTGGTGGGCGTCAACCCGGAGATCGGGCACGAGGAGATGGCCGGCGTCAACGCCGCCCACGGCTACGCCCAGGCGCTGTGGCAGGGCAAGCTCTTCCACATCGACCTCAACGGCCAGCACGGTCCCCGCTACGACCAGGACCTGCGCTTCGGCGCCGGCAACGTGCGCGGCGCCTTCTGGGTCGTCGACACCCTGCTGGCTGGTGGCTACGACGGCACCGTCCACTTCGACTACAAGCCGGCGCGCACCGAGGGCGAGGCCGGCGTCTGGGCCTCGGCCGAGGCCTGCATGACCAACTACCTCATCCTGCGCGAGAAGGCCCAGGCCTTCCGTGCGGACCCGGAGGTGCAGGAGGCCCTGGCCGCCGCGGCCCTGCCCGAGCTCGCCCAGCCCACCCTGGGTGACGGCGAGACCTGGGAGCAGCTGAAGGACTGGGACCTGCCCGACGTCGAGGCCCTCGCCGTTCGCGACGCCGGCTTCGAGCGCCTGGACCAGCTGGCCCTCGAGCACCTGTACGGCGTCCGCGGCTGACGATGGGCCCCGCGATCGGCTCCGACCAGCCGGCCAGCACCGAGGGGCTGCGGCGACGCAACACCTCGCTGGTGCTCCGGAGCCTGCGCATGCACGGTCCCGCCACCCGCGCGGAGCTCGCCAAGCGCACCGGGCTGGCCAAGGCCACGGTCGGGGTCATCGTCGGGGGTCTGGCCGAGGCCGCCGCGGTCGACGAGGCGGACTCCGTGCCGGGCGGCCGCGGCCGTCCCGGCCGGCCCGTCACCCTCACGGGTGGCGGGCTGCTGGGGCTGGGCCTGGAGCTCAACGTCGACTACGTGTCGGCGGTGCTGCTCGACCTGGGCGGCCGGGTCCGCCTGAGCGAGACCCGGCCCGCCACCGACGCCGCGCGACTCCCGGCGCTGCTGGAGCTCGCGCGTGACGTCGTACGACGCGAGCCCGGGGGGCGGCTCGTCGGCGCGATGGTCGCCGTCCCGGGCCTGGTCCGCGGCGACGACCGCTCCGTGGCCTGGACGCCCAACCTCGACGCGACCGGCCTGGCCGCGGACGTGGAGGCGGCCCTCGACGGGCGCTGCCGGGTCTCCGTCGGCAACGACGCCAACTGCGCCGCCTACGCCGAGTCGCACCACGGCGCGGCCACCGGGGTCGCCCACGCGCTATACCTCACCGGCACCGTCGGCATCGGCGCCGGCATCGTCAGCGACGGTCGGCTGCAGCGCGGCTCGACCGGCTTCGCGGGGGAGGTCGGCCACATGCCGATCGGCGACTCCACCGCCCGGTGCGGCTGCGGCCGGCGCGGCTGCTGGGAGGCCTCGGTCGGCCTGCACGCCATGCTCACCGCCGTCGGCATGCCGGAGCTCGCCACCCCGCTGCGCTCGGCCCAGGCCGTGGCCGCGCGTGCCCCCGCCGACCCCGCCGTGCGCGAGGCGCTGGCCCGGCTGGGGGAGGACGTCGGCCTGGGCCTCGCGGTCCTGGCCAACGTGCTCGACCCCGAGGTCGTCGTCCTCGGCGGCTACTTCGTCCCTCTGGGGGAGCACGTGCTCGCCCCGGCCCGCCGTTCCCTCGACGAGCGCCTGCCCTCGGCCGCCCAGCGCCGCCCCGAGCTGCGCCTCAGCACCCTCGGCATGGAGGCGGCCGCCCTCGGCGCCGCCGAGCTCGCGCTCGAGGGCGTGTTCTCGGGCGACGTTCCGGTCGGCTGACGCGGGGAGTTTCGCCGGTCGCCCGGCGAAACTGGACCTTGACCGACGAAACTCTGCCCCAGAAGCATCAGAATCGCCGGTCGACCGGCGAAACTCCCGCCCCGAGGAGCGCGCCGCGCCTCAGCCCGCTAGCTTCGCGCCGACGCCGGTGATCGCGGTGTGCAGGCCGGCGACCGGGTCGACGAAGAGCGGCTCGAGGGCGATCTCGGCCGCGCCGAGCAGCACCGAGTCGGCGCCGAGGCCGGGGAGGGTGAGCGTGACCGACTCCAGGGGAGCGGGCAGGGCCCGTTCCGCCAGCGCGGCGTTGACGTCGGTGCGGACGAGGCGGAAGAGCTCGCGGAAGTAGCCGCCGAGTACCACCACGCGCGGGTTGAAGGCGTTGACGATGCTGGCCAGGCCGTGGCCGAGGTGGGTGCCGATGACGCGCAGCTCGGGGGTCGGCTCGCGGAAGCCCTCGAGCACCTCGCCCAGCTGCGCCACCTGCTCCTGCGGGCAGCCGATCGCGGCGGCGATCGCGTGGGCGCCGACCTCGGTCTCCCAGCAGCCACGGTTGCCGCAGTGGCAGGGGTGCCCGGAGGGGTTGAAGCTGAGGTGGCCGACCTCGCCGGAGTAGCCGCCGGCGCCCTCCAGCCGGAAGCCGCCGGTGATGACACCGGCACCGACGCCGACGTTGCCGGAGACGTAGATGAGGTCGTCGATGCCCAGACCCGCGCCGCGGTAGTGCTCGGCGAGCGCGCCGAGGTCGGCGTCGTTGGCCACCAGGACGGGGACGTCGACGCCGAGCGCGGCCAGGATGATCGACCCGAACGACACGTCGTGCCACTCCAGGTTGGGCGCCAGCCGGATCAGGCCGTCGTTGCGGCGCACCATGCCGGGCACGCTGACGCCGATCCCGACGAGGGGGGCGTCGTCCGGGGTGTCGGCCACGACCTGGCGGATGAGGGTGGCGACCGTGCCGCCGACCTGCCAGGCCTCGCCGCCGACGATCGGTGCGGTCGCGCGGTGCTGGACCGCGCCGCCGAGGCCGACCCGGGCGACGACGACGCGGTCGACGCCCAGGTCGACCGCGATGACGAACGGTCCGCTGCGCGAGAGGCCCACGCCGGCCGAGGGCCGACCTGCGCCGGTGCGGGGCTGGGCGGGCAGAGCCCGCTCCGTGACGCCGAGCGACTCCAGCTCGCCGACCAGCCCTGCGATGGTGCTGCGGTTCAGCCCCATCTGCAGGGTCAGGTCGGCCCGCGACATCGTGCCCGCGCGGTGGACGTGACGCAGGAGGGTGCCCAGGTTGTGGCGCCGGACCCCCTCCTGGTTCGTCCCGAGACCGGAGCGCTGACGGCTCATGAGGTCGGCCTAGACGCCCGCCGCGGAGCGACGACGGCGCGAGATGGCGTCCACGCTCGCGGCCAGCAGCAGCACGCCGCCGGTCACGAGGAGGTTGATGTACGCCGCCTGGTTGAGCAGGCCCAGCCCGTTGGGGATGGTCGCGATGACGAGCCCGCCGATGACGGCGTCGATGGCACGACCACGGCCGCCGAAGAGGCTGGTGCCGCCGATGACGGCAGCCGCCACGGCGTACAGGAGCTCGTTGCCGCCACCGGAGCCCGGCGAGACCTTGCCCGTGTAGGACGCCGACAGGATGCCGCTGATGGCCGCCATCGAGGAGCCGATCACGAACGCGGAGATCCTGATCCGGGTGACGTTGATGCCGGCGCGGCGCGCGGCCTCGGCGTTGCCGCCGACGGCGTAGAGGTGCCGACCGAAGCGGGTCTTGGTGAGCACGAACGTCCAGAAGAGCAGCAGCGCGATGACCACGGGCAGCACCCACGGGACGCCGCTGATGTTGAAGAGGTTGGGGTTCGGCGCACGGTTGGCGCTGAGCAGGGCGGTGAGGCCAAGCACGATCACGGCGAGGACGACGATCTGGATGATCACCAGCGGGAGCGGCTGGTGCACCAGTCCCTTGGCTGAGCGGGACCGGTAGCGCCACAGGGTGAGCGCGGCGAAGCCGACGACGATGACCCCTGCCGCGATCCAGCCCGCGGTCACCGGGACGTTCTTGATCGAGAGCCCGCGCAGCACCTCGTTGTTGAAGCGCAGCGAGCCGCCGGAGCCGATGAGCTTCAGCGGGACCGCCTGCAGGGCGAGGAAGAAGGCGAGGGTCACGACGAAGGACGGGATGCCCAGGAGCGAGACCAGGGAGCCGATCGCGACGCCGATGAGGGCACCCACCACGACACCGGCGATGGTGGCCAGGAGCCAGTGCCAGTCGTGGTCGATCAGCACCAGCGCCGTGATCGTCGCGGAGGCGCCGCCCGCGACGCCGGCGGACAGGTCGATCTCGCCCAGGAGCAGGACGAAGACCAGGCCCATCGCCAGGACGATGATGGAGCCGGCCTGCACGACCAGGTTGGCCAGGTTGTACGTCGTGAGGAAGCGGTCGTGCAGCGACGAGAAGACGACGAACAGCACGACGAGTCCGAGGATGGCGGGCAGCGAGCCCATGTCGCCGCCACGGAGGCGGTTGACGTAGTCGCGCGCTGAGTCGCCGATCGTCACCGCCTGACGGTTGTCGCTCGCGAAGGCGCCCTCGTTGCTCTTCGCGGGGGTGTCGGATTCGACGGTCATGATGAGATTTCTCCGGTCCTGGTCAGACGGTCGCGGTCGCGGGGTTCTCGGCGATGCCGAGGTCCCCGGAGCGTCCGGCGGTGATGAGCTCGACGATCCGGCCGTGGGTGACTTCCTCGACGTGGACGTCGGCGGCCACGCGGCCGAGGTAGAGCGCGGTGACGCGGTCGGCGACCTCCATGACGTCGCCCATGTTGTGGGAGATCAGCACGACGCCGAGCCCGCGGTCGGCGAGCCGGCGGACCAGGTCCAGGACCTGGCGGGTCTGCGCGACGCCGAGCGCCGCGGTGGGCTCGTCGAGCAGCACGACCTTGGAGTTCCACAGGACGGCCTTGGCGATGGCCACCGTCTGGCGCTGGCCGCCCGACAGGCTGGCGACGCTCTGGCGGACCGACTTCACGGTGCGCACGGAGAGCGAGGCGAGGGTCTCGCGCGCGCGGGACTCCATGGAGACCTCGTCGAGGGCGATGCCGCGGGTCTCCTCGCGGCCGAGGAACATGTTCTCGACGATGTCGAGGTTGTCGCAGAGGGCGAGGTCCTGGTAGACGACCTCGACGCCGAGGGCGGCGACGTCGCGCGGCCCGTGGACGTTGACGGCCTGGCCGTCGAAGAGGTAGTCACCGGTGTCCCGGCCGTAGATGCCGGCGATGATCTTGACCAGCGTGGACTTGCCCGCGCCGTTGTCGCCCACGAGGGCGGTCACCTGGCCGGGGTAGACGGCGAAGTCGACGTCGTGCAGGACGTGCGCCACGCCGAAGCTCTTGTTGACCCCGCGCAGCTCGAGCAGCGGTTGTGCCATGAGGTCGGACTCCTCAGTAGTCGATGGGTGAGAACGAGCAGCGCCCGGACCGATGGTCCGGCCCGGGCGCCGCTCAGCAGGTCCGCCCCACGAGGGCGGTCTGCGGTGGTTCAGACGGTCAGGAGATGCCCGCGTCGGTGCACAGCTTGGCGAAGTCGCCCGTGCACACGTCCTCGGCCTTCTGGCCACCGTCCTCGATCACGTCGCCCACGTTCTCCTTGGTGATGGACTGCGGGTCGAGCAGGATCGAGGGGACCTCGCTCTGGTCGGACGAGTCGACCGTGGTGCCGGTGGTCTCGGCGTCCTCGCCCTTGGCGAGCGCGATCGCGGTCTCGGCGAGGGCGTTGGCCTCCTGCGTGGCGGACTTGTAGACCGTCATGCACTGCGTGCCGGCGAGGACGTTCTGCAGACCCTCGACGGTGGCGTCCTGGCCGGTGACCGGGACCTTGCCGGCCTGGCCGGCGCCCTCGAGGATGCCGATGGCAGCGCCACCGAGACCGTCGTTGGCGGCGAGCACGCCGTCGACCTTGCCGTCAGCGGCGGTGTAGAGCTGCTGGAAGATCGTGGCAGCCTGCTCGTTGTCCCAGTCGGGGACAGCCTGCTCGCCGACGACCTTGTAGCTGGTCATCGAGTCGAGGACGCTGTGCGCGCCCTCGGCGAAGAGCGTGGCGTTGTTGTCCGTGGGCGAGCCGTTGAGGTAGACGATGTTCGCGTCCTTCTCACCCAGGCAGTCGGCCAGACCCTGGCCCTGCAGCTCGCCGACCTTGGTGTTGTCGAACGAGACGTAGTACTCGGCGCTGCCGCCGAGGGTCAGGCGGTCGTAGTCGATGGTCGCGACGCCCGCGGCCTTCGCCTTCTCCTGGATCGCGGCGCCGGACTCGGAGTCGAGGTTCACGATGGCCAGCACGGTCACGCCGTCGCCGATCATGGTGTCGGCGATCTGCGTCATCTTGTTCGCGTCGCCCTCGGCGTTCTGGATGACGGCGTCGACGCCGGCCTCCTTGAAGGCCGCCTCCAGGGCCGGACGGTCCGCGCTCTCCCAGCGGACCGAGGACTCGGTGTCGGGCAGGATCACGCCGACCTTGCCCTCGGCCTCGCCACCGCCACCGCCGTTGTCGCTGCCGCCTTCGTCGTCGCTGCCGCATGCCGACAGGGACAGGGCGACGCCCATGAGCCCGACGACTACCAAACTGTGCTTTCGCTTCACGCGAACCGCCTCCTCGCGGTGATGGGCGCCGCCTCCACCGAAGAAAAGGGCGCCTGTTTGTTGTCTCGCACAACTTAAGCAGTGACTGCAGTCACGTCCAGAGAATGAAGGAAATGTTTCCAGAACGTGTCCTAAGCCCCGTGGTTGCTGGTCTGGACCGCTCTTGACGGTACTCCGGTGCGCGCTCGCGCCGAACTGGCGGGCGGGGGTTTGTTGTTCGACACACCGTTTGCGACGACGGGCGGGTGGCCAGGAGTCGGGGAGCGAGGGACGCGGTCAGCGAGCGGCGTACGTCGTGGTGCGCTCGCGCACCGGCCGGCCGATGCCGGCGCCGATGGCTACGAGCTCGGCCACCGTCTTGGCGGAGCCGTGCTCGGAGCCGGCCATCCGCGAGATGGTCTCCTCCATCAGCGTGCCGCCCACGTCGTTGCAGCCGGCCTGGAGCATCGCCTGGGTGCCCTCGGTGCCGAGCTTGACCCACGACGTCTGGATGTTGTCGATCCGGCCGTGCAGCAGGATCCGGGCCATCGCGTGGACCGCGAGGTTGTCGCGCATCGTGGGCCCGGGCCGCGCCACGCCGGCGAGGTAGATGGGCGAGGAGGTGTGCACGAACGGCAGCGGCACGAACTCGGTGAAGCGCGCGGCGCCGTGCTCGAGCGAGGCGTCCTGGATGCGGCTGAGCACGCGCAGGTGGTTGACCCAGTGGCGCGGGTTGTCGACGTGGCCGTACATCATCGTGGACGTCGTCGGGATCCCCACGCGGTGAGCGGTGGAGATGACCTCGATCCAGGTGCGCGTGGGCAGCTTGCCCTTGGTCAGCACCCAGCGCACCTCGTCGTCGAGGATCTCCGCGGCCGTGCCCGGCAGCGAGCCGAGGCCGGCCTCGCGGGCCTTGATCAGGAAGTCCTCGATCGACAGGCCGGTGCGAGCGGTGCCGTTGACGATCTCCATCGGGGAGAACGCGTGCACGTGCATGTCGGGGACGCGGGTCTTGACCGCCGTCACGAGGTCGAAGTACGCCGAGGCGGGCAGCTCGGGGTCGATCCCGCCCTGCATGCACACCTCGGTGGCGCCGAGGTCCCACGCCTCGGCCGCCCGGTCGGCGACCTCGTCGAGGGACAGGCTGTAGGCGTCGGCGTCGGTGCGCCGCTGGGCGAAGGCGCAGAAGCGGCAGCCGACGTAGCAGACGTTGGTGAAGTTGATGTTGCGGTTGACGACGTAGGTGACGTCGTCGCCGACGGTCGCCCGCCGCAGGTCGTCGGCCAGGCGCGTGACCTGGTCGAGCAGGGCGCCCTCCGCCGTCATCAGCGTGTAGGCGTGCTCGTCGGAGAGGTTGCCGGGGTCGGCCTCCGCGGCCCGGAGCGCCTCGGCGCCCTCCGCGTGCAGGACCGCGGGGGCCCCGTCGACGCGGCCGGTGCCCGCGGCGGCGTCCTTGACCGCGCCCCAGTCGCCGTAGACGTCGGCGAAGTCGGAGCGGCGGTCCTCGGTGCGGCCCTCGGTGTCGACGGCGGTGTGCAGGTCGGTGCGGCCGACCGAGGCGAAGCCGCCGTCGGGCTCCTGCCACGGCAGCCCGACCGGTCGTACGCCGGGACGTGCGAGACCGTCGTCGGTCGCCAGCGCGGCGACGTGCGCCGACACCCGCGGGTCCAGCCAGGGGCTGCCGCCGTCGAGGGCGGCGCGGACGTACTCGGGGTGGATCGTCAGCCGCGGCCGCAGCTCGAAGCCGCACTGGGCGGTCAGGTCCGTCAGCCGCTCGAGGCTGGGCCAGGGGCGCTCGGGGTTGACGTGGTCGGGGGTCAGCGGCGAGACGCCGCCCCAGTCGTCGACGCCGGCGTCGAGCAGGGCCCGGCACTCCTCGAGGTCGACCAGGTTGGGCGGCGCCTGCACCCGGGCCTTGGGCCCGAGGACGAGGCGGGTGACGGCGATGACGGCGCGGTAGTCGTCGAGCGGGAGGTCGTCGGCGTGGCGCATGGCGGTGTCGGGCTTGGACCGGAAGTTCTGGACGATGACCTCCTGCACGCCACCGAACTGGGTCGCCACCTTGCGCAGCGCGAAGATCGTCTCCGCCCGCTCCTTCAGCGTCTCGCCGATGCCGACGAGGAGCCCGGTGGTGAAGGGGATCGAGAGTCGGCCGGCGTCCTCGAGCACCCGCAGCCGCACGGCGGGGTCCTTGTCGGGGGAGCCGTGGTGGGCCTCGCCCTTGGTCTCGAAGAGCCGCCGTGACGTCGTCTCGAGCATCATCCCCATCGAGGGCGAGACCGGCTTGAGCCGGTTCATCTCCTCCCACGACATCACGCCGGGGTTGAGGTGGGGGAGCAGACCGGTCTCCTCGAGCACCCGCACCGCCATCGCCCGGACGTAGGCGAGGGTCGAGTCGTAGCCCTTCGAGTCCAGCCACTCGCGCGCCTCGGGCCAGCGGTCCTCGGGGCGGTCCCCGAGCGTGAAGAGCGCCTCCAGGCACCCCATCGACGCGCCCTCGCGAGCGATGTCGAGGATCTCGTCGGGGGACAGGAACATCTCGTGACCGGCCCGTCGCAGCTGTCCGGGGGACTCCACGAACGTGCAGTAGTGGCAGCGGTCTCGGCACAGCTTGGTGACCGGGATGAAGACCTTGGGGGAGTACGTCACGACGCCCGGCCGCCCGGCGGCGGTGAGGCCGGCGTCGCGCACCCGCGCGGCGGCGGCCGTGAGCCGGTCGAGCTCCTCGCCCCGGGCCGCGAGCAGCACGGTGGCCTCGGCGACGTCCAGGGCGGCCGCGCGCTCGGCCCGCGCCAGCGCACGGCGGACCTGCTGGGGCGTGGGGAGCTCGGTCACCTCGTCCACGATAGGCGCGAGCGGGTCGGGGGACGCCCCCGGCCCACCCGCTGGAACCCCGCGCCGGCCGCTCAGACGGACACCTTCTCCGGCTCGTCCCGCGGGTGCTCGGCGGCGACCTCGTGGCCGTCGCGGTCGAGCTTGCTCGGCCACCAGATCTTGCCGCCCAGGTCGAGGTTGATCGCGGTGACGAGCACCGAGCGGACGATCATGGTGTCGAGCAGCACGCCGAGCGCGACCGCCACGCCCAGCTGGGCCAGGAAGACCAGCGGGAGCGAGCCGAGCACGAGGAACGTCGCCGCCAGCACCAGCCCGGCCGACGTGATCACCCCGCCCGTCGACGACAGCGCGATCAGCGAGCCCTTGCGGGTGCCGTGCTGGGCCGTCTCCTCCCGGACCCGGGTCATCAGGAAGATGTTGTAGTCGATGCCCAGCGCCACGAGGAACACGAACGCGAACAGCGGGAACCCGGGGTCCGCGTGGGCGAACCCGTCGTTGACCTCGAAGAGCCCAATGCGCGTGAAGACCTCGGTGAACAGCAGGGCGGAGATCCCCAGCGCCGCCCCGAAGGACAGGATCACGGTGCCGATGAGGATCAGCGGCGCGAGGAGTGCGCGCAGCAGGATCATCAGGATCAGCAGCACCACGACGAGCACGATCGGGATGATCACGCGGTTGTCACGCTCGGAGGCGATCTTGGTGTCGAGGTAGAACGCCGACCCGCCGCCGACCAGCGCATCGGCGCCGTCGACCTCGTGGACGGCGTCGCGCGCGGCCTCGACCGCGTCGAACGAGGCGGTCGACGACATGTCGCTGCCGAGCGTGGCGGTGAAGAAGGAGCGGCCCTCGCCGATCTCGGCGGGCTGGCTGGGGTCGCCGAGGCCGTCGATGTCCGAGAGTGCCCCCGCCACGTCGCCCGCCTGGGCGGTGTTGGTGACGACCTGCACGGTGTTGGAGGTGTCGGCGAGACCGTGGTCGGTCAGCAGGGACTGACCCTTGATCGAGTCGAACTCCTTCGTGTACTGCTCGTCCTGCGCCAGGCCCGACGGGTCGAGCTTGAACAGGCCGAGGCAGGCGAGCAGCAGCAGGCCGGTCGTGACGACCCAGACCCGCCGCGGGCGAGGGGCGATGGCAGAGCCGACCTTGGCCCAGAATCCGGTGCCGGTGGGCTCGTCCGAGCCGAACGCGGGGCGCTTGGGCCAGAAGATCCAGCGCCCGCAGATGACGAGCAGGGCGGGCAGCAGCGTCACCATCACCAGGAACGTCACGGTGACGCCGACGGCCAGCACCGGGCCGAGGCCGGCGGTGGAGTTGAGGTCGGAGAACACCAGGCACAGCAAGCCGATCACGACGGTCGCCGCGCTGGCGAGGATCGCCGGGGTCGCGCGGTGCAGCGCGTACGCCATCGCCTCGTGCCGGTCCTCGTGGCGACGCAGCTCCTCGCGGTAGCGGGCGACCAGCAGCAGGGCGTAGTCGGTGCCGGCGCCGATCACCAGGATGCCGAGGATCGACTGGCTCTGGCCGTTGACCGTGAGGTCGGCGTACTTGGCGAGCAGGTAGACCACGCCGCCGGAGATCATGTAGGCGAACACCGCCGAGATGATCGGGAGCAGCCACAGGATCGGGCTGCGGTAGGTGAAGAGCAGGATCACGATCACCACGAGGAGCGTCGCGAAGATCAGGTTGGTGTCGATGCCCTCGAACGCCTCGGAGGCATCGGCCGCCTGGCCGCCGTAGCCGGCGAGGTGGACCGTCACCCCGTCGATCTGCGCGATGTCGCGGACCTCCTTGGCGGCGTCCGGGATCGAGAGCCACCCGTCGGCGCCGAAGTTGAACGTGAAGGCGAGGTTGGCGACCTCGCCGTCGTCGGAGACCAGCTTGACCGGGATGCCGGCCTGCTCGGCGGTGGCGGGCGTCAGCACACCCTCCTCCGTCACCCCCTCGACCTTCGCGATCTCCGCTGCCTGCGCGTCCATCGCCGCGAGGTCCTCGGGCGTGAGCCCGCCCTCGCGGTGGTAGACGACGAGGGTGTCGATGTCGTTGGGGTCGACGGTGCCGGTGAGCGCCTCGAGCACCTTGGTCGACTCCGCCGACTCGGGGAGCCACGACGAGGCCTCGTTGTTCTGGACGTCGACGAGCTGGGCGTTGAGGGGAGCCATCAGGCCCACGATGACGACCGCGCCGACCAGCACGATCCACTTGGTGATCCTGCCGGTGAGCCTGCCGGCGATCTGACGGTGCATGAGGGGGAGCCTCTCAGTGGGCGCGGACGGTCCGCATCAGGGATTTCCCCGATCAGACTCCGGGGTCGCCGCGAACTCATCGCGACCCCGCGCCTGACCTGCGGTTGTCCACGTGACGCCCCCCGTCACGCGGCTGTGACCGCGGCGCCCACTGGTCTGGACCGGAGCGTCCGGCCCAACTCGTCCGGCCCAACTCGTCCGGCCCAACTCGTCCGTCAGGAGTAGAGGCGGTCCAGCACGTCGGAGTACTTCTTGTTCACGACGCGGCGCTTGAGCTTCAGCGTCGGCGTGAGCTCCTCGGACTCCGCGGTCCACTCCACCGGCAGCAGCTCGAAGGCCTTCACCTGCTCCGGGCGCGAGAGCCGCTCGTTGGCGGCGTCCACGGCCGCCTGGGCCATCGCGAGGATCTCCGGCCTCTGCGCCAGGTCGGCGAGGTCCTGGAACTCCACGCCCAGCTGCTGGGCGACGGCCGGCGCCACCTCGGAGTCGAGGGTCAGGACGGCCACGACGTACGGCCGGCCGTCGCCCACCGCCATGGCGTGGCCGATGATCGGCGACTCCTTGAGGTAGTTCTCGATGTTGGACGGGGCGATGTTCTTGCCCGCGGAGGTGATGATCAGCTCCTTCTTGCGGTCGACGATCGAGAAGAAGCCGTCGTCGTCGAGGGTGCCGATGTCGCCGGTGTGGACCCAGCCGTCCTCGTCGATGAGCGCGCGCGTGGCCTCCTCCTGGCGGTGGTAGCCCGCGGTGTTGACGGGACCGCGCACCAGCACCTCGCCGTCCTCGCCGAGGACGATCTCCATGCCCGGCGTGGCCCGGCCGACGGTGCCGAGCTTGAAGCCGCTGGGGCCGTTGGCCGTGACCGCGCCGCAGGTCTCGGTCATGCCGTAGACGTCGAAGACCTTGAGGCCGAGCCCGGCCATGAACCGCGCGACCTCGAGGGGCATCGGCGCGGCGGCGGAGGCGGCCCAGGTGACCTGGTCGAGCCCGAGCAGCAGCTTGAGGAAGCCGAGGATCGTCGCGTCGGCGGCCTGGTAGGCCTCCTCGATCTCGGGCGTCATCGTGCCGCCGTACTCCTGGGCCTCGACCCAGGCCAGGCCCGCGGCCATGGAGTCCTGGACCATCTTGACGTTGGCCGGGTCGGGGTCCGCCGCGAGCTTGGCGGAGATGCCGGTCTTGATCTTCTCCCACACGCGGGGCACGCCGAAGAAGGCCGTCGGGTGCACCTCGCCCAGCGCCGCCAGCAGCTCGCTGGGGTCGCCGATGCAGTGGATGTGGCCGCCGACGATCTGGGGGCCGTAGATGCCGAGCACCCGCTCGGCGATGTGGGCGAACGGGAGGTAGCTGACCTGGCGCTGCCCACCCTCCAGGCCGGCGGCCTCGAGCGTGCTCAGGGCCTCGTAGAGCACGTTGAAGTGGCTGAGCACGACGCCCTTGGGGTTGCCGGTCGTGCCCGAGGTGTAGAGGATCGTCGCCGCCGACTCGGGGGTCAGCTCGCGGTGGCGTGCCTCCACCGCCTCGGCGTTGGCCGCCCGGTGCGCCCGGCCCGCGGCCATCAGGTCGTCCCAGGTCTCGAAGCGGTCCCCCTCGGGCAGGGCCGAGGGGTCGATGACGACGACCTTGCGCACGCTGCCCGTCTCGTCCAGCGCGCGGCCCCAGCGCGCCAGGTGGTCGGCGCTCTCGAGGATCACGACGCTCGGCTCCGCGTGACCGGCGACGTAGGCCACCTGCTCCGCGGAGAGCGTGTTGTAGATCGACATCGGCGTGGCCGCCGCGTGCACCGCGCCGAAGTCGGCGAGCACGTGCTCGATCCGGTTGGTCGCCATGACCGCGACGGTGTCTCCGGGGGCGACGCCGAGCTCCATCAGCCCCGCCGCCACGTCGAGCGTGGCCTCGCGGACCTCGGTCCAGGTGAGCGTGCGCCACGCCTCGTCGCCGGTGCGGTGGTGCTTGTCGGAGTACGCCGGCTCGTCAGCGTTGGCGGTGACCGTCCGGAGGAGGGCGTCGGGCAGGGTCTGCCCGGCGACGGCCGCCTCGATCCGCGCGCGCTCGGCCAGTACGTCGTTGCTCATGGGTCTCCTCGGGTCGGCTGCGCACAGTGTGGCGTGGGCCACACGTCCGGACAAGGGTGTCGCCGGGATCGGTCAGATGCCGAGGCTGCGCCCGATGATCTCCTTCTGGATCTCCGTGGTCCCGCCGTAGATCGTCTGGATCCGGCTGTCCACGAAGGCGCGGGCGATCGGGTACTCCATCATGTAGCCGTAGCCGCCGTGCAGCTGGACGCCGCGGTCGACGACCTTGGTCTGCAGCTCGGTGGTCCACCACTTCGCCATCGAGGCGAGGGTGGTGTCGACGTCGCCGGCGTTCAGGCGCATCACGCAGTCGTTGACGAAGACCCGGGCGATGTGGGCCTCCGTGGCCATCTCGGCCAGCATGAAGCGGGTGTTCTGGAACTTGCCGATCGGCTTGCCGAACGCCTCGCGCTCCTTGGCGTAGTCGAGGCACAGCCGCAGCACGTGCTCGACGGCCGCCACCGCCATCGTGGCGATCGAGATCCGCTCCTGGGGCAGGTTGACCATCAACGAGATGAAGCCGGAGCCCTCCTCCCCGAGGAGGTTCTCCTTGGGCACCTCGACGTTGTCGAAGAAGAGCTCGGCGGTGTCCTGCGCCTTCATGCCGACCTTGTCGAGGTTGCGGCCGCGCTCGAAGCCCGCCATGCCGCGTTCGACCACGAGCAGGCTGATCCCCTGGTGGCCGGCCTCGGGGTTGGTGCGGCACACGACGATCACGAGGTCGGAGAGGATGCCGTTGCTGATGAAGGTCTTGGAGCCGTTCAGGACGTAGTGATCGCCCTTGTCGACGGCGGAGGTGCGGATCCCCTGCAGGTCCGAGCCGGCCCCCGGCTCGGTCATCGCGATGGCGGAGATCAGCTCGCCGCTGACCAGGCCCGGGAGCCAGCGCTGCTTCTGCTCCTCGGTGCCGAGCTGGCTGATGTAGGGGACGATGATGTCGGTGTGGACCGGGAAGCCGGGTCCGCTCGCGCCGACGCGGCACATCTCCTCGGCGACGATCATGTTGTAGCGGAAGTCCTTGACCCCGGCGCCGCCGTACTCCTCGTCGACGTCGAAGCAGAGCAGCCCCTGCTCGCCCGCCTTGCGCCACACCTCGCGGCTGACCTGCCCGTCCTTCTCCCACTGCTCGTGGTGGGGGACGACCTCCTTCTCCAGGAAGGAGCGCACGGTCGCACGGAAGTCCTCGTGCTCCTGCTCGCAGATCGTGGGGGAGTCGGGCATCGGGGCCTCCGGGGCGTGCGGTGGGGCGGGCAGGGATGGAACGTGGCTCTCAGCGACACTGTGACAGCAATACTGTCAGCATTCAAGCGGGTCCCCGGAATCTCTCGGTGTCGCTGGGCCAGCACTACTGTGACGGCCATGAGCGCCCCCGCGGCCGACCCGACCGAGGGGCTGCTGACCGTCGACGAGCTGGCGGCCGCGGTCGGCATGACGGTGCGCACCACCCGCTACTACGCCAGCCTGGGGCTGATCCCGCCGCCGGTCCGCCGTGGTCGCATCGCCTACTACGACGCCGTCCACCGCGCGCGGCTCGAGCTGGTCCGCGCCCTGCAGGAGCACGGCTTCACCCTGCAGGCGATCGAGCGCGTCCTCGCCGGCGTCCCCCTGGACGCCGGGGTCGAGGACCTGCAGCTCCAGCGCGCCATGCTCACCTCGTGGACCGGCCGCCCGCCCGAGCGGCTCTCCCAGCAGGAGCTGGAGGACAAGGCAGGTCGCCCGCTCACCAGCGAGCACCTGCGACTGCTGGTCAGCCTGGGCCTGATCGAGCGCGCCGAGGATGACTGGGTCGTCATGCCGAACCTCGACGTCGGCCTGGGCCTGCTCGACCTGGACATGCCCGAGGCCGGAATCGCCCGCGCCGACCGGGCGATCCGCCACCACATGGAGGCGCTCGCCGACGAGCTCACCGACATCCTCCGCGACGAGATCCTCGAGCCCTACCGACGCCAGCCCCACTCGCCCGAGGACGCCGCCCGCCTCGAGCACACCGTCGCCCGCCTGCGCCAGCTCACCCTCGAGGCCGTCGTCACCGGCTTCCAGCGCGCCGCCAACGCCGTCATCACCCGGTCCCTCCGCCGCTGACCGGTCCGGTGGTCGAGCGCCCGTCGAGACCCAGTAAGCCGAACGCCGAGCGGCGACCCACGGTGGTTGAGGTGCGAGCGCCAGCGAGCCTCGAAACCACCTGATGTGTGCGGGGCTGGTGTCGGCCCGCGCGCTAGCAGCCCGGGTCTCGGCGTCAAGGAGCTTCGCCCGCTTCGCGGCGCCTTCGGCGTCCTTGACTCCGAGCCTCTCCCGGGCTGCTGGGGCGGCGCACGGGCGGCGGCGGCTTCGCCGCGCCGCCCGCAAACAGCGCGGGCCCTGCCTATCGGTCACCAGCGTCGGCAGTTCGCGCCTCACGCCGAGCTAGCCACGCTTGGCCGGGCCGCGGTGGTGACCAACTGCCGACGCTGAGTGTCGGTAGTCGCACCACCAGTCACACCAGCCCCACCGGAGGGGTGCCGCGCCTTGCGCGGGCGGCGCGGGCGAAGCCCGTGTCGCCCCGTGCGCCGTCAAGCCGGTCGAGGGAGGCTCCGGGTCAAGGACGCCCGAAGGGCGCCGCGAAGCGGGCGAAGCTCCTTGAGGCGGAGACGCGACCGGCTACGCGCGCGGCACCCCAGATCAGCCCCGAGGAGACAGCCAGAGGTGCGGGGATCTCGACGGGCGCTCGTCGCTGGCGCTCCTCGCTGCTCGACCACCGAAGGCGGGGTGGTTTCGAGGCTCGCTGTGCTGGCACCTCGACCACCGGAGGGGTCAGCTGATCCACTCCTTGACCTGGCGGATGGTGGCGGCGGGGTCGTCGGAGGCGGGGGAGACCGAGAGGTTGGTGACGCCGGCCTCGGCGAAGGCGGCGATCCGCTCCTTGACGTACGACGCCGGGCCGACGAGGTTGCCGGCCTCGAGCCACTCGAGGGGCACCAGGGCCTCGGCGTCACGCTTGTTGCCGCCGAGGTAGAGGTCCTGGATCTGCTTGGCCTCCTTCTCGTAGCCGTACTGGCACGCGAGCTCGTTGTAGAAGTTCTTGCCGCGCGCGCCCATGCCGCCGACGTAGAGCGCGTAGAGCGGGCGCATGAAGTCGAGCATCCCCTTCACGTCCTCGCCGATCGCGACCATGCCGCCCGCGCTGATCTCCAGCGGGCCGAGCTCGGGGGAGCGCTTGGCCGCGCCGGCCGCGAGCGCGTCGCCCCAGACGTCCTTGGCCTTCTCGGGGTGGAACAGGAAGGGCAGCCAGCCGTCGGCCACCTCGGCCGTCATCCGCACGTTCTTGTCGCCGAGCGCCGCCACCCAGATCGGGACGACGGGGCGCTCGGGCTTGTTGAGGAGCTTGAGCGGCTTGCCGAGGCCCAGGCCCTGGTCGGCGGGGAGGGGGAGCTTGAAGATGCCGTCGCTGACGAGCGCCTCGCGGCGCAGCCCCATGCGGACGATCTCGATGACCTCGCGGGTGCGGCCCAGCGGCTTGTCGTACGGGAGTCCGTGGAAGCCCTCGATGACCTGCGGGCCCGAGGCGCCCAGCCCGAGGACCGCGCGGCCGCCGGAGACGTTGTCCAGGCCGGCCGCGGTCTGCAGCAGGGCGCCCGGGGTGCGGGAGTAGACGTTGAGGATGCCGGCGCCGATCTCGACGGTCTCGGTCTTGGCGGCGAGGTAGCCCATGAGCGTCGGGGCGTCGAAGCCGTAGGGCTCCGCGACCCAGATGGTGTCCAGGCCCGCCTTCTCCAGCGACGCGACCTGGTCCGCGGACTCGCGCGGGTTGCCGGCGTAGACGAGCGGCATGGACAGCTTCATGGGGACCCCTGGGATCGGCGTGGATGACGCCGCCACTGTGACAAGGCCGCTGTCACGATGGCAAGGCGGGGCCGGGTGACCCTGGTCCCAGGGACCGATCCCGCGCCGCCCCGCCGGGAGGGCGGTGAGATAGTGCTGGTCCCACCAGCACCCTCCGAGGAGCCAGCCTGTGACGACCTTCCGCATCGCCGTGATCGGTGGCACCGGCCCGCAGGGCAAGGGCCTGGGCTACCGCTTCGCCCGGCACGGCCACACCGTGGTGCTGGGCTCGCGGGCCGCCGAGAAGGCCGTCCCCGTGGCCGAGGAGGTCACCGCGCGGCTGTCCGGCGTCGAGGGCGCCGGCGAGGTCACCGGCGCGAGCAACGCCGATGCGTGCGCCGGTGCCGACGTGGTGCTGCTCGCCGTCCCGTACGACGGTCACGACGAGCTGGTCGCCACCCTCCCGCTCGAGGGCAAGGTCGTCATCTCCTGCGTCAACCCGCTGGCGTTCGACAAGCAGGGCCCGCACGGGCGGATCATCGACGACGGCGCCGGCTCGGCGGCCGAGTCCGCGCAGCGGATCGCGCCCGAGGCGACGGTCGTCGGCGCGTTCCACCACGTGTCGGCGGTGACCCTGTGGGGCGAGGCCGACTACCTCGACGACGAGGACGTCCTGGTCTGCGGCGACACGGCCGAGGGCAAGGCGGTCGCGATCGAGCTGGCCCGCAGCGTCACCGGCCGCGACGGCATCGACGCCGGCAAGCTGCGCCTGGCCCGTCAGCTCGAGCCGCTCACCGCCGTGCTGATCTCCATCAACAAGCGCTACAAGGCCCACTCCGGCGTGCGCATCTCCGGCCTGCACTGACCGCCTGCCGTCCTAGTGGCGGCCGTTCCAGCTGTCCCACAGGGCGGCGTACGACCCGCCGGCCGCGACCAGCTCGTCGTGCGAGCCGAGCTCGGAGATGACTCCGTCCTCGACGACGGCGACCCGGTCGGCGTCGTGGGCGGAGAAGAGCCGGTGCGCGATCGCGATGACCGTGCGCCCCTCCAGCACGGCGGCGAGGGAGCGCTCGAGGTGGCGCGCGGCGCGGGGGTCGATCAGCGACGTCGCCTCGTCCAGCACCAGCGTGTGCGGGTCGGCCAGCACCAGGCGCGCGAGCGCGACCTGCTGCGCCTGGGCGGCGGTGAGGCTGCGCCCGCCCGACCCGACGACCGTGTCGAGCCCGTCGGGCAGCGCGTCGACCCAGTCGAGCGCGTCGACGGCGCCCAGCGACGCTCGGATGTCGTCGTCGGCGGCGCCCGGGGGCGCGGCCAGGGCGAGGTTCTCGCGCAGGGTGCCGACGAAGACGTGGTGCTCCTGCGTCACCAGCGCCACGTGCCCGCGCAGGTCCTGCAGCGGCAGCTCGACGAGGCCGACGCCACCCACGGTGACCGCGCCCGTGCGCGGCGGGTGGATGCCCGCGAGGAGCCGGCCGAGCGTCGACTTGCCGGCGCCCGAGGGGCCGACCATGGCGATGCGCTCGCCGACCCCCACCTGGAGGTCGACGCCGTGCAGCACGTCGCGCCCCTCGACGTAGGAGAAGCGCACGTCGCGCGCCTCGATGCCCTCCCCGTCGGGGCGCTCCCCGGAGACCTGCCGGTCGTCGGGCACCTGGGCCACCCCGAGCAGGCGCGCCAGCGAGGCGGCCCCCATCTGGAGCTCGTCGAGGATGGACACGATGCGGTCCACCGGGTCGATGAGCATCTGCACGTAGAGCGTCGCCGCCGTGACGTCGCCGAGCGAGACCTGCCCCTGGGTGTAGAGGTAGCCGCCGAACAGCAGCGTGGCCACCGTCGGCACGAGGTAGCTGACCTCCATGGCCGGGAAGAACACGGTGCGGAGGTAGAGCGTGTAGCGCTCGGCCCGGTACGACGCCGCGATGTCGCGGTCGATGGTCTCGATGCGCTGCGTGCCGAGGCCGAGGGCCTCGACGGAGCGGGCGCCCTCGACCGTCTCGGTGAGGCTGGCGTTGATGGTGGAGTACGACGCGCTCTCGCGCAGGTAGCCGTCCTTGGCGCGGGCGAGGTACCACCGCAGGCCGATCACGAGCGGCGGAGCGCCCAGCAGGCACGGCAGCGCCACCCACCAGCCGACGCTGACGGCGGCGGCGAAGGTCAGGACGGCGGTGACGACGGCGATCGTCCACTCGGGCAGGGCCATGCGCACCGACCAGCCCAGCTGGTCGACGTCGCGACTGGTCCTGGTCAGCAGGTCGCCCGACCCCGCCGACTCGACCACGCCGACCGGCAGCGCCAGGGCGTTGCCGACGAAGTCCTCGCGCAGCTCGGCGAGCACCTGCTCCCCGAGGACGTGGCTGACGTAGCGCGCGAAGCGCGTCAGGACGGTCTGCACCACCAGGAAGCCGGCCAGCACGGCGACCACCCGGTCGACGTGACCGACCGTGGTGCCGCGCTCGACCGCCTCGACCAGGTCGCCGAGCAGCCGGGGCACGGCGAGCGCGGCAGCGGCCGCGAGCACGTGCAGCGCCAGGGCGCCCCAGAGCAGCCGCGGGTGGCGGCGCGCGAGGTCGCGGACGTAGCGGCGCAGCGCGCCGGTGTCGGCGACCGGCAGCGTGGTGTCGCTCATGCGTCCGCCGCCCCGGCCAGCTCGGTCTCCCGGGTGACGACGGCGCGGTAGCCCGCGTGCGTGCGCAGCAGCTCGCCGTGGGTGCCGGTGGCGACCACGACGCCGTCCTGGAGGAAGGCCACCTCGTCCACGGCGTCGAGCATCAGGGGGCTGGTGGAGGTCACGACGGTGGTGCGGCCGGTGCGCTGCTCGCGCAGCCGGCTGGCGATGCGGGCCTCGGTGTGGGCGTCGACGGCCGAGGTGGGCTCCACCAGGACCAGGATCTCCGGGTCGACGGTCAGCACCCTGGCCAGCACCAGGCGCTGCCGCTGCCCGCCCGAGAAGCTGCGGCCGCGCTCGGTGACCAGGGTGTCGAGACCCTCGGGGAGGGCGTCGAGGATGTCCTGCGCCGAGGCCGTGCGCAGCGCCCGGTCCAGGCTCCCGTCCCCGCGCGCCGTGCCGGTGAGGTCGAGCCGGTCGCCCAACGGCCCCGAGAAGAGGGTCGCGCCGGTGTCGGAGACCAGGATCCGCCGTCGTACGTCGGTCCGGCTCATGGCGGCCAGCGGCACCCCGCCCAGCGTGACGTCGTCGTCGACCTCCGCGGCGCAGAGGCCGAGCCGGTCCGCGAGCGCGGCCGAGTCGTCGGGCTGCTCGCTGACGATCGCCGTGAGCGCGCCCGGTCGCACCCGCAGCCCGCTGCGCTGGTCGTGCAGCTCGGAGCCCGGCGGGGGCGGGGACACCGGGTGGGCCGGCTCCGTGACGTCGGGCGTCAGCGCGAGCACGCGGCAGACGCGGCGTGCCGAGACCCGCGCGCGGATCAGCTTGTTGGCGAACTCGGTCGCGGTGCGCAGGGGGATCATCAGGAACGCGGAGTAGCCGTAGAAGGCGACCAGCTCGCCGGCGGTGATCGTGCCGGCGACGGCGTACCGCGCCCCCAGCCACACGATGACGACGACGAACGTGCCGGGCAGGAACACCTGGAGCGCGTCGAGGACCGACTGCAGCTTGGCGACCTCCACGCCGGCACGGCGGGTGGTCTGGCTCTCGCGCCGGTAGCGGTCGTGGAAGACCTGCTCGCCGCCCACGCCGCGCAGCACCCGCAGCCCGCCGACGATGTCGGTGGCGGTGTTGGAGAGATGGCCCATCAGCTCACGCTGCCGCGTGCTGCGCCGTTGCAGCGGCGAGAGCAGCGGCCCGACGAGGAGCATCAGCGTCGGCACGCCGAGCAGCACGATCAACCCGAGGGTGACCGAGGTCTGCAGCAGGATCACGGCCACCAGCAGGAACGACACGACCGCGCCGGCGAAGCGGGCCGAGACGTCCATGACCTGACCGAGGTGGGAGATGTCGCTGGTGCCGATGGCCACGACCTCGCCGGTCGACACCTTGCGGGGCAGCGCGCCGCCCAGGTGCACGGTGTGGCGGCCCACCAGCTGCACGGTGCGGTAGGCGGCGATCAGCCAGTTGGTGACCGCGAAGCGGTGCCGGATGATCCCGGCCGCGGCCTGCACGAGGCCGATCACGGCCAGGAGTCCGGCGAAGCCGAGCAGGGCCTCCCCGTCGCGGTCGGCGACGCCGCGGTCGATGGCGCGGCCGATGACGGCGGGCATGACCGCCTGGGCGCTCATCCAGATGATGCCGAAGAGCATGCCGCCCGCCAGGGTGGCGCTCTGGGCACGCGCCATCCACCACAGGAAGCGGCCGGGAGTGCGGTGGTCCGCGGTCCCGGGATGGTCGAGGGGGAGGCGGCGCACTCACCCCAGCCTACGGACCGCGAGCCCTCCACCGCGAACCCTTTACGGGCCCTCAGCGTGCGAGGTCGGTCACCACCTCGGCGCCGGGCAGCAGGCCCAGCCGCGCGCCGGGGAGCAGCAGCTTGGAGCGACGTACGCCGGAGCCGATCACCGCCGTCTCGATCTCCACGGCGCGGGCGTCGACGAGCACGCGCCACCCGGCCGGCAGCCCGAGCGGGGTGATCCCGCCGTGCTCCATGCCGGACTCCGCCACGGCGCGCTCCATGGGCAGGAACGAGCACTTGCGCACCCCCAGCAGCCGACGGACGACGCCGTTGACGTCGGCGCGGGTGTCGGCGCGCACGACGCAGGCCGCGACCCGCTCCTCGCCGTCGCGACGGCCGGCCACCAGCACGCAGTTGGCGCTGGCCTCGGGCGGTACGCCGTAGGCGTCGCCGAACGCAGCGGTGTCGGCCAGCTCGGCGTCGATGGCCGTGACGGCCGGCGATCCGGCGTGCGCCCAGGACGCCAGCGCCGCCGCCACCGGCGGAGCGAGGAGCTCCGGGTGGTCGGCGGCGGGCAGGGACTCGAGGGTGCCGAGGTGGGGGAGGGTCACGGGGCCATCGTGCCAAGGCGGCCCGACCGGGCCGTCACGACTCACGCCTCGCGGTCCTGCGGCTCCTCGGCGTCCTCGACCTCGCGCTGCTCGCGCTGCCCGTGCGGCTCGCGCGCAGCGGGCTCGACCCAGCCGGTGTGCTGCGCGCCGTGGCGGCGCCGGGTGGTCACGGCCGCGGCGACCAGGCCCACCGCGCCGGCCAGCACCCAGGGGATCGGCAGCAGCCACCGCACGTCGCTGCCCTCGACCGCGTCGTTGGCGATCAGGGACCAGACGACGGCCAGGCCCACGAAGGCGAGGCCCATCACCAGCTGGCCGATGTTGACCGGGTGCCGGCCGGCCTCGAGGGTGTCGCGCATGTCGCTCATCGGGGGCTCCTTCGGGTGTCGACCACGATCTCGCCGAAGGCGACCTCGGCGTCGATCGTGAGCAGGGGGGCGTCGTCGCCACCCCGGTGGAAGTGGCTGTCGGAGCCGTCGCGGTCGTCACCGAACAGGGACGAGTGACCGAGGCCGTCGACGGTCGCGTCGGCGTCCACGTCGACACCGTCGGGGACGATCACCTCGATCCGGCCGAAGGTCGACTCCAGCTCGAGGGTGAGCCCGTCCAGGGCCTCCGGGTCGTCGAGCTGCCGCAGGTCCAGGACGATCTCGCCGGCGCCGAGCTCGTAGCGCTCGTCCAGCTGCGCCACGGTGCGCGGCGTCTCCACGATCTGTCCGCCGTCGATCTCCCCGGCGGCGGTGGTCGCGGCCGTCACGACCGCCGTGAGGAGGCCGAGGGCGATCAGCCCGCCGGCCCGCCCGTAGAACGCCCCGAGCAGCAGCATGGCGCCGGTGACTCCCAGCGCCAGCGCGGGATAGCTGGAGGCGGTGACGTCGACGCCCGCGAGGTCGACGGTGCCGAGGATGCCCTCCGCCACGACGATGAGCGCGAGGGTGAACCAGAAGAGGATCGGCCCGCGGCGACGCGGGTGGCGCGGCGGCACCGGCAGCGGTGCGTAGACGGGGTGCGAGGGGGCGGCGTACGCCGGCGGCACCGTCGTGCCGGCGACCGGTCCGCCTGCGGGCGCCCCAGCTGTGGAGGCAGGGGGTGCGGTCGGCGCGGCGTAGAACGCGCCGGGGGCCGGGCGCTCGCCGCGGCTCATCACGACGGCCAGCGCGATCAGGCCCACCAGCGCGAGCGGCCAGGGGAAGCCCCATCCGCCGACCGAGTCGCCGAGCATGGCCAGCGCGGCGACGAGACCCACGACCCACAGGGCGAACGTGCGGCTGCGCTCATCGAGGTTGACAGTGGCGCTGTGGGTGCGCTCGTCGGGCACCAGCAGCCAGCAGGCGGCGTACACGATCAGCCCGGCGCCGCCGAAGAAGGAGAGCACCACGAAGGCGACGCGCAGGATGGTGGGGTCGACGTCGAGGTGGCGCGCCAGGCCGCCGGCGACGCCCGCGACCTTGCGGTCGTAGGCGGAGCGGCGCAGGCGGCCGAGGTCGCGGACCTCGTCGCGGGTGACCCGGGGGCCGTCGTGGGCGCCGGGGTCTCCGGCGCCGGAGGGCGCTTCGGGAGGTGTCGTGGTCATGGCTCCAGCCTGGTCCCCGTGCGTGCTCCCCACCATCGGGGACGACCCTGATCCTGGCACGTCGGAAGGCCCTCGGTCTCAGGGTCCGACCGGGGTCGGTCCTCATGTGGTGGGGGCCCGCGCTGTGTGACGATGGAGCCACGATGAGCACTGCTTCCGCGCCGCCCCGGCCCGAGCTCCGACCGGAGGTCCGCCGCGCCTACCGCGACACCCACGAGCCGGTCATCGGCGGCGTCGCGGCCGGCCTGGCCCACCACCTCGGGGTGCCCGTGCTGTGGGTGCGTGCCGCGTTCGTCGTGACCGCCGTGATGGGCGGCCTGGGCATCGCCCTCTACGCCGGCCTGTGGCTGATGCTGCCGGCCGCGCCGCACTTCGTCGCCCAGGCGCCCGGCCTCGAGAGCGCCAGCCGCGGCGGCCGCAGGCCCGGGCGGATCCGCCGGCTGGGCGACGTCGGTCCGGTGATCGCGCTCGCCGCGCTGGGGCTCGGTGCCGTCCTCGTCCTGGAGGCGGTCGTCGGCCGGGGCGGCGTCGTGTGGCCCGTCGCCATCGGCCTGGTCGGCCTCGCGCTGCTGTGGCGCCAGGCCGACGAGGCCCAGCGCGAGCGCTGGCTCGACACCAGCGGCCGGGTCGACATGGTCCGGGTCGTGTTCGGCAACGGCGGCTGGGCGTCGTACGCCCGAGTCGGCATCGGCGTGGTGCTGCTGCTGTCGGCCTTCTTCGTCTTCGGCTTCGACAACGGCTCGCTCCAGCAGGCGCGCGGCGCGCTGATCGCCGGCGGGCTCGGCGTGGCCGGGCTGCTGCTGGTCGTCGGTCCCTGGATCTTCCGGCTGGCCTCCGAGCTGACCGACGAGCGCGCCGAGCGGATCCGCACGCAGGAGCGCGCCGACGTGGCCGCCCACCTGCACGACTCGGTGCTCCAGACCCTCGCCCTCATCCAGAAGAACCCCGCCGACGCCGCCACGGTCGCGAAGCTCGCTCGCGCCCAGGAGCGCGACCTCCGCGCCTGGCTCTACTCCGGGGAGGCCACCGACGAGCGCAGCCTCGCCTCCGCCCTGCGGGGGATCGCGGCCGAGGTCGAGGACGCCCACGGCATCTCGGTCGACGTCGTCAACGTCGGCGACTGCGACATGCACGAGGCGCTGCGACCCGTCGTGGCGGCCGCCCGTGAGGCGCTCACCAACGCCGCCAAGCACGCCGGCACCCCCCGCGTCGACGTCTACGCCGAGGTGTCGCCCGGCGCCGTCGACGTGTTCGTGCGCGACCGGGGCCCGGGCTTCGACCCCGACGCGGCCCCCGACGACCGCTACGGCGTACGACACAGCATCATCGACCGCATGCAGCGGCACGGCGGCACGGCCGAGATCCGCTCCGGCGACTCCGGCACCGAGGTCCGGCTGCACCTGCCCTGCCCCACCCAGGAGGACCCCGATGCCTGACCAGACCCTCGTGCGCGTCGTCATCGTCGACGACCACGCCATGTTCCGCAGCGGCGTGCGCGCCGAGCTCGTCGGCGTGGGCGCCGGACACATCGAGGTGCTCGCCGAGGCCGCCGACGTCGACGAGGCCATCGCGGCCGTGCTCGAGCACCGCCCCGACGTCGTGCTGCTCGACGTCCACCTGCCCGGGGGAGGAGGGGTCGAGGTGATGCGACGGCTGCCCGCCGAGCGACGCCTGGAGACGTCGTTCCTCGCGCTGTCGGTCAGCGACGCCGCGGAGGACGTGATCGGCACCATCCGCGGCGGGGCGCGCGGCTACGTCACCAAGACCATCACCGGTCCCGAGCTGGTGTCCGCGATCCGGCGCGTGGCGGACGGCGACGCGGTGTTCTCGCCGCGCCTGGCCGGCTTCGTGCTCGATGCCTTCGCCGGCTCCATCGACGTGGCCGCCGTCGACGAGGACCTCGACCGGCTCACCGAGCGCGAGCGCGAGGTGATGCGGCTGATCGCCCGTGGCTACTCCTACAAGGAGGTCGCCAAGGAGCTGTTCATCTCCATCAAGACCGTGGAGACCCACATGTCCTCGGTGCTGCGCAAGCTGCAGCTCTCCTCGCGCCACGAGCTGACCCGCTGGGCCTCGGACCGCCGCCTGCTGTGACCACCTGACGGACACCTGGTCGTCACCGGGGGTTTGGGAGCCGGTCGTGGGGGTATGGGGGCTTGACGCATCGCCCGAGCCAGGAGGCCCCTGTGAGCACTGCGAGTCCCGACACCACGGCAGAGCCCGAGGGGGGCGAGGAGCTCAAGCGGACCATCACGGGTCGCCTGCTCTTCTTCTACACGCTCGGCGACGTGCTCGGCTCGGGGATCTACGTCCTCGTCGGCCTGGTCGCCGCCGCCGTGGGCGGCGCCTTCTGGATCGCCTTCGCCCTCGGCGTGTCCGTCGCGGCCATCACCGGGTCGGCGTACGCGGAGCTGGTGACGAAGTACCCGCGAGCCGCGGGCGCGTCGCTCTACGTCAACAAGGCCTTCGGCAGCCGCCCGCTCACCTTCCTGATCACGGTGTCCTTCCTCGCCGCGAGCATGGCGGCGTCCGGATCGCTGGCGGTCGGCTTCGCCTCCTACTTCGACACGCTCTGGTCCGGCCCGCCGGCCCTGATCGTCTCGCTGGTCTTCGTGGCGCTGCTCGTGGTCGTCAACTTCATCGGCATCACCGAATCGGTGTGGATGAACATGCTGATGACCTTCGTCGAGGTCGGCGGCCTCGTGATCGTCCTCATCATCGGCATCGTCTTCATCTTCCAGGGCAACGCCGACTTCGGCGTGCTCACCGAGATCGACACGTCCGGTGAGTTCAGCAGCCCGGCGCTCGCGGTCCTGGCCGGCATCTCCTTCTCGTTCTTCGCGATGACCGGGTTCGAGAACACCGCCAACGTCGCCGAGGAGACGGTCGACCCCTACAAGGCGTTCCCGCGCTCGCTGGTCGGCGGCATGATCGTCGCCGGTGTCGTCTACGTCCTGGTCTCGATGGCCGCCGCGCTGACGGTGCCGACGGAGACGCTGGCCACCTCGGACGCCGCGCTGCTCGAGGTGGTCAAGACCGGCATCCTGCCCATCTCGACCGACTTCATGACCACACTGTTCTCGGTCATCGCGCTGATCGCCATCACCAACACCACGCTGGTCACGATCGTCACCCAGCCCCGCGTGCTGTACGGCATGGCGAAGGAGGACGTCGTTCCCGCGGTGTTCGCGAAGGTCCACCCCGTCCGCCGCAGCCCCTGGGTCGGCCTGATCTTCTCCGGCGTCGTCGTCGGCTCGCTGCTGGTCATCGGCACCCTCGTGACGGAGGCCGGGGGCGGCATCGACCTGGTCGGGCGTCTCGCCACCGTCACGGTCGTCCTCCTCCTGGCGATCTACGCGCTGGTGATCGTCGCCTGCCTCAAGCTGCGTGGCCAGGACGAGGGCGAGCCGTTCTACCGGGCCAACACCCCGCTGCTGTTCGTGGGCCTGGTCGGCAACCTCGGGATCCTCTACTTCACGATCTACGACGACCCGCACTCGCTGATCTGGTGCGCGGGTCTGCTCGGCGTCGGCCTGGTGCTCTTCCTGGCGGAGTACTTCTTCGGCTCCCGTGACCGATCCAACGACATCGAGCCCGGCACCGCCGCGGCCGAGAAGGAGCTGTGACCATGCACGTCATCGTCGCCACCGACGGGTCCAAGCAGTCCCTCGCGGCTGCCCGGCACCTGAAGTCGTTCGCCGACCCGGAGAAGATCACCACCATCTCGGTGGTCGCGGTGATCCGTCCGTACGCCGCCGTGGCGTTCGCCGACGACCTCTCACCGCGCCAGTCCCCGAAGGCCGACCTGGAGTCGCTGTCCTTCCGCGACGCCGCCGACTCCGCGACCAAGGTCGTGGCCGGCGTCTTCGACGGCTGGGGACCCAAGGTGCAGATCCGGATCCGCAGCGGCTCCCCGGCCACCGAGATCATCAAGGCGGCCAAGCAGGCCGACGCCGGCCTCGTGGTGGTCGCCGCGGGAAGCCGGGGACTCAGCGACACCGTGCTGCTCGGCAGCACCGCGCAGCGCGTCCAGCACTCCGCGCCCTGCCCGGTGCTCGTCGTACGACCGGCGCCGCGCAAGCGCAAGCCCAAGGCCACGAAGAAGTAGACGGCGCTCTGCCTCGGGCCGCCCGGCCCGGCGCGAGATCGGGTTGGGTGCGGGACGGGGCGGGTCACTAGTCTGCGGTCATGGACACCCTGCGCCAGATCCTGCTGATCGTGCACCTGCTCGGCTTCGCCGCGCTCTTCGGCGGCCTGGTGGTCCAGGCCGGCTCGCAGTTCAAGGCGGTCAACGGGGCGATGCGCGACGGCGCCGGCACCGCCTTCCTCGCGGGCCTCGCGCTGGTCGGCGTCCTCGAGGCCGGCGACGGCGACGTCAACCACGCCAAGGTCGGCGTCAAGCTCGTCATCGGCCTCGTGATCCTGGTCCTCGTCATGGCCAACCTCCGCAAGGAGCGCATCCCCCAGGGCCTCTGGGTGGGCCTCCTCCTCCTCACCGTCGCCAACGTCGCCGTCGCCGTCCTCTGGTCCTCCGCGCACGCGTAGGTCGATCTGCCTGTAACACGTCGTCCTTTGCTCTTTCAGCCCGCTGCAGCGGGCTGAAAGAGCCGACGACAACGTGTTACATGCATTCCGGAGGACCTACTTCGACGGCGGCGCGGCAGGTCAGGTGGGCGGGCGCGTGCGCGGGCCACGCGCCAGAAACGGCGTCAGGTCCTCGATCGAGGTGCCGAAGAGGCGCGTGGTCTCGCCGTACTCGCGGCGGAGGCGCTCCAGCGTCTCCCGGCGCTCGCGGCCCCACAGGTCGGACCAGACGAGCCGGGACATGCCGAGCTTGAAGCCGCAGAGCCAGTCCTGACGCCGCTTCTCGCGCCAGACGACCTCGTCGGCCGCCACCTGCGCGACGCCTCCCTCGTCGAGGCGCTGGTACTTGATGCGCCCGTCGAACTCGATGAGGTGGCGTCCGAGCCGCAGGTCGCACCACGCGGTTCGCCGGCCGTCCGTGAGGCCGAACTGGGTCTGCGGCCGGCCCAGCCCCAGCTCGCTCACAAGGAGCCTCGCGAGCGTCTCGGCGACGTTGTCCGCGCCGGCGTCCGACAGCTCGACCGCCTCACGTGCTCGCGTGACATGCGGCCAGTTGCGCATCGGCAGCACCGCAGCGGAGAGCGCGTCGAGCTCGCATCCCATCCGGCGCGCCGAGTCGCACGCAGCCACGCCGTACTCCAGCGGGTGCTCCCGCGCGATGTCCACCGCCGTGCGAGCGAGGTCGAGCACGCGACGTCCTGCCACCGTGACCACCTGGTCGTCTCGGTACGGCGCCAGGTGCTCGGTGACCTCGCGTCGACGGTGCGAGCCGACCAGGCCCGGCCGGGTCACGTGCGTCCGGGGCTGGGGAGGGTGCAGGATCGCCAGGCCGAGCTCCAGCGCGCTGGAATCGTGACTCATCACATGCGGTCGCACCAGCGAGAGGCTGACGGCCCGGTCCACCCAGAGCCGGCGCGCGCGCATCGTGGCGGCGGCCGCCACCAGCTCTGCGTCGGCGTAGACCCCCCGTCGCAGGGCGACCCAGCCCCCGCTGCGCACGATCCGATCGACCCGGTCAGCGGAGATGCCGACGTCGATCGCCTGCCGACGGGTGATCAGCCCGTGCTGGGCCCCCATCAGCGCGATCACCTCGGGTCTCATGCCCGAACGCCTGCCCGCCCGCCGCCCTGCCCACGCGTGCGATCTCCAGGTTGTGGAGAACCGCCCAGCAGGCATGTAACACGTCGTCCCCGGCTCTTTCAGCCCGCTGCAACGGGCGGGAAGTGACGAGGACGACGTGTTACATGCGCCAGCACCAGCCCCGGGGGACCCCGGACGTAGGCTTGAGCCAGCATGAGTACGCCGTCGAGAGCAGCCCAGGCAGCACAGTTCGCGTTCCCCGGGATGGAGGGGCCCGCCGTGGACGAGCCGCGCACCTCCCGGCGTGGTCCCACGCGGGAGGAGCTGCTCGAGGGCCTCAACGAGCCGCAGCGTGCCGCGGTGATGCACGAAGGGTCGCCGCTGCTGGTCGTGGCCGGTGCGGGGTCGGGCAAGACCCGGGTGCTGACGCGCCGGATCGCCTGGATCATCCAGGAGCGCAGGGCCCACCCGGGCTCGGTCCTGGCGATCACGTTCACCAACAAGGCCGCCGGCGAGATGAAGGAGCGCGTCGAGGAGCTGGTCGGCAAGCGCGCGCGCCTGATGTGGGTGAGCACGTTCCACTCCGCCTGCGTCCGGATCCTGCGCAAGGAGATCGACAAGCTGGGCTACAAGTCCAACTTCTCCATCTACGACGCCGCCGACCAGAAGCGCCTGATGAGCCTGGTCATCAAGGACCTCGACCTTGACGCCAAGAAGTTCCAGCCCGGCCCGGTCCTGCACTGGGTGAGCAACCACAAGAACGAGCTGCGCGACCACGAGGACGTCGCCAAGGACAGCCGCAACCACGTCGAGGAGCAGTACGCCGCCGCGTACTCCCTCTACCAGCGCCGCCTGCGCGAGGCCAACGCCCTCGACTTCGACGACCTGATCATGACCGCGGTCCACCTGCTGCAGGCGTTCCCCGAGGTGCGCGAGACCTACCGCCGCCGCTTCCGCCACGTGCTCGTCGACGAGTACCAGGACACCAACCACGCCCAGTACGCCCTCATCCACCAGCTGTGCGCCGACAACCCCGAGGTCGTCGAGGGGGAGGAGCGCGTCGAGGCGGCCGAGCTGATGGTCGTCGGTGACGCCGACCAGTCCATCTACGCGTTCCGCGGCGCCAACATCCGCAACATCATGGACTTCGAGCAGGACTTCCCCAACGCCACCTCGATCCTCCTCGAGCAGAACTACCGCTCCACGCAGACCATCCTCACCGCCGCCAACTCCGTCATCGGCCACAACAAGAGCCGCAAGCCCAAGCGCCTGTGGTCCGACGCCGGCGACGGCGAGCGGATCACCGGCTACGTCGGCGACGACGAGCACGACGAGGCGCGGTTCGTGTCGGAGGAGATCGACAAGCTCGTCGACGAGGGCGGCCGTGCCGGCGACGTGGCGGTCTTCTACCGCACCAACGCCCAGTCGCGCGTCTTCGAGGAGGTGTTCATCCGCACCGGCCAGCCCTACAAGGTGGTCGGGGGAGTCCGCTTCTACGAGCGCCGGGAGGTGCGCGACGCGCTCGCCTACCTGCGGATGCTCAGCAACCCCGACGACCAGGTCTCGCTGCGCCGGATCCTCAACACCCCCAAGCGCGGCATCGGCGACCGCGCCGTCGCCTGCGTCAGCCTGCTCGCCGAGCGCGACGGGCTGACGTTCTGGGAGGCGCTGCGCCGCGCCGACCAGGCGCCCGGCCTCGCCACCCGGTCCCTGACCAACATCAAGGGCTTCGTGGCCATGGTCGAGGAGCTGCAGTCGATGGTTGAGGCCGACGAGCGCGCCGACGTCATCCTCGAGTCCGTGCTCGCCCGCTCGGGCTACCTCGCCGAGCTCGAGGCCTCCGACGACCCGCAGGACGCCACCCGGCTCGAGAACCTCGCCGAGCTCGTGGCCGTCGCCCGCGAGTTCTCCGACGACCCCGTCGCCGGCCCGTCGGCCGACCCCACCGACGTCGACGCCGGCCTGGTGGCCCCCGGGCTGGGCGACTTCCTCGAGCGCGTCGCCCTGGTCGCCGACACCGACCAGATCCCCGACGACGACGACGACCAGGGCGTGGTCACGCTGATGACCCTCCACACCGCCAAGGGCCTGGAGTTCCCGGTCGTGTTCCTGACCGGTCTCGAGGACGGCGTCTTCCCGCACGCCCGCTCCCTGGGCGACCAGCCCGAGCTCGAGGAGGAGCGGCGCCTCGCGTACGTCGGCGTCACCCGCGCGCGCGAGCGGCTCTACATCTCGCGGGCCGTGGTCCGCTCCGCGTGGGGCGCGCCCTCGCACAACCCGGCGTCGCGCTTCCTCGACGAGCTGCCCGTCGACCTGGTCGACTGGCGCCGCACCGAGGCAGCCCAGACCCGCTGGGGTCGACCCAACCTCGCCGACGGCTCGCCGGCCAGCATGGGCTCGCCGACCGCCGCCGGACGCCGCAACTTCTCCTCCGCCGCCGCCCGGGCCGACGCCGCTGCCAAGGCCAAGCCGGCGCGCGAGATCCCGTCGCTGGAGCCCGGCGACCGGGTCGTGCACGACTCGTTCGGCATGGGGACGGTCGTGGCGCTCGAGGGTAGCGCCGACAAGGCCGTGGCCTCGATCGACTTCGGGTCCGAGGGCGTCAAGCGGCTGCTGCTGCGCTACGCCCCGGTGGAGAAGCTCTGAGCGCTCCCGGCCGGGCAGGCGCGGGACCGGCGTACGCCGGAGGGGGAGACCCTCAGAAGGTCGCGCCGTGCACCAGGAAGGCCTGGTAGGGGTCGACCGGGTCGCCGCCGCCGGGGCGGACCTCGACGTGCAGGTGCGAGCCGGTGACGTTGCCGGTGGTGCCGACGGTGCCGATGGTCTCGCCGGCGCGCACGACGTCGCCCTCGTTGACGAAGATCTCGGTCTGGTGGCAGAACCAGATCTCGGTGCCGTCCTCGAGCGTGACGACGGTCTTGTTGCCGTAGGCGCCGTCGGAGCCGGTGGAGGTGACGACGCCGTTGGCGACGGCGTAGATCGGGTCGCCGGTCTCGCCGTTGAAGTCGAGGCCGGTGTGGTAGCTCGACCACAGGCCGTACTGGCCGAAGCGGGCGGTGAGCTGGACCGAGTCGAGCGGCATCACCCAGAGGTTCAGGGCGATCTGGCCGGCACGGGCCTCGGCCTGCTTCGCGAACTGCGCGAGGGCGGCGTTGCGCTGCTTGGCCTGCTTCTCGGCGGCGGCGACCAGCTCGGTCGGGGCGGTGTCGGCGAGCGCGTCGCGTCGCGAGTCGCGGCTGACCTGCTGCTCGCGGTCACCGAGGTAGACGCTGCCGGTGCCGCTGGCGCCGGAGAGGGCGCTGGGCTGCCGGACGCCGGCAGCGGCGCCCGCTGCGAGGTCGGGGCTGGTGGAGGTGAGGGCGCCGCCCACGGCGACGGCCAGCGTCGCGACACCGAGCAGCAGCGGGGCGGACGGGAGACCGCGGAAGAGCGGGCCGCGCGAGCCGGCGTGCCGCACGGCCTTGCGGCAGCCGGGCTGGCGGGCGGCGACCACGGGGGAGGAGGCGGTCGCGGTCGCGACGGGCTCGACCACCGGGGCGGCGGCGACGGCCGCGAGCACCTCGGTGCGCAGCCCGGCCTGCTCGGCGGGGGCGGGGCGGGCGGCGCGGCGGCCGACGTAGGTGCTGGGCCCGTCGGTCGTGATGACACCTACGTCGGCCCGGCGACTGCCGGGAGTCCCCGAGGGTCGGCGGCTGGAGCCGCTTCGATCCGCTCGGTGGCTACCCATGAATAGTCGCTCCGTGTCGTCGGTGGTGTGGTGGATGTTTCAGCGCGCGCAAACAGGGGAAGTACGCACGGAAGCCAGAACTGTAACGGATGGGTCACGGACCCGAAAATCGTGCGGGGCCCCCGTGTGGAGAACCAGTCTGGCCGAGCCTGGCCGCTCCGTCAGCCGAACGCGCCATCCGGCCGGAGAGCGACCCGGTCCCGCGCGGGGCGTATGCCCCGCATCACGTCGCACCGGTCTCGTCGTACGCCGGTGACCGGGACTAGGGTGCCAGGGATACCCCAAAAGCGGCGCGTGGCCGTCCGTGGCTGCCCGCTCAAATCTGAGGACACGGTGGATCAGTGGATCTGATGGAATTCCAGGCGAAGGAGCTCTTCGCCAAGCACGACGTCCCGGGCGCACCCGGCATCGTCGCCACGACGCCCGCCGAGGCGCGCGCGGCGGCCGAGCAGCTGGGCGTCTGCGTGGTCAAGGCGCAGGTCAAGGCCGGCGGTCGCGGCAAGGCCGGTGGCGTCAAGCTGGCCAAGACCCCCGACGAGGCCGAGGAGCACGCCACCGCGATCCTCGGGATGGAGATCAAGGGCCTCACGGTCCACCGCGTGCTGGTCGCGCCGGCCGCGAGCATCCTGGAGGAGTACTACTTCTCCTTCCTGCTCGACCGCGCCAACCGTCAGTACCTCTGCATCGCCAGCGTCGAGGGCGGTGTCGAGATCGAGGAGGTCGCGAAGACCAACCCCGACGCCGTCAAGCAGATCCCGATCAACGCCGGCACCGGCGTCGACGAGGCCAAGGCGCGCGAGATCGTCGCCGAGGCCGGTTTCCCCGAGGTGCTGGCCGAGCAGGCCGTCACGCTCGTGCTGAACCTGTGGAAGGTCTTCGTCGAGGAGGACGCCACCCTGGTCGAGGTCAACCCGCTGGCCCGTCTCGAGGGCGACGTCCTCGAGGCGCTCGACGGCAAGGTCTCGCTCGACGAGAACGCCGAGTTCCGTCACGAGGACCACGCGCAGTACGAGGACAAGGACGCCGCGGACCCGCTCGAGGCCAAGGCGAAGGCCAAGGGCCTCAACTACGTCAAGCTCGACGGTGACGTGGGCATCATCGGCAACGGCGCGGGCCTGGTCATGTCGACCCTCGACGTCGTCGCCTACGCCGGCGAGGCCCACGGCGGCGTCAAGCCCGCCAACTTCCTGGACATCGGCGGCGGCGCCAACGCGCAGGTGATGGCCGACGGGCTCGACGTGATCCTCAACGACGCCCAGGTCAAGAGCGTGTTCGTCAACGTCTTCGGCGGCATCACCGCGTGCGACGAGGTCGCCAACGGCATCAAGGGCGCGCTGGAGATCCTCGGAGACGCGGCCACCAAGCCGCTCGTCGTCCGCCTGGACGGCAACAACGTGGAGGAGGGCCGCCGGATCCTCGACGAGCTCAACCACCCGCTGGTCACCCAGGTCGACACGATGGACGGAGCGGCCGACAAGGCCGCCGAGCTCGCGAACGCGTAAGGACGAAGACATGTCTATCTACCTCAACAAGGACTCCAAGATCATCGTCCAGGGCATGACGGGCGGCATGGGCTCCAAGCACACCACCCTGATGGTCCAGGCCGGGTCGAACATCGTGGGCGGCGTCAACGCCCGCAAGGCCGGCACCTCCGTGGAGCTCGCCGGCAAGGACCTGCCGGTCTTCGGCAACGTCGCCGAGGCCATGAAGGAGACCGGCGCCGACGTGTCGGTCGTCTTCGTGCCGCCGGCGTTCACCAAGGACGCCTGCATCGAGGCCATCGACGCCGGCATCGGCCTGCTCGTGGTCATCACCGAGGGCGTGCCCGTGCAGGACACCGCCGAGGTGTGGGCCTACCTCGACGGGCCCAGCAACACGGGGGCCACCCGCATGGTCGGCCCCAACTGCCCGGGCATCATCACGCCCGGAGAGTCGCTGGCCGGCATCACCCCGCACACCATCGCGGGCACCGGCCCGATCGGTCTCGTGTCGAAGTCCGGCACGCTGACGTACCAGATGATGCACGAGCTGCGGGACTTCGGCTTCTCGACCGCCATCGGCATCGGCGGCGACCCGATCGTCGGGACCACCCACATCGACGCCCTCGCGGCGTTCGAGGCGGACCCCGACACCAAGGCGATCGTGATGATCGGCGAGATCGGCGGCGACGCCGAGGAGCGGGCGGCGGCCTACATCAAGGACAACGTCACCAAGCCGGTCGTCGGCTACGTCGCGGGCTTCACCGCCCCCGAGGGCAAGACGATGGGCCACGCCGGCGCGATCGTGTCCGGCTCGTCCGGCACCGCGCAGGCCAAGAAGGAGGCCCTCGAGGCCGTGGGCGTCAAGGTCGGCAAGACGCCGTCCGAGACCGCCCAGCTGATGCGGGACATCCTGCAGAGCCTGTAGCACCGCACGTCCCGCTGGCCCGTCCGAGTTCCTCGGGCGGGCCAGCGGTCATTTCACGCAGCCGGCCTCGGTGAAGGCGCACATCGCGGCCACGACCTCGGCGGCGTCGGCGGTCTGCGCGGCGATCGTGCTGTCGGCGTCGTCGGCCATGCCCTCGCTGCTGGTGACGTCGACCAGGAGCGAGCGCCCGACCCGGACGACGTGCAGCACCTCCAGACCGATGGCGGGGCTCCCCTCGGACTCGAAGCTGCGGACCACCGCCCAGGACTCGCCTCCCACCGCCGTGCGCCGCACGTCGACGAGGGTGGTGTAGCCGTCGGGGGTCTCCTCCCGGGGGCAGGCTCGGTACGGCTCGAGGAACAGCCCCTGGTAGTCGATCGCCGCCTGCGCGTCCTGGAAGGTCAGCAGGAGGCGGGACCGGTAGTCCTCGGGGTTCGCCCACCCGGCGGCCAGCCGGTCCAGGGCATCAGCGGCGGGCAGCGCCGTGCCGCACGCCTGCGCCTCCTCGAGCGCGGGCACGTCCTCCCCGGGGCCGGTCAACCCGTGCTCGTCGCCCGGTTCGTGCTCGGTCGGCCAGCCCGAGGCGAGCGGCAGGTCGTCGGGGATGTCGGCGGGGTCGCTGTCGGGCGCCTCCGGCGTGCCGGCGCAGCCGTCGTCGGAGGAGGAGCACGTCGGGTCGACGGTGAGCGAGGGGCGGGGCTCTGCCGGCTGGACGTCGGCGGGGTCGCCCCCGAAGAGCAGGGCGCCTCCGGTCGCGACGACGGCGACCGCGGCCGCCGCGGCCAGCGCGACGCCCGCCGTACGACGGCGGCGGTGCCGGTCACCGCGGCGGCGTACCTCGGCGGCGGGCAGCGGGGTCACGGGACCTCCCGGGTCGAAGCTCTCGAGCTCGGAGATGGGGTCAGGCATGGGTCGCGCCCTCCTCGAGGTCGTGCGGGTCGTCGGTGAGCAGGGCCGCCAGCGCCGCGCGGCCGCGGCTGAGGCGGGCCTTGACGGTGCCCTCGGGCGCCCCCACCTCGTGGGCGACGGCATGGACGGGCAGGTCGGCGATGTGGTGGAGCACCAGCGCCCGGCGCTGGTCCTCGGGGAGCTCGCGCAGGGCGGCGACCAGGGCGACGTGCGCCTCGGAGGGCGGCGGCGCCTGGGTGGCCGTGCCGACCGCGCGGTCGGCCGGCCGGCGCGCCAGCGTCGTGCGCCGCCAGCGGCTGACGGCGAGGCGGTAGGCCGTCGTGCGCACCCAGGCCTCGGGGTGCTGCGCCCGGTCGAGCCTGCGGCGGTGCGACCACGCCCGGACGAACGCCTCCTGCACGCACTCCTGGGCCTCGTCGCGGTCGCCGATCATCGCGTAGAGCTGACCCGTGAGGCGTGCGAACGACGCGGCGTAGAGCTCGTCGAACTCGCGTTCGTCCATCGGCTGGTCCCGTCTGTCGTGGCTGTCGGGAGGTTTACGCGCTCACGACCACCACGGTTGCATGCCGGGGACGGGAATCTGCGGGGTCAGCCCCGATCGGGTGCCGGGAGCCGCCCCAGCCGGTCCAGTGCGCGGTCGACCAGGTCGACGAAGGCGCCCTCGGCCAGCTTGGCGTCTCCCGCCGGGACGAACTGCAGCTGCGCGACGGACGTCCCGCGGCGCAGGATCGCCATCGCGTAGCTGACCGACTCCGTGTCGGAGATCTCGGTGGTCAGCTGCCACACCGACACGTCGACGTCGCGCTCGTCGCGGTGGGCGATGCGGGTCACGTCCGTGCCGAGGTCCTCGTCCGGGCAGGCCGCGAGCCGGGTGCGGACGCGCTCGACGAAGCGCTCGGCCCGCTTGGCGGGCAGCGCGCCGAGCGTCTCCGTCAGGCCGAAGCGGTCGGGCAGGCCCGCCTGCGGGATCACGAACGTGCGGGTGGCGGTGTTGCTCCACCTCGCGCCGTCGAACGCCCCGGCGAACGACGCGCTCTCGCAGCGGGTGGAGGCGGTGTTCTGGTTCGCCTGCACCGGCGGGGTGCCGATCCAGGGGCGCTCGACGCCCTGCACCGGCGGCAGGTCGAGCTCGGCCAGGATCGCCGGGAGCTCGCCCACCGGCAGCGGCGGGACCGTCGTGACCCGCGGCCGTGACGCACAGGCGCCGGCCTCGGGCAGCGTGCACAGGTCGCCCACCGCCGTGCCGAGCAGCCGCGCGGCCGAGGGCACGTCGGGCTCGACGTCGGCACGGGTGCGCGAGGAGGTCATGGTGACGTAGCGGCCCGTACGGGAGATGGCGACGGTGAGCGTCTCCACCGGCGCGGCCCAGGCCCGCAGGGTCATGATCATCGCCTGGTCGCCGACCTGCTCGACGCGGCGCGTGGACAGCAGCTGCACCCGCTCGGTCTGGCAGCCGGCGTACCAGCCCAGCGCGTTGCGGTAGGCCCGCTGCGCGGCCCGGGGCGAGCGCGACGCCTCGGTGGACTGCACCACCGAGACCGCCGGGCGCTTCTTGACCCGCGGCGAGGTGAACGTGCGCACGAGGGCGGCGCGGCCCCGGGGATCGGCGTAGCGCTCGCGCTGGCAGGGGGTCAGCATCCCGCTGCCCTCGGAGTTGTCGGTCGTCTCACCCTCGGTCCAGACCCGGTCGCGCAGCCCCGCGGTGACCTGGGCGACGGTGAGGAGGTTCTCCTCGGGCAGCACCACCTCCGGCGGGCCCCCGGTGTCGACGGTGCGGTCGGGCGCGGCGGTGGCCCGGTCGAGGTCGAGCGTGGGGCGGACCCCGGTCGCGTCCGTGATGAGGGAGCCGCTGAGGAGGAAGGCGGCCACGAGCGCGACGACCCCGACCGTCGTGTGGGTACGCCGCCGCGCGGCCCCCGCCCGCCGCACGATCGGTGCGCGGGGGAACCGCACCCCGTGCACGACCTGGCTGAGCCGCTCGAACTGCAGCGGGATCTCGGCCGCGCTCACGTCGCGGGCGAGCGCGAACTGCGCCGCCCCGCCCTGCAGGTCGCGCTCGGCCTGCTCGAGCGGCACGCCGATCTCACGCGCCATCTCCGGCATGGAGACGCTGGCCAGCTGGGTCAGGAGCAGCGCCTTGCGCTGGGGGACGGTCAGCGTCGCGAGGGCGTCGAGGGTGGCCTTGACGTCGGGCTCGATCGACTTGTCGCGGTGCCACAGGCGGGCGGTGTGGCGGCGCTGCGCGTGGCGCCAGGCGTGGGGCCGCACCGCCGCCTCGGGGTCGTCGAGCTGAGAGATCTTGCGCCAGTGGTGCCACGCCACGATGAAGGAGTCGCGCACGGCGCTGCGGGCGGCGGTGAGGTCGCCGGTCAGGGCGTACGTCTGCAGCAGCAGCCGCTCGCCGGCATCGCGGTAGAACGCGTCGAAAGCGTCGGGGTCCCTCATCGCCGGTCCACGGTACGCGAGCGGGCGCGAGGCCCCCAAAGCCGGACCGGGTCGGCGTGGCTGCGCCGTGGGCGGCGGTGCCCGCGTGATGATGAATCGGTCATGACGTCACTGCTGCCCTCCTCGACCCGGCACCGCGAGCGCTCCGCGGCCGAGGTCTCCGAGGACCTGGCGACCCGACGCCCCCTCGTGCTCCTGGCGCCGCTCGGCGGCGTCGCCGCGGCGGCGAGCGTGCTGGTGGTCTGCCTGGCCGTCGGGGTGGTGGGCTGGTTCCTCACCGACGCCGGCGCCCACGGCACGCCGCGCGACGGCCTGCGCGCCGGCACCCTGGGCTGGCTGATGGCCCACGGGTCGGGCGTCACGGTGGACGGTGCCGCGGTCACCCTGGTCCCGCTGGGCCTGACGGTGCTGTGCGCCTGGACGATCTGGCGCCTCGGGCTGCGGGTGGGGGAGTCGGTCTCGGGGCACGGCCCCGACGCCGTGCGGATCGCCGACGGCGAGCGCGACCTCACCGTCCCCCTGGCCACCTCCCTCTTCGCGGCCGGCTACGTCGCCACCGCGGTCCTGGCCGCGCGCCTCGCCGCCACGTCGGCCACCGCGCCCGACACGGGCGCCGTGGTGCTCTGGTCCCTGGTGCTCACCGCGGCCTTCGGAGGCTCCGCCATCGCGGTCGGCTCGGGGCGCGCCGCCATCTGGGCCTCGTTCGTGCCGCCGTGGGTGCGCGCCGGGCTGGTCGCCTGCCGCCGGATCCTGGTCACCTGGCTGGTCGTGTCGCTGGCGACGTTCGCCACGGCGCTGGTCCTCGACCTCAGCACCGCCGTCAACGTGATGTCGCAGCTGCAGACCGATGCGGGCGACGCCACCCTCTTCACGCTGCTCAGCGCCCTGCTCCTGCCCAACGCCACGATCTTCGCCGGCGCCTACCTGCTGGGCCCGGGCTTCGCGGTCGGGGTCGGCACGCTGGTCTCGCCGGGGGCGGTGGTCATCGGGCCGCTGCCGATGTTCCCGTTGCTCGCCGCGCTCCCCGAGAGCGGCCCGCCGGCCGGCTGGACGACGTACCTCGTCGTCGCGCCGGTGCTCGTCGCCGCTCTCGGCGCGGCGTGGGCCCAGCGGCGTCTGCCCACCCTGCGCTACGAGGAGGGTGCGGTGCGCGGCCTCGCCGGCGGGGTGCTGGCCGGGCTGCTCTTCGGCGTCCTCGCCTTCGTGGCGGGTGGCGCCGCCGGGCCCGGACGGATGCGCGACGTCGGGCCGCTGGCGTTCGACGTCCTCGTCTACGCCGTGGCCGCCTTCGGGATCGGTGCCCTCTTCGGCGGCCTCGCCATGACGTGGTGGCAGCGCCGCGGGGCCGAGACCGACGAGGACCTCGGGCCCGTCTGAGCCTAGGATCTGGCGCGTGACCGGTCCTGCTCGCCTCGTCGTCCTCGTCTCGGGCTCCGGCACCAACCTCCAGGCCCTGCTCGACGCCTGCGCGGACGACGCCTACGGCGCGCGCGTGGTGGCGGTCGGCGCCGACCGCGACGGCATCGAGGGGCTCGAGCGCGCCGAGCGTGCCGGCGTGCCGACGTTCGTGCGACGGGTCAAGGACTTCTCGAGCCGCGACGAGTGGGACCGCGCCACCGCCGAGGCCGTGGCCGGCTTCGAGCCCGACCTGGTGGTGCTGGCGGGCTTCATGAAGCTGGTCGGACAGGAGTTCCACGACCGGTTCGGTGGCCGGGTCGTCAACACCCACCCCGCGCTGTCGCCGTCGTTCCCCGGCATGCGCGGCCCCGCCGACGCGCTGGAGTACGGCGTCAAGGTCACCGGTTGCACGCTGTTCGTCGTCGACGACGGGGTCGACACCGGTCCGATCGTCGCCCAGCGCGCCGTCGAGGTCGACGAGGCCGACACCGTGGACTCGCTGCACGAGCGGATCAAGGCCGCGGAGCGGGAGATGCTGGTCGACGCGGTGGGTCGGATGGCCCGTGAGGGCTTCACCGTCGAGGGCCGCGCGGTGCGCTTCGGCCGCGTTCGGTGACCCGGCCGCGGGCCGATAGGCTGGTCCCACACGACTGGCGCGGGTGGGCAACCACCGGGGAGTGATCGTGGTACGGCCATCGTCCGCCTGGGTGGCCCTCCTTTTCTCTCGACCGAGGAGTGCACCCTGTGAGCGACGACACGCAGATCCCGATCAAGCGGGCGCTGGTCTCCGTCTACGACAAGTCCGGGCTCGAGGAGCTCGTCCGCGGCCTGCACGACGCCGGCGTCGCCCTGGTCTCGACCGGCGGCTCCGCAGCCCTCATCGAGGGCCTCGGCCTGCCGGTCACCAAGGTCGAGGACCTCACCGGCTTCCCCGAGTGCCTCGACGGCCGGGTCAAGACCCTGCACCCGCGCGTGCACGCCGGCATCCTGGCCGACCGCCGCCTGGAGTCGCACGTCGCGCAGCTCGCCGAGCTCGAGGTCGAGCCGTTCGACCTGGTCGTCGTCAACCTCTACCCCTTCCGCGAGACCGTGGCGTCCGGCGCCGCCCCCGACGACGTCGTCGAGCAGATCGACATCGGCGGCCCGTCGATGGTGCGCGCGGCGGCCAAGAACCACCCCTCGGTCGCGGTCGTCGTCTCCCCGTCGGCCTACGGCGACGTCCTCGCCGCGGTCGGGGCCGGCGGCTTCACGCTGGCCCAGCGCAAGGGGCTCGCGGCCGAGGCGTTCGCCCACACCGCGTCGTACGACGTGGCCGTGGCGAGCTGGTTCGCCTCGACGTACGTCGGGACCGAGACGGCGGCTGACGGGGCGGGCGACGGGGCGGGCGACGGCTGGCCGGCGTTCGCGGGACAGACCTGGACCAGGTCGGCGACCCTGCGCTACGGCGAGAACCCCCACCAGGGCGCCGCCCTCTACGTCGACGGCAGCGGCGGGCTCGCGGGCGCGGAGCAGCTGCACGGCAAGGAGATGTCCTACAACAACTACGTCGACACCGACGCGGCCCGACGTGCGGCCGCCGACTTCGACGAGCCGGCCGTGGCGATCATCAAGCACGCCAACCCGTGCGGCATCGCGGTCGGCGCCGACGCCGCCGAGGCCCACCGCCGCGCCCACGCCTGCGACCCGGTCTCCGCCTTCGGCGGCGTGATCGCGTCCAACCGGCCGGTGTCGGTGGAGATGGCCCGGCAGGTGGCCGAGGTCTTCACCGAGGTCATCGTGGCCCCCGCCTACGAGGACGGCGCCGTGGAGGTCCTGCAGGGCAAGAAGAACATCCGGATCCTGGTCTGCGACCAGCCCGCGGGCGAGGCGCGCACGGAGCTGCGCCAGGTCAGCGGCGGCGTGCTGATGCAGGTGCGCGACCACGTCGACGCCGAGGGCGACGACCCCTCGACCTGGACCCTCGCCGCGGGCGAGCCCTCCTCGCCCGAGCAGCTCGCCGACCTCGCGTTCGCGTGGAAGGCGTGCCGGGCCGTGAAGTCCAACGCCATCCTGCTAGCCAAGGACGGCGCCTCCGTCGGCGTCGGCATGGGTCAGGTCAACCGCGTCGACTCCTGCAAGCTGGCCGTCGAGCGTGCCGGCGAGCGGTCCACCGGCTCCGTCGCCGCCTCCGACGCGTTCTTCCCCTTCGAGGACGGACCCCAGGTGCTGATGGACGCCGGCGTCAGCGCCATCGTGCAGCCCGGTGGCTCGATGCGCGACGAGCTCACGGTGGCGGCCGCGAAGGCGGCCGGCGTCACCATGTACTTCACCGGCACCCGGCACTTTGCTCACTGATCGCTCCGGCGCGAGCCGGAGCGATCGTCGGTGGTCGAGCAGCGACCGCGACCGAGGGACGAGGTCGCGACGGAGCGTGTCGAGACCCGGTGAGGAGCGCGCCAAGCGCAACCAGGAGATCCCCAATGCAAGGATGTAGCGAATGACCGCACAGCGACTGGACGGGTCCGCGACCCTCAAGGTGATCAAGGCCGAGCTCACCGAGCGCGTGAAGCTGCTCAACGACCGCGGGGTCTTCCCGGGCCTCGGCACGGTGCTGGTGGGCGACGACCCCGGCTCGCACTGGTACGTCGGCGCCAAGCACAAGGACTGCGCCGAGATCGGCATCGAGTCGATCCGGCGCGACCTGCCGGCGACCAGCACGCAGGCCGAGGTCGAGGCCGTGATCGACGAGCTGAACGCCGATCCCGCGTGCACCGGCTTCCTGGTGCAGCAACCGACCGGGCTGGACGAGTTCGCGCTGCTCTCGCGCGTCGACGCCGACAAGGACGTCGACGGCCTGCACCCGCTCAACCTCGGCAAGCTCGTGCTCGGGGAGTCGGGCTCGCTGCCGTGCACGCCCATCGGCTGCATCGAGCTGCTGCGCCGCCACGGCGTGGAGCTGAACGGCGCCGAGGTGGTCGTGGTCGGCCGCGGGCTGACGGTCGGCCGGCCGCTCGGCCTGCTCCTGACCCGCCGCTCCGAGAACGCGACCACGACCCTGTGCCACACCGGGACCCGTGACCTCGCCGCACACGTGCGCAACGCCGATGTGGTCGTCGCGGCCGCCGGCGTACCGGGGATCATCACCGGCGACATGGTCAAGCCGGGCGCGGCCGTGCTCGACGTGGGCGTCTCCCGCGTCGACGGCAAGATCGCCGGTGACGTGGCCGCCGACGTGTGGGACGTCGCCGGCTGGGTCTCGCCCAACCCCGGAGGCGTGGGCCCGATGACGCGCGCGATGCTGCTCACGAACATCGTCTCGATGGCCGAGAAGGCCGCCTCCTCGTGACCGAGGGGGCTCTCCCCGACGACCGGCTCCCGCAGGAGCCGGTCGCGGAGAGCGAGCCCGCGGCAGCGGCCCCACCGGAGGAGCGTCGCTATCCGTCCACGATCGGCGGCGCGTTCTACCTCGCGATCCTGGTCACGACGGCGATCGGTCTCGGCATCGTCGTGGCCGGCAACTGGCGGCTGGGCGTCCGCTGGGTGGCGGTGTCGCTGGAGGCAGGGGCGCTGCTGCGCCTCGTGCTGCCGCGACGTGACGCCGGCATGCTCGCCGTGCGCCACCGCGCCTTCGACTGCCTGCTCCTCGCCGGCGTCGGCGCAGCACTGCTGCTCCTCGCCGAGACGATCCCCGAGCAGCCGCTGTAGACGAGCGTCGCCAAATGAGTTTCGCCGGTCGACCGGCGAAACTGGACCCTGACCGCTGAAACTTCGGCGGCCAAGCACCAGAATCGCCGGTCGACCGGCGAAAC
>NZ_JACJGM010000026.1 GCF_015024225.1 Nocardioides lijunqiniae
CCCGACTGGTGGCCCCCCCCCCCCCCCCCCCCGGCCCCCCCCCCCCCCCCCCCGCCGCCGCCCCCCCCCCCCCCCCCCCCCCCCCCCCCCGAAACTCCCGCTGACGCGAGCGTCAGATGAGACCGAGCTCCGTGACGGCCTGGCGCTCGTCGGCGAGCTCCGCGGTGGAGGCGTCGATGCGGCCGCGGGAGAAGTCGTCGATCTCGAGGCCCTGGACGATCTCCCAGTCGCCGTCCTTGGTGGTGACGGGGAACGACGAGACGAGGCCCTCGGGCACGCCGTAGGAGCCGTCGGAGACGACCGCCATCGAGACCCAGTCGTTCTCGGCGGAGCCGAGCAGCCAGTCGCGGGCGGCGTCGACGGTGGCCGAGGCGGCGGAGGCGGCCGAGGACGAGCCCCGGGCCTCGATGATCGCGGCGCCGCGCTTGGCGACGGTCGGGATGAAGTCGTTCTCGATCCAGGCCTGGTCGGCCACGGCCTCGGCGGCGTTGCGTCCGCCGACCTCGGCGTGGAAGAGGTCGGGGTACTGGGTCGCGGAGTGGTTGCCCCAGATCGTCATCTTCCTGATGTCGGTGACGGGGGCGCCGGTCTTGGCCGCCAGCTGCGAGATCGCGCGGTTGTGGTCCAGGCGGGTCAGGGCCGAGAAGCGCTCCTGCGGGATGTCGGGCGCGTTCTTGAGCGCGATCAGCGCGTTGGTGTTGGCGGGGTTGCCGGTGACGCCGATGCGGACGTCGTCGGCGGCCACGGCGTTGAGGGCCTTGCCTTGCGCGGTGAAGATCGCGCCGTTGGCGGAGAGCAGGTCGCCGCGCTCCATGCCCGGGCCGCGCGGACGCGCACCGACCAGGAGGGCGAGGTTGACGCCGTCGAAGATCTTCTCGGCGTCGTCGCCGATCTCGATGCCGGCGAGGTTCGGGAACGCGCAGTCGTCCAGCTCCATGACGACGCCCTCGAGCGTCTTGAGGGCCGGGGTGATCTCGAGGAGCCGGAGCTCGATCGGGCGGTCGCCGAGCAGCGAGCCGCTCGCGAGACGGAAGAGGAGGCTGTAGCCGATCTGGCCGGCGGCACCGGTGACGGCGACCTTCAACGGGGCTGAGCTCACGAGTACTCCTAAGGCTGCACGGGGCGTGGGGATCGATTCCGACGCTAGCAGCGCGGCGGCGCCCCGGGTGAGTGGGGTCACGCCCATGAGAGACGATGGCCGCATGACTCGTACGGCCCCCCGTTCCGCCGTACGGCGCACGCTCGCCGCCGCCACGGCGCTGGCCTCCCTGGCGGTGCTCGGCCTCGCCTCGGGGTGCAGCAGCGCCTCGCCTCCCAGCCCTCCGGCCGGGGTCGACGAGCTCACCGTGCCCACCCCCAGCCCGGACCCCGACGACTTCGTGGCAGACGTCGACAACCCGTGGCTCACCCTCGAGCCGGGTGTGAGCACCACCTACGAGACCGCGACGGGCGAGCTGGTGACCACGGTGGACGGCGGTCCCGAGATCCTCGGCGTCGCCACGACCGCCGTCACCGGCGAGACCACCGACTACTACGCGCAGGACGAGGCCGGCAACGTGTGGTGGCTGGGTCGCGAGGGGGAGTGGCGGGCCGGCGAGGACGGCGCCGAGGCCGGCATCGCGATGCTGGCCACACCCCGTGTCGGCGACGGCTACGCCCAGGCCGAGCCGGGCCCGCGGGCCACCGTGCTCGCCCTGGACGGTGAGGCGCAGACGCCGGCGGGCGACTTCGAGGACCTCGTGGTGGTCGAGACCACCGAGGAGGCCGGCCGCGTGCTGACCTCCTACTACGCACGAGGCGCCGGCCTGGTCCACCGAGAGACCGAGACCGGCGCCCCGGACGGAACGCTGTCGCTGGTGGAGTGAGCTGGTCACCCCACCCGCACGAGGGCTAGACGCCGTCGGGCGGGCGGACCTGGGTCTGGCCGCCACCGGCCTCCGGCGAGGGCCACTGCGCCTGGGGCGCCTGCTGCTGGGCGGGGATCCACTGCTGGGCCTGTGGGTCCCACTGCCAGCCGTCCTGGATGATCGGCTGCTCGCCCCACGGGTTCTGCTGGGCCGGGGCCTGCTCGGCGGCCGGCGTCGGCGCGGGGGCCTGGGCGACCGGAGCGGCCTGGGCGGCGGGGTAGGCGGGGTTCTGCTGGTTCCACTGCTGCTGGTACTGGTCGGGCATGCCGTAGCCCGGCACCGCGGCGGGCGTCGCCGAGGAGCGGCCGAAGTTGAGGCCGGATCCGGGGACCGGGTCGCCGGCGTGACCGAAGAGCGCGGGGTAGAGCAGACCGGCGGCCGCGGCACCGAGCAGCGGGCCGAGGATGAAGACCCAGACCTGGATCAGCGGGTCGGTGCCGGAGAACAGCGCGGGGCCGATGGAGCGGGCCGGGTTGACCGAGGTGCCGGTGGCCGGGATCGCGACGAAGTGGATGACCGCGAGGGTCAGGCCGATGACCAGGGGCGCCATCGCGGGGTGCTCGTTGCGCTCGTCGGTGACGGCGAGGATGACCAGGACGAAGATCGCGGTGAGGATCAGCTCGAGCAGCAGCGCGGCCCACAGGGCGTAGCCGGAGCCGTCGTCGCCCCAGCTGTTGGCGCCCAGCGAGGTGTCGAAGGCCTCGAAGCTGTCGAAGCCGAGGCCGACGACCAGCAGCGCGCCGCCGGCGACGATGGCGCCGAGCAGCTGCGCGCCGACGTACATCGGGACCTGGTTCCACGCCATCCGGCCACTCAGGGCGGCGCCCACCGTGACGGCGGGGTTGAAGTGGCCGCCGGAGATGCGGCCCACGGCGTAGGACATCAGGGCGACGGCGAGACCGAACGACAGCCCGATCGACACGATCGACGGCAGCGTGGCGAAGTCGCCGGCCGACTCGACCGAGCCCGCGGCCAGCGCGGCGAGGAGGACGGAGCCACAGCCGAGGAACACCAGCACGAAGGTGCCGAGCGTCTCGGCGATGAACTTCTGCGCCGTGGTGGGTGGGGTGGGAGCGGGAGCTGTGTCAGTCGTGGCCATGGCCGTGTGTTGCCCTTCAGCGCGGAGGTCGAAACCTGGAGTGCGTGCACTCTAGACCGGTGGGGGACCGGGTCAGGGCGTCGCCGTCGTTGCCGGTCGCCCCGACGGGTGCGAGGCTGGCCGGGTTCGACGTGGGGTGCCGTGTCAGGTATCTTGACGTCAAGAAACTTCCCCGTCCCACTCGCCACCGTTCAGGAGCCGCAGGACATGGCCAAGATCATCTACACCCACACCGACGAGGCGCCGCTGCTGGCGACGTACTCCTTCCTGCCGATCATCGCGGCCTACGCCGCGAAGGCCGGTGTGGAGGTCGAGACGCGCGACATCTCCCTCGCCGGCCGGATCCTCGCGCAGTTCCCCGACCGCCTGACCGAGGAGCAGCGCGTCGACGACGCGCTCGCCGAGCTGGGCGAGCTGGCCACGAAGCCCGAGGCCAACATCATCAAGCTGCCCAACATCTCCGCCTCCGTCCCGCAGCTCAAGGCCGCGATCAAGGAGCTGCAGGAGCAGGGCTTCGACATCCCGGACTTCCCCGAGAGCGCCGACACCGACGAGGACAAGGCCGCCCGTGCCGCCTACGACAAGGTCAAGGGCTCCGCGGTCAACCCGGTGCTGCGCGAGGGCAACTCCGACCGCCGCGCCCCCCTGTCGGTGAAGAACTACGCCAAGGCCCACCCGCACCGCATGGGTGCCTGGACCGCCGACTCGAAGACCAACGTCGCCACGATGGGCAAGGACGACTTCTTCTCCAACGAGAAGAGCGTCGTGATCGCCCAGGACGACACCCTGCGCATCGAGCACGAGGCCGCCGACGGGACCGTCACGGTGCTCAAGGAGTCCGTCCCGGTGCTGGCGGGCGAGGTCGTCGACGGCACGTTCATGAACGTCGCCGCCCTGCGCCGCTTCCTCACCGAGCAGATCGCCCGGGCCAAGGCCGACGACGTGCTGTTCTCGGTGCACCTCAAGGCCACGATGATGAAGGTCTCCGACCCGATCATCTTCGGCCACGCCGTCCAGGCGTTCTTCCCCACGCTCTTCGAGCAGTACGGCGAGCAGCTCGCCGCCGCGGGCATCTCGCCCAACGACGGGCTGGGCGCGCTGCTCAACGCCACCGCCTCGCTGCCCGAGGGCGACGCCATCAAGGCCGCCGTCGAGCAGGGGCTGGCCGACGGCCCGACCATGGCGATGGTCGACTCCGACAAGGGCATCACCAACCTGCACGTGCCCTCCGACGTCATCATCGACGCCTCGATGCCGGCCATGATCCGCAGCTCGGGCCACATGTGGGGCCCCGACGGCAACGAGGCCGACACCCTCGCGGTGATCCCCGACTCCTCCTACGCCGGCGTCTACCAGGTCGTGCTCGACGACTGCCGCGCCCACGGCGCCTTCGACCCCTCCACGATGGGCTCGGTGCCCAACGTCGGTCTGATGGCCAAGGCGGCCGAGGAGTACGGCTCCCACGACAAGACCTTCGAGGCGCCCGCCGCGGGCACCATCCGCGTCGTCGACGGCTCGGGCACCACGCTCATCGAGCACACCGTCGAGCCCGGCGACATCTGGCGCGCCTGCCAGACCAAGGACGCCCCGATCCGCGACTGGGTCAAGCTGGCCGTCACCCGCGCCCGCGCCACCGGCTCGCCCGCGGTCTTCTGGCTCGACGAGGCCCGCGCCCACGACGCGAACCTCATCGCCAAGGTGAAGGAGTACCTGCCCGAGCACGACACCGAGGGCCTGACGATCGAGATCATGAAGCCCGCCGACGCGACGGCGTACTCGCTGGAGCGCATCCGCCGCGGCGAGGACACCATCTCGGTGACCGGCAACGTGCTGCGCGACTACAACACCGACCTGTTCCCGATCCTCGAGCTCGGCACGTCGGCCAAGATGCTCTCGGTCGTGCCGCTGATGAACGGCGGCGGGCTCTTCGAGACCGGCGCCGGCGGGTCCGCGCCCAAGCACGTCCAGCAGCTGGTGAAGGAGAACTACCTGCGCTGGGACAGCCTGGGCGAGTTCTTCGCGCTCGCCGCGAGCCTGGACCACCTGTCGGACTACGCCGACAACAAGGGCGCCAAGGTCCTGGCCGCCACGCTGGACAAGGCGACGGAGACCTTCCTCAACGAGGACAAGTCCCCGACCCGCAAGATCGGCGGCATCGACAACCGCGGCTCGCACTTCTACCTCGCCCTCTACTGGGCGCAGGAGATCGCGGCGCAGACCGAGGACCCGGCCCTGGCCGCGGTGTTCAAGCCGTTCGCCGAGTCCCTGGCCGCCGACGAGGAGAAGATCGTCTCCGAGCTCAACGGCGTGCAGGGCGGCCCGGCCGACATCGGCGGCTACTTCCGCCCCGACGACGCCAAGGCCGAGCAGGTCATGCGCCCCTCGACCACGCTGAACGAGGCGCTGGCCGCTCTCTGACCCGCAGATCGACCAGATCGACCAGATCGACGCCGACCCGCCCGCGACTTTCGCGGGCGGGTCGGCGCATTTTCGGGGGTCGGCTTGGTTTTCGGGCCGAAGCGTGACCACAGTGGAGGCATGACCACCGACACGAAGATCACCGTCCAGCGCACGATCGACGCCTCGACCAGCGCCGTGTTCGACGTGCTGTCCAACCCCGCCCGGCACGCCGAGCTCGACGGCAGCGGCTTCGTCCTCAGCGACGAGCGCAGCGACCGGATCACCGCCAACGGCCAGAAGTTCCGCATGAACATGAACGGCGACCACATGGGCGGGGAGTACCAGACCGACAACGTGGTCAGCGCCTACGACCCCAACAAGATGATCGGCTGGCGGACCGCGCCGGCCGGCCAGGAGCCCCCGGGCTGGGAGTGGCTGTGGGAGCTGGAGGCGCAGGGCGGCGACAGCACCGACGTACGCCTCACCTACGACTGGAGCAACGTCACGGACCAGGCCCTGCTGCAGAAGGTCAAGTTCCCCCTGGTGTCGCAGTCGCAGCTGGAGGACTCGCTCGGCAACCTCGCCTCCGCCGTCGCCGGGTGAGGCCCCGTCATCATGGGGCGATGAGGTCCACGACGATCGCCGCCACCGCCCTGCTCGCCCTCACCCTGGTCGGCTGCTCCGACGTCGAGGACGCCGCGAAGGGCGCCGCGAGCGACGCCGCCTGCTCCGTGGCCAACAAGACCATGGACGAGGCCGGCACGCAGGCCAAGCAGGCGGTGTCCGACCTGGGCGCCGATCCGGCAGCGGCCAAGCGGGAGCTCACGGCCCTGCGCGACGGCCTGAAGACGCTCGAGGGCCAGGTCGACGGCGAGACCGGTGGCAAGGTCACCGAGGCCCGCAAGGCGCTCGACCGGCTCGTCACCCAGGCCGATGCGGCCCGGGAGGGCTCGCCCGTGGACGACCAGGCGGTCGAGGACGCGCAGGCCGACCTCGACACCGCGATCGAGGACTTCACCGAGCTCTGCTGAGGGGCGTCCGTGACGACCGCCACGTGAGCAGTCGGTGCAGACCTGCGGAATAGGTGGCCGCCGGGGGCTGGTTGGACAATGAGTGACGATGACTTCCACCCTCGGCGGAGCGCCCTCCGCCCCGCCCCGGGCGACCCACGCGGTTCTCGCGCTGCTCGCCCTCGCCATGGGCGGGTTCACGATCGGCACCACCGAGTTCGTGACCATGGGGCTGCTGCCCCAGATCGCCGACGGCGTCGACATCTCGATCCCGACCGGCGGCCACCTGATCTCGGCCTACGCGCTCGGTGTCGTCGCCGGAGTGCCGGTGCTGGCGGTGTTCGGCGCACGGTTGCCACGACGCGCGCTCCTGGTGGGCCTGATGGCGGCCTACGGGCTCTTCAACGTCCTCACCGCGGTGGCCTCCAGCTACCACCTGGTCCTTGCGGCGCGGTTCCTCGACGGGATGCCGCACGGGGCCTACTTCGGCGTCGCCTCGCTCGTGGCCGCCAGCCTGGCGCCTCCGGGCAAGACCGGTCGATGGGTCGCCGCGGTGATGCTCGGGCTGTCGTTCGCGAACGTGCTGGGCGTCCCCGCCGCCACCTGGCTGGGCCAGCAGGCCGGCTGGCGCTCGGCGTACGCCGCCGTCGCGGTCATCGCGGCCGTGACCGTGCTGATGATCTGGGCCTTCGTCCCGTCGGTGCCCGGTGACGCCCAGGCGACCGGCGGCGAGGAGCTCGCGTCGTTCATGCGCAACAAGCAGGCGTGGCTGACGCTGCTGGCCGGCGCGATCGGCTTCGGCGGGCTGTTCGCCACCTACTCCTACATCGCGCCGATCGTCACCGACGTCGGCGACCTGGGCGAGGGCACCGTGCCGGTCTTCGTGCTGGCCTTCGGCCTGGGCATGGTCGCCGGCACCTGGCTGGCCGGCGAGCTCGCCGCCTGGTCGGTGTTCGGCTCCTTGATCTGGTCGGGCATCGGCTCGGCCGTCGTCATGGTCGTCTTCTGGCTCGTCGCGCCCTACGGCTGGTGGCTGCTGCCGGTGGTCTTCGCCGTGACCGCCCTCGGCTCCGTGCTGGTGGTCAACCTCCAGCTGCGGCTGATGGACGTCTCGGGCGACGCCGCCACGCTCGGCGCCTCCATGAATCACGCCGCGCTCAACGTCGCCAACGCCCTCGGCGCCTGGATCGGCGGCGTCACCATCGCGGCCGGCTACGGCTACCGCTCACCGGCGCTGGCCGGGTTCGGGCTGTCGCTGCTCGGCATCGCGGTGCTGCTGTGGTCGGCGGCGGCTCATCGCAGCGACGCGCGCGGCACCTCCGCGGCCAGCACGTCGTAGAGCGCCATGTCGGCGCGCCCGTCGCGCAGCAGGATGCCCAGCCGCTCCACGCCGTACTGCTGGAAGCCGTTGGCCTCGATCACCCGGCGTGAGGCGGTGTTGCCCACCGCGGCGTACGCCGTCACGCGGGCCACGCCGAGCTCCTGGACGACGTGCCGGGTCACGACGCCCATGGCGCGCGTCATCAGGCCGCGGCCGCGGGCGTCGGGGTGGGTCCAGTAGCCGATCTCGCACTCCACCTCGGGGACCCAGCGGAACCACCCGATCGTGCCCAGGATCGCGTCGTCCTCGAGTGAGGTGACCGCCCAGGTCACGCCGCTGCCCTCGGCGAGCTGCTGGGTGCGCGACTCGACGTAGGCGTGCGCGTCGTCGAGCGTGTAGGGGCTCGGCAGCTGCCCGAGCCAGTGCTGCGTGCGCTCCTCCGAGCAGGCCTCCTGGATGCGCGGCGCGTCCGACGCGACGATCGGCCGCAGGCGCAGCCCGTCCTCCTCGAGCACGGGGCACTCCAGCCAGGTGCTGCGCGGCCCGCGCGGGTCCTCGCGCAGCAGCGTGCCGACCCAGGCGTCGTGGATCTCGCCGCGCTGGGTCAGCCAGCGGCGCACGGTGCCGTCCACGTCGAAGCCGAGCCGCCACGCCGCCTTGCGGGACGCCCAGTTGCCGCGGTGGGCCCACCAGATGACGGTCCCGAGCCCCTGCTCGTCGAAGCCCCAGTCGAGCAGCAGGCGCAGGGCGCGGTGGACGTGGCCGGTGCCCCGGACCCACGGGTGCGCGCCGTAGGCGATCTCGGCGCGGCCGGAGCCCTCGTTGCGCAGCGAGATCGTGCCGGCGAAGCGTCCCTCGGCCTCGATGGCGAACGCCCACTCGGTGTCGGAGAGCCAGCCCACGGCCACCGTCTCGTTCACGAACTCCTGCGCCTGGGCCAGCGAGTAGGGCACCGGCACCGACGTCCAGCGCTGCGACTCGGGGTCCTGGCACTGCTCGAGCACCCCGGGCGCGTCCTCGTGGCGGTGGGGGCGGATGGTCACCACCCCGTCGGTCAGGGTCACGGGGAGGGTCGGCATGCGTGCACCCTGCCAACGCCCGGCGAGGCGGGGCAAACCGATATCGACGGACCTGGCCCGACCGGGTCCCGGCGGATCGGGAAGAATGCCGCCATGACCACGATCCAGCCGCAGGTCGACGCCCCCGCGGCCCCCTTGGGCGGCGCGCGCCCCCGGGTGCTCTCGGGGATCCAGCCGACCGCCGACTCGTTCCACTTCGGCAACTACCTCGGCGCCCTGCGGCAGTGGGTGGACCTTCAGCGCGACCACCAGCCGTTCTTCTTCATCGCCGACCAGCACGCGATCACCCTCGAGCAGGACCCCAAGGTCCTGCGCGAGCGCACGCTGCGCGCGGCCGCGCAGCTGCTCGCCATGGGCATCGACCACCAGCGGTCCGCGATCTTCGTGCAGAGCCAGGTCCCGGCGCACGCCCAGCTGGCGTGGGTCCTCAACTGCCTGACCAGCGTGGGCGAGGCCCGGCGGATGACGCAGTTCAAGGACAAGGCGGCCAAGGGCGGCGAGGGCGCGGCCAGCGTCGGCCTGTTCACCTACCCGATCCTGCAGGCCGCCGACATCCTTCTCTACCGGCCGCACTACGTGCCGGTGGGCGAGGACCAGCGCCAGCACCTCGAGCTCACGCGCGACCTCGCGCAGCGCTTCAACCACCGCTACAAGAAGACGTTCCGGCTGCCCGAGCCCTACATCCTCAAGGCCACCGCCAAGATCGGCGACCTGCAGAACCCGACCGCCAAGATGTCCAAGTCGGCCTCCTCGCCCGCGGGCATCATCGAGATGCTCGACGAGCCGCGGGTCAGCGCCAAGAAGATCCGCTCCGCCGTGACCGACTCGGAGTCGACGATCCGCTTCGACCCCGAGGAGAAGCCCGGCATCAGCAACCTGCTCACGATCTTCTCGGCGCTCACCGGCGAGAGCGTGGGCGAGCTCGAGGAGCAGTACGGCGGCAAGGGCTACGGCGACCTGAAGAGCGACCTGGCGGAGGCGGCGGTGGAGTTCGTGCGGCCGTTCCGCGAGCGGACGCTCGAGCTGCTCGACGACCAGGCGCACCTGACCGCCGTACTCAAGCAGGGGGCGGAGCAGGCCAACGAGGTCGCCGAGGCCACGCTGCGCGACGTCTACCAGCGCATCGGGTTCGTCGCGGCCACCCGCTAGTGGCCCCGCTCACACCAGTAGAGTCGACACGATGCCGACAATCGGAGTGGCCGTAGCCATCCCGGAGCCCTGGGCCACCGAGCTGCAGGACTACCGGACCTCGGTCGGCGACGCCACGGCCCTGATGATCCCCACGCACATCACGCTGGTGCCGCCCACCGTCATCGAGGACGGCACCCTCGAGGCCGTCGAGGTGCACCTCGCGGAGGCGGCCGAGAAGGTGTCGGCGTTCACCGTCCACCTGCGCGGCACCGGCACGTTCCGCCCGGTCTCGCCGGTGGTGTTCGTGACCCTCGTGCGCGGCATCTCCTCGTGCGAGGTGCTGGCCGACGCCGTGCGCAAGGGCCCGCTCGAGGTCGAGCTGACCTTCCCGTTCCACCCGCACGTGACCATCGCGCACCACCTCCCCGACGCCCAGCTCGACCAGGCGTTCGCCGACCTCGCCGACTTCGAGTGCGAGTTCGACGTGGGGGACTTCCACCTGTACGTGCACGACGCTGAGCACGGGTGGCGCCCCACGCGCCAGTTCGCCCTGCGCCCCGCGGACTGACCGACCCCACCACTCGACTCTCGGCAGGGAATGGCCCATGGCCTCGCTCAAGGAACGTCTCTCGCAGCGCGTGACCTGGCTGCGCGAGCGGCGACCCGTCGTCGACCACCTGGTCCGGATGCAGGAGCACTACGGCGCGGTGAAGGCCGGCCAGCAGGCCGGTGCGGTCACCTACTTCGGCTTCCTGTCGTTCTTCCCGATCCTGGCGCTGTCCTTCGCCGTCGTCGGCTGGGTGGCGAAGGTCTACCCGGACGCGCGCGACACCACCGTCGAGGCGGTCCAGTCGGTCTTCCCGGGGATGATCGGCAACAGGGACGGCCAGATCGCGCTGAGCGACATCGAGAGCGCCGCCGGCGCGGCCGTGGGCTTCGGGCTCCTGGGTGTCGCCTACGCCGGCCTCGGCTGGCTCTCGAGCCTGAGGGACGCCCTCCTGGTCACGTTCGAGATGCCGAGCTTCGAGCAGCCCAACTTCGTCGTCGGCAAGCTGCGTGACCTGCTGACGCTGGGGGCGGTCGGGGTCACCCTGATCCTCAGCGTCGCCATCTCCGGCATCGTGGCCGGAGGGTCCGAGCAGATCCTGGAGTGGCTGGGACTCGGCGTCGCGCTCAAGCCGCTGCTGTGGGTGCTCGGGGTGCTCGTCGGCCTCCTGGCCAGCACCGTGCTCTTCCTCGCCCTCTTCCGGCTGCTCGCCGACCCGCACACCCCGAAGCGCTCGCTGGCCTCCGGTGCGCTGCTCGGTGCGATCGGGTTCGAGATCCTGAAGCTCCTGTCCAGCACGCTGCTCAAGGCGACGCAGGGACAGCCGGCCTTCCAGGCCTTCGGGATCGCGCTGATCCTCGTGGTCTGGATCAACTACTTCTCGCGCGTCGTCCTGTACGCCGCCGCATGGGCCCACACCTCGCCGGAGGCCCGCGCGGCCCGGGTCGAGGAGCCGGCGGTCGTCCAGGGCCCGCAGGTGCCGTCCCTCACCGACCTGCCCGCCACCGCCGTGCCCGGCGAGCGAGCGCCGGGAGCCGGCGCGTGGAAGGGGCCGTTCGCGGCCGGCGCCGGCACCATGCTGGCCCTGACCGCCGTACTGAGGAAGTCACCGGGGAAGAAGGAGCGTCGATGAGGTTCGAGCGCAAGCACGCCGTCCTGCTGCTGGCCATCGCCGTCTGGAACGTCGTGACGTTCGGCCAGTTCGCCCGCAACCTGTGGTCGGCCTACGACTCCGGCGAGGACCGCGCCACCGGCTACTGGGTCGCCCACACGATCCTGATCGTCGTCAACGTCGCCATCGCCGCGCTGCTCGGCAGCCTCGGCTGGAAGGCCCTCAGGGTCACCAGGAAGTAGCAGCCCTCCGGTGGTTGAGGTGCGAGCGCAGCGAGCCTCGAAACCACGCCCCCAGCGCACCGGTGGTCGAGCAGCGAGGAGCGCCAGCGACGAGCGCCCGTCGAGACCCCTGCACCTCTGGCTGCTTCGTCGGGGCCGGACTGGGGTGCCGCGCGCGTAGCCGGTCGCGTCTCCGCGTCAAGGAGCTTCGCCCGCTTCGCGGCGCCCTTCGGGCGTCCTTGACCCGGAGCCTCTCTCGACCGGCTTGACGGCGCACGGGGCGACACGGGCTTCGCCCGCGCCGCCCGCGCAAAGCGCGGCACCCTTGCTCATGGGGCTGGTGTGACTGGTGGTGCGGCAACCGACACTCAGCGTCGGCAGTTGGTCACGGCGCTGGCTGCGGCTGAGCGTGGAGAGGCACGGCCCGAGCTCGAACTGCCGACGCTGGTGACCGATAGGCAGGGCCCGCGCTGTTTGCGGGCGGCGCGGCGAAGCCGCTGCCGCCCGTGCGCCGCCAGAGCAGCCCGGGAGAGGCTCGGAGTCAAGGACGGCGAAGCCGCCGCGAAGCGGGCGCCGAAGGCGATCCTTGACGCCGAGACCCGGGCTGCTAGCGCGCGGGCCGACACCAGCCCTGCATCGGCGGTGTGGTTTCGAGGCTCGCTGGCGCTCGCACCTCAACCACCGTGGGGTCAGCTCGGCGTTCGGCTCACGGGGTCTCGACGGGCGCTCGTCGCTGGCGCTCCTCGCTGCTCGACCACCGGTGGTGTGGTTTCGAGGCTCGCTGCGCTCGCACCTCAACCACCGTGGGTCGCCGCTGGGCGCTTGGCTCACGGGGTCTCGACGGGCGTTCGTCGCTGGCGCTCCTCGCTGCTCGACCACCGGTGGTGTGGTTTCGAGGCTCGCTGGCGCTCGCACCTCAACCACCGTGGGTCGCCGCTTGGCGTTCGGCTTACTGGGTCTCGACGGGCGCTCGTCGCTGGCGCTCCTCGCTGCTCGACCACCGGTGGTGTGGGTTCGAGGCTCGCTGCGCTTGCACCTCAACCACCGTGGGTCGCCGCTGGGCGCTTGGCTCACGGGGTCTCGACGGGCGCTCGTCGCTGGCGCTCCTCGCTGCTCGACCACCGGATCGTGGGTTCGAGGCTCGCTGGCGCTCGCACCTCAACCACCAGGGGAGTGCTGCGTGCTCCGTCGGAGGCCGGCGGTGGGCGCCGGCCTCCGATCGGTGGGTGCTACTTGCCGTGGCGCAGGGCGGCGTGGAGGTCCCAGTTGAGGCGGGAGATCACGTCGAGGGGGATCTCCTTGGGGCAGGCGGCGGTGCACTCGCCGATGTTGGTGCATCCGCCGAAGCCCTCGTGGTCGTGCTGGGCGACCATGTTGACGACACGGGTGTCGCGCTCGGCCTGGCCCTGGGGCAGCTCGCCGAGGTGGGTGATCTTGGCGCCGACGAACAGCGAGGCGGAGCCGTTGGGGCAGGCCGCGACGCAGGCGCCGCAGCTGATGCAGGTCGCCACGTCGAAGGCGCGGTCGGCCTTGTCCTTGGGGACCGGGGTGGCGTGGGCGTCGGGAGCGGCGCCGGTGTTGACCGAGATGTAGCCGCCCTGCTGGATGATCCGGTCGAACGCGCCGCGGTCGACGACGAGGTCCTTGATGACCGGGAACGCGTCGGCGCGCCACGGCTCGATGGTGATCGAGTCGCCGTCCTTGAAGGAACGCATGTGGAGCTGGCAGGTCGTGGTGACCTCCGGCCCGTGCGCCTCGCCGTTGATCATCAGCCCGCAGGAGCCGCAGATGCCCTCGCGACAGTCGGAGTCGAACGCGACCGGCTCCTCGCCCTTCGCGTTGAGGTCCTCGTTGAGGACGTCGAGCATCTCCAGGAAGGACATGTCCTCCGAGACCTCGTCGAGCTCGTAGGTGTGGATCTTGCCGGCGGTGACCGCGTCGGGCTGGCGCCAGATGTTGAGGGTGAACTTCACTTGTAGCTCCGCTGCTTCATCTCGACGAACTCATAGGTCAGGTTCTCCTTGTGCAGGACCGGCTTCTCGTCCGCACCGGCCCACTCCCACGCGGCGACGTAGGCGTAGGTGTCGTCGTGGCGCAGGGCCTCGCCGTCCTCGGTCTGCGACTCGGCCCGGAAGTGACCACCGCAGGACTCGCGGCGGTTGAGGGCGTCGACGCACATCAGCTCGCCGAGCTCGAAGAAGTCGGCCACGCGGCCGGCCCGCTCGAGGGACTGGTTCATGGTCTCCGCGGCGCCCAGGACCTTGACGTTGCGCCAGAAGTCCTCCTTCAGCGTGCGGATCAGGTCGATGGCCTTGCGGAGGCCGTCGGCGCTGCGCTCCATGCCGCAGTACTCCCACATGATGTTGCCGAGCTCGCGGTGGTAGGAGTCGACGCTGCGGGTGCCGTTGGTGTTCATCAGCTGGTGGATGCGCGAGCGCACCGACTCCTGCGCCTCGACCACGGCCGGGTCGTCCTCGGCCACCTTCTCGAACGGCCCCTCCGCGAGGTAGTCGCGGATCGTGTTGGGCAGGACGAAGTAGCCGTCGGCCAGGCCCTGCATCAGCGCCGAGGCGCCGAGGCGGTTGGCCCCGTGGTCGGAGAAGTTGGCCTCACCGGTGACGAACAGGCCGGGGATGGTCGACTGCAGGTCGTAGTCGACCCAGAGGCCGCCCATGACGTAGTGCACGGCCGGGTAGATCCGCATGGGGACCGAGTAGGGGTCCTCACCGGTGATCCGGGCGTACATGTCGAAGAGGTTGCCGTACTTGTTCTCGATCGCGTCGCGCCCGAGGCGGCCGATGGCCTCCTCGAAGTCGAGGTAGACGCCGCGGCGCACGCCCTCGACCTCGGGACCGACGCCGCGGCCCTCGTCGCACATGTTCTTGGCCTGGCGGCTCGCGATGTCGCGGGGGACCAGGTTTCCGAACGCCGGGTAGATCCGCTCCAGGTAGTAGTCGCGGTCCTCCTCGGGGATGTCGCGCGGGTCCTTGTCGCAGTCGGCCTTGTTCTTGGGGACCCAGATCCGGCCGTCGTTGCGCAGCGACTCGCTCATCAGCGTCAGCTTGGACTGGTGGGAGCCCGAGACCGGGATGCACGTCGGGTGGATCTGCGTGTAGCAGGGGTTGGCCATGTAGGCGCCCTTGCGGTGCGCGCGCCAGCTCGCCGTGACGTTGGAGCCCATGGCGTTGGTGGAGAGGAAGAAGACGTTGCCGTAGCCGCCGTTGGCGAGCACGACGACGTCGGCGAAGTAGGTCTCGATCTCGCCGGTCACCAGGTCGCGGACGATGATCCCGCGGGCCCGGCCGTCGACGACGATCAGCTCGACCATCTCGTGGCGGGTGTAGCACTTGACCGTGCCGGCGGCGACCTGGCGCTCGAGGGCCTGGTAGGCGCCGATCAGCAGCTGCTGGCCCGTCTGGCCGCGGGCGTAGAACGTCCGCGAGACCTGCACGCCGCCGAAGGAGCGGTTGTCGAGCAGGCCGCCGTACTCGCGGGCGAACGGGACGCCCTGCGCGACGCACTGGTCGATGATGTTGCGGCTGACCTGCGCCAGTCGGTAGACGTTCGACTCGCGGGCGCGGTAGTCGCCGCCCTTGATCGTGTCGTAGAAGAGGCGGAAGACGGAGTCGCCGTCGCCCTTGTAGTTCTTCGCGGCGTTGATGCCGCCCTGGGCGGCGATCGAGTGCGCGCGACGGGGGGAGTCCTGGTAGCAGAAGGACTTCACGACGTAGCCGGCCTCGCCGAGCGTGGCGGCGGCGGAGGCACCGGCCAGACCGGTGCCGACGACGATGACCGACAGCCGGCGGCGGTTGGCCGGGTTGGCGATGCGGGCCTCGAACTGGCGGGTGTCCCAGCGCTCCTCGAGGGGACCGCCGGGCGCCTTGGTGTCGGCGATCGGGTCGCCGTCGACGTAGTAGCCGGCGGCGTCGTCGTACTCGTCCTCGAGGCGGCCGGTGTGCGAGGAGTCGAAGGTGTTGGTGGTGTCGGGCATGTCAGTCACGTCGCTGCACCTTCCTTACTTGGTGATGACGCCGGCGAGGACGAAGATCGGGACGAGGGAGAAGCCTCCGGCGATCACGACCGCGAGCAGCGCGCCGGCGGCCTTGGCGTTGCGCCGGGCCTTGTCGTTGTTGGTGAGTCCGAGGGTCTGCGCGGCGCTGAAGACACCGTGGTGCAGGTGCATGCCGAGCGCGACCATGGCCACGAGGTAAAGCAGCGTCAGCCACCAGACGTCGAAGCTGTCGACCATCAGGTTGTAGGGGTCGTCGGTCGCGCCGCCCTGGACGTTGACCTTGCCGATCGTGAAGTTCAGCAGGTGCCAGACGATGAAGACGAGCAGCGTGATGCCGCCCCAGCGCATGGTGCGCGAGGAGAGCGAGGACGCCTTGCTCTTCTTGACGACGTACTTCACCGAGCGGGCCTTCGCGGCACGGCGCCACAGCGCGACGGCGCACGCGACGTGCACCACCAGCGAGACGATGAGCGCCACGCGGATGATCCACAGGGCCCCCTCGTGCGGGAGGATCGGCTCCCCGAACTCGCGGATGTGGTGGGCGTACTCGTTGAACGAGTCGTGCCCGCCGAACGCCTTGAGGTTGCCGTACATGTGCGTCAGCACGAAGCCGATGAAGATCAGGCCGCTGACGGCCATCAACATCTTCAGCGCGATCGTCGAGCGCGATGCGCGCGACCCCTTGACGAGAGCCGGTCGAGTCGTGGTTGCCACAAGAATGCACTTTACGGCCGGACCCCGCCGTGTAGGACCGCGGGGAGTGTGACATAGCCCCTGTAAGGGTGCCCTTACCGGCGCGGTCGGACCTCAGACGAGCGCGCCGGCGAGCTCTCGTCGGTTGGCGATGCCGAGCTTGGTGTAGACGCGACCGAGGTGGTTCTCGACCGTCTTGGGCGAGACGAACAGCTCCTGGGCGATGTCGCGGTTGCTGCGACCGGCGACGGCCAGGCGTGCGACCCGCTGCTCGCTCGCGGTCAGCGAGTCCGGGCCGGGGGCGAGCAGGCGGCGCGGTCGGTCGCCCAGCGCGCGCAGAGCGTCGGCCAGCCGTCGCTGGAGCGCGGGAGCGCCGCAGGCGAGCGCCAGGTCGGCGGCCCGGGTCAGCAGCTCGCGCGACTCCGTACGACGGCCCAGGGCGCGGTGGGCCTCGGCCAGGTCGACCAGCGACTTCGTCAGCTCGAGGCGGTCGACCGCGGGCTCGAGCAGCGCCACCGCCTCCGTGAGCCGCTCCAGCCGCACGGACGGGTCGGTCTGGAAGCGCGCCGCCACGCGGATCGCGGCGCCGATGTCGGTGGGCGAGCCCGACTGCCGCGCGATGGCGAGCTGCTCGGCGAGCACGGCGTGCGCGCGGTCGACGTCGCCGAGTCGGGAGTGGGCGATCGCCGCAGGCAGCCGCCAGGCCAGGATGACCGGGTCGACGTTGGCGTCGCGCGCCTCGCGCTGGAGGGTCTCGAGGTGGCGCAGCGCCCCGTGGGGGTCGCCGGCTGCCAGCCGGGCCCGGCTGCGGACCTCGTGCAGCCAGATCATCGGGATCACCCTGATGGCGGGCCGGGTCGCGTCGAAGTCGTCGATCCAGCGCTCGACGAGGGGCAGGTCCTGGCGCTCCAGGGCGGTGTAGGCGCCCAGCTGGGCCGCGGTCGCGCGCAGCGAGACGACCTCCGGGCTGGGGGGCTCGTGCTCGATGGCGGCGAGCACCGCCTCCGCGTCGGCCTCGGTGGCGGCCACGTCGCCCGAGCGCCAGGCCGCCACCATGGAGCAGTTGGTGACCATCGCGAAGTCGACGGGGGAGCCACCGCGCTGGACCCGCAGCCGGGCCCGCTCGACCTCGCCGGCCGCGGTCTCGACGTCGTCCGCGGTGATGAGCGACATCATGGCCAGGACCCAGCCCACCAGCCCGTCCCCGCGCGCGGCGTCGTCGAACAGCGCGCCGGACGCCAGGGCCCGGCGAGCCAGGTCTCCGACGACCGTGCGGTGCTCGTTCTGGTAGCGACCGGCCTGGGCGCACAGCGCGAGCAGGGTGCGCTCCTCGGGCCCGGCGCCGGCGAGGTGCGCGAAGTCGCGCAGGTGCTGGGCCGACGCGCGGCGCTGGTCGGCGACGAACGACCGGGTGACCCCCAGCCGCGCCTCCAGCACCAGCCGGGCCGGCTCCTGCTCCAGGGCCGGCCAGTCGGCGAGCAGCTCCACCAGCTCGGCGACGGCGGCGGCCGGTCCCTCCAGCGCCAGGGTGGCCTGGCTGGCGGTGGCCAGCAGCTCCGCGCGCCGTCGTACGTCGGTCGCCTCGCCCGCCGCGGCGGCGCGCAGGTGCGGCCGTGCCTCCTCTGCCCGGCCGGCCCGCAGCAGGATGGCGCCGAGCCGCTCCCGCAGCGACAGGTCGCCGGGCCGCTCGACCAGGGCGCGCCGGAGGCAGGACGCGGCGACG